>NZ_NESC01000017.1 GCF_003063575.1 Limnohabitans sp. Jir72
GACATCGAGGTGCCAAACACCGCCGTCGATATGAACTCTTGGGCGGTATCAGCCTGTTATCCCCAGAGTACCTTTTATCCGTTGAGCGATGGCCCTTCCATACAGAACCACCGGATCACTATGTCCTACTTTCGTATCTGCTCGACTTGTCAGTCTCGCAGTTAAGCACGCTTATGCCATTGCACTATTATCACGATGTCCGACCGTAACTAGCGTACCTTCGAACTCCTCCGTTACGCTTTGGGAGGAGACCGCCCCAGTCAAACTGCCTACCATGCACTGTCCCCGATCCAGATAATGGACCTAGGTTAGAACCTCAAACACACCAGGGTGGTATTTCAACGTTGGCTCCACCGAAACTAGCGTTCCGGCTTCAAAGCCTCCCACCTATCCTACACAGATCTGTTCAAAGTCCAATACAAAGCTACAGTAAAGGTTCATGGGGTCTTTCCGTCTTTCCGCGGGGAGATTGCATCATCACAAACATTTCAACTTCGCTGAGTCTCAGGAGGAGACAGTGTGGCCATCGTTACGCCATTCGTGCAGGTCGGAACTTACCCGACAAGGAATTTCGCTACCTTAGGACCGTTATAGTTACGGCCGCCGTTTACTGGGACTTCAATCAAGAGCTTGCACCCCATCATTTAATCTTCCAGCACCGGGCAGGCGTCACACCCTATACGTCCACTTTCGTGTTTGCAGAGTGCTGTGTTTTTATTAAACAGTCGCAGCCACCGATTTTTTGCAACCCCGTTGGGCTCCCTTTGTTCAAGTTCACCTACTAGGGGCATACCTTCTCCCGAAGTTACGGTATCAATTTGCCGAGTTCCTTCTCCTGAGTTCTCTCAAGCGCCTTAGAATACTCATCTCGCGCACCAGTGTCGGTTTGCGGTACGGTCAATTACAAGCTGAAGCTTAGTGGCTTTTCCTGGAAGCAGGGTATCACTCACTTCGTGTGCAAGCACACTCGTTATCACCCCTCATCTTAGCCCGGCGGATTTGCCTACCAGGCATGACTACAGGCTTGAACCAACATATCCAACAGTTGGCTGAGCTAACCTTCTCCGTCCCCACATCGCACTTGTAATCGGTACAGGAATATTGACCTGTTTCCCATCAGCTACGCATCTCTGCCTCGCCTTAGGGGCCGACTCACTCTACGCCGATGAACGTTGCGTAGAAAACCTTGCGCTTACGGCGAGGGGGCTTTTCACCCCCTTTAACGCTACTCATGTCAGCATTCGCACTTCTGATACCTCCAGCAGGGTTTACACCACCACCTTCACAGGCCTACAGAACGCTCTCCTACCACTTGCAATAAATTGCAAATCCGCAGCTTCGGTAACTGGCTTAGCCCCGTTACATCTTCCGCGCAGGACGACTCGATCAGTGAGCTATTACGCTTTCTTTAAATGATGGCTGCTTCTAAGCCAACATCCTGACTGTTTTAGCCTTCCCACTTCGTTTCCCACTTAGCCAATTTTAGGGACCTTAGCTGGCGGTCTGGGTTGTTTCCCTCTTGAGTCCGGACGTTAGCACCCGGTGCTCTGTCTCCCAAGCTGTACTCATCGGTATTCGGAGTTTGCCTTGGTTTGGTAAGTCGCCATGACCCCCTAGCCAAAACAGTGCTCTACCCCCGATGGTAATACTTGAGGCACTACCTAAATAGTTTTCGGAGAGAACCAGCTATTTCCAAGTTTGTTTAGCCTTTCACCCCTATCCACAGGTCATCCGCTAATTTTGCAACATTAGTCGGTTCGGACCTCCAGTACCTGTTACGGCACCTTCATCCTGCCCATGGATAGATCACTTGGTTTCGGGTCTACACCCAGCGACTGATCGCCCTATTCGGACTCGATTTCTCTACGGCTTCCCTATTCGGTTAACCTTGCCACTGAATGTAAGTCGCTGACCCATTATACAAAAGGTACGCAGTCACCCCTTTCGAGGCTCCTACTTTTTGTAAGCATGCGGTTTCAGGATCTATTTCACTCCCCTCCCGGGGTTCTTTTCGCCTTTCCCTCACGGTACTTGTTCACTATCGGTCAATGATGAGTATTTAGCCTTGGAGGATGGTCCCCCCATATTCAGACAGGATTTCTCGTGTCCCGCCCTACTTGTCGTTAGCTCAGTACCACACATCTGTTTTCGCATACGGGGCTATCACCCACTATGGCCGGCCTTTCCATGCCGCTTTGCTAACAGTTGTGCTATCACTAACAGGCTCTTCCGATTTCGCTCGCCACTACTTTCGGAATCTCGGTTGATGTCTTTTCCTCGAGCTACTGAGATGTTTCAGTTCACCCGGTTCGCCTCGCATGACTATGTATTCATCATGCGATACCCCTAAGGGTGGGTTTCCCCATTCAGAAATCTCCGGATCAATGCTTATTTGCCAGCTCCCCGAAGCTTATCGCAGGCTTTCACGTCTTTCGTCGCCTATCATTGCCAAGGCATCCACCACATGCTCTTATTCACTTGACCCTATAACTTTGAACTCTCTTGCGAGATCTCATCGTTATTTTCAAGGAATGTCTGTCAGGTCTTTCACCTGACGCGTTATGCCGTAAATGAATAATTCCTCAACACAGGATGTTTCCATCCAATATCAAAAGAACAATTCGTCTTTACTTGAATTTCAAACGTCGTTTGAATATTCGTTTTGACGCAATCAAAAAATTGTCACCAGGGGCACGGTCCGCACTAAACCTTTACGAATGTGCGGTTTCCCCTGGCAACTCTGATTCGACTCTATGAATTTTTAAAGAACAGCCGTGTGTCTTGCGACACTTGTTAATCGATCAATATCAATCAACACAAAAAAAGCCTTTTGCACAAACAAGCAAAGCCTCTTTTGTTTTGAATGAGATCAAAACATTTGATAAGTTCTATCCAGATATTGGTGGAGGATGACGGGATCGAACCGACGACCCCCTGCTTGCAAAGCAGGTGCTCTCCCAGCTGAGCTAATCCCCCGTTGTCTTACCCTTGGCACCTTTCAGCGCCTGTCTTCAGAAGGATTGGTGGGTCTGGTTGGTCTCGAACCAACGACCCCTGCGTTATCAACACAGTGCTCTAACCAACTGAGCTACAGACCCAAGCCGGTCACCAATGACTGCAAACAGTCGTCAGCGACAACCTTCCAACAACCGATAAGTGTGAGCGTTCAATTTAGATTGCAGTTTCCAGAAAGGAGGTGATCCAGCCGCACCTTCCGATACGGCTACCTTGTTACGACTTCACCCCAGTCACGAACCCCGCCGTGGTAATCGCCCTCCTTGCGGTTAGGCTAACTACTTCTGGCGAGACCCGCTCCCATGGTGTGACGGGCGGTGTGTACAAGACCCGGGAACGTATTCACCGTGACATTCTGATCCACGATTACTAGCGATTCCGACTTCACGCAGTCGAGTTGCAGACTGCGATCCGGACTACGACTGGTTTTATGGGATTAGCTCCCCCTCGCGGGTTGGCAACCCTTTGTACCAGCCATTGTATGACGTGTGTAGCCCCACCTATAAGGGCCATGAGGACTTGACGTCATCCCCACCTTCCTCCGGTTTGTCACCGGCAGTCTCATTAGAGTGCCCAACTGAATGTAGCAACTAATGACAAGGGTTGCGCTCGTTGCGGGACTTAACCCAACATCTCACGACACGAGCTGACGACAGCCATGCAGCACCTGTGTTACGGCTCTCTTTCGAGCACGAAGCTATCTCTAGCGACTTCCGTACATGTCAAAGGTGGGTAAGGTTTTTCGCGTTGCATCGAATTAAACCACATCATCCACCGCTTGTGCGGGTCCCCGTCAATTCCTTTGAGTTTCAACCTTGCGGCCGTACTCCCCAGGCGGTCAACTTCACGCGTTAGCTTCGTTACTGAGTCAGTGAAGACCCAACAACCAGTTGACATCGTTTAGGGCGTGGACTACCAGGGTATCTAATCCTGTTTGCTCCCCACGCTTTCGTGCATGAGCGTCAGTACAGGTCCAGGGGATTGCCTTCGCCATCGGTGTTCCTCCGCATATCTACGCATTTCACTGCTACACGCGGAATTCCATCCCCCTCTACCGTACTCTAGCTATACAGTCACAAATGCAGTTCCCAGGTTGAGCCCGGGGATTTCACATCTGTCTTATATAACCGCCTGCGCACGCTTTACGCCCAGTAATTCCGATTAACGCTTGCACCCTACGTATTACCGCGGCTGCTGGCACGTAGTTAGCCGGTGCTTATTCTTACGGTACCGTCATGAGCCCCTCGTATTAAGAGAGACCTTTTCGTTCCGTACAAAAGCAGTTTACAACCCGAGGGCCTTCATCCTGCACGCGGAATGGCTGGATCAGACTTGCGTCCATTGTCCAAAATTCCCCACTGCTGCCTCCCGTAGGAGTCTGGACCGTGTCTCAGTTCCAGTGTGGCTGGTCGTCCTCTCAGACCAGCTACAGATCGTTGGCTTGGTGAGCCTTTACCCCACCAACTACCTAATCTGATATCGGCCGCTCCAATCGCGCGAGGCTCTTGCGAGTCCCCCGCTTTCATCCGTAGATCGTATGCGGTATTAGCGTAACTTTCGCTACGTTATCCCCCACGACTGGGCACGTTCCGATATATTACTCACCCGTTCGCCACTCTCAAGGGGTTGCCCCCTCTACCGTTCGACTTGCATGTGTAAAGCATTCCGCCAGCGTTCAATCTGAGCCAGGATCAAACTCTATAGTTCGATCTTGATTTTTTTCGGTCTTTCGACCAACTCATAAATTGGAATCGACGCGAACATCATCTCTGATATCCACATCTTTTTTACTTCATGAGCGTTTGTTAGCTAATTAAAGCTAAGTTCCGAAGAACTTGGCAATCACCATCAAACGCCCACGCTTATCGGCTGTATATTTTTAAAGAACCCAGGCAACTTATCATCACCTGCTCTTGCCTCGCTGCGATCAGCGAAGCCTTGAATTATGACACAGTTTTCATCGCTGCGTCAAGTTTTTGAAATTTTTCTTGATCAACAAGATCATTTCTCCAACCCCCTCACTGCTATTGTTTGGTCTCTTTCGAGAACCTCACTTGTGTGCAGCGAAGCCCTCGATTATTGCACAGATTTTTCGACTTCGGTGGGTTTTTTGTCTTCGTTGATCATTTTTTGCTGGTCCCACCCGGATAATGGGCCTATGGCTTTACTCACTTTATTGAACGCGTCTCTGGCTTTTGGCCATGTCGCACTCCTCGATCACGCAGACTTCTCCCTGGAGACTTCTGAGCGCATTGGCTTGATCGGTCGCAACGGCACGGGCAAATCGTCTTTGCTCAAAATTTTGGCCGGAATGGAACGCCCAGATGACGGTGCGCTGCACATACAACAAGGCGTTCGCATCGCCTACGTAGCGCAAGAACCCGTGTTGGTCCCCGAGCACACCATCTTTGAATCAGTCCGCGAAGGACTGGCAGAAGTCGTCCAATGGATTGACGACTATACGCACAGCCGCGGCGACCTGGACACGCTGCAAAGCCAAATTGAATCGCGCGATGGCTGGGGCTGGGAACAGCGGCTGGATGAAACCCTGCAACGGCTGCAACTGGACCCGAATGCTGTGGTGCAGTCGCTGTCTGGCGGCATGCGCAAGCGCGTTGCGCTGGCACAAGCCTTGGTAACCCGCCCGGACGTGCTTCTATTAGACGAGCCGACCAACCACTTGGACCTGAATGCCATCACCTGGCTGGAAGACCTGTTGATCGACTTCAAGGGCAGCGTGATCGCCATCACGCACGACAGGGCGTTTCTGGACCGTATTGCCACGCGCATTGTCGAACTGGACAGGGGCAAGCTGCGCCCCTACCCGGGCAACTACGCCGCCTACCAAGTGCAAAAAGAAGAGCAACTTGCGCAAGAAGCCGTGATTCAAGCCAAGGCCGACAAACTGCTGGCACAAGAAGAAGTCTGGATTCGCAAAGGCGTGGAAGCGCGCCGCACCCGCAGCCAAAGCCGGATCACACGGCTGCAAAACCTGCGAGGTGAACGCGCTGCTCGCCGTGAAAAAGTGGGCAACGTGAGAATGGAAGTCGCCTCGGGCGTGCCGAGTGGCAAGCTGGTGGCCGAACTGACCGATGTGAGCAAGAGCTTCACCCAACCTGACGGCTCGGTGCGCACCATCATTCAGAAGTTCACCGGCACCTTGCTGCGGGGTGACAAGATCGGCTTGCTGGGCCCCAACGGCGCAGGCAAAACCACCTTGCTCAAACTGATTTTGGGCGAACTCGAAGCCGACAGCGGTGAAGTGCGACGCGGCAGCAAGCTCGAAGTGGCCTACTTTGACCAGATGCGCGACGCCCTGGACCTGAACGCCACGCTGGAAGACTTCATCAGCCCCGGCAGCGAATGGATCGAAATCGGCAACAAGCGCCAGCACGTCAAGAGCTATTTGGGGGATTTTTTATTCTCACCCGCACGGGCCACTTCGCCCGTGCGCTCACTGTCTGGCGGTGAACGCAACCGCCTTTTGCTGGCCCGCTTGTTTGCCCGTCCGGCCAACGTGCTGGTGCTGGACGAACCGACCAACGACCTGGACATTGAAACCCTGGAGCTGCTCGAAGAGCTGCTGCAAACCTACGAAGGCACCGTGTTCTTGGTGAGCCACGACCGCGCCTTCATGGACAACGTGGTCACCGGCATCATCGCCTGCGAAAGCGCGCCGGACCAGCCCGGCTTCTGGCGCGAATACGAAGGCTCAGTGCAAGACTGGCTGATCCAGTCCCAACGCAGCCAAACCATCCGCGCCCAAGCCGCGCAACGCAGTGGCAACGCCGTAGCAAACGCAGCACCTGCAGCACCCGTTGTCGAAACGCCCGCTACAGCCCCCACTCGCAGCAAGCTCAGCTACAAAGAACAGCGTGAACTGGCCGAGTTGCCCGCCAAAATCGAAGCCTTGGAAATAGAGCAGGCCCATGCCCGCGCACAATTGGCGGACGGCAGCATTTACCAGCGCGACCCGGGCTTGGCGCAGCAACTGTTCAAGCGCGACACCGAGATTGACGACGTGTTGCTGACAGCCATGGAGCGCTGGGAAATCCTGTCCGCACGCTGACGCTGTCAACGGCAGTCCAAACGGCGACCCCCATGATCGCCTGTTGGCACTACATTCAAAGGCATGACCTTTTCCGAACTCAGTGCACTCTGGGTGCTCGCCACCGTGAGCAGCTTCAGCCCGGGGCCCAACACCGCATTGTCGACAGCGATGGCCGCCAACTACGGGCTGCGCCATGCCATGCGCTTTGTGTGCGCGGTGCCGGTGGGCTGGGGGATGTTGTTCACGCTGTGCGCTACAGGTTTGGGTGGGCTGGTGGTGGCTTTCCCTCCTTTGCGATGGGGCATCGTGGTGCTGGGCAATGGGTACTTGCTATGGCTCGCCTCGCGTTTGTGGGGCAGCGGCAGCTTGCAACAAGCCGACAGCGCCAAACTGCAAGTGGGCTTTGTGCAGGGTGTCGGCTTGCAGTTCCTCAACATCAAGGCCTGGATGCTGGCCTTGGCCATCGTGGCCGGCTGGGTGGCAGGGCGTGAAGACGCCACCGCCCGCACACTGGTGCTGCTGCCCGTCATGGTGGCCTATGGGTTTTTCAGCAACCTGACCTACGCGGTCGCGGGCTCCATGCTGCGGCACTGGTTGGCGCACGGGCGCCGCTTGCTGGTGTTCAACCGCTGCATGGCCGTGGCGCTGCTGGCCACTGTGGTCTGGCTGCTGAATGGTTTGCGCACCACAGGTACATGAAGGCGCCCCCATGAAAGACATGAAAGCCGAAACCCAAGGCCTGTGGCTAGGTCTGCTGGGCGTGGTGATCTTTGCGCTCACCTTGCCCATGACCCGCCTGGCCACCGGCACGGTCGATGCCCCGCAGTTATCGCCCTGGTTTGTCACCTGGGGCCGAGCGGCATTGGCGGGCTTGTTGTCCATCGCCTACCTGCTGATCACTCGCGCGCCCCGGCCCGCCCCCGCACAACAGGGCCCTTTGATGCTGTCACTGAGGGGCAATGTGATCGGCTACCCCTTGCTGCTGGGCTGGGCCCTGCGTCACGTCACAGCCAGCCACGCCGCCGTCATCACAGCCTTGCTGCCCTTGGCCACGGCAGCGGCTGCCGCCTGGCTCATGCACCAGCGAGCGCGCCTGGGGTTTTGGGTGTTTGCCGGTTTGGGCAGTGCGCTGGTGGCGGTGTACAGCGTGCTGCGGGCGGCACAAATGGGGCACGGGTTTGGCCTGACCTGGGCCGACACCCTGCTGCTCGGCGCGGTGGTCGCCGCCTCGCTGGGCTATGTGGCGGGCGCCAAAGTCACCGCCAGCCTAGGCGCTGAAAAAGTCATCAGCTGGGTCTGCGTGATGGCGCTGCCCATCACATTGCCCGGTGCCTGGCTCACTTGGCCCAGCCAGCCGATCGCCACCACCTCGTGGCTGGCCTTGCTGTACGTCGGTATGTTCTCGATGTGGGCCGGGTTTTTCGCCTGGTTTCGGGGCCTGTCCGTGGGGGGTCCGCTGCGCGTGAGCCAGTTGCAATTGCTGCAACCGTTCATCACCATCTTGGCAGCCATACCTTTGCTGGGAGAATCACTGGATGCCATGACCCTGGGGTTTGCCCTGCTGGTGGTGGCCACCGTTTTTTTGGGGCGACGCATGGCGAACGCACCAACAGCCCGCTAAACACACAACACGGAGCACAACATGAACTGGAAACTGGCCCAACGCGCCGAAAAAATGAACCCCTCGGTGATCCGCGAGATCCTGAAAGTGACCGAGAAACCCGGCATCATCAGCTTTGCAGGCGGTCTGCCCTCGCCCCTGACCTTCCCGATCGACGCCATGCGCGAAGCCAGTGAGCGCGTGCTGAGGGATGACGGCAAAGCCGCCCTGCAGTACGCCGCCAGCGAAGGTTACGCACCGTTGCGCGAATGGGTGGCGCAGGACCTTCGCAAACAAGGCATGACCGTCAGCCCCGACCAAGTGCTGATCACCACCGGCAGCCAGCAAGGCCTGGACCTGGTGGCCAAGATCCTGATCGACGCAGGCAGCCGTATCTTGGTCGAGACCCCCACTTACCTGGGCGCCCTGCAAGCTTTTACGCCCATGGAGCCTGTTGCCGTGTCGGTGAACAGCGATGACCACGGCGTGGACCCTGCTGACCTGCGCGCCAAAGTGGGCACCGGCGCTGACAAAGCCCGCTTTGTGTACCTGCTGCCCAACTTCCAGAACCCCACCGGCCGCACCATGACCGAGGAACGCCGCGCCGCCGTGGCGCAGGTGGCCATCGAGTCTGGCCTGCCGATCATCGAAGACAACCCTTACGGCGATCTGTGGTTTGACGCGCCACCCGCGCCTTCGCTGAGCTCGCGTCACCCCGAAGGCAGCGTGTACCTCGGCTCGTTCTCCAAGATCCTTGCCCCCGGCCTGCGACTGGGTTACTTGGTTGCGCCGACAGCGCTGTACCCCAAGCTCTTGCAAGCAAAACAAGCGGCCGACCTGCACACGCCCAGCTTCAACCAACGCGTGGTCGCTGAAGTGCTGAAAGACGGCTTCATTGAGCGCCATGTGCCCACCATCCGCGCGCTTTACAAGCAGCAGTGCGAAGCCATGCTGGCCGCGCTCGACCGCGAAATGGCGGGTCTGGGCCTCGCATGGAACCGCCCAGTGGGCGGCATGTTCCTGTGGGTGCAACTGCCCAAAGGCCTCAAGGCCATTCCTCTGCTGGCCAAGGCCGTCGACAAAGGCGTGGCCTTTGTACCCGGCTCGGCCTTTTACGCCGACGGCGCCAACGAAAGCACACTGCGCTTGTCGTTCGTGACCGCCACCGTGGACCAGATCAACACCGGCATGGCCGCGTTGGCTGCTGCGATTCGCGAATCGCTTTGACCGACTGAACTGAACCGCACGATGCAAGCCCGCACTTTCCGGCAAGTGGATGTCTTCACCGACACCGCCTTCTTGGGCAACCCGCTGGCCGTGGTGCTGGACGGCACAGGTCTGAGCGACGCGCAAATGCAAAGCTTCGCCCACTGGACACAACTGAGCGAAACCACCTTTGTGCTGCCGCCCACGCCCAAGGGCGCTGCAGGCGGGGCCGATTACCGGGTGCGCATCTTCACGCCCGGCATGGAGTTGCCGTTTGCGGGCCACCCGACTTTGGGCACGGCGCATGCTTGGCTGAGCGCGGGCGGCCAGCCCCGACAAAGCGACCTACTGGTGCAGGAATGCGGCGTCGGCCTGGTGACTTTGAAGCAGCGAGGCAAGCGCTGGGCTTTTGCGGCACCACCGCTGAACCGCTCGGACATCTCGGCCAACGAACTCGCTCCAGTGCTGGCTGCTTTGGGGCTGGATGCGTCGCAAGTCATGGCCGCCCAAAACCTGAACAACGGCCCGCACTGGCTGGGCCTGCTGGTGGACGAGGTCGACACTGTGCTGGCCTTGACGCCTGACCATGCAGCCCTCAAACAACTGGGCACCAAAGTCGGCGTGGCTGCGCGTCGTCAAGCGCCAAGCACAAGCCTGATCCACCGCGCCAACCGCGAAGCCCGCGCCTTTACACGAGGGCGCACCCACCCCCATCAAGACCCAACCGATCTGGAAGTACGCGCTTTTGCCGCCCCGGTGGGCATCACCGAAGACCCGGTCACCGGCAGCCTGAACGCGTCGCTGGCGCAATGGCTGATGGCCGCTGGCAACATGCCCACACAGTACAGCGCACGGCAAGGCACGATGCTGGGCCGAGCCGGGCAGGTCTTCTTGTCGCAAGACGCGCAAGGCCAAGTCTGGGTGGGCGGCGATGTGGTCGGTTGCATTCAGGGCACGGTGAATTTGTGAGCCCTGCGTGTGCCACTGCAAAACAGCCCGCTTGCGCCTGCCCCCAAAGGCTGCGCCGCTGATCACCCCAGCGACAGGCGCAAGCGCCCAGGCTGCGCACAATCGCAGACATGGGAACACTCTATTTGGTCCGCCACGGACAAGCCTCTTTCGGGGCCGACGACTACGATCAACTCAGCCCACTGGGCCGCCAACAGGCGGTGCGCTTGGGCGAATACCTGCGGCCCAAACTTCAAAGCCAACCCATCGAGGCCGTGATGATGGGCAGTTTGAAGCGCCACCGCCAAACTTGGGAAGGCATTGCAGAGGGCGCGGGTTTGCCCCACATCCCGTCTGTCTGGCCTAGCCTGAACGAATACGACAGCCACGCGCTGATCGAGTCCATCCACCCCGCGCCGCTGGCCAAGCCCGACACCCCCGAGCTGTACCGCCACCACTTTCGCCTGCTGCGCGATGCACTGCAGGCCTGGATGGCGGGGCGCACACAACCCCAAGGGATGCCCAGCTACGCCGACTTTGTGGGCGGCATCGAGGCGGCGCTGGACCATGTCCGCCAAAACCATTCGGGGGATGTGATGATCGTCTCCAGCGGTGGCCCCATCTCGACCGCCGTCGGCCGCATTCTGGGTGCCCCCGCTGAGACCACCATCGAGCTGAACCTGCGCATCCGCAACACGGCGCTGACCGAGTTCGTGTACAACCCCAAGCGGCACATGCTGCTGACCTACAACACACTGCCGCATCTGGAGTCGGACGAACACCGCGATTGGGTGACTTACGCTTGAAAACACCGCGTAATTCCCTAGAAAAAACGCTTCGGCTAGTAGGCACAATGTCTGCATGAATGCATATGCCGCACACGCGGCGCTTGAGTTGCGAGCGGGTGGCATCCAGCTGCCCTGCCAGCCTGAAACCGATGCCCAACTGACACTGAGGCCATTGGCACAATGGCTTGCGTCCTACCAACTAGAAGACAGCGTCCAGAGCCTCCTCATACCGACCGCCCGCGGCCTGCAAAGCGTGGTGATTCTGCGCCCAGAACTGCAAGCGGCCTGGATGCCGCAGCATGACACCACGTCATTGCACCAAAGGCTGGGACACGAGGCCGTGTCGAACCGCGTGTGGACCCTGGAGCGCGAAATCCTGATTGCTTTGCTGGGATCACCGCTTCGTTTCAGTTTTGCCAGTTTGGAGGCTTTGGCCTCGCATGTGCGCGTGCGCCGCAACATGACGCTGGCCGCGCGCAAAACAGCGCTGGCTTTCAAGACCGAAGCGGCCGAACGCCCTGAAGACCACTGGCAATACGACGAGGAACGGGGATTCACACTCAAGCCCGGGCGCTGCCTGATCGATGCGCTGATCGCCGCCACGCAACCCGAAGCCACTGGCAAGCTCTACGATTTTTCCTGCTACCGGGCCACCGAATACGTGATCTTGCTGGGCATTGCACAAGAGCTGCAAATCCACCATCCAGATTTGTTGGCCGACTTACAACACATCAACGAGATCCACGCTATCCGCTCAGGCCAGTTCCACGATGTTTTCCTGATCGAATACGGCAGCATGGAACAGCCGCTGCCTGCACGTTATTACGTGCCGGGTGACCGCCTGTGGTTTCGCAACCCCGACGAGCGCTCATCGGATGTCATGGGCTACGAAGGCTCCTGGGTGATCTACCTGGGTGGCGGCCTGTTCAGCAATTTCTGGAAACGCGACCAGCCGTTCACGCTCGAATCCAAAGCCATCGAGATTTACCACTGGCGCGATGGCGTTCACACCGATGCCCAAGGCCAGCTGCACATGGACGAGAACGTGGTCGATCAGCGCGTGGCCCAAACCCGGGCCGACCCACAAGCCGCCCAACGGGTGCTCGATCGCATGCTGCGCATGCGTGACGCCAAAGGGGTCTATGCCGAAGGGGGTTGCTTGGACACCACACGCGAATGCCCGCGCAGCGTCAGCCGCGATCAGTGCGAACTGGTGTTGCCCCACTTCTGAGCACGCGCTTCACTCAGGAAACAATCAGGCTGTGTGCTGCCGCAAGGTGTCAGGCGGCAGTTGGTCCACCTCCACCAGCAATGCGGCCAAAGCACGGCCCGCCGCATCCAGCAAGGCTTTCCCCTTTTCAGGTGTCGCCGCAGCCGCATTGCCCGCAGCCCCTTGCGCGTTGTAGTCCTGCATCTGCCAGCCCAGCTTGGCGCTGCGGCCATTGCCCAGAATGTCAAAACGCTCGGCCCGGTCTTGCGAAGTAGATCGGAAATTTTGCGCCGCGTCCATGCGCACCAGCTCAGGCCGCAGGGCCCGCATCATGGACGTCTCCACCTCCCCGGCATGCACACCAAAGCGGTGCTCTTGCGGGCTGAACAAGGCATTCACGTCCTGTCCGTTCGCATCGTGCAAGGGCAAGTGGAACCAGCTCACGCTGTAGACCAGCATGTCCAAACGCGCCCGCAGGTCGCGCGCCACCAAATCCATCACACTGACCTGCCCGCCATGGGCATTGAACAGCACCAGTTTGCGCACACCGCTGGCGGCCACCGACTCGCCCACGTCGGTCCACAAGCGCACGATGGTTTCGGATTTCAGCGTCAAGGTGCCAGCAAAGCGGGCGTGCTCAGGGCTCAAGCCCACCGATTGGGTCGGCAAAAAAAGCACTGGCAAATCGGCCGGCAAATGCGGCAAGCTGGCCGCCACCACACCATCCACCAAATCGGTGTCCACCGACAGCGGCAAATGCGGACCGTGTTGCTCGGTCGCAGCCACCGGCAAAACCGCGATGGTGCGGTCCAGCGCCAGCGTGGCGAAGTCGGTGGTGGTCAGATCGGCCCAAAAACGGTGAGGGGTATGCATGCCCGCATCTTAATGGAGCCCAGCCCCTCGGTGTACAGTGCCATTTTTCCATGCAAGGCCCTCCCTGCGAGGGCGACAGCCCATCTGATGTTGAAACCGATGCTCTTCTTGACTGCCTTGCGCCGCACTTGCACACGCACAGGTGCCGCGTTTGCCGTAGCGCTCTTATGCCTTGTGCCCCTGGCCATTCAGGCCCAAGTGCTGGGCGCCACCGTCAAAACCGACCAAGTCCGAGCCGAACTGCTGGCCCACGCCCCGCAAGGCATCCAAGCTGGACAGACGTTCTGGCTGGGCCTGCAAATCCAACACCAGCCCCATTGGCACACCTATTGGCAAAACCCGGGCGACTCGGGGCTGCCCACCCGGCTGCAATGGAAACTGCCCACGGGCCTGCAAGCTGGCGACATCGCTTGGCCACTGCCCAAAAAGATCCCGATCGGCACCCTGGCCAATTACGGCTACGAAGGCGCGGTCATGTTGCCCGTGCCGGTCACTGTTGGCCCTGACTTCAAAGCGCCTGTGGTGGGCCCTGTGAAAATCCAGCTGCAGGCCGAATGGCTGGTCTGCCGCCAGGAGTGCGTTCCACAAGAGGGACAGTTTGAGCTGAGCTTGCCAGCACAAGGCGCTACGGCCCTGCATGGTGCCTTGTTTGACGCGGCACAAAAGCAAAGCCCGCAGACCCTTGCGGGCGCACACCAAGCCACCGTCTCGGCCGATGGACGCACGTTGACGCTCAGCATCGAAGCCCTGCCCAGTGCGTGGCGCGGTCAAACCCTGAGCCTGTTCCCCGTCACGGCCAATGTGGTGAACAACGCAGCCGTACAAGGTCAAACCTGGACCCAAAGCTGGCAAGGCGCCCGCTGGACGGCCCAGATGCCCGTGTCCGATGAGCGCAGCGAAAGCCCGACCCACATGACCTGGGTGATTGCTGCAGGCCCCGAATCTGCCCCGCGCGCACCGGCGGTGGAGGTGACCACACCGGTGAGCGGCACCTGGCCTGCCTTGGCCACAGCCAGTCCCAGCGCCAGCGTGTCACCCGCCTTGGCCAAAGCCCTGGCAGACAACGCCAAAGCCCCGACGCCCCAAAGCGGCAGCTGGGGCAGCTTGGTCTTGGCCGTGCTGGGCGCCTTTGTGGGTGGTTTGCTGCTCAATTTGATGCCTTGCGTCTTCCCGGTGCTGGCCATCAAAGTGCTGGGCTTTGCCCAACCTGGCCATGGCCGGGCGGAGCATCGCGCTGCAGGCCTGGCCTACACCGTGGGTGTGGTGATCTCGTTCTTGTTGCTGGGCGGGCTGCTGCTCGGCTTGCGCGCAGCGGGCGAGCAACTGGGCTGGGGCTTTCAACTGCAATCACCGGTTGTGGTCGCAGGTCTGGCCCTGCTGTTCACCCTGCTCGGCCTGAACCTGGCGGGTGTTTTTGAATTCGGCCAAATGGTGCCCAGTCGGCTGGCCAGCTGGCAAAGTCGCCACACCACCGTCAACGCCGGTCTGTCAGGTGTTTTGGCGGTCGCTGTGGCCTCACCTTGCACCGCCCCCTTCATGGGCACATCGCTGGGCTTGGCCATCGCTTTGCCCGCCTGGCAGGCCTTGGCCGTCTTTGTGGCCATGGGCCTGGGCATGGCTTTGCCCTATTTGGCGGCCAGTTTCTGGCCTGCAGTGGCGCGGGCCTTGCCACGGCCCGGCGCGTGGATGGTGGTGTTCCGTCAGGCCATGGCCTTCCCGATGTTCGCCACCGTGATCTGGTTGTTGTGGGTGCTGGGCCAGCAAACCGGCATCGACGGGGCCAGCGGCCTGCTGGCAACGCTGCTGTGCGTGGCCTGGCTGGCTTGGGCCTGGGGCTTGCAAGGGCGCGCCCGGTGGGTGCTGAGCGTGCTGGCTTTGGGCGCGCTCACATGGCTGGCGGTCAGCGTGTTGCCAATGGCTTTGCGTGAAGCGCCGTCAAGTCCAATGACCAGCAACGAGGCAGCACCCCGTTGGCAAGCCTGGTCCGAAGCCCGTGTGCAGTCCGAACTGGCCGCAGGGCGTCCGGTCTTTGTGGACTTCACGGCCGCTTGGTGCGTGACCTGCCAGTACAACAAAAAAACCACGCTGGCCGATGCGGGTCTGCTGGCCGACTTTGACGCCCGCCAGGTCGTGTTGATGCGCGCTGACTGGACGCGCCGCGACGCGGCCATCACCCAGGCGCTGACTGCCTTGGGCCGCAGTGGCGTGCCGGTCTATGCCCTTTATGCACCAGGCCGTGCGCCGGTGCTGCTGTCCGAATTGCCCTCGGTGGCCGAGGTGCAGCAGGCCCTGCGGGGTTTGTGAGCGCGCATGCCCTGCCCTGCCGGGTGAAGGCACAAACAGTCCTGCGACAATCGGGGGATGAGCACAAGCCCTTCTCCTTCTTCCTTCGCCCCATTGGCCAACGACACTTTCTTGCGCGCCTGCCTGCGGCAAGCCACTGACCACACCCCCATCTGGCTGATGCGTCAAGCGGGCCGCTATTTGCCTGAATATTGCGCCACACGCGCCAAGGCCGGCAGCTTCATGGGCCTGGCCACCAATGTCGACTACGCCACCGAGGTGACTTTGCAGCCGCTGGAGCGCTACGCCTTTGACGCCGCCATTTTGTTCAGCGACATCCTCACCGTGCCCGATGCCATGGGCCTGGGCTTGTCTTTTGCCCAAGGCGAAGGCCCACGTTTTGCCAAAAACGTGCGCGACGAAGCCGCCGTGGCCGAGTTGGCCGTGCCTGACATGAACAAGCTGCGCTACGTGTTTGACGCCGTCACCAGCATCCGCAAGGCATTGAACGGCCGTGTGCCTTTGATCGGCTTTTCCGGCAGCCCCTGGACGCTGGCGTGCTACATGGTCGAAGGCAAGGGATCGGACGACTACCGCCAAGTCAAGAGCCTGATGTACAGCCGCCCTGACCTGATGCACCGCATTTTGGAGATCAACGCCGACGCGGTGGCCCTGTACCTGAACACCCAGATCGAAGCAGGCGCGCAAGCGGCCATGATTTTCGACAGCTGGGGCGGCGTGCTGGCCGATGGCGCCTTCCAGGAATTCAGCCTGGCCTACACCGCCCGCGTGCTGAGCCAGCTCAAGACCGAGCACAACGGCCAGCGCATCCCGAGCATCGTCTTCACCAAAGGCGGGGGCCTGTGGCTGCCCGAAATGGCGGGCCTGAACTGCGACGTGCTGGGCCTGGACTGGACCATGAACCTGGGCCGCGCCCGGGCTTTAGTGGGCGGCGAAGTCGGCGGCCCGGGTAAAGCGCTGCAAGGCAACATCGACCCGAACGTGCTGTTTGCGCCGCCCGAGCAGATCGCCAAAGAAGCGCGCCGGGTGCTCGACAGTTTTGGTACACCGCACATGGACACCACACGCACCGGCCCCACGCAGATCTTCAACCTGGGGCACGGCATCAGCCAGTTCACATCACCCGAACATGTGTCGGCCTTGGTGGAAACGGTGCACCAGCACTCTCGCCATTTGCGCTCGGCGGCTTAAGTGTCTGGCTAGCATAAAAAACAAGATCCAAATGCCGTTTTTTTAGAAAATAAATGCATTTGGATGCTTGACTTATGCACAAAAATTCAAACCACTCATGGCGAGATCGTACATTTTGTAACAGCCAAGCCAAGCACCTGCCAAATTTGCAAGTTGTTGATTTGAAAGAGATTTTCTAATTTGCACATTGCGTGGGCAATCTAGCGGAAGGCTTGATTTTCAAGGCTTTCCAGCCTTCCAAGCCAGGTTCTCCACAAAGTTATCCACAGTTTTTCTGGATGACTATCAAAGGACTTTTAAATCAACAACTTAGACCAGATTTGAAGAATTTTTATAACCTCGACAACTGTCAATACCGCTAAAAAATCAGGAAAAATGTGAGCACACACCACTGGATCGACGTTGCCGTCCAGACCCCCGCCCACAGCCAGATCGGGGGCTTGTTGAGCTACCGCTGCCCGTTTGCGGTGCAGCCCGGTCAGCTGGTGCGCGTGCCTCTGGGCAAGCGCGAGGTGCTGGGCGTGGTGTGGGCTGTTTCAGACACGGCGCCAGCAGACATGCCAGCGTCTGCGGTGCGCGATGCCACGGGCTTGCTGGAAGGCTTGCCGCCTTTGGATGCGAGCTGGCGGCAATTGGTGCAGTTCTCGGCGCAGTACTACCAGCGGTCCTTGGGCGAGGTGGCTTTGTCGGCCTTGCCGCCGCAATTGCGCGACCTGAGCTCTGAACAGCTGGCCCGCCGCCTGAAAAAGCAAGCCCAACCGGCCACGATCGAGGTCCAGCCCGGACTGGCACTGTCGGACGAACAAACGGCCGTGCTCGCGCAAATGCAAAGCCATACCGGCCCTTTCTTGCTGTTTGGCAGCACCGGCAGCGGCAAGACCGAGGTGTACCTGCAAGCGGTCGAGCGCATGCTGCAAGCCGACCCGCAAGCCCAGGCCCTGTTGATGGTGCCCGAGATCAACCTGACACCGCAGCTGGAAGAGCGGGTGCAAGCGCGCTTT
The DNA here is from genome assembly GCF_003063575.1 of Limnohabitans sp. Jir72. GTDB lineage: Bacteria > Pseudomonadota > Gammaproteobacteria > Burkholderiales > Burkholderiaceae_C > Limnohabitans_A. The sequence goes on from NZ_NESC01000017.1 coordinate 18,188, forward strand.
GGCGAACAAGCCGTGGTCTCCATGCACAGCGGCATGACGCCAGCTCAGCGCCTGAAAGGCTGGCTGGCCGCGCACGCTGGCCACGCCCGCATCGTGCTGGGCACGCGCATGGCCATTTTTGCGTCCATGCCGCACCTCAAGCTCATCGTGGTCGATGAAGAGCACGACCCCAGCTACAAGCAACAAGAAGGCGCCCGCTATTCGGCCCGCGACTTGGGCGTCTACCGGGGGCGCCTGCAAAACGCGCAGGTGCTGCTGGCCTCGGCCACGCCCTCGTTGGAGAGCTGGCACCTGAGCCGATCGGCCGAAGAAGGGGGGCGCTACCTGCGCCTGCACATGCCCTCGCGCGTTGGCACCGGCTTGCTGCCCAAAGTGCGGCGGGTGGACATGAACCACCAGGCCAAGAAAGCCGTGCTGTCAGCGCCCTTGCTGGCCGCCCTGCAAGAGCGCGTGGAGCGCGGCGAGCAATGCATGCTGCTGCTCAACCGGCGCGGCTATGCCCCGGTCTTGCACTGCGCCGATTGCGGCTGGAAAAGCGAATGCAAGCACTGCAGCGCCTTTCGCGTGTTCCACAAGATCGACCGCACCCTGCGCTGCCACCACTGCGGCTTGACCGAGCGTGTGCCCCGCGCCTGCCCCGAATGCGGCAACGCCGACATCGCGCCCATTGGCCGCGGCACCGAGCAACTTGAAGAGCACCTGGCTGAACTGATGGGGCACGTCAAACGCCCCGATGGCTCACCGATCCGCATCGCCCGCATCGATGCCGACACCACGCGCCTGAAAGGCACGCTGGAAAGCCAGCTGGCCTCGGTCCATTCGGGCGAGGTGGACATCCTGGTCGGCACACAGATGATCGCCAAGGGGCATGATTTTCGGCGCATCACCTTGGTCGCGGCGGTCAACCCGGACACCGCCCTGTTCTCCAGCGACTTTCGGGCACCTGAGCGCCTGTTTGCCTTGCTGATGCAGGCCGCTGGCCGGGCCGGGCGCGAAGCCAGCCAAAGCGCCACCAGCGAGATGTGGGTGCAAACCTTTCACCCCACGCACCCGCTGTTCGAAGCGCTCAAGAAACACGACTACCCGGCCTTTGCCGCCAGCGAACTGGCCGAACGCACCGCCGCCGACCTGCCGCCCATCAGCCACCAAGCCCTGCTGCGCGCCGACGCCCGCAGCCAAGACGTGGCCCAGGGCCTGCTGAACGCCGCGCGGGAAACGCTGGAAGCCCAATTGAGCGCCGACCCAGCCACCGCCGACTTGGTGCTGCAGGTCAGCGTCTACCCCGCTGTGCCCATGAGCATGCAGCGCGTGGCCGATGTGGAACGCGCCCAGATGCTGCTGGAAAGCCCCAGTCGCATGGCCCTGCAAAAAATGCTGTGGCACCTGCATGGCGTGCTGCACCAGCTGCGCAGCCAGCCCGAACACAAAGGCGGGATCCGCTGGTTGGTGGACGTGGATCCGCAGGCGATTTGAAGCTGCGTCTCAGGGCTTGATCATAGCCACCGCGCCCGAGAAGGTCAAGAACGCCACGGCCGTGGTGACCAAAATGATGCGGGCGATGCGCCCGTTGTCGGCACCCAGGCGCTCGGCCAGGAGTGCGACATTGCTGGCGCTGGGCAAAGCGGCCACCAACACCATCACCATGAAAGCGAATGGCTCAATCTGCACACCCCAGCGGATGGCCGCCGAAGCGACCGCAAAAACCAAGAGCGGATGCAACAGCAGTTTGATCAGGGCCACGGGCCAATAATCGCCAGCACGCAGCGGCCCATGTGGACGTTGGTGCGCCAGCATTTGCGAACGGGCCAGCACCGCACCGATGGTGAACAGCGCCACGGGTGAAGCCGCATCGCCCAGCAAGCCCACCGTCTTGGCCACAGGCCCGATCAGCTCCAGGTTCCAGTAAGAAAAAGCCCCACCCAGAGAAATCGCCCAAGGCATGGGGTTGCGCACCACACCCGCCAGCGCCTTGCGCGCAGCCACCGCAGCGCCATGCTCACCCGCTGCATCCATGCGCGACAGCGCCACGCACAAGGAGGTGGTGACCACCATGTCCACCAAAATCGTCACGATGGCAGGCCCCGCAGCGGCGGGGCCGAGCAGCGCCACCAGCAGCGGCACCCCCATGAAACCGGTGTTTGGAAAAGCCGCCACCAGCGCCCCCAAAGAAGCGTCGTTCCAACGGATACGCGGGTTCAGACTGACCCGGATCGTGAACGCCACCATGGCCAGCGCACAAAACAAATAGGTGAAGAACACGCCAGCGTCCAGCAATTGCGCAATCGGGGTGCTGGCGCCAAACCGAAACAACATGCAAGGCAGGGCAAAAAACAACACAAAGCCATTCAGACCTGGGATCGCCTCCAGTGGCAACAAGCCTTTGCGCGCGGCGGCGTAACCGCACAAAACCAGGGCAAAAAACGGGAATGTGATGCGGAGGACTTCAAGCATGGCCTTATTGTCACCGCCCGTACAGCGAACACCCCGTCGCCAGACCGACATGGCCCCCTCCGCGCCACCCGTGATGGGGCAAAAACCGGCACCCGGGCCGCTATGATGGTCGGCTTTGCTCCGATGATCCCAAGTGCCCTATGTCCGCCGGTCTGAATTTCGCCCAACTTGAAGCCGTGAACTACGTTCAGGGCCCCTGCCTCGTGCTGGCTGGGGCTGGCTCGGGCAAAACACGGGTGATCACGCACAAGATTGGCCGCTTGATCGATGTGGGGCTGGAACCCAAGCGCATCGCGGCCATCACCTTCACCAACAAGGCCGCCGCCGAAATGCGCGAACGGGCCAAGCAGTTGATTGGCAGGGCCGCCAAAGACGTGCTGATCTGCACTTTTCACGCCTTGGGCGTGCGCATCATGCGCGAAGACGGGCATGTGCTGGGCCTGAAACCCCAGTTCAGCATCATGGACGCGGACGATGTGACCAGCATCCTCAAAGACTGTGGCGGCACCACCGACGCGGCCACCGCCCGCCAGTGGCAATGGACCATCAGCCTGTGGAAAAACATGGGCCTGAACGCCGAGCAGGCCGCAGCCCAAGCCCCCGACGACAACGCGCGCGTGATCGCCCGCATCATGGCCCTGTACGAAGAACGGCTGACCGCCTACCAAAGCGTGGACTTTGACGACCTGATCGGGATGCCACTGAAACTGTTGGCTGACTACCCCGAGGTGCGCGAGCGCTGGCAGGCCAAGATGGGCCATGTGCTGGTGGACGAGTACCAGGACACCAACGCCACCCAGTACGAAGTGCTCAAGCACTTGGTGGGTGAGCGCGGTCGTTTCACAGCGGTGGGTGACGATGACCAGTCGATTTACGGCTGGCGCGGCGCGACGCTGGACAACCTCAAGCGCCTACCGCAGGACTTTCCGAATTTGAAAGTGATCAAGCTGGAGCAGAACTACCGCTCCACCAGCGCGATCTTGAGGGCTGCCAACAACGTGATCCAGCCTAACCCCAAGCTGTATCCCAAGACGCTGTTTTCGGAGCTGGGCGAAGGCGAACCCGTGCGCGTGGTCGACGCCGTGAACGAAGAACACGAAGCCGACCGGGCGATTGCGCGCATCCAGTCGATCCGTGGCGGCCAGGTCAACCCGTCCAATCACCGCGAGTTCAAGGACTTTGCCATCCTGTACCGGGCCAACCACATGGCCCGGCCGTTTGAGCAAGCGCTGCGCCGCGCCAACATCCCTTACAAAGTGTCGGGCGGGCAGAGCTTTTTTGACAAGGCCGAAATCAAGGACCTGTGCGCCTGGTTTCGCCTGTGGATCAACAACGATGACGACCCGGCATTTTTGCGCGCCATCACCAACCCCAAGCGCGGCATCGGCCACCAGACCTTGGGCCAGCTGGGCACTTTTGCCACGCAGTACAAGCTGAGCTTGTTTGAAGCGCTGTTTGCGGGCAGCTTGCCCAGTGCGGTGAACACCCGCGCCGTGGACGGCCTGCACGAGTTTGGCCGCTACATCAACGACCTGGAGCACCGCGCCCGCCACACCCTGGGCAAGACGGATGCGCTGGCCTTCTTGCTGGAGTGGCTCAAAGAGATTGGCTACGAGTCGCACCTGTACGACGGCGAAGACAACGAAAAAGTGGCCTCAGCCCGCTGGACCAATGTGCTGGAGTTTTGCGACTGGATGGCCGGGCGCTGCGGCGGCGAGATCGAAGACGCCACAGGAGCACAGGCCACAGAAGTCAAAAACCTGCTTGATGTGGCGCAGACCATTTCACTGATCTCCACATTGAGCGAACGCGAAAAGGACCAAAACGTGGTCACGCTATCGACCCTGCACGCCTCCAAGGGTCTGGAGTGGCCGCATGTGATGCTGGTGGGCGTGAACGAAGGCCTGCTGCCTTTCAAGCTGGGGGACGATGAAACCCATTCGGGCAAAAGTGATGGTCCCATGAGCGAAGGCATCTTGCTGCGCCTGCAGGAAGAACGCCGCTTGATGTACGTGGGCATCACCCGCGCCCAGCGCAGCTTGGCCGTGAGCTGGACCAAGCGCCGCAAAAAAGGCCGCGAAACCGTGGCCGCCCTGCCCAGCCGCTTCATTGCCGAAATGCGCTTGGACGAAAACACCACCAAGGAAGACCCGCGAGAAAAACTCCGCGCATTGCGCGCCGAGTTTGCCAAGCGGGCTGCCGACTCTGCCGCAGAGGCCAAACCATGAAACCCTCACGCACATGGGCTTGCTGGATCACGGGCGCCTGTCTGGCGGGCCTGGCGGCATGCAGCACCGCGCCGACCGCTGCCGGTTGCGCCGCTGAAGACATCAGCGCAGAACAACTTGTCGGAACTTGGCGCGTGACATGGGCCGGTCAAAGCATGCCGTGGACATTGCTGCTGCGCCCGCACCCCGAGCACGAAGGCAGCTTGCGCGGCACCTTGATGCAAAACCCCCAGCACTTTGCGGTGGCTGCCGACATTGAAGAGGGTGAGTTCACCATGGAGGAATCGCACGACGGTCAACGCATCGCCGCCACATGGCTGGGCAAGTTGCAAGCGGGCAGCTGCGGGCAGATCATCACCGGTGAAAGGCAAGAGGGCTCGGCAGGCCAAGCGCCTCAGCGCTTTGAGATGCGGTCAGACCGCCTTCGTTGACTCCCGCACAACCAAGGTCGTGGGCAGCAAATCAGATTCCGGCTTTTCACCGGCCATGATGCGCAGCAGGCAATCCACCAGATGGGCCCCTGCCAAGTCCAAAGGCTGGCGCACTGTGGTGAGCGGTGGGAAGCTGTGGGCCGCTGGCTCCACATCGTCGTAGCCGACCACGCTGACATCTTCAGGAATGCTGTAACCCCGCTCACGCAGCACCCCCAAGGCGCTGATGGCAATCAGGTCACTGGCCGCCACGATGGCGTCGAAATTCAAACCATGGCGGTCCAGGTGCACACGCAAGGCCTCTTGCGCGCCCAGTGGCGCAAAAGACGATGGAATGTACAGCGCAGGATCTGTTTTCAATCCGGCCTTGCGCAATGCCTTCTGGTAGCCCGAATAACGTTTTTCAGGTTCAGGCAAGGACTTCTCGCCCATGAAGGCGATGCGCTTGCGGCCCAAACCCAGCAAGTGTTCCGTGGCCAGTTGACCGCCGCTGGCATTGTCGCCACCAACGCTGCAATACAACTGATTGGGCAACTGCGCCCCCCAAGCCACAAAGGGCAAGCGCTGACGTGCCAATTCGTTGAGCTGGTCATGGTGGCCCCACTGACCGATCACAATGATGCCGCCCACACGGCCCGAGTCGTAAAGGGCGGAAATCCGCTCCAGATGATCCGCATCGACACGCGAGAGCAGCATGTCGTACTGGCGATCCGTCAGCGCATCGGCCAGGCTACCGAGCATGCCCAGGAAAAACGGATCAGAAATGCTTTGGCGGTTGGCCGGGTAATAAGGAATCACCACGCCGATGGTGGTGTTGTCGCCCTTGCGCAGATTTTGAGCGCCCAGATTGATGGTGTAGTTCAGAGAGCGCGCCAACTCAATGATGCGCAAACGCGTTTCTTCGTTGATCAGCGCGCTGCCATTGAGGGCACGTGAAACTGTTGCGGTGGATACCCCTGCCAGACGGGCAATGTCCGCCATTTGTATCTTTCGCTTTTCAGGTTCTGCCTTGGCCATTCACATTTCTCTCTGTTCAAGCGATGTTAATTCAAAAAAATACCCCCACCGGTGAGGGAGGGGGCACAAGGTTTCCTTGGTAGAAACGTACTCAACAACTCGTCGGGACGGGCTCAGTTCACAAACTGCTCAGAGCCCACGATCCCCAGTTTGGTCAGGCCCATACGCTGGGCACTGGCCATCACGGCCGCAGCCGCTTCGTATTTCGCCTTTGCGTGCGAGCGGATGTGCAGCTCTGGCTGCGGTTGCTGCGCTGCAGCCTCCGTCAACTTGGCCTCCATCTCTGCGCGGCTGCCCACCGGCTTGCCGTTCCAGTTGATCACACTGTTCGCGTCCACATCGATCTTGATCACCACCGGGTCCGCCTTCTTGGCCGCATTGGTGGGCAGCGGCATGTCCAGGTTCACCGAGTGCAGCTGCGCTGGGATCGTGATGATCAGCATGATCAAGAGCACCAGCATCACGTCAATCAGCGGCGTGGTGTTCATGTCGATCATGACTTCCGGCTCGTCGCTGGAACTTGTTCCTACGTTCATTCCCATGCTCTGCTCCTTCAGTTGCTGGGCTCGGTGATGAAGCCGACTTTGGTGATGCCGGCGCGCTGCACCGCGTACATCACGCGGCCCACGGATTCGAAATCACTTTGGCCGTCGCCCCGGATCTGCACCTCGGGCTGAGGTTTCATGGCCGAGAATTTCTTCATGCGTTCGAGCAAGTCCGTGCTGTTCTTCACTTTGGTGTCGTACAGGTAAATACCGCCTGCCTTGTCCACCGAGATGATCACGTTTTCGGGCTTGGTCTCGCGCACCACGTTCTTTTCTTTGGGCAAGTCCACCTTGATGGAGGTGGTCACCACGGGAATCGTGATCAAAAAGATGATCAAGAGCACCAGCATCACGTCCACCAGGGGCGTGGTGTTGATGGTGCCGATGATCTCGTCATCGGCTTCGCCTACGTTCATGGCCATGTTGGCTCCTCCTGTGATCGCTTTGGCGGTGCTGTCACCGCTCAAGCGAAGGGAATGCGAAGGGTTTTACTTCTTGGCCGAGCCGAGCAGCACAGCGTGCAGGTCAGAGCCGAAGGCGTTGACTTGTTCCATCACGGCCTTGTTGCGGCGTACCAGGAAGTTGTAGCCCAGCACCGCAGGCACAGCCACAGCCAGACCGATGGCGGTCATGATCAGGGCTTCCCCCACGGGGCCAGCGACTTTGTCGATCGAGGCCTGGCCGGACATGCCGATCTTGACCAGCGCGTGGTAGATGCCCCACACGGTACCGAACAGACCCACGAATGGCGCGGTCGAGCCCACAGTGGCCAGCACAGCCAGGCCGTCTTGCATGCGGCTTTGCACGTTGCCAATGGCACGCTGGATGCTCATGGTGACCCACTCGTTGAAGTCAACCGCACCCAACAAGCCGGTGTGCTTGGAAGCGCCTTCCAGGCCTTTTTCTGCAATGAATCGGAAAGCCGAGCCTTCTTCCAAGGTGTCTTTGCCTTGGGCCACGGTGTTGGCAGACCAGAAAGAGTCTTGCGCGGCCTTGGCTTGTTTGTTCAGTTTGGCTTGCTCAGCGAACTTGGTGAAGATCACGTACCAAGAGCCCATGCTCATGAGCACCAAGATCAGCAGCGTGCCTTTGGCCACGGCATCGCCTTGGCTCCACAGGGCAGACAGGCCGTAGGGGTTTTCTTCTTCAGCAGTAGCCGCTGTTGGGGCTGGAGCTGCCACGGGTGCCGGTGCAGCTTCAGCAGGTGCTGCCGGGGCAGGGGCGGCTGCAGCAGCAGGTGCGGCTGGGGCAGCTTCTTTGGGCTTGGCCGCCAGCACAGGGCCCGCAGACAAGAGACCGGCCAGCAGGCCAGCGCAGACGATGAGGGTTTTGAATGGTTTGAACATGATGAGGTTCTCCTCTGGATTCTTTAAAAACGGTGAACTGTGACTGTTGATCTGTGCGACCGGATCATTCCAGGCGCCAGGTGTATTTCATGGTGGCCCAGCCTTGCTCAGGCTTACCGTCTACGGTGGCGGGCTTGAAGGCGCAGCGCGACAAACCGGCACGGGCCGCCTCGTCTAGGCGCTTGTAGCCTGAAGACTTCTCGACTTCGGCTTGCACCACCTTGCCATCGGCTCCCACCAAGAAGCGCAGGCTGACGGTGCCCTCTTCTTCCATGCGACGCGATGCGCTGGGGTACTCGGGTTTTTCGCAGTTGGCCGAGTTGACCACGGCGGCTGTGCGAACAGACTCAGCTTTGACCACCGGCGATGCTGGTGGCGCAGGCGATGCCACCGGCTGTGGCGTGGCCGACACGGCAGCAATGGCGTTGGCAGCTGGCGCGGTGTTGGTCACGGGCACATCCACCGGCGGCACATAGGCCGGAGGTGGTGGCGGCAAATTCTTCGGCGGTGGTGGCGGAGGCGGCGGTGGAATATCGGGTTTTGCATCTTCCAGCAAAACGGCCTCCACAGGCCCTTGGATCTTTTTGACAAACGCGCGGGCCAAACCCGAGCTGATGGCCCAAAAGAGCAACAGGTGCAACACCACCACCAGCCCCAGCCCCATCAGGTGCTTGGTCGGCTTGCGTTGCCGGCTGGCGTAATCGTCCATCGTTTCTTTTCTCCTTATTTCGAGTTTCGCTCAATGCAATCGTTTGCATGATACCTGTGTTTGTTCTTTTTCAACACCTAGGGAAAACACTAGGCCTTGAATTGCGGGTGATGCCAAACGCTTGTTGCTGATCATACACACTAGGGAAAGTCCTAGTTTTTGACGATTTCTCGAGTCAAAACACACCCCGCACACATCGCCAAAACACCCCCTTTCAAAAAACTTTGATTGCAATCGTTTTCATAGATTTGCAAAATACGCTACATCCAAGGTGCGATCACGTCCTGTGACGCTTATGGATCATCATCTGCAACAATCTATTCATGGTTTTGCAATCGTTTCAATGTTTTGGAGACCCTTCTATGAAGAAGCAAAAATTCGCCACCCCTACCAAAGTGGCAACAGCCGCTGCTCTGGCAGCATTTCAGTTGAGCGTGGCTTACGCTCAAACCAACAACGACACCCTTAAGCTCGATGAGGTTGTGGTGACTGGTACCGCAACTGGCGCAAGCAAGATGAAGCAATCGAGCTCCATCTCCACCATCGGCGCAGAACAAGTGTTGCAAGGCCAACCGACTAACGCCTCCGACATATTGCGCTCGATTCCCGGTATTCGCGCAGAGTCAAGTGGTGGTGGTGGTAACGCCAACGTGACCGTTCGTGGTCTGCCAATCTCTGCTGGCGGCTCGCGCTACGTTCAATTCCAAGAGGATGGCCTGCCCGTCATGCTGTTTGGCGATGTTGCGTTTTCAACACCCGATATGTTTTTGCGCGCTGACAACAGCCTTGAGCGCTTGGAAGTTGTTCGCGGCGGCTCTGCCTCCACACTGGCCACCAATGCACCTGGCGGCATCATCAACTTCATCAGCAAAACTGGCGACGAGCCAGGCGGTAGCATTGGTGTCACCACAGGCTTGACTTACGACCATAAGCGACTGGACTTTGACTACAGTGGAAAATTGGGTGAAAAGACCCGCTTCTTTATCGGAGGCTATACGCACAGTGGCGAAGGCCCTCGCAACGCCACAGGCAACAGCAACCAAGGCGGCCAAATAAAGGGCAACATCACACAAGAATTAGACAATGGTTTTGTTCGTTTGAACTTCAAATCGTTGGACGATCAAAGCCCCTTGTTCATGCCTGTTCCCGTCAAAATCGCCAATGGCAAAGTTAGCGAACTTCCAGGCATCGACCCACGAGTTGCAAGCATGTACTCGCCTTATTGGGTCAAGGACTACACGCTGACCAAGAACAACACCATGGTGGGTACTGATGTCAACGATGGTCTGCGCGTCAAACAAAATTCGTTTGGTGTCGAAGCAGATTTGAAACTTGCCGATGGTTGGAAGTTGAGCGAAAAATTCCGCCACTCCACGATGACTGGTCGTTTTGTCGGCTTGTTCCCTGCCAATGATGTGGCTGCTGCCCCTGTTGGCACCATTTACGCAACAGGCCCTAAAGCCGGTCAAGCATACACAGGCAACGCGTTCACGAACACCGTATTCAACACATCCATGGACGACATGGGCAGCACAACAAACGACTTCAAGTTGAGCAAATCTTTTGCACAAGCTGATGGCGCCAAGTTGAACACGACATTCGGTTTGTTCATGAATGTTCAAAAAGTTGGATTGACTTGGAACTTCAACCAGTACCTGATGCAGGCCACTGACAAAAACCCAGCCTTGCTGTCCAATAACACCACCAACAGCTATGGCGCAACCGCACTGGGCACCTCGGTGTGGGGTGGTTGCTGCACACGCGCTATTGATGCCACCTACAACACCACTTCACCCTATGCTGTGATTGGTTGGGAAAAGGGCGCTTGGACTTTGGACGGTAGCATCCGCCATGACAACCAAGTGGCTACTGGTTCTTATACACAAGCTGTTGATAACCAATTTAAACCTGGCGACGCCAAAGCCATCAACTACACGAAGAGTCACAACTCCTATTCATTCGGTGCCAACTTCCAGTTGGACAAAGACATGGCTGTTTTCGCGCGAATCAGCGAAGGTATTGCCTTCAATGCCGACCGCATCATGTTCGGATCTGCCGCTGTGCCAATGGCTGGCGGTGCAGGCGTTGTCCCGATCAACACTGTTCAGCAGTATGAAGGCGGCGTGAAGATGCGCAATGGCAACTTGAGCACTTTTGTGACCTTGTTCCAAGCCAAGACCGACGAGAGCAACTTTGATGCAACCACCCAGAAAAGCACTGCCAACAAGTACGATGCCAAAGGTATTGAACTGGAAGCTGGCTATAAAATGGGAGCATTCCGCATTAATGGCGGCGTGACACTGACCGATGCAAAAATCGTCAGCACCGGTTTGACGCCAAATCGCCAAGCGAAAGTTGTTTACCAGTTGAGCCCAACATACACTTCCGGTGCTTACACCGTGGGTGCTGCAATCGTTGGATCGAGCAGTGCAAAGGATGCTCAAGGTTCTGCATACGAGGCCACTTTGCCCGCTTACACCGTTGTCAATGCATTCGCGAACTACGCCATCAGCAAAGATCTGACAGCATCGTTTGGTGTTTACAACTTGACCAACACCATTGGCTACACCGAAATCAACGATGGTCGCATGGCTGCTCGTTCGATCAACGGTCGCTCTGCCAAGGCCGGTTTGAAGTACAGCTTCTAACCCATACCAAGGCAGCCGAGCTGCCTGTGTGTTTATCCATAGAGATCGCCTGCGGGCGATCTTTTTTTACGTCATCGGATCAGCCCATTTTCCACACTTGGCCGATACCTTTTTTTTACGTCGTTTATCTGAAATAATTCAACACAAAAAAGCCAGTCAGATCACTGACTGGCTTTTTTAATTGTTGATGTCCAGCTATTTATCGCAATTCAAACACGTCCGCTTCACTACCAGCAAGTCCGTGGATGATCCGTCCTGACTTGGTCGACAAATCGACTTCAAGACGGGCATATGCAGTGCCTTGTTGCCAGTTCAAAGTCAGCTGGTGCGTTGCCGACGCTGCGCTGCTGAATGTCCCGTCAAAAGCTGGATGGCTGTTACGCAAACGCATCAGATCGAGCAAGCGTTTGACGACGGGCTTGTTCAGATCGCGCAGCACCTCTGCGCGTGAGTAGCGGTGGCGGTTGATGTCGCGCCCCACTTTGGTTTGCGCCAACAAGTCCATGTCGTTTTCACCCGCCAGCAAGCCCACGTAGTACACCTGCGGAATACCCGGCACAAAGAACTGAATCGCACGCGCCACCAAGTAGGCGGCCTCATTGCGGCCCAGTGCATCAAAGAAGGTGCAGTTGACTTGGTAAAGGTCCAGATTAGAGGCGGCCGCACCGGTCGCCAGGCGGCTTTGGTTGTTCGAGTTGCGGTGCATGCGCTCCACCAACTCGTCCAGCTCATGCGGTGGTACGAGGCCAGGATGATTGACCCGATCAGCCGCATCTGCACCGATGTCGATGATGCCGATGCCATCGTGCGTATCGAGCACCGTCACCGCGTTGTTGGGGCGTTGTGCCATCCAATCCAACAGAGGGCCACTGCGACCGAATTCCAAAGCATGCAAGACCAATGGCGGCAAAGCGAAGTCATAGACCCAGTCCACCTGCTTGGCGATTTCCATCTGACGCTTATAGTACGAGTGGATTTCCACCAGCACTTCCAGACCCAACTCACGACCACGCTGAGCGAAGGCTTTGATGAAGTCAAAGGTCTCGGGCATCATGAAGCAATTCGTACCCGCTTTCTTGATGGCATAACCCACCGCATCCAGGCGCACCATGGTGACGCCGCTTTGCGAGAGTTTTTGCAAAATCGATTCCAGATAGGCCTTGCCTGCTGGTGTGTGCACATCGATGTCGATCTGCTGAGGCGTGAAGGTGGTCCAGAGTAAACGGCGCTCGCCATTGGCCAGTGTGGTCACCGTGAAGGGCATGCCGGGGCGTGGGCGGTAAACCGCCAGCAAGTCCTTTTCGGTCGCACCATTGGGAAAGACCGATTCCATCGTCAAGAACAATCCGTCGTATTCAGACGCACTGCCCTTTTGCGAGTAATCAAGGAACTGAGGGGATTCAGACGACATGTGGTTGACGATCACGTCGGCCATCACGCCCATTTGCTCAGACAGGCTGGCAATGTCTTTCCAGTCGCCCAAGCGGGCGTCTACGCGGGTGTGGTCAATGGGGTCAAAGCCTGCATCAGCACCATCTATTTTGTAAAAGAACGGTAGCAAGTGAACGCCACCCACTGCACCCTTCAACGGCCCGGTGAGGAGCTCCTGCAGTTGTGTCAAGGTCTGACCGCCAAAGCGGTCGACATAGGTGATCAATTGAACTTCGTTACGCATTTTTCTGAGACATCAATTTCAAACGACAAGTCATGCCAACAGCTTCAGGCTGAAGTAGTTGGGTTTTCAACGGGGACTTTGACCCGCAAAGTGGCCAACGCAGCCAACACGAGCAATCCACCGGCCAGCACCAAAACGTTGCGTGGATCACCACCCAAGATCGGGTGATAAATCAGGGGCAAGGTCACGCCTTGGATGAGCATAGGAATCACAATGAACATGTTGAAAATCCCCATGTAAACACCTGTTCGCTCAGCCGGAATACTCCTGGCCAACATCACATAGGGGTTGCCCATGATGCTGGCCCAACCCAGACCGACGCCAATCATGGGCAAAAACAAGAGGGCTTGGTTTTGGATTTGAGGAATGGTCATCATGCCCAATCCTGCGGCGACCAAACACATGGCATGCATCTTTCCGGCGCCCCAGCGGCGCGTGAAAGGCACCATGGCCAAAGCTGCGACAAACGCCACCGCGTTGTAGAACCCACCAATTTGTCCGTTCACCAACACCGCGTCGCGAAAGCCCGTGCTGGTGGGCTCGGAAGTGTCAAACAGGTTGCGGGCGATGGCATACGTGACGTATTGCCAGTAGCACATCATGGCGTACCACTGGAAAAGCTTCATCCACGCCATCTGCCGCATGGCTTGTGGCATTTCTTTGATGGCTTGCGCAATCTCTTTGAGCGTGCTGAGCCAGCCTTGCTGCTTGGCCTTCAATGCGGCTATCTCTTGCGCTGACAAGGGCAACTCAGGGACCTTCCAGATCGACCACGCAATGGTGGATGCCGACAACAAGGCACCGATGATGAACGCCACTTGGGTGATTTGAGGGATGTGGTTGCCGCCTACCGCATCCTTGTTCATGCCCATCCATACCATGATGGATGGCGCGAGGTACGACAGTGTTTGTGCCAATCCCGTGAAGGCGCTTTGCGTCAGGTAACCCAAGGCGTGTTGTTCCTTGGGCAGGCGGTCACTCACATAGGCGCGATAAGGCTCCATGGTGATGTTGTTGGCCGCATCCAAAATCCAAAGCAAACTGGCCGCCATCCACAATGCTGCGCTGTAAGGCATGGCCAGCAATGACAGCGAACACAGCACTGCACCAATGAAAAAATATGGCGTGCGCCGCCCCCAGCGCGATGTGGTCCGATCACTCATGGCACCCACAATGGGCTGCACCAACAAACCTGTGACCGGTCCTGCCAGTGCGAGCAAGGGCAATGCAGCCTCATCCGCGCCCAGGTAGCTGTAGATAGGGCTCATATTGCTTTGCTGCAAGCCAAAGCTGAATTGCAAGCCCAAAAAGCCGATGTTCATTTGCACGATCTGAGAGATCGACAAAGTTGGCGGTGTGGTTCTGATGGAGGTCATCGGTCATTGAGAGAAAGGCACTGCGCGTGGCAGCAAAAATGCAAAGACCCAATTTATCCGACTTTGCAATCGATTGCAATAGGGTTTGTACTTGTTTTGAATGGCGACGGCTCGCCCAGCACTTCAGCCTGCTTCTGGACCCCTGTTCAGCGCGCCAAAATCGCCCACAAAGCGGCCAATTCGACGGCCGTGGCATCGCCACTCACCAAAGCCAATTGTTGGCGAGCGGCGCCCTTTTGTTCGGCTTGAACCAAGCTGATGGCGGCATGCAAACGCACTTCGTACTCACGCCGCAGACCACCCAATTCCATCGCCTTGGCGTAGGCAGAGATCGCAGCCGACCAATTTTGGCGCGAAAAATGGACATCGCCTGCCGCCGCCCATGAAGCACCGTCTTTGGCCGATTTCTCCAGCTGTGCAAACAAGGCGTCGTCTTCCTGGACTTTTTTCTGGGCATCTGTACGCAACTTGGCGTGCGCTGCAGCTTCAGCGCCTTTGCCCAAGACGCCTGCCGCAAAGCCCTTGGTGATGACGCGGACAGACTCAGAAGGCAAGCCGGCCTTCAAAGCCAATGAGGCCATTTCCATGTATTCAGCGGCATCTTCCATGTTGTCCGTTTGCTCCAACAGGCGGTACAGGTCCAACTCCAGTCGGGAGTTCAAACCCACTTGCTGCGACATGCGACCGATCACTTCGGCCCAATAGGCCTTGCTGGGGTAGTTCGACAACAACTGCTTGAGGGTGCTCATGTACCCGGCATCGTCCTTGAGCTGGCGGTAGCTGACCGCCAATGTGCGAAGTTCAGGCTCGGGTGTTATCTTTGCGGTCGAAGCATCCAGGCGGATTTTGGCCAGCATGACACTCACCACTTCTGCGTGCTGCCCGGAGGCCGCCAAGGACTGAACCATCGCCAGATGCACAGCAGGATTGGCACCCCCATCTTGCACATATTGCCGCGCCCATTTCACAACGCGTGCATCGTCCTTTGTTTGCAAACTGGCATTGATCAAGGACTCGAGCAAAGGCCGTTTATCCGCTTGTGGCACATCGGCTGAAGTCACCAAAGACTCCAAGGCCTCAATGGCGATGGCCCATTTTTGAGCACGCAAGGCCGCCACCGCTTGCGTGCGCGAGATCATGTTTTTCTCGTTCGCTGTGAGCTGGGGCACCGCCAAAGCATCGCGCAGCAAACCCAAGGCTTGATCGTTTTGGTTGTTCTTGATCGCTTCTTGCGCGGCCGCCAAAGGCTTGATCACTTCGTTGCGCAGGGTGCCCTGTGCTGTAGCAGAACCGATGAGCAGGCCGAAAGCCACAAGCAACACACTCAGCCGTTGCAGATACTTGTTCATGATATTCCTTGGGGTCCTTGGTTCAAAGAGTCATGCGATTGTCTTGAAAAAAGACAAGAAAAACGATTGCAAGGCGTTCACGTAACCAAAATGAATCTTTTAACAGGCCACCCAACAAAAAAAAGCCGCTCAAGTTTGAACTGACCCCAATAAGTTGGACGGTTTAAAAAGCTGATTAGGCCATAGAGGGCTGAGTTCTGTACTGCACAGGACTCAGCCCTTTTAGTTTGATCTTGATCCGATCGTTGTTGTAGTAGTGGATGTACTCCTTCAAGCCCATCTCAAGCTCTTTCACATTCTCGAATTT
>NZ_NESC01000018.1 GCF_003063575.1 Limnohabitans sp. Jir72
GCTTCAGCTTGCTTGAGGAATCCGATGATCTGTTCGTCGGTAAATCGTGTGGTCTTCATATCCGCCATTCTCCAAAATTAGCGGACTTCGTTCCATCGATTTGGTACGGCTCAGAGGGGGCAGGTCACGATGTGCTGCTGCGTGCCTGTACCCAGTTTTATCCCTTGCGTACAAAAAAACTGCGCTGCAATTTTTGCGTGTGGTGGTGATTTAGATCAGTGGTGATTTGCCACAACACGGGTTGAACAAGCAAGCGGTCATACGAAAGTTTGATTGATGTGATGTTTGGGGTCTGTGTGAAGCAAACTGCGTTTGCTTGTGTTTCGCTGACGCTCACACCACTTGCTTCGCATACATTCAATCTGAAAGCATTGAACAGCGGACATCTGAATTGACTGAAACACTTTTGGTAGATTCAACCCACACTGAGCCAACACAAGGGCTCAATGTGGATGGGACTCTTTTGGTGAGTTCGTTACCACAGCACTTCAGCACAACCATTGCTGGTAAGGGCGGTTTCGCTTTCTCCTTTTACGTGCTACTTTGAAACGCAACGTCTGCGACGGCCAAAGTGCTAACCAATCGCAGTGTTCGCAAGTTGCTGTGTGGGCAGGGCTTGCTCGTAACGCAATGAACTATGTTCAATCGTCTTTGTGCTTGATGAAATTCCTTGCGTCAATTGGCTAGCAACATCCAACGGCATCCTTCGTGGGTAGTGACAACAAGTCGCTGCTACTGCTCAACATTTCCAATCCCTGCGACACCAATGTCCAGTTTTAGGGCGTCTAACAACTTGAGGACGCAACTCATCTTTTCCAGTAGTAATCAATGGCAGCACAAATACCGTGTGTCGATTTGCCTGTCAGTTTATTTAGCAAAGACCAAAGGAAGGCCAGCATTTCTTGGGTGAATATTTGCTGGTTTTCTAGGGGTTTGAGCAAATCAGTTGGACTCGACAAATTCCGGTTGCTCAGACCAACGGTCCGACAATAAAGTTTGTTCATTGCTACACGAAAGGACATCAGCAATGAGCACTTTGAACACATTGAAATTGGTTGCGGCACAAAAGCCCACATCCCTGCCGCCTGTACAGCAACGCCGCAACAAATTGGTTCGACGCATTTGGGAGCAGATCGAACTTGCGAAAGCCGAACAAGCAGGCACGACGTTTGCACCCATCAAGTTCCGTTCGTACACGGACAAAGAAACGGGCGTGCGCAAGCAAGTGGAAATGAACAAGCGCATCAAAGCGTGGTGGTTCACAGCGGACAACGGAAAGTTGGCTTTGAGCGTGCGCTTTGGTCCAAAGGTGCTGGAGTTGGCAAAGGGAAAGTACGCTGTGGAAGTTTCCGCGAAAAGCGAAATTGTCAGCGTGCTTGAAGTTGTCAAAACAGCCGTCGAAAACGGTGATCTTGATGCAGCCATTGAAAACGCTGCAAAGAAACTCCGCGATGGGTTTGGGAAATGAAGCGATGGCAGTTGTGGGTGCGTTTGGCAAATGGCGCAACGGCACACACCATCGTGTTTGCTGGCAACGCCTTTGAAGCCAAGTCACTTGGTGAAGCTCAGTACGGCACGGGCAGCGTGTTGAACTACACGGAGTTGAATGGCTGATATGGGCTCTGTATGCGCACCATAAATACTTGATGCGTATCACAGAAATCATCATCAAACCCATCAAACCGAAGCAGCCAATGACGTTGTCGCAGGCACGTATAAACGGACTCAAGCAGAACGTCGAACGTGACAAGCAACGATTGCAACAAGAACGTGAACAGCAACGTAAGCAACGTGAGGCCGACCGCAACCTTGATCAGCAGCGCAAAGCAGCGGCGCTTTGAAACGTTTGGCTGTGTTGCGCTGCGTTCGAAACGATGAATGTCTCAGAACCACGCGCAATCAGTGATTTTGAACTTGAAATTACAAAGAATTTCGAAAAATGAAGTTGAGACGAATGACAGGCATAGCGCAAATACTTTCTGACACGCTCCCAACTTTTGCGGCGTGTAGGGCAGGGCAAGAACGCTTACACCAGCAGCCTGTCACGCTGCTAGTCACTGTGCGATTTGTGGAATTTGGTTTGAGCCTAGTGCTCATAATCCTTTGGTCCACGGTTCAAGTCCGTGACGCCCTACCACTGTCCATGCGGGTTTGCGAGAAATTGCAAGCCCGTTTTTTTATGTTGTGGTTGACCGTCAACGCACTGACGATGCATCAATCGGTCAATGCGGCTTTGAGCCATTGGACGATTTGATCGGAGGCCACTGCTGGCGTAGAGAGGTGGTTGCCGAAAACTTCTAAGTATTGACTCTTGCTGTTGGCAGGTAATTTGTCAAAAACATATGTCCGTCCTTCTCGGATCAGGTAGTCCTTGTCACCGATCACCCAGAGCACAGGGACGTTGGCAGGTATATTGGGCGCAGTGATGGCCATCTCGGCATCGGATGCCGGATCAAAATAGCTGAGGTAGTCACGTGCAGTCATCCACACCACATTGCGCCGTCCTTGATTGATGTCCACTTGCGCTTGCTTTTTGTCGCCATTGCCTGCCTCTATCTCTTTGCGCGCTTGCTCCACGCCGTCCTTGACGCCGCACTGTTTGATCGGTGAATAGGGGATGCACAAGCTGTAGTAGTAAGGCACATGCCCTGGCGCCAGCAATCCCAAGGCATGAACTTCACCGGGATATCTTGCTGCATAGCTCATGGCTGCAGGGCTGCCCAGGCTGTGTCCAACCAAGGCGATCTTCTTGATGCCCATTTCTTTCAATTTCTGAACATGCGCATGGATCTCAGACATTGCCGCATTCCAATTGCCGTCGATGAAGCGGCTGAAAGACCATGGCAACTCGGGTTTGATGACCACCATGCCAGACGCCTGCATTTTTTGATGCAGCGAATCCAGTGAGCTGTCTCTCGGCCCACCTCCTTGCTTGCCATGCAACAGGACGATGCCTATTTTTTCTTGGGCAAGCACAACGGATGTGGCCAAGGTCATTGCGCAGATCAGGACAGCAGACGCAAGCTTCATTGTGAAGTCCTTCATCGTTAAGTTGACAGTGTTAGCTGTGTATATCCAGCGCCAATACGATCATGGGAAATTTATTGGAGCTGCAGGCAAGACCCCCAAAGTCGTTGTCATCCCCCGCGCCTGGCAGATGGCATCCACTGTGGCCAAGGCAGTGGCCTCAGCAGCCATGACGGTGAGCAGCATCAAATCGGGAGCGGTTGTTTCGCTGCAGGTGGCCAGGGCGAACAGGGTGTCGCCGTCCAGCGTGGTGTGGGCGGGGCGGATGCTGCGGGCCAGGCCATCGTGTGCGCTGACGGCCAAGCGCTTGGCTTGCGCTTTGCTCAAGCTGGCGTTGGTGGCGACCACACCGATGGTGGTGTTGGTACCAGGCATCGGGCGTGTGCTGCGCTCGCCACGCAGCAAGGCCGCTTGGGTGTCGAGCAGGCTTTGTCCGTCTGCCGTGCGGGCACCTGCGATGACCTGTCCGGTGGCCGGGTCCAGCACATCGCCAATGGCATTGCACGCCACCAGCGCGCCGACGACCCAAGGGCCCACGCGCACACTGGCGTTACCGATGCCGCCTTTCATGGCACGGTTCAGGCCAAACAGTTTGCCCACACTGGCACCCGCGCCTGCGCCCACATTGCCTGCGGCGGGCATGTCGCTGGAGGCGGACTGGCAGGCCGCATAACCGGCGTCGGCATCGGGCCGAATGTGGGCTTGGTCGCCAGGTCGGACCACCGGCAAGTCGAACAGCACCGCTGCCGGCACGATGGGCACACGGCCGTAGCCGGTTTCAAAGCCGATGCCGTGTTCATCGAGCCAGCGCATCACGCCACAGGCCGCGTCCAGCCCAAAGGCGCTGCCGCCACTCAGCAGCACGGCGTGCACCCGCTCGACCAGGTTGGACGGGTCGAGCAAATCGGTCTCGCGGGTGCCGGGGGCGGCGCCCCGCACATCGACCGCGCCCACGGCGCCTGCAGGGGCCAGCACGACCGAGCAGCCGGTCGGGCGCTGGCTGTGGGTGAAATGTCCCACTTGCAGGCCCGGCACGTCCACGATGGAGCCGGTGGCGGTGTTTACAATCTTTGGCGATGTCATGTCGAACTCGTGTTGTCGGCGGTCATTCATCTTAGGCGAGAGCGTGCCATTATTCATTCTCAGACGACTGATCAGTTTTGCACTGACCTTGGTGGCCACCTCGGTCATCGTGTTTGCCGTGCTGGAGCTGTTGCCAGGCAATGCGGCGCAAGTGATTTTGGGCGAGACCGCTACGCCTGAATCCACCGCCGCCATGGAAGAAAAACTGGGCCTGGACCAGCCCGCAGCTGTGCGCTATGCCCGCTGGATGGGCGGCTTGTTGCAAGGGCAAACGGGCCTGAGCATTTCTTATGACACCCCCACGGCCGAGCTCATGGCCGAGCGCATGCAGGTCACCTTGCCCTTGGCCGTGATGGCCATGGTGCTCACTGTGGCGGTGGCACTGGCAGTCGGCATTTACGCGGCCTCTCAACAAAACAAGGCGGGCGATGTGGGCGTGATGACGCTCAGCCAGCTGGGGCTGGCCTTGCCGAATTTCTGGTTGGCGATCTTGCTGATCTTGCTGTTTGCGGTGCACCTGCAGTGGGTGAGCGCGGGCGGCTTCCCGGGCTGGACCGAGGACAGCGGCGGCGGTGTGGGGCAGGCCCTGAAAGCGCTGGTGCTGCCGGCCATGGCGCTGGCGGCGGTGCAGACGGCCATCCTCACACGGGTCACGCGCTCGGCGGTGCTGGACACCCTGCGCGAAGACTTTGTGCGCACGGCGCGAGCCAAGGGTTTGTCGCGGCGACAGGTCTTGTGGGGCCATGTGCTGCGCAACGCCATGATCCCGGTGCTGACGGTGATGGGTCTGCAGTTTGGCAACCTGATCACCAGCGCCATCGTGATCGAGAACGTGTTTGTCTTGCCCGGCATTGGGCGCTTGATTTTTCAGGCCATTGCCAACCGCGACCTGATCGTGGTGCGCGATGTGGTGATGCTGCTGTCGGCCCTGGTGATCTTGATCAACTTCGCCATTGACGTGCTGTACGCGTGGATCGATCCGCGGCTGAAGGTGGCCCATGGCTGAGCCAAGCTTTTGGTCACGTGCCCGGCGGCACCCCAGCTTTGTGGCGGGCGGGTGCATGGTGGCTTTGCTGATTTTGAGCGCACTGCTGTCGATGTGGTGGTCGCCTTACCCGGTGGGGGACATCGACATTCCCAACAAACTGGCCTTGCCCAGTGCCGCGCATTGGCTGGGCACAGACAGCCTGGGCCGCGACATCGCGTCCTTGTTGCTGGTGGGCAGTCAGAACTCTTTGCTGGTGGGCTTCATTGCGGTGGGCATCGGTTTGGGCGCGGGTGTGCCCCTGGGCTTGCTGGCTGCGGCGCGGCGCGGCTGGGTCGAGGAGTTGGTCATGCGGGCAGCGGACTTTACTTTTGCCTTTCCGGCGCTGCTCTCGGCCATCATGCTGACGGCGATTTATGGCCCAGGCCTGGTGGTCAGCATTGTGGCGATCGGTATTTTCAACATCCCGGTGTTCGCACGCATCACGCGGGGCGCAGCGCAGGCGGTCTGGTCGCGTGACTACACTTTGGCCGCGCATGCTGCGGGCAAAGGGCCCTGGCGCATCACCTTCGACCATGTGTTGCCCAACATCTTGAGCGTGCTGATCGTGCAAGCCACCATCCAGTTTGCGATGGCCATCTTGGCCGAGGCCGCTTTGTCTTATCTGGGCTTGGGCACGCAGCCACCACAAGCGAGCTGGGGCCGCATGCTCAACGAGGCGCAATCGCAAATGTTCCAGGCGCCGCTGCTGGCGGTGTACCCGGGCGTGGCCATCGCTTTGGCGGTGCTGGGCCTGAACCTGATGGGCGACGGCTTGCGCGATGTGCTCGACCCCCGCTTGGCGCGGCAAAGGTGAATGCGATGACACCCGCTTTGTTGGACGTGAAGGATTTGCGTGTGGGCTTGCCCACAGCGCGGGGCTGGGCGCAGGCTTTGCGCGGCGTGTCCTTCAGCATGGCCAAGGGCCAGACGCTGGGCCTGATTGGCGAGAGCGGTTGCGGCAAATCGCTCACCGCGCTGGCGCTGATGGGCTTGTTGCCTGAGCGTGCGCAAGTCAGTGGCTCGATGCGCCTGAACGGCACCGAGCTGGTGGGCATGGCCGAGCCGCAGCTGTGCCAGTTGCGCGGCGCCCGCATGGCCATGATTTTTCAGGAGCCGATGACGGCGCTCAACCCTTTGCACCCGATTTGGAAACAAATCGCCGAGCCTTTGCCCTTGCACCAAAACATGGGTGCAGCCCAGGCCAAGGCCCGTGCGCTGGCGCTGCTGGAGCGCGTGCAATTGCCCCGTGCCCGCGAGCGGCTCGATGCCTACCCGCACCAGTTGTCGGGCGGTCAGCGTCAGCGGGTGATGATCGCCATCGCCTTGGCCTGCAGCCCCGACTTGTTGATTGCCGACGAGCCGACCACGGCGCTGGATGTGACGGTGCAAAAAGAAGTGCTGGCGCTGATTCAGCAATTGGTGCGCGAAGACGGCATGGGCCTGCTGCTGATCAGCCACGACCTGGGCTTGATGCACGACCAGGTCGAGCAAGTGATGGTCATGTACGGCGGCTCTGTGGTCGAGAGCGCGGCCACGCCCGAGTTGTTTGCACACAGGGCGCACCCTTACACCCAAGGCTTGTTTGCGGCGCGGCCCCGGCTGGGGCTGGCACGCGGCACCCGCTTGACCACCATTGCAGGCAGCGTGCCCGACTTGGTGGATTGGCCTGCAGGCTGTGCGTTTGCCGACCGTTGCCCCAAGGTGGCGGCTTCTTGCCGTGTGGCGCCACCCGAAGTGCAGCGCATGGCGCCTTCAACCGCTGATGGGCCAGCGCATCTCGTCAGTTGCCCGCGCTGGAGCTTGTCATGAGCACGACGCCTTTGCTCGAAGTGCGGCATTTGGGCAAAAACTTTGCCTTGCCCCGCACCGCGCTGTGGTCTGCGCCAGCGCAGGTGCAGGCTTTATCGGACGTGAGCTTCACTCTGCAGGCCGGCAAAAGCCTGGGCGTGGTGGGCGAGTCGGGCTCGGGCAAGTCGACCTTGGCGCGTTTGGTCATGGCGCTCGATGTGCCCACTGCCGGCCAGGTGTTGATGCATGGCGTGGACCTGCATGCGCTGAGCGCTGCCGATTTGCGCCGTGCGCGCAGTGGTTTCCAAATGGTATTCCAGGACCCTTATGGCTCGCTGGACCCGCGCCAAAAGGTGCTGCACATCGTGGCCGAGCCGTTGGCGTGCCTGTCCACGAGCGGGCCCCTGAGCCGTGCCGAGCTGCGCGAGCGGGCTGAACTGGCGCTCAGCGAAGTCGGACTCAGAAGCGCCGATCTGGACAAATACCCGCATGAGTTTTCGGGCGGGCAGCGCCAGCGCATCGCGATCGCTCGGGCCTTGATCACCCGCCCAGCTTTGATCGTGGCCGATGAGCCGGTCAGTGCGCTCGATGTGTCGGTGCAAGCGCAGGTCTTGAACCTGATGATGGATCTGCAAGACCGCTATGGCCTGAGCTATCTCTTTGTCAGCCACGACTTGGCAGTGGTCAACCTGATGTGTGACGATGTGCTGGTGTTGCAATCCGGACACGTGGTGGAACACGCCTTGGCAGAACAAATTTTTAAACGGCCCGAACACTCCTACACTCGTGCCTTGTTATCGGCGGTCCCCGGTCATGGGAGCCGCCTCATAGAGGAGCCAAGATGAAAAATGACCGATCGATTTCCCGCCGTTGGCTGGGAGCCTGTTCAGTGGCGCTGTTGGCCACGGCCAGTCTGGCCTTGATGCCCGCCTTGTCGCTGGCGCAAACCCGCAAAGACACCGTGGTGCTGGGCATGATTTTGGAGCCCACCAGCTTGGACCCGACGATGGCCCCAGCTGCGGCCATTGGCGAGATCGTGCACTACAACATTTTTGAAGGCCTGACCAAGATCAACGTGGACGGCTCGGTGTCGCCCCTGCTGGCCGAGAGTTGGAAAATGGACGCCGATGGCAAAGCCTTCACCTTCAAGCTGCGCAAGGGCGTGAAGTTCTCGGACGGCTCGGCCTTCGATGCCGAAGCCGTGAAGTTCAGCTTCGAGCGCGCCAAAGCCGAAAAGAGCACCAACAAGGCCAAGGGCGCGGTGTTCAACAACATCAGCCACATCTCGACGCCCGATGCCCATACCGTGGTGCTGGTGCTGAACAACCCGGACGGCAACTTTTTGTTCCGCATGGGCGAGAACACCGCCGTCATCTTGCACCCCAACAGCGCCGCCAATGCCGCCACCAAGCCGGTGGGCACGGGCCCCTACAAGCTGGACAACTGGTCCAAGGGCTCGGCGGTGACACTGTCCAAGTCGGACAGCTACCGTGATCCTGCGGCCATCAAGATCAAGAAGGTCACTTTCCGCTTCATCAACGACTCGGCAGCCCAAGTGGCTGCTTTGTTGGCCGGTGACATCGACGGCATGCCGCGCTTTCAGTCGCCCCAGAGCTTGAAGCAGTTCCAGGCCGACAAACGCTTTGTGGTGGAAGTCGGCAGCACGGCCGGCAAGGGTATCATGACCATCAACAACCGCAAGAAGCCGTTTGACGATGTGCGCGTGCGCCGTGCTCTGTCGCACGCGATCGACAAGAAAGCGTTCATCGACGGCGTGTTTGAAGGTCTGGCCAAGCCGATCGGCAGCCACATGGCCCCGACCGATGTCGGCTATGTGGAGTTGAGCGGTCAGTACGCCTTTGACCCCGAAAAAGCCAAAGCCTTGCTCAAAGAAGCCGGTGTGCAGACACCGCTGAACGTGACCTTGACTTTGCCCCCACCGCCTTATGCCCGCAAGGGTGGCGAAATCTTGGCGGCGCAGTTGGCCAAAGTGGGCATCGTGGCCAAAATCGAAAACGTGGAATGGGCCCAGTGGCTGGGCGGCACTTTCAAAGGCAACTTTGACCTGACGGTGATCAACCATGTGGAGCCGCTCGATTACATGAACTACGCCAACCCCAGCTATTACTGGGGTTACGACAGCAAGGCTTTTCGCGACCTGGCGGCCAAGCATTCGGAGGCTTCGGGCAAAGAACGCACCAAGCTGTTTGGCGACATGCAGCGCCAGATCGCGAACGATGCGGTCAACGTGTTCTTGTTCAATGCATCCAACACGGCGGTCTACCGCAAAGGCCTCAAAGGGCTGTGGTCCAGCTCGCCTGTTTTTGCCAACGACATGTCGGCCGTTTACTGGCAATAATTTTGGCGGCTCTCCGAAAGCGGCTAAAAATGCCGCTATAATTCGAAGCATAGCGCGGCTGTAGCTCAGCTGGATAGAGTACTTGGCTACGAACCAAGGGGTCGTGGGTTCGATTCCTGCCAGCCGCACCATATTGAAAAGCTCACAACGAAAGTTGTGGGCTTTTTCTCTTTGTGGGTTTCATTTTTCGCATCATTGGCCAACACGTCATGAGCAAAGCATTCACCAAAGAAAACGATCAGGACGATGACGACGATCTGGGCTTGCCTGCATTGCCCAGCGGCACGCGCAATTACATGACGCCTGCGGGTTATGCCCGTTTGCGTGCCGAGTTGTTTGAACTGATCGATGTCGAGCGCCCCAAAGTGGTGGAGATCGTGCACTGGGCCGCCAGCAATGGCGACCGCTCGGAAAACGGTGACTACCTGTACGGCAAAAAACGCTTGCGCGAGATTGACCGCCGCATCCGCTTTCTGACCAAGCGGCTGGAAGTGGCCGAGGTGGTTGAACCCTCGGTGCACCACGGCAGTGATCAAGTGTTCTTTGGTGCCACGGTCACGTATGTCGAGGGCAGTGGTGTGGAGCGCACCGTCACCATTTTGGGCATTGACGAAGCCGACAGTTTGCAGGGGCAGGTCAGCTGGATCTCGCCGATTGCGCGCACCTTGCTCAAGTCGCGTGTGGGCGATGAGCTGAAGTTGGTCACGCCTTCAGGGGTGATCCTGATCGAGGTGCTGGAGGTTGCATACCCGGTCAAGGCGGGGTAAATCAAACCGGGTGCATCCCACGCCGCGCATCAGGCAGTTTGCATCAGGTAGCCTGCATCAAGCAGGCGAGGTGCCCTTGTTCAGCTGCCGCTCGGCTTGGATGACCGACGGTGTGCGCTTGAGCTGGCGCAGCACGCCTTCCAGGTGTGTCACATCGCGCACGGCCACCACAAAGCGCAAATCGGCCGTGTCTTGCGGCGTTTCGTGGCCCATGTCCACGTGCACGATGTCGGCCTCGGCAGTGGCCAATGCGCCTGCCACCCGGGCCAGCACGCCTTTGCCATTGACCACGGTGACCGCGATGCTGGTTTCAAAGTTGCGCACCGGCTCGTCGGACCATTCGACGCCAATGAAGCGCTCGCTGTCCTTGTGTTCCAGCTTGCGGGCGGTTTGGCATTGGCGGGTGTGCACGGCCAGGCCTTCGCCTCGGCCCAGGTAGCCCACAATCTCGTCGCCAGGCAGGGGGCGGCAGCACGGTGAGTAGACCACCGAGGCGTTCTCGCTGCCGTCCAGCGTGATGGCGCCTTGCGAGACTTTTTCGTGGGCGGTGAAGCGTTCACGCGTCATGAGCAGGGCGTCGGGTTTTTGACCCAACTCGCCCAGCAAGACCACCAAGCGTTTGGCCACGATGCTGGCGATGCGTTTGCCCAAGCCAATGTCCATCAGCAGATCGGCACGGTTGCGGTTGCCAGTAAAGCGCAGCAGTTTGTCCCACAGCGGTTGGATCTTGGCGTCGTCGCCGGGCAGTTGTTCGATGCCTTCGGCACGCAGGGCTTGGTTGAGCAGTTTTTCGCCCAAGTCGATGGACTCGGTCTGGGCCATGGTCTTGAGGTGGTGGCGGATTTTGGAGCGCGCACGGCCTGTGCGCACAAAGCCCAGCCATGCGGGGTTGGGTGCCGACACGGGCGCGGTGATCACTTCGATCACATCGCCGTTTTTCAGCTCGGTGCGCAGCGGCACTTGCTCGCCATTGATTTTGGCGGCCATGGCGTGGTCGCCCACGCGGCTGTGGATGGCATACGCAAAGTCCACCACCGTGGCGCCACGCGGCAAGGCCATGATCTGACTTTTGGGCGTGAAGACATACACCGCATCGGGGAACAAATCCACCTTGACGTGATCCCAAAACTCTGCAGCGTCACGTGTTTCGCTTTGGATGTCCAGCAGCGACTGCAGCCACTGTGTGCCCAAGCGTTCAGACTGAGCGCTGGCAGCGCTGTGCTCTTTGTAGAGCCAGTGTGCGGCCACGCCGGACTCGGCCACCAAGTGCATGGCTTCGGTGCGCATCTGAAATTCGACGTTCACGCCAGAGGGGCCGACCAAGGTGGTGTGCAGCGATTGGTAGCCGTTGACCTTGCCAATGGCGATGTGGTCCTTGAACTTGCCGGGCACGGGCTTGTAAATTTGGTGCAGCAATCCCATGGCGGTGTAGCAATCGATGACCGTGGGCACGATGACACGAAAGCCATAAATGTCGGTGACCTGCGCAAAGCTCAGGTGTTTGTCGTCCATCTTTTTGTAGATGGAATACAGGGTTTTTTCGCGTCCGCTGATGCGCACATCCATGCCGGCTTGCTTGAAGAGGGTTTCGACCTCACCTTGCACTTTTTGAATCAAGTCGCGGCGGCGGTTGCGGGCGCGCGAGACGGCTTTGGTCAGCACCGCATACCGCCAGGGCAGCAGGTGCTTGAAGGACAGGTCTTGCAGCTCGCGATAGATCTGGTTCAGACCCAGTCGGTGCGCGATCGGTGCGTAAATTTCCAGGGTTTCAGAGGCGATGCGCCCCCATTTGCTGCGCGGCATGTCGCCCATGGTGCGCATGTTGTGGGTGCGGTCGGCCAGCTTGATCAGGATGACCCGCACGTCGCGGGCCATGGCCAGCAGCATCTTGCGAAAGGACTCGGCCTGGTTTTCTTCGCGGGTGTTGAACTCCAGCTTTTCCAGCTTGGTCAGACCGTCCACCAGTTCGGCCACGGGCGCGCCAAAGCGCTCGATCAGCTCGGATTTGGTGACGCCGCAGTCTTCCATGGCGTCGTGCAGCAAGGCGGCCGACAGGGCTTGTGCGTCAAGCTTCCATTCGGTGCACAGCGCAGCCACTGCAATCGGGTGGGTGATGTAGGGCTCGCCACTTTTGCGCATCTGGCCCAGGTGGGCCTCGTCGGCAAAGCGGTAGGCTTTGCGGACCATGTCCGCGTCTTGCGGGCTCAAGTAGTCGAGCCGAGCCGTCAACGCTGCAAAGCTGGCAGCCGCTGCATTGGCCATGGCGGGACTGACTGCCTTGGGGCTGCTGGGGCCAGAGTTTGAAGAAGGGGGCAGGGCGGCGCTCATGGCATCAATGTAACTGAAGCAGCGCAGGTCTCAGAGGGAAACAGGCGAAAAAAAGCCCCATCGCTGGGGCTTTTGGCAGGTCCGGTGTGAACCGGATGGGTGCAGCGGTTCAGACGACGCGCTTGAGCATTTCGATGCCGACTTTGCCCGCGGCGATTTCGCGCAGTGCGGTCACGCCAGGCTTGTTCTTGCTCTCGATTTTGGCGGTGTGGCCTTGGCTGAGCATGCGAGCGCGGTAGGTGGCAGCCAGAACCAATTGGAAGCGGTTCGGGATCTGTTCCAGGCAGTCTTCAACGGTGATGCGGGCCATGGTGGTTTCCTTCAGAGATTTAGGCGAGATGCAGCGCTGTGAATGTGTCAGCGCGGGCTCTTCGCTGGGCAACGTATTTGAGCCTTTGGGCATGAACGATGGCTTTGAGGTCAAACAAAGCACGCTCAAAAACTTCATTGATTATAACGAAGTCGAATTCTTTGGCCTGGGCCAGCTCAACAGCGGCGTTATTCAAGCGCAACTCGATGATGTCGGGTGCGTCTTCACCACGGCGCTCCAGGCGTGAGCGCAATTCTTCCCAGCTGGGGGGCAAGATGAAGATCAGCACCGCATTGGCGTACATCTGCTTGATCTGGATGGCCCCTTGGTAGTCGATCTCCAGCACCACGTCCGAGCCCTGGCTCATGCGCTCTTCGATCATCTTTTTGGAAGTGCCGTAGCGCTGGCCGTGCACATTGGCCCATTCCACAAAAGCATCGGCCAGCACCATCGCGTCGAATTCTTGCTGTGAGGCGAAGAAGTATTCGCGGCCATGCTTTTCCTGGCCACGTGGGGCGCGGGTGGTGTGCGACACCGAAGGGTGCACGCCCGAGTCCAGCGCCATCAGGGCTTTGACCAGACTGGATTTGCCCGCCCCGCTGGGGGCGGCCACGACAAAGAGGTTTCCTGGGTATTCCATGGGGTGGGCTTTATTCGATGTTTTGGACTTGTTCGCGCATTTGCTCGATCAGCACCTTCATGTCCACAGAAATGCGGGTCATCTCCAGCACGGCCGACTTGGAGCCCAGGGTGTTGGCCTCGCGGTGCAGCTCTTGGATCAGAAAGTCCAAGCGTTTGCCGATGTCGCCGCCCTTGGTGAGCAGGCGCGAAATCTCGTCCAGATGCGAGCGCAGACGGGTCAGCTCTTCGGCTACGTCGATGCGGATGGCAAAAGCGGTGGCCTCGGTCAGGGCCCGGTCCTGGGCCGCCTCTGGCAAGTGGCTGCCGTCGGCCAGGGCCATGGCGTCTTTCCAGCGTTCCAGAAAGCGCTGGCGCTGCTGCTCGACCAGCTGGGGCACCAGGGGGCCGGCCAATTCGGCCAAAGTGCGCAGTTGGCCAATGTGGCCTTGCAGCATCTCGGTCAGGCGGGCGCCTTCGCGGGCGCGTGCTTCTCGCAGGGCCTCCACCGCTTGGGTGGCCACTTGCATCCAGGCGGCTTCGTCGGGGGCGGCTTGGCTGTGGCTGCCTGCGCTCATGCGCAGCACATCGGCCACGCTCAGCTCGCGGGCTTTGGGCAGCCAGTCCTGGATCTTGTCTTGCAGGGCCGCGATTTTTTGCAAAGTCTGGTGGTTGGGCGCTTGCAGGACGGCCCCGTCGGCGCTGTCTTGGCTGGCACGCACTTCGACTTTGCCGCGTTTGATCTGGCGGGTGATCAGCTCGCGCAGGCCCGGCTCGAGCTGGCGCAGTTCTTCGGGCAGGCGAAAACTCAGGTCCAAGAAGCGGCTGTTGACCGAGCGGATTTCAAGCCCCAGGCGGGTCGCTGGCGCTGTGCTGGCGGGGGTTTCCCCGTCCACAACCGGCGTGCTGTGCTGCACGCTGGCGTAGCCGGTCATACTGTAAACTGACATTGAACTGGTTCCTTCGCGCCGCAGGCCGAACACCGGCTTGGGGCAATTGCCTTGAACAGGCCCCGAAAGGCTTGGCAATGCATGAAACAGGGCATTATCGCAAACTCGCCCGCCACCCCGTTCTGTCCCCGCATCACACCATCCGCAAAAGACACACTCATGACCACTTATGTTCGTTCCGGCCGTGCGGCCGATGCTTTGCGCCCCGTGCGCATGACCCGCGGTTACACCATCCACGCTGAAGGTTCGGTACTCATCGAGTTTGGCCAGACCCGCGTGCTGTGCACCGCCTCGGTCGAAGAGAAGGTGCCCGGTCACAAAAAAGGCAGCGGCGAAGGCTGGGTCACGGCCGAGTACGGCATGCTGCCCCGCGCCACCCACACCCGTGGCGACCGCGAAGCCGCACGGGGCAAACAAAGCGGCCGCACCCAAGAGATCCAGCGCCTGATCGGCCGCTCGCTGCGTGCCGTGTTCGATTTGAAGAAGCTCGGCGAGCGCACCATCCACTTGGACTGCGATGTGCTGCAGGCCGACGGCGGCACCCGCACCGCCAGCATCACCGGCGCTTTTGTGGCCGCGCAAGATGCGGTGGCGTGGTTGATGGCCACCGGCAAGCTGCAAGAGTCCCCCATCATCGACCGCGTGGCGGCGATCTCGGTGGGACTGAAAGACGGCACCGCCTTGCTGGACCTGGACTACCCCGAAGACTCGGCTTGCGACACCGACATGAACGTGGTCATGACCGGCGCAGGCAACTTTGTGGAAGTGCAGGGCACCGCCGAAGGCGTGGCCTTCACCCGCGTCGAGATGGACCGCATGCTGGCCTTGGCCGAACAAGGCATTGCCCAACTGGTGCGTTTGCAAACCCAGGCACACGACGAGCCCAAGACCTTGACCTTCAGCGCCTGAACATGAAGATCGTCCTCGCCTCCAACAACGCGGGCAAGCTGGCCGAGCTGCAAACCATGTTCGCGCCGCTGAACATGACGCTGGTGCGCCAGTCTGAGCTGAACATTCCCGAAGCCGAAGAGCCTTTTCGCACCTTCGTGGAAAACGCTTTGGCCAAAGCCCGCCATGCGGCGCAGCTGAGTGGCTTGCCCGCTTTGGCCGACGATGCCGGTTTGTGCGTAGACGCCTTTGGCGGGCAGCCCGGCGTGGACACGGCGTATTACGCCACCCGCTTTGGCTATGCCAAGAGCGACGACAACAACGTGACGGCTTTGCTCGAGCAAATGCAAGGCATTGACCAGCGCCGTGCGGCCATGGTCAGCACGCTGGTGGCGGTGCGCAGCGCCGATGATCCGGAGCCCCTGATTGCGGTGGGTCGTGTGGTGGGCGAGATCGCCCGTGAGCGCTTGGGCAGCAACGGCTTTGGCTTTGACCCGATCATGTTCATCCCCGAATTTGGCAAGACTTTTGCCCAGTTGCCGGTGGCGGTGAAAAACGCCAACAGCCACCGGGGCCGCGCTGCACAGGCCATGCTGGCCTTGATGCGTGAGCGCTGGCTGGACGCACCCACAAGCCCTGTAGCAGCATGAACCCGTTGGATCCTGTTCACGCCATGCGCCCAGGCGTGCTGCAGCTCAACGCCTTGCCGCCGCTGTCGCTGTATGTGCACTTGCCCTGGTGCCTCAAGAAGTGTCCGTATTGCGATTTCAATTCGCACGAATTTCGCTCGGGCGACGATGCGGCGTCCACGCAGGATGCTTACATCAACGCCTTGTTCGCCGATCTCGAAGCGAGCTTGCCCCTGATCTGGGGGCGCAGCATCCAGACGGTGTTTTTGGGTGGCGGCACGCCCAGCTTGTTTGATCCCGAAGCCATCGACCGCTTGGTGGGTGGTATCCGTGCCCGTGTGCGCTTGGCCCCCGATGCCGAAGTGACCATGGAGGCCAACCCCGGCACTTTCGAGAAAGACCGATTCAAGGCCTTCCGTCAGGCTGGCATCACCCGTTTGTCAATTGGCGTGCAGAGTTTTGACAACGCGCACCTGAAGGCGCTGGGCCGCGTGCACGACCGCGATCAGGCCTTGGCTGCGGTGACCGAAGCGGCCCAGGTGTTTGACACCTTCAACTTGGACCTGATGTACGCCTTGCCCGGGCAGACACTGGCGGGTTTGACGCAGGACATCCAAACCGCGCTGGCGTTTGCACCGCCGCACATCTCGATCTACCACCTGACCATCGAGCCCAACACGGTGTTCGCCAAGTTTCCGCCGACCTTGCCCGAAGACGATCTGGCCTACGAAATGATGGACCGCATCACCGAGCTGACTTCGGCCCAAGGCCTGTCACGTTACGAGGTGTCTGCCTACGCCAAGCCCGGGCATCAATGCGCACATAACTTGAACTACTGGCAGTTTGGTGACTATTTGGGCATTGGCGCGGGCGCGCACAGCAAGCTGAGTTTTGCGCACCGCGTGGTGCGGCAGGTGCGCTACCGTGAGCC
This sequence comes from Limnohabitans sp. Jir72, assembly GCF_003063575.1. Lineage (GTDB taxonomy): Bacteria > Pseudomonadota > Gammaproteobacteria > Burkholderiales > Burkholderiaceae_C > Limnohabitans_A. The sequence continues at coordinate 16,706 of NZ_NESC01000018.1, forward strand.
TGCGCTGTACATGCAGCAGGCCATGAAGGGCGAGCCCGTGACGCAAAACACCGAGGTATCGCGCCAAGACTTGCCCTTTGAATACATGCTCAATGCGCTGCGTTTGCGCGAAGGCTTTGTTTTGAGCGATTATGTGGACCGCACAGGTTTGGCCCTGACCAGCATTCAAAAAGGCCTGCAAGAAGCCGAACGCTTGGGTTTGATTGACCGCGACTTGCACCGCGTCTGGCCCACCGAGCGCGGTTTTGACTTCTTGAGCGATTTGCAGGCGCTCTTTTTGTCAGAAGCTGCTGGATGAGGTGCCGGGTCTGACCATGCGCAGGAGGCCTTTGAACGCATAAAGCATCAACAGCGCGCCCAGCAGATCGCCGACAAACATGGGCCACAGTTCAATCCACATTTGGTGGTCGTGGACTTTGTTCAGTGACCACAGCCATTGGTGAAGGACGGCATTGGCTGCGGCATAGATCAGAGTGAAGTTGAGCAGCTGGTGGTGGGTCAGGTTTTTCAAGTCAGCACTGAGCAGGCGCCAATGGTTCATGACTTTCATCACCAGCCAAGGGGTGAAACCTGAAACGATACCGGTCATAAAAGTGGTCGTGGCATGACCGTGCAGCAGATGGGCTTGGTCCAAATACAGCGTGCCGACAAAGATGCCCACGCAACCTGGCAAACCCATGCCCAAAACCAGCAAGACCCGAAAACCTGCAGGCAAAAAAATCCAGTTCACGCCCTGGCTGTGCTCCAGGCCGGAGAAGATCAATTCATTGAGTCGAAAGAAACCCGCAAACAGGGCGGCGCTGATCAAGCTCAATACCGCAGCCTCAGCCGCATGTCGCAACGAAAATCTCATGCCGACGTCGTTTGATGGACCTGCGTCAAGGACTTTCCGAGGTGGTCGAAATAGGCCAAGCTGCGCTGGGTTGGCGTCAAGTATTTGGCACGGCGGTCACCATCGAGGTTCAAGGTGCCGAGCATGTCTTTGTCACGCAAACGGGTGATCCGCTTGTGCAAGGTGGCGGGCGACCCTAAGCGCTCCAGGCCAATCGCTTCACGCACGGTCATGGGCTTGTCTTCGTGCCAGCGCAGCACGATGGCCTCCAGCAATGCCAACTCGTTGGCATCCATCTCTTCGCCTTCCGGCAAGGCTTGCACAGCACGTGCCAATTGCAAAAACCGCAAATAGGCTGAAGCAAAAGGGCTTTTGATGTTTTTCATCTGGCGATTCTACTGAATTGTTATGGAATGTTGACCTGTATAAGCGCATGACTGACAAACAAGGGCAATTCAAACTTCATGTGGCTGGGACATTATTGAAAAACGTATAAATGGATACATAAATGTTCATTTCAATTTTTGGAATTTTTGAAATGATTGTTCTGTGCGAGACAGCACATAATCGTACTGATAATTGTCAAAGCGATAACAGTCATGAAAACTACGACATTGAAAATCCTGTTGGTTGGGCTTGCCGCATGGGCTAGCGCATGCGCACATGCACAAACGGCGGTACCGAGTGCGCAGCAGATGATTGAGCAGCTCAAGGCACCAGCCCCGGTCCCTCGTCTGCGAAGCTTGCGCAACTTGACGGTCGAAACCACCGCCGCTCCTGTGGCGGATACCAACAATGCCTCAGCGCAGATATCCACGGCCAGCAATGCCATTGCAACGACGGCGACGGCGGTGCCAGCCGTCAAGCCTTCTTTGTCCTTGCTGATCCAGTTTGATTTCAATTCGGCTCAGATCCGTTCTGAAAGCCAGCAAGCGCTGTTGAATTTGTCGCACGCGCTGAACTCGCCAGAGTTGGCACCTTCCAAGTTTGCGGTGGAGGGGCACACCGATGCCAAAGGCCAGGCAGACTACAACCAGAAGTTGAGCCAACAACGCGCCGAGGCTGTGCAGGCCTTCCTGGTCAAGAACGGTGTGACCGTTGCCCGTTTGACGGCGGCAGGCAAGGGCTCGACACAACTGGCCAATGCCGCCAACCCTCTGGGCGCAGAAAACCGCCGGGTGCGCATTGTCAACCTCGACTGAAGCCAAGCAGCCCTTCGCGGCTGCTGTGGAGCGGGCACTGCTGTCGCGTCTGGCTTCCTGGCCGGACCGTTGGGTGCTCACGGGCTTGGTGCTCGCCTTTTCTGCCTGGGTGATTCTGGATGTGTTTTTTCTGAGCGTCAGCGGGGGCATGGCACAGACCACTTACGACGCCATGGTGCGTGCGCGTTTGCGGGCAGCGCCCCACGATGAACGCATCGTGATTGTGGACATTGACGAATCGGCCCTGGCCCGCATGGCGCCCGAGTTTGGCCGTTGGCCCTGGCCGCGCGATACCCTGGCCACGGTGCTGGACCACATCGAAAGCCAACAACCCGCAGCGGTGGTGTGGGACATTGTTTTTTCGGATGCCGACAGGCTCAGCCCAGGCGGTGACGCGGCGATGGACCAGGCCGCCCAAAGGAGTCAACACAGCCATTTCAGTGTGGTGCGCTTGCCCATGGTCAACGATGGCAAGAGCGATCTGGGTCAAAAACATTTGCCCGGATTGTGGGCGCAGGCCCGCTCTCCAAGTGCTGCTGCAGATGCCACACTGGCTTTGATCCCGCCTGTCTTGCCACATGTGGCAGCGCAGCCGCTGGGCTTCAACAACGGGTATGTAGACCACGATGGCATGCTGCGGCGGTACCGTTACTTTGAGCGCTTGGGCGATGGCAGCATCATCCATTCCTTGCCCATGAGTGTGACCCGCGCGGTCGATCCTGCGGCGTATGGCTATTGGTTGGACCACTTCAAGCGCAAGCCCCATCAGATGGGGTCGTCAGAAGCTACGCGCGATGACACCTTGATTCATTGGCGCAAGACGGCAATGACGTACCAGCGTGTGAACTTTGCCGATCTGTTTGAGCAGGCCGATGGCGGACAAGCCAACCCCAAGGTGCCGTCCATGGCCGGGAAGATCGTGATCATTGGTGCTACGGCTCCAAGCTTGCATGACACGCACCCCACGCCCCTGTCGGGCACCCAAGCCGGTGTCGAGTCGCTGGCCACAGGCATTGACAACGCCTTGCACCGCCGGGCGATCTGGGAGTTGCCCCAATGGGCGGGTGCTGTGGTGGCCATTTTGATGTGTGCAGGCATTGCCTTGTGGAGCCACCACCGAAGCGTGTCGTCCCTGGCACCGGCCATGCTGGTCTTGCCCGGTGTGTTGCTGGGCATTGGCTTTGCCAGTCTGCACACCGAGCATGCATTCATCGATTTGCATTTGTCTGCAGGTTTGGCCATTTTGTTTTTGGCCGTGCTCAAGTTCTGGTACACGCTGCGCAAACGGCACTGGTGTGGCGATTTGCCAGACCACACGAACAACCTTGCGGTACTGCCCTGGGTGTCTGATAAGACCTGGAGCGATGACCAGCTTGACCGTTTGATGATGTGCCTGCAAGCCTCGGCCCAAGACTGCCGCTTGGTGTCACTGGATTTAACACCTGGGGACAATTTGTCCGCACGTTGGCGTCCGTTTGCGCCGTGCTTGGCCATTGTGGGCCCGCATGCGCAACTGCTGCGTGCACAGCCCTTGCTGTTGCGCGCAATCCAAAGGCTGACGGTTCGTCAAGGCGACATCGCTTTGGTGCCTCCTGGCTTGTCGGCGCAGGCTGCGCGCCACGTTGTCACGCATCTGGCTTTGGCAGGCTGGACGGCATTGCAACCACCGGTTTCTTCATGAAAAGTTCCACCATGTCTCAATTCATTCGTTATGGGCTCTTGGGTCTGGCTCTTTTTGCAACGGGTGTGGGCGCGCAGAACGCCACCGTCAGCCGTGCGGCTGAACTCAGAGCAGAAAAGCTGGCCACAGCGGCTGTCTTGACCCCGCTCAGCGCTGGCGCTGCCGTGCGCGTGCTGTCGGTAGAAGGCGGTTGGGTGCTGGTGGAAATGAACAACCCTTCGGGCAAGGTTTCGGGTTGGGTGCGGGCCAGCGCCTTGAACATGCAGGCGGGTGCCTCGGCCGTGGCGGGCTTGTCCAGCGGTCGCGAGGCGGCCGGCAACAACGCCCTGACGCTGGGCGTGCGCGGCATCCCCACGGCTGCGCCACGCATCAACCGCCATGCCCTCATCATCGGTGTGGGGCGATACGGCGACCCCAGCGTGCCGCCCTTGCCGGGCACCAAGCTTGACCGGTATTCGGCCACCCAGATGGCGCAAGTCATGCAAGTGCCCGAGGGCAATATCCAGTACCTGCAAGATGACCAAGCCACGGGCGACAACATACGCGCCGCGCTCAAAGGTTTGAATGAGCGTGTGCAAGATGGCGACCGTGTGTTCATCCATTACTCCGGTCATGGCACGCGCTATGAAGACCCGCAGGCGGGCGGTTGTGTGGAGGCCTTGTTGCCGTATGACGGCATGAGCAAGGGCACCATCACCAACAAGGAGATGGCCAATTTGCTGGCCTCCATCACGCAAAAAACCGACAAGTTGTTTGTGATGTACGACGCTTGCCACTCGGGCGGTCTGGTGCCGCCAACGGTTGCAGCGCGCACGCGAGGTGTGCTCAATGTCAACGATGAGGGTGCCTTGCGGCCCAAGTTCGCAGGCACTTCCGAGACCTGTGGCAACCCGGTCAATGTCAGAACACGGAGTTTGGTGAATGAACAAGTCAGCCGTGGAGCTTTGCCTCAAGACATCGTTCATTTGTCTGCGGCCCGCAACAACGAAATCAGTTTTGACGATGAACAAAAAGGCGGCTTGGCCACGCAGTACATGCGCGACTGCATGTTGCGCGATGCCAAAGACCTGGACGGGTCGGGCGCCATCAGCATCGATGAGATCCGTCAATGTGCGCAGGAAAAAATCAACCGTCGCATGCAAAACGACACGAACTACAAACCCCACAACTTGGTCTTGTCGGGCAACACGGGTTTTGTGCCGGCCTGGTTCAGCCAAGCTGCGCCGCAAGCCATGATGCAACCCGTGCTGGCCTTGGTTGAAAACAAGCCGAGCACAGCCAGTGTGCCGCCCGCTGTGAAGCCGCCTGCGGCCGTGGTGGTGCCCGTGGTGGCTGCACCTGCCGCACCCGCACCTGCACCTTCACCCGCACCTGTTACACCAGCGCCCGTGGCTACAGCCCCAGTGCAGGCCGCGCCCAGCGGCCCAGCCCCGGTGGCTGCGCCGATCAAGATGTTGACGGGTGAACAAGCTTTGCAGCAGATGTTTGAGCAGCGCAACGCCAAACGCAAAGTGCAGGTCACCTTGACCAAGGAGGCCTTGGTCATTGGCCAGGATGCGCTGGAGTTTTCTGTCAAGTCAGACCGTGCGGGCTATGTGTATGCCGCCTTGGCGGGCTCGGACGGCAAGGCGCTGTACATGCTGTTTCCCAACGATCTGGACCAGCACAACAAGGTTGAAGCCGGTCAAACCCTGAAGTTGCCTCAAGGCAACTGGCGCATCAAATCTTCCGGTCCTGCGGGCACCAACCACTTGCTGGTCATGGTGGCCGATGCCCCGCGTGATTTGACCGCCTTGGGTGGCCGCAAGTCCGGCCCCTTCCTGACATCGCTCAACGATGCCGAGGGGCGCGCACAACTGGGCGCTTTGCTCACCACATCCCGCTTGGTCAACACGCAAGCCTGTCAAACACCGGCCAGTGTGCGCAACAACCCCTTGTGCTCCGATGCTTACGGTGCCGTTTTGTTGCCCATCAAGGAGATCCCATGAAGCCGTTTCATTTTGCAGGTCTGGTGTTGTCGATGGCATGCGCAGGCAACGCAGCCTGTGGTCAGGACATCTGGTTGGTCAACCCGCAAGAGGCCATCGAGTTTGAAGGCGAAGCTGGCTTCATGGCGCAGCCGATCTTGCGCGCGCGTGCAGTCATGCCGCTCATCGACATCTTGCAACCCGAGTCGGTGCCCGACGGCAAACTCAAGGCCCCTTTTGCCATCGCGGTGGCATTCCGGCCTCAAAACGACGCGCCCATCGATCCGAGCAGCTTCAAAGTCTTGTACGGCGGACTCAAGTTCGACATCACCTCGCGCCTGACCCAATACGCGCACATCACCACCGAGGGTTTCAAGTTGGAGAACGCCAACATTCCCAAAGGCAAGCACCGTCTGACCTTGCAAATTCAGGATACCAAACAGCGCTTGGCAGAGCGTGAGTTGCGCATCGAAGTGGAATGAAATGCATTGAATGCCTCACAGGCAAAGGATACCTATGAAGCGCTGGTCAACGTCTATTGTTCGATATGCCTTGAGTTTTTTGTGTGCCTTCGCATGGCCTGCTTGGTGTGTTGCTCTAGAGTTGCCTTCGGGTGCCCAAATGACTCCTGCTGCAGAGGCTCAGTTGCGCGATGTGCTCAAGCAAGCTTTGCCTGCGGGATTGGCCGACAAAGAGGTGGGGCTGCATTACCAAAAGCTGGAAGAGGCTACCTTCAAGTTGAATGACCGCAATGAGCGTGAACGTGTCCTTAGAGAGTGGTACCGCGCACAACCCAACAATTTGGCCCCTCGCTGGAATTTGGGCATGTTGCTCATTGAAAAGGGCAGTGCCGCGCCTGACGGCTTTGGCATCATGGAGGGGATATACCAGGACACCAAAGAGCCGATTGCAGCGATGCGGGTGCGCATCAAGCTGGCGGAGTCGTATCTGGAATATGGCAAATACCAGAATGCGCAGCGGATGCTCGGTGAAGCCAATGCCTTGATTGCTGAGGATTTGAAACGCCAACGCGGTCCGGAGGGGCGCTATTGGCAAGTCAGGGCGCAAATGGAGTTCGCCATCACGCAAGCGCGGTATTTCCAATACCAGGGGCGGTATAGCGAAGCGTTGAAATTCAGCCAGCAAGGCTTGACCAAGGGCGTTGAATTGGCCGCCTCGCATGACCGTTCTGTCAGCCAGTGGTTGGCCAATTTCAGCCGGAACCTCCATGCCAATGCGGCAGTCTCGCATGCCATGATCCAGATGCAAATGGGCGCGACATCCGATGCTGAAGAGTCTCTGCGCAGTGCTTTGGCCCTGTTCACGTCCTACGGTTTCACGGACCAGCACTTGTGGCATTTGTACCGCACCACCGCAGATCTGTATTTCATTCAGGGCCGTTTTCAGGATTCGCTGGACACGGCCAACAAAGTCAAGGCGATGGTCGCAGCCAGTGGGCTGAAAGAAAACACCGCACAGTCGCTTTGGACCGTCAATCGCGTGGTCAGGGCTTTGGCCGGTTTGGAGCGTTGGCAAGACCTCGTGGCTCAAACAGATCAGTTGGACAAAATCACCGCCAACGACCCTGCGCTCAAGCCCATCGCAGCATTGACCGAATACCGCGCCTTTGCCTACTTGCAGACCGGACGGACACAGGCGGCAGAAAATTGGTACAGGGGCTATCTGAACTGGGCGGTGGCGAACATCGGTGCGCAAGCTTATGCCACGGGCCTGAGCCGAGGCATGTATGCGGTGGCTTTGTCGAGGAATCCTGCGAAATCGGCACAGGCCAAAACCGAGTTTGAAAGTGCCTTCAAGACTTTGTCAGACGCGGAGACCTTGCCCGACGTCAACCAAGAGCACCCGTTTTACTTGAAGGTCAAAAAGAAAATCTACAAGGAATACCTGGGCTTTCTCTCTCGCACGACCAAGCCATCCGAGGCGGACAAACAGACCGATGCGGGCCAGGCCTTTGTCGTGGCCAACACCTTGATTTCATCTTCTGTGCAAAAAGCCATCGGCGAGGCAGCTGCACGCGCATCGATCACCCAGCCCGCACTGGGCGAGATTGCCCGAGCTGATCAAGATGCCAAGTCAGAGTTGGCGTTTTTGGTTCAATTCATCAACAACCAATCCATGTCGGGGGCTGCGGCAGACAAAGCCCAAGTGGTGTCCGATATGCGTTTGCGGGTTCAGGAGCTGGACAAAACCCGCAAAGCGTACAAGTTGAAAATTGAGAAAGAATTTCCGGACTATTTCCAGCTGTTGCAGCCACGCACACCCACATCGTCAGACATTGCCAGTGTGCTCCAACCCAAGGAATACTTCTTGGCCATTGTGCCCACAGAAGACCAGACCTATGTGTTTGGTGTCGGGCCCGACGGCGGTTTGCATTTCCACCGCAGTGCGCTGACGCAAAGTGAGGTGGCTCAAACCGTCAAGCGATTGCGCGCATCGCTGGATGTGGCGGGCTTGGGGCCGCGTGCCCCCAGGTTCCGTTATGACGATGCCTACCGCCTGTACCAAGAACTGTTGGCCCCCCAAGCCAGCTACATGGCCGGTGCTCAGCAATTGATCATCGCAGCCAGCGGTGATTTGGGGCAGATCCCTTATGCCGTTCTGGTCAATGCCCCGTGGCCCCAAGGCGCAGACAAAGATGCTCCTTGGTTGATCAAGGACCACGCCATCAGCCAAATTTCATCTGCGCAATCCTGGCTTGCACTGCGCAAGATGCCCAAAACGGTGTCTGGCCAAGCCTCCATGATCGCGTGGGGTGATCCCTCCTTTGCAATGAACCCGGCAGCCGCTCAAAAAAACGGTGTGCGCGCTGTGGTGTCGACCCGCGCAGTGCGCAGTGCGGACTTGAGCCAGCCGCATGTGGACCCCGTTACGTATGCCGCCTTGCCGCCATTGCCCGAAACGCGTGATGAAGTTCTGGCACTGGCGCGGTTGATGAAATCAAATACCGCAACAGACGTGCTGCTGGGCGACAAGGCCACGCGGGTGTCGGTCTTGCAGTCCAGTGACAGTGGCCAGCTCAAAACCAAGAAGGTTGTGGTGTTTGCAACCCACGGCTTGTTGGCCGGTGATTTGCCCGGGCTGTCCGAGCCTGCGCTGGCCATGGCCAGTTCAGGGTCCCGCGATGACTCGCCCTTGCTGACTTTGCAAGACGTGCTCGGGCTGCGCATGAATGCGGACTGGGTCATCTTGTCTGCGTGCAATACGGCTGGCGCCGATGGCAAAAACGAAGAGGCCTTGTCGGGTTTGGCACGGGGTTTCTTTTATGCAGGTGCCAAAAGCTTGCTGGTCACGCATTGGTCGGTCGAAAGCGAAAGCGCCATGATGATCACTACCGAGACCTTCAAGGTCTATGGCGCTGAGAATCAATCGACCCGGGCGCAATCTTTGCAACGAGGCATGCTCAAGGTCATGCAAGACGCCCGTTTTGGCCACCCGGCTTATTGGGCACCTTATGCCCTGGTGGGTGAGGGCGGGCGTTGACTACAGCAGTTTATTTTGGGGTCATCTTGAAGCGATTTCTGGCTTTTAAGCATTGTGTCAAAAGACAACGCTGTGACTGCTTGAGTTGCGACAGTTGAATCGTGAAAAATGAGCATTGCCCACACTGAATAGGAGCGGGTGACCAAGCGCATGCGGCAGCGGGCAAGACTTGGGGGCTTGAGTTTGCCGCGCTGGCGGACTTGAGTACGCCTAGCGTGCGATAGATCGCTGAAAAAGAAGTGCCGAGTGACGAAATTGGGCAGCTCAGCAAAAAATTCAACGTTGGCTACACCTTGTGAAGAGTGATGCAGCAAGTCTTGTTTTGGCTGGAGTTGTACAGACCATTGCCATGTTATGGACTTTGAAACCAAAAGTCACTTCTGAATCAAGCGGGCAGTGGGTTCTGGTAAGATAACATTTTTTGGAAATCTAATGAATAAATCAATTCTAGCAAGGCGGATTCAAGTACGAGGTGCAACACGGTTTAACGAGGCGTGAAACACCTCGTGGGGCGTCTTGAATCCGAGCCGCTTTCTGGGTCGGTGATTCAATCTGTTTTCGATCATAGTCAACTCCTCAT
>NZ_NESC01000019.1 GCF_003063575.1 Limnohabitans sp. Jir72
AAAAGGCCTAGGCCTTTTGTTGTGCCTGTTGCGGGTGAGCGGTTTGAAGGGATTGTTTGAGAAATTGGCCGAAATCATCGGCAGTAACCGGCTGCAAAACTCAGATCAGCGCTGGGCGATGGCTTGAGGTGAATTTTGCAGGGACGACTTTATAGTCGACAAGCCTCATCGAGATAATCTTCTTGGCAATTGCATTTTTTTCTTTATTCAGTAGGTTGCCAAAGAAAGAGTTTCCCCAGAGCAATAAATGAGTGGGCTTATTCGTTGATAAAATATGCCCATCTATTCCAGCAGGATTAGATCGATCGCCAAGCAATAAAAATTTTGGACTTTGAGTTGTTGGCCCAAATTGAACCAAAGTTGGTGTTATCGCTGAGATGATGTTGTGAATTAATTTTTGAGGCTCAACCGAGTCTATAAAGTAGTCTTTTGTATTGCGACTTGCAACAGTCAAAAAATCTTCAACTCTTTTGTTTCTTTCATCATCATCTTCGCATTCACTGAGACTCGAATAAGGAAATTGCTTTATATAAAGTGAAGATCCATTATTCAAAGAGGCGGTAACAGGCTGCCAATGAGACATATGGATAAGGCAGGGTATTATTTGCTCTAAGCGGGAATCAGGGAGGCTACTTTGCCATTTTTTGAATAAATCTGGATGTTTATTCAGTATTTGATAAAATGAATTCAATTTCAAAAACCAAGTAAATTGACATTCAACAAGAGCTTTGTGATAGTCATAATTATTTCTTGTCACGATAGGAAGCGGACCGGCCAGCTTGCCGTCAATCATTGGAAGAATCAATGGATTTGAACTGTTGTTTCCAATCGCTGCTTTGATATCTCTCATTTTTCCAAGTCCAACAAAAAACAAAACGATATTTTTAGAAAGTCTTAAATTGTGCAGAATATCTTCTTTTTGCTTCATGCTATATTTTGGTTTTCTGGTAGTATTATCTATTTTGCTTGTGTATTGTAAAATTTCAAGATCAGCAGGTTCGTTAAATTCTTTGTATTTGCCTGAATATTTTTTTACAAAAAAATCGCTCCGTAAACAAAGGAAAGAAATTTCTCCATTGGATTTAATCGATATACCCACCGAGTTGAATATTTTAGAAAATAATTCAACCCCATTGGAATCCATGAATGTACCAAAAAGCATCGGAAATCCAGATGCAATAAAGCCCTGCCCAAAAGTAAGAAAGCCCTTGTCATCTACAATAGTGACGCTGCCAATTTCTCCTTCTAAATCGGCCTCTTTTTTTGTGATGCGGTCAACATTAATTGCGATTTCGGGAAATCTCTTGTTTTGCGATAGCACTTCTGGATCGTCTTTACCTCTGTGTTTAGGCCCCACATAGTTGGTGATATCTTTTTCATTCGCCCCTTCGCCGAATAATTTTTGTATTTTCTTTTCTGCATCAGTATTTGGTACAGGATCAACTTCGTTGATTGATTTATCCAATTTAGAGGTGGGCCTCCCTGGTGTTATGCCATCATCACTTATAATTTCGTATCGCTTAGCCCATATTTTGTCTCGATTCCATTGAATAAGCGTCCTGTTATCAGGCGACAAAAAATCATCGGGACCAGAGATTCTAATCTCATGTTGGCCTGTTTCATAAAGAAAAATGAGCTCGATAGCCTGCAGGAGTTCGATACCACATATTTGAGATTCGGCAGTTTTGCATTGTTTATATAATGATTCTATTTGATCGATGGTTAAATTCGTGAGTAATTTAGTTACGTAGCGGAATCCGGAAATACTCCCTTCAAGTTCATTGCAGAGTGCGCACAGGGATAATAGGGTTGATAAATACAAAGACTCTTTATCATCGCTTGCATCGTGTTCGGTGAGTTTGTGGTGGAAATTCTGTGCGTAATCATCGATACAAGAAAGAAAATGATCGGTAATGCTGACGCTCACATCAGTATCAAAAGGCAGTCCCAAAGATTCATATATGGCATTTATTTTTGGTTTTATAGATATATCATGATCACGCCTCATTTTGTCAATTTTTGAATTTGACTTCTCAATAAAGGCTGCATATATATGTTCAATAAATACAGGCTCTTGAGGCTTTTTCAATTCAATAGGAAAAACTTTAAACTCAAATGGATTGCTCAAGGATATCTCCTTTCCCGAGATACTCGAATACGCCGTCTTGCCGTGTGATGCTAGCCCTGAATACTCGGATGCTCAATTGGTTGTCAGACAGGGAGAATTGATGGAAAAGACCACAGGCATTGGACTCAAAGAGGCGGGGCTCTTCCTGCTCTTGCCCGTACTCTTGGATGTCGATCACGAAATCAACATCCGCCTCCACCAAGTGGTCTCCTAAACTCTCAAATGACTGTGACTCGGGATGAAATAAAGAGCGAAGAACCAAAGCCTCTTCTTTTCCGTTCGAGAGTTGTACGGCTAAGACAAAGGGGCGAGCCTCGTCAATGTGCTGATAAAGATCCAAAACGCCGTAGGTGTTGTCCATGCCTCCGTATAGGGGTCTCCAGTAGGATTCGATGGCGCTAAGGGACACAGAGAACGCCTGCACGGCATAGCTCTGGGCCCACGGGATTTGGATGCGTTCGAGCCTCAAACTTGCCGCCCGGTCTTGGGGTCGTATTTGACTTCAAGCGCCACGATTTGATCGGTGGGCATGATCTCCACCCACTGGTCAAACACCTCAAAATTAGACATGTTGGCTGGATCACCTTTGAAGCCACCTTTCAAGGGGTCGAAACCAAACTCATAAACCCGGTTGATGGGTGTCGTCGTCAAGGTCGCGTTGCCAATTCTGCAATCGAGCAGCGATGTGCTGGTCGCGCTCTTTTGGCTAATCCGGGTCGCCAAATCTTGAAGAACATCGATCATCTTGGCGCCGTTGTAAGGTTTGCCATTGAGCATCAAAGACTTGTCAGTCACATTGGTGTAGATGTCGTCATCAGAAACACCCTCAGAACCCTCCACAAGCTGCACCCACCTCAGAGCATCAAGTTCGCGACCTGGGCGAATGGGCATAACTGTTTTGACCCAGGGAGAGTTCAAAAATGCATTGCGCATATTGTCCCCATCAAGCTGCAAAACCCATCCAAGCGAAGCCCCCATTGGCGCAGGTGCCGAGTTTTCTGTGATCAAGTAATCACGCCCCAAATACCGGCCGGCCGCGGTGTCCCCAAGGTTGGTGACTTCATCGTCTTGCAAGATGGTGCCTTGACCTGGCAACTTGCTTTTAATGGCTGCACCATATTTTCTCGGGGCCCACCAATCGGGGGTCACAAAATAGAGCATCTTTTCCACATCAAAGATCGAGTTGATCAGCTCAGCGCACCGGTGAGCCGCAGAAGAAGAAATGTTTTGGGTGCCCAAAGCATTCGCCTGGTTCCAGGTGGTTTTTTTGCTTCCTGATACCAAGCCTGAGATCAAGTGCCGATAGATGATGCTGCGCTCTTCGGCCCGTAAATCCTCGAATTTTCTGGGCGAAATTTTGGAGGCCAAGTCCACTTTGGATCGCTGACAGTCGAGTTCATATTTCTTCTTGGCCATTGCCGCTTGCGTGTTGTAGTCACTGATGGCCGTTTGAAGTTTGGCGTTGTATGCGTCCATCACATCCTGAGATGGCGTCAAGGTGACTGTCACGGTAAAAGGGACAGAATGATCGTCGCCATTGGTATCAACCTGCGCATAAATTGTCGCCCCTTGATCATTCCTCACGACCCAATACTTGTAACTGTCCGTTTGGTTGTCAATTTCGAATCGCACAACGCCATCCCCCATGGGATAACCATATTTTTTTTCTTCGTTGAAGGGGGAGATTTCTGTCGGATTACCGCTTGGGGGCCCCAATGTGAATCCTGGGAATTCGAAATTACTCACTTCAGCCAATCGCCTAGTCAATTTGTTATTTTGCCATGACAGAAAAGACAGTTTGATTTTTTGAACAGACTGCGCAGGAGGTTGTGGGTAGTCTGGTAAGGGCTGCCCTTCAGGCGGTGTGAAATAAAGCAAGTTGGACACCCCCAAATCATCTCCTGGAGAGTCAACATATGACTGCCAACACAAATAGGATCCAATGTCTTGCACCTGGATACCAATTTGACGCATTTTCCGGCGCATTTCATAGTTTTTAAGCTCGTTGCTCGTGTTGGTGAGCACATATCGCTTGGAGGATGTGTCGGTAGTGCTTGTGGTCGTTTTGAACGACGTTTTAAAAGAGCTTTTGACCTCCGCGCTGATCTTTTGAGTTTGCTGCCTCATCTCTTTGTGAGCCTGCTCACGGGCGGACGACTGTGATGTGTTGTAGTTGGTGCTGGCCGAGGCGCTGCCACTGCAAATATTGGCAATGCCACCACTGGCACTGACAGAAGCCGCAATGCTGATGTCGCTCTTGTTTTCCTCTTTCACTGCCGTTGACAGTTCGCTTTTGGTTGTGTTTGACTGGTCTGACTTGTTGGTTTTGGACAGATCTGTCTCAACCGACTTCTCCACAGTGGTCTGTCTGCTTGACGTCTCCATGAGCTCAACAGATGAGCCTGGGGGAACCCAAACATGGCCAACTGGCTCACCAACAAACGTATCAAGCTCAAAGAAATACTGGCGAAAAAGATGCACCACCCCGATCGGAGACAGCGCGACCAGATCAGGAATTTGTGAAAACTGCTTGACCTCAGAAAAATGGTCTTCAACGACCGCGCCCGCCGTATCGAGCGCCTGCGTGACAAGGTCCGTGCTGCGGCTGCTATCTGGGAAAAAAATGGACCTCAACTGGTCAAACTTACCCTGTCTAATCAAATGCGCTATGACGCCGGCAACTCGGCTCTCATAGTCGATGACGTACCGCATGACAGCCGTAAGGTACACATTGGGCGCACCTGAGGTGCTGTCGTAAAACGATGGGGTGTCAAACGGCTCTAAATAAGCGGAAACAAAGCTGGCCTTGTCTGAGCTCGTGCTTTGCTCGCTCAAAATGAGCGCGGCCATGTGATTGATCGTTGTATGGCTGTTCAGATAAATGAAATGGACATTGGCACTGGTCGATGTAGACAGTGGGGCCTTGTCGTTCATATAGTCGAAGATCAATTTGACATAGAGCCCCACAAAACTCAAATACTGCTCAATAGGCAGGGCTTGCCAATCCGCGTCCTTACTTTCAGGCGTGATGGTCCGTGGTAATTTCAGCTCTTTCCCGTCTCCGTCCTTCAATCCAAAAACCGACCTCACTTGCCGGAAAAGTTGGCCTAAGGACGCCCATTTAGGATGGGGGTCAGACAAAAACTCATCTGGCATCGCCCAGTTGCCATCAGCATCCGCAGTGGAAGATGCAAGCACAACGCCGCTTTCAATGAATTTTCCTTCGCCGTCGATGGGCTTTTGAGTTTCGGGATCAAATGTCTCAAAAGGCGCATTGGTGGTCGCTTCAATATAGGCATTGAGCAAAGAGGGGGTTGCCTTGAAGCCGTGGCGTAAAAGGGAGACCAAGATGCTGCTTGGTTTTTCTGTTTCAGAATACTGGTTTTCTGCGGCTGGCTCAATGTCGCTGATGGTCAGTGGGCTGGGCCCTACCCAATAATCAGCCTCGCCTCCCGGGATGCCTAGAAGGCGGCGAGCGTCTTGGTTGTTTTTAAAGTGCGGCGTCAACACCTGGCGTGAGGCATCGACCATTTTGTCTAGGCTGGAGGGGTCAGGTTGGAATCGGTTTTTGGAGTTTTGCCCCTTCCAACCCAAAATCGGCTGGTAGACGCCATAGATCTGGCTGTCGCTAGGAAGCGTGTTGACGTAGGCTGACAGGTCGATGAGTGCTTTGGCCATAAATCTTCGCGAGCGGCCTGGTACCTACCAGGCGGGATAGCTTGGCGCACAGCGACGCCCCTTGCTCACTCCTTTTGTTCAGCTATCTTGTTAAAGTAATTGAATGATATTTTTTTGTTTGTAAAATGTAAACAAAATTATCAAATTTAAGATAAACTTTTTGCGCGAGAGATAACTGGTCGACTGTGCCTGCTCCAGGTGTCAGGCTCACTTGAGCCCAAACCGAACAGACTGCTGCGGTGTAGACAGCCGCAACCCGTGCATCAAAATCAAGCCTTGACGCGAGGCAAACGCCTGAAGAATAGAGATTGCAGGCGGCTCACATGATGACAAGCCAGCAGATTTGACAAATCCGACAACCGCATGGATAACTATGAACTTAAGTGACCAGAGGGCGATGCATCCCACGGAGTTGCCCATAGAGAGTTACAGGTGGCTAGTGGGGGGGCTGAAATTGATTGAATTCGCAGCCAGAAACTGTTGCTTGGTTCAACCGATAGTTTCTAGTGGTTTGAGCAGGGGTTTTGCATCGCAGATTTAGCTCGAGAGAAATTTTAATTTTTAGTTAAAAATTGATATTTCCAGATTTTTTGATTGGTGTGTTTTATGAAGATTATTTTTGCCGTGATGCTGGTCTGTTTTTCTGTTATTTTTTCTCGGGAGGCATTTGCAAAGGACTATGCTGCATGGGCAAAGAAAAACATAGACGGTACTTGGACTGCTGCTGCAGAAAAAGCTGTTTCAGCCTCCAGCCTAACGTCGAGTGTCCCTATCGACATTGTGAAATTCTGTCCCGCTTACGAAACAAAGAGCATAGAGGAACGCAAGGTGTTTTGGGTTGGCCTTCTATCCATCATTGCGAGACCTGAAAGCAATTTTGAAGCCGATGCAAAATATATTGAAAAATTTAATGACTCAAAAGGCAAACGTGTCGTAAGTCGAGGTCTGCTTCAGATCTCAGTTGAGAGTGCTAGCCAAAAGCGTTACTCTTGTGGCTTAAAAATAGCTGAAGACTTACATAATCCATCTGTTAATCTCGCGTGTGGCGTTAAGATCTTGGATGCTTGGGTAAAGAACGATAATGTAATTGCTACGTACGGAAAAAATCCTTCTCGTGGCGGTGCGCGTTACTGGTCCACTCTTCGGGAGAAAAATAACCATTTACAAGAGTTAACTTCCTTCACTCGAAGTTTGTCTGTCTGCGCGTTAGCCCCGCACTCCTAGAACAGGCTTACTCCACGTCGGCCCCTTCAGCGGATCATCATCCCGCCATCGGCCACGATGGTTTGCCCCGTCACGTACTGCCCAGCCGGGCTGGCCAAAAACACCGCCACACCGCCAATGTCGTCGGGCTCGCCCATGCGGCGCAGCGGTGTTTCGTTGTTGTACTTGGCGCTCAGCACCGGGTCTTCGTGCAAGGCTTTGGCAAAGTCGGTCTTGATCAAGCCCGGGGCGATGCAGTTCACGCGGATGTTGTCCGGGCCCCATTCCACCGCCAGGTTGCGCGCCAGCTGCATGTCGGCCGCCTTGGAGATGTTGTAAGCCCCGATGATGGCCGAGCCGTGCAGGCCGCCAATCGACGACACGATGACGATGGCGCCGTCCTTCTTGGCCTTCATGTCCGGGTAGACCATGGTGCACAGCCAGGTGTTGGACAGCACGTTGTTGCGCATGACCTTGTCGAACACCTCGTCGCTCATGCCCGTGGTGGGGCCGTAATAGGGGTTGGTGGCCGCGTTGCACACCAGGATGTCGATGGGGCCCCAAGCCGCGCGGGTCTGGTCGATCAGGTTTTGCAGCTGCTCCTTGCTGGAGATGCTGGCGGCAATCGCCATGGCTTCGCCGCCTGCGGCCTGGATTTCTTTGACCACCACTTCGCAGGCGTCTTGCTTGCGGCTGGACACCACCACCTTGGCGCCCTGCTTGGCCAGCTGGATGGCGATGGAACGGCCAATGCCCCGGCTGGAGCCAGTGACGACGGCGACTTTGCCTTTGAGATTGAACAGCGACATGAAACGGTCTCCTTGTTGAATGCTTGGCAGTCTGCCCGTGGGCGGTGCCCGTGTCTGTCTTGCGGGTGTCAGCTCTCGCGTTTTGTAGGAGCCCCGCCCAGGGGCGAATGCGGATGGTCTGCGGGTGTTCTATCGCGGCGAGGGCACCGCTCCGACAGAACACCGGTCTCTGAGCCACAATGCGGCCCATGGAACAAATCGATGCTGTGGTGATCGGGGCCGGTGTGGTCGGCCTGGCTGTGGGGCGGGCGCTGGCGCTGTCGGGCCGCGAGGTGGTGGTGCTGGAGTCGGAAAACGCCATCGGCACCGGCACCAGTTCGCGCAACAGCGAGGTCATCCATGCGGGCATTTATTACCCGGCGGGCTCGCTCAAAGCGCGTTTGTGCGTGCAAGGCAAGGACATGCTCTACGCCTATTGCGCCGAGCGCGGTGTGGCGCACCAGCGCTTGGGCAAGCTGATCGTGGCGACCAGCCCCGATCAGGTCCAAGCGCTCGATGGCATCGTCGCCAAAGCGGCTGCCAATGGCGTGCACGATCTGCAAAAACTCACGGCTGCGCAGGCCCGGGCATTGGAGCCGGCCTTGTCTTGCGAGGCGGCCTTGCTATCGCCCAGCACCGGGGTGGTGGACAGTCACGGCCTGATGCTTGCCCTGCAAGGCGATATGGAAAACGCAGGTTGTTTACTGGCGCTGGTCTCGCCGGTGCAACGCATTGCCGTGCGCCAGGGCACGGCCACGCACCCGATCGTGGTGCAAACGCAAGACGGCACCGAGCTGGCTTGCAAAGTGCTGGTCAACGCCGCTGGGCTGAACGCCGTGGCATTGGCGCGGGGCATGGACGGGTTGGACCACAGCCTGCTGCCGCAAGCCCATTACGCCAAAGGCAACTACTTCACGCTGGCGGGCAAGGCCCCTTTTTCGCGCTTGATCTACCCCGTGCCCGAAGCGGCCGGACTCGGCGTGCACCTCACGCTCGACCTGGGTGGTCAAGCCAAGTTTGGGCCTGACGTGCAGTGGGTGGATGACCGTGCGGACCTGCAAGTTGACCCGCGCCGGGGTGATGCCTTTTATGCCGAGGTCCGCAAGTACTGGCCTGATCTGGCCGACGGTGCGTTGCAAGCGGGTTATGCCGGCATGCGTCCCAAGATCAGTGGTCCGCAAGAGGCCTCGGCCGATTTTCTGATCCAAGGCCCTGCAGAGCACGGCGTGCCGGGCCTGGTCCATTTGCTGGGCATCGAATCGCCAGGGCTGACCAGTTCGCTGGCGATTGCGGCGCATGTGGCCCGTTTGCTTTGAATGAAAAAGGCCATGCAGGTGCATGGCCTTGGGCGCGTTCCCGCAGGAATGCGTGAAGATCAGTTCTCTTCGGAGCCAATCAGGCGATAGACCAGGGCGCCCAAAACGGCCCCTGCAATCGGTGCCAGCCAGAACAGCCAGAGCTGGGACACCGCCCAGTCACCCACGAACAAGGCCACGCCTGTGCTGCGGGCAGGGTTCACGGAGGTGTTGGTGACCGGAATGCTGATCAGGTGGATCAATGTCAGGCACAAACCGATCGCGATCGGCGCCAGGCCTTGTGGTGCGCGCTTGTCGGTCGAGCCCAAAATCACCAGCAGGAACATCATGGTCATCACAACTTCGGTCACCAGGGCCGCCACCATGCTGTAGCCACCGGGCGAGTGCTCGCCAAAACCGTTGGAGGCAAAGCCGCCAGCCAGGTCAAAGCCCGCTTTGCCGCTGGCGATCAGGTACAGCACGCCAGCTGCGGCAATGCCGCCGAGCACTTGGGACACGATGTACGGCACCAGATCTTTGCCCGGGAAACGGCCACCGGCCCACAAACCGATCGAGACCGCTGGGTTCAGATGGCAGCCCGAGATGTGGCCGATGGCAAAGGCCATGGTCAGGACCGTGAGGCCAAAGGCCAGCGAAACGCCCACAAAGCCAATGCCCAGTTGTGGGAATGCGGCGGCCAGCACCGCGCTGCCGCAGCCGCCCAGGACCAGCCAGAATGTTCCGAAAAATTCGGCACCGTATTTCTTCATGATTTCCTCCGAAAGAGTTGCTTGCCAACGGATGTTGGCTGCGCGAGTCTAAGTTGAATATGAGGCATTTAGGGTTATGCAAACACTCGGTAACACCTTTGCTGCCCTCGATGCCCACTTGCGCACCTTGGCTGATCGCTTGCGGGACAGCGCAGGCCGCAAGCGCGCTTTTATCATGGCGTGCATGCACCCTCTCGACGAAGCCATTGACCTGCGCGCCTCAGCACTTCCGGATGCGCCCCACGAATTCACAGGCACCACCCATCCCGCCTACGCCAACATGGTCGGGCCCTTTGGCGGCACCACCTCGGCACAGTTGCTGCAGTCGGCCATGCTGCACCCCGAGCGCCTGGGCGAGCCGGTGGCGCTCACGGTCAACTTTGCGGCCCCGGTGGCCGATGGCGACATCCGGTTTGTGGCGCGGCCCGTGCGCACCAACCGATCGACCCAGCACTGGATCATCGAAGCCCACCAAGCACAAGGCGTGGTGGCCACCGCCACCGCCGTGTTCGCTGTGCGGCGCGAAACCTGGTCAGACGTCGAGGCAGTGATGCCTGCCAATGTGCCTGCAGCCGAGGCTGTGCCCCGCATGCCCGTCAAAGGCATGCCCGCCTGGCCGCAGCGTTACGACATGCGCTTTGTCGAAGGCGCTTTCCCGACGGCCTTTGACGAACAAGAACAAACCCACTCGCGCTCCACCTTGTGGGTGCGCGACGAACCCGAGCGGGCGATGGACTTCGCCTCGCTGGCGGCCATGAGCGACAGCTTTTTCCCACGCATTTTCATTCGTCGACGCCGCCGGGCCATGATCGGTACGGTGTCTCTGACCACCTATTTCCATGCCGACAGCGATTTGCTGGCGCAGGTGGGCACGCGCCATGTGCTGGGCGCGGCCAAGGCGCTGAATTACCGCCACGGCTACTTTGACCAGACCGGCGAGCTGTGGAGTCCCGAAGGTCAGCTGCTGGCGAGTACGCACCAATTGGTGTATTTCAAGGACTGAGCGCGAGGATCAGTTCACTGCAGGCTTCAAAAGCCTTGACGTTTTTATTATTCGCATCTACATTAATTCAATGGATGCCAAGCTGAGTTGGAACGAAACCAAAAGGCAAATCAACCTGCAAAAGCACGGTCTGGACTTTGC
Organism: Limnohabitans sp. Jir72; assembly: GCF_003063575.1. Taxonomy (GTDB): domain Bacteria; phylum Pseudomonadota; class Gammaproteobacteria; order Burkholderiales; family Burkholderiaceae_C; genus Limnohabitans_A. Next base: position 11,007 of record NZ_NESC01000019.1, read on the forward strand.
CTTGGCAGGAGTTGTTCTGGATTCCCGTTATCGGTTGGACATCCCGGTGGTCCGCGGCGCAGAGCTGCGAACTTTGTCCATGTCGTATGCCATGGGATTTTTGGCTGTTTTGACGGTGGTGCACACGGCGCGAGATGCGGCGATCCGGGTCATCAGTTTCCGCCGTGCCAGCCGTGAAGAAAGAGAGGCCTACCTTGTCTGGATCGAAAACGAAAGCGATGAACCGTAAAGACGTGATCACGGCTTTGAAGGTCAGCGAGCGCGAGGTGCCTTATGTGTGGGACGGCCACGATGAGGACGAACGCCCCGCAACCCCCGAGGAGCTGGCGCACGGCCTGGCTTTGGCCCGCAAACGCGGCAGGCCCGCGGGCAGTGGCGTCAAGGAACAGGTGGCCATTCGTCTGGACAAAGACATCTTGGAGGCTTTTCGTGCCCAAGGGCAGGGCTGGCAAACGCGCATCAACCAGGCTTTGAGGCGCTATCTGACAGAACACCCTGCGCAGCCATAAAAGCTGTCGCAGATTTTTTTTTCAGCGCTTCATCTGCTGCAGCGCACTCGCCACCTCGGTGACCAGCGCCGGGCCTTTGTAGATCAGCCCGGTGTAGATTTGCACCACATCGGCACCGGCTTCTATTTTGGATATCGCGTCGTGACCGCTCAGGATGCCGCCCACACCGATGATGGGGAAGTCCTTGCCTAAAGCAGCACGCAGCTGGCGGATCACGCGGTTGCTGCCTTCGAGCACTGGCGCACCCGACAGACCGCCCATTTCTTCAGCATGGGCCAAGCCGCTTACCGCATCGCGGGCCAAGGTGGTGTTGGTGGCGATCACGCCGTCCATGCCGTGCTTTTGCAAGGTGGCGGCGATCACGCCCACTTGCGTTTCGTCCAGATCGGGCGCGATTTTCAGGAACATGGGCACGCGGCGACCATGCTCGGCGGCCAGCGCTTCGCGCCGCGACACCAGGGCGCCCAGCAGGCCGTCGAGCGCTTCGTCGCTTTGCAAAGCGCGCAGGTTCTTGGTGTTGGGGCTGGAGATGTTCACCGTCACGTAGTCGGCATGCGGGTACACGCCCGCCAGAGCGATCAAATAATCGTCGGTGGCGTTTTCAATCGGGGTGGCAGCGTTTTTGCCGATGTTCAGGCCCAGCAGGCGACCTTGCTGGCGAAATTTGGAACGCTTGACGTTGGCGATGAAGGCGTCCAGCCCGTCGTTGTTGAAGCCCAGGCGGTTGATGAGCGCTTGTGCCTCGGGCAGGCGGAACATGCGGGGTTTGGGGTTGCCGGGCTGTGCCTTGGGGGTGACGGTGCCCACTTCGACAAAACCAAAGCCCATGGCACCCAGACCGTCGATGCAGCGGGCGTTTTTGTCGAGGCCAGCGGCCAGGCCCACCCGGTTGGGAAACTGCAAGCCCGCCAGCGTGATGGGCTGCGCCACAAAGGGCTGGCGGTAAACCCGGTCGAGCGGGGTGTTCTGGGTGCGGGCCAGGCCTTCGATGGTCAGCTCGTGGGCCTCTTCGGGGTCCATCTTGAACAAAAAGGAGCGGGCGAGGGCGTAAGGGATCAGGGACATTGGATAATTCCGGCCAGCAATGGCGTTGACAACAGTTCTCCCGATTGTCTCAAACCCCGGTACACCTTCCGTTTTTTATCCAGACCCGATCCCATGACCCAAGACGAACTCAAAGCCCTGGTGGGCCAAGCCGCCCTGAAATACGTTGTTCCCGGCGAGATCGTCGGCGTGGGCACCGGCTCCACCGTGAATAAATTCATCGACGCATTGGCCACCATGAAAGACCAGATCAAGGGCGCGGTGTCCAGCTCCGAAGCCTCGACTGTGCGCCTGAAGGCCTTGGGCATCCCGGTGTTTGACAGCAACGAGGTCGAGAGCCTGTCGGTCTACATCGACGGCGCCGACGAGATCGACCACCAAGGCCACATGGTCAAGGGCGGCGGTGCGGCGCTCACCCGCGAAAAAATCGTGGCGGCGCAGAGCAAACAGTTTGTCTGCATTGCCGACGAGAGCAAGCTGGTGGACGCTTTGGGCGCCTTCCCCTTGCCCGTCGAAGTCATCCCCATGGCCACGGCCCGCGTGATTCGCCAGTTTGTGGCCATGGGCGGCAGTGCGGTGGTTCGCCTGAAAGACGGCCAGCCGCTGGTGACCGATAACGGCCAGCACATCGTGGACGTGAAGGGCCTGAAGATCACCGATCCGGTGGCGTTTGAAAACACCGTCAGCCAGTGGCCTGGCGTGGTGACAGTGGGCGTGTTCGCGCTGCAAAAAGCGCAAGTGTGTTTGCTCGGAACCTCTGCCGGCGTGAAGACGCTGAACTTCTGATCGGGCGTTTCAGGCCAGCCGCTGGCGCAGCTCGGTTTTGAGCACTTTGCCGTAATTGTTTTTGGGCAGACTGTCCACCACCACGTAGCGTTTGGGGCGCTTGAAGCGGGCGATCTCTTGCAGGCACAGCGCGTCCAGCGCAGCGGTGTCCAAGGTATGCCCCGCTTGCGGCACCACAAACGCCACCACCACCTCGCCCCATTCAGGGTCCGGTGCGCCGACCACAGCCACTTCAGACACGCCCGGTGCGTGCAGCAGCACCTCTTCGATTTCGCGCGGGTAGATGTTGGAGCCGCCGCTGATGATCATGTCTTTGCTGCGGTCTTTCAGGGTCAAAAAACCATCGGCGTCCAGACATCCCATGTCGCCGGTGAAGAGCCAACCGTTCTGGATGGCTTGGGCCGTGGCTTCGGGGTTGCGCCAGTAGCCAGCCATCACGCTGTCTCCCTCGATCAGCACTTCGCCAATCTCGCCCAGTGGCAGGTCGCGGCCTTTCTCGTCGGTCACGCGGATGTTCACCGGGGTTTGCGCCACGCCGATCGAGGCCAGGCGGTCCAGGTGCCGGGGGTGCTGGGTGTCTTGCAGATGGTGGCGCGACAGCGCCGTGCCGACCATGGGGCTTTCGCCCTGACCGTAAATCTGCACAAAACGCGGCCCCATGACACGCAGCGCCCGCTGGATGTCGGCCGCGTACATGGGTGCTCCGCCGTAGACCACGGTCTTGAAGGATTGGCCGCAAGCGCTCGCAGACAAACCTGCAGTTTCGGCATGGTCCACCAGTCGTTTGACGATGGTGGGCGCAGCAAACATCGACAGCGGCCCGACTTGTTGGCCCAAGGCAAACAACTCGGCCGGATCGAACCCACCGGAAGGCGGCACCATGTGCCGAGCCCCCGCCATGAGGTGTGGAATGGCGTAAATGCCCGCGCCGTGCGACATGGGCGCTGCATAGGCGATGGTGTCTTGTGGACTGACGGCGTCCACATCGCAGAAATAGCCCAGCCCCATGGTCATCAAGTTGCGGTGCGTGATCATCACGCCCTTGGGCCTGCCGGTCGTACCGCTGGTGTAGAAGAGCCAGGCCAGGTCATCGGCCTGGCGTTCTGTGATCGGGGTGTCGACGGGTGATGCGGGCAATTGCCAAAGCGCATCAGCCTCGGCGCTGTCCACGTCGATCACGCGCTCCAGACCCGAGAGGTTTTCGCCGGTGTCGCTGGTGATGTCGGCCGTCACAAAGGCCCAGCGGGCCTGGGCGTTGTCGATGATCCATTGCGCTTCGCGCACATGCAGTTTGGCGTTGATGGGCACGACGGCCAATCCTGCCCACCAGGCGGCAAACAGCACTTCGAGGTAGCGCACATGGTTGCGCATGAACAGCGCCACCCGGTCACCGGGTTGCAAGCCCGCCGCTTGAAACTGCATTGCCAAGTGCTGGCAGCGCTGCGCCCACTGCGCATGGGTGGCCACACATGTGGTGCCGCTGAAAAGGGCCGGGCGCTCGGGGACCACGCGGGCTTGGCGTTGCAGCAAGTGGGCAAGGTTCAATTCCATGTCTCCAGCAAAAATGCCGCTATTTTGACTCTGACTGTTGCATCCAGTTTGTCGCTTGGACGTCTTGGTCACTGACGTGCCAAGCCCTCATGTCGACGCTGAAGCTGCCGACCTTCGGGGACGCACTTAAGGGGTCGGTGGTCAGGCGCGGCGCAGCAGAAAACGCACATCCGTGCCGACACGGTCCACCGCGTGGAAGGCCAACTTCACGCTGTCGCTCAGGGCCGTCAGCGCAGGCAAATTGGCCATGCCCTGGCCAGGGCCGAGCAGCTGCGGGGCGATGTAGACGAGGTATTCGTCCACCAGCCCTTCGCGGATGAAGGAGCCGTTGAGTTTGTGTCCGGCTTCCACATGCAGCTCATTGATCTCGCGCCGGGCCAGGTCGCGCAGCATGGCAGCCAGATCGACTTTGCCGCCCGGGCCGGGCATGTCGACCAGGGTGACGCCGCGTGCGATCAGTGCGGCGCGTTTGTCCGCATGTTGTGCGTCCTGCGGGGCGGTGGCGGTGTAAATCCAGATCTGTCGGGCTTGCTCGCCGGTGCCTTGGGTGTTCAGCAGTTTGGCACTCAAAGGCATGTCCAGTCGGCTGTCCACCACCACCAGATGCGGTTGGCGCGGCACCTCGAGGCCGCGCACGTTCAGCAGCGGATCGTCTTCGAGCACGGTGCCGATGCCGGTCAAGATGGCGCAGGCACGCGCACGCCAGGCATGGCCGTCGGCGCGGGCCTCGGGTCCTGTGATCCACTGGCTTTGGCCGTTTTGCAAGGCAGTTTGCCCGTCCAGTGAAGCGGCCACCTTCATGCGCACCCAGGGCAGACTTCGTTCCATCCGGCTGAAAAATCCGATGTTCAGCTCACGCGCTTCAATGGCTTCGTCTGAGTCAGGGGCCACTGTTTCGGTCTGCACGCCAGCAGCGGCCAAGCGCGCCATGCCTTGGCCTGCCACTTTCGGGTTGGGGTCGGTCATGGCCGCGACCACGCGCCCAATGCCTGCAGCGGCCAGCGCATCGCAACAGGGTCCGGTGCGGCCTTGGTGGGCACAAGGCTCCAGCGTGACCCAGGCGGTGGCGCCTTGCACGCTGTGGCCGCGCTCGGCCGCGTCGCGCAGCGCCATGATTTCGGCATGCGGGCCGCCAGCACGCTGGGTGTGGCCTTGACCCAGCAGCGTGCCGTCGGCGGCGGTGATGACGCAGCCCACGCGCGGGTTGGGCGAGGTCAGCCAGAGAGCTTGGCGGGCGAGCTCCAGCGCACGGGTCATGGGGGGCTGGGCCGCAGTGGGGCGATTCAACAGGTCGGAAGAAGTCACGGTGGAAAACTCAAATCAATTCAGGGCAAGGATACGCCAACCCAGATGGGCACGGCGGCACGGCTGCTGCGCAGCACCAATTGGCTGGGCGATCCGGCAGAGCCTGCCCGCGCAGCGCCTGGCCATTGCACCGTGACGGTGATGTCGACCAGGCTCACACCGGCCTGGGGTGTCAGCTCGACGCGGCGCGTGAAGGTGCTGGCTTGCGCGGTGGTTTGATCGTTCAAGGGGCAATCTGCGCGCAGGGCAGTCTGGTGGCATTCCATCGCATTCACCGCCAAGCCGTGGGCCAGCAGGCGTTGCCGGGTGTCGGTCGCGGTTTGCAGGCCTTGTATGGCCAGCTGCGCGGCACCCATCATGCCAACCCCCAAGACCGCTGAGGCGACCAAGGCCTCGATCATGGCCATGCCGGTTTGGGGCAGCTTGGCGTGTGTCATGGCGTGTCTTCGCTCCAGCTGCCGTTGACGATTTGCACCTGCCGTGCGTCCATGCCCTGTGGCCAAGGCAGCAGATAGGCTTGGCGGGCATAGGGTTGGGCTGTGACCTGGCTGGCGTTGGGGGCCTCGGGCCAAGCCGAGTTGATCAAAAGTTGGCCTTCAATTTGACCTGCCCGCCAGCCACGGGCCTTGTCGTCTTGGCATTGCGTGTCGAGCACCACGGTGCCGTGGATGCGCACGCCGTTGACCATGCTGGGGCAATAGGGCGTGCAGGCCGTGGCCGAAAACACCAGCAGCACGGGCGCTTGCGTGGTGCCCACGCTTTGAGTCCAGGGCGCAGGGCTGTCAACCCAATAGACGGTGCGAGCTGGTTGGCTCAGGGCATGCAGGCCTTGCCGTTCTTGCGCCTGTGACCAGGCCCGGATGTGCTCGGCACTCAAATCGCCCAGCACTTGTTGCCAAGCGTTGCTGGCACAGGGCTGGGTACCGGTGCCCAACACCACAGCCGCCGTGCTGGCCGATGCGGGCACGGGCAGCACCGTCGGCATGAACAGGCTTTGTTGAACTTGGGTGCGGCTGCGCTGGTCGTTCAGGACGCTGCTGGCTTGCAATTCGGCCACGTGCGGGGCGTTGACCACATCGCGCATGGCCACCACCTCGGCGCTGGCGGTATCGGCAGCCGCCACGGGGGGTGCCTGCAGGCGCACGCATTGCCATTGCAGACCGGTGCGCTGGGCCGGGCAGGGGGTGGTCGCTTGCGCGCTCCAGAAAGCCGCGGCCGAGGTGCTTTGTGCCGTGCGTTGAATCTCGGCTTGTGCCCAAGCCAGCGCTGACTCTGCTGCAAGCCGAGCTTGCGTGGCCTGTATCTGTGCATCGCCCGCCAGCCGGTCGATGAAGACACTTTGCACGCTGTAAAAACCCGCCAGCGCGGCCACCAGCACCAGAGTGATGGCCACCAGCAGCGTGATGGCACCTTGTTGCTGGTGTGGGCTGTCGGTCATCTGGCTTCTCAGCAATAAGCAGGTGCCTGAAGCGCTGGCAGTGCATTGCGCAGGGTGACGGTTTGACTGGCTTGCCATTGGCGTGATGTGTCGCCGGGCCATTGAGCGCTCAGACTCACGGTGACCCAGCGTTGCCACAGACGGCCTTGTGGTGCACATTTCACTTGCCATTGGAGTTGTGTGATTTTCAAGCTGTCTACATCGGTGAGCGATGTCCAAACTTCGGGGGCGCAAGAGGTGCGCGCTTTGAGCTCTCCGCCCGTGAGGCGAAAGCCCAGGCATTCGTTGTTCTCTTGGATGCCGTTGTGGTTGCGGTCCATGCTGAAATTGATCCGGTCAGCGCTGATGCTGAAGTCTTCTGCGCCATCGCAAAACGCATCTGGGCATGGTGCGCTGGTCCGCAGTTTCCAAGCGTATTCAGTCCCCTGAGCTTGCCGAAGTTCGCGGGCAATGATGCTCAGGGCTGCGTGCAGATCGTGGTGGGCATGGCTGTCTTGCAGCAACCACCGGTGTCCACGCAATTGGTGGGCCAGCATTTGTGTGCCCGCTGCCAAGACCAGCAAACCCAGCCCCAAGCCGACCACCAGGCCGATCAGGGTTTCGCCACTTTGGCGATCGGCTTTCATGGTCGCCAGCATTTGGCCGCATCGGTTTGTGGATCCGCGCCGCTCGAGAGCACGAGGATGGCGCTGTCCACCAGTTGCAAGCGCATGGGATTGCATGCGGTGTCTTGCCCTTGGGTACCCATTGGCGTTGCTTTGAGGGTGTAGCCCTGGCTGCTGGCTTCTTCGATGGCGATTTGGTAGTGCCCCAGTGCAGACCGGTCACTGGTCCAGCCTAGGCTGCTGAGTTGCTCGGCGTGCTGGTCATGTTGGCCACGCCAGCGGGCTTGTTCAAGTTGCACTTGTTGCAAGGCTTGCCGAGCATCGGCCCGTCGGGCTTGTCGCTGCTGGCTGTTGTAGCTGGGCATGGCCAAAGCCGCGAGGATGGCCATCAAAGCCAGTGCGATCATCATTTCACCCAGTGTCCAGCCTGCCTGGCGGACGCTGGGCGCGCAGCGGTGTTGCAAAACAGTGTGCTGGTCCATGAACCGTCTCCCTGACATCTTGTTTTGAGTATTTTGAATACCCGGGTATTCTTTGTAAAGGTGAAAGATGCAAGGAGGCAGGGCATGAACGATCGCAGGCGCTCGTTGGGGTTCACATTGCTGGAGGCGTTGGTGGCGCTGGCGCTGGTGGCGTTGTTGGTCGGCATGGCAGCGCCTGCGATGAGCCGCTTGCGCCAAGAGCACCGCATGCAGGCGCTGGTGGAGGAGCTGTTCAGCAGTTTGATGTTGACCCGATCGGAGGCGCTGCGCCAGCAGCAAAGGGTGACTGTGTGCGTCCGAACGCAAGACGACCGATGTGCGATAGCCGGACCTTGGACACCAGGCTGGATGGTGTTTGTGGACACCAATGCCAACGCACAAAGGGAAAGCCAGGAGCGGGTGCTGCAAAAGCACGAGGCTTTGTCAGCGGGTTTCACGCTCAAAGGCAATGGGCCGGTGAGTCGTTTTGTCTCTTATGGACTGGAGGGCCGCAGTCAAACAATTTCCGGTGCTTTTCAATCGGGCACGTTGACTTTGTGCCAAGTCGATGCCACACAGGCTTGGCAAGTGGTCATCAATGCTTTGGGCAGGCCTAAGCTTGAAAAAGTGGCCTCAGACGTCTGCAACTGAAACGCAGGCCGTTCAGCGGACTTCGTCCACCAAGGTCTTGAAGTCGTCGATGTCTTCAAAGCTGCGGTAGACGCTGGCAAAGCGCACGTAAGCCACTTTGTCGAGTTTTTTCAGCTCGCGCATGACCAGCTCGCCTAAGCGGTTGGACGCCACTTCGCGGTGGGGCTGGTTGAGCAGGTTTTCTTCGATACGTTCAATGGCACCGTCCACCTGCTCGGTGCTGACGGGACGCTTGCGCAGGGCCAGGTTCAGGCTGGCGCGCAATTTGTCGCGTTGGTATTCGATGCGCCGACCGTCTTTCTTGACGATGGCCGGAAAGCTCACTTCAGGCTTTTCGTAGGTGGTGAAGCGTTTTTCACAGGCACCGCACTGGCGGCGGCGGCGGATGAAGCCCCCGTCTTCGGCCAATCGCGTCTCCACCACTTGGGTTTCGAGGTGACCGCAGAAGGGGCATTTCATCGCTGCGTTTCCCGATTACTTGTAGACCGGGAAACGTGCGGTCAGGGCGTTGACCTTGGCGCGAACGGCGGCGATGTTGGCTTCGTCCTTGGGGTTGTCCAGCACATCGGCGATCAGGTTGGCGGTGATGCGGGCTTCTTCGTCCTTGAAGCCACGGGTGGTCATGGCGGGGGTGCCGATGCGCACGCCGCTGGTCACAAACGGCTTTTCAGGATCGTTCGGAATGGCGTTCTTGTTGATCGTCATGTGCGCAGCGCCCAAGGCGGCTTCGGCTTCCTTGCCGGTGATGCCCTTGGCACGCAAATCAACCAGCATGACGTGGCTTTGGGTGCCACCGCTCACGATGCGCAGGCCGCGCTGGGTCAGGGTTTCAGCAATGATTTGCGCATTCTTGATCACCTGGGCTTGGTAGTCCTTGAACTCGGGCTGCAGCGCTTCTTTGAAGGCAATGGCCTTGGCCGCGATGACGTGCATCAGCGGGCCGCCTTGCAGGCCAGGGAAGATGGCGCTGTTGATGGCTTTCTCGTGCTCGGCCTTCATCAAGATGATGCCGCCGCGTGGGCCGCGCAAGCTCTTGTGGGTGGTCGAGGTCACCACGTCCGCGTGGGGCACAGGGTTGGGGTACACGCCCGCGGCAATCAAGCCCGCGTAGTGGGCCATGTCAACCATGAAGATCGCGCCGACTTCTTTGGCCACTTTGGCAAAGCGAGCCCAATCGATGTGCAGTGAATAGGCCGAAGCGCCAGCGACGATCAGCTTGGGCTTGTGCTCTCGGGCCTTGGCTTCCATCGCGTCGTAGTCGATGGCTTCGTTCTTGTCGAGGCCGTAGCTCACGACGTTGAACCACTTGCCCGACATGTTCAGCGGCATGCCGTGGGTCAGGTGACCGCCTTCGGCCAGGCTCATGCCCATGATGGTGTCGCCGGGCTTGAGGAAAGCCAAGAACACGGCTTCGTTGGCCGATGCACCGCAGTGCGGCTGTACGTTGGCGCAGTCGGCACCAAAAATTTGCTTGATGCGGTCGATGGCCAATTGCTCGGCCACGTCCACAAATTCGCAGCCCCCGTAATAGCGCTTGCCAGGATAGCCTTCGGCGTATTTGTTGGTCAGCTGCGAGCCTTGCGCCGCCATGACGGCGGGCGAGGCGTAGTTTTCGCTGGCGATCAGCTCGATGTGGTGTTCCTGACGCGCGTTTTCGGCCTGGATGGCGGCAAAAATTTCGGGGTCGGCTTGTTCAATCAGAATGTTGCGGTCGTACATGGCAGTCCTTCAAAAGAGATGGAACCTTGGCTCAAACAGAGGTGTTGTTGACAAGGGCTGCCCAGGCGAACGGCTGAAAACCCTGGTCTGGGCACTGTGGCCGGTTCCGGGTTGCGCGCTTCCCAGTGGTTTGGGGCCAGTCCTTTGGTTCAAGGTTGACCGCGGTCCACGTCAGAGTCAGCTGTCCCTATTCAGTGAATGGGCAGCGCTCCTATCGCCAGTTGCGCACCCGCCAAGTGTAGCCGAGGTGGACGCCGGCTCGCCTTCCATCGCGCTGATCAAGACCCTTGCGTGCGACGTTGGATTATCGTTCGAGCTGGGCCAGTGAGCAGTTTTTCCAGCAGTTTTTGTTCATTCATGACGCGCTCAATATATTGGTTGTCGTCACTTTGCCCCGAGTTCGTGGCGTATTGGCGCAAAGCCTCTTCAAGGGTTTCGCTTTGCAGGATCAGGTCCTGCAGGTGACGGGTGCCGATGCGCAAGTTGGTCACGGGATCAAATACCGCCAGACGTCCGCCAAAAGTCGACAATTCATTTGCATGAACATTGGGGTCAATTTGCATCAAACCCATGGCACCTTGCGTGCCAGAACTGAAAGGATTGAACTTCGATTCGATGGCCATGATGGCCAAAATAAGGGTTGGCGGGATCTGACTGCGCTCACCCACGGACCAAGCTTCAGTGACCAAGGCGGCCAGGGGCTCTGGCGATACCCGGTAACGACGGCTGAGCCAGTAAGTCACAGCCAGTTGCTCATGGGGGAGACCTTTGAGCGATGTGGCGGTTGATCTGTATGCCGCGTCGTTGCTAGAAGGTGCCTCTAGCGTTTCCGCCTGGCGCTCTTCAAGCCAACTCATCAACACCTCATTGACGTTCATTTGCAAGCCAGGGTGCGCCATGAAAGTCAAGGTCACAGCGACAACAGTCAGGCCAAGCAGAGCCAGACTGTGGCGACTGATTTCTACAAAACCGTCGCGTACATCGGCCACCAAGGTTCGCAGAACCCACCAAAGGCGTGCAAGAGTCAAATTCGCTGTCATGGCAGATGTGCTGATGTGCAGCGTTCAGGGCTTTCGATGGGGTTCGTAGGGCACGCCGTCAACGTGAAATTCAATCGCGACACTGTTCGGCTCGATGGTCACTCTGACCTTGTTGGAGGATCAGGATTCTAGGAATCTTTCATAACCAGTCAAGGATATTAAATTTCTAATTGAAACTTTTTAGTAATAAAGTAAGGACTTTTTCTTCATTGAAAGCATGGAGATTCCATCAGATTCTGGTGACCAGCCAACAGCGACCGAATTACCGGCGAAAATACGGGCTTGATGGTCAGCCGCTGGGTTAATTGCCAGAGGCTGATCGGGATGCCGTATTTGGCATGGATCGTGTTTTAAAGTGTTTTGACCGTGACTTCTTCCAAGCCCCTTGACCTTGCCGCCCTTGACCAATTGACCGGGGGCGCATTCAACGCAGCCACCTCCGGTGAGCGTGGTGCCCGTTTGCGCGAATGGCTTCAGTCAGAACCCACGCAAGAACAAATGCACGAGGTTTACCGCGAGTTGTCTTCGCGGGACAAGGGCGTGGCCAAGATCCTCAAGGAAAAGCTCGACGACATCAAGCGCGCCCACGGTCAGGAGGCCTTGGCCAACGACTGGGCCCAAAAAGCCGAGCAGATGCTGCAAGCGCCACGCCTGAACATTGCCGATGCCTTGGCTTGGCAACGCGATGCAGCCAAGGCAGGTGCACCCTTGTCGCGTGAACCCCTGGCCAGCCTGAAGGTCCGTTTGGCCGAAGTGGTCAAAGGGGTGGAAGATTTGCAACACCAAGTGATGGTGCAACGTGAAGCGGCTGTGTTGTTGGCGCAGCGCATTGAGGTGTTGTCTACCAAACCCCTGATCGAAGCTCAGGCGGGCCATGCTGGCTTGCAAGTTGATGTGGAGCAGTGGCAAAACCAGGCGCACCAGCTCACTCAAAACAAGGTCTGGCCCAGCGTGGATCTGAAATACCCCTCCCAACTGGAGCTGGCTCGCAGTCAATTGCAGGCGGTTTGGGAAGGTTTTTCGGCAGCCTTGTCCTTGGCTGCTCAAGCCCAAGCTGATACAGCGGCTGCTTTGCCCTCGGTACCCGTTTGGGCTGATGAAATTCGTCGCTCACGCCATGAGGTCGTGCACGTCGTCGCGATCGCAGCGGATGCGCCTGCGGTCACACCAAGCCCCAAGACGGTCAAACCCAAAATGGACCCTGCCCAGCGCCAAGCCCTGCGCGAGCAGGCGACAGCCGCTGTGACCGAGGTGTTGGACGCGGTTGAAAAAGAAGTCACCGAAGGCCACGGCAAAGCCAGCTCAAGTGCTGCTGCTGCCTTGCGTGCGGTGCTCAAGACCCACGGCAAACACATGGACACCGCGCTCGATGCCCGCGTGCATGAAGCCCTGACCGCTGCTGGTGAGTTGGAAGGCTGGCAGCGCTGGCGTTCTGACCAACTCCGACAAGAGCTGGTGACCAAGGCCGAAGCCTTGCTGGGAGCGGACAAAACCCCCGCCATGGGTGGGCGCAAGCTGCAGGAAAACCTGCGCCAATTGCGCGAGAGCTGGAAGCAAACCGACCAGGGCGGTTTGCCCAACCATGGTTTGTGGAAGCGTTTTGACACTGCTTGTAACGAAGCTTATACGAGCGTTCAAACCTGGCTTGATCAGATCAAGCAGGAGTCTGCCGCACACCGTGCCCAGCGCGTGGCCTTGATGGAAGAGGTCAAAGCCTGGACGGCTGCCAACGCCGAAAGCAGCGACTGGCGCGGTCAGTTGCGTGCGCTGCATCAGTTCGGTGAGCGCTGGCGCAATGCGGGTCACTTGAGCGAAAAATCATTTGCTGAAATGCAGTCGCAGTGGAAAGCGCTCATCAAGGCCGCCGCTGCTCGCGTGGATGCGGCGCAAAAGGCCAGCATCGAGCGGCGTCAGGCCATGATCGCTGAAGCCAAAGACATGTCTGCAGCGCCTTTGCGTGTGGATGCCGTCAAGGCCTTGCAACTGCGTTGGCAAGCCGAAGCCCAGGCCGTGCCCTTGGACCGCAAGACCGAGCAAAAGCTGTGGGAAATTTTCCGTGCACCTTTGGACGAGGCTTTCCAGCGCAAGGGCGCTGAACGCCAGCAAGCTGAAACCCATTTGAGTGCCCGTGACCGTGCCGTGATCGACGCCTCCAAAGCACTGGATGCGGCCAATGCCAGCGGCGACGCCAGCAAGATCCGTGCGGCCATGGTTGCGCTGGATGCCGCTTTGCGCGGGCAAGCCCAAGAAGCCGCTGCACTGGCGAACGGTGAAGCTCCTGCTGCCAACGCTGCCGTTGCAGCGACTGTGGGGGATGCCACGAGTGCCGATGCCTCCACAGCGGAGCAAGCGCCTGCCGCTGAGTTGGCACAAGCTGTGCAGGTTGAAGCCGATTCCGATGCTGTTGAAGGGGCAGCAACGGCTGAGCCAGAACCGGCAACGCCTGTGCCCGTTCCTAAGCCTGTCAAGAAGGTGGTGGCTGTGCGCGGCGACGATCGCCCAGGCCAAAAGAAAACCGAAGCGCCTGCTGGCCGCGATGGCCGACGCGATGGCCGTCCAGGCGATCGCAACGCCCGCGCAGGTGATCGCGCAGGCGATCGATCCAGCCATGCGGGTGACCGGGGTCCTCGTTCGGGCGAGCGAGGCGATCGCTTCCCACGGGGTGATTTTGCGGACCGTGGCGAACGTGCTCCTCGCCTGGGCGATACCGCCTTCCGGGCGCAACGCGAGGCCATGGAGCGCGCCGAGATGTCGCTGCGCAAGCTGGCCGCACAAGCCCACGGCGAGACCCTGACCCGATTGATGTCTGCCTGGCAAGATCGCCAGGCCGATGCATTGCCTAGCGCACAAGAGCTGGGTAAAGCGATCAACGCCTCTGCTCGTCAAGCCTGGACGCAAGCGGTCAGCAGCCAAGCCAAGGCGCCTGTCGCCACCGCTTTGCTGCGTCTGGAAATGGCGGCCGAAGTGCCCACCCCCGCCGAGCACCTGAGCGAGCGCCGCGCGTTGCAATTGCAGTTGCTCACCCAGCGCAACCAGCCAGGCCCTGCCGAAACATGGGCGCAGGACGTGGCGCAAGTCTTGTCCGGCCCGCACGAAGCGAACACCGCCCGCCGTTTGCAAAACGTGCTCAAGAACTTGCTGCGCCGCTGAAGCGCTGCAGGTGCCTTAAAACAGCCGCTCTATGGTGAACTGCACCCCAAAAGTTGGACACCAATCCAACCTTTGGGGTGTTTTTCATGACGAAGTACGACGAGAAATTTAAAAAATCTGTTGTTCAAGATTACTTAGCCGGTGGGGGTGGCTACACAAAGCTTTCTGCCAAGTACGGAGTCAATGATGGACAGATACGGCATTGGGTGGGCGCCTTTCTTCAAAACGGCGATAGTGGGCTAACCAAGAAGTCCAGTCATTACAGCGCTGAATTTAAGCTGCGTGTCCTAGAGCACATGTGGCGCGAAGAGCTTTCGTTTAACCAGACCATTCACTTGTTTGATCTGCGCGGGGGCACTGGAGTTGTCTCGGATTGGGAGCGCAAGTACCATGAGGGCGGTATCACAGCATTAGCTCCCAAGCCCCGAGGGCGCCCAAAACCGATGAAACCTCCCGAACCCACTACGCCCTCTAGCGAGCAGCCCGTGCAGGACAAAACGTTGCAAGAGCTGCAACGCGAAAATGAGTACTTGCGAGCGGAGGTGGCTTATCTAAAAAAGTTGGATGCCTTAGTTCGAGCCAAGCAGCAGGCTGCGCAGACAAAGCGAAAGCCCTGATCGAACTAAGGCAGCATCACCCCTTGGCCACTTTGCTCCAGGTGGCCGAGCTGCCTCGCAGCACGTTTTACTACCAAGTCAAGGCGCTGCAAAGGGATGA
>NZ_NESC01000002.1 GCF_003063575.1 Limnohabitans sp. Jir72
TCATCCCTTTGCAGCGCCTTGACTTGGTAGTAAAACGTGCTGCGAGGCAGCTCGGCCACCTGGAGCAAAGTGGCCAAGGGGTGATGCTGCCTTAGTTCGATCAGGGCTTTCGCTTTGTCTGCGCAGCCTGCTGCTTGGCTCGAACTAAGGCATCCAACTTTTTTAGATAAGCCACCTCCGCTCGCAAGTACTCATTTTCGCGTTGCAGCTCTTGCAACGTTTTGTCCTGCACGGGCTGCTCGCTAGAGGGCGTAGTGGGTTCGGGAGGTTTCATCGGTTTTGGGCGCCCTCGGGGCTTGGGAGCTAATGCTGTGATACCGCCCTCATGGTACTTGCGCTCCCAATCCGAGACAACTCCAGTGCCCCCGCGCAGATCAAACAAGTGAATGGTCTGGTTAAACGAAAGCTCTTCGCGCCACATGTGCTCTAGGACACGCAGCTTAAATTCAGCGCTGTAATGACTGGACTTCTTGGTTAGCCCACTATCGCCGTTTTGAAGAAAGGCGCCCACCCAATGCCGTATCTGTCCATCATTGACTCCGTACTTGGCAGAAAGCTTTGTGTAGCCACCCCCACCGGCTAAGTAATCTTGAACAACAGATTTTTTAAATTTCTCGTCGTACTTCGTCATGAAAAACACCCCAAAGGTTGGATTGGTGTCCAACTTTTGGGGTGCAGTTCAAAGTTGAGCGGCTTTTTGCATGGGGCACTGAAGGATCAGTCGGCGTACACACCAGCAGCCTTGATGACAGGGCTCCACTTGGCGATTTCTGCGGCCACAAATTTCTTGTGCTCGGCAGGCTCCATGCGCTTGTCGGTCACCACCACAGCGCCCAAGCCTTCTTGCTTCTTGATGAACTCGGGGTCTTTCAAGGCCGCCTTCAAGGCTGCATTGACCTTGGCTTGCACATCGGCAGGCGTGCCTTTGGGGGCATACAGGCCGTGCCAGATGGTGACTTCAAAACCTTTCAAGCCCGACTCTTGCAAAGTCGGCAGGTCTTTCAAGGCAGCTGTCGACAAGCGCTTGGACGTGGTCACGGCAAAAGCTTTGACCTTCTTGCCTTCGATCTGGCTGGTGGTGTTGGTGGTTTGATCACACATCAGGTCGATCTGGCCGCCGATCAAGTCGGTGATGGCGGGTGCTGTGCCTTTGTAGGGCACCGTGGTCATGTCCACTTGCACGGCGTTCTGGAACAACAAACCGCACAGGTGCGACGCAGAGCCCACACCGGCATTGCCCAGGTTGATGTTGCCCTTGTTGGCGTTGATCCAGCCAGCCAACTCTTTGTAGTTGTTGGCGGGCAATGCAGGCTTGCCGATCAGCGTCATGGGCACGTCGTTGATCATGCCCAGGTATTCGAAATCGGTTTCAACTTTGAAGGGGATGTTGCGCACCAAGGTAGGCATGGTGGCCATGGCGATGTGGTGCAACAGCAGGGTGTGGCCATCGGCAGGGGCCTTGGCAACTTTGCTGGCACCGATGGAGCCACCGGCACCGGCGGCGTTGTCCACCAAAATCACAGCGCCGCCAAGAGGCTTGCGCAAGGCCTCGGCCAAGTCACGCGCCACACGGTCTGTGGGGCCGCCGGCCGCGAAAGGCACCACGATGGTGATGGGCTTGCTGCCCGGGTAAGTCTGGGCTTGGGCACCCACTGCGGCAACCGCCAATGCGGCCAATGCAAACAATTTTTTCATGGAGTCACTCCTCATAAGTACCCCCGAGTGTAGGGCGCACGGATGCCCTCGTACATCGCGGGAATTACGTAGCGGTTTGCCCTCGCGGGGCGAGGCAACAGGTCAAACCCTTGCAGGCCTCACTGATAGCTGCGGGCGTCTTCGATCACTTTGCCGTCATTCGCCAAGCTGCCTGCCGCCACCAGCTGGACGTCACCGCGCAGCTTGGTCACATCGCGCACGGCATCGGCAAGACGGGCCTTGAGGGCTTCATCGGCGGTATTGCCCGTTTCAACACGCAAAGCCATCTGGTCGTTGGCCATCTCGCCAGTCACCACCAACCGCGCCTTGGTCACTTCGGGGAAACGCTTGACGATTTCGGCCACCTGACCGGGGTGCACGAACATGCCACGCACCTTGGTGGTCTGGTCGGCGCGGCCCATCCAGCCCTTGATGCGTTGGCCGGTGCGGCCCGTGGGGCACTGGCCCGGCAAGATGGCCGACAGGTCACCGGTGCCAAAGCGGATCAGCGGGTAATCGGGGTTCAGGCTGGTCACGACCAGCTCGCCCACTTCGCCTTCGGGCACCGGGTCGCCGGTGCCGGGGCGCACGATCTCGACGATCACACCTTCGTCCAGCACCAAGCCTTCGCGGGCCGAGGTTTCATAAGCGATCAGGCCCAAGTCGGCGGTGGCGTAGCACTGGTAAGCGGCCACGCCGCGCTCGGCCATCCAGTCGCGCAGGCTGGGTGGGAAAGCTTCGCCCGACACCAAGGCCTTGGTCACGCTGGGCAAGGCCACGCCTTGCTCGGCAGCTTTCTCGATGATGATTTTCAAAAAGCTGGGGGTGCCGATGTAGCCTGCAGGCTGCAATTCGGCCATGGCACCCACTTGCTGCTCGGTCTGGCCGGTGCCGCCGGGGAACACGGTGCAGCCCAATGCGTGCGCGCCGGTTTCCATCATCGAGCCCGCAGGCGTGAAGTGGTAGCTGAAGCTGTTGTGGATCAATTCGCCGGGGCGAAAACCTGCTGCATACATGGCACGCGCCATGCGCCAGTAATCGCCTCGGGTGCCTTCGGGTTCGTAAATCGTGCCGGGGCTGGCGAACACGCGGGTCATGCCCTTGCCAAAACCCAGGGCGCTGAAACCACCAAACACATTGCCACCTGCCGCGCGTGACGCTTTTTGGCGCTCCAGCAATTCGTATTTGCGGATCACGGGCAATTGGGCCAGTGCGGTGCGGCTGTTGACGCTGGCGGCATCCACATCCTTGAGCAACTCGGCAAAGGCGGGCGCATGGGCTTTGGCGTGGGCGACCTGGGCAGGCAAAGCGGCCATCAGGGCGGCTTCGCGGACTTGCGGGAGGCGCGTTTCCAAGGCATCAAAGTGCTGGGGCATGGGTTTCTTTCGGGGGGTACGGCAATGAGAAAGGAGAGAGGTCAGCGCCTCAAGCCAACCAGCGCTTGCGGCGCTTGTAGCTCTTGACGTCCTTGAAGCTCTTGCGCTCGCCACCGCCCACACCCAGGTAGAACTCTTTCACGTCCTCGTTGGTGCGCAGGTCTTCGGCAGCACCGTCCATCACCACGCGGCCGGACTCCATGATGTAGCCATAGTCGGCGTACTTGAGCGCCATGTTGGTGTTTTGCTCGGCGATCAGGAAGGTGACTTTTTCCTTCTCGTTCAAATCTTTGACGATGTTGAACACTTCTTCGACGATCTGCGGTGCCAGACCCATCGAGGGCTCGTCCAGCAAGACCATGTTGGGGTTGGACATCAGGGCGCGGCCAATCGCGCACATCTGCTGCTCACCGCCGGAGGTGTAGGCCGCTTGCGAGGTGCGGCGGGTTTTGAGGCGCGGGAAATAGTTGTAGACCTTTTCGAGGTTGGCCGCGATCTCGCCCTTGTCGGTGCGGGTGTAGCTGCCTGTCATCAGGTTTTCTTCGATGGTCAGGTGGGCAAAGCAGTGCCGCCCTTCCATGACCTGCACCACACCTCGGTTGACCAGATCGGCGGGCGACAGATTCTCGATGCGCTCGCCACGCAGCTCGATGGAGCCCTTGGTGACTTCTCCTCGCTCGCCCTTGAGCAAGTTGGAGATGGCCCGCAGCGTGGTGGTCTTGCCTGCGCCATTGCCGCCGAGCAATGCCACGATGCCGCGCTCGGGCACCTGCAGGGACACGCCCTTGAGCACCAAGATGACGTGGTTGTAAATGACTTCGATGCCATTGACGTTGAGGATGATGTTGGAATCGTTCATGGGTGGCCTGTTTGAATCAACCGAAAGAGCAGCGCTCAAGCTGATCTTTCGGTTGATGGCTCACGCACCAGCGCGAGCCATCAACTTCAGTCACTTAGCCAGGTCGATCAAGACTGGCAATCCGCAGGGGCGCGGCGTGTCATCTTCTTGTCGGCCAGGTACTTGTCAGCGCCTTGTTTGACCATGGGCTTCAAGATCTGCTCGTCGGCCTGAATGAAGTCCGATGTGAAGTTCCACTTGCTGCCGTCCCAGGTCTGCACGCGGGCTGCGGTCGAACCCATGTGGTCAGCGCACGATGTCGACAGGGGCTGCATGATGCCGGTGAAACCCATGGCGTCCAGACGCTTTTGGTCCAGTGCCAGGTTCTCCAGGCCCCAGCGCACTTGCTCGCCGGTCATGACTTTGCCTTTGCCAAAGCGCTCTTGCGCGCGGCGCACAGCTTCGACGCTGAGCATCGAAATGATCACACCACGGGTGTACAGCACTTGGCCGACTTCGTCCTTGGGACCTGTGCCCTGGCTTTTGCCATGCACATGCTTGAGGATTTCCTGAATGACTTTGGGCTGTGTGCCCGAAGTGTTCAGCGCCAATGCGTTGTAGCCCTTGGCACCTTCGCCAACGTCTTTGACATCAGGCTCGGCACCAGCCCACCACACGCCATACATCTTGTCGCGGGGGTAGCCCGTGGCTTGTGCTTCTTTCAAAGCGGTGGAGTTCATCACACCCCAGCCCCACAGCAACACGTAGTCAGGGCGGCTTTGGCGCACTTGCAACCAGGCCGATTTTTGTTCCACGCCGGGCGCGGTCACAGGGATCAGCTGCAGGTCAAAACCGTGCATCTTGGCGCGTTCTTGCAGCAAAGGGATTGGCTCTTTGCCAAACGGGGAGTCGTGGTACACCAGCGCAATTTTCTTGCCCTTGAGTTTGTCCAGACCACCTTCTTTTTTGCCCAGGTGTTGCACCAAGATGTCAGCACCTGTCCAGTAGCTGCCCATCAAGGGGAAGTTCCACTTGAAGGCTTGGCCGTCTTGCGCGATCGACAAGCCGTAGCCCAGGGTGACCAGCGCGACTTTGTCGGCTGGGGCTTTTTCGGTCAGCGCGAAGGTGATGCCTGTGGCTTGCGGATCGAACAGCGTCACACCAGGGCGGCCTTTCAGGCGCTCATAGCACTCCACGCCGCGGTCGGTGGCATAGCCGGTCTCGCACTCTTCAAAAGTGATCTTCACGCCATTGATGCCGCCATCGCGGGCATTGATCAGCTTGAGGTAGTCCTGCTTGCCGTTGGCCCATGGAATGCCGTTGGGGGCATAAGGACCGGTGCGGTAAGACAACAAGGGGAAAAACTGTTCCTTGGCTTGCGCCTGAACGGACGTCGCCAGCAGCGACGATGCAGCGGTTGCCACAGCGGCCACGGCCAAAATCAAATCACGCATTTTCATGCTTGTCTCCTTTGAAAATTAACACTCAACTCACACACAAAAAACCAGAAACGATCCACCACATCAATGGGGGAAAGGCCACAAACGCAGCTTCTGCTTGGCAATCGACCACAGCTTGGCCAGGCCATGCGGCTCCACGATCAGGAACCACACGATCAGGCCACCAAAGATCATCAGCTCGGCATGCGAGACGCCCGCTGTTGAAATTTCAAACCCCACCAAACCCGCCAGCCCAGGCAGGATTTGGCTCAGTGCGATTGGCAACAAGGTGATAAAGGCCGCGCCCAAAAAGCCACCCAAGATGGAGCCCAGGCCGCCGATGATCACCATGAACAAGAGACGGAATGAGATGTCCACGGAGAAAGCCGCTGGCTCCCAGGCACCCAGGTAAACAAAGGCCCACAGACCACCGGCCACGCCCACGATGAAGGAGCTCACCGCAAAGGCGCTCAGCTTGGCGTACATGGGGCGGATACCGATCACGGCAGCGGCCACGTCCATGTCACGAATGGCCATCCACTCGCGGCCTACGGCACTGCGCACCAGGTTCTTGGCCAGCAGGGCAATCACCACCAGCACACCCAGACACAACCAATATTTGCTCAAGGCGCTGTCAATGGGCAGGCCGAAGACTTGCAGTTCAGACACCGACACCGAGCCCGAAGGCGAATCGTTGGTCAGCCACTTGATGCGCAAGAACATCCAGTCGCTGAAGAACTGCGCGGCCAATGTGGCCACCGCCAGATAAAGGCCTTTAACACGCAAACTTGGCAAGCCAAACAAAATGCCAAACGCGGTGGCGCACAAGCCCCCCAGAATCAAAGCCGGAATCAAAGGCAAGCCAGGCAAGCGCACAAAGAAGTTGTAGGCGCCATAAGCCCCTACCGCCATGAAGGCACCTGAGCCCAACGAGATCTGGCCGCAATAGCCGACCAAGATGTTCACGCCCAGCGCAGCCAAAGACATGATGAGGAAGGGGATCAGGATCGCGCGGAAAAAGTAATCCGATGCCAGCATAGGCACCACCGCCACGGCAAACACCAACAGCAGCGCCATGACGATCCGGTCTTGCCGAATCGGCAAGATTTGCTGGTCTGCCCGGTAGGTGGTTTTGAATTGACCGTTTTCTCTGTAAAACATATTTTTCCCTTACACGCGGTCGATGATCTTTTCACCAAACAGACCCTGCGGACGGATCAGCAAGAAGCCCAGCGCCAGCACATAGGCAAACCAGATTTCAATACCCCCCCCCACAAAACCGCCCAAATACACCTCGGACAACTTCTCACCCACACCGATGATCAAGCCACCGATGATGGCACCCGGCACCGAAGTCAAGCCACCCAAAATAACGACCGGCAACGCACGCAAAGCCACTGTGGCCAGCGAGAACTGCACGCCCAACTTGCTCCCCCAGATCATGCCGGCCACCAAGGCCACGATGCCTGCCACACACCAGACAATCATCCAGATGCGGTTGAGCGGTATGCCAATCGATTGCGCTGCCTGGTGGTCATCCGCCACAGCACGCAAAGCACGACCGGTGGCGGTCTTCTGAAAGAAGATGCTTAGCATAGTGACCAAGGCCGCTGCAATCAATGCCGCGTAGAAGTCTTCTTTGTTCACAAGCACACCACCTTCGAAGAAGTTGTCCAAAATGAACACCGGGTCCTTGGGCATGCCAATGTCGATCTTGTAGATACTGCTTCCAAACAAGGTTTGACCCAAGCCTTCCAGGAAATACGCGATCCCCAAAGTGGCCATCAACAAGGTGGCACCTTCCTGGTTCACCAAATGGCGAAGCACCAGATATTCAACCGCCCAAGCCACCACAAACATCACCACCGCCGCCATGGCGAATGCCAGCACGTTGGCCATCCACAAGTTGTCGACGCCCGTCCACTGCGGGATCCATTCGGAGAACCGTGCCATAGACAAAGCGCCAAACAGCACCATGGCGCCCTGCGCAAAGTTGAACACGCCAGAGGCTTTGAAAATGAGCACAAAGCCCAAAGCCACCAGCGAATACAACATGCCCGCCATCAGGCCACCTAACAAAGTTTCAAGAAAAAATGCCATCTTCAATTCCTTTCGCGCATGCTGTTGGCGGTCAATGCGAAGTGCCCAAATAGGCACGGATCACATCTTCGTTGTTGCGCACTTCTTCGGGTTCGCCGTCGCCGATTTTCTTGCCGTAATCGAGCACGACCACGCGGTCCGAAATGTCCATCACCACGCCCATGTCGTGTTCAATCAGCACAATGGTCGAGCCAAATTCGTCGTTCACATCCAAGATGAAGCGGCACATGTCCTGTTTTTCTTCCAGATTCATACCGGCCATGGGTTCGTCAAGCAGCAGCACTTGCGGCTCCATGGCCAGGGCGCGGCCCAAGTCCACGCGCTTTTGCAAACCGTAAGGCAGCTGGCCCACCGGGGTCTTGCGAAAAGCCTGAATTTCCAGAAAGTCAATGATGTGTTCGACCTTCTCGCGGTGCTCTTCTTCTTCACGCTGAGCGGGCCCCACACGCAAGGCCTGCATCAAGAGGTTGCTCTTGATCTTGAGGTTGCGGCCGGTCATGATGTTGTCGATCACGCTCATGCCTTTGAACAAGGCCAGGTTCTGAAACGTACGGCCAATGCCCATCTCGGCCACTTGGCGGCTGTTCATGTGGTCAAACTTCTGACCACGGAAAGTGATCGAGCCATCCTGCGGTGTGTACACACCGTTGATGCAGTTGAGCATCGAGCTTTTGCCTGCACCGTTGGGGCCAATGATCGAGCGGATCTCGTGCTCTTTGACGTTGAAGGAAATGTCGGTCAGCGCCTTCACGCCGCCGAATCTCAGGCTGATGTTCTGGACGTCGAGGATGACATCGCCAATGACCTTGCTCATGCTGCTGCCTTCACAGGGGTGAATGTTTTTGCATCGGAAATCTTGAGCGTGGCGCTCACGCTGCCGGTGCGGCCGTCTTCAAACTTGACGACGGTTTCAATGAACTGCTCGGTTTTGCCTTCATAAAGGCCATCGACCAGCGGCTTGTACTTGTCGGCAATGAAGCCGCGACGAACCTTGTTGGTGCGGGTCAACTCGCCGTCGTCAGCATCGAGCTCCTTGTGCAACACCAAAAAGCGTGCGACTTGGCTGCCCGCCAGCAAGGCGTCTTCGGCCAGATCGGCGTTGACCTTCTCGACACAATCCTTGATCAGTTCGTACACCTCGGGTTTTTGCGCCAGATCGGTGTAACCGGCATACGGCAGGTTGCGGCGCTCGGCCCAGTTGCCCACAGCGTCGAAGTCGATGTTGACCATGACGCACGCTTTTTCGCGCTGATCGCCATAAGCCACGACTTCCTTGATGAAAGGGAAGAACTTGAGCTTGTTCTCGACATACTTGGGCGCAAACATGGCGCCGTCATTGGCACCACCTTGGAGGCGGCCGACGTCTTTCACTCGGTCGATGATCTTCAAGTGCCCATGGTTGTCGATGAAGCCCGCATCGCTGGTGTGGTACCAGCCGTCAGCGGTCAACACTTCGGCCGTGGCTTCGGGGTTCTTGTAATAGCCTTTGAGCAAGCCAGGCGACTTGACCAAAATTTCGCCGTTGTCGGCGACCTTGATTTCCACACCCTTGCACGGCACACCCACGGTGTCGGCGCGCGCTTCGTTGTCGGGCTGCAGGCACACAAACACAGCGGTCTCGGTCGAGCCGTACAACTGCTTGATGTTCACACCGATCGAGCGGTAGAAGGTGAACAAATCAGGACCGATGGCCTCTCCAGCGGTATAGGCCACGCGCACGCGGCTGAAACCCAGGTTGTTGCGCAAAGGACCGTACACCATGAAGTCGCCCAAAGCGTACTTGATGCGGTCCACCAAACCGACCGCTTGCCCATCCATCAAGGCAGGGCCGACTTTCTTGGCCACCCCCATGAAGGCATGGAACATCTTGCGCTTGAATGCGCCTGCGTCTTCCATGCGGATCATGACGCTGGTGAGCATGCCTTCAAACACGCGGGGTGGCGCGAAGTAATAGGTCGGGCCAATTTCTTTCAAATCGATGGTCACGGTGGCGGCCGACTCGGGGCAATTGACCACGTAACCACACACCAGCCACTGCGCGTAGCTGAAGATGTTCTGACCGATCCAGGCGGGCGGCATATAGGCCAACACGTCTTCGGCATTGGTCAGCTTGTCAAACTCAGCACCCGCATTGGCACGGTCGATCAAAGAGCTGTGGGTGTGCACCACACCCTTGGGGTTGCCCGTGGTGCCCGATGTGAAAAACATCGCGGCCACATCGTCGCTTGCGCCCTTTTCCACTTCGAGGTGGAAAAACTGGGGATGCTGCGCCATAAAGACCTGACCGGCGGCCATCAGTTCATCGAGCGAACCCAAACCGTCTTCCACATAGTTGCGCAGACCGCGGGGGTCGTCATAGACGATGTGCGCCAACTGCGGGCATTGCTCGCGCACTTCCAGCATCTTGTCGACTTGCTCTTGGTCTTCCACCACGCAAAAACGCACTTCGGCGTTGTTGATGGGGAACACGCATTCGGGTGCTGCCGCGTCCTGGTACAGGTTGACCGGGATTGCGCCCAGCGACTGCGCGGCCAGCATGGTGGCGGACAAGCGGGGACGGTTGGAACCCACAATGACCATGTGCTCACCACGCTGCAAGCCAGCTTGGTGCAAGCCGCAGGCGATGGCCTCGACCAGTTTGGCCAGATCCGACCAAGGGGTGGTCTGCCAAATGCCATATTCTTTTTCGCGCAAGGCCGGCGCGCTGGGGCGCTCGGCGGCGTGCTTGAGCATCAATCGGGGAAACGTTGTTTGCATCACGTAGCCTGTCTCCAATAGCGCTGCAGCCAAGGTGGCTGCAGCTGAACTTGAGGGCATGTTAGGCCTGCATTTGACGCCAAGTTGTCGTTTCAACGACAATTCAGGGAAGACCCCTATCACAACTGACCCGAGTCTGACATTCCGCATGGCCCACACACCCAGCGTTCACCAGCGTCGCCGCATGCCCACAGCTGCGGAACTCAACAGCATTCCGTGGCTGAGCTTGCTCACACACGAAGAGCGTCAGCAGATCGAGTCTGAACTGGTCGTCAGCGACCCACAACCGGGTGACTACGTGTGCCGCGTCGGACGTCCTGCCACCTACTGGTTTGGTGTGGTCTCAGGGCTGCTCAAGATGAGCAGCGACAACGAAAGCGGCCAGACCATGACCTTCACCGGTGTGCCGCCCGGCGGATGGTTTGGCGAGGGCACAGCCCTCAAGCGCGAGGTCTACCGCTACAACATCCAGCCGCTGCGCGCCAGCGTGGTGGCGGGCTTGCCGGTGGACACCTTTCACTGGCTGATCGACCACTCGCTGGGCTTTAACCGCTTCATCATGAACCAGCTCAACGAGCGCCTGGGCCAGTTCATCGCCGCCCGCGAACTGGACCGCATGAACAACCCCGAACTGCGCTTGGCCCGAAACCTGGCCACCTTGTTCAACCCTGTGCTGTTTTCGGGCGTGGGCGAGGTGCTGCGCATCACCCAGCAAGAGCTGGCTTATTTGGTGGGCCTGTCACGCCAGCGCGTGAACGAAGCGCTCAAGGTGCTCGAAGCGCGGCAACTGATCCGTGTCGAATACGGTGGTCTGCGCATCCTGGATCTGCAAGGCCTTCGCACCGCCCAATTCATGGATATCAAATGAGATCGGCGATCTGTAAATCTGCCGCGTCCACCTGCATTTTGCGCAAAGCGCGCTGGGCCTTGTGCACGCCAACGTGAACATGCACATGACAAACGAAGCTTGAATGCACCTGTATTCGGGGCTTACAAAGCGCGCTGGATGATGATTTTCTGCACGTCGCTGGTGCCTTCGTAGATCTGGCACACGCGCACATCGCGGTAGATGCGCTCGACCGGGAAGTCGCTCACATAGCCATAACCGCCCAGGGTCTGGATGGCGGCAGAGCAGACTTTTTCGGCCGCTTCGCTGGCGAACAGCTTGGCCATGGCGGCTTCTTTGAGGCAGGGGCGGCCCGCATCGCGCAGGCTGGCTGCGTGCCAGATGAGCTGGCGTGCCGCTTCGAGTTGCGTGGCGCAGTCGGCCAGGCGAAAACCCACCGCCTGGTGGTTGAAGATGGCGGTGCCAAAGCTTTCGCGTTGCTTGGCGTAGTCGATCGCCACATCGAGCGCGCTGCGGGCCATGCCCAGGCTTTGCGCGGCGATGCCGATGCGCCCGCCTTCCAAAGACGACAGGGCGATCTTGTAGCCCTCGCCTTCTTGGCCGATCAGGTTTTCGGCGGGGATGCGGCAGTTGTCGAAGTTGATCTGCGCGGTGTCGCTGCTGTGCTGGCCCAGCTTGTCTTCGAGACGCGCCACGTTGTAGCCTGCAGTGCGGGTGGGCACGATGAAGGCACTCAGGCCTTTCTTGCCCGCGCCCTTGTCGGTCACGGCGATCACGATGGCCACGTCGCCGTTTTGACCGCTGGTGATGAACTGTTTGACGCCGTTGATGACGTAGCCATCGCCCTCTTTCACAGCGGTGGTGCGCAGGGCCGAAGCGTCCGAGCCCACATGCGGCTCGGTCAGGCAAAACGCGCCGAGCATCTGGCCCTGGGCCAGCGGCGTGAGCCACTGCGCTTTTTGCGCGGCGTTGCCGTACATCATCAAAATAGCGTTCACCGGGCAGTTGGTCACGCTGATCACGGTGCTGGTGCCGCCGTCACCGGCCGCGATTTCTTCGAGCACCAGCGCCAGCGTCACATAGTCCAGGCCCGCGCCGCCCAGCTCTTCGGGCACGCAAATGCCATAAGCGCCCAGTTCGGCCAAGCCCTTGTGCACGTCTTTTGGGAAGTGGTGTTTTTTGTCCCACTCAGCGGCATGGGGCCACAGCTCGCGCTGGGCAAAGTCGCGCACGGCGTCGCGGATCATTTCCTGGTCAGAGGTCAACAGCATGTCTGTCTTTCTTTATCGGGTCACCACGGCAGGCTCTGGCCGTCGTGGTTCAAAAATGCGCCTCGGTGTTTCGGGTCGCGTTGAGTACGCACTGCCTCTAGCGTTTGGCGCAGGCTGGCTGCACTGTCTTGTACTTTCACAGGCGCTTGCGGACCGCCCATATCGGTCTGAACCCACCCCGGGTGCAAGGCTACGCAGCAAATTTCGGGAAAATCATGCTGAGCACTTCGAATGTACATGTTCAATGCCGCCTTGCTCATCCGGTAGAGCACCGCCATGCTGGTTTCGGTCAATGTCAAACTGCCGAAGTGACTGCTGATGACCGCAAAAGTACCTGAAGTCTGGGCAAGCATGGGTGCGATCTGCGGCAACACCATCATGGGCCCCATGGCATTGGTGTGCATCAACAGATCGAATTTGTCTCTGGTGGGCGGCGAGACGGCAGTATCCCGATCGCCCACCCCGGCAACATACACAGCCAAGTCCAGTTTTTCACCATCGAATTGCCATGACAGTCCGCTGTTGCTCGCCGGATCGGTCACGTCCACGCGCAAAGTTTCGCAGCCCAGCGCTTTCAAGCGGTCCAAGCCATCCCCATTGCGTGCAGTGGCGATGACGCGCCAGCCAGCCTCACGGTACTGTCGAGCCAGTTCAAGGCCAATTCCCCGTGATGCGCCAATCAACAAAACTGTTGCCATGTCATTCTCCGTAATAGCCGCGATTGGTAGCGATCAATGTCTGAGCTGTAGGTCGGTGGCTTTAGCCCCGACATGAAACCTTTGCAGGCAGATGTCGGAGCTGAAGCTCCGACCTACGAGATCCGAATTCACACCAATTCCAGCGCCACGGCTGTGCCTTCGCCGCCGCCAATGCACAAGGTGGCCAAACCTTTTTTCAGGCCACGGGCCTTGAGCGCGTGGATCAGGGTGACCATGATGCGGGCACCGGACGCGCCGATGGGGTGGCCCAAGGCGCAAGCACCGCCGTTGACGTTGACCTTGTCGTGGGGCACGTTCAGCTCTTTCATGAGGGCCATGGGCACCACGGCAAAGGCTTCGTTGACTTCCCACAGGTCGACGTCCTCGACCTTCCAGCCGGCTTTGGCCAAGGCCTTTTGGGTCGCGCCCACGGGGGCGGTGGCGAACCACTCGGGCTCTTGTGCGTGGGTGGCGTGGCTGACGATGCGGGCCAGCGGTTTGCAACCCAATTTGGCGGCCGTGCTCTCGCGCATCATGACCAAAGCTGCGGCGCCATCGTTGATGGACGAGCTGCTGGCAGCGGTGATGGTGCCGTCTTTTTTGAACGCGGGCTTGAGGCTGGTGATCTTGTCGAGCTTGACTTTGCCGGGGCCTTCGTCGATGGACACCACACGTTCGCCGCTGCGGTCTTTCACCGTCACGGGCGTGATCTCGGTGGCAAAGGCACCCGACTCGGTCGCAGCCTTGGCGCGCTGCACGCTGGTGGTGGCAAAGTGGTCTTGCTCGGCGCGGGTGAAGCTGTATTTGGCGGCGCAGTCTTCACCAAAGGTTCCCATGCTGCGACCCGCTTCATAGGCGTCTTCCAGGCCGTCGAGCATCATGTGGTCGTAAATTTTGTCGTGGCCCATGCGGTAGCCGCCACGGCCTTTGAGCATCAGGTAGGGCGCGTTGGTCATGCTTTCCATGCCACCGGCCACCAGCACGTCGTGTGTGCCTGCGACCAGCATGTCGTGCGCGAACATGGCCGCGCGCATGCCGGAGCCGCACATCTTGGACAGCGTGACCGCGCCCGCGCTCTTGGGCAAGCCGCCCTTGAACGCGGCCTGGCGTGCAGGCGCTTGGCCTTGACCGGCCATCAGGCAGTTGCCAAACAGCACTTCGGTCACCAGCTCTGGGCTGATGCCTGCGCGCTCAACGGCGGCCTTGATGGCGGCGCCACCCAGATCATGGGCGGCCAAGCTGGCGAAGTCGCTTTGAAAGCTGCCCATGGGGGTGCGGGCGGCACTGACGATGACGATGGGGTCTTGCATGGTGTTCTCCTGAAAGTGGTGGCCTTGAACTTTGCTCATTGGCCGCGAGTTTGAAAAATGGGTTGGGGGTTCGCATGGACTGGATGGCCGCGTCGCTGCGCTCCTCGCCATGACGCTGTTTCATCATCGCCAGCTTTTATGGCGGCTGGCGATCCAACATCGAAGCCAGAGCAAGCGCAGACGCCACATCATGTCCCGCGCGGGTAACGTTTGAATGCGTTGCGGAAAACATTGACCACCTCGCTGGCGTTGTTCATGCTCACCCCCAGGTCCTTGACCAGGCCGTTGTCCAAGCCGTAAATCCAGCCGTGCACCGTGACGTTCTGGCCCCTGCTCCAGGCATCTTGCATGACGTTGGACAGGGCGACGTTGCCGACTTGCTCGATCACGTTCATCTCGCACATGACCGACTCCAGCTCTTCTTGCGGCAAGTGGTTCAGGCGCTGGCGGTGGCGCAGGCGCACGTCTTGCACATGGCGCAGCCAGTTGTCGGCCAGGCCCACACGGGTGCCGCGTGTGGCCGCCAGCACACCGCCGCAGCCGTAGTGGCCCACGACCATGATGTGCTCGACCTTGAGGGCATCGACCGCGTACTGGATGACCGACAGGGCGTTCAGGTCGGAGTGCACCACCACGTTGGCCACGTTGCGGTGCACGAAGACCTCGCCCGGGTCCAGCCCGGTGATCTGGTTGGCGGGCACGCGGCTGTCGGAGCAGCCGATCCACAGGTACTTGGGGTTTTGCTGGTTGGCCAGGCGCGAGAAATACGCCGGGTTCTCCTGAACCATGCGATCGGCCCAGGCCCGGTTGTTGTCAAAAAGGTGCTGTAGTGAAGTGCTCATGCGTCAATTGTCGCAGTGCAGCAAAAACCTCAGCAAGTCTCGGCGAACAGTTCGCGGCCGATCAGCATGCGGCGGATTTCGCTTGTGCCTGCGCCGATTTCGTACAGCTTGGCATCGCGCCACAAACGGCCCAACGGGTATTCGTTGATGTAGCCGTTGCCACCAAAAATCTGCACGCCCTCGCCTGCCATCCAGGTGGCTTTTTCGGCGGTCCACAAAATGACGCTGGCACAGTCCTTGCGCACTTGGCGCACATGCTCGGCACCCAGCAGGTCCAGGTTCTTGGCCACGGTGTAAGCAAAGCTGCGGCCAGCTTGCAGCACGGTGTACATGTCGGCCACTTTGCCCTGAATCAGCTGGAACTCGCCGATGCTTTGGCCGAACTGCTTGCGGTCGTGGATGTAGGGGATCACGTTGTCCATCACGGCCTGCATGATGCCCAATGGGCCGCCGGTCAGCACAGCGCGTTCGTAATCCAAACCACTCATCAGCACCTTGGCGCCGTTGTTCAGACCCCCCAAAATGTTTTCGGCAGGCACTTCGACGTTGTTGAACACCAGCTCACCGGTGTGGCTGCCGCGCATGCCCAGCTTGTCGAGCTTTTGCGCGATGGAAAAACCCTTCATGCCTTTTTCGATCAGGAAAGCCGTCACACCGCGCGCGCCGAGTTCTGGCTCGCTCTTGGCGTAAACCACCAGGGTGTCGGCATCGGGGCCGTTGGTGATCCACATCTTGTTGCCGTTGAGCAGGTAATAACCGCCCTTGTCTTCGGCCTTGAGCTTCATGCTCAGCACGTCCGAGCCCGCGCCGGGTTCGGACATGGCCAAGGCACCGATGTGCTCGCCGCTGATCAGCTTGGGCAGGTATTTGGCGCGCTGCTCGGGCGTGCCGTTGCGCTTGATCTGGTTGACACACAAGTTGGAGTGCGCGCCATAAGACAGGCCCACGCTGGCCGAGGCGCGGGAAATTTCTTCCATGGCGATCATGTGCGCCAAGTAGCCCATGTTCGCGCCGCCGTATTCCTCGCCCACGGTGATGCCCAGCACGCCCAAGTCGCCCATCTTGCGCCACAGGTCCATCGGGAACTGGTCATTGCGATCGATCTCGGCCGCACGGGGTGCGATTTCGGCTTGCGCAAAGTCGCGCACCGCATCGCGCAGGGCGTCGATGTCTTCACCGAGTTGGAAATTCAGACCGGGCAAGTTGTTCATGGGAGTCTCCGAATGAGCGGGTTAGAAGGCGCGCTGAGCGCGTCAATAGGTTTGCGGCACGGGGGCCAGTGTTTGTTGCATCACCGCGCAGGGCGAGCTTTTGCCGTCGGCGTCGATGTGCACCACCTCGGCGGTGGTCACCACCACACGGCGACCGGCCTTGAGCACCTTGCCGGTGGCGCGGATCTCGCCACCTTGGTGGCTGCTGAGGAAATTGATCTTGTATTCGACGGTGACGACTTCCATGCCCTCGGGCACCACGGTCAGGGCCGCGTAGCCGCCTGCGATGTCGGCCAAGGCGCCGATGGCACCGCCGTGAAAGCCGCCTTGCTGCTGCGTGGTCTTGTCACTGTAGGGGATGGACAGCTCCACCATGCCTTCACTCACCGAGAGCAAACGCACGCCCAAGTGCTGCATCATGCCCTGGCGGGCCAGGCTGCGGGCAACACGTTCATGGGCTGGGGTGAGGGTGGTCACGGCGGATTTTGGCAAGTAATGAACAGCCTGCACTTTAATTGACGTTTACGTAAACGTCAATCAGGGTTTTACCCCGCTGCTGCGGCTTTGGAGGCCTTGGCCAACAGGGTTTTTGTTTCTTTTTCGTGGGTTTTCACTTCGTCCAGCGTGGCCTCCAGATCGGCCAACTGCGATTCCAATTGCTGGCGATGCTCGGCCAGCACCACCAAAAACTTTTTCAGCTGCGGCACCGTGTCGCGCGGGCTGTCGTACATGTCGATCAGGTCTTTGGCCTCGGTCAGCGACAGGCCCAGACGCTTGGCGCGCAGGGTCAGCTTCAGGCGGGTGCGGTCGCGGGCCGAATACACCCGGTTGCGCCCGCCGGGCCCCAAACGCTCAGGCTCCAGCAAGCCCATGTCTTCGTAAAAACGGATGGCGCGGGTGGTCAGGTCAAATTCCTGTGCGAGGTCGCTGATCGTGTAGGTGTTCGCCATGGGTACTCAGTCCTTGCGCAATGGGGACAGCCCCTTGCGAAGACCGCCACCTAGAATGCTTTTGATGCTTGACGTTACGTAACGTCAATTGAGCGAATGCTAACCCAAACGACTGCCCGCATGTCCAATTCCGTACAAGCCAACCTTCTGGACTACCCCCACGCCGACCAACTTCCTGAAACTGGCCGCGTCTTGGAAGTCGCCCCGGGCGTGCTGTGGCTGCGCATGGGCCTGCCTTTTGCGCTGGACCACATCAACCTGTGGCTGCTGCGCGACCGCCTGCCCCACCCCACCCAGACGGGCACCGTGCAAGAAGGCTGGACCGTGGTGGACTGCGGCATCGACAACGAAGCCACACGCGAAGCCTGGCTGAACATCGAAAAAGAACACCTGCAGGGCCTGCCCGTTGTGCGCGTGCTGGTCACCCACATGCACCCCGACCACATGGGCCTGGCGCACTGGCTGTGCGAGCGCTGGAAAGCCCCCTTGTGGATGAGCACCAGCGAATACCAGTCGGCGCTGATGGCCCAATCGGGCGTGTCCAATTTCGGGGGCGAGCCGACCGTGAAGTTCTATGCCGCGCATGGCTGGAACAAAACCGATGACCTGGCCCAGATCAAGGCCCGCGTGGGCTACTACACCAGCATGGTGCCGCAAGTGCCGCAGGCCTATGTGCGCCTGATGGCCGATGACACGGTGACGATTGGCGGTCAAGACTGGCGCTGCATCAGCGGCTTCGGCCACTCGCCCGAACACATGGCCCTGCATTGCGCCGCGCGGGACATCTTGATCAGCGGCGACATGCTGCTGCCCTCGATCTCGACCAATGTGAGCGTGTATGCGCAGGAACCTCAGGGCAATGCTTTGCAGCTGTTCCTGGACTCGTTGACCAAGATGGAGGACCTGCCAGACAGCACCTTGGTGCTGCCCTCACACGGGCGCCCCTTCAAAGGCGCCGCACGGCGCATTGCGCAGCTGCGTGCACACCACGACGAGCGCCTGAGCGAGCTGCTGCAAGCGTGCAGCGCTCAAGCCCTGTCGGCGCACGACGCGCTGCCCGTGCTGTTCAAGCGCGCCTTGAACGTGCACCAGATGACCTTCGCCATGGGCGAGTCGGTGGCGCACCTGCACATGCTGTGGTTGGGCGGGCAATTGCGCCGCGAGCTGAGTGCCGACGGCATCTACCGCTTCAGCTGCACTCAGTCCTGAGGCAGGCCCATGGGCGCTTGCTTGAGGGCTTTGCGGCGCTGCGCGTAATCGGGCATGACCTCGCCCACCGTCTCCCAAAAGCGGGGGCTGTGGTTCATCTCGCGCAAGTGCGCCAACTCGTGCACCACCACATAGTCGATCTGGCTGACCGGCAAATGGATCAAGCGCCAATTCAGTCGGATGTGCCCATCGACGCGTGCGCTGCCCCAGCGGGTGTTGGCGCTCGACAGGCTGAGCTTGCTCCAGCGCACACCCAGCAAGGGCGCGAAGTGCTGCAGGCGCTGCTCAAACAAGGTACGCGCCTGCTTCTTGAGCCAAGCCTCGGCCACCTCACGCACCTGCGTGGCCGAAGCGCCAGGCGGGACGCTGACGGGCAAGCGCTGCACGTCTGCGGTTGCGGCTTGCGGCGTGCCGCGCTCCAACACGCACAGCTGCACCGTGCCGCCTAAAAAGGGCACCTGCGCACCATGCGTCCACTCGATGGCTTGCTGAAACTGCTCGGTCTGGCGCTGTTTGAACTGCTGCAGCTTGGCGACGATCCAGGCGCCTTTTTCTTGCACAGCGGCATCCACCTCGCGCAGCGTGACCCAGCTGGGCGCGCGCACCACCAGCCCCTCAGCACCCACCAAAAAACCGATGCTGCGGCGACGTGAGCGCTCGAACAAAAAAGACACCGTCATGCCGTGCAAGACAGCATGGCGGTTGGCGGCAGGATGGGTGAAGCCCATGACCTCCAACACAGGCACGGCCTGCGGCGTGGGTGCTTGGGCCTCCTGCTCAGGCTGAGGCGCTGCAGCTGCTTTTGGATGCGTTGCGGGCGGCAAGGTGACCGGCGATGGCACCTTGGCACTGGGCATCACCGGATCTCCTCCAGTGAAGAAATCCAGCACAAACTGCAAAGGCGCGCGCATGCTTCGCCCAGCTCCGGCTCAGGACTTGGCCGGGTAGGCCTCGGGGTCGAGCCGGTGCATTTCGGCTTCGATCCAGTTTTCAACTTCGCCCATCAGCTCATCGGCATCACGGCCGACACTGGAGATGGCTTGGCCGATCGAGATGTCCACCACGCCCGGCTTCTTGATGAAGGCCTTGGTGGGCCAGCAACGCGCCGAGGTCACCGCAATCGGGATCACCGGCACACCAGCGGCGATGGCCAAGCGTGCACCGCCTGTTTTGTACTCGCCTTTTTGACCGCGTGGGATGCGCGTGCCTTCAGGGAACATGATGACCCACACGCCTTCTTGCATGAGGCGGCGGCCTTGCTGCACCACCTTGGCAAAGGCGCGTGAGCGCTGCTTGCGGTCGATGTGGATCATGTCCAGACGGCCCATGGCCCAGCCAAAAAATGGCACGCTCAGCAACTCTTTCTTGAACACATAGGCCAGCGGGTGCGGCATGATCGCGGGCATCACAAAAGTCTCCCAGGTCGACTGGTGCTTGACCAGCAGCACGGCGGGATCTTTGGCGCCTTGAGGCAAATTCTCCATGCCGTGGATACGGTTTTGGATGCCCAATATCCAAGTGCCACTGTTCACCGCCAAACGCAGCCAGGCGGCGCAGACCCAATACAAGCGCGTGCTGCTGATGAAGTAAGAAACCCCCACCACAAACAGCGCCCAAGGAATGACCGTGATGGCCATCCAGAACATGTGCAGAACAGCGCGGATGAAATTCATGGGGCAGACTCAGTTGGAAGAAGTTTCACCCAGCAGGTGATCGACAAAGGCGGCCAGATCGGCGTGCACCAGGGTGCCCGCCGGGAATGTTGCGGGCAAGGCCTGGCCCTGAACATCGGGATGGCGACCGGTCAGCACCAAGTGCGGCACGCAGCCGGCCGCGTGCGCCGCCTGCATGTCGCGCAGGCTGTCGCCCACATAGGGCAGGCCCTTGAGGTCAATGCCATAACGCTCCTGAATCTGGTGCAACAAACCCGGTGCAGGTTTGCGGCAGCTGCAGCCTTCGTCGGGCGCATGCGGGCAATAAAAAATCGCATCGATGCGCCCACCGGCTGCGGCCAGGGTCTTGAGCATGTGGGCATGCACGGCGTTCAGGGCGGCCATGTCAAACAGACCGCGACCCAAACCCGATTGGTTGGTGGCCAACACCACATGAAAGCCCGCATGGTTGAGCCGGCTGATCGCCTCGAGCGAGCCGGGCAGCGGATGCCACTCGTCGGGCGACTTGACGAACTCTTCGCTGGCCCGGTTGATGGTGCCGTCCCGGTCGAGGATGACGAGCTTCATGTGGGTGTTCATGGCGCGTTCAAGCGGCCAGACGCGAGAGGTCGGCCACGCGGTTCATGGCCACATGCAGGCTTTTAAGCAGGCCCTGACGGTTCAGGCGCAGGTCCATTTCTTCGGCGTTGACCATCACGTCGTCAAAGAAGGCGTCCACCGGGGCGCGCAGTGCGGCCAGGGTTTGCAGGCTGGCGGTGTAGTCACCGGCCTTGAACTGCGCTTGTGATTCGGGCAACAGTTTTTGCATCACGTCGAACAAGTTCTTCTCGGCCTCTTCCTTCAGCAGCGCGGGGTTGACATGGGCATCCACCTCACCGGCTTTCTTCAGGATGTTGCCGATGCGCTTGTTGGCTGCCGCCAAAGCGGGGCTTTCGGGCAAGGCGGCAAAGGCGCGCACGGCCGACAAGAACTGACTGACCTGACCCAGACGGGCCGGGCGCAGGGCCATGACGGCATCGACCTCTTGCGCGCTGAAGCCCTGCTCGCGCAGGCTGCCAGACAGGCGGTCGTAGATGAAGTCGATCAAAGCGTCTGCACCGCCCGTGATCTTGTCGCCAAACACCGGCGCAGACAGCGCCAGCAATTCGGGCAAGCCCAGAGCGACGTCTTTTTCGATCAGCATGCGGATCACGCCCAAAGCGTGGCGACGCAAGGCAAAGGGGTCTTTGTCGCCCGTGGGCACATTGCCGATGCCGAACATGCCGACCAGGGTTTCCAATTTGTCGGCCAGCGCCACCACCAAGCCCACGTTGTTGCGGGGCAACTCGTCACCGGCAAAGCGGGGCTTGTAGTGGTCTTCAATCGCCTCGGCCACCTCTGGGCTCAAGCCATCGTGGCGGGCGTAGTAGCCGCCCATGATGCCTTGCAGCTCAGGGAACTCGCCCACCATGTCGGTCAGCAAATCGGTCTTGGCCAAGCGTGCGGCCTGCTCGGCTTGCGCCGCCAGCGAGTCGCCGCCGACTTGCTGGCCAATGGCCTTAGCAATGGCACAAACCCGCGCCATGCGCTCGCCTTGTGTGCCCAGCTTGTTGTGGTAGACCACTTTGGACAGGCCTTCGACACGCGAGTCGAGCGTCTTTTTGCGGTCCTGGTCAAAGAAGAATTTGGCATCGGCCAAGCGCGGGCGCACCACGCGCTCGTTGCCGCCAATCACAAACGAAGCATCGTCGGGCGTGATGTTGCTCACGACCAAGAAGCGGTTCGTCAGCTTGCCCGATGCATCGATCAACGGGAAGTATTTCTGGTTGGCCTTCATGGTGAGGATCAGGCACTCTTGCGGTACGCCCAAGAACTCGGTCTCGAACTGGCAGGTCAGTACGTTCGGGCGCTCGACCAGCGCGGTCACTTCGTCCAGCAGCGCGTCATCCTCAATCGGTTGGCAACCACCACCCACCTGGGCAGCCGCCGCTTGCAGCTGGCGCACGATCTCGGCGCGGCGCTCGGCAAAGCTGGCGATGACGGACCCATCGCGCTTGAGCACATCGTCGTATTGGTCAGCGTGCGGCAAGACCACGGGCGAAACCTTGGCCTCAAAGCGGTGGCCTTGGGTGCTGCTGCCAGCCGTCAGACCCAGCGCTTTGACGGGCACCACGGTGCTTCCGTGCAGCGCGATCAAGCTGTGTGCGGGGCGCACAAAGTTCACGCTGCTCCAGCCGGGCAGCTCGCAATCTGTTTCGAGCTGGTACTGCATGACTTTGGGAATCGGCAGCTTGGCCAGCGCTTCTTCCAAAGCTTTTTGCAGCCCGGCTTGCAGCGATGCGCCTTTCAGCAGGCTGTCATAAAACAAGGCTTCTGCCTTGCCGTCCGGTGCCCGCTTGAGCGCCGCCACGGCAGCCACCGGGTCGCTCACGTCAGCGCCCAAGGCTTGCAGTTTTTTCAGCAAGGCGGGGGTGGCGTTGCCAGCCGCATCCAGGCCTACGGCCACGGGCATCAGCTTTTGCTGCACGGCCTTGTCGGCGGCTTGTGCGGCCACGCCCGTCACATGCGCGGCCAGGCGGCGGGGCGAGGCAAAGGCCGTCACAGCAGCGTCGGCAGCGGCCAGGCCTTGGGCCTTGAGTTGTTCGGCCAGCACGCCCGAAAACGCCGCGCCCAACTTGTTGAGCGCCTTGGGCGGCAGCTCTTCCACAAACAGTTCAACCAGCAGATTTTGTGTTGTCATGTCGTTCTTCCTCACGCGGCTTTCTTGGGCATTTGTGCAACCCATTCACGCGGGGCCATCGGGAAGTCCAGACGTTCGCGGCTTTCGTAATAACTCTGGGCCACACTGCGGGCCAGGTTGCGGATGCGGCCGATGTAGGCGGCGCGCTCGGTCACGCTGATCGCGCCGCGCGCGTCCAGCAGGTTGAAGGTGTGTGCGGCCTTGAGCACTTGCTCGTACGCAGGCAGCGCCAGCTGTGCGCCCATGAGGTGCTGGGCTTGCTTTTCGTGCGCACCAAAGGCGGTGAACAAGAACTCGGCATCGCTGTGCTCGAAGTTGTAGGTCGATTGCTCAACTTCGTTTTGCTTGTACACATCGCCGTAGGTCAAACCATCGGTCCATTGCAAGTTGTAGACGTTGTCCACGCCCTGCAAATACATGGCCAGGCGCTCCAGGCCGTAGGTGATCTCGCCGGTGATCGGCTTGCAGTCAATGCCGCCGACTTGCTGGAAGTAGGTGAACTGCGTGACTTCCATGCCGTTGAGCCAGACTTCCCAGCCCAGGCCCCAAGCGCCGAGCGTGGGGTTTTCCCAGTCGTCTTCCACAAAGCGGATGTCGTTCTTTTTCAGGTCAAAGCCCAGCGCTTCGAGGGAGCCCAAATACAGCTCCAGGATGTTGCTGGGGGCTGGCTTCAAGACCACCTGGAATTGGTAGTAGTGCTGCAGGCGGTTGGGGTTCTCGCCATAGCGGCCGTCTTTGGGGCGGCGGCTGGGCTGCACGTAGGCGGCTTTCCACGGCTCGGGGCCGATGGCGCGCAAGAACGTGGCGGTGTGGCTGGTGCCCGCGCCGACTTCCATGTCGTAGGGCTGGAGCAAGGCGCAGCCCTGGGCGTCCCAGTACTGCTGCAATTTCAAAATGATTTGCTGGAAGGTCAACATGGCCTGAGCGGAGCCAGCAGCGAGCTGGCCAAGGTTGGATGGGCGCAAGCTTTGCGCAAACCCTTGATTTTACGGTCTTTGGGGGTGAAAAAGTCCTGTTTTCAGCCTTTGATGCCCGCCGCGGCAGGTCCTGTCAGCGTGCGCGCCTGCGCCAGGCAATCAGGGCCAGCACCGCCCCACACAGCAGCCAAAGCGGCCCCAGCCCCCAAGCCGCCGCCCAACGGGCATAGGGCGTCAGGCCTGTGCGGCCTTCGTAGGTGCCGACCAGCGTGCCCCGGGTAAAGCGCGGCAGTTGCTGCGTGACGCGCCCTTGGTGGTCGATGATGGCCGTGGCCCCGGTGTTGGTGGCCCGCAGCATGGGGCGGCCCAGCTCCATGGCCCGCATGCGCGAGATGTTCAGGTGCTGGTCCACCGCGATGGTGTTGCCAAACCAGGCGATGTTGCTCACATTGACCAAGGCTGTCGGCGCTTGCGCTGCGTCCTTGAACTGCGCGGCCAGTTCTTCGCCAAACAGGTCCTCGTAGCAAATGTTGGGCGACAGGCGCTGCCCCTGCCAGGCGATGGACGGCTGGTCCAGACGGCCGCGGCTGAAGTCCCCCAGAGGGATCTGCATCTGGCGCACAAACCAAGCAAAACCGGGCGGAATGAATTCACCAAAGGGCACCAAGTGGTGCTTGTCGTAGCGGTAGTCGGCCTGGCCCTGCGGCCCCATGGCCACCACCGCGTTGGCATAGCCCTCAGACAGCGAGCCCAAAGGCACGCCGATCAAGGCCAGCGGGCGACCGGGCTGCGCAAAATGCTGCTGTAAGCCCGACCAATAGCCCTCGGGCAAATGCCGGGGCAACAAAGGGATCGCGGTTTCGGGGGCGACCACCAGCGCTTGTTGGCTGGCGCGCAGGCGTTCGTCATACCACTGCAGGGCATCGCGGATGCCGCTGCGCACATCGAACTTCTCGCTCTGCAAAATGTTCGCTTGCAACAACTCCACCTGCCCGACACCCGCCGAGGTGGTGAACGCCGGTGACCAAGCCTGAACCGCCCAAGACAGCAAGCCCACCAGGGCCAAAGGCTTGATCGCGGCCAGACGCCAGCCGCTCAGCGCGAGACGCATGGCCAAGAACGCCGCCACAAAACCCAAACCGTACACCCCCACCCAGGGGGCCCAGACCGCCAGCACGCCATCGACATGCGCATAGCCACCCGCGCCCCAAGGAAAACCGGTGAACCACTGCCCGCGCATGAGCTCGGCCAAGGTCCACAGCGCAGCAAACAACAAGCTGCCGAGGCCAGGCTGCGAACGCGGCGACACCCGGCGGCTCAAGGCCACCCAACCCACAGACGCCAGGACATAAAACAAAGACACGGCCGATGCCAGCAACAAGACGGCCAGGGCCGCCAGCGGCGCAGGCAAGCCGCCCACGTCGTGCATGGACACGTACAACCACCAAAAGCTGCCCGCCAACCAAGCCGTCGCAAAGACACCCCCAAACCAGGCCGCACGGCGCAGTACGACGGACAACGCGTCTTGGCTTTGGGCGATGCGCACCAGCCCCGCTGCGAACACAGACAAGCTCAGGACTTGCAACCAGCCTTGCGCTTGGCCACTGCCAGGCATGGCGATCGAGGCGGCTTGGGCCAGGCCCGCCAGTGCAGGCCACAGGGTGGGCCGGCCGCGCCAGGGTTTCATGCAGGCGTCACCGGCTCAAGCGCCACCGGCGAAACCTTGAACCAGCGCACCGCGCCCGCACGGGTGTGCAGCACCACAAACTGCAAGCCGGCCAGCACATGCTTTTCGCCACGGCGGGGCACATGGCCCATCTCGTGCGCGATCAAGCCGCCGATGGTGTCGAAGTCCGGGCCCTCGGTGTCTTCGCGGGCTTCCTGCAGGTTC
Organism: Limnohabitans sp. Jir72; assembly: GCF_003063575.1. Classification (GTDB taxonomy): domain Bacteria; phylum Pseudomonadota; class Gammaproteobacteria; order Burkholderiales; family Burkholderiaceae_C; genus Limnohabitans_A. The sequence continues at coordinate 25,744 of NZ_NESC01000002.1, forward strand.
ACGCCAAAGGCTTCGCTCACCCGCTCCAGCGAGGTGTCACCGCTCACACGGAAGCTGCGGTCGGGCAGGCCAAAAATATCGCCGTCGTCATCGGCAATATCAAACTCGTCTTCGATTTCACCCACGATCTGTTCGAGCACGTCTTCGATGGTGATGAGCCCGGCCGTGCGACCGAACTCGTCGATCACGATGGCCAGATGGTTGCGGTTGTCACGGAACTGGCGCAGCAAGTCGTTCAGGCCTTTGCTCTCGGGCACAAACACCGCTGGGCGCAACAATGCACGGATGTTCAGTTCAGGGGCACGTTGGAGTTTGAGCAGGTCCTTGGCGAGCAAGATGCCAAGGATGTTTTCCTTCTCTCCTTCAAAGACCGGGAAGCGCGAGTGCGCGGTTTCGATAACCTGGTGCAACAACTGGTCGAAGGGGTCTTCGATGTTCAACAAATCCATGCGGGGGGCGGCCACCATCACATCGCCGGCCGTCATGTCGGCCATGCGGATCACACCTTCGAGCATCAGGCGGCTCTCAGCGTTGATGATGTGGTTGTCCTCGGCCTCGGCCAGGGTCTCGATCAACTCGTCCGCAGAGTCGGGGCCGGGGTGGATGAATTCGGCCAGCTTTTGCAGAAAACTGCGCTTGTCTTCGCGCTCGGCAGGGCGCGCAGGGTGAGGGTCTGACACAGTCAAGGAATGCAGGACATGCTGTTATTGCGAAGCCACTAGGATAGCGGATTCATATGACAGAACCTGAACTCAGGGTTTGTCGTGGGGGTGGCGCGCATCGCGCACGCCCTGGCGGATCTCTTGCAGCGTGCCCAGCCATTGGCGAAATTGGTGGGCCTGCATTTTGAGCTGGTAATCGATCTCGGCCATCTGGTCTTGAAACAGGCCGCTGACCTGGCTGTCCAGTGTGGCGGCGGGCACGGTGAGGTAGGCCTCGCTTTCGCTGCCATCGCGCTCTACGCGGGCACCGGCGTGGCGGGCGATTTTGAGCATGGCCACGTTCTCACTGAGCGCGTGCACAAACAGCATGCTCACACCCTCGTTGCGGGCATGCATCACCGCATGCCGAAACAGCTTGGCGCCCAGGCCCTTGCCGCGCTGGCGGGTGTCCACCGACACGCCGAACTCGGCGCAAGTCGCCCATTGCGGGTCCACCGAATAGGCCAAGTGGGCCATGGCCACCAACTCGAGCCGCCGGTTGAAGACCCCAAAGATTTCGTCGCGCACGAAATTCAGGCCCGACACGTAGCGCTCGATTTGCTCATCGGTGGCGGGATAACCGAAGCGCAAATAGCGGTCTTGCGGTGTCAAACCCTGCAAATGCTTGAGGATGCGGGGTTTGTGCCGCGCCGCCAGCGAACGGATCGGGATCCAGCGTGATCCGGGCTTTTCACCCGGCGCAGGCTGCAGATCAACGGCAGACAGCAGTCGGCGCCACAGCTGACGCCAGAATCCGGGCCGGGGGGGTGAAACAGGTGTCATGGTGTTGCCTAGGGTATTCCCTGATTTTGCGCCCAAATCGATGGCCCTGCCAAAACCGGCTATTTGTCGCGTGAGGGACCTTTTCCACTCTCACCGAGGGCTTGCCCGGTCACACCCGCAGCTGGAGCTGGCGACAATGAGTGCAAAGAGGAGCAATGCACATGGAACGTATTTGGCAAAAGAACTACCCCGCAGGCGTGGCCCATGAAGTGGACCCCGGCCAGTACAACAGCCTGACGGATTTGCTGGAGAGGGCATTTCGCGAGCACGGCGACAGTCCGTTCTCGGTTTGCATGAACCGCTGGATGAGCTACAAGGAGCTCAACCAGCTGTCCACCGCGCTGGGCGCCTGGCTGCAAAGCAAAGGCCTGCCCCCCGGCAGCCGCGTGGCGATCATGCTGCCCAACCTGCCCCAGTTTGCCGTCACGATGGCCGCTGTTTTGCGTGCGGGCTACACCTGTGTGAACGTCAACCCGCTGTACACCGCGCGTGAACTGGAGCACCAGCTCAAGGACTCGGGCGCCACTGCCATTGTGGTGCTGGAAAACTTCGCGGCCACCTTGCAGGAAGTGCTGGACAACACGGCCATCCAGCACGTGGTGGTGGCCTCCATTGGCGATCTGCTGGGCTCCTGGTATGGCCGCTGGATGACGTTTGCCGTGCGCCATCTGGCCAAACTCGTGCCCGAGTACGAGCTGTCCCTGGAAGGCGGGCGCACGGTGACCCCGTTCAAGAAAGCCATCGCGCAAGGCCGAAACATGACCCTGAAGGCCGTGCAACAGTCGCTGGACGACATCGCCTTTTTGCAGTACACCGGCGGCACCACGGGCCTGAGCAAAGGTGCCGTGCTAACCCACCGCAACGTGGTGGCCGCCATGCTGCAGGCCGAAGCCTGGTTCTCACCGGCCCTGGCCGACATCGGCGACCTGCGCAAAGTCAACAGCATTGCCGCGCTGCCGCTGTACCACATCTATGCCTTGACGCTGTGTCTGCTGGCGATTCGCCAGGGCTCCCACATCACCCTGGTGCCTAACCCGCGTGACTTCGGCAAGTTCATCGAGGTGCTCAAGCAGCGCCCCTTCCACATGCTGCCGGGCGTGAACACCTTGTTCAACGCGCTGATGCAGCACCCGATGTTCAAGACCATCAATTTCTCCTCGCTCAAGCTGACGCAAGCGGGCGGCATGGCCGCATCGGCCGGCACAGCCCACCACTGGCAAGCGGCCACGGGCAGCGCCATGATCGAAGGCTGGGGCATGAGCGAGACCTGCGCCATCGGCACCAACAACCCGGTCACGCAAAAAACCTTCAGCGGCAACATTGGCCTGCCTCTGCCCAGCATTGACATCGCCATCAAGGACGACGCGGGCAACAGCCTGCCCGTGGGCAGCTCGGGCGAGATTTGCATCCGCGGCCCCAACGTGATGGTGGGCTACTACAACCAGCCCGAAGAGAACGCCAAGACCTTCACCGCCGATGGCTTCATGCGCACGGGCGACATTGGCGTCATGGACGAAGGCGGCTACACCCGCATCGTGGACCGCAAGAAAGACATGATCATCGTCAGCGGCTTCAACGTCTTCCCCAACGAGCTGGAAAACGTGATCTCCACCTGCCCCGGCGTGGTTGAGTGCGCGGCCGTGGGCATTGCGGACGAAATGCAAGGCGAGGCCATCAAGGTGTTTGTGGTGCGCAACGACCCGCTGCTGACCGAGGAGGCCGTGGCACGTTTCTGTCACGACAACCTGACCGGTTACAAGCGCCCCAAATACATCGAGTTCCGCGACGAACTGCCCAAGACCAACGTGGGCAAGATCTTGCGCCGCGAACTGCGCAGCAACAAGTAAAGTCCGCATGCCGATACGTCCCGCACTGCCCCCTGGCGTCACCGTGCTTGAGCGCGGCTGGCTGTCGGCCAACAACATCTTGTTGTGCGACCAGGACCGTGCCACCTTGGTGGACAGCGGTTATGTCACGCACCAAGCGCAGACCCTGGCCCTGCTGGGCCATGCCCTGCAAGGCCGCACGCTGGACCTGCTGGTCAACACCCACTTGCACAGCGACCATTGCGGCGGCAACCAGGCCCTGCAAGCGCATTACCCGGCGCTGCAAACCTGGATCCCGCCAGGCCTGGCAGCTGCCGTGCAGGGCTGGCAGGAAGACGCCCTGAGCTACAAGCCCACAGGGCAAAACTGCCCGCCCTTTCACTTCAATGGCTTGCTGCAACCGGGCAGCACCCACCGCTGGGGCGACATGGACTGGCAGGTGCACGCAGCACCCGGGCATGACCCGCACTCGGTCATCTTGTTTGCCCCCGAGCACCGCCTGCTGATGTCGGCCGATGCGCTGTGGCAAAACGGTTTTGGCGTGGTGTTTCCCGAGCTGGTGGGCGTGGATGCGTTTGATGAAGTGGCCCAAACCCTGGACCTGATCGAGCGACTGGACCCGGCCACCATCATCCCGGGGCATGGCGCGGTCTTCACCGAAGTCGCGCCCGCCCTGGCCCTGGCACGCAGCAAACTCGAAGGCTTCGCGAAAAACCCCGAAAAACACGCGCGCTACGGCACCAAGGTTTTGCTCAAATTCAAACTCCTGGAATGGGGCCAGATCTCTCGGACTGACTTCGACGCCTGGGCCGAACAAGTGCCCTACCTGAACGATCTGCACGCGCGCTTTGGTCTGGGCCACGATCACAAAACTTGGCTGGACATGATGCTGGCCGAGCTGCAACGCAGCGGGGCCATGCAGGTGAAAGAAGGCGTGTTGATCGACGCTTGAGCCCCGACAAAGCCGGGCCAAAGAAAAAGCCGCTGTTTCTTGCGAAACAGCGGCTTTTTGTTTGGTGGTGGAATCTGGACGTTCAAATGAAACGCTCTCAGAAAACATAACGGCCCCTGTCACTTCGTGACGGGGTTTGTCGGGCCGTGTCGGGCTTCTGAAACCCGCCAACTCCCGCCACCCCAAGGCGCTAAAAATAACGCCACAGTGGCCGTTTTGTGCCCTTTAGGGCCCAGACAGATTGGATTCTATCTGAAATCCTTCAGGCTTGGCGAAACCCATCAGTTTTTTGGCGCTGGCACTGCCGACAAATTGGCCATGTGTGACCAGGTCATCAACTCGGCTGCTCTTGCTTGATCAGCACTGAGCCACTCTTCGAAGAGCTTTGGCCGGATGATCACCGGGGTGCGTTTTTCATCTCCGGGTTTGTGAAACTGCCGCATGATGGGATGCTGATCTGCATTGACTGTGAGCATTGAGAACGAGACCACTCGCTCACCCGTTGCCAGGTCTGTCCAACGATCCCACAAGCTGGCGATAGCAAACGGCTCTCGTGAAGCTAGTTCGATTCTGAACCGCACAGCTTTCCCAGACTCATAGGACGGCTCGAAAAAATTGTCGACCAGCACCAGTCCGAACTGACGCTGCCTCCATGCGCCACGGTAGCTAGGTTTTTCCGCTGCCGTCTCACTTCGGGCGTTGTAGGTGTGGCGGCTGATCTTGTCATCTTTAGCCCATGAAGGGATCAATCCAAACTTGGCCAAGCCGCATGCCACCCGACCTGTCTGATGACTTTTCACGATGATCGGCGCGTCGAACCCTGGGTACGACTCACCTGGGTAACCAGATGGCAAGTCAACGCCCAGCGAAGATTTCACCCACTGGGTGTTCTTTGTTGGCGTGAAGTTGGTACACACACGAGCAGTTTAGCTAACTGAATGTGAACCCTCTTGATTGAGCGAAAAGCACAAACAACTCCAGCCCTGCGTTAGGTGAAATTTGCTCGAAATACCGAACACTTGCACCGTAGTTGCTTGGGACTTCCCAAACTGGATGATCGTATAGATAGCCTGTTCCCCACTTAGAAAGCACTCGCTCCCCCTTCAGAGTAGTGCCAACGTGCCTGAACGAGTCATCTTGAAAATAGATCACAAGGTCACCAGTGAGAAACGTGCCTTTTGGCCGCTCCAGAAGAAGTTCATGGCTCAACAGAAAATTTATGAAATCGGCCCCTGCAAATGTTCGACCCAATCCGAAACCAGCGACAGATAGATACGTTGGATCTTGCACTAATCCGAATGAGTGAACTACACATGTGTAGCTCTCAATCGGATATTGACTTTCAATAATTTTGATTCCATGCCCTGTAATTAAGCTTAACTCCTGAATCAGCAAGGGGTGCTGGGTCACAGGCAATGTGTCTGTAATGCGTTGCAGATCTTGGCGAAGTGTCATACCAGTCTTGTTACCGAATGTTGCGCGTATAGCTGCACTGCCCGGAAGAGTAATTTGTGCAACCTAGGAACGCGCCGTATTTTCCATCGCGTCTAACGAGCATCCCATCCTCACACTCAGGGCATGCCTCGTACTCTTTGTTGCATCTCGGGTTGTCGCAACAAATATGCACCCCATAGCGAACGAGGAAGCCTCTTCCGCAAGCAATGCAGGGGCGGCTGGTTGCCTCGCAGATTGGGTAATTCGAACAACCGAAAAATAGGCCATGCTGGCTATTACGCTCAGCCATCGGCGCCTGACAAGCAGTGCAACGTCGATTGATGGCCCGTCCGAGATAGCTCTTGTCAACATCAGGATCTTTGATGAGCTCATTGAAGAATGTCGACTCAGCGCTGGGATCTCCGACAACATACACAGCGTGCTTGGTTCGCGTTAAAGCCACATAAAGCAATCGACGCTCTTCGGCATGCTCAAAATGCTCTCGAGCTGATAGCACCAGATCCAACAGAGGATCATCGGCGATTTCGCTCGGGAACGAGTACCGTCCGCTCTTAACTCCGACCAGAATGGCATAGTCTGCTTCAGCCCCCTTGGCCGCATGCACACTGCTAAAAGTCAAAGTCAAATCTGGCCGTTGTGCTTTCAGTTCAGCAATACCCAGTTGATCCCTATAGAAGTTATATCGAGCCAATATTAGGACGCTCGTTTTTCCGGAGCTTGCTACAGGAATATGCTGCGCAATTGACTCAAGTAGTGACCCGCTCTCCTTTTGAGGATGCCAGAGGATCACGGATTTCGAGTTGTCACGCACTTTCGCAATGACCTTCTTTTTGATCTGAGCTTCATTCTTCAGGACAAATCGTGAAGCCACAGACTCGACCATCTGATCGAAGCGGAATGTCTCAGGAAGCATTCGGACTTCATGTCTCCCGAAATGATCTTCGAAGGACGTCATGACGCTGATGTCACTTCCTGAAAACCGATAGATCGACTGCCAGTCATCGCCCACGGCGACTAATTTTGCGTGGTCGGTTGATCTGATTAGTGACTTGATGAACTGCGCTCTGCCGATTGAAATATCCTGAAACTCATCAATCAAAACGTACTTAATGTCTTTGAGCTCATGTCCGCCATCTAGCGCTTGCTCCGCAAGACGAATCATGTCGTTGAAATCGATCAGGGAGGAAGAGGCGAGGTGCTCTTGATATCGCTGATACACCTTCCCAAATATTTCAATAAATTTTCTAGCACGAGCCGCATCAGAATCATTCTGAGGGAGTCGATTGGATAGATCACCAAGACTCAGAAGTGAACCTTTGAAGAGATTCAGAAAGGTACCAAGCAAAATCCCAAGCTCAGAGATGTATCCAGAAGAATTGAGCTTATCCAGCAGTTGGTCCTTCGGCAGAGGCGAAAAGATCACACCCTGCTGCTCAAGATTCCTTCGGAGGTTGCCTGTCAGTGTGCCACTTCGTTTCTCACGACTGAATGTCTGAACAAGCTTTGTCTTGTATTGCTGATGGGTAAGAATTTTCCAATCTCGAGACTCTAGGTAATCCTTTTCATTGATGAATGGCGGAGTGTTTCCGTTGATATCAATTGCGAAATGCTCTATGTAGATTCCGTAGTCAGGCAGGTAGAAGTCGGGCTTGTATTGACGCCTTTTAATGCTGGCGACAGGGTGTTCGTAGTCTTGCTCGTAAAGGTAATTCACCCCATTTGCATAAAAGAAGTTGGCCAGCTCAAGCTCTTCAAGACTTTTGACCGTCTCCCCATTCAAAGTAATCAGCCCGACTGAGCGAACGTAGGCGATGTAATCACCCATGCTCTTGAAGTCGAATTGATCGCGATATGGCTTTGCATAACTGACGAAAAATTCAGCCAGCTCAGCGTAGTTGTCTTCGTAGATCTGTTTGATCAACCCGTCGAGATACTCTCCAAGCTTTTCTCGACTCTCCGCTAACTCTGTGAGGCTAGGTTTTTGGCCTTGCGCTTCAGCAAGTATCTTCAAACCAAGAGCATGGAATGTATTTATGTTGATGCCAGGATACGGTGAGGCGAGGGATTTCTCCAGATCTTGTTGTACGTTCTTGTTGAAAGAAATCACTAAGATTTGATGAGGGGAAGCCATCCCCTTGTGAACAAGGTAGGCAACCTTGGACTTGATGGTCGTTGTTTTACCCGAGCCAGCTGCAGCGACAACCAACTCTGCATCTTCATTAACGATGACTGCTTTTCTTTGCTCTAACGTGAGCGGATTTGAGAGCACGCTATCAAAGAAGCTCTGGTAACGCCTTAGCTCTTGCCCCTCGAATTCCAGATTGCATTTAGAACGAAAACCCGTCCGATTTGCCTTCACCTCGTTCATGTACCGAATGTGATTGGCTAGCTCCAACTTAAACATTGGCAAGTCAGATACATCCGTGCTCCAAAGATACGTGAGTCGATCCTCATGCTCTTGCAAGATATCGTCGATCTCACGATATGTCACCCATCGCTCACCTCTCGTAGCACTCAAATACCAATTGGTGCAACCTTCAATCCATTCGGCATTTGTAGCATTGCGATCATCAAAATTCTTGGCCTCGGCACTGCGCGCCTTCAATATCTGCGCAATTTTTTCTTGGGTTCCATTCGTAACCCATCCAAAGACTTCTTGAGAGCCGTTTGCCAGCTTGAAGTTGATTCTTGACCAAATGAATTGACGTTCAACCTCAAGACCGTCTAAGTCCGAATACGAAACTTGCACGCTCCCATCAGCAGACTTGAGAGTTAAAAAATATGGGCTAAATCGCAAGAACCTTTGCCCAGCATCACTGGAGAAAATCCGGTGAAAAAAAGAGGGCCGAAATTCGGTAAGTAAGGTCATTTTGTAATCATCGCCTATTTCGAGCAGACCTCAAACAGGATGGTGGCGGCGAAGCTCGCCAAGCCAAGCCCAGAAGAAGAACGGCCCCGAAGGGCCGAAGTCTGGACAAGAGCTAGCTCACTTTTTCTTATTCACAGCGGCTTTGAACCCAGCACCAGCTGTAAATTTCGGCACAGTTGCTGCCGCGATCTTGAGCTTCTCTCCAGTGCGAGGATTTTGACCAGTACGGGCTGCACGCTTGGATGCCTTGAAAGTACCAAAGCCGATCAACTGGACGTCTTCCTTCTTTGCCACAGTCTTAACAATCGTGGACAGGACGGCTTCCAGAGCGCGGCCAGCTGCAGCTTTTGATAGATCGGTATTCTTCGCGATCGCTTCGATCAATTCACTCTTATTCACTCAAATCTCCTTAATTTTGGGGAAACAGATTTTGGCAGAATCGAAATAACTTTTGAAGAGAGTCAGTAGTCGTCTTTAATCTCTGCAACATCGACGATGACCACTCCTTCAGATTCTTCACCCACTGGAACTTCGTCGAGTAAGTCCCAATCGTCTCGATCATATTCCCCCTCCTCTACACAATAGATCGCATCATCAGCCGTGTCAGCACGGACACGCAACCATTCATGTATGCGGACAACCCGAGTTCTTTGAATGACGTAGGTGTTTGCCATTTTTTCTCCAGTTACGCAACAATCTCGAATGGCCAGCCATAGTAGCTGTAGAGAAATTCGCCGTCTCCCAATCGGTCTGTAAGCTTTGCTTTTATTCGAAATCTCGTACCAACGGGGTAATCTGTCACCAACTTCTTTGAGCATTCAACATGAAGAGTTGAGTGAAATTTCTCTCCAGGAATGGGTCTGACATGAATATCGCCGTGTAACCCAGATCCAGATCTTCGATAGCTTTCGACAACAACCCAAAAATATGCCCCATCAACTTTTGCCATTGCTTCCTCCAACATAAATCTTGCTGCCGCGAGATCTATTACTTCTTCAACTCCGCAAATTTTTCAGCCATCGTTGGATTGCCTTTTGTCAGCTTCTTGATAGTCACATCTTGAGCCTTGTCGTTAGCTAGCCTCAGGTTCCGATCTGTGCTCAGCAACGCTTCTTTAGTTTTCTGCAAATGATCAATCGATTTGTCGATCTCTTCAACCGCCATTTGGAAGCGCCTTGAGGCCAAGTCGTAATTCTTGGCAAATGCATTCTTAAAAGTGTCCAGCTCGTTTTCAAAATTTGTGATGTCAATGCTTTGCGCCTTGACGAGTGCTAACTCACTCTTGTATTTGAGTGAATTCATTGCTGCATTTCTCAACAGGGTGATGATCGGAATGAAGAATTGCGGTCTTACAACGTACATCTTGGGAAAACGATGGAACACATCAACTATCCCTGTGTTGTAGAGCTCACTATCAGGCTCTAGCAGCGAAACCAGGACGGCATACTCACACCCTTTTTCATTCCTGTCCTTGTCAAGCTCTGCAAGGAAATCTTCATTTTTCTTCTTGGTGGCTGTCCCATCATTCTCATTTTTCATCTCAAACATGATCGAGACAATTTCCGTCTCTGACTCGTCTGAGTCACGAAAGATGTAGTCGCCCTTACTGCCACTTCGGGCATCGTTGTCTTTTTCAAAGTAGGCCCTTGGAAATGCAGTCGAACGAATTCGATTGAATTCGGTTTCGCAATGTTGCTCAAGGGTTTCGCCCACCATCTTCGTGGATAACTTAGCTTTCATATCTCTCAACCGCTCAATCGCATCATCACGATCTTTGATCTGCGTTTCATACTTATCTGCGAGCGATCTTTCTGAGATCGCCTTCTCAAGCTCTGCGCGGGCAAGATTGTTTTTGAGTTCGTCACGCTCTTTTTGGACACTGCTGACAGCTTCCGTGATTGCAAGCTTATTCGCAATCTCATTGGCCTCGACTTTGGCCTTTAGTGCATCTCTCTCTTTTTCAACTGAGCTGAGTGCTTCAGTCACAGCAAGCCGAAGAGCAGACTCGCTGCTCTCGAGCTTCGACTTGAGGCTCTGAATCTCAGCATCTTTGCCCGCCACATCTTTTTGGAATTCACTTGATGCCTTAGCCTGAGCAAGCTCAAGGGCGATCTTCTTTTCCTTCTCCGCCAGCTCAAGACGTTCGTTCAACTGCTTTTCGAACTCTCGATCGTGGACTTGTTTCAGAATGTCGGCATAGCCTGATTCGTCAATCTTGAAAGCCTTTGAACAGTGCGGGCAAATGATTTCGTTCATCGCTGTTTTCCTAATTTAGATGCTCAGCGCCACTCAGGGACTGCAGGCCACTCAATCTCATGCCCCAGATCCTCAAGGGCTTCGATCGTTAGGTTTTCATCTCCCATATCGACCTGAATTGACTCCCATCTCCCACCCGCCCCAGTATGGGTTGGGTCAACGAGTTCACTACCGAACATGCGTTGCCCTTCGTATAAAAGCTCATCCCCCAAATACACCTTGAAAGTCTGAGTCACGACAGGACACTCTTCATACTCAGGCGAAACACTTTCCTCCCATTCGAGTTCGTCAGTTACCTCTACTCTGATCGGCCTGCCTGAGGCTGTGAATATGTCTTTGCATGCCTGAATTTCGGCGTCATCCATGCTGTCGTGAGCCGCTACTAGTCGCTCAAATACCTCTAGGAAATTGATCTTGGTCATTCTTCACCTCTGAAATTGTTCACAGCGAACCGCCGTGTACGCTTGACGTGTAATTGGGATTTCGTTTTGCCCAGGATCGTTGATATCGAAACGTGAGAACAATATCTGACCGTTCTCAAATACACGCTTCAGATAGACCCACTCACCATCGGACGACCACTTGCAATACTCCTCGCTAGGGAAGTCGTACATATTGTCATGATCTATCGTCTGCACTTTGGAGACGTTGTTCTTTGATGACTTTCTCATCTGGCCACTCCATCTTTGGTCCGTCCATGCCCATTTGCCGAAACTCGTCTCCACATCCATGGAGGAGTTGGGTGGTCCTCTGCCCAAAGTCCTTCATGAGCTGATCGCGCAGCTTGCTCGGCTTGCGAATATTTGAGGCGATCTTCAACCATTTGCTCACTGGCGTACTGCTTGTAATGCCAAGCCATCCCTCTAACAATTTGCTCAAGACAGGCATCGGTACTGTCACTCAGAAGCACTTTGCCGACGACACGGTCATACCGATCCCGCTTGTTCCACTGGACTTCAACGCGGCGTTGAAATACGAGCTCAGAGAGTGACTGCTTCGCTCGCTGACCAAATGGTTGCGCTTTTTCAGGCGCATCAATGCCCATCAGCCGAATAACGAACAATTTCTTGGAGTCATCTAGCACCTTGATCGTATCTCCGTCACTCACAGCGACCACCTGACCCACAATTGTTTCCGCGTGCAGCAGAGATGCACATAAACAAATGATGGTGATGGCTATTTTTAAGTACCGCATCAATATCAATTCAGCAGTGAGGGTGAAGAGGTTTCGATCTTCATTGGCTGACCTCTCAATTCCATCAGACCTTGAACTAGCATGACCATAGCCAATGTGTCGAGCTCACAGTACCGAAGTAGAGCCTCTTCAATTTTGAGTCGCTCCTCAGGGGAAATTGAGCTGAATTGGGTGTAGTTGTACGCGGTCATCGCCAGGCCCCCTTGCGCGATCACCCCCTCTTCCTCGTCGTCTCCCGCCAGACGCATCAGCATCTCATTTAGATCTGGGTTCTCTTTCCCAAAAATGCCTGGCAGCGTTTTGTATGGATCACCACCTTTGGTCTTTTGAAGCCAAACATGGCCGCCCGCGTCCTTGAAATTCAGGCTATGGATACCAAGACCTGAGCCATACAGCCCAGGTCTTTCATAGAGCTGCGCTACCTCTTTGGCATCATGAAGTATGGCGGGAAGCACATATTTGAGGGAAATGCTTCCACCTGATTTGCTTGAGAAGTAGCCCTCTTGCACTAAGCGGTGCAGGTCAATCATGGATTTCGGACCAACATACTCTCCAGATTGCCTTGCCTCTTCGGAGGTAGATTTTGTGACCAGATCAATGAATGCCAGCAAGTCTTCTGCATCTGGAGCGTCAGTCCTTGAAGACTTCATGATCTCACCCCGAAGGCTTCGCAAAACCGTGTTTTCATGGTTGTGATATCGAAACACTGTCCCATTTAACTGCCCGTTGGGCATTAGTGCCTTTCTGAGTTGGCGGACAAAATCAATGCTTGGAAATTGGCCCGATGCTGTAGATATCCATTGGCTCGCGTGACGGATTCGAACCGTCCCACTTTCCATACGTTCCATCACATGGTGACTGAACTGGAAAGCCAAGGTCTGATACGGGTGCATTCCTTTGAAGAAAGGCAACGCAGGTGCTGACGTTTCAAAGTCAATCATGTGCAATGGCCAATTCCACGCATCCATCTCAGCCAGTCGAGACTCACTCAAGACAGATTTTGGCCCGGCACCTGATGCAGCATTCACCTGAGCCATTCGCCTTTCCAGCGAAGTCATACCAATTCCACCGGATGAATTTTTGGGTCGAATGTCATCTTCTTGAATATCAGACAAGAAGCCACGACCACACTTGAGGACGGTATCAGCCATGCTTTTGCTACCTGACCCTCCGCCCCAGATGTCTATTGATAAGGGGTTCGATCGGTCATCCGCCTTCTGGGCTCCATGAATAATCCCTTGGCTCAATGCCATTTGCCAACATTCATGAACACCACTTCGCAGCGGGTCTCCTTCTGAAGCCCTGTACTGGCAAGCCTTGCAATTTTTGGACAGGCCGTGAAAAACACGTTGGCGTTCGATTTGAATTTTTCCCGCCCACTGCATAAATGTGAGCATTGATTCCCCGGCAAATTGGGGAACATGAGCAGAGTTATCAATTGGTCTCTGTCTCAAATCGCTCACCACATTTGCAACATTGACCTCTCGCAGAAACTTAAGGCTTCTGAGACTAGAAGGTATGACACCATCGGGAGTTTTGACTCTTGCACGGGCTCTACCGCTCTCTGGATCTTTCTCGGTGATGATGGGGAACATTTGGTGTAGCCCAGTAACATCGCATGCGACAGAGGAGTCCACCAGAAGCAGCTTGGGAATTACCTTGTAGCCCGGAAATGCCAAGCGGACGACCTCAGCTTGAAAGGCTACGTCGTACAGGTAGGGCAACCATTTAGACTCGTATTTCCCTGACGAATTTCTAAATTCAGCACCAACAGTTTCATCTGATACGCTCTTGGATTTAACTTCAATGATCTCAATAGACTTGGACTTTTCATCTCGAATCAAGATGTCAACTCTGATGAAAAACGGATGAACAAGCAAGGCTGCTTCTGCGACAACTGATCGTGATTCGGCTTCTAGCTTCTCTCGCGTTATGCGGATCGCCTCGTCGTAATCCAGCGTTTCGACAGTGATCCCTTTTCCGATGGGGTCAGGGTGGTACTTGTACTTGGCAAGTTCACCGATCTGGTGCCCCCCGTCTGCCAAGGATTGAAGGAAGTCGTTGTCGCTGTTTTTGTCGAAGTACAGCCCTCGCTGGTCTGCATAGTAAAGCTTAGTCGGACACTCAAGCGCTAGCTTGAATTTGGACTTCGTCAAGTAACGAGGGCGCGCAGATTGACTCAAGTGATGCACCTCAATCCTTCGTATGTGACGTTCAATCCGTTGCCTCTATATATTGCTGGCATCTCATCCGAATCGATGTTGTCCATGCTGAACATTTCCGTCATATCTGCAATCCCAACAGCAGCATAATTCCCTTTGGTAGATACTTTGCGAAGTTGGGCCTTAATTTCTTCAATATTCTCAGGCAAACCTTCATCCTCATCTGGGAATCGATAGGTACGAACGATTACCCACTCTGGACCGTCATCCCCGACGAACCAAATCGATGGCAAGACTTCTGGATTTCCATTCCATGACATGAGCTTGCGCCCAGACTTCTTCAGTTCATCTCGGACCACTTGGACCGCAAAATCTTGCAACTCCCAGTCAGTCATCTCGATCTTTTCGTCTGATACAAACGAAATCGGATCCATTGTTTTTCTGCTTTGCGCATCGATTAGTCCCCAGCCTGGAGCAGTCGGCTGCCAATGACCCGCTTGTTTCTTCATTGGCATCAAACATGCGTGGCCATTGCAGCCGTTTGCAATCGCCATAAGCCCATCTGGACTGCCTGGCACCTCGAGGATGCCGTCTTCATCTTCGATCTGAATGAAGAACAATTGATTTCCCAGCCTAAAGGAAAGATGCTCTAGGAAGGGCGGGGCAAGAGTTGCCTTAAGCCAGCTCATGAGATCGCCCCCCGCCATTCGCTGAATGTGCGATCCTGCTGCGTTCCAACAGTGTGAGAATTCTTCGGAGAATTCGGCCATTTGAATGTTGTGCATTGGCTATTCCTCTTCAGAAGCGATCTTCTTCGTCTTTATTGAATACTGCCCCCAACCCGGTTGTTGTGCTGCCCATTCTGGTACTGCCGTCCGAGCTGAAACTGCCCATCTGAGTGAAGACGGCGCCATCACTGCCCACTGTCATGTTGCCCATTCGGTTGTAAACCGTCCCTTCGGATGAAATTGACGTCGTGTCAGACACCTTCTGAATGGACTCGCCCGAGTCGGAATACGCCCACTTTCCTAGGATTTGCCAAAAAGACATATCAGCTCCTTGCTTCAGATGATGATCATCATTAGAACCAAGCGCAGGCTCACCGCATGAGCTCACCAACCTCTAATCTACAACCACTCCCTGAGTCAAAACTCGGTATTTGATGCAGTTGCCAAAGGAGTCTTTACGCCTCAACCTGGGGCGTTTTTTTTGCTCAACCCAAGCAACTCACTTATGATCCCGACGTCAATTCAACTCATAAACGTAAGTAATGACTAACATTGCTGTCCAGCTCAAGGCAGAAATCAGTCGGATCGCCAAGAAGGAAGTCCGCTCGGAGACCAAACAACTTAAGAAGGCATCTGTGAGCTATCGATCGGAGATTGCAGCATTAAAGCGGCGGCTGAGCGAGCTTGAGAAGGCTCTTAGCAAGGCCAAGAGGGTGAGCGCAAAACCCACGAATTCCGTTGATGCAGAACCCAAAGAAAACCTCCGCTTTCGCACATCTGGATTTGCGACGTTGAGGAAAAAACTGGGGCTGTCAGCTGAGCAAATGGGAAAGCTCATCGGAGTCTCAGCTCAGTCGGTTTACCACTGGGAGGCAGGTAAGTCCAAACCCCGTGCGAGTCAGATGCCTTCGATTGCGCAAGCCCGCAAGCTTGGGAAGCGAGGGGCTGCAGCACGCCTTGCTGAACTAGGGTCCGAATGATCGAGGCTTGCTGTTTGTGTGACCAGGATTTTCAAACTATGCACGGGTCACTTGTCTAAAGTTGCACGACCTTCTCGGACCATGAGTTTCAGCTCTTTGTGAGAAGGGAGACTTTGACGAAGCAGCCGCTCGGCATCGAATCCCAACTCATTGAGAATGAATGCCTTGACGAGTATGCCTTCCCAAAACATTCCTGAAGACGGTCCAAACTCACCTCGAGTAACGCTTACGCTGCCATCAAGGAATGCCAAGCTAGTTGTCTGCCTGCTTGTCAGCATGTTGCCATTTAATGATTCGCTCTGACGACTGGCGGCCCTTTGTGCAATTGCCCAGACCGAAGACTGAAATTGCTTGCGAATCCTGCCTCCAACCGTGACATCCCGGAGTCTAACGACTGAATCATTGCCATCAGTCGTGGATTTGGAAGAGAGTGCGCTAGGCTTATCGGACATTTCAGAGTCAAACTTAGCCAGTCCTGCAACACAGCAAGCCTTAATTTCTTTTGCAATCCTGTCAAACTCCAATTTTGCCCCCCAGCCATCAGGGTTCAGGTATAGATCTCGATTTACTTCCACCATCACTGCCATGACCCTGGGATCACGCTGATACCTGCTGGCCGGGACTAATGCTCCGGCAAAGGGCTCATTCACCGTTACTCTCCATCCGTTGCGACCGAAGACTTCTACGAAAATCTGCTCGAGGACCTTTGGGGTATGAAACGGATCTGACCCAATACAGATATCAGGCCGAGCAATAGCAGGACTCGCATTCTCATATGGCAGCGCAGTACCGGGGAAGCTGTGCCCATCAATCACCAAGCAGCGCCCATAGCGGTCGAGCGTATCGGAAACTACTGCCTCGAGACGCTGATGGTGAGGGTGATACCAGGTCTGCATGAGCATTTCCCGCTCGTTTGGGGATAGTCTCCGCCTGAGAGGTCTAAGGTGTGATGTGACCTCATAAATGGCTCCCATCCCCCGGGCTGCCATCGGCTCTTGCTCATCCTCTGCGAAACGCTCCACATCGACCACAAGACGACTGACTGGTGCGCGGACAACCATCGCATCACCGATTGGCTCGGCAAAAATCGTATGTGTGAAGTGATCGGTCATGCACTGGAGTTCTTGCTTAAGTTCAGCATCCGACAACAAGAATTGCGACCGCACATCGGCAGGAATAACGCATGAATCATGCGGGATGTGCAAGATCACCCAAGGGGGATACTTCAAAAAGCTCATTGCTGTTAATCCCTGCCTTCTATTACCTCGGTGACAGCAGCCCGAACTTTGGGGTGCAGGTTATCGAGATAGTTAGGATCCATTTCTGCATCTTCTCGAACGTCCTCCCGCCAGTCACCGGCAATCAATTCACCTAGCGCTTCAAAAACACCGTCAGGCAGATCCTCTGGTGGCGAACCTCCATCCTGCCATTCCAGCCAGTTGTATTCGGGACCCAGTCCATAGGTAAAAACCTCGCGCTTCACCAAAGTAGAAACAGCCACAACGATTGATTCAGCCCGCGTAATCACAGATTTTTCATAGCGGCCATCGAACCGCAAGGGTACAGCCCAAGTTAACCAGTCGATGCGAACGATCTCATCAGGTGCAAACGAGCAAGGTGGTTCAAGAAACTCCGGATAAAGAGATCTGACCGAATCACCCGACACCCAACGTACATCGAGAATCGCGTGATCGAGGAGAGCCTCTTCAGTCTGGTCGTAGCCACATTGCGCCGCTGCATCGCTAGCGGCTTCAAGAATTTGCTCGGAAACTGGGGCAGGCCGATAAACCAGTTCATCCATGACTGCCATCAGGACTCCTTGTTGAAACCGGGGATCTCAACCAGGTGTGAAAGAGCAGACATGTAGGCCCCGCAATCGGGGCATACAAGCTCCGTAATCTCATCATCTACCTCACCTATATCTACTTGTCCACCATCTCCAGACCAGGCGCACTGACGGCATTTGAAATTCAGTCTCTTCCAGGTAAACAAGTTGAGGTAGGGCCATCTAGGGTTTCCGTATTGATCGTATAGACGCTCGAGCTCGGCATCTGGAATCTTTTGGAGGGCTTCAATAGATTTTTTGGAATTCACCTCAATCACCCCATCAATTTTTTCAAATCAGGTTCATATTCCACCACCTGTTTCAGGATACTCTTGTCAAGTTTCACCTTACGTCCAGGAGACATGGAACCTTGTGCTTCCAGGGCCACAGTTGCATATCCGTCCTTGTCAGGAGGGTACATATACGCAGCACCGCAATTAGTCACGACCTTGTAAACATCGTGGTAGATCTTGATCCATATTCCGCGCCGTGTAACACCAACAATCTTCAAAATGCGCAATACTGGTATCGAGGGCCACGTTCCCATCACCCATCCATCTAGACACTTGACGCAATGAGATGCCCCTACGTCTAGTGCGATTTCTTTCAGGCGCTTGGCATACGAGCCAAGAGACTTTTGCGATTCGTCCACATCGACAGCGTCAGGGCTATCGCCATTACGTTCGCTTGACTCTTCGCTCTCTTCGTCGCGTTCGATTACCCACTGGACCAACTGACGCGTGCTCATATCTTCCTTACTCTCGGAGAGCTCTTCCATTCCAGAAAAGTCTGTGCTCTGAGTAATGAGCTGCCAGCGACCGTTGCCTCGGTAGCGGAGATAGTGGTCCCACGATTCGTTGCGGCCTGGGGCGTCTGTAATTTCGCCGTGGAAAAAATGATGGCGTCTTGGCGTGACATTGCGACCAGCAAGAGAAACTTGAGCATCAACTTTTGTCAACGCCTTTTCTGTTGCTTCAACATCCCTCAAAAACGGAGCCCTATATATCCTCCCGTTACTTGAAGCCAGGTTGTCCGCCCAATCCCATTCAATAGCAACCGATGCATCGTCAACCGATAGGAAGTAGCCCGTAGTGTCAAACTCAGGAGCCCAGTAGAAGTACACCCCACCAAGTCCACGGATATCTATGTGATAGCTGCCATACGAGCCATGGGCCGTGTACCGCTTGTAGAGACGACCGACGTTGTGCAGAAGATCGATCAAAAACGTGTCGACATCAACATCGGGCAACTGGGGTTCCTCACCCTTTGCCAATGACTTCAAGATCGTAGGTGCGTCGTCTTTGAATGTTCCAACGATTTCGTCGCGAACGTAAGCATCGTCGATTAAGTACCGCCGGATCTCTTCAAAGATGAGGTGCTTCTTCATGCGATCACCCCTTACGATTTTTGAATCGCACCGGGATGACTGCATTTGCGGCTGCCTTGTTTGCAGCATCGACATCACATGTCAACTCTGCTGCGTAGTAAGTGCTTCCCGGATGCTCTCCTTCGACGATGGTCACGCCAAGCGTATCGAGCGCATCGCTACCCAAGTTCTGGAAAAACTCGAGCGCAGCACCTTGGGCGGTTCCGTCTCTGGGCAGATGGTCATCCTCCCAGTTCCAGTTGGGCGGGCTAGAGAACCATTCCTCGACCTCTGGAACAATGCGATCCTCGAACTCATTTGTGGTGAGCGATAGAAGCCAATCCTCGACACCATCCTCTGGCTCCTCAGGCATTGCCTTGAGCCTGGCCTTCAAGGCAGCCGTCCTCTTTTTAAACGCGCCCGAAGTCTCTCTGATCTCATCCAGCGCAGCCTGAATCTCATCTCGAACTTCGGTGTAAATGGAGTGAACAGCCCAGGCTAGTGGCTCGCACTCATCCATCGCATCTGCGAGATGCGCAGGGGACTCAGCCCACGATTCATACACAGACTCATAAAACTCTGAACGAATCTTCGGCTCCCAATAGTCCGCCATGGTCAGAGTTCCCGAGCTATCCACCTCAAACTCTGCAATTCGCTCCTCCTCACTTTTTTTCGACATTCGTTGCTCCTCTTTTGAATCGTAGGTGCTGCGGACTTTCTGGATTGGTGTGGCAGCTGTCATGGTTTCCCTAGATTAAGCGGAAAGAAGCTCATCCAATGAATCAGAGCTCTGCAGGAATTCCCCGATGACACTTTGTATCTCAACCAAACGAGTGCGTTCGATGCACGTGCGCGACTTGATCCGCTTCTCTTCAGGGTTCTTGGCATTCAGCAATTGCGTCTTAATGACAAGCTCGACCAGCCAGGGTTGAGCCTCAATTGTCTTAATGTTGAGAGTCTCGATGTACGAATCAGACGCTGACAGGACGCACTCGCCGACAGTGCTCATTGGCCGAATTGTTTCTTGGACGTTGGACATTAATTTCTCCTATTTAGCCGCTTTGACGAGGTGTCGGGGGCGGCAATCTGGATCAAATCCCCCCGGACTGCATGTTTGATGAGGCAGCCCAACTCATATCTTTATCTCAGCAGGATCAACTGAGGCGTCCCATCAGAACCACTCCAGACGATCGCGTTTTGCTCAAGACGAGCGCCCAAGGTTTTCGCAGCCTCCAGCGTCAGGCCAAACACCAAATAACTTGGCTCACCCGGCCATTGGTTCGAAGGGTGTTGGCCAATGCCAGCCACAAACTCTAGGCTGCGTGATGCAAGCTCTTTTGCCAGTGCTATTTGTCTTTCTCCATTGGCTTCATCAGTCAGCTCTTGGCTGAAAGGATTGCAAGCCGTTAGGAAGGCGCTGCACTCAACCCGATGCCTCTTATGCGCTACAAGCAAGTCACTACTGACTTTGCCAACCTGAAGCGTGAAAGGGATTCCCTCCAGTACACGGAACTCGGTCTCCGTGTAGGCCTGGATGAGGTCGGGATGAATATCAGACGCAGAAAACAAAAAACCCTCCGTTCTAGGAGGGTCGACGCTGTTGCCCGGTTGGTTGCTTCCTAAGAAGCCACATCCGCTTTCGCGATCCACCTTGCCCGGGTAGGCAGGTTGGCGTGGGCGTCGACCCATCTCTAAATGTTGCCACTATTGTAGCAACGTATTTTTACCTTGAAAAGCCCCCAAGGCCACTCATTGTGTGGCCACCAGTTTTGAGCCGGTATACAAATCCTCACCCGACGTTCAGCCCCACATCAACAGCAAGCGCCGACTCGAAAAGCTGCCGCATCTCCTCATTCACCACGCAAATCCGAACAAGCTCAATGTCATGTTCACCCTTCGCGAACTCTTGCAAACATTTGGCCGTTATCCGTGCAGCTAAGACCGCCGGGAACTTGAACATGCCTGTTCCGATGGCTGGCATTGCCAAGGTTTTGATCTTGTTTTCTCTTGCCACATTCAACATGGAAAAAATGGCAAACGCCATGTACCGCTCCGGCTCAGTGTTGTTGATGTAGTGAGCAGAGCGAACATGAATGACCCATTTATTGGGCAAATCAAACCCTGGGGTGATTAGCGCGGCCCCAAGTTCCAAGGGTGCAAATGGCTGGCAGTAATCTTCTAGCTTGTCACCGGCTGCCATGTGGATTGCGCCAGCAACTCCAGAGCCCAATCGAAGATTTGCATTCGCCGAATTCACGATGGCCTCTACGTCCGGCTGCTTGACGATATTGCCAATGACAACTTCAATTTTCATTGGGTTACTCCAGGAAATATTGTTGGCGCAGATCTCTCTGCAAGACTTTGGTGAACTGATCCCATTCCAAATCATCTTCTCTGCCGCATACAGATCGCCCTCTATTCGCCTCAAAAATTCGTGTGACTTTGACCGTCTTGGCAGAAGTTTGATAGCTGACGTGGTAACTCAGCGTCTGGGATTTGAAGCTGACGTCTGTCGGAACACGCGTGATGCGAGACTCATCTGGAAGATTCATTTCGATCATCTCTTTGTGCGATGAGGATCCACAAATATGAGGAAACTTACTATTGGTTTGGGCTTTAACACTTGCCAAAGTTTGGAACCGTCCTTGTGCCAGACCAATCGGTAATGTCAACGCAACAACGCCGGGAAGGTTTGCTACGGGGTCTAATGAGTACTCTGAATTCACGACCCATGCTGCATCCAAGTCCAGCGGGTCGGCGTGCTGAATTCGACCAGTCCCTGATTCATTGAATCTGGCCAGCATGTTTCCAACCACTTCCTCCTGCGGTTTGTTCTGATTTCTGTATATCTTGGCTCGAGACAGGAGCTGGAAGTAGCCAAACTGTTCAACTCGAGAGGTTCCTGTGACTCGCCCATCTGGATGTAGGGTCATCTTTGTCGACGTGATGGTCTTATCTTTCTCCACATCATCAAGTGGCGTTGTGAGCACTTGGCCTGTTGCGGTGATCAGCCCAGGTTTGCCAACATCTCCTTCTGGCAGCAGCCCCATTGGCGTGAACCGCGAGGTTGAATCCAAGAACAAGTCGAGCGACGGAACATACGTGATGACATGATCGAATACCGCAGTACTCGGGACCTCCGGAAGTTTGTAGGATTTGTCTGAATTGATCAGAACCTGCGAGCTTTCAATGCCAACGGCTCGCAGAAGCGCTTCAAGCAAAGTCGCATGGTCTTTGCAGTCACCGTACCGTGCACGAAGAATACTTCGCGCCGAATGTGGAACATAGCCACCGGATCCCGCAAATACTCCGAGGTAGCGAATATTTCTCGAAACCCATTCATAGAGACGTTTAACCTTCTCTCGCTCAGTACCTGCATCTCCAACTACTTTACGTGCATGAGCTACTAATTCAGGGGTAGTCGACGCCTTGGGGCGAGCGCGATCATGGTACGCTTTTGCCACATCAGCGTAGTTCTTGAAGCTACTGGCAGAAAATTGAGGTGCGTAATCAATGTAGCTCACCATGTTCGGCTCTGCTGGGTCTGCACTCGATTGGTCATACCGAAATACATAGCGTGTCACACCGCTTTTAGTATTTACAGGATCATCGACTCGACCTCCAATCATTCCACGGCCATTGACTTTGATATCCAGCGAAGACGCGTGTGAAAACCTAACTTCGGCTTGTCCGTACTTCCTATGCGGGGAAAAATACTCTGACCATGTGAAGTTTTTGGGGAAATCTGGGGTGTGCTCAAACGATTCAACAAGGTAGTAGGTTTTGCTCCCGACTCTGACGTTGGGAAAGATCATGACCTTCACCTTGGACTCGCTGTAGACGCCATTTGAGGTGTCGTCCTGATCGTCTTGCGTGCGGATGCGATCTGGCGTGACGACGTCTTTTGTTCCGTCAGGATGAATTGTGTAAGCCTTGATCACTCGTACACGCTCGTGTGCACTGTTGTAGGTGATCTTCTGCTCTCCAAGTAACGCGATTCCTTGCTCTGTCTCGACTTTATTGACTACTTCCATCCGCTGGCGCACGGTCCAGTCTTTGTTGACATGAATTTCTACCAGAGACTTTTCAGTCGAAATTGGAGCCACGTATTCGGCCATAGAGCTTGCAACGAATGTGCAAGACACAAAGAACGTTAAAAACTTCAGCATTTCAATCCCATTGAGTCAGAAACTCGCCCACGATCTTTCGGCTGCGAACTATGGCGTAGCCGTGAACAATGTTTCGTGGGGATTCATATTGGGGGCCTTTGTAACCCTCACCGTTATTTGACTGGTAGCCGGAGGTCTTGAAGCTCCACATCACGTCCCCAGGCATCATCTTTCTACGCAGCTCTTTCCATCCACGATTCAGATGTCCGAAAGGCAAATCTGGAGCCCTTCTCTTGGGATCAACTACTTTTGCTGCCGCTTCGACTTCGTGTGGGTTGACGATCTCAATCAAGTCCTTCTTCTCACTCGTGAACTTTGGCTCATCGTCTTTGACGTATGTCGAAGCAGGCTTCCCCCTCAATTCGTTGACGAGTACTGCAAATGCAACTGGCCACGCCACAAATACCAAGGAGCCTGTGGTGATGCTCTTGAAAAATTCACGACGCTTCTCCTGAGGTGACTTGTCTTCTTCAAGTGCGGCTAATGCACTTTTCACAAAATCGCTGCGCTTGTCCTTATAGAAGAGCTTTACAAGCACTCGGCCAAAAAGAACTAGAACAACGCCGATGGCGAAGTAACAGCCCAACCAAAACCACAAGTCATAGTTCATTTCTTGGCTCCGCGAATATCAATGATGAGCCTGGCGATGATCAAAAAAATCATTTGCTCACCGCCGCCCAAAGGTCGTCATCGCATTGATTCGATACCCCTGAGGTGCATCTGGCTCTGCATGGCCGTTGTTCACGATCCGATCTGAGACCAAGATGCCCTTATCAATTTTTAAGAACAAGTCCATCTCGTATCGACTTGCGTAGCCACCATGTACATATTCAAGTAGTCCACCCATGGGGCAGCGCAGCTCACCTGTGTACCAATGTGCAAACACGCCATCCGGGTATTCCGGGAAGATATCCCCAAGCTCGATTTCAGTTGTTCCAGATGCTGTTTCCTTAAAACCTTTGAGCTTCACCAGATACAAGCGCCCATCCTCAATAGTCCAGGTACCTACATAACCTCGCCAGAGGGCAGTCGAAGGAGCTTGAAGCTTCAATTCTTTGCCAATTGTCTGTAAGTAGTAATGCAGCGGGTCATCACACAAGGACAGTTCCTCTCCCTTGTAGATCAATTTTTCTGAAATTTGTGCTGTCATTTCTGCCTCTGCCGATTGGGTTGATGTGTCCAGTGTTCCAGAAGCGGGGCTCAATACGTGAGCCTGTCAAAGGGCGATTTGAGCCATCCACTGTATAAAAACCCTCCCCCACAGGCTCACGCGATTAGCCTCGGGCTCACCACACTTTGAGCCTGACCTATTTCCTAAGTGAGCCTGTATGACCAAGTACACCACCCGAGAATCTTGGCTGCTTGCAGCCGTTGACTTACTTCGTCCAATATTTTTGGACAAGAACCATGTCATTCCGCCTGACGTAATGGTTTCTTGTGGTTTTGCTAGTACGGGCACACGCAGCCACCATGTTGGCCAATGCTGGTCAAAGCGAAGTAGTACCAACGACCAGAATCAAATATTCATCTCCCCCGCCTTGCATGAGCCTGTTGAAGTCCTCGACACGCTTGTGCATGAGCTAGTACATGCAGTTGACGATTGCCAACACAAGCACGGGAAGGAATTCAAGAAGATTGCCTTGAGCCTCGGAATGAAAGGACCAATGCGCAGTGCGGATGCAGGGCCTGAACTCAAAGAGAGACTCACGCAACTGGCTCAAAAGCTGGGGGCCTATCCCCATGGGAAGCTGCAAGTAACGCATCACAAGGCTGTTTCCCGTGCCAGGGCTCGGGCTAAATGTCCCGAATGTGGCTTCCAGGTCCCCATGTACCGGAAGTTCTTGGCCTACGGCCCACCACTTTGCCCCAAAGACAAGATTGAGATGACGCCAGTAGGTGACTGGGAGGAATCATGATCCTAGCCCTTGGTTACGTCTTGGCCATGCTATTGACCCAATTTGGGGCGATTTCCTCTGAGGTCGGCCACTCGCATTTAAGCCTCAAAGCCAAGCAATCGGAAGTCATCAGAACAGCCCCCGAGACCAACTTCATACTTTATGACTACGGAATTTGGCTTGAACCTAAAAAATTGAGTCGTCGCGAACGTTTAGCGCTTGCACTTACCAACCTGGCTGATCCTGGCCAATAATTGTCAAAATTGGACGCATATGAGTGAAATTGACCGGCTCTACAGCTACAGAACCCTCCTGACAGGGCGACGGGCCGTTCCACGCCATGAAATCCTATCGAAACTTGAAATCTCATTGGCTACGTTCAAGCGGGACTTGGCCAAGCTCCGTGACAGACTCAATATCCCAATCGTTTTCGATCGGGATCTGGGGGGCTACAAACTGGAGGTAGCCGACTCCCGCGAAGAACTACCTGGCCTTTGGTTTAGTCAGGAGGAAATCCTCGCTCTACTGACGATTCAAAACATGATCGGACAGCTCGAGCCGGGAATCTTGGGGCCGAAACTAAAGCCACTACAAAAGCGACTGGACGAGATGCTGACCAGTCAAGGATTGAGCTCACAAACATTGGCCCAACGAGTGAGATTGGTTCATGCTGGCAAACGACGACTTCAACTCAAATGCTTCGAAATTGTGGCGAAAGCCACGATCGAACGGCTCCAACTAAAGATCACACATTTCAATCGCCAAAGTGGTGAAACGCTACAACGCGTCATCTCCCCACAGCAACTCATTCATTATCGAGATAACTGGTACGTAGACGCCTGGTGTCATCTTCGTAAAGGACTCAGAAGTTTTGCAGTGGATGCAATTGCTGAGTGCGAACTACTTGAAGACGAGGCAAAGGAATTCGATCCTGAGATGGTTCGCGAGAACATGCAAGAGGGATACGGGATTTTTGGTGGTAAGGTGAAAGATTGGGCAAAACTGAAATTCTCTCCGGAGAGATCAAGGTGGGTTCAGTTCGAAGAATGGCATCCAGATCAACGCAAGGCAATCAACAGTGATGGTTCCGTTGTGATGGAAATTCCATACTCCGACGAGAGAGAAATACTTGGGGACATTTTGAGATATGGCTCAGATGTAGAGGTTCTCTCTCCCCCGCATCTCCGAACCAGCGTGTTAATGGCTGTCGAAAAAATGAAGACTCGATATGAGTCATACAAATAAGAAAACGGACTCGCGATGATTGAACAATTGATCCCGTACCTCCAAAGCTGGGGACACCATGCTCTTACATTGGCGCTGGTATCCATACTTGTCTACTTCGCCTACACATTCGCACGAGATTTTTATAAACCCGGCAAAAAAGTCGCTGCAGATTTGGCACTGGCACTAGCCAAACTTCGTGAAATCAAATCTCAAGGCGATTACACAGATCTTGATGGCATTCGTGAGAATGCAATGGTCAGTGCAACGCTGAAGTCCTGCTGGGATGAATTTAGCGACACCTTGCATGGTCAAAAAAAGGCCGATTCCCAAGGTGTCATGCAGGTCAATCGCTATCGAGCAACAGCTCTAGCCAATAGCTTCTTCACCGAACAGATCGTTATATCAACTCCACTTAAAGCAGAGTTCTTTAAACATCTGCCGGGCATTCTCACTGGCATCGGCATCATCGGAACATTCCTAGGATTGATTCTTGGACTGTTCACATTTGATGTCTCAAAGGATGCCGATCAGGTGCGAAATAGCCTACGCAATCTTCTTTCAAGTGTCGGCAATGCATTCATCGTGTCGCTGACAGCTATCGGAATGGCCATGTGGATCACGTGGCTTGAAAAAAGAGCAATCAACGGACTCTACACAGAATTAGATGAGCTTTGCGGGTTGATAGACAGCCTCTTTGAGGCTGGCGCAGGCGAAGAATATCTTCAGCGCCTTGTGGATGCTTCTGAAACATCTGCCACCCAAGCGATGCAGATGAAAGAGTCGATAGTTACCGATTTGAAGCAGGTTCTAACTGAGCTTACAAATCAGCAGATTGCGACGATGACTGCAACTAGTCAACAACTGTCGCAATCAATCGGCGACAGCATCACTCAAGGGTTGGTGGATCCTTTAACAAGAATTTCTGAGGCAGTTCAGACGGTTGGGAATAGTCAGGGTGAAGGTGTTACCAAGCTTCTGACCGATGTCATGAGCCGTTTCGTGACGGAAATGGACGGAATGTTTGGCTCCCAGATGCGGGGAATGAATGAAATGCTGGTGCAGACAGCCAGCACTATTCAAGATGCTTCACAGCGCTTTGAACAACTTGCCAACCAAATTCAGCAAGCAGGTAGTGGAGCAGCAGATGCAATGTCCAAGAGAGTGGAAGAGGCGTTGCTCAACATGCAAAATGCTCAAGCGAGTTCTAACGAGCAAATGCGAATGTTTGTGGAGCAACTCAAGCAAAACATTACTCAAGGCCAATCAGAGTCCTCTGAGCTCACCAAAAATCTTGTGAAGGAATTGAGCGAGTCCACGACAGCGTTGGTTCGCAGCCTCCAAGATCAATCCAACAGTGCCCAAAGCGCTCACGATGACAGACAAAAAGAGCGCGATGAGCAGATGAATCGCCTGCTTGAGCACTTGAAAGAAAACATTTCGAACACACAAGCAGAGTCCGCAAACGCAACAACACAACTGCTTGGTAAGTTGGGTGAATCAACTGAGAAATTGGTCAAGCAACTAGAAGATCAGACCGAGAAGGCTCGACAAGAACAAGTTCAACGGAGTGCTCAACAAGACGCAAGCACCGCCGAATTGCTCGACAACCTTAAGAAGCACTTCCAAAGCGCGCAAAGCGAGACAGCGTCCTCAACTTCCGCGCTGCTTACTCAACTGGGTGAGGCCACTCAAAATCTGGTCAAGAGCCTACAAGATCAAGGCAACCAGGCTCAACTTGATCACACACAGCGCATGGCCGACCTGGTGGAAAAGATCACTACCGTCCTTGGCCAAAATCACGCGCAAGTATCACGACTCACAGAGGTCGTTACCGAGTCCAGCAACGCCATGCGTGACTCCATCGGTCGCCTGCAAACGAGCACCAATTCGAACATCGAGAAGATGGGCACAGGAGCCGAGATGCTTCATGGTGCATCGGTCAGACTCACCGAGAACTTGTCGGCCGTCAAGGCATCCACCGAAGGTTTGGGCGCAAACGCAAAACAATTGGTTGACGCCTCGAGCAACTTGTCTAACGCCCTATCTGCAATGCAGCACGCTCTTGGCGATCAAAAGTCTGTACGCGATGCCATTGGAATGATGGTGGCGGACTTGAAAAATACGGTCGAGAACGCGAAGAAAGACGCAAAGCTCACTACCGAACTGGTCGCCAACCTTGAACGTGCCAGTGGACAACTTCAAAAAGCCCAGACAGATGCAGGCAAGTATCTGAGTGGAATCTCTGAAGTCTTGGCAAAAGTTCATTCGGAATTTGCCACTCAGCTCAAAGCGACTTTGAACGAAGGCAATAAAGCCTTCCAGTCTGAGCTGGCGCAAGCTACAAGTCACCTGAAGGGCGCAATTCAAGATCTGGGCGATGTCCTGGATTCTTTGCCCTCAAGCTCAAAGTAAGCGCTAGAGCATGTTCGGAATTACCAAGAATGCTAACGCGCAAAAGAAGCGCGAAGACGGAGAGAAACCTTTTTGGATTTCTTTCTCCGATCTAATGTCTTCGCTCATGGTCTTGTTTTTGATTTCTATGACCGTTGCTTTACTTGCTGTGACGAATGAACCAGACATTGCAGCAAAAGAGGAAGCGGAACGATCGCAAGCAATCAAGGACTTCATGGTCGAGATTGAGCAGATTTTGACTGCGCAAGAATTCAGCGGAGTACGAGTGGATGGGACCACCATTGACTTCGGCGTCCGTGGAACCTTCGAGAAAGAGGGGCAAAACACCCTCTCGCAGCAACAAAGTCAAATGCTCAGAAGCTTTACCCCCAAATTACTGGAGAAGCTGCGCACAACTGATGCTGGGAAAATTTGGTTTAAACGCGCAGTTGTTGAGGGCTACGCCAGTAAAACAGGCACGTACCTCTTTAACTTGAACCTGAGCCTTGAGCGCAGCCAGCGCGTTTTATGTGAGCTCCTGCGCGAGCCATCAAACCCAACCGAGAAACCTTTCACTTCCGAAGACAGAAAACTCATTGCAACGAAGTTCTTTGTTGGTGGAGCATCTTTTAACTCCCTTAGATCCGGAGGAGGCGCTCAAAGCCGAAGAATTGAGTTCAAACTGGAATTCAGAACGCGACAGGAAAAACTTGCCGAAGAAAGCACACCTGCCCCCAAGTTAGACGATGCAGAATTGACCAATGCATTGAATCCGAAAGAGAAATGTCCGATTTTCGATCGCTCAATGAGCTCGAACATCTCTTAAAAGAGCAGTTCGATCCTCGATTGATTCTCCATGGGGTGACCTTTGGGGACCCTCGAGTCATGTCCAAAGTTCTCAAAGAGATCAAGCGTGACCTGGGCGGTAGCGAGGGTCGCCCTTCAGAAGACGTTCTCATCAAGGCCATTCGGAAATTTGAGACTCAAGGTGACACAGACACATTCACTGAACTGAAATATGTCTGCTATGGCGCAGAGACCCCAGTTGGCCCCAAAAAATACAGACTCATTGAAGACAAAGAAACCTTCGAGCTCTTACTGAAAGCTGTAGAGAAACGAAATAGCAAGCAACTTCGCCGTTGCTTTCAAGGACTGCTGTCAAGCTACTTTCGATTTGATCCTAAAGAGCCTACCAATCAACAAGGATCTGAAAATTGGGCTCAACTTAAAGGCTTTTTGAAGAAGAAGCTTTCCCCGATTTATCAGTCCTCAAAGGAACGAGGCGTAATCCCTGATTGGCTATCCACTCTGTATGAGCACAAGAATCTCCTGGAAGAGAATCCATGCAAGCGATATGCCGACTCATTGACAAGGGGCAGCACACAGGAGCTCAAAGAGGTCTGCGAAGGGCTGGGAATTGAATCTTCTTCATGGGTTTGGAATGAAGCCTTCCTAGCCTATGTACAGACTGTTTGTGCCATGCGTGACGAGCCTTTCGTTGGCCACCTCAATGGTGTGCTCGAGCTTGTTAATGGGAAGGGACAAATCCATCTCCCTGAGGCGATGGCAATTGAAGCCACAGCTCATTGCGTGATCCGTTACTCAAAATCTGCCAGCACCATAGAGCATCCGTATCTACGAGATACCTGCGTCCGAAGAATTGGCAATCCAATGCTGGAGCAGACCAAATGGGATGCATTTGTCGATCATGAGCCTGCCCGGCAAATGGTCACCAGTTGGCTCAAGCAACAACTGATCAAAGACTTCTTTGAGCTATTGGCACAAGATGGAGCTGCGGATATTCGCAGGCTGAACTATTGGCTGAAATGGGAAAAGCACATCACAGAGATGTGGTTCTACTTGGGAGAGATGGCCTTTAGGGACCAAAGGACTGCATTTAAAGACGTCCGAGAGCGGATGGGTGGATCTATTCGCCAACTTGAAGAACCGAGCAGGCCTGAGAACAACGCATTTGTCATGCGCATTGGCGAGTATTTGGTCATCGAGTTTTCTACCAAGAACAATGCAATGTTCATCTATCAGGCAGATCAAGCGTCACCTGATATGAAGTACACCTATCGCACGACCCCTCGACTTAAAAATCTGAAGGGGTCACTTGGAAAGCACTCTCACATGGGTAGTTGGGAGAGCTCGTTTGATCATGTCCTCAGACGCAGGCTTAGCCAATCGGTACCTGCGGCGACCAGCCAAACCCCTATCTACCGCTCCACCTCATCGCAGCCAACACCGCCCCCAACCCCAGCGTCTGGGGTATTGCCGCTCAACATGAGCGAGCTCAGAACTGTGGTTGATGTTTCCAAGGCAAGAATTGAAGACTACAGAGCCAAGCAAGGCAATCTTTGGGTGACATTGACGGACAGGTCACAAGACCCAGGCCTAGCAACTTACTTGGAGCGTCGTGGCTTCAAGTACGTGGCTGGTAGAGGCTACTGGATCAAATAAACAATGAGCCTCTTTGATAAGCTTTTCAGCTCAAAATCCCTCAAGGGAGCGACTCCTGTTGAGTCGAATGCAGTTCGGCTGCATTTCGGCCATGAGGGGATTAAGTACGAATTCACCGCAAATCCTGTGGCGATTTCAAACGGCTTTGAATCCGCTAATGAGACGGTTACCGATCAAGCTCGACGACTTTCCCAGTTGGCAACAGAAGGGCTTGCCAGCCAACGTGAAAATGAATTCTCGATCTGCTGGGACTCTGTGTATCAACTGCTTGCTGATGAAGACTTTGCAAGTTATGTCGCCCCTCTGGGGATACCGGGCTATACGTCTGCTGTCCCGAAGTTGAAAAATTCAGGGGCACTCCTCGACCCCTCTTTTTCAATTCTTCTGGAGGAATGGGTGGACTCGGATGGTCTTCCACTCACATCGCAACCGAAATTGGAAGGCAAAGTGCTTCGCTCTCGTGATGGGGCGTATCTTCTCAAACCTCTAGTCGCAGAACTCTTAGATGAGTTGCAAGCGTTTCATGCCGTCCCAGCTGAGAAACGCGATCAAAAATTCAAAGAAATCCAGTACGGGAAAATCAGACGACTCGCTTTTGACACTTGCGCTCCGGTTTCTGACTACGTCTCCAAGACGATCGTTCTTACCCCAGAGAAACTGAAACTGGAGATCGAAAAGCGTGGTGAAGCAAATGATCGTGTGATTGAAATTTGCCCTACGTTTGAAGATGCGCCGCCTGACTGGATCTCCATTTTTGACAGATTCCCTCTAAGCGACACCTACGAGGTCCCAGACGGCTTGTCTGTCACACGAATTGTGCTCACGCCAGAGGTAAAGACTGTCTTAGATGAAGTCAAGAAAATGCCCGCCCGAAGGGTTTCTGGTGCTCGTGCTGAGGCTTTCGTGCGCAACCCATTTTCTTTGCTTGGAGAAGAAGCTGGAAAAGTATTGAGCCCTGAGGACGTTGAGTCACAGCTAACAAAGGCGGGGATCAGCTTTGCGCAGTTCACCCCGCATGCTGAGTTCGGCGAGTTCGGTGAAATTACACGCGTAGGCATCCTCATCAATGATCTTTCCAGACCTGATGCATCCGCTGCTATTTATTGGTTTGACTCTCCAAGTGAGTTGAATCGCTTCATCCACAAGGCCACCACAAGTCATCAATCAAATGCCCATTCGTTTGCCTGGATGAGGTACGACTTGGAGGTCATTGGGGACACGCTGGACCACATAGATCAGTTGAGCACATGGCTTGATGCATGGAGCTCTCCAGAACTGTGGACTGCATCGGAAGTCCTTGATCTTAGTCATTACTCCGATCGAATCGAGTCTATTGGCTTCGAGAAGCCATTCATCGTTCCCGTCATCTCAAAGAAGAATAATGAAAACGGCTGGTTCGATGAGAACATCACAACTGGACTGGCTTCTGTTGATGAAAAAACGGGACAGGTCACGATAGTTTCCTTCCCATTCAAAAACATTCTTCCACTGCATCAAGCCGTTGAAGAAGCAATCCGAAGCAACAAAACACACGTACAGGTTGTTGGATTCAAGGATCCCGTCCCGCTTTACGACGCACAGATGGCGTTGAAAGATCTCAAGGCAGCTCGCGAGGACTTGAAGGAAAAGAAGTTCAAACCTCCATCCAAGAACATTAAGAAGCCAAGCTCTCCCAAGAAACGCTTGGTCATCAAGCGCAACCTTGAGGACATTGATTACACAGAGAACAGAGCTGACGCCCTGACCATGGCTGAAGGTACGAAACCAGTGCTCCCTTCCGCTTTGCTGCCTACGGTTGAACTCAAGGAACACCAGCATTCCGGGGTAGCTTGGCTTCAACATCTGTGGAAGCTATCCCCTCAGCAGTGTCGGGGGACTGTTCTTGCTGATGATATGGGCCTCGGCAAGACCTTGCAGTTGCTTACGTTCATTGTTTCAGCGTTTGAGGCAGACCCAGATTTACCCCCCGCGCTTGTTGTTGCTCCTGTCGCGCTACTTGAAAACTGGCAAAACGAGCTAGAACGCTTCTTCCAGCCGGGCACACTTCCAACTCTTCTGTTGTACGGGTCCACCTTGAAGCAACTGCGTGTTGCCAAAAATGAGATCGATGCAACGTTAAAGGCTGAGGGCGTTACACGGCTCCTGAAAAAAGGGTGGATTGGCAACAACAAGCTGGTGCTGACCACATATGAGACGATGCGCGACCTTGAGTTCGCTCTTGCCAGTCAACCCTGGTCGGTCATGGTCTGTGATGAGGCGCAGAAGATCAAAACGCCTGCAGCTTTAGTTACCCGCTCCGCCAAAAAACAGAAGGTCCGATTCCGCATCGCTTGCACCGGGACGCCTGTTGAGAACACATTGGCTGATCTCTGGTGTCTATTTGACTTTGTTCAGCCAGGGATGCTCGGCGCACTCAATTTCTTCTCTCGAACATACAGGCAGCCCATCGAAGCGAAGACACATGAGCAACAACTTAAGGTGGAAGAGCTTCGCGAGTTGATTCGTCCGCAGATACTTCATCGGAAGAAAACTGACGTTGCCAAGGATCTCCCCGCACCAAACGAAGATCAAGCCTGCAAACTCTTGGCAATGTCAGAGTATCAGCATCGACTCTATGAGCGCGCATTGGCAAATCTTCACGAGCAGCGACAGGTCAATCCGTCTGCCCAGCTCCAGGCTTTACAAGCGATTCGGAAAATATGCTCCGATCCGCATGGACACGCCGAATCCAACACAAGTAGTGTGTCAATCGATCGCTTACTTAGTGAATCTCCCAAGATGGGTTGGCTAATCAGTCTGCTCAAGGAGCTTGGTGCCGATCAGAGCGGCAATCACAAAGCAATCATCTTTTGTGAATTCCGTGAGCTCCAGCTAATGCTTCAACGAGTGATCGCGGCCATATTCGGTTTTGCTCCGTCAATCGTGAACGGCGACACTTCTGCCGATCCACGAGCAAATGAAAATCGCCAGCAATTGATCGATGCGTTCCAAAGAAAATCAGGATTCAATGTCATCATCCTCTCTCCCTTGGCTGTGGGTTTTGGAGTGAACATTCAGGCGGCAAATCACGTCATTCATTTCACTAGGACCTGGAATCCAGCCAAAGAAGATCAGGCGACGGCCAGAGCCTATCGGATTGGACAAACTCGAACCGTCCAGGTCTACTACCCCGGAGTGGTCAGTCCAAAATTCCCTAGCTTCGATGTCCGACTTGATGCGCTTCTGAGCAAAAAGCGTGAGCTTGCGTCTGACATGCTGAACGGTTGCAGTGACTTAAAGATTGATGACTTCTCTGAGTTGCTGTAGTTACTCATACCCCAATTGCACCTTTTGATCGCTCCAGATCACAGGAATTTCGGATTCACGGCCTCTGATCTGGTGCAGATTCAATGTGACTGGCTGCGATCCATCAAGAATCGACTCAACGATCTCGGGTGCCAGTCGTGTCATGCGTAGCACTTCGGCCACCCATCCTGGCTCCAGCTTCAGCTTCTTCGCTAGCGCATTTCCGCTTTCGTATTCGCCCTCATCAATGAGCCTTTTCCAATAGAAAGCCTTCCCAAGTGTTTTCAGCATTGAGTAGTCGATTGAGGTCTTTGACCCCTCTCGTTTTACCCCCACTGGCGGTACCAGAACCTTGCTTGTGTGCCGTCTCTTTATCGTCAACGGAATGAAGGTGACCACTCTTCCCGCGTTAATGTATTCACGCCTTTGACCGGCCCCTTTGATTTCTGTTCGGCTGGTGTAGTTTTTGTTCTTCATGCCGCCTCCATCACCGAGCTGACCATGTTTTTCTCACATTTATGCTCAAGATCTTCTTGCACAAATGGATGGTCTTCGTATTGCTTCTTAAATGCAGAGATGACATCTTCATTCCATGTCACCTCTAGCCCATGACCCACGACCTGCACTCGATGCAGCAGCTTGCGTACGATTAGATTTCGTTCGGCCGGGAAAAGCCTTTCCCAAACCACATGCAAGTCACGCATGGCCAGAATAAACGAAGCCTCATCCAAAACCAACCCATCGTTCATCCCTCGAACTGCATTGAATGCCCCAATGACTATTCGTGGATCACTTAGCACTTCAAAGATCATTTCAAGAACTCGGTTCTCGATATCGGCTGCTGGCATATGACCTATCGGCTCGACTCCGGCAACTTGCGTCACACCAGCGCGTTGCCGCTTTTCAAGGTATGGGACGTAATAACGGTACATACGACCCGACCGCTTCCGACTATGTGTAGGCAGCATTCTCTGACCGTCAGGGGCATACAGGATCCCAGCTAGTAAGGCTTGGTTTTCGGTATACCTTTCGTAGCTGCCTCGTTTTCTTTTTGCGACGATTGCTGCCACCTCGTCCCAAAGTTCTGCAGCAATGATGGGTTGGTGTTGACCGGGGAATCCAACCCCCTTGTGAACAATTTCACCGATGTACACGCGATTGCGAAGCAAGGTGAAAAGGTATTGCTGATCAATGATTCGGCCTTCTCGGTAATTCCCGCTCTTTGTTACCCAGTCCTTGGTGGTTCGACCTTCAATTTGTAACTGCCGAACGATCGTCGCTGCAGATCCGTGTTGCGCGTACTGTCTGAATATCTCACGCACAAGCTCCGCCTCATTCGTATTCACAATGAGTTTTCGTTCGAGCACGTCATAGCCAAGAGGTGGAACACCTCCCATCCACATCCCCTTGGCCTTGCTGGCTGCAATCTTGTCCCGGATGCGTTCGCCTGTGACTTCACGTTCAAATTGCGCAAACGAGAGCAGGATGTTGAGCGTCAATCGCCCCATTGATGTGGTGGTGTTGAATTGTTGGGTGACGCTTACAAATGTCACTCCAGACTTTTCAAACAAGGCAACTATCTGTGCGAAATCAGCCAAGGACCTCGACAAGCGGTCAATTTTGTAGACGACCACGACATCGATTTTTCCTTGCTCAACATCCTCTAGAAGCCTCTTGAGTGCAGGACGATTTGTGTTGCCACCTGAGAACCCTCCATCGTTGTACTCATCATCAAGACCAATCCATCCCTCATGCTTCTGGCTCTTGATAAATGCAATCGCTGCGTCACGCTGAGCCTCAAGGCTGTTGTATTCCTGATCAAGTCCTTCCTCTGTTGACTTCCTTGTGTAGATGGCACAGCGCATTTTTTTCACTATGGGTTGACTTGTATTGCTCATGCGTGTGCCCTCCCTTTTGCTGCTTTCTGTTTCTTCAACCCAAAAAAAGCTGGGCCAGACCAATTGGTCCCTGTGATTGCACGAGCAATCGACGACAGACTTTTGAATGGCTTGTTCAAGTAGAGGTAGCAACCATCCTCTAGTACCTCAACTCTGTGTTCATGACCTTCATGGACTCGAAGCAATGTTGTGCCAGGCAGTAGGTCATGCTCAGACCTGCGTTTGTGGTTGGGGATGTCTCCCGTTTCACCAATCTTCTCTAATCGCTTTTTGATGGATGCCGACAGCGCTCCATACGCAACCTCCTGGATGCGATAGGCCAGTCGCCCCTCAAGATACGACCGGTGATGATTCCCGGGTCGGAAATCAAAGTGGGTATCCCACACTACCCATAGTTCCTTCATAGTGAGCAGGGCGAGAT
Source organism: Limnohabitans sp. Jir72 (assembly GCF_003063575.1). Lineage (GTDB taxonomy): Bacteria > Pseudomonadota > Gammaproteobacteria > Burkholderiales > Burkholderiaceae_C > Limnohabitans_A. The sequence continues at coordinate 62,591 of NZ_NESC01000002.1, forward strand.
TTTTTATCTCTGCTCGAATATTTTTTTCGTCACTCATAACCGACCGATTCATACGCAAACTCCTTCTATCTGAGACGGGTCTGTATGAACGCTCTGTTCGGCCAATACTCCTAGTTGAAGATCGACTGTTCCGGGGATCTGTGAGGTTTCAGCGACACCATCACCTGATTTCATGCCTCTTAGGACAGCCTGCGCGAGTAACGCCTCAATTACCAAGTGTCCCGGCTTTGCCTTTGCCGTGATTTCGCCATTTGCACATCGGCTTTGTTTTCCATTTGCCATCTAACCACTCCAGTTAAAAACTGGCTCTATTGCAAAGGCGAAGGCTTCAATTTCTAAGCGTGGAATTGGCTCAGAACTGCTTGTGTTTGGGCTGCTTTGGGGACTCTGACCCCATATGGCGGTCGATGGCGATGCCGCCAATTTGTTAATACCTAAGAAATTAATTTCGATTGATTTCGATCGGGTGATGGGTGGGCTTGCGTGGTGAACGATCGTTCACTACAATCATTACCGTGAAAAAGTTAAACAACGATCCCCACTACCTTGCGACCTTGCAGCGCTACTACGCAGAGCATCGAGTTCTGCCCTCGTATGCACGCATGTTGCCGCTGCTTGGGTTCGCGTCAAAGGCCGCCGTCAAGAAGGTTCTTGAACGTCTTGAAGACGTCGGCATGCTTGAACGAACCCCAGATGGTGACTGGGCTCCAAGTGAACGATTCTTCGAGCGTGCGTTTGCAACCCAACCTGTTCCGGCTGGGTCGCCGATTGCTGCCGAGGCAGATGTTCATGAGCACATCACGATCGACAGGTTCTTGATTCGCGATCCAGAAAACACAGTTCTGATCCGCGTCAAGGGCGATTCAATGGTTGAAGCAGGAATTCATGAGGGCGACCTTGCTGTGGTGAAAAAGACCACACAGGTGAGCATTGGTGAAATTGTCGTGGCGATTGTTGATGACGAATACACACTCAAGACCTTGGCCCGAGACAAAGGCGGCTACCACCTACTTCCAGCGAATAAGAGCTATGCACCTATTCGCCCCGAGGGGAAGCTCGAAATTTACGGTGTCATGGTCGGACTAGTCCGAAGATACCAATGAGGGCCATCTCATTTGCAAAGAAGAAGAACAACACCTTCACAAAGAAACACTACCTACCTTAGCGAATGCTTCTCGTCTGACATCCAAGTCTCACGGCGGCTTCTGCTTTCTGGAGACAAAAATGATCGACGCTGAAAACCTTACCCGGCTCTTGGGCCACCTCCCTCCAAAGACGTTCCACGAACTTGTGGTGGAGTCATTTCGAACGCCTTTGACCGCGCTTGATGAGAAACAAAACAAGACCGAGCAGCGCGCAGCCATGTCAGAGCAGCTGCTGGCGCTGCCGATCGGTAAGCGCAAAGGCATGGAGGATGAGGCAGAAAAAATCATGCTTCTCTCGGATGGCCCTGGTCAAGATGTCATCGAAGGATTCCGCGAACTGATCCCAGGACTCAACAACAGAACTGCTTTTGCCGCGCTGAAGACTCAGCACGAACGGGCCTACTGGCTTTACTCCAACAATCGAAAACTTTTCACAGAAGCGCTTGATGCTAGGCAGGCCGACATCTTTCGTCAGAGCTCAATCTGCTACTCAGGCTTCACGGCTCCACCACAGCTAAATTTCCATGTCGACGAAGTATCCGTGGCGAAGTTTCGTTCGCAAATGGCAGAGAAATTGACTTGCAATGTGGATGATGTCGCCGTTCAAATCTTCAAACGAATGAGGCCCGATGCAGAGCAAGGCGAAGATGTTGACCTGTACCAGGTCAGCATTCACTACAACCGCCCTCCTGAAGTCGTCGAAAAGGTTGAGAACAGTACGCTCAAGAATCAAGAAATCATCCGAGCCGTTTCCAGCTATGCCACGTATGAGCCTGTGAACGGGCATCTAGAGGTTTTATCCCGAGACAACGTTGGACGAGAAGGCTTAGCGCGCCTGGTCGCGGATGTGCTGTTGGAGTCACCAATTACAGGTGAGCGCATACCGCTCAAATCGTATGACTACCAATGTCTGGCCGGAGACTTCTCATTTGACCTGTCGACCGAGCCAACGGTTGCCTCGGCAAAAGTCATCGAACTCGGGTATTCGAATGGCGAAAACCGATCGGTGGTCATGAAAATTTGGGCCAAAGACGTTGATGACATTCACACTGTTGCCAAAAAATTGATTGGACCGACATTCACATTCTCAAGCCATCGTCTCAATTACGCTCGAATTTCAGTCCGCACGCACAAGGCCGCAGGAGAGCGAGCAAGAAACATCAGCATCGTGATGCGCGACGAGAACAAGTGCAACATCAAAACGAAGAGGGATAAAGACCGTGCACTGTGCGACCGCCTTCTTGCCCGTTGGGGATTGGTAAAAGAAATCGGCAATGAACAAGCTGACGACACCATCACTGATTGAATTGACCGAAGTCTTTGAAAGGTCCAGCTCGTCGTTGACGGATCTTGAAGGGCTTCGAGTTCAAGGTGTGCCTGGTTGGGATTTGTCAAAGTACACGCACATCACTCCTGCCGTGACCAAACACTGGCTGAACAAGGTGGGATACGCGGGAACTATGCCCGCTTACCGTGGAGAAGAAAAGGTTCCGGTCGAGATTACGGAAGTCGATGGCACAGGCCCGTCAAATTTCCAATACCGATGTCCAGAAACATTTCGCATGCGCCGTGTTTCAGCCAATGCAATTGCCGTCTACACCGTAAAGCCAGAGGTTTATCTTGATTACGTTGCGGAACTATTCGGAATTCACAATGCTGCTCGCTCGGGGATCAAGCAAGCCTCCATTTCAGGTTGCTTTTGGAAACTAGGCGGTGCTCGCATAGGGCCATCTCAAGTCCCGATCTGGTTCGTTCGAGATCTTGGAGTGAAACTTGATCAAGTTCTAACGCACCTGAATGATTCTTCTGTGTCTCCTGGTGGCTTAATCGTTTCATCTGGACTAGACCTGCCAAAACACATTCAGTTGCCAAAGAGTTTCCGGGTTGTGAACTTACAAAAGGCACTCGTCGAATTCACAAGATTCTCACAACTTGATCTCACCTACCTTGAGCGACTCATGAGTCAACCTGTAGGAGAGCGGGCCATCAAAACAAACAAGGTGTATTTCAACGACAGTACATCCACGCTTTCAATCGGCTCGATAAAAGAATCATGGAAGATTGGTGGCGTTAAGCAAGCTAAGGCTGTTCACTGCATGTACCAGGCTGCCTGCTCAGACGTATGGGAGTTAACACACGCAGAGGTACTTGATGCTGCGTACAAAGGTGCTCCAGAGAGCGAACGCAAGGGGAAAACGATCCAGCATTTGTTCAAAGGGAATGCCAAATGGGAGATCTATTTGCGCATCACACGCAGAGGACATATTGCATTCAATTTAGCCTCTGACTGACCACTGCAAAGCTTTCAGAAAACCGCCTTCGTGGCGGTTTTTTTTTGACTTTGGCGACCTGAAGACACTTGAAACAGCCAAAAAGCTCAGCCCCCATATTCGCCCCCATATTTTGGGGGTGGCCGCCCCCATAAGCCCAAGAGGACAGTCCAACTCACGAACTCGCAATTACCTGAAAGGAGCGAAAAGTGAGCGTAAAACACCTCAATCAACGCCAATTGGCAGAACGTTGGGACATCAGCTTGAGGACCTTGGAGCGCTGGCGCTGTGAGGGTATTGGTCCCCTTTATCTCAAGCTTCAAGGCCGAGTTTTGTATCGAGTCGAAGACGTCGACAAGTACGAAACCCGATGCCTGCATGCCAGCACTTCGGCACGCGCAGCAGTTGGAGGTGTGGCATGACTGCACCTCTTACACACGCCGAAATCAGCGGCACGCCAATCTCCACCTTGGCAAATCTTTCAGCCCAAAAGCTGTTGGTACTCAAGGCATCACTGTCTCGTGACTATGTCACCGCCAAGTCTGCACTTGAACACCTGGATCGGGCGCTGAATCAAAAGTACAGCGAACGCGCCAAAAGCCTTCGCATGCAAGAAGGCAAAGACACAGGGGTTGTCCATTTCACCGATGGCGATGTCCGTGTGAGCTTTGACCTTCCTAAACGCGTCGATTGGGATCAGGAGATTTTGTCAACCCTGTACACGACGTTCGTGTCGACGGGACAAGACCCTGCCAAGTACATCGACTGCGCATATCGCGTGAGCGAAACCAAATTCAAAGAGTGGGACACGGAAATCCGCCAGCTCTTTGAGCCCGCTCGAACCGTCAAAGGTGGCAAGCCATCTCTATCCCTTGAACAAATCACGGAGTAAAGCCATGTTCAAAAACCTTCTCCCCTCCTTGCGCAAGAAGTCCTTCGTTATGGAGGATTTGCCTGAAACCATCTCTGTTCCTGGCTACGGCAATAAGCCAGAAGTCCCAGCGCTGAGCATTGAAATCGCGACAGTGGATGACATTGCATTCGCCATTCGCGAACTGGATCAAAAGTCCACTGCCATCTATACGCAGATCAGCTCCTTGCGTCGCTTGCATGATCTTGCGCGCCGTCGCGGTGCCGTTGGTACGGACAAAGTCGCCGACATCTTTGAAGGCGAGGTCTGACATGAAGTTGCAGTTCATCACAGCTGAGCAGCGCATGGCAGAAAAACGCGGCTCCAAAGGCGTCATCTTGGGTCCATCTGGCGTAGGGAAAACCTCGCTGCTGCACACCACAGATCCAGAGAAAACCTTATTCATTGACTTGGAGGCAGGTGATCTGTCTGTCATGGGATGGAGTGGCGCAAGCGTCCGCCCCAGAACTTGGCAAGAGTGCCGCGACCTCGCTTGTTTTATTGGAGGCCCAAATCCCGCTTTGCGAGATGACCAGCCCTATAGCCAGGCTCATTACGACAGCGTATGTGCAGCGCTTGGTGATCCAGCAGTCCTGGACAAGTACTCGCTGATCTTTGTCGACAGCATCACGGTAGCCGGACGTCTGTGCCTCCAGTGGGCCAAGGGTCAACCGCAGTCCTACTCGGAGAAAACAGGCAAAGCAGACACACGAGCTGCGTATGGGCTCCACGGAAGCGAGCTGATTGGATGGCTCACACAGCTGCAGCACGTGCGCAACAAAGACATCTGGATGGTTGGGATCTTGGATGAAAAGCTTGATGACTTCAATCGCAAGGTGTTCTCACCGCAAATTGAAGGCTCCAAGGCTTCCCTTGAGCTGCCCGGAATCGTTGACCAAGTTGTCTCAATGGTTGTCCTCAAAAACGAAGAAGGCAATCCGTACCGCGCATTTGTGTGCCAGCACATCAACCCATGGGGCTACCCATCAAAAGACCGCTCTGGGCGACTTGACGTCATCGAAGAGCCAAACCTCGGGCGCTTGATCTCAAAGATCACCAGCCCCCGTCAACAACAAATCGATAAAGGGAATTCCAAATGAACAGCTACTCACCTAATGCCGCTTGGTCGGATTTCAACGACGCAGAAGATCAACGTGAATTCGCACTGATTCCACACAAATCAATCGTCAAAGTTATCGCCAGCATTCGTCCCGGTGGTTATGACGATGCCAACCACGGTTGGGTTGGTGGATATGCAACGCGCTCGGACAAGACTGGTGCCATCTACCTCAACGTCAAATACACAATCATCGAAGGTCAGTACGCCAAGCGAGTGATTTTTGGACTGATTGGATTGCACAGTTCAAAGGGACCCGAATGGGCAAACATTGGTCGTAGCTTCCTACGGGCAATGCTCAATTCCGCTCGCGGCATACACCCGGCAGACAACTCACAGCAGGCACAAAACGCACGGCGTATTCGTGGATTCGGCGATCTGGATGGCTTGACATTCGCCGCCAAGGTGGAGATCGAAAAGGACCAAAACAACGAAGAGCGCAACGTGATCAAGGCGGTGATCCAACCCGATCACAAAGAGTACGCAAGTGTGATGGGTGGCACTCCAACCGCTCAAGCGCCTGTCCCTCAATCTTCTCCGACTCAAGCTGTTCAGCCTAGCTCGAATGGCTTTTCGATGCCCGCCTGGGCCAAGTAAGGGGGCATCATGATTCTTCGCCCCCGTCAGAGAGACTTTGTCTCTCGGTGTGTCAGTGCCCTCAAGGCACACGGGAACACGCTTGGCGTCGCCCCCACGGGGGCGGGAAAAACAATCTGCCTCTCAGGAACAGCAGGTGAGCTGCTGTCTATGCCTGATGCAAAGGCATGCGTCATAGCTCATCGTGACGTTCTGACCAGCCAGAACCGTGACAAGTTCTCCAAAGTGAATCCGCGAATCAAGACCTCGGTCTTTGACTCACGGGAGAAGTCTTGGGATGGCCAGGTCACGTTTGGCATGGTTCAGACGTTGGCTCGAAATGTCTCTCACATCCCACGACTTGATTTGCTGGTATTTGATGAGGCGCATCACTGTGCGGCACCGACATACCGCGCGGTCATTGATCAGGTGCGGGATAAAAACCCGAACGCATTGATCTTTGGCGTTACGGCTACTCCGAACCGGGGTGATGGCAAAGGCCTTCGAGAAGTTTTCACAAACGTGGCTGATCAGATCAGACTTGGGGAACTAATTCGTTCAGGTCATCTGGTCACTCCCCGTACCTTTGTGATCGATGTCGGCACGCAATCTGCGCTAGACGGAGTCAGGAAACTTGCTTCGGACTACGACATGGAGCAAGTCGCCTCCATCATGAACACGTCCCCAGTGAACGAGTCTGTCGTAAAGCACTGGAAAGAGAAAGCAGCAGGAAGAAAAACCATCGCATTCGCTGCAACCGTTGAACATGCGCGTGCAGTTTGCACTGCCTTTTTGAAAGGCGGGGTGAATGCAGACGTGATTTACGGCGAAATGAGCGCAACAGAACGCTCTGTCGTACTTGATCGTTTCGAGCATGGTCAAACCGAAGTACTGGTGAATGTGGCGATCCTGACTGAAGGGTACGACTTCACCCCAACAGCCTGTGTCGTGTTGCTGAGACCAAGCTCATACAAGTCAACTCTGATCCAAATGATTGGGCGTGGACTTCGTGTTGTTGATCCGAATGAGCATCCTGGCCTCGTCAAATCCGACTGCATCGTTCTTGACTTTGGCACTGCGTCTCTCAAACACGGAAGTCTTGAGCAAGAAATAGATCTAAATGGATATGACGCCCAGGGAGATGCGCCACAGAAGACTTGCCCTGAGTGTGATGCCGAGATTCCACTTGGTTGTCACGAGTGTCCGATCTGCGGGCATGAATTCTCGAGTACCGAAAAAGACAACGGATCGGGACTCAGTGACTTCGTGATGACTGAGATTGATCTTCTCAAGAGATCGAATTTCTCGTGGTGCGATCTCTTCGGCGATGACTGCGCCTTGCTTGCGACAGGCTTTATTGCTTGGGCAGGAGTCTTCTTCCTAAGCGGGCGCTGGTACGCAGTGGGCGGGGTTGAAAAAGGCGGCTCACGCTTGCTGGGTGTTGGTGAGCGAAGTATTTGTCTGGCTCAGGCAAATGACTGGCTCAACAACAACGAAAGCGATGACGCCGCCCACAAGACCAAACGCTGGCTCAACGAACCGCCAACAACCGGGCAACTCAAGTACCTCCCAGTGGAGTTCCGAGCTGATTACGGTTTGACTCGATATCAAGCCTCTGCCTTGCTGACTTTCATGTTCAACAAGTCTGCCATTCGTCGTCTAGTCAATGCAGCCAATGACTCTCAAATGAACCCACAACTGGAGGCTGCGTGAAATGTCATATCTGCTCCAGACAAGCAAAAGGTTACGGCTACTTCAATCCGAGGCTCAAACGATCCGACCCGATGCGGTACAGCCATCGTTGGGTGTTTTGCAGTCGTCGGTGCCAAGAGGCCTTTTCAAAAGCCATGAAAAAACTCACCGACTGCACGGAGGCCGTTGTGATTGATCCATCTGAAATGGAAACCGAGTCCATGCACTCAGCGCTCCTCCCATTGGGGGAATTCGTGAGTTCCATTGGGATGGAGCGACCTTTCTCTCAATACAGCAAAGCTGAAGTTCTTCGCCTGATTGAGGTTGTCATCGATGCCTATCAAGCCTCGATGCTCGCCAAACACGAGGAACAAGCTGAACGCGAACGCATTTATTTCGAGCGTCTTGCCGAGCGCCAATCTCGTCAATGACACCTACAAGTCACAGGAACAAGAACAAATGATTGACCTAAACCACCAACCAAAATTTCATGAACGAGTTAGCGCACTACTTGATGCGTCAATTCAGCGTGAGCGAGGCAAACAGCCCAAGCGCTCCTATCTCGGCGCATCTCGTCTTGGGGTTTCCTGCGAGAGAGCACTTCAATTCGAGTTCACCAACACGCCGAAGGATGAGGATGGAGATTTTCCTGGCCGGATCTTGCGCGTCTTTGATGTTGGGCACGCCCTTGAGGACCTTGTCATTAATTGGCTGAGAGCAGCTGGATTTGATCTGTACACCCAAAAACAAGACGGGCATCAATTTGGTTTTTCTGTCGCTGGCGGAAAGATCAAAGGTCACGTCGACGGGATTCTTGCCGGAGCCCCCACAGAGCTTGATCTGACATTCCCCATGCTTTGGGAGTGCAAGACGATGAACGACAAGAACTGGAAGGAAACCGCCAAAAAAGGTGTCGAGGCATCTAAACCAATTTATGCAGCGCAAATGGCCATCTATCAAGCCTACATGGAGCCAAGCGTGCCCGGAATTTCCTCCAATCCGGCCTTGTTCACTGCCGTTAACAAAGACACCCAAGAGGTTTGGTGTGAGCTTGTTCCCTTCAATGCCGCCTTGGCTCAGCGTATGTCAGACCGGGCTGTAAAAGTGCTTCAGGCAACCACTGTGGGCGAACTACTTCCACGCATCGCAAGCCAACAAACCTTTTATGAGTGCAGGTCTTGCTCGTGGAGCAACCGCTGCTGGAGCGGTCCACAGGAAATTTCGATGGGAGTGCCTCAATGACAGGCAGTGCAAATAAAGCATCCACTCCCAAGAAGGCTTGCACTCTCGCTCGCGCCAAGCCACTGATCTCTGCCTCACTGGTCGAAAGACTGCTGATGCGTCACGTTGAATTTGTTTCGCCCGAGACGCGATTGATCGTTGCCGTGATTAAGCAAGGCTTCATTGATCTGAACGCGCCGTCTGAACATTTGCGGCGAGAAGCATGCAAGTTTTTCAAAGATGACCGACTAAGCCTCTGGTCTGAGCGCGTCGGTATTTCTGCGGATTTCGTGCGTGAAATTGCCATCAAAGGAGGTTTTTTGCCCGTCGACTTCAGAGGGTTGGGAGGTGCACATGCTTGATTTCAATGACGATGAAGCTCGCGCATCCTCAATTCCTCATGACTCAGATCGGGACACCATTCGCCATGAGCTAGTTACACGCATCGAGTCTGTTCTGTTCTCGATCATGCCTGCTGGCAAAGTAGTCCATGGGAAGTTCGTGGTTGGGGATATCTTGGGGAGTCCTGGTCGAAGTCTGGAGGTCGAACTTGATGGCGATCGTGCAGGTCTTTGGATCGATAGAGCTACTGGCCACGGCGGTGATGTCTTTGATCTGATTGCGGCGCACACGGGCCTATCTTCACAAGTTGACTTTGCTGAAGTACTCAATGCGTCTCGAGAGCTCCTTGGTCGACCATTGATTCAACGACCTGCCCGAAAGAAGTCCAACGTATTGATTGATGACCTTGGACCTGCAACGGCAAAGTGGGATTACTTTTCTGCAGACGGCACACTCATCGCTTGCGTCTACCGATATGACCCTGAGCCTGGTCGGAAGGAATTCAGGCCTTGGGACGCAAAGCGCAGAAAGCTAGCGCCTCCTGATCCTCGCCCATTATTCAATCAGCCAGGGATTGCAAATGCAGACACCGTTGTCCTGGTTGAAGGAGAAAAGTGCGCTCAAACACTGATCGACTTGGGCGTGTGCGCCACTACGGCCATGCATGGTGCAAACGCGCCTGTGAACAAAACGGACTGGACTCCTTTGACCGGAAAGCGCGTATTAATCTGGCCGGATCGGGACAAACCAGGCTGGGAATATGCAATGCATGCCTCCGAGGCTGTGATGGCTGCGGGTGCAGCGACTTGTGCCGTACTTATCCCACCGACGCAACCCACTCCTGAGCATCCTCAGGGAGAGCCTGATGGATGGGATGCTGCAGACGCGCTCGCTGACGGTTTTGACATTCATGAGTTTCTTTCGCATGGAGAGCGGTTGCAGCTCCAAGCTGCGGTCGCTGACGTCGAACCAGTCGTTGAGGAAATCACTGACCAGTCGGTTTGGGCCACTGAAGATGCTTTGGCACTGACTTTCTCGACCCGCTACGGTCAGGATTGGCGCTACGTCGCGACCTGGGGCAAGTGGGTCTTCTGGACTGGCAAACGCTGGCAAGTTGAGGAAACACTGGCTGCAAACCATCTGATGCGACAGATTTGCCGAGAGGCAGCTCTGAAAGCCGACTCCCATAGACTGTCGGCCCGATTGGCAAGTAGCGGAACTGTTGCGGGACTGGAGCGACTCGCTCGCTCGGATCGCCGACACGCCTCGACTGCAGAAGAGTGGGATGCAGATATTTGGCTGCTCAACACCCCTGAGGGTGTCGTGAATCTGAAGTCTGGACACAAACGCCCTCATGACCGCTTAGATCGAATGACCAAGATCACGACGGCCAGCCCATCTGGAGATTGTCCGGTTTGGAAGCAATTCCTCAACGAGGTGACTGGTGGTAACAAAGAGTTGCAGGCTTACCTCCAAAGAATGGCCGGGTACGCCCTTACTGGATCAACCCAAGAGCATGCAATTTTCTTCCTGTATGGGACTGGGGCAAATGGAAAGTCAGTCTTTACCAACACCCTGGCCACGATCATGGGGGACTACGCTGCCAACGCACCCATGGACACGTTCATGGAGAGTCGCACAGATCGTCATCCAACAGACATGGCTGGCCTTAGGGGAGCTAGGTATGTGTCTGCAGGTGAAACGGAGCAAGGTCGGCGATGGGCCGAGTCAAAAATCAAAAGCCTCACTGGGGGCGACAAGATTTCGGCTCGATTCATGCGTAAGGACTTCTTCGAATTCTTCCCGCAATTCAAGCTCTTTTGCGCAGGCAATCACAAACCAGCAATTCGCAACATCGATGAGGCGATGAAACGTAGGCTGCATTTGATTCCTTTCACGGTAACGATCCCTCCCGAAAGGCGTGACAAGAACTTGCAGCAAAAGCTCCTGGCCGAGCGCGATGGAATCATGGCATGGGCACTTCAGGGATGTCTGGACTGGCAACGACTTGGAAAGCTTGAGCCACCCAAGGATGTTCTGGATGCCACAGACGAGTACTTCGAAGAAGAAGACTCGATCGGCGAATTCCTGGATGAGGAATGCACCCTCTCTGCAACTTCACGCGAAACGATTTCGGCGATTTACATCCGATGGCGGGAGCGAGCTGAAAGACGCGGGGAGTACTACGGGACAAGTCGCTGGCTTTCTCAACAGCTTATCAACAGAGGCTTTTCGCGGACCCGCCTGAGCGGAGGAACAAAAGCACTCATGGGTTTGTCGCTCAAGCCCAAAGAGATGGGCTACATGCCCTATCGAGATGACTGACAAGGTCTGTGACCGAAAGTGACCCTTCCTTCTAAATCTCTCTATACGTGCGCGTGCGCACACGTGAGCAGTTATTGGAAATCAGGTCACTTTTGGTCACTCATAAAAGAAATGGAGATGAAAGTGTCAATTAATCATGTATTCGCGCTCGATCTGGGCACACAAACAGGTTGGGCTTTGATTGGAGCTAATGGCTCAATCACAAGCGGAACCCAGTCGTTCAAGCCTCAACGCTTTGAGGGAGGTGGCATGCGCTTCCTGCGGTTCAAGCGCTGGCTCACTGAAATGAAGCAATGCACCCCCTTGATCGAGTTGGTTGTTTTCGAGGAAGTCCGTAGACATGCAGGGGTGGATGCTGCGCATGCATACGGTGGCTTCATGGGCCAACTAACCGCCTGGTGTGAGCATCACCAAATTCCGTATCAAGGCATTCCAGTTGGAACGATCAAGAAGCACGCTACTGGTCGTGGCAATGCGAGCAAAGAGGAAATGATCGATGCAATTCGATCCAAGGGGCATCACCCGACTGACGACAACGAGGCTGATGCCATTGCACTGGCATATCTGGCACGTGAGTTGAACGGATCTACGAAGGAGATCGCACAATGAAAATCCCGAACCGCCCCTATCAATGCCCATTGGGCAAGGCTCAGCCAATACCAGTCAACCTTGATGCGATAAAGAAAACTGGATGGCAGGAGCAACATATCTTGGTTGTTTCAGATCAGGATGAGCGTCTTGATTTCATTGAGCGGGAGTTGATTCGCCGAATCGGCAATCGGCTGTACGGAACAGGGAGGATCTGAGATGGGGATTCCTCAAAAAACCTGGACCATTGATGACGTGGATAGTGAGCTTCGTCAGGCTGCACTCACAGCCCATCGACTGCCTCCAGTCAGGGTTGCTGGATACGTGGGCCGCTGGCCTGTAATCATCAGGACAGATGCAGAACCTGCAACCGCAGATGATCGAAAAGAATTTCGTATTCCACCATCTCCAAAAGATGTAGACCAGATGCTTGAAGCAATGAGGTGGATGCACTGGTTGGAAGTCGAGCAGCGCCACCTTCTTTGGATGAGGGCAGAGAGGCATCGTTGGTCTGAAATTGCGAAGCGCTTTGCTTGCTGTTCAAGAACTGCGCAGAGGCGGTGTGATGCAGCAATGCATTTGATTTCTCTCTACCTGAACAAGGAGAAAAAGTGAAATAGACGGGCCTCGAATATGAATGTCGGGGCCTGTCGGTTCATAGCAATGCAGCCCCTTCCGAAGGGTGTCGCATTTGGTCCGGAAATCATCTACATTCTGGATACGGTCAGCAAGACCACGCGCTTTTGATTCCCGAAACGACTCGGGAACTCCTCTCCAAACTTCCCCCCAATTTCCTATGAAACCCGAGATCCAAATGGTCCCGGTGGATTCGCTCATCCCGTATGCGCGAAACGCCCGCACCCACAGCGAAGAACAAATCGCCCAGATAGCTGCCAGCATTCGTGAATTCGGTTGGACCAATCCGATCCTGACCGATGGCGACAAAGGCGTGATCGCTGGCCACGGTCGTTTGGCTGCAGCTCGAAAGCTTGAGCTCACAGAAGTGCCTGTCATTGAGTTGGGACATCTGAGCCCCGAACAGAAGAAGGCCTACATCCTGGCCGACAACCGTATTGCGCTGAACTCGGGTTGGGATGAGGAACTGCTCAAGCTCGAATTGCAAGAGCTCCAAGGCGCGGACTTTGATCTTGACTTGCTCGGTTTTGGTGATGATGAGATTGAGCGATTGCTCAATGGCGATGAGGCAGGCGGTGGTTTGACTGAGGATGATGCAATCCCAGAAGCACCAGCAGATCCAGTATCCAGACCTGGGGACTTGTGGATTCTCGGCAACCACCGCCTACTATGTGGCGACTCAACTGTCCTGTCAGATGTGGAACGCCTCATGGATGGCCAGCTGGCTGACATGGCATTCACCGATCCGCCCTATAACGTGGACTACGGTAACAGTGCCAAAGACAAGATGCGAGGCAAAGACCGCCGTATCCTGAACGATGCTCTTGGCGACGGCTTCTACCAGTTTCTATACGATGCTTGTCTGAACCTTTTGGTCGTAACAAAGGGGGCTTGCTACGTCGCCATGAGCTCTTCGGAGTTGCACACGCTGCAAAAGGCGTGGCTTGATGCAGGTGGTAAATGGTCGACCTTCATCATTTGGTCCAAGAACACGTTCACCCTGGGTCGGGCCGACTACCAGCGCCAGTACGAACCGATCCTGTACGGCTGGAAGCAGGGCGCAGACCACTTCTGGTGTGGTGACCGCGATCAGTCTGACATCTGGAACTACAACAAGCCCAGGGTCAACGACCTGCACCCGACCATGAAACCGGTCGAGCTGGTCGAGCGGGCCATCAAGAATTCGTCCAAGAGCCGGGACATCGTGCTGGACCTCTTCGGTGGCTCGGGCACCACGCTGATCGCTTGTGAGAAAAATAATCGTCAGGCACGTCTGATTGAACTCGATCCCAAATTTGTGGATGTGATCGTCAAGCGCTGGGAGGAGTACACCGGCCAGAAGGCTGTGCGTGAGGGCGATGGCGTGAAGTTTGCCGAGCTGACGACTAGTGCTGGTGATGCACCGGTCCAAAAGGTCCCTGCGGCGCAGGTGGCCTGATCTCAGTTGCCTGGGAAATTTGGGTACAGGTCGCCGCTGGTGATGTCGGCGTTGTAGGTGACCTTGTCAAACTCGCCGCGCTCATCGGCCAGGTACACGCCGCCCACTGACTGAATGGCCACTCCGTATTTGCGGGTCAGGGCGGTCAGTTCGGTGATGAATTGGTCGTAGTTGTTTTCGGTCTGGGTGGTGGTGGCTGCCATTTTGGTCTCCTTGATGCGATGGCTCTATGAACGCTCTACTTCGATCAGAAGTAAAGCGATTCATTCAATCTTTTCGATCAGTTGCCTCTTCGCGACTGATCAGCCCAGACGCGCGAGGTAGCGAACGCTGTCTCCTCCGGACGGATCGATGAACAAGTAGGGTCGACCGGGTGCGCGCACCATCACGCACAACTTGCCATCCCAGTAATCGCCTCCCTTGCCTTTGAGCCAATCGCGAGACTTTCCAAGGTTCAATTTGAAGCCATCGAATTCTTCGGGGTCCATCTCCCGGATCTCGGTCACGTAGACCGCCTCGACGCCGCAAGCGGCAATGTCCGATATGTCCGTAGGCTTGCGGCCAAAGGGCAGCGGGATGCTGAGCTTTTGCACCTGCATTTCGCGGCCATCGAAGTTGATGGTTGTGGGTTTGGATTCAATGGTGATGCTGATGGGGTTCATGAGGTGCTCAAACGGTTGTGGTGGTGATGCGGTACTTACGTTCCTGACCATTGGTCTTGTCTGACACGATGTTCAAGCCCAGCTTCTTCTTCAATGCTCCGGCCATGGCACCACGGACTGTGTGCTGCTGCCAGCCGGTGGCCTGAACCATCTCGGAAAGGCTGGCCCCGTCGGGTCGCTTGAGCACCTCGATCAGGGTGGCCTGTTTGGTGCCCTCGCGTTGCTTGGGGTGTTTCTCTGGCGCGCTTCCGATCGCTTCAAGACCTGCCGGTGTGATCGCCAACTGCATGCTGCCTTCGGGGGCTTTTTCGTATCTCACAACCAGTCCTGCATTGCCCAGTGCGGTGAGCACCTTGATGAGTGCGCCGCCCTTGAGGTTGGCTGGAAAGTCGGTCAACAGTTTTTGAGGATGCTTGGCCGCTGCTTCGAGCAGGCTGCGCTGGGTGTCCGTCAGTTTCATTTTTTGCCTTTCGATGTTGTTGATGTGTTTTGTGCTGCTGCGATCCCTGCGGCATAGGCGGCTTCAAGTGCGCTCTTGACCGCCCAGACCGAGACGTCATGAAAGTCCAGCCGATCGCGGTGCTGGGTTTCCAGCGTTTCTATGAACAAGTGATCAAGCGCAATCTTCTCGATGACTTTTTGCTTGTCGGGTTGCTTCATGGCTTGTTTCCTCACGCGTTGTAAATCTGATTGGCCTTGTCAAAGCCAACCCACTGGCCTTGCTTGTCCAGCCCTCGGTTAGCGAGTTCCTTGCGAGCCAGGTCGTTGAGGTCAAGCTCGCCGTTTGCGACGGCGACCAAGACCTTGTTCAAGGCGATCTGGATAAATCCAAGCTCGTCGACGGTGAAGGTGGTTGCTTCGGTAATCACTGAAATCTCCTGTGTGCGTTGCGATGTAGAGCATTGACGCTCTGATTTGGAGTGAAGCCAAGTCATTAAGCGAGGCTGTCTCAAATACCTTGAAAGAAGCTGGAATTGCCAAGAAGCGCACCAACACCTTGCAGATATCCGGGATGTATGGCTGTCTTGGATAAACCCGGGTTCTGCGATTCACACCGCTCAGTTACTCACCGTGAATACGGTCGGGCAAGACGTAGTTTTGATACCGAGCTGGGCTTTTACCAATCGAAGAGTTGGCGGCTCCTGCGCGCGGGTTTCCTTCGGATGCACCCCTTGTGTGAGGGTTGCGCCAAATTAGGAAACGAAACACCAGCGGTCGTGGCTGATCACATTCAGCCAATCAAGGATGGCGGGGGACGCTTCGACCCAAGCAATCTGCAGGCGCTGTGCGTCTCCTGTCACAACCGAAAGACAGCGCAAGAGACTGCCCGACGCCACCCTAGGGGGTAGGGGGTCTAAATCTCTAGGGATAGCGGCCAAAGATGCGCGCGCCAGCTCAAATTTTTGCGCGTGCAAATTGAACTAGGGGGGGGCTCCCCCGGAGATGGATATTTATGGCCGGTCGAAAACCGCTACCCACCAAAGTTAAGCAAATCAAAGGCACGCTTCAAAAGTGCCGCACGAATTTGCGCGAACCAAAGCCAATTGGCGACTTGGTTGAACCACCTGATTACATGCCCGATGGGGCAAAGGCAGCTTGGAGATATGCGCTTGAGTGCGCACCGCCCAATTTGCTCAAGAAGTTGGACATGTCGGTGCTTGAGGTCTGGGCATGTGCTGCAGACCTTTATCGAAAGGCTCAAGCGGGCATTGCAAAAACTGGGTTGCTTGTTAAAGCCCCAAACACAGGTGTGCCGATGCAGTCGCCATATTTAGCGATTGCCAATAAGCAGGCACAGATCATGACTAAAGCCGCTACTGAGATGGGGTTCACGCCTGCATCTCGATCCAGAGTCACATTGCCGATGGAGGCAGCAGATGACGATTTGGATCCGTGGGCTGATATCGCGGGATAACTTCAATGGCACAAGACAGTTATGCGGACATTGCCAAGATGTACGCAGAGAGAGTCGTGGCCGGAGAGATTCTTGCGTGCAAATGGGTTAAGGCAGCTTGCAAGCGACAACTCAATGATTTGAAGAGGTTCAAGGGAAAGTCCAGTCCTTACCAATTCAATCCAAAGCTCACAAGCAAAAGCGGTAAGAGCTACTACCCGGCAGACAACCTGTGTGCGTTCATTGAACGATTACCGCACGTCAAAGGCCCTCTTGCAGGTGAGCCCATCACTTTGGAGCCATGGCAAGTATTCATCCTCGCGACGGTGTTTGGTTGGGTGAAGGCTGATGGGACGAGAAGGTTTCGTCGCTCGTATATCGAGGTTCCACGAGGAAACGCCAAATCAACTTTGTCTTCTGCTGTTGGGCTGTACATGCTTGCAGCTGATGGCGAAGGTGGTGCGGAGGTTTACTCACTGGCCACAACACGTGATCAGGCTCGTATCGTTTTCGGGGACGCACAAACCATGGCGCGTCGCAGTCCGGGATTTCGTAATCGGTTCTCGGTGAATGTCGGTGCGCACAACATGAACGTGATGGCCTCGGGGTCGAAGTTTGAAGCTCTGTCGGCTGAGGGCTCCACGCTAGATGGTCTGAACATTCACTTCGGTTGTGTGGACGAGTTGCATGCGCATAAAACCCGCACGGTTTATGACGTTGTTGAAACTGGTACCGGTAAACGGGACAACTCCCTGCTTTGGGTCATTACTACGGCTGGTAGTAACCGTGCAGGCATCTGTTACGAGGTCCGCTCGTTTGTGACAAAGCTGCTTGATGAGGTGTTCGAGGATGACACCCAATTCGGAATCATCTACGGACTAGATGACGGTGATGACTGGACGACTGAAGAGTCGCTCATCAAGGCTAATCCCAACTGGGGCATTTCGGTGCGCTCGGAGGTGCTTGGGCCTTTGCAAGCCAAGGCGATGCAGTTGCCAAGTGCGGTGAACAATTTCAAGACCAAACACCTCAATGAATGGGTGAACGCCGACACGGCCTGGATGGACATGCGCTCCTGGGATGCCTGTACCGAGCACGGGATATTCATTGAGCAATTCGAAGGCCAGCCCTGCTGGATTGGCCTGGACCTGGCCAGTAAGACTGACATTGCTGCCTTGGTGGCGGTGTTCCGGCATCCTGAGATTTCGGACGCCTACGTGACCTTTGGCAAGTACTACCTGCCCGAGGACACGGTCAACGGCGCAGGCAACAGCCAGTACGGCGGCTGGATGCATTCGGGGCGGCTCATCGTCACCCCGGGCAACGTAATCGACTTTGGCTGGATCGAGTCGGATTTGCTGGACATGGCAACCCGTTACGAGATTCAAGCGGTGGCCTTCGACCCGTTCCAGGCCACGCAGCTCTCGACCCGGATGCTAGCCGAGGGCCTGCCCATGATCGAGGTGCGCCCCACGGTGCTGAATTTCAGCGAACCGATGAAGACGCTTGAAGCCTTGGTCCTGCAAAAGAAGCTCATCCATGACGGCGACCCGGTATTGACCTGGATGGCCAGCAACGTGGTGGCGCATCTGGACGTCAAAGACAACATCTATCCACGCAAGGAGCGAGCAGAAAACAAGATAGACGGCATCGTTGCACTGATCATGGCCCTCTCAAGGGCGATCAAACCGGGGGACTCGGTGGTGCTCGGATCCGACTATGAGTTGATGGTGCTCTGAGGCAATGGGACTTTTCACATTCATCGATCGATTCAGAGCCTCGAGCAGTGACCGATCCCCTTGGGGAGACTTCTTCTTTGAACCGGTGTCGGTGCGCAGCGCCTCAGGCATGCGCGTCTCGCCTGACGGGGCGTTGCGGCTCGCGGCGGTGTATGCCTGTGTGCGCATCCTGTCGGAGACCATGGCATCTCTTCCGGTGGTGGTTTACCGCCAGCGCAAGGACGGAGGCAAGGATCGGGTGATCGATCACTGGCTCTACGGCCTTCTGGCCCGCAAGCCCAACCGGTTCCAGAACCCATTCGAGTGGCGCGAGATGCTGCAGGGGCACCTGGCTTTGCGAGGCAATGCTTTCTGCCAGATCATCTCCAACCCCAAGGGAGAAATCACCGAGCTCATGCCGATTCACCCAGATCGGGTGCGCATGGAGGTGATGGACAGCGGGGACTTCCGATACCGGGTTCGCATGCAAAACGGGGATGAAACCGTATTCCCACGTGGGCAGATCTGGCACCTGCGCGGCCTGTCCTCGGACGGTCTGATGGGCATGAGCCCCATCGAGTTGGCCCGTGAGAGTCTGGGCATAGCACTGGCCGCTCAGGACTACGGGGCGCGGTTCTTCACGAACGACGCCAAACCCACGGGCGGCTGGATCGAGTTTCCGGGCACGTTCAAGGACCCTGAGGCCAAGCGGGTGTTCAGGGATTCCTACCAGGCGGCGCAGTCCGGCTCCAACCGGGGCAAAGTCCTGGTGCTGGAAAACGGAATGAAGTTCCATGAGGTGGGGGTCACAAACAAGGACGCCCAGTTCCTGGAGCTGCGCAAGTTCCAGATCACGGATATCGCCCGGCTGTTCCGGGTGCCTCCACACATGATCGCGGACTTGGATCGAGCGACATTCTCGAACATCGAGCAGCAGAGCCTGGAATTCGTCATGCACACCATGACGCCTTGGGCCGAGCGCTGGGAGGCCTCGATCGAGTCGGACCTCATGCTCGATGGTGACCAACTGGAAGTCGAGTTCGACTTTGCCAACCTGATGCGCGGGGATGCGGCCAGCCGCTCAGCCTACTACCAAAGCGGTATCCAAAACGGCTGGCTCACCCGCAACGAGGCACGGATTGCAGAAAACCTCAACCCGCTGCAAGGCTTAGACCAACCCCTTCGCCCGCTGAACATGGTGGAAGAAGAGGACGCCGATGAGGTCGAGCAGGAAAACGAACCCAACGACTCAGAGCCCAACGAGAACGATGCACCCTCTGGTGATCAGGAGATGAGCATGCGCTTTCGCAAGCTGGTGCAGTCAAACGCAAGCCGATTGGGCAGGCGAATTGCACGCAAAGGCGTCCTTGATACCAATGAGATCCATCTGATCTCCCAGGCCTTTGGGCTCAATGAGAGCCATGTGCGTACCTGGGCGCAACAACAAACACAGCCCTTTGAGGAAAACGCACTGGCTACTTCCCTGATTCAACTTGGAATGAACACATGAACAAACAACTTCTGCTCTCCGAATTCCTGACCACGCCATGGGCGCTGATGCCCGAGCGTTTGCAGGCCATGTCCGGCATCCTGACGCGCTGGTCTGCGGGCGAGCCGCCCAACGACGAGACCCTGTTTCAAGTCAACACCGATCGTCTGATCCGTGACACCCGAAAACAAATGGCAGCCGCCAGCACGGGCACGGGCATCGCGGTGCTACCCCTGTACGGGGTGGTGACGCAGCGCGGCAACATGGTCGATGACATTTCCGGGCCGGGCAGCACCAGCACCCAGCAGTTCACTTCGGTCCTGCGCCAGATGTTGACCGATGACACTGTGGGCCAGATCCTGATCGACATCGACAGCCCTGGTGGCAGTGTCTATGGAGTCAGTGAGCTGGCCAGCGAAATCGTCAAGGCCCGCGCCCAAAAGCCGGTCATTGCCGTGGCCAACAGCCTGGCGGCGTCTGCTGCTTATTGGATTGGCTGTTCGGCCAGCGAGTTCTACGTCACCCCGGGTGGCGAGGTGGGCTCAATCGGTGTGTGGCAAGCCCACTTCGATTATTCGAAGGCTCTGGAAGAAGAAGGGGTCAAGCCCACCCTGATTTCAGCGGGCAAATTCAAGGTCGAAGGCAACCCGTATGTTCCGCTCGACGAGCAGGCACAGGCCTTCATGCAATCCCGTGTGGACGACTACTACAACGCATTCGTTGAAGCAGTTGCCGTTGGAAGAGGAGTCTCGATCAGCGATGTCAGAGATGGAATGGGCGAAGGTCGCGTGCTTGGCGCTGATGCAGCTTTAGCAATGAATATGGTCGATGGAATTTCAACCTTCGATGAAGTCCTTGCCAAGATGCATTCCAGCATCAAGACCTCTGTGCCACGCGGTCAATCGCGATTGAAACAAGCGCGAGACGCACTCGCCTTGATCTGATTCATTTCATTTTTATTGCATTCCTCCGTTGAGGGGTGCGCCCACCTGCGACCCGTTGGTTGCAAACCCTGTCGCCGCCTTGAGTCATTTCGACCTGGCGGTTTTTTCATTTCTGGAGAACAAATCCATGAGTAAGCAACTCCGCGAGCTTCAGTCTCGCAAAGCAACCCTGGTCAAGGACGCTCGCTCCCTGACCGACATCGCTGCCGCTGAGCAGCGTGACATGAATGAGGTAGAAATCAGTGCATTTGAAGCCCTGAAATCAAAGATCGAGGCAACTTCTGCTGCTATCGATCGAGAGGCAGCCTTGATCTCAGAAGAAGCGCAGATGAACTACACGGCTCAACTGCCCCATGCTTCTGTGATCACAGTTGTGGATAACGCAGCCGCAGACCTCAAGCATGGCTTCAAGAGCGTTGGCGAATTCCTTAAAACTGTTCGCCATGCACAAAATCCTGGTGCCTCGATTGATGAGCGTCTGCTCATCGGCATGAACCGAGGTGCCGTGGCTCCAAGCTCCTTCGGCAACGAAGGTTCTGCCCAAGATGGCGGCTTCTTGGTTCCTCCTCAGTTTGCACAAGAGATTTTCCAGCTGTCGCTGGGCGAGGACTCCCTCTTGCCTATGACCGACAACGTGGAAATCACAGGCAACACGATGGCGTTTCCCAAGGATGAGACCACGCCTTGGGGTACCAACGGCATCCGGGCCTATTGGCAAGGTGAGGCAGCTTCGGCGATTGGCACCAAACCAGTGCTTGGCCTGTCGACCCTGCGCCTTAAAAAGTTGATGGCGCTCGTGCCTGTGACGGATGAGTTGTTGGACGACACCAATGCGTTGTCCACCTATCTACCCGACAAGATTGCGACTTCCATCCGCTGGAAGACCAATGAGTCGATCCTGTTTGGCTCCGGCACTGGTTTGCCTGTTGGCTGTATGACCAACGCAACGACCGTGACTGTGGCCAAGGAGTCGGGTCAAGCAACGCAGACGCTTTTGGCACAAAACCTGGCCAAGATGATCTCGCGCCTGCCACCCGGCTCATTTGGCAAGGCCGTCTGGATCGTGAACAACGATGTGCTGCCTGCACTGTTCACCCTCACCTTGGGCAACTACCCGATCTACCTGCCTACTGGCATGAATCCGGGAGGCATTCAGGTCTCGCCCTACGGCACCTTGCTCGGTCGTCCTGTATTTGTCTCTCAGCACGCCAACACTTTCTCCGCTGCGGGCGATGTGTTGCTGGCTGATCTGTCTTACTACCAGACGATCACCAAGGCAGGTGGCATGCAAACAGCAACTTCCATGCACCTGTATTTCGATGCGGATCTCACTGCATTTCGCACGACATTCCGCATGGATGGCCAATCCAAGATCGCTGCGCCGATCTCCCCCGCTAAGGGCAGCACGACCATGTCGCCCTTTGTCCAACTTGGCGCACGTTGATCGTCGCCTGAACAATAAGGAGAACTCTGATGTTTCCCAATGCAAAAGGCAGCGAACTGTTTTCGGTTCTGGCCACCCTCGACCCCGTCAGTCAAGCTGCGGGCACTGCAACGACAGGTTGGGTCTCTGCAGGCAACCATCACAACCTGCTAGCGCTGATTCAAAGCGGTGTCCTTGGCACTGGTGCTACGCTCGACGCGAAGATTCAGCAGGCAACGGATGCTTCCGGCACCGGAGGTAAGGATGTAACTGGAAAGGCCATCACTCAACTGACTCAGGCCGGTAGTGGCTCTGCAAAGCAGGCCATCATCAATCTGCGTCCTGAGGATTTAGATGTCACAAACGGTTATGCCTACGTTCGCCTCTCGGTGACTGTGGGCGTTGCCGCCAGCCTGACTTCTGCGCAGCTGCTCGGCTTCAATCCCCGGTTCGCAGCGGGCGATGCAAGCAATCAGGCAGCGGTCGCGCAAGTCGTCTGATTCTGAGGGGAGACCAATCGCATGCCTATGCAATTGATCACCCCTCCCGCAGGCGAGCCCGTCTCTCTTCAAGAGGCCAAGACTCATCTGCGGGTGGATTTCGATGATGACGATGGGTTGATCCAAGCATTGATCGCTGCAGCAAGACAAGCAGCAGAGACCATCACCAACAGGCAGTTGATGTCTGCACGATGGAAACTGGTTATGGATAGCTTTCCCGGACCAAGCCTCATGGGCGTGCCCGCTGGACAGCCTTTCTCATTGCCTGGGCATGCCATCCTCATCCAAAAGTCACCCGTCTTGAACGTGGTGTCCATTAACTACCTCGACATGGCAGGCGTACTCCAGTCCATGCCTGCGAGTAATTACACGGTCGACACAGCTTGTGAACCAGCGAGGATCACACCTGTGTTCGGTCAGATCTGGCCGATTGCTCTTCCTCAAATTGGAGCGGTATCCGTCACCTTCGACGCTGGATACGGGACGGCGGCATCGGTTCCCGAGGGGATTAAGAGCTGGATCAAGCTCAGAGTTGGCAGCCTGTATGCGCATCGAGAGGAAGTGGCTGCACTCTCTCGTGGACGTATTGAGCCGTTGCCTTTTGTAGATGGGTTGCTTGACCCTTTCAAGGTTTCCTTCATATGAACCCAATCAGCGCAGGCATGCTCACACGGCGCATCAAAATCCAGCGCCCCAGCACCATCAAAGATAGTGTCGGGGCACCATGCAGATCCTGGCTTGATGTTGCTACTGTGTGGGCGGACATCCAGCCGCTGTCTGGAAAAGAAGCCGTAATTGCCAACCGGATCTCAGCGGAGTTATCGCATCAGATCATCGTCCGGTACCAGAGCCTTTTTGACAACCCTCAACAGGTGGCACAGATGCGAGTGCTTTACAAGGCACGGATCTTCAACATTCATTCGGCACTCAATGAGGATGAAAAGCGCACGCAGATCATCCTGCTGGCGTCGGAAGGGCTTGACGATGGCTAAGCATGAAACGGTCAAAGTCGAAGGGCTAGCCGAGTTGGCCAAGGCACTCCGTGAGCTACCCGATCGAGTTGCCAAGAACGGGTTACGAGTGTCCGTCTACGCGGGAGCAAAAGTCATTCGAGACGAGGCAAGATTGCGTGCTCCCAGGGCGGCTCAGTCGCTGGGACCCAATCAGCCTCCACCGGGAACGCTCAAGCGCTCAGTGATCATGAAACACATCCCTGAGCTTTCAACCCTGACCCGACAGACATTCTTTGTGACCGTGCGTCATGGAAAAAAGTACCTCAAGCAAGGCAAGAAAGGCACCCTTTCGCAGGATGCCTGGTACTGGAGATTTCTGGAATTCGGCACGCGAAAGATGCGGGCACAGCCTTTCCTTCGACCAGCCCTTGAGGCCAAGCGACGCGAAGCTGTCCAAGCAATGAAAGACCGCCTGTCAGATCGCATCGAGCTTGAGACTAAAGCGCTCAACAGAAAGTGACTATGCAGGACTTCTACAACGCCATCAAGGATTTGGCGGCTGGCGAGGTCTATGCGCTTGTCGCCGCTCAAGACGCACAGTACCCAGCCATCGTCTATACGCCCATCGTGCAAGAACACATCTTCGGCATTGATGGTCCTCACGGCTTGCAGCGCGTGCGCGTGCAGGTCGACACCTATGCCAGAACGTATCAAGAGGCCTTGTTGCTTCAAGACCAAGTCTTGGATGCGCTCTTGGCAGACAAGAGCACCGTCGCCGATGTGCGCATGGGGCTCTCCGATTTTGAAGAACAGGCCCGGCTGTACCGGGTAAGCGTTGACTACACCTACCACCGGTAGAGAGTCCGCATCACAAACAGGAGCTAACGCATGAGCAGCACTGCGATTACCGCACAAGGCATCACGATCGCCAGATTTGGCACCACCACCTTTGAGACGATTCCTAACGTGGTTTCATTTCAAGGGCCAGGAGGTCAAGCCGCCGTCATTGATGTGACAAATCTGGGATCAACCTCAAAAGAAAAGCGAGTGGGTCTGCGCGATGAAGGCCAACTCTCCCTGACCATGCACTACAACCCCGACGACCTTATTCACCAGGGTCTGCGTCTGGATCGTGCAAACCGAACTCGTCGGCAGTTCAAGCTGACATTCACCGACACCAATCCCGCTACATGGTCCTTCTATGGCTATGTCACGCACTTCAGCGTGCAGGGTGGCGTTGATGCCGTGGTGCAAGCGTCCGTGACCATCGAAATCGATGGCGAAATTACCGAAGCCTAAGGAATCAAACTATGTTGACCCGTGAACAAATTCTTCAATGCGATGACTTGCCTCGCGAAACAGTGCAAGTCCCCGAGTGGGGTGGCGAGGTGCTAGTTCGAACCATGACGGGCACTGACCGAGATACCTTTGAGGCGAGCTTGATTGGCAAGGAAGGGCGACTTGAAAACGTGCGAGCTCGACTCGTCTCTCTAGCGCTTTGTGATGTAGAGGGTCATCGCCTTTTTTCAGACGCTGACGTTGCAGTGCTTGGTGGCAAAAGCGCCAAAGCACTGGACCGGGTGTTTGCTGTAGCCCAGCGACTCAATGGCATTGGCTCTGACCAGGTAGAAGCAGCAAAAAACGCCTGATCGCCCAACCTTCGCGGCGCTTTGTGTTTCGTCTTGCCCTTGCATTGGGCATGACGGTTCGCGAATTGCTGCAACGGATGGGCTCAGATGAGCTTTCCGAGTGGATGGCCTTTTACCAACTGGAGCCATTCGGGGATTACAGAGCGGATTACAGATCTGGCGTAGTCGCCTCCACATTTGCCAACGCCCACAGGGCAAAGGATGCGAGCCCATTCAGGCCCGAGGACTTCATGCCCTTCCTCGAGAAAAAGCGCACCGTAGACGAAACCCCTCTCAATGTGGCCAGGTTCAAGGCCATGTTCTCGCACAAGGTAGTTAAAAAGCATGGCTGATATCGGCTCTCTGGTGGTCAAACTCGCTGCAGAGACGGCTGAATTCCGTGAAGATTTGGGTAAAAGCGCCCACCTTCTAGAAAAGCATGCCGAATCCATGCGGGGTTCGCTTGAGAAAGTCGCCGAGGTCGCCAAGACCACCTTCGCGATCGCGATTGGAGTGGAGTCTGTGGGGGCACTCAAGGAGTTGGTGGCTCACACACTGGAAACGGTGGCCGCTCTGCAAGACCTGGCTGAGCAGACTGGGGCGAGCGCCACGGCCCTGTCCGGCTTTGCGCCCGTGGCCACCATTTCAGGCGTGGCCATGGACCAAATTGGGGTGGGCCTAACCAAGCTCTCCAAGGGCCTAGCAGGAGTGGACGATGAAACCAAGGGCGCTGCACAGGCTCTGCAGTTTCTGGGGCTAAAGGCCAAGGACTCAGGCGGGAATTTGCGTGACCCAGCTGAGGTGATGAATGACATTGCCCTCAAGCTCTCCCAGTTTGAGGATGGCGCAGGCAAGACGGCCATTGCACTGGAGTTGTTTGGCAAGTCTGGGGCGAGTCTTCTTCCTTTCCTCAAGGATCTTGCAGCCAATCAAGACCTGAACATTCGACTCACCGACGCAGAGATCGAGTCTGCTGAGAAAGCCTCTAAGGCACTGGGTCGTATGCGGGCCGAACACAATTTCGTCGCTCAGACGATCGTGACGGCAGCCCTGCCCGCCCTTGAAGAGTTGGTTGGGGAACTGAAAGCCGTAGTGCTTGGCACGCACAACACTGCTGATGCCATGGTGAAGCTGCGTGATGACGGCACGCTCAAGACCTGGGCTCAAGATGCGGCCTATGGCATGGCTGTCGTGATCGATGCGCTGCGTGCCGTGATTCAGATGACCAAAGCGGTCACTGGCAGTTTTGAGGCGGTGTGGGCCGACATCGAATTGCTCGGCACCTTTTTAGCCGGTGGCAAGGGCTTGAACCCGTTCTCCGAGGAGAACCAGGCCACCCTCAAGACCGCACTGGAAAAACGCAATGCGATCGTCGAGAAGGCCAACCAGACTTACGTTGACTTGTGGAAGATGCCCTTGCTCGCTGATGCGGTCAAGGAACGTTTCGATGCGATCAACAAAGGTGAAGCAGAGGCTGCGTCTGAAGCCAAGAAACCAAAGCTCAATTACAACTCGGCCACTGGTGCGCTCACGGCTGCGGCAATGGCCAAGATCGAGAGCGACATCAAACAGCTACAGGGCTTGACCGATGTTGAAACGGGGATTCTCAAAGATCGTCAGAAGATCATCGATCTCTATGAGAGTCAAGGCTTCATTACCTACAGGGAAGCCAGCGAAGCACGCCTGAATGCTCAACAGGACTTCGCTGATCGCCTCGCTGAAATCTATGCACAGGAGGAGTCGATCCTGAAACGAGGCTTGGCCACTGTGGCCAAGACCACCCAGGACAAGCTCAAACTCCAGGACAAGCTCTCTGAGATCACCCTGCGCCGGGAAAGGCTCGAACGTGAGGCCCAGCAGTCCAACCTTGAGCGCGAGATCAAGCTGCCAGGCGAAACGCTCAAAGACTTGCAGGAGCAGGTGGCCAGGAGCCAGGGACAACTGCGCTCGACCGAGGAGCAGATCAAGGTTTTGCGCGAGACAGGCTCGATCAGCGAGCTCGATGCATTGCGACGACTGTCGGCTGCGCGAAAGTCCAGTGCGGATGAGCTGGCCGACTTCGCGGCCAAGGCACGGGAACTGGTGGAAGCCACCCCGGGCAATGACAAGTTGGCTGAATCCTTCCGACGCATTGAAGAAGCCGCCCGGCAAGCTTCCGATGGAGCGAAGCTTCTGGGCCAACGAGCGCTGGAGTTGTCAGACCCAGGCGCTGGATTTGCCAAAGCACTCCGCACGCTCGGGGAGGAAACCGAGCAAGTGGGCAAGCAGATGGAAGCGGTGACCACCAAAGCCTTCAATGGCATGACCGATGCGCTCACCAATTTTGTGATGACGGGCAAGCTCGACTTCAAGTCGTTGGCTACATCCATCATTTCAGACTTGATTCGCATCCAGATTCAACGAGCAATCACTTTGCCGATGGCGAAAGCCTTAGGCAGCATGTTCGGATTCGCGGATGGAGGCGTCATGACCTCGGCAGGTCCATTGCCTCTGCGTGCATATGCAAGCGGTGGGATCGCATCCACGCCTCAGCTTGCAGTTTTTGGTGAGGGCTCCAAGCCCGAGGCCTATGTGCCGCTGCCGGATGGACGCTCGATTCCCGTAACGATGAACCAATCCTCATCCGGGGGCGGGAGCGTTTTCAACATCTCAGTCAATGTGGCCGAGGGTGGAGTGACCAGCAGTGCTGGGCAGGGCAAGGACCTGGGACGGGCTATTTCCAGCGCGGTACGCCAGGAGTTGCTCAACCAGAAGCGGGCTGGTGGTCTGTTGGACCCGCGTCGGCAGTGATGTATTGAAAGACTCTCATGGCGACATT
The DNA here is from genome assembly GCF_003063575.1 of Limnohabitans sp. Jir72. Taxonomy (GTDB): domain Bacteria; phylum Pseudomonadota; class Gammaproteobacteria; order Burkholderiales; family Burkholderiaceae_C; genus Limnohabitans_A. The sequence continues at coordinate 90,880 of NZ_NESC01000002.1, forward strand.
CACATGGATCGCCTCGATCGGGGCATCCCTCACCGTCAAACCCAATGTCCGCAAGGTCTCGTTTGGCGATGGTTACGAGCAGCGCCTGGCCTATGGCATCAACACCCAGCCCGAGGTCTGGTCGCTGGAGTTCCGGGGCAAGTCCACTCTAGAGGCTGCAGCGATCGACAACTTTCTCCGCTCCCGGGGCGCTGTGCAGTCCTTTGACTGGACCACCCCGAGCGGCATTGTGGGCAAGTTCCTCTGTGAGGAGTGGAGCCGCAGCATCGAAGAACCCAATCTGGAAAACATCCACGCCACCTTCCGGCAGGTGTTTGATCTGTCATGACCAGCCAAGCGATCACCTCAGAAATTCAGAAGCTGGCCCCGAGCGCGGTCATCGAGCTCTTTGTGCTGGACCTGTCTCTCTTCAACGAGGGGGTGGTTCGGTTTCACGCGGGTACCAATGAGCTGCGCCGTCAGGTGGTCTGGCAGGGCAACACCTACGAGCCGTTTCCCATTCAAGCCGAAGGCTTCGAGTTCAACGGCAACGGTCAGGTGCCGCGCCCCAAACTGAAGGTGGCCAACGTCACAGGAAGCATCACCGCGCTCATCCTGTCCTACCAGGACCTGGTGGGGGCCAAAGTCACCAGAAAGCGCACGCTCCTGAAGTATTTGGATGCTGTGAACTTTATCTCTGGGGCCAATCCGACAGCGGACGCCACTGCTGAATTCGCCGACGATGTGTATTTCATTGACCGCAAGTCGCGTGAAACCCGCGATGTGGTCGAGTTCGAGCTGGCCGCAGCGTTTGATCTGGAAGGGGTGTCATTGCCCCGGCGGCAGATCGTGCAAAACGTCTGCCCCTGGCAGTACCGGGGTGCCGAGTGCGGTTACACCGGCACCGCGTACTTCAACGCCAATGATGAAACCGTGAGCTCACGAGCGCAGGATGCTTGTGGCAAACGTCTGGTGTCCTGTCAGAAGCGCTTCGGGGCGAACGCCGAGTTGCCCTTTGGCGGGTTTCCTGCAGCGGGGTTGATCCGGTGATGCTTGAGACCAACCAGTTGCTGGCGCTGGCGCATGCTGCTCGGGAGTTTCCCCGCGAAGCCTGTGGCCTGCTCGTCATTCACAAGGGCCGGGAGACCTATGTCCCTTGCCGCAACATTGGCGTGGGTACCGACCAGTTCGTGATCCACCCCGAAGACTATGTGCGCGCCGACCAACTTGGAGAGATCGTGGGGGTGTTTCATTCCCACCCCAACTTGAGCCCCGAGCCCAGCCAGGCCGACCGGGTGGCCTGCGAAGCCACGGCGCTGCCCTGGTTCATCGTGAGTTTCCCCTCCGGGCAATGGACCGAACTGCAGCCGCAAGGCTATGCCGCACCGCTGGTGGGGCGCGAATGGGCGCATGGCGTGCTCGACTGCTACTCGCTGATCCGGGACTGGTACGCCCAGGAGCGCGGCATTGACCTGCCAGATTTCGCACGCTTTGACGAGTGGTGGAAGCGCGGCGGGAACCTGTACCTAGACAACTTCGCTGGCGCAGGCTTCCATGTGGTGGAGGCCTACGACATGAATCCGGGAGACGTCCTGCTGATGCAGGTCGCATCGCCAGTACCGAATCACGCCGCTATTTACCTGGGCGACGGACTCATCTTGCACCACCTGCAGGGCAGGCTTTCCAGTCGCGATGTCTATGGCGGCTACTGGCAAAAGATCACCACCCACACCCTAAGACATCAACTTCTGAATGGTCACGATCCTTCTTCTCGGTGAACTGGGCAAGCGCTTCGGGCGACGCCACAGGATGGCGGTGGCCTCAGCGGCTGAGGCTGTGCGAGCCTTGTGCGCCAACTTCTTCAGTTTCGAGCGTGAGCTGGTGGCCTCGGGTGAGCGCGGGGTGGGCTACCGGGTACTGGCCGGGCGTGATGCTTTGAGCCTGGACCGGTTGCACGAGCCCAGTGGCCAGCAGCGCATCACCATCGCGCCGGTCGTCTCGGGCGCCGGTGGTAATGGCCTGGGTCAGATCCTCTTGGGCGCTGCCTTGATCGCGGTGTCCTGGTGGAACCCGATGGGCTGGGCCGCAGCAGGCTCGTTCCTGTCTCAGGCCACGCTGTATTCGGTGGGCACATCCATGATTTTGGGAGGTGTGGCCCAGATGATTGCTCCAACGGCCAAGGCACAGGATCCATCTGAGCGACCTGAGAACCAGCCTAGTTATGTTTTCAACGGGGCGGTCAACACCACGGCGCAGGGCCATCCCGTACCCGTGGGTTACGGCCGCCTCATCGTCGGATCGGCCGTAATCAGCGCGGGCATTGATGTGGATGATATTGCGGTATGAGCACCCCTGAGTCTGGATTGATCATTGGCGCAGGCGGTGGCGGCAAGGGGGGAGGTGGCAGCGCCCGTGTGGCACAGGAAGCGCCGGACAGCCTGCGCTCCAAGGCCTATGCCCGGGTGGTGGACCTGGTCTGCGAGGGTGAGATCGAAGGGTTGGCTGCTGGCCTGCACTCGGTGTACCTCGACGACACCCCGATCCAGAACCCGGACGGCAGCTACAACTTCACGGGGGTCACGCTCGAAACCCGTCCCGGTACCCAGCAACAAAGCTACGTCCCAGGCTTCTCTTCGGTAGAAAACGAGGTGGCCGTCGGTGTGGAGTGCAAGGCCAACCAGCCGGTGGTGCGATCCATCAACGACCCTGATGTAGATGCCGTGCGCATCAAGGTCAGCATCCCAACCCTGACGCTGCAAGACACCACCAACGGAGACCTCAACGGCACCTCGGTCAGCTACGCGATCGACGTGCAGGCGCGCGGAGCGGGGTATGTCCAGGTTCTGGCTGACAAGGTGTCCGGCAAGACCACCTCACGCTACCAGCGCAGTTACTACATCCCTTTGACTGGCACCGGTCCCTGGGACGTGCGCCTGCGTCGCATCACTGCCGATTCGACTCAGACCAGCCTGCAGAACAAGACGTTTCTGGAGTCCTACACCGAGGTCATCGAGAGCAAGCTGCGCTACCCCAACAGCGCCCTGATGGCACTGCGGGTGGATGCCTCTCAGTTCACCTCAATTCCTCGGCGTAGCTATGACCTCAAACTCCTGCGTGTTCGGATCCCCTCGAACTACTTTCCCGAGACTCGCACGTATACCGGGGTTTGGGACGGGACCTTCAAGGTGGCTTGGACGGACAACCCCGCCTGGTGTTTCTACGACCTGGTGACAAATACTCGCTACGGGCTGGGCAGTTTCATTCCCGAGTCGCAAGTGGACAAGTGGGCGCTGTACCGGGTGGCCCGCTACTGTGACGAGCTGGTTCCCAATGGGCTGGGCGGCTATGAGCCGCGCTTCACCTGTAACCTGTACCTGCAAAGCCGCGAGCAGGCCTACAAGGTGGTGCAGGACATGGCCTCGATCTTTCGGGGCATGGCTTATTGGTCTGGCGGAGCAATCACTGTCACGCAGGATGCGCCCCAGGATCCTGTCTACCAATTCACGGCTGCAAATGTCCTGGGTGGCGAGTTCGCCTCCCAAGGATCGTCCGCCAAGGCTAGGCACACCGTGGCTCTGGTCAGCTGGGTGGACCCTGATGATTTCTACCGCCAGAAGGTGGAATACGTCGAAGACATGGCAGGCATTGCACGTTATGGCGTGGTGCAGGCCGATGTGGTGGCCATGGGCTGCACGTCACGGGGCCAGGCCAACCGGGTCGGCAAGTGGCTGCTGTATTCGGAGCAGTCCGAATCGGAAATCATCACTTTCCGCACGGGGCTGGAAGGCGCTGTTGTTCGTCCCGGCGATGTCATCAAGGTGGCCGACAGCAGCCGGGGTGGCCTACGCTTGGGTGGGCGCATCGCTGCGGCAACCACGGTAAGCGTCACGCTGGACCAGGACCTTCCCGCCGGTTCGTGGCGCATCTCAGTGCTGCTGTCCACGGGCGCGGTGGAGGAACGCCAAGTCGGATCCCTGTCTGGCCGAACGGTTGGTGTGACCAGCGCATTCTCTTTGGAACCTCAGGTGGGTGCCATCTGGGTGCTGGCCTCCACCCAAGTGGAGACGCAACTGTTCAGGGTGGTGCAGGTCGCGGAGAGCGAGCCAGGCATCCATGAGGTCACGGCACTGGCCCATAACCCGAGCAAGTACGACGCCATCGAGCGTGGGCTGGCACTGCAGCCGCGCGACATCACGGTGCTTTCAACTACGCCGGTGGCCCCTACGGGTCTCACGGTCACTGAGAGTCTTTACCGGGTTAAGAATCAGGCGATGGTGCTCATTCAGGTGGGCTGGGAGCAAGTCTTCGGGGCCCTGGAGTACCAGGTGAGCTACCGGGTCAATGGTGGCAACACCATAACCTTGCCCCGCGTCTCCAGCACCTATCTGGAGATTCGTAACGCAGAGGCCGGGGACTATGTGTTCACCGTGCGGGCCGTAGGGGTGTCCGGCAAGCTTGGGGCATCGGCCACGCTGAGTCAAACCATCTTGGGCAAGTTGCAGCCGCCCGACGATGTGCAGGACTTTGTGGTGCTGCGTCGCACGACCGATCTGCTACTTCGTTGGAGCGCCAATACCGATGCCGATCTGGCAGGGTACGAGGTTCGCGTGGGCACGGGCTGGGATGCTGGCGCCTTGGTTGGGCAAACCGCTGGCACCCAGCTCGTGCATGACCAGAGTGAATCTGGTCAGTACAACTACTTCATCCGGGCGTTCGACACCTCGGGCAAGTACAGCCAGCACGTCACCACCTTTCGTCTGACCCTACTGGCACCTGCTGCGGTACGTCAGTTCGATGTGGTGCAGTCGGCCAACCGGCTGGAGTTTCGCTGGCTTCCCAATGCGGAGCCGGAGGTGGTGGCTTATGAGCTGCGCGAAGGCACGGCTTGGGACACTTCGATCTTCATTGCCGAGGTCAAGTCCAGCAGCTTCACGCTGCCCTCGGGCTTTGACGGTGAGCGCAGTTTCTGGATCAAGGCAATCGCATCGCCCGGCATCTACTCTAACGATGCCACCTTCGTCTCAACTGTTGTAGCTCAGCCTCAGAATGCCAACCTACTGGTCACCATCGATGCGCAGGCCACCCGGTTTCCCGGGGTGAAACACTTCGCATCGGTGGAATCGGTCAACAGCTTGGACGTGCTGCGCATGGACAGTGGCGTGGCGCAGTCTGAGTATCTGTTCGAGGTGAATCTGCCCACCAGCTACCGGGCGCAGAACACGCTGCTGGCCAGCATCGGGGCCACTTTGGACGACCGGGAAACCTGGTCTACGGCGAACTATGTCTGGAGCAGCAATGCGGGCAAACGGCAGTGGACTTATGACGGTGCACTCAAAAGCATCGAGGCCCGCTTTCAGATGGCCCGCGAAGACACGTTGCAGGCGGGTGAGCTATACGGCTGGCGTCTCAATGGGGTGCTGGCAGGCTACGGGAGTCCCGCCAGTGGTGAGGCCATCGGTGTGAGCTATGGCGACGGTCGCTACGGCAGTGGGGTACTCATCAAGGACACAACCCGGATCTCCTGGGGTGTGAGCATTCCGGGGGTGTTCCATGTGAGCTTCTGGTTCATCCCGAACCAGATCACCACTTCGGTGATCTGGACAGCTACTGGTGCCGCAGTGAGCTTGCTTGTCGGGTTCGATGCGGCGACTGGCAGCTTCTTTTTGGAAGACCACCTGTTCAACCGGATCGTGGTGCCATACCCCGTGAATGTGAGCGATCGAGTCTGTATTGGCGTGTGCCAGACCGCTGCCGAGCGCAGGCTGTTTGTCGGAAAGATGGGCGCAGAAGTTCAAAGCGCAAGCAGTCCTTTGCTCCCCACAGCCGGTTACACGGCGCTCAAGCTGTACTGAACCAAAACTTAGTTCTCATTCCCACTATTCCGGGCGTTGTATCGAAAGGTGCAGCGCCCGTTTTGTTTAAAGAAACGGAAAACTCCATGATTGAAGAAGGCATGAGCATCAAGGGCTCAATCACGTTGCTGCTGGCCAAGCCCACGGGCGAGGTCGAGGTGGTGCACAAGGACAACATCATCGTCAACGGCGGCTTTGACTTCGTCGCAGATGCCATTGGCAACTCGGCCAGTCGTCCTGGGGTGATGGGCTGGATCGCAATGGGTACCGGCACCACTGCTGCCGCTGCCACGCAGACTGCGCTGGTCACCGAGATCAAGCGCAATGCGGCCTCCTATGCCCACACGGCGGGCACCAAGGTGTTCACCTTCACCGCCAGCTACCCGGCCGGTGACGCTACTGGGGCGCTCACGGAAGCAGGTGTCTTCAATGCCGCTTCGGCGGGCATCATGTTCGACCGAGTGGTCTTCCCTGTGGTGAACAAGGGTGTGGACGACAGCCTCACGGCCGTCTTCACCTTCACCATGAGCTGATCGGGCACTTGAGATGGCCGAGACCGTCAACGTCTCCAGCTCCCCAGGGGCCAACTACAGCTGGACCTCTGGTACGTTCACCTGGGGCAGCGCAACGGCAGGCAAGAACTGGTCAACGGCTTACCCGGCCGTCTACGTGCTGAGCGTGGCTACGGACCTGAGCTTTGCAGAGCTCGCCAAGAAGCTGGGTATCAAGCGAAGTTCCGAGACCCTGGCCTTGGCAGAAAAGCCCAGCCGGGCGCTCACTCTCAGCAAGTTCGAGACCCTGAGCTTCGTGGAGACCTACACCGACCTGATCGCCTTTGTGCTGCGCTTCGTGGAGTCGCTGACCTTCTCGGAGAAATACGCACGCACAGGCACCAAGGCCGTGTTCGAGGTGTTTCAAGTGGCCGAAGGTCTGGCCAGGCAACTGGCCTTGCGCAAGTACGAAACGCTGGCGCTGGCTGAGACATACACGGACCTGATTGCCTACATCCTGCGGGTATCGGAGAGCCTGAGCTTTGTAGAAAAGCCTTCCAAGGCCGTGACCAAGCCTCAAAGGGAGAGCTTTGGGATGAGTGATGCGCTGGCCCGCTCACATGTCAAGCGAGTAGCGGAAGCCTTCTTGTTTGCCGAGGGCTTGGGCAGAACAGTTGCATACCGACTGTCCATCAGTGAGGGCTTTGCGATTGCAGAGGCACTGCGCCGGGCCCAGACCTTGAAGCTCAGTGAAGCCCTGAACCTTGCCGAACAGTATCGTCGCCGGGCCAATGGAGTGATCAGCGACATGATCGTTGCCAGCACCGAAATCACCGATCAGGACTTCATGGACATCCTGGAGTCCGGACATCCCCCGGGGTACACCAACTTTAGGGATTTCATTCAGGGCGACTACACCTACCAGCGGGCGCTTTTCAGGGCGATTCTGACTTCCAGCAATGCCGACCGTGGCTACATCGATGGCCTGAGGGTGACGGTGGACGTTCCCGATGTCTTTGACCGGGGCACGGCGCAGGTTGTCACAGCCGCCAATGGCGTGACCGTGGTCTTCACCAGGCAGTTTCGTGTGGCACCGGAAGTCACGTTGACCTTCAAAGGCGGCACCACCATCGCCATTCCCCGAATCCTCGGTTCAGTCTCTACCACTGGCTTCACCGCCATTCTTGAAAACACCTCTGGAACCCGCGTAACGGGAGCCATTTCTTGGGTTGCCCAAGGGTATTGATAGGGTACTAAATGCAAAACTACACCGAAATTCCTTCCACTACGACGCTCTCGGACTCGCTGTCGCAGATCCTGAACAATGACAAGACGGCGTTGTCACTCTCCAGTGGAACGGCATTCCCAACTGTGAATCTGCAGCTGGGTATGCCGTGTTTCAGGACCGATGAGCAAAAGCTCTACATGCTCACCGTGGTCAGTCCCGTCACGTGGAAGATGGTCATTGACCTGTCGGCCACGGTGGGAAAGGTGGCCAATGCAGATCTGCTGGATGGCATCGACTCCACTGGATTTGCACTGAGTGGTCACAACCACGATGCCGCATATGCGGCGCTGGGGCACAACCACAACACGGCATACCTGGGCATCACGGCGAAAGCCGCCGACGCTGACAAGCTCGATGGTTATGACTCCACAGCCTTTGTGCGTTCAGTCAATGGCAACGCGCCGGATGCCACTGGCAATGCCACCGTACCGATCGATTTGTCGAGTCGATTGGCCAAAGCCGGTGACACGATGACAGGTCATCTGTACATGGGTACTGGTGCAGTGATTTATTCGTCACAGTCTGGTGCGGCGGACAACGCTCGCAACACCGGCTATCGCATGAACGATGGTCAGGACATCGGCGAGATGGGACGCAGCAACCAGTACTACGACGATCTGGCGGGCAACTGCAACGGCATCTTGCCAACCGGCAACTGCGCAAGCAATACGTACTGGAAGCCCTCCAATACCAACTGGTGGACCTGGGGTCTGGGGTTTAACTACTGTGCCAACTCGGCCCAATACGACGGCGCTGGAGGGACGACCTACGCCTACAACGCTGTGCCCAGCACGGGCTACAACTACGACGCCTACTACCTGGCCCAAGACGAAATTGGCGGGGGCGAGTATCACCGCTGGTACCGAGCCTGCAATTGCAACTGCAACTGTGGCAGCTACACCAACTGCAACTGCGGCAACACGGCCTTCAACTGCCGAACAAATTGCAATTGCAACTGTGCCTGCTGTGGTTGCTGCTGAAGGAGATGCACATGAAAGTCTTTCTTGTGCGCGCTGGCAAGCTCTCGACCACACTGGACTACGCCATCCATCTCCTGATCGACAAGACCACCGAGCAGGTGCGCATGCGTTTTGGTTTGCGTCACAGGCCTGATTCGGGACTGACCCCAGACTTTGAAGTCAATGGCAACTCCTACCAGGTGGTGGCAGAGCAGTTTTTCACATATCGCGAACTGCGCAACAACCGAGGCTGGTCCGATCGCCAGTCCTTCATGACGGGTTACCGCTGGGCAGAAAAACGCCTCATCGACCCCTTACCGCTATACATCTACACACTGTCCACGCGGTTCACCGCGCCTGAGGCTGCCGGGCATGTCTGGAACGGCAACTTTCTGACCGGCTTCAATGTGCCCTTTGCTGACAGCCCGTTTGACGAGTGCTTTGTCACAGTGAACCTGCATCCGACGCTCGGTGGCTGCTTGGTCGAAGGGGTCGATCCTTTGGATGTGGAGCAGACCGATTACCAGTCCTCGGCTCAGGTACGTGAAATGCAGTTCCCGGACCTGCGGGTCACAGCCCCAACCTCTGTGAAAGCAGGCGATCCGGCCGTGTTTACGGTCCACATGCTCGATGGCATTGGTGACGTGAGCACCCGCGATGCGGAAGTGTTCCTCGAAAGCGTCAATGGCTACCTGCCCATCAGTCGTCGCCAGACACAGGGTGGCACCACAACCGCAACGGTCCTGACCACGGGACTTGCAGCAGGCGACACAGTGCGCCTCAAGGCTGGCTTCAAGTTCTACCCCGGCTGCGCCGACGCGCAGGTGACGCTTTCATGATCCGCGAACTGTTTTCTGCAAGGATCTTCCAGGGATACCTGCACCTCGGTGATGTACAGCGCGATCAAATGATCGAAGTTGCCATGGGATTTCATGAAAGGCTCAATCGGGATGGACAACCCTGGGCGCGAAAGAGCCGAGAGTCGCTCATCGGAAACACCACTTGGCCTGATGCCTTGGACCCACTCATGGTTCAGGTTCATGCGGCCATCGAGCAAACTTTTAGCTGCGTTCCTGTCTGGCAAACAGCCCGTGAGGTGATCACCCAGCCTGGGCAATTCATCCCGCTGCATGCTGAAGACACGGACCTGTCGGCCATTTACTGGGTAGATGGCGATGCCAAACCTGATCCGGCGCGCCAGGACTATTCCGGGGCCTTTGTGTTGATCAACCCCAGCGGAGCCTACGGCAGCCGCAGGTTGCCATGGGAAGGCTGGCGCTCGGAAATCATCCATCCCAAGCCCGGGATGCTGCTGGTGTTCCCAAGCTATCTGGCCCACCACTCTTACCCCTACAACGGCACGCGAGCGAGCGTGGAAATCCATTTCGAGTTCCGTGTTGAAGCCATCTCGGGAGAACACCATGCGCATAGTTGACGACCTGATTGCACCGGAGCTGACCTCCGAGTGTCGGCAGTGGTTGCTGAGCCAGACCCTGGTGTTCGGCTGGAAGGCCCATGCTGAAGCCCCAGGTGTGTTCTGGCATCGCAACTTCGTGCTGCCGGGCACCCACAAGCACCACTACGACCCGGGGGCCTGGCGTCCGGAGCTGACGTTCGATGCGTTTGTGGCCCGAGGTGGTCCCATGGCGATGGCAGCGCAGCAAGTCAAGAAGCGCTTTTTCCCTGACAGCTCGATCACACGGCTATGGGTCAATGTTCAGGCCTTCGGCGACGAGGCATCGTTGCACAGGGACTTCCCGGCCGAATTCCTGCAAACGGCCAGATCCGTGATCTGGTATCCCGTGGCCGAGTGGGATCCGGGCTGGGGCGGGGACCTGGTCGTGCTCGATGCACAGGGCGAGATCGAGTCAGCCGTGCTGGTCAAACCAAATCGGATGGTGGAGCTCAATGGCTGCATGGCGCATGCCGCGCGTCCCATGTCCCGTTACTGCAACGCTCTGCGCATCGCGGTGGCTTTTGGTTCGGAAGTGGGTGCCGGGTCGAATTCGGGAGGTGTAACTTGATCGACTATCTCTGGCCCACTCCGGTTCTGAAAGACACCGCGCCCTGGACGCCTGACGAGATGGAAGCTCTTAGGCGCTTCACCGTCGAGCGGTTTCATAACCACAAGGCTAACCCGCCCGAGCACGGGTTGCCGGATGTGGATGTGCGTCTGCGCGTGCAGCTGAACCTGTTTCATGCCGAGCATGAATCGCATGCGCCCCCGGTCTGGCATCGGTTTCGGCGCTGGGTGGAAGACACCTACCGCGACTACCTGCTGGGAGCGCATGGGGTTCGCAATGCCAAGGATCTCAGGATCGAGGCGCGCTGCATCTCTGTGCACTACCAGCCTGGCATGCGCGCACAGCCTCATTACCACCACACCTGTGACCATGTGCTGTGCCTGTACCTGGATTGTGGTCAGGAGCGAAGTCCGCCCAACGCACGCGACTGGACCGTTGGTGACGGTGAACTCATCTTGCAAGACCCCCGCCCGATGGCGGGGTTTCCTTTTTGGGAAAAGGTTCACTACGTCGAGACCGTACCAGGCCTGGTTGTCCTGCACCCATCGCGCCTTTGGCACGAAACCAATCCCTTCAACGCCAAGGGGGAGCGAACTCTTCTGGTGGTCACCCTGCGGGTGGCCTCACACAACTATGTTGACCTTTACACCGAGCTCAAAGGAGAGACCCCGTGAATCTGAATCTACAAACCCGGCCTGGCTATGACGTCGATGTGGTCCAGCTCGATGACAGCAATCTGCGAATGACAGTGCTCGTGACCAATCCTGATGGAAAAGTCTCCGGTCGCCATGTTTTTAACCTCAAGACGATGGCTGGCGCAGATCCTGCGCAGGTCTGTCGTGAGGCCTATCCAATCGCATTCGAGGAGCTCCTGCCATGAAATTCACACTCACTCTCAATGGCAAGAATGGTTTTGAACGACAGGCTATCTATGACCCCGAAGATTCCAGTCTGATCTGGGCCGACAGCGGTGAGTCTTTGCCTCTGCCACAGGCGTTTCCCAAACAAGACATGCAGTGGCAGCCTTTCTGGCATGTACATCACCCGAACAACCCGGCAGGCAAATCGAGAGCCATACGGCACCTGAAACTGCAGTTGGGCCTCAAGTGCAATTACGCCTGCCAGTACTGCTCGCAAGCGCACCAGCCCCATGACATTGACGGCCACCCTGAGGACGTCTTGCCGTTCATGCAGCAGCTTGAGGGTTGGTTTGCTGGTGGCGAGGACGGACAAGGCGATGGCGTCAAGATCGAGTTCTGGGGTGGCGAGCCCTTTGTCTACTGGAAACTGCTCAAGCCGCTGGGTGAAGCCGTGAAGGCGCGGTACCCCAATGCCCAGTTGTCCATCGTCACTAATGGTTCGCTCTTCGATGATGAGAAGCTTGCCTGGGTGGAGAAGCTGGACATTGGAATTGGCCTGTCACATGACGGGCCTGCACAGTCCTACCGTGGACCAGATCCGCTAGACGATCCCGAAATGCTGACTCAGATCAAGCGCTGGGTGTCCCGGCGCATGCCACTGGACCGAATGAGCTTCAATACCGTACTGCACCGTCACAACCAGTCCCTCAAGGCAGTGCGCCAGTTCTTCGCTGAAAAGCTCGATCTGCCTGTGCGGGCTATTGTGCTGGCCACCGAGGAAGTGATGCTGCCATATGACCAGGGCGGCATGTCTTTGGCACTGAAGGGTACAGACCACGACCGCTACCTCCATCAGGTGTTCTGGGAACTGGTCACCGGCTCAGGCATGGCTGTGGGCACGATGCGCGACAAGGTCGATGAATTCATGCGCGCGCAGGCCCAGTGCAGGCCACTGGCTGCACTGGGACAGAAGTGCGGCATGGACCGGGATGACTCGATTGCCGTGGACATGAAAGGCAACGTCACGACCTGCCAGAACATGAGCGCATCGACCCATCACAAGATCGGGCATGTCGATCAGTTCGATGCCATTGCGCTTGATACGGCCTACCACTTCAGTACCCGCAGTCAATGCCCGCGTTGCCCGGTGGTTCAACTCTGCAAGGGGGCCTGCCTGTTCCTTGAGGGAGAGTACTGGGATGCTGCTTGTGACAACGCGTTCTCACATAACTTGGCTGTCATGGCAGCCGCGCTTTATTACCAGACACAAGGTTTGATCCTCACGCGCATCGAGTCTGATGCGATTCGGTATGACTCTGTCTCATGGGTCGATGTGGTCAAGCTCGCGTTTGTCGATTCTGGCGGGGATATGGGGGCTGTTGTGCCCCTAAAGCAAGAGCGCAGACCGTTTCCCGTTGCAGTTGTCGCCGCCTGAGCGCTGCCTTTTTTACTTTTATCTTGTTCATAGCCGCCATGGTTCGCCCTGGCGGCTTTTCTTTTGGAGAAACGAATGCCAGAACCTACAAGCAGTGGGGTCGCCGGAGCAGCGGTGGCCTACAAAGCATTTGGTGGAACCGCTGCAGCGGCTGCCAGTGGAGCCACCCTGGCTGCAGTGGTGGTCATGTTGATGACGCCACCTCGCAACAAACGGGAGTGGGCCGTTGGGCTAATCAGCACCGTGGTGTCCAGCATCGGTGGTGGTGCGATGACCGTCGAGCACTTTGGACTGCACCACTGGGCGTTCTCAACCATGGGGCTGTGTGCTTTGGGTGGGTTGATCTTTGCGTGTGGACTGCCTGGGTGGGCAATGGTCCGCTGGACATTTTCTTTCATCGACAAGCGCCGAGACGACTCTATTGATGAGGTAGCCAGAGACTTGAAGGAGCTCATGTGAATCCCAGTGAATTCATCATGCGGCTCACCACGGCTGCCGTTGCATCAGCTAAGACAAGTGGCGTTCCCGCCAGTATCACCATTGCACAGGCGGCACTTGAGTCTGGTTGGGGTGAGTCTGCCTTGACCAAGACTGGCAACAACCTCTTCGGAATCAAGGCGGACAGCCTCTGGCGCGGTCAGACCCTGACCTTGAACACCAAGGAATTCATCAAGGGTCAGTGGGTGGTGGTGCCTGCTTTGTGGCGCAAGTATCCGAGCTGGCAAGCCAGTGTGGATGATCACGCGGCGTTTCTTAAGCGTAACCCGCGCTACAAGATTTGCTTCGCATGCACCACGGCCCAGGCATTTGCCAAGGCGCTGGCACAGGCAGGCTATGCCACCGATCCGGCTTATTCGGACAAGGTCATTGGTCTGATCAAGCAGCACAACCTGCTGGCCTTGGACGGAGGTGCTCCGTGAACTGGTTCAACCGATTCTTGTTGGCCAACTGGTCACACATCCTGGATGCACTCCTGCTGCTCACAGCATTGCTGTGCGGAATGCAAATGGGAGAGTCTCGTGTTCAGAAAGCCTGGGACGCTGAAAAGCAAACGATCGCCCAGGCGCAGGCCAAGCAAGAGCAGCACGTCGCCGACGTTCGGCAGTCTCAACTTCAAATCTCGCAGGAGATCTCACGTGAATTCGCGAAAAGTTCAAAGCTGCTGGCTGATCGCCAGCCTGACAATCATGTTAGCGGGGTGTGCAACGGCCCCTCAGCCGGTGGCAGGGATCTGTCCGCCGTTTCCGAAGCTTCCGTCGGAACTGCTCCAGCCCGCGCCGACCCTCTACCTTCTCCCCAGGGAGATGCAGTAGCGGTGAGCTGTGAACAGCTGAGCAAGGATGCAGCACAGACCACACTTATGCTCACTGCGCTCCAGCGTTGGTATGAGCTTCAGTCGCAGGCCTTCAAATGATGCAAGCCCCCAGTAGCCACACTCGGCTGCTGGGGGCTTTTTTTGATTTCAGAGCTTCGCGCACCTTCACAGCGAGTTCCATCACCTTGGGGTCATTGCCAGATTTCGTGATCACCATTTCCAAGACAGACTCAATTGCCGTCTTCATGGTTGGGCTGTATCGCACATCCTTCAGCTTGGCCACTCGTGCGCACTCGTCTTTTGCCAGCTTAATCAGGCCGTTGATCGTTGTTGTCATATTGTTCCTTTCGGCGTTGATTTCGTTTTTTCAGAAGACCACATTTCCGGCTTGGTCGTCAACTTCTGATCTGCTCCGGCTAGCCACACCTACGGTGTGAATTCCCGACTTTTTTGAGCGGGAATTGATCTCGTCCCGGACATCTCAAATTCTTCCGCTGGCCAGGCTCACGCCTTGAGCCCAGCCCTACCTACATTGACCTCTAGTCAGTCTGCCCCTCTGGTTTGGGTGATGGTTCTCGGTAAAAGTGGCCTGATTTATTGCGACAGTTGATTACGACACTTTCAACTGTTACAATAATTCAAAACGCCCCTCTGAACATGAACACCAAGACCTTTACCGCTGACGAGTTGAGTCAGTTGACGGACATCCCGAAGAGGACGATCCGCTACTACATCCAACTCGGATTGGTGGACAGACCGATCGGCGAAACCAAGGCCGCTCATTACGTTGATACCCATCTGGACCAGCTCCTGCGGGTAAAGAAACTGACTGAAGCCAAGGTTCCGCTGGAGCGGATTCGGCAGGTGATGGATGGTGAAGCTGAAGCTCCCCCAACCAGCACTAGGAAGCCAGGCTCGATGGAGGTGAAGACGCACCTCCATGTGATGCCTGGGATTGAGATACAGATTTCTGCTGAGGAGGCAGGTATGAGTCCAGAACAAATTCGGATGCTGCTCAAGGAAGTTATGGCAGCAACACAGCGAGTAATGAAAAAAGACAACGGCGAGAGCTGATTGGTGGGCCTACGTGATATGGGCAGTCAGGTGATGCCTTGTAGATGCGAAACCTGACTGTCGGTGGTGCTTGTGGCCCTTAATGATTGAGCAAGTACCACCCCTTTCCAACCGCGAAACGAGGGACGCGGAATCTACATCTCCCCTCAACTAACAACACCAAGCTGGAGCGTCCTATGAAAACAAAGACAGGTCTCGAAAACGAATACGGCCAAAACGTTTCCCTCAAATCTGTTCATCTCGAGGGCAAACTTGAAGGCCTCCTGCTCACCATGCTCGTGAAGCAGCGGTACCTGAATGATTCAGATGAGACGATCGAAGCCAGCTACACCTTTCCGGCGGGATGGGGTGCAAACCTGATGGGCTTCGGTGTGGAGCTCAATGGCAAACGGATGCAGGCAGTAGCTCTTGCCAAGAAGAAGGCGGAAAAGAAGTACGAAGAGGCGATCGAAAGCGGTGACACCCCTGTCATGCTGGAGAAGTCTCCTCTTGGCCTGTACACAGCTGACCTGGGGAATCTCAAGCCGGGCGAAGAAGCAGTGATCAACATCGAGTATGCCCAGCTACTCAGGTTTGAAAAAGGGCGGGTGCGCATTACTGTCCCCACCGTGATCGGAGAGCGGTATGGTGACGAGGTGTCTGATGGACATATTGCTCCGCACCAGACGGTGGACACGGACTTACTGGTCGAGTACCCATTCACGGCCACTCTCGACATCCTTGGTCAAATGGCACAAGGCAATATTGCCTGCCCGAGTCATCAAGTTGATGTGGAGCAAATTGAGGGAGGAACTCGCCTGCGACTTGCAAAGGGTGGCTTGCTTGATCGCGACTTCATTGTCACCGTAGAAGAGCTCAAGGGTGAGTCGTTCGTTTCGGCAAGTGAAGATGATGGGGCGTATGCAGTTGTTGCGAGCTTCTGCCCGAAGCTGCAAGAAAAAGAGCCGACGCCTCTGGGGCTCAAGATCCTTGTCGACTGCTCTGGTTCGATGCAGGGTGACAGCATTGAACAAGCGCAAGAAGCGATGCATGAGCTGATCCTCAGGCTCACTGAGCAAGACATGGTTTCCTACAGCAAGTTCGGCTCGAAGGTGATTCACACATCTAATCAACTCGAAAAATGCACACCGCGCTACATCAAGAACGTGCTGGCTAAAGCTGTTCACGACACAGCGGCAGACTTGGGCGGTACGGAGCTGAATCAGGCCCTGACATCGACGTTCAAAATCAGCTTCACTAAGGCCTACACAGAAGGCTGTGATCTTCTCCTGATTACCGATGGCGACGTTTGGGAAATCGAAGAAATCGTCAAGCAAGCCAAGATCAGCAACCATCGAATCTTTGCCATTGGGGTAGGTAGTGCGCCAGCCGAAAGCTTGCTGAAGGATCTGGCCGAGCAAACAGGTGGCGCATGCGAGTTGGTTACCCCCTCTGAGAGCATCTCGGAAGCGGTGCTGCGGATGACTCAGAGAATCCGATCTGCTCGGACGAGCTCGATTGCCATTCACTGGGAAGGCGAAGTCCTCTGGCAATCCAAGCTCCCCAAGCAGGTTTTTTCAGATGAGACGATTCATGTTCATGCGCGACTCAAGAAAAAGCCAACGGCAACTCCGACGTTGCGCTGGACGGTTGAAAACGTCTTGAATGAAGAGTCCGCACCTTCAATCGACTGGAATTCAACAGGTGCATTGCCTCGCATGGTTGCGGGGGCTGAAATTACCAGCATCACAGATGAGAAGGCTGCCGAAGAACTTGCTCTGAAATATCAACTCGCCAGCAAGTACACCAACCTGCTTCTTGTCCATGTTCGCGAGGAAGAAGAGAAGGCGGAAGGGCTGCCGAAGCTGCAAAAGATCAAGCAAATGAGCGCCGCAGGCTGGGGAGGTTTGGGTACTGTTGAGCAGCCACGCGTGCTGTACTCAATCTCTGCTTCACGAATTCTCCGAACCGGAACAGATTCGGTTGCGTTTTCTGCCTCTTCAGCTCCTGCTGTCTGGCGTTCCAGTCGAACCGCTGCGGCTTCACGAATTAGCGATTCGTCAATTCACGACATAGATGATTTTGAGATTCCTGCCTTCCTTCGAAAGCAAGATGACTCTTCAACATCCCCGATTGTTTTTGATGAGGACAGCTTCACCCCTGAGGAAATGCTTGAGAAGTTCAATGAGCTTTCACTCACAACCACCAAATTCAGCGATATCACTTGGGAGCTCATGGAGCGAGTATCCAAAGGGTACGTCTGGAAGGTGTTGTGTGAGATGGCATCGTCCGAAGACGAGATGGATGTCTATTGGGCGTTTCTCTTGCGCTGGCTCTCTAACGAGGTGGCTGGAATCGTTTCGCTGACAAGGCATTCACAGCGACTGCTTAACGCTCAGATTGCCAATATTGAAGCCTCGTTGGTTCAAGATGTTGAAGAACAACTTGCGCAAGCGTTCCCGACCATCTCCAAGTCCTCATGGGGTCAAACTCCTGCGACTGAGAGGCGCTCATTGCTGTCCCGCTTCAAGAAGTTGATGACCGGGGGTTGATATGCAAACGGAGTGCAGCACCCTTTGCCCTAGCTTCCAGTCTGTAACGGAGGAGATCAAATGGCACCAGGCCGATGCGAATCTAGGCTTCACCGGTGCGCAGCATCGTCTTGGGAAGCTCTATCTTGAATCTGCGAGCGGCTCAGATGACTTGTATCAAGCCTACAAGTGGCTATTCATCTCAGTAGCCCTGGGCAACGAAGCGGCTCGTGATGATCTCATCGAGGTCAACAGACGGCTTGATTACGAGCAAATTGGCGAAGCCTACCAATTGGCCGAAGATTGGTTCGAAGAAAAATTTGACGATGATTTAGACCGAGATGAATGCAACTGGTCGCCAGAGTTGATGAAGTGGCGCTTTGCCCTTCCATTGCTCCATTGAAAGGAATAGCTGTGTCCTCACAACCAACTGAGATCATGTGCGACAAGGAAGCCATGAAGGCTCGGATGTCAGAAATCATTGGAAAGTTAACCCCTGATCAATGCGAGCACTTCGCCTATGCGTTGGAACAGGTGGCGAGTTGTTATCTCAGCCCCTCAAGTCATGGGGCACTACTGATTGCGAATGAAAAGGATGAATCGCAGTCCCTAGTTGCGATCAATGCAAGCGAGATGCAGATCTCTGAGATGGTTGGCTTCATGGCTGAAGCCATGCAGGGGCGGAATTCCTCTCCTAGCGGGATGTACGTCAATTGAACAGTAATATCCTCACAAAATTTACTCAGATAGCAACCGAAATTTTTGAAGAGGATTCAGAAAATGAGCCGTCAATACCCAGAGCCTAAAGACATTGAGTATCTGACCGATTGGGCCGAGCGCAAGATCGTTCGAATGGCAAAAGAAGATCGAGCGTCTAATTTTGTAAATGTTGCTGACTTGGCGCGCTCAATTACTTTTTATTTGAGCTCCATGGAATTGGCGTGGGACTCCTCGCATAATTGGTTGCGTCGCAGAATTTCAGACACCTACTACGCGCTGAGTGATATGCGTCGATACGAAGTGGATTCGCAAAAATTTATCAGCTCAGAAGTCTTTTTGATAGATACGCTCAAATATATTTCTAGTTACTTCGAAGAAAACGGATGCATTGATCCAAGCTTCAGCTCTGAAATGCAAGTCTCTTCAGCTGGCGCTCAGAAAGTCTGGCGTCCACCTGCACGATGGCTAGAGGAACACTCGGAAGAGTGGGATGAGCTTGAGTAGTCCTCGATCTTGGGTATCGCCTAGCAATGTTAGGGGACTGCTACGACGGCCAACGGAATCGATGGATCGGCTTGTAGTAAGTCCGCTTGAGCCAATCTAAATCACTCTCCCATCGAGCGACTGCCTCCATGTGACGTCTAAAGCGCTTGGTCATCAAATGCAGGTGCCAAGCAATACGTCGAAGACGCTTGCGCGAATTTGCTTCTCCCCAGTCCTCCATGTATTCATCCGAAATGCACCAAGGCAAACTCTCTTCGGCGTATGTTTCTTCCAGCAAGTCATGTCGTCGTGATGGAGTTAGGGCAACTTGCTGCGCCACGGAGTACCCCATCTTGTACAACGGCGACGAGGCATCTTCACCGTCGAAACCTTCTCCTATAGTGGCGGGGGGGCCGTCTTCAAAAGCGTTTTCAGGCCATGGAAATTCTTGATTAAACAGGTACTCAAATACTGGGTGTCCGTCTACAAACTTAAGCAAGGATTCAGGATCTGCGATCTCAAGTGGATCCGCCTGCATTGCCAGCAACATCACAAATAACTCTTGTGGGTAGACCCGCAACGATTCACCATATCGTTCTTCGATCTGAGCGTCAATTACAGACTCTGACCAGTTCTCTCGTCCAACAATCACGACCTCAATGTCAGCATCACAGCCGTTTTGCCAAACATCGAACCCGACCTCCTGCAGCAACTCCGTGAAGTTATCGATTGGCCAAGGCCCATCACCAATCAGAAGGACTTGCTTCGGCACTACACGCTCATAGGGATCCTCGAAGTGGCTGACTAGCCATTGGACTGTTTCAAATGATCGGATGATGACTTCACCGTCTGGCGTCGAAGCCAGCATGTTGAGAGCATCTTTCAGATCACGGCTGATTTTTTTTGCATTCACCTCAGCTGAAGATTGGCTCTGTAAGGCTTGATCTTTCTCAGCCGTCAGATTGCGAATGCGCGTCTTTCCCGCTTCATAGAGCCTGGTCACCTTCGTGTGTTCTTCTTCTAGGGATCGCAGCGCTTTTTCGATTCCTCTGAAGTGCCCCACACGCGCCTGTAGATCACTCAATTCGTTTGACAATTTTTCTAAACGAGATCGCTCGACGGCAAGTTTCTTTTCGGATCTTTCAGAGTCGATGATCCGCAGTCGAATTTCTGCCTCAGATTCTGCTAACTCACGCTGTGCGGCGGACAACTTTTCTGTTGCTTCATCAAGTGCCTCAAGACGAACTAAATCGGCCTCAAAGGCGGCTCGATCTTCCTCAAGTTGCAGTCGAGCCTTTTGAAGTAAGGCCATTGACTCATCGGCTTCGCGGATGATCACATCTGCCTGAATAGCTTTTTCTCTCCAACGCAGGATCAGATCTTTGTGGGGTAACTCTGCAAGCTCGCGCTTCAGCCGCAAGTTATCTTCTGCCAATAAGCCATTGGAATTCTCTGCGGCTTGCAAGCGCGTAAGGACATCTCTGTGTTGTTCCTGCAATTGACTCAACACAGCATTTGGATTGGCCTTAACAAAGTTGAGCTCTGCGGCTAGTTGAGTGTTTGCTGTTCGAAGTCCCTCAATTTCCAGAATTAGGGCTTCATATGAATTTGTAGAGAGTTGGGGACTCTGTGTCTTAGAAGAAACTGTTGGCTGAAGTTGCTGATGCGTAGCTTGACCAGTCGAGTTTGTCTGAAGTCCTCCGGACCTAGCCAACTTGGCCAACTGCTCTTGTAGACTTTCTTTCATGCCAGGACTCCATCAGCTTATTTCTTGATGGCTAATCAGCTCAATGGAGCAACTGCAGTCATTATTGATCATGCAATGCTACAAGCTGCTGATTGGCTCCTCCTTGCTGCAAAGCCAACTCTTTGCTATTGGAGACAAGATACGGAAGAGAGTTATCAAAAGCGAAAGGAAATGCAATAGGTGACGAGTTAAGCATTTCAATAGGCAAGGGTCTACCTGCTTGTCTTACTAATGCCTCAATCAACCATAGAATCAATTCCGGATCAGAAATCTTCACCTTTTCTGCAGGCGTCAATTTAGACTCGTTCTTTTCTCTGGTGATAACTTTCCAATCAACAAGCGTCTGAATAACAGCCTGAGCCGCCACTCTAATGTTATGGCGTTCACCATATAACTCACCCATACGGCGGTACACCTCTGACGAAGAGCATACGCCTTGGATACTTGAGAGCCTGCCAATAGTTTCCGAAACTTTGCCGAAAAACATGTTGTTAACAATAATTGAGCCCCAAGCGAAAATCAAGACGCTGTTCGAAGTAGATGAGTTGCTTATGCTGTTAATGCCTCGGTCTATGAAATCTTGAAGTTCAACTCTTGGCTCTAAGCACAGCAATTTCAGTTTTGTTTTTAACTTGACTCGCGCTTCTTTCCCTAGCTTTACCCCATCAAGATATTTTTCTAATTCATCAGGATTGCTTCCACTTACCCGCACTTTTAGTGCCTCGGCAATCCATTCAAGTCGAATATATCTATCATATGCAATAGATGAGTTTGCAATTGTCATTTGTCTTTCTTCTTGTTAATTATCTTGATAAACGGCACCAGCAGCTCTTCTATAGAGAGTCCGCCATGCACTACAGATTGCTCTCCTTGGAGAGTAAATGCACTGCGACCACCTGCATATAAGACCACATAGTTTGCTGGAAGACCAGTATTTTCCATACGATAGGTACCAAGACAAACGGCTTCAGACTCAGCAGCGAGCGCTTCGTTGCGATAGGTTCGGACACGTTCTCCGCGCATTTCTGCAGCAACGCCTTGCTTAGGACGGCCTTGGCCGATCGCTTCAACGTTTCCGTGATCCGCAGTCAGGTAAACATCAAATCCTTTTGCTAGCAGAAGCTCGAACAGACGATCAACGAAGCCGGAGTCACACCAGTTTTCAATCTGATTGGCAATTCCGCGTTTGCCAAGAACTGCGCCGTGAACAATTTCGTCAACGGTGTCGACGACGATTCCAGCCACCTTTGTCGAGCTTGCGATTGAGGATTCAAGCTCCTCCAGTTGGTCGATGCGCTTCAGTCCTTTTTGGTAATGGATCTCGTTCGACTTGAGTCCTTGATCCTGCCAAAACCTGCTCCAGTGTGCCGGCTCAGATGCAGTCGTCTCGATCGTTTCTGTGAACTCTCGTGGCTTCAGACCAGAAAAAATGGCTTGTCTCGATACAGAGGTCAGCGTTGGCATCCATGCAAAGCAAGCGGACTCATCAAAGCCATAATTTGGGGCGTGGCGGCCAAGACACTCCCGGACGAGTACCCACTGATCGATGGCAAGACCGTCAAACACTAGCAACGCGACGCGACCAGAACCTTGGGCTCTTTGCCGTTCCAGATAACGGGGAATGTGATGAACCATCACTGGCCCTTTGACTATTGGGAGTGATGGCAGGTCAGCGTAATGCTTGCGTGACCAAGCGATCAGTTGTTCGTCGGTGGCCCGTTGCAGCTCCGCCATGCTGGCCTTCAATCCCGCCGCTCCAGTCGCGTCCAGCCCATGATAACGACCCAGAACCTCGCCAAATTTGCGTGCGGTGTTGATCCAGTCGCGGTACGAGGATTCAGTGTCCGGCAGGGCCTGCTGAATGGCCTTGATCCCTTCTGCTACGAGAGTCCGAAGCGCGAGCGGATCCTGAATCACGCCTACCTTCGCCCATTCGGGAATGGAAGTGGGAATGCCTTGCACGGACAGTGGATGCAAGAGCCCATCCAGGAACATCGAGTCGATCCAAACGCGAACGTCAGGATGCTCGAAAGGGATCTCGACACGCAGCTGAAGCTCGGCAGGAGAAGGCTCCCCGATCTGCGTCCCTGTTACCCCATAAATCGACAGGAAGCGATACCAAGCATCCTGTACGGTGCGGAGCAGCGCTGGCTTCGATTCAAATAATTGTCGCAACGGAAGCGGCTTTAGCGCAGTAATCTCGGACAACACCCCAGCGACATGTTCTGCGAGCACGGCTGGAAGCGCTGCATCGCGGTAATGAAGCCGCAGTAATTCCCGCCATAAGTCTTCAGGTCGAGCCATGAGGTGTGGGCTGATCTTGTAAATATGGGTGAGGATGAACTCCTTGGTGGAAGACTCACCCATTGTCTGTGAAGCATGCTTAGCATGAGCATCAAACAGCGCTTCGTGTTGGTCCGGACCTAGCTGGCGGACGACCGAGTAGCTGAGTTTCGGGAACAGGTTGGCCAGACTAACGCTGACTTGCCGCGCTTGCGATAGGTAGTCCCAAGGAAGGTTACCGGTGGAGCTATCCCGCAGATGCAGCACCAAAGCTTTCGTTGGCGCATCCTGGTTATGGACCCAGGCAGTGCGATACCGCTCCTCATACTCGGCGCGGAATGCGACTGAGTCGTCGTAGGGCAACAGCTCAAAACCGCGCTCACGCAGACCTGACAAGACGCGCTCGTCCAACAAGACATCATCAGGGTCCGCTGCGATCCACAAGCGAGACAAATCCGCAGTGAACTCCTTGAGGATACGATCCACCCAACTGCTCATCTGGCAACTCCTTCACATTCTGCTTGTGCAGCGCAAAGTGGAGCCGACCCGATCCGAACCATAAGGACCGCGTTCAGGTCAGGCACGCTCGCCTCGGCATCATCGAGTGCTGCCATCCTGACGTCATGCTCGGCCTTGAGCCTCTTGCGGCGATGCTCCCGAACCTGCGGGAGACCAATCCGGCCGATAGCTTGGTACCGGGCTTCGTAGGCGTACTGGGCGCGATCGCGTTCTTCCCGCAATTGAGTGCGCTTCTCTTCAACTAAGTTGGAAAAGATACGCTCGCCCTGCGTCTTGGCTGCGGCCACAGAAACCTCGAACCATCCTTCTGAATTTTCGATGGACGTTGCGCCCAGAACTTCAACGGACTCCGTCAGTAACAGATCCCAGATACGTTTGGCCGTGGGGAGGTAGGTACGACCCTCGTCGGTAGAAAAAACAGGCAGGAAACGCTTTCTGCTGAACCCGACAGCAGACAGGCTTATCTCCCACAGTGACCACACCCCCTGCAAGTTGTCTGGCAAACCAGCGATCTTCGCCACAGGCATCGGCTGTCCCGCGGCCCATCTTGGTAACTCGCTAATCACTGCTCGTGCGCGCGGGTCCTCCAGGGTGATCCAATCGAGGTTCGGGTTCTGTTCAGCCGTCCGCGCGTCAAAGCAGGCGCGTGACGATTCGCTACCGTCCATCCAACGCACGCGCCACGCATCACCAGCCTTGACTGCGCTGCCGCCGCGTGCTGGCAAACCGGCCGTGATTGCGCGCTCTAGCCAGAACTGGGCTGGATGGTCTCTCCACTTGCGAGCATCGTCCGCCTCCAGCGAATGGGCGTCAGAAAGCAGTTCGCTGTTCTTCCTGGATTCCGCCACCTTGTCGCGGACTTGATTGATCGCAGCGTCGCACTCACGCTCAATTGACGTCGGATCCTGCAAGCCTTGCACGAAGAGTTCATCAAGGATGGGCTCAGCCTCAACAGAGTCCATCACGTCGGATGCTTTGTCGACTCCGAATTCTTGGGCGATCAAAGCCAGCTTCTCTTCGAGCACTTGGCGCACGCGATGTTCGACGGTTTCCTCCAGGACAAAGTTGATGGCGCGGACGACGTGTTGTTGACCAATACGGTCCACACGGCCGATGCGTTGTTCCAGTCGCATCGGGTTCCACGGCATGTCGAAGTTGACGATGACGTGACAGAACTGAAGGTTCAGGCCTTCGCCACCAGCGTCAGTGGAAATCAGAACTCGAACATCCTGCGAGAACGCTTGTTGCGCCTTTGTCCGAGCGTCGAGGTCCATGCTTCCATTCAACTGCGCTACAGAAAAGCCGCGACTCTCAAGGAGCGACGTTAGCATTGACTGTGTCGGCACGAATTCCGTGAAGATCAACACCTTGAGTGCTGGATCGTTCTCCTCCTGCT
The DNA here is from genome assembly GCF_003063575.1 of Limnohabitans sp. Jir72. Classification (GTDB taxonomy): domain Bacteria; phylum Pseudomonadota; class Gammaproteobacteria; order Burkholderiales; family Burkholderiaceae_C; genus Limnohabitans_A. The sequence goes on from NZ_NESC01000002.1 coordinate 115,815, forward strand.
GGAGCTTGTAGACCAATTCCAGCAGTGCTTCGGCCTTGGCATCCGTACCCTGTGCCTCTGTCTCGCGTGCTAGGTTGAGCAGCAGTTCGACTTCTGACTTTTCCTGAGCCCAACCTTCCATCTGAATAGCGATGTCCACTTGAGACTGACCGTCCAGTTCGGACCATTCTTCGGTGTCGGAAGACTCGAACAGGCTGTTCTGGAGTTGAGGCTCTTCGAGCAGCGCCAGACGTCGCTCTAATGTAGTGCGAATGGCTGCTGTGCTAGACGTTACCAGTCGCTGCATCAGGATCATAAGAAATCCGATATGGCGCTGCTTTGCAGCAAGCGCCTTGTTGTAGCCATGCCGAACGTAGTCTGTGACCGCCTCGTACAGGCGTTGCTGTGCCCCGTGGCGCTCTTGCCAAGCCACAGCATGCAAGCGTGTCATGCGCGGTTTGAAGAGTGGCTGCCCCTCTGCGTTGATAGCAACGCGCTTCTCCGTTCTTATGACAAATGGGCGGACGCGATCTTGATTTACGCTGCTTTCATCCGGAAATGCATCCCGGTCAAGGAGTTGCATCAGTCTCAGGAACTGGTCAGTCTTACCCTGGTGTGGTGTTGCCGAAAGCAACAACAGGTATGGCGCTGCCTCCGCCAATGCAGCGCCCAGTTTGTAGCGCGCGACCTGTTCCGTGCTACCGCCCATGCGGTGCGACTCGTCAATGATGACGAGGTCCCATGACGCGGAGACCAAGTCCTCGAAGCGCTCCTGGTTGTACCGCTGCAATTGCTCCAGGCTCCAGCCCCGTCGGCCCTCAATGGGCTTCACCGAATCCAGCGAGCAGATGACCTGATCGTGCAGCCGCCAGAGGTTCTCCTCATCGTTGCGCCACTGGCGGAACGACGCTAACTCTGCCGGGTCGATGTACTGCAGCTTTTCACCGAAGTGGAGACGCATCTCAGCTTGCCACTGGCGAACGAGGCCTTTGGGTGCTACAACCAGGATCCGCTTGGCCATCCCGCGCAACTTCAGTTCCCGAAGGATCAGGCCAGCCTCGATCGTCTTGCCCAGTCCGACTTCATCCGCGAGCAGGTAGCGGATACGTTGGTGACTCATCGCTCGGTTCAACGCGTACAACTGATGCGGCAGCGGGACGACGCTGGACTGGATAGGCGCCAGCAGCAGGTTGTCCTCAAGTGCATCGAGCAGCTTGGCAGCCGACACGGTGTGCAGAACATGGTCGACGGATGGTTGAACGCTATCAATAGCATCCAAATCCACCGAACGCACCCGTACCACTGCGTCCCTAGTAGGGAGCCAAACACGGTAGACCGTGTCTCCCCAAAACTCCTGGCGATCCACCACCTGGCACGGTGTCGCTTGGCGCTTGTGCCAGCACCAATCGCCAATGGAATGCCCCACGGCGGATGCTTGCGCCATCAGGCACTACCCTCCGATCTAGTTAAGGCCTGGTCATACCAGAGCAGTAGTTTTTCGTCTTCCTGCAGCGCTTCCTCTGGAATTTTCTGGGCAACCTTGATGATCGTCTGATAGTCCTTATTTGCCCACGCAACCTTAAAGCCCGAACGCAAGACTTCCAGTCGGAATTCCTTGAGCTTTCTGCCGGCTGCGCCAGCGTAACCCTCGAACTCCTTCAATAGCGCTCTTTCGCGCTTTTTCTCAAGATCTTGAGCCTTATTGGGGTCAGGCACGTACCACCGGTCCTTTGCCTTGGCAATTAGCTGTGGGCTAGTCTTGTCCAAGCCTCGTAAGTCTTTGTGATTGGTGGACAGATAACTGTGAATTTGGCTTGGCACCTCGCCTTTGCCGTCAAATTGAATGAAGTTTTCGTCGAGCAAACGTATGAGTTCGGGGATGACCTCTCCCTTCTTCTTGGCAGCACCGACAACAGGCATGTATTCCGGAGTGATTTCAGCATATGTAGATGGCCGCTTCTTCAGGAAATCTGCAAGCCAATCAATGGCACTTCTTTCGTCGGAAACAAACATCTCCATCTGTGGCGCTGACGCGACCTGCATGCGTTTTTTGTCATATTCCGCCGCTTGCTCTGGAAGGAATGTCATGCCGTCACGTGACTCGAAGCGCTGCATTAATCCAGCCTGGAATTCTTGGCTTGACAATGGCACAGCGAAACCGTGCTTCACAAACCACGCAACCATACGGTCAAAAATAATGCGCGGATCTCGTTCTTGAATGAACTCAAGTTCTCCGGCTCGCATTTTCACAGAGGGTAGATAACCAAGGTGTGTCCTGACAAAGTCCCACACCGAATCAATATGACCCTCAGATTTCACGAATCGATCTTCTAGCCCCCCATTAGGTTTGTAGGCGGTAATCACCAGGTCCTGTTTCACAGACGTCGCGTTAGAGACCGCGTTAAAACTACCCTGAACCTTATTGAGAGCCGAAACGTTGGCAATAACGAACCCGGCCTCTTGCAATGCGGTTCGAATACCGTTCCATACCGCGGCTTGTGTATTTGAGAACACAACCGTCATCCAGCGACCGGGCTTTAATACTCGGTAATACTCAGAGAAGCATGCCTTCATCAACCGGTAGTATTCATGCAAGCCTTTTTGCTGACTCTCGCTCATGACAGCTTCTGGGCCCTGATGTGTGAACACACGGTGGAAGGCTTCAACAATAAAATTCAACTCCGAATACGCGAGGTTGTCTCCAAACGGCGGGTCAGTAAAAATGTAATCAATGCTGCTTTCGGGCAAGCCAAGTGAGGCAGCTGTGCCTGTGGTGACCGCCGCATTGCCTGCCGTGGCTCTGTAATCGCGAAAGGCCTTCGTCAAGCGATCAAGTTTTCCGCTCATGTTGTACCAAGGACTGCACTCTGCATGCTGCGAAGCTACGTAGTAAATCCCACTCATCGCCTGGTTAACCTGTGAACCTCCGGCGCGACCATGTTGGATCGGCTTATAACGATTCAAGACAGACAAACCTGAGATCGACTGTTCGATCATGTAAAGCAAAAATGCACGAATGCGCGGGTCTGGGTTTTTATTGGCTTTGCCCCATAAATTTCCAATAGCGTGTGCTGAACGCGGGAGAAAAAGATGATGAACATGAGAAAAGGAAGCTGAGCCCGCACGCCATTTGTCGCCCCATTTTGCCTTTTCCTCAGGTGCATGCATCATTCGTTCTGAAGGCAAGTTAGACGGAAACCCGAGCGACCTTATCTTCTCCAAAACAGTTAAATCAAAGACGTCAGGTTTCTTTTCATAGCGCTTTCCGTTCACTGCGTAGCAGATCACACTCGGTACTCGTTTACCTGTTTTAAGTGCCTTGCCAGAAACGGGGTCGACGGTTGTTTCAAAAAGCTTCTCGAGTTTTTTCTTGGTAAGCTCCGCGCCACAATGCGGGCAAGGAAAATCATCGCGCACGCGTTTGGTGTCATCGTCCAGCGCCTCATCCAGAAAGTTGACCTCTCCAGCGCAATGCGGGCACGTGAAAACCTCACTCCAAACCGTGTACTCAATCCGCCCCTTAGTTTTTCCATCAGTGTGAGTGGTCTCGTACATCCACCCAATGTTTTGCTCAAGCTCCTTCAGTAACTGCTTGCCGGCTTTGGAAAAGACCTCCACATCGACCGGGATGTTGTAGTTCGCACCAATGAAGGTGGCGGCAGGTGATAGATCGTTGATGACGGCACGCCGCGCACCCCATTTGGGCGCTGGTTTGCCTTGTTTCTTCCACTCTATCTCAAGGTCGTGGCGATAAGCCGCCGGAGCCAACCCGCACCACTGCGCCGCAACCCCCGTCATTCCTGAACCGCCGAAGGCATCCAGAACGATGTCTCCAGGTTCCGTGTAGTGCAGGATGGAGGGCACGATCGCCAAGTGCGGTACCTTAGTGTGATACGAGTGGGCCTTGTAAAGTGCATCTGTCTTTCCGACTGACACGTCAACCGTTTGAGGCTCTCTGCTGTATTTAGCACTCGGGTCATAAGGCTTGCCGTAGTGATGAACGAAGTCCTCAAGGAAGGGATTCGGGCACGCTGTGTAGTAAGGCGGATCCGACATGGCCAGAATCGCCTCGTCCGTGCCCGTTGGAAAGCCGTCCAGTTTGCGGAAAGCTGGATCCTTGAGTTTTTCAGCAAGGATCTTCAGAAAATGCTCGCGACGAGCCTGATCGTTGGGGAATTTGATCCCTAGACACTCGACGGGGCCGGTGTCTTGGTTTTGGTGTTTGAGCAGATCGTTCATAGGGAAGTCCCAATTTCACAGGTTCGGGCGCACTTCGCGCACGTAGGTTGCTTTGTCGATCCCCAGGTGCTGTAGGAACGTCTTGAAGACGCCCACGCTCACTGGGTCCCGCGTTGGAAGAATGAAGGCCCGTTGGTCGGGACCGGTCCACTTCTGGTGCCCGCCCTTGCCTCCCGAGACGTCGAGGATGTGTCTGAAGAACTTCAGGGCTCTTTCAAGCTCGCGCCGTGTCGGAACGTTGAAGGTGGCCGGTTGCGACTGGAGTCGATCCGCAATTACGCCAGAACCAACGAATCGCAGCGGGATGTCGCTTGCCAGAAAGTCGTATGGCAACGGACCCCACAGCGTGCTCTCCAAAGGCAAGGCCAAAGCCGAAGCAGACGCTTTCGCCTGCCCAGTAGTGAGTTGTGTAGTGAAGTTTCGCCAGGTGAAGGACTGATGTCCCACTCGCCACTCGCGATAACCCGGCGGGGAAAGGTCAAGTGACGACTCCACCACCTTTCGTAACCCATCGAGGTTAGCCATGCTGCGTGCAAACAGTGCCTGGACGGGGGCAGATTGAAACCAGTCCCAACTCGTCCAGTTTGCCAATGCCTCTTCCAGCCACTCGGGCGTCTCGCGCAAGGCGTCATAGACTCGCTGCTTGTAACGCAAATGACGGGGTTGCAGGGCGTTAAGTTCTACCCACGAAAGCGCAGCCTCAACCCGAGCGTGGAACAGCTCGTGAGCATAAGTTAGACCGAACGCCAGACGCGCTGCATGGGTTGGGGATGCGTGAATGCGATGCGACCTTATGTCATCCAACAGACTTAACGCGAAATCATCCAGTTTGCGTGCATCGAAATAGATGCCCCAGACATCCTCTGAATAAGAGTGGTAGGGCTGAAACCACGCGATGGCCTCGAAGCCTTGCGCCTGTCGGTCTTTTCGACTCGCGTCGATACGTTCCCTGTAGTCGTGATCGTCAAGCTGGACATCATCCAAGGAGTCGAGCCATTCCTGTCCCCCGCTATCTAGACCGCTGACGGTCCCAGCAGGCTGGTCAGACAGGTTTACGTCGCTCTCGAGCTTGGGGCGTCCGATATGCGCCAATCTCGGTTTGCGAAGGGCTTGAGGTAGGCGGCGCTGAACTGCCCATCTCACCTCTGAATAAGAAGGGGGGCCACTGTATGGCTCCCATGTCAGAACGCAGGATTTTTTCGCACCAACAAGGATGTGCCTTATTCCTATGTAGGCACCGTCACGCGATGGCAGCCACCCTGAAGCTTCGATAGCCGTAATTGATTGACGATCAAGTGCTTCAGGTCGTAACGTTGACGGTGCACTGAACATAGTTGCCTTGGGCAAAAACGGCAACAGCAACTTGGCTTGCACTGACGGTGGTTGTTCTTGCGGTCCGAGTCCCTCAAACCGCATCAGCTCTGGACTCTTCTCGTACAGCCGTTCTCTTTCGAGTTTCTCGCGACTGACACGATCCTCGAAATCAGCCATCTCGGTGAGGTGAGCTGCATACAAGGAATCAGCTGCCGTCTTCAGGGACTGCGAAATCCATTCGTAGGATTGCACGGGCGCATTCCGTCCTGCAAGAACCAGGAGAGTATCTGAACGGCCAAGGCTAAAGGCTCCGTGAAAGTAGACCTTGACACTTTTTTCTCTCGAGGTGCCAGTTGCTAATGGTTTCAGTCGCCGCGGATCCCAAGCTGCTATTGCAAGTTGACCAAGCAGCCAGTCTTGTCCATGGATCAGGGCACTCATCGCTCTGACAGCTTTTTTGGGACGCCAGATCGTCACATCTATTGAGCCCGACGAGACGAATCCGACTAAATCGGGGTCCCCGCCTGATACCTCGACAGCAAAAAGGTCCTGCAGCGAAGACCACACTATGTAGTGAGGAATCCAACTGCGCAGGGCAGGCTGAGCGGTCGTCTTGTTCACCGGCTCATTCCACGACGAATCGGAGCTTGGATGCGTCCTTGCCCTTGGAGCGTTCAGTCAGGAACGACTCGAAGCGCTTGCGCAAATCTTCTGGAGAAGCTGGGGAGCCGCCATGCAGTAGCGCCATACGGATGTCATCTCCAGAGACTTTGACCTTCTCAAGGCCAGAGAGAGCCTCCTGAATGGCGCTGACAAACTCCGGCGGGATCGGGTCTGGCAGCCTCTTGGATGCGATGAACCTCTGGATCAAGTCACGTGCGGCAGCTTTCAGAAGGTCAAAGTTGGCCTGGATGATCGGATCGTCTAGGTTGTCCAGCAGCGTCTGCTGCCATCCGTCCAGCAGTTTGTCCAGTTCGTCGTCGAGTTGCTTGAGCACGTTGGCTGCCGGCAGGAAATCTCCTTGTTCGTTGGCAGGACGGAAACTGCAGTGTGGGCAGTATGGACTGGCCGACAACTCCGATTCGACCAGCGACGCGCAACTCTTGAGCTTGTCTAATTTCTCCTCGAAGGACGTCAGCTGGGCTGTGTTCATCATTTCGATACTCGCTAGCGCACGCATCGAAACCAATCGGCTGTCCTTGCGCAGTGCTGACTTAGTCTTGTCTTCTGCAACGCCGAGCCGGGCCTTGCTATGCTGGGCCACGTAAGCGGTCAGATAATCCTTCTTGAGCTGTTCGAGCGTCTGACGGTACTCGGCAGCATGCTGCGCGCTCCGGTCATTTGCGAGCTTGTCGAGGACTGATTTCCGAGCCGCTTGGGCCTTTTGGACCCAGGGATGGTCGCTAGTGAGGACCATTTCAGCCTGGGACAGGTACGACGCAGTGGTGCCCAACTCGGCGATCAGTTCTTGCAGCTTCTCGACTGCAGACAGAACCTCAAGATTCTTTTTCTGTGCATCGATGTCGTCCGATCCGATCCGCAGGTTCTTGAGTTTGCCGACGGTGTTGTAAGGACTCAGCCCTTCGGTGAACGTCTTCAGCGCTTCTAATCGTTTGCGCCAGTCGGCGATCTCGTCCTCGGTCAGGAGGGGCTTGCCCCAGAACGTCAGCTTGCCTTGCAGATCCGTGCCGGCAGTCAGCACGCGGCTAACGAGTTCCGAGACAGAGTCGAGTAGTTGCTTGACAGGCTCTTCAGACCCTTGGGTGGCCAACTGTGCGAGCCCAGGCGACAGGCCAAGCAGTTCGAACAGCGAACGAAGGACGGCGACGTTGATTTCCTTGGGTGCTTCAACGTGTTTGAACTGCTTAAGGTCTTCAAGGTTGCGCTCGGCCAGCAGGGTGAGCTTGCCGGAGTCGATCTTGTCCCCAGTGATGGCGAGAACGATGTCGCCGGAGTAAATCAGGCCTCCGAGAACAGTGACGAGCAGGTCGGGTTCGAGACGGAACTTGATCGGATGGAAGTATTCGACGTCCGTCTGTCCGTTAAGCAGTTCGCTGCGGTTCAGGACCTGCCCGTGGCCCTTGGTTTTGAGGCGACTCAGAACCTCCTGGGCATATCGAGAGCGCCCGGCGTCGACGCGATCGCCGTCGAGCATTTCCAGTGCATCGAGGATGGCGTTTGCGTCCTTGGTGCGAGCGCCACCAGCGAGCATCTTGAGCGCACTGCCCACGAGTTGCTTACGGTTGGCTTCAGTGACCAGCGTTGAGAATGTTGGGTACTCCGGTGCCAAGTCCGCAAAGCGCTGGTTGAAAGCGATGCCCGAGACTACATTGACGATGTCCCGGAAGTTGGCGCGTTCGTCGGCACCCAGGCGCAAGCGATCGCGTAGGTTGACGCCCTTTGCCCAGTCCTGAAGAGTCTTGGTCTTGCCTTGGTAAGTGACCTCGAACGCCGTCATCTGCTTTTCCTGGAGCCACTTACTCATGTCACGCAGCGCGTCCTTGGCCTTATCCAGGTAGACGCCTTTGGCGCTACCGCTGGCAGTCGATGCGAGGTCTTGTGCTGCGGCGTAGTACGCCAGGTGACGACGGATGGCGTCATCGAGTCCCTTTAGGCGAAAGAAGACTTCGTCAGACTTGCTCTCGTCACGGAAGCGCGGTGGCTCGAAAGGCTGTATGAAGTAGACGTAGAAGTCGCGCTCGGGTTGTGCAGTGGGGCGATCGTTTGGTGCCCCGAAAAACAGGTAGCCATCCCGTTCAACACGACGATCCTGCCACTCGATCTGGTATTGCCAGATCTGGTGGCCTGTCACGTAGGTGCTGTCGTCAGTGCGTTCCATGAGCTGCTTGACCGCTCCGTAGTAAGCACGGTCAAGTGCATCGTCGGACAGTGCCTCGGCACGCTTTTCGATCTGGGCGTCGTAGTCGACGTCTTTCTTGAGGTCGAGGTAGTACTGCTCAGTATCCGGCGCCTTGGAGATAAATTGGCCATTCACCGTTTTCACCACCTCACGCAGCGTTGTCTGGACCGCAGTCAGCAGGTCATCGGCAGGCTCTCCACCCATGTCTTCAATGCCCGGCTGGTACAAGCAAAGCGTGTCACGCAGTTCGGTCGCAGTGGGGCCGACCGGCACATAGATATCGCCACCTGTGGTTAGTCGCTGTACTGACAGACCAGCAATCACACGCTGAGCCATCGCCTTGTAGGCTGGCCGTGTGAAGGCCTTCTGGATGCGCTCAGTCAGGACCTCTGAAACCTTCAGAACAGGACCGATGTTGGGGTCGGACCGCAGCACGGAGTTCGATGTGACAGTCTCCCAGAATTTGTCGTAGCCGATAAGCCCTGGCCGATCCTCCGGCACGTCTGTGTTCAGGATCGCCTGGATCTGGTCGCGCAGTGTGACCAGCGCTCCTCGCTTTTCCGTGAAAATCAGACGTTCGAAAGTACCGATGTACTCGGGGTGGACCGGGAACAGGCGCACGTATTCGTCCATGCGCTCGTTCATCGTGCTGTAGAACTTGGCGAACTTGGTGAGGTAATTCCGGATTTTGTTTTGCTGGTCCGTTGTTTTCTTCAGCAGGCGTTCTGCTACCACAAAGCTGACATCCTGTCGGGCCAACAGGACCTGAGTGAATCGGTCCTTCACGCGGCGAAGGCTGTCCGCCACATGCTGGAAGCGACTGCTGTCAAAGATCGCCTCCTGGACACCGGCCACGAAGCGGAAACGCAGATGCTTTGTGACTTCCCCGATCTCGCGCAGGAATGAAAGGTCCAGCACGAGGTCATGGTCCTTGCGCGAGCGCAGGTACTCGAGGAACTCGTCGACCACCAGCAAGACGCCATGATTGGGATGGGCCTCGGCGAACGCAGCCATCATGTCCTCGAACGCGGCCTTATTGTTTACGACCTTGTCGGCAGGAGGGAAGGTGAAGTTGACACCGTTTTGCTCGAGGAACAACTCGAGCTGCTGCGTGACGATGTCGCGCAAGGACATCTGGCTTGAAATCTCGATGCGATGAACCTTGAACTTGCCTGCGATTGCCTTCGCGGCTTCGGAAACCTTCGGGTGCCTGATCATCGACAAATAGGTCGGATCTTCAGCGACCAGAGAAAGCACTGACATCAGGTGCGATTTACCCGTGCCATAGTTGCCGACCACCAGCACGCCCTTGTGATCAACTGATTCGTCGAACGAGAGTTGAGGGATCATGAGCTTGGCGATCCGCTCCGCCATGTCATCCGAGATGACGTAGGTCGCGACGAGCCTCTTGGCTTCGTCGGGCCGGTTTGCGTCGAGCAGCTGGATGACCGATTCGATCGGTTCGAATTGAATGAGATCGCCGTAGCGCATGGATTCCTCTCTTACCCTTAAATTGCAAATGGAACCAGGCCATCAATGCCATAGTCCTGATGTTCTGGATGCCCTGTGGTCGCGTAGGTGAGGCGACCTTCGGTTAGCTGACCAGGCCAGACTGCCACGACACGACGTACGCGCGCTTGTTGCTTGAGCAGGTCAAGCGGATCAAGTTGCAGCGTCCTATCAAAAAGCAGTTCAATGTTGTCTAACAGCAGCAGGTTGTCCCTAGCACGCTGGTCGGCCAGCTCGCGCAATATCGAAGCTGCCTGGAGTTGGCGACGGCGCTGTGGAATCGCTGCAAGTTTGTTACCCAGCTCAGCCCCTACACGCAACGGCGTGAGATCAAGCTTATTCCCGATTGCTTCTAGCAATGCAGTCTTTTCAGACGGGGGTCTACCGACAAGCAGAATTAGCTTGCTGTGCAGTGCGCCAATTTCATCGACTAATCGTTCAAGCAAATCCAACATGAGTGCTCAATTGCTTAGATTTGGCTCGATAGAAGTAGATTGCTCAGCAATCCATTTATCAATATCGACTTTTGAAAACCGCCAACTCCCTCCGACCTTGAACGAGGGAATCTTTTTAGCGCCCGCCAACCTATAAATAGTTCTCTCAGTGACTTTGAGATAGTTGGCAAGCTCCCCAATAGTCATGATCGTGCTGTCTGTTGATTTCGTCGGCATTGGCATCGCCATGAAGCTGGTAGAAAATGACAGCATAGTGCAAAATTTTCAATCCAAAAACAATAAGTGAAATATTATTCCGGACCAGTAGCTCATGGGACGAGCTCACTCAATATGGGTAGTACAGAAACATAAGCAAAACTTCGCTGATTCGACACGCGCACAAATCATTGATCTGCTTGACGTTTTGCGCGTGCTTCTCGCGCTTGTTTCGCCATGGTTTTTTGAGAAAGTGGGGCCAATAGAGAGTCGAACGCAGCATTTGTGCGACATGCGCGCAGACTTGTGGCACTCGCAGAATGGGCCGGAAGCCCTAGAATCGCGCCATTAACCCAAAAGAAAAGGCCCAACTGAGAACAGTTGGGCCTTCATATTGGTGGCCTGGGACGGAATCGAACCATCGACACGCGGATTTTCAATCCGCTGCTCTACCAACTGAGCTACCGGGCCGGTAAGCGGAAATTATAGCAGAGGAAAAACTGCATTTCGAAAGGGCTAACAAACAATGCATCATGCGATGCGTTTGCTGCGCGACAAATCCACGCCCAGTTGTTTGAGTTTGCGGTACAGGTGGGTGCGCTCTAGGCCTGTTTTTTCAGCCACTTTGGTCATGGAGCCGCCCTCATGGGTCAGGTGAAACTCGAAATAGGCTTTTTCAAAGGCATCGCGTGCTTCACGCAAGGGTCGATCCAGGTCAAAGCTTGGTGCCACCTCGGGCGTTGGGGCCTCTTCATGAACCACAGCAGGCATCGACAAAGCCGCTTGAGGCCCGGGCGCACTGGGCACAAGCATTTTGGCGGGCTCACGGGCCAGTCCTTGCTCCACCGCCTTGAGCAGTTTTTGCAGCGTGATGGGCTTTTCCAAGAACGCTTGTGCGCCGATCTTGACGGCATCAACGGCGGTGTCGATCGTGGCGTGACCGCTCATCATGATCACGGGCATGGTCAGTAAGCCTGTGGAAGCCCACTCCTTGAGCAAGCTCACACCATCGGTGTCGGGCATCCAGATGTCCAGCAGCACCAGATCAGGTCGCATGTTTTGACGTGCTGCACGGGCTTGTGCTGCATTCTCGGCCAGCTCCACCTGGTGCCCCTCATCAAAGAGGATTTCCGAGAGCAGGTCGCGTATGCCCAGCTCGTCATCCACCACCAAAATATTTGCCATATTGCCAGTCTTGTCTCAGTTCATGCAGAGGGCGAAATCGGCCCTCCTGTTTTGCTGTCCACTGCGAATGATAACGAGACTTGGGCCCCTTTGATTTGGCCGTCTTGCACGACGTTGGTCAATTCGATTTTGGCTTTGTGTTCATCGACAATTTTCTTGACCACCGCCAGCCCCAAACCGGTGCCTTTGGTCTTGGTGGTGACATAGGGCTCAAAGGCCCGCTGCAAGATGTTGGGCTCAAAGCCGAAACCGCTGTCGGTCACGGTCATCCGCACGCGTAACCGTGCTGCATTCCATTCCGTGCGCACACGCACACGGCTTTCGGCCTGCGCGGCGGGGCGCGCATCGCACGCGTCCTGTGCGTTTTGCAGCAGGTTGTGGATCACTTGCCGCAGTTGCTGCGCATCACCGGCGATGGGGGGGCAGCTCGGGTCCAGCTCGGTGACCACGGTGGCGCGGTGCACTTGGTCGCTGGGTTCGTGTGCATACAGCACCATCAGGTCTGAGATCAGGGTGTTCAGTTGAACCGGCTTCAATTCAGCCGTCGGCAAGCGGGCGTAATCGCGGAACTCGTTGACCAAGCGCTTCATGGCATCGACTTGGTCCACGATGGTTTTCACCGACTTGGTCAGTACCGCATCGTCTTGTGCATCGAGCTTGCCGATCAGCTTGCGCTCCAAGCGCTCGGCAGACAGCTGGATCGGCGTCAAAGGGTTCTTGATTTCGTGGGCCAAGCGACGCGCCACCTCGCCCCAGGCCTGGGCACGCTCGGCCGACACGATTTCGGAGATGTCGTCGAACACCAGCAAGCGCATGCCGTCGGGCAAGACCGCGCCACGCGCCAACAAGGTCACCGCAGTTTCGCTCAGGCCCTGTCCCGTGGCGTGAATCTCGAATGATTTTTGCCAATGGTCCAGCTCGTGCGCCTCTTTGTCCGAGCGCAGCAAGGCAAACTGCTCGGCCACGCCTTGCGCGAATTTCTGCAAGGTGGGCAAAGACAGCAAAGGCAAGCCCTCGTGCGCAGCCACAGGTACCCGCAAGATGCGCGTGGCCCCTGGGTTGGCCGACTGGATGACGCCTTGCGAGTCGAGCACCATGACCCCAGCGGTCAGGTTGTCCAGGATGGTCTGCAGATTGCCCCGCGCGGCATCGAGCTGACGCAAACTGCGCTCGACCGTAGAACGGGCATCTGACAGTTGCTGAGTCATGTCGGCAAACGAGCGGGTCAAGCCGCCCAACTCGTCTTTGCCTTGCAAGGCCAGCTTGGGCGTGAGGTCACCAGCCGCCACCTGTTGCATGCCGCGGGCCAGCAACAGCAAAGGCCTGGCCAGTTGGTTGCCCAAAAAGAAGGCCAGCAAAATCGCCCCCAAGACCGCCATGAACAGGCTGAGCGTCAAGGTGCCGATGTACATGCGACGCAAGCCATCTCGGGCCAGGGCGCGCTCTTGGTATTCCCGGTTGGCCGATTGCACATCCAGCGCGTTGTTGACGAGTGTTGGCGGCAAGTCCTGTGTCAACAACAGCACACGCTGGTCTTCGTCCAGCGCGATGCCGGCGGCAGGCAACATCACAAGCACCTTGATGCGGCCTTTATCACCACCCGGAATCGTTTCGTCAAAGCCTTCCACCCAAGCCAGGCTGCCTTTTTGTCGCGCTTCCTTGAATTGCACGGCCGCAGGGCGCTCGGGGCGAATCTGGAATCGGGACTGCCCTGCCCCAGCCAGCATGCGCCCGCTGCTGGACCACAACACCGCATCGCTGACGCCCAGCTGTTCTCTGATTTTTTCAAGTGCCAGCCCCGCACTGGCATCGCTGACCTCAGACAACTGCGAAGCGGCTGCCCGCGACTGCTTGAGCAAGTCACTGCTCAGGGTGTCCAGCGTTGCACGCCCAAGGTTGAGGCCCGCCATCAAGGCCGACTCAACTTTGACGTCGAACCAACTTTCGATCGAGCGCGATACAAACTGGTACGACACGACGTAAATCAGCACGCCGGGTACCACTCCGACCAAACCAAAAATAGCGGCCAGTTTGAGCAACAAGCGTGAGCCAAACTGCCCGCGCCGCAAACGCAAAATGAGGCGCACCGCGCCCCACAAAATGGTGATCAAGAGCCCACTGGCGACCACCCCATTGACCAGCACCAGCCACTCGTAATTTTCGTTGTATCGTTCGCGGTTGCCGGTGGCCTGGGTCAGCAACACCAGCAAACCCAAACCAATGGCCGCAAGGCTCAACACCCCCAGCCCCCAAAGCCACCGACTGGTGCGTTTGTCCAGCAACGAAGACTTGAGACTTTGGGCGGAGAACATGGACATGTCAGCGGACCATGTCGGCGCTCAAGCGCAAACTGCGGGCAATCTCGAGCCGCCAATCGGCCTGGTTGCCTGCTGCGATCTGAAAAGGCCTAGGCAGCTGAGACACATCCAGCCTGAAACGGTAAGCCACGTGCTGCCGGGCGTCAGGGTCGATGTCCGACATGTCGGCCAACTTCCAGCTGGTCTGCCTGCGCACCACATCAATGGCCTCTTGCAAACTCTCAAAATTTTGAGACAGGCTGCTGGTCACCCCCGAATGGGCAATGGGTTCGCTTGACACATTCAGACGCCAGCGGCGCGTCAAAGGCTGAAATGCCAAGCGGTAGTAGCGTGCGGCTGTGCCCAGCTTTTTGTCATACCAGTACCAGCGGTCACGCATGACTTCGGCCTCGGCCACGAAATGAACCGCCAAGCCTTTGATCAAGGCGTCTTCTACAGCAGGGCCCAACTCCAGCTTCAACTGGGCGTTGAGCAGCAGGCTGCCATCTTGGCGCTCGACCTTGAACTCAGTCATGTCGGCCGATGAAGTTTGCGCCCAGACCGGGGCGCACGCCATCAGCCAGGCCCACAACAGCCATCGGCAGTTGCGCCGCAGGTCAAACCCGGCGCTTTTCCAGCAGTGCGTAATAAAACCCGTCATGTTCACCCAGCTGATTGTCCTCGACAGGAAGGCCTTTGGGTGTCTGACCGGGGATCAAATGGCCCGGCGAGGGGTGTAAAGCCGCATCGGTGTTGCGTCGAAGAAACGCCTGAACCGTTTCATCGCCCTCGGCCTTGAAGACCGAGCAGGTGCAATACAGAAGTTTGCCGTCCTCGGCCAACAAGGGCCACAGGGCTTCGAGCAATTGCGCCTGAATCTTGGCCAACTGCGCACTGTCTGTCGGTCGACGCAGCCAGCGCACATCCGGATGGCGTCGCACAATGCCCGAAGCGGTGCATGGCGCATCGAGCAAGATGGCGTCAAAAGCTTGCCCGTCCCACCAGGTGCCGGGCTGGCCTGCATCGGCGGCCTTGACCTGCGCTTTCAGCCCCAGTCGGTCCAGGTTCTGGTGGATGCGCTCACAGCGCTGCACATCAACATCCAGCGCCAGCACCTGGGCCTGCGGGCACAACTCCAGCAGGTGGCCAGTTTTGCCACCGGGTGCGGCGCAGGCGTCCAAAATGCGCCAAGGCTTTTGTGTGTCCAGTCCTTGCATGAGCAAACGGGCCGACACCTGCGCTGCGGCATCTTGCACCGACACATGGCCTTGGGCAAAACCGGGCAACTGGTGCACCGGCACAGCCTGGCTGAGCTGCAAACCATCCTGACCCACCGGCTTGGCGATCAGCCCCATGGCCTGCAATTGTGCTTGGTAGGCGGCTACGGTGTGGTGCTGACGGTTCACCCTCAGCGTCATGGGGGCGGGCTGCTGCGCCATGCGCAGCAGCGATTGCCAGTGATCGGGGTGGTCGGCCTGCAAGCGCTCGACCCACCAACGCGGATGGTTCCATTGCGCCACGGGATTCTGGTCGGTCGCCAAGACCAAGGCTTCGCGCTCACGCATGAAGCGGCGCAAGCAGGCGTTGATGAAGCCGCTCTGCGCCTGGGTCTGGCGCTGCTGCCGCGCAGCCTCCACCACCTGATTGACCAGGGTGTGGATGGGATAAGGCGCGTCGGCCTCATTCCAGCACAAAGCCAATGCCGTGCAGAGCAATGCATCGGCCGCCGGGGGGGGCGCCTTGGCCGCCAATTGTTCACGCAACGCGGTGGCGCGCCCCAATTGGCGCATGACCTGAAAGCTCAGCGCTTGCACGCCAGGTCGCAACGCTTGCGGCACACGCTCGAGTTGCGCGGTCAGCGATTGACCTTGGCGCGTGGCTTGCACAGCACCAGCGGTGGCTTGCAGCAAGCGCCACAAAGGTGCTGATTGTCCAGGCTGTATCGTCTGGGTATGGGCAATGGATTTCATCAATCGTTCAGCTGGAAGCCACGCTCAAATCCATGCGCAAGGCGGGCAGGAATTTCAGCCGCCTGGCCAGCCATGCGGCTGGGCGCATTTCTAAGGCTTCGTTGTAGGCGGCCACCGCCACGTGGTAAGGAATGACCGATGCGGGCAAGGTTTGTCGCATGCGGCTCAAAGCGATGTCCAGATCGGGCTTGACAGCGTCTGAGGCGGTATGCAGCACGCGACGGACCTCGGCTACGAGCTGCTGGTGCTTTTGCACAACCATCTTTTGGCTTTCGACTTCAAGGGGTTGCAATCGGACTTGCGTCAAAGCTTCCAACAAGTCATCGCACAGGGTTTGAAGTGTTTGCAACGACAAGATGTCTTCTTCGGTGGCCATCGACTGGCGTGCAGCGATGCCGCCTTGCAAGCGGACCAGCAAGCGCAGCCACACGGCATCCACACTGCTCCATTGGCGAATGACTTCGCTGCGCAAGCGCACCAAACGGTTGTGCGCGCCGACAGACCAAAACAAGATCAACGCAGCCAGCAAGCCAAAGATCAATACCACCATGGGTTCACCTCTTGGGAATGTCTTGAACAAAACAGCCCCTGACCGCAAGCGGTACAGGGGCTGGTCGAGATCACCGGAAAGCCGGCGACCTGTCGCTTTTAGGCGGCTTCGCCCGCGTCTGCTGGTGCATCTTCAGATGAAGATTCACCCGCCAGATCGGCGGCTTCAGCATCTGCAATGGCGCGGCGCTCGGCGTCGTCCATCGCGTCTTTCACCTTGCGCGCCTGGTGGTAAGCCAGACCGGTACCGGCAGGAATCAGGCGACCGACGATCACGTTTTCCTTCAGGCCACGAAGCTCGTCGCGCTTGCCCATGATGGCCGCTTCGGTCAAGACACGGGTCGTTTCCTGGAAGGAAGCGGCCGAGATGAACGAGTCGGTCGACAGGGATGCCTTTGTGATACCCAGCAACAAGTTGCTGAAGGTTGCAGGTAACTTGCCTTCGCCTTGCAAAGCGTCGTTGGTGTTGAGCATTTCGGAACGCTCCACTTGTTCGCCTGCAATGTAGTTGGAGTCACCGGAGTTTTCAACGACCACGCGGCGCAGCATCTGACGAACAATCACTTCGATGTGCTTGTCGTTGATCTTCACGCCTTGCAAGCGGTAAACGTCCTGCACTTCGTCAACGATGTAGCGGGCCAGCTCTTCGATGCCCAGCAAGCGCAAGATGTCTTGTGGGTCGGCTGGGCCGTCCACAATGCTTTCGCCCTTGTTGACCACTTGGCCCTCGTGCACCAGGATGTTCTTCTCTTTGGGGATCAGTTCATCCCAGATCTTGCCTTCAGGGTCGGTGATCTGCAGACGGACCTTGCCTTTGGTCTCTTTACCGAAGGACACGGTACCGGTGATCTCAGCCAGCATGCCCTTGTCTTTGGGCGAGCGCGCTTCGAACAGTTCGGCCACACGGGGCAAACCGCCGGTGATGTCCCGGGTCTTTTGACCTTCAACAGGGATACGGGCCAGCACTTCGCCTGGTCCCACATCCATGCCGTCGCGCACCTGGATCAGCGAGCCGATCTGGAAGCCGATCGTCACCGAATGATCGGTGCCAGGGATCTTGACTTCTTTGCCCGCTGCATCAATCAACTTAACCTGTGGGCGAATAATCTTGGCTGCACCACGGCGCTTAGGATCGATGACCACCAGGGTGGACAGACCGGTCACCTCGTCGACTTGTTTGGCGACTGTCAGACCTTCTTCGACATTCTCAAATTTCACCTGACCGGCGAACTCCGTGATGATAGGTCGGGTCAATGGATCCCAGTTTGCCAAGATCGCACCAGCCTTGATGGTCTGGTCGGCCTTGATGGACAAGATCGCGCCATAGGGCACTTTGTGACGCTCACGCTCACGGCCATGCTCGTCATGGATGACGATCTCGCCTGAACGGGCAATCACCACCAACTCGCCTTTGCTGTTGGTCACATAACGCATCGTGGCATTGAAGCCGATGATGCCGTTGGACTTGGCTTCCACGCTGGATGCCACAGCAGCACGCGAAGCGGCACCACCGATGTGGAAAGTCCGCATGGTCAGCTGGGTACCCGGTTCACCAATGGACTGGGCAGCGATCACACCGACGGCTTCGCCGTTGTTGACCAAACCACCGCGGCCCAAATCGCGCCCGTAGCACATGGCACACAAACCAAAGCGTGTGGCGCAAGTCAGCGCCGTGCGCACTTTGACTTCGTCCACACCTGCAGCTTCGAGTTCGTCGATCAGGTCTTCGTCGAGCATGGCACCGGCGGCGGCCAGAACCGAGCGGTTCTCAGGGTGCAGCACATCTTCGGCTGCGGTGCGACCCAAAATGCGGTCACGCAGCGATTCGATCACTTCACCGCCTTCAACGATGGCGCGCATGAGCGAGCCGTCGGAGGTGCCGCAATCGAGCTCGGTCACGACCAAGTCTTGGGTCACATCCACCAGACGACGTGTCAGGTAACCCGAGTTGGCGGTCTTCAAAGCCGTGTCGGCCAGACCTTTACGTGCACCGTGGGTTGAGATGAAGTACTGCAACACGTTCAGACCTTCACGGAAGTTCGCCGTGATGGGGGTCTCAATGATCGAGCCGTCAGGCTTGGCCATCAGACCACGCATGCCGGCCAACTGGCGAATCTGCGCTGCAGAACCGCGGGCACCGGAGTCGGCCATCATGTAGATGGAGTTGAACGATTCCTGATCGACTTCGTTGCCATGGCGGTCAATGGTGCGCTCTTTGCGCAATTGGTCCATCATCACCTTGGAGACGACGTCACCGGCTTTGCCCCAGATGTCCACCACCTTGTTGTAGCGCTCGCCAGCAGTCACCAGACCGGAGACGTATTGCTGCTCGATGTCTTTGACTTCTTTTTCGGCGGCTTCAATGATGGCGGGTTTCTCGGGCGGCACCAACATGTCATCGATACCGATCGAGATACCAGCGCGTGTAGCCAAACGGAAACCGTTTTGCAGCAGCTTGTCGGCGAACACCACGGTCTCTTTCAGACCGCACTTACGGAAAGACGTGTTGATCAGCTTGGAGATCTCTTTCTTCTTCAAAGCCTTGTTCAGGTTCGAGAAAGGCAAGCCTTTGGGCAAAATTTCCGACAACAGCGCACGGCCGACAGTGGTTTCGACCATCGACACGGACGAGCTGAACTCGCCGGTTGTTTTGTCTTTGGTCCACTCGGTCATGCGCACGTTGATCTTGGCCGCCAATTCGACAGCATCCGCGTCCAGGGCGCGTTGCACTTCACCAATGTCGGCGAAGATCAGGCCTTCGCCCTTGGCGTTGATGCGGTCACGGGTGGCGTAGTACAGACCCAGCACCACGTCTTGCGAAGGCACGATCGAAGGTTCGCCAGACGCAGGGAACAAGATGTTGTTCGAAGCCAGCATCAAGGTGCGGGCTTCCATCTGAGCTTCCACCGACAGCGGAATGTGCACGGCCATCTGGTCACCGTCGAAGTCGGCGTTGAAAGCCGCACAAACGAGAGGGTGCAACTGAATGGCCTTGCCTTCGATCAGCAGGGGCTCAAAGGCCTGGATGCCCAAGCGGTGAAGCGTAGGCGCACGGTTGAGCATCACAGGGTGCTCTTTGATGACTTCTTCCAGGATGTCCCAAACCACGGGTGTACCGGCTTCGACTTCCTTCTTGGCCGCCTTGATGGTGGTCGCAATGCCCATCGATTCGAGGCGGGCAAAGATGAAGGGCTTGAACAGCTCGATGGCCATCAACTTGGGCAAACCACACTGGTGCAGCTTGAGGGTTGGGCCCACGGTGATCACGGAACGACCCGAGTAGTCGACGCGCTTGCCCAACAAGTTCTGACGGAAACGACCCGACTTGCCTTTGATCATGTCGGCCAAAGACTTCAGGGCACGCTTGTTGGCACCGGTCATGGCTTTGCCGCGACGGCCGTTGTCCAGCAAGCTGTCCACGGCTTCTTGCAACATGCGCTTTTCGTTGCGGGCGATGATTTCGGGTGCCTTCAGTTCCAGCAAACGGCGCAGACGGCTGTTGCGGTTGATGACGCGACGGTACAGATCGTTCAAGTCAGAGGTCGCGAAACGGCCACCGTCCAGTGGCACCAAAGGACGCAGGTCCGGTGGCAACACGGGCAGGACTTCGAGCACCATCCACTCGGGCTTGATGCCCGACTTCTTGAAGGCTTCCAGCACTTTGAGGCGCTTGGAGTTCTTCTTGACCTTGAGTTCAGAACCGGTCAAGTCACCGCGCAGGCGCTCGATTTCGCTTTCGATGTCGATGCTTTGCAACAATTCCTTGATGCCTTCAGCGCCCATCTTGGCCACGAATTCGTCGCCGTATTCTTTGACTTTGGCATCGTAGTCGTCTTCCGTCATGATGCCGAATTTCTTCAACGGGGTCATGCCGGGATCGGTCACCACATACGCTTCAAAGTACAGCACGCGTTCGATGTCACGCAGTGTCATGTCGAGCACCAGGCCCAAACGCGATGGCAGCGATTTGAGGAACCAGATGTGGGCGCAAGGCGCGGCCAGGTCGATGTGGCCCATGCGCTCGCGACGCACTTTGGTTTGTGTGACTTCAACGCCACACTTTTCGCAGATCACGCCGCGGTGCTTGAGGCGCTTGTACTTGCCGCACAAGCATTCGTAGTCTTTGATGGGGCCAAAGATCTTGGCGCAAAACAGACCATCGCGCTCGGGCTTGAAGGTGCGGTAGTTGATGGTTTCCGGCTTTTTCACTTCACCGAAAGACCACGAACGGATCTTCTCGGGCGATGCCAAGCCGATGCGGATCGCATCGAAGTGGTCATCGGGCGTGAACTGCTTGAACAGGTCGAGTAGTGATTTCATGGTTTAAATCCTTTGCCTGTGAATTAAGAACGCTCGAGCTCGATGTCAAGGCCCAGCGAACGGATTTCCTTGACCAGCACGTTGAACGACTCGGGCATGCCCGCTTCGATGGAGTGTTCGCCCTTGACGATGCTTTCGTACACCTTGGTACGGCCTTGCACGTCGTCGGACTTCACGGTGAGCATCTCTTGCAGAACGTAAGAGGCGCCATAGGCTTCCAGCGCCCAGACTTCCATCTCACCGAAACGCTGACCACCGAACTGCGCCTTACCACCCAGCGGCTGCTGCGTGACCAAGCTGTAAGGACCGGTCGAACGGGCGTGCATCTTGTCGTCCACCAAGTGGTGCAGCTTCAAGTAGTGCATGTAGCCGATCGTTGTGGGACGGTCAAAGGCATCGCCCGTGCGGCCGTCGAACAAGTTGGCTTGTGTGCGTGTGGCGGTCAGGCCCTTGGCCTTTGCCAGATCGTCCGGGTAAGCCAAGTGCAGCATGGCGCGGATTTCTTCTTCGGCAGCACCGTCGAACACGGGCGATGCGAATGGGAAACCTTCTTTGAGGTTCTCGGCCATGGCCAACACTTCGTCGTCGGTCAGTTGAGACAGGTCTTCCTTGCGGCCCAAGCTGTTGTACAGCTGGTCGAACAGTTTGCGCAGCTCAGCCACTTTTTCCATGCGCTGGGTTTCAGCCTGCAGCATGTTGCCAATGCGATGACCGATGCCTTTGCCAGCCCAGCCCAAGTGAACCTCGAGCACCTGACCCACGTTCATGCGTGAAGGAACGCCCAAGGGGTTCAACACGATGTCGGCAGGGGTACCGTCGGCCATGTAAGGCATGTCTTCAACGGGCACGATCTTGGAGACCACCCCCTTGTTGCCGTGACGACCGGCCATCTTGTCACCAGGCTGCAAGCGGCGCTTGACGGCGAGGTAGACCTTGACCATCTTGAGCACGCCTGCTGGCAACTCGTCGCCTTGGGTGAGCTTCTTGCGCTTTTCTTCGAAAGACAAGTCGAAGCTGTGGCGGGTTTGCTCCAGCGAGTTCTTGATGGACTCGAGTTGGCTGGCCACTTCGTCTTCTGCAGGGCGGATGTCGAACCAGTGGAACTTGTCCACGGACTCAAGGTACGCCTTGTCCAGCTGGGTGCCCTTGGCCAGCTTCTGAGGGCCGCCGTTGGCCACGCGGCCGATCAGCAGTTTCTCGATGCGGTCAAACGCGTCGGCTTCCACGATGCGCAGCTGGTCGTTCAGATCCAAGCGGAAACGCTTGAGTTCGTCGTCGATGATCTGCTGGGCACGCTTGTCACGCACGATGCCTTCACGGGTGAAGACCTGCACGTCGATCACGGTGCCTTGCGAGCCTTGGTCCACGCGCAGCGAGGTGTCTTTCACATCGGAAGCCTTCTCGCCGAAAATGGCGCGCAGCAGCTTCTCTTCAGGTGTCAGGGTGGTCTCGCCCTTGGGGGTGACCTTGCCGACCAGCACATCGCCTGGCTGCACTTCTGCACCCACGTAGATGATGCCGGAGTCGTCCAGACGGCCCAGTTGTTGCTCGGACAGGTTGGGGATGTCGCGCGAAATTTCTTCGGCACCCAACTTGGTGTCACGGGCCATGACGACGAGTTCTTCGATGTGAATCGAGGTGTAGCGGTCTTCCGACACCACACGCTCAGAGATCAAAATCGAGTCTTCGAAGTTGTACCCGTTCCAAGGCATGAAGGCGATCAGCATGTTCTGACCGATGGCGATTTCGCCCAGGTCGGTCGATGCGCCGTCGGCGATCACGTCACCCTTGGCCAGCTTGTCGCCACGCTTGACGATGGGACGCTGGTGGATGTTGGTGTTTTGGTTGGAACGCTGGTACTTGATCAGGTTGTAGATGTCCACACCCACTTCACCGGCCAAGGCCTCAGCGTCGTTCACGCGGATCACAATTCGGGTTGCGTCGACATAGTCCACCACGCCACCGCGGGTGGCGGTGACCACGGTGCCGGAGTCGACCGCAGCAACGCGCTCGATGCCGGTACCGACCATGGGCTTTTCAGGGCGCAGCACAGGCACGGCTTGACGCGACATGTTCGCACCCATCAAAGCGCGGTTCGCATCGTCGTGCTCGAGGAACGGCACCAGGGATGCGGCCACGGAAACGATCTGCGCAGGCGACACGTCCATGTACTGAATGCGCTCGGCACCGCACAGGATGGATTCGCCTTTTTCACGGGCAGACACCAAGTCGCCCGTCAGCTTGCCGTCTTTGTCCAAAGCCGCGTTGGCCTGGGCAATGACGTACTTGCCTTCTTCAATGGCCGACAGGTAGTCGATGTTCATCGTGACTTTGCCGTCGATCACTTGACGGTATGGGGTTTCAATGAAACCGTACTCGTTCAAGCGGGCGTACAAAGCCAGCGAGTTGATCAAACCAATGTTTGGACCTTCAGGCGTCTCAATAGGGCAAACGCGACCGTAGTGGGTCACGTGCACGTCACGCACTTCAAAGCCTGCACGTTCGCGGGTCAAACCACCTGGGCCAAGGGCCGAAACACGGCGCTTGTGGGTGATCTCGGCCAGCGGGTTGGTCTGGTCCATGAACTGCGACAGCTGCGATGCGCCGAAGAACTCTTTCAATGCCGCAGAAATCGGCTTGGAGTTGATCAGGTCGTGCGGCATCAAAGGCTCTTGCTCGGCTTGGCCCAGACGCTCTTTCACGGCTTTTTCGATACGGGCCAGACCTGTGCGGTATTGGTTTTCGGCCAATTCGCCGACGCAACGCACGCGGCGGTTGCCCAAGTGGTCGATGTCATCGACTTCGCCGTTGCCGTTGCGCAGATCCACCAGGATCTTGACCACAGCCAGGATGTCTTCGTTGGTCAACACCATGGGGCCTGTGGACTCGCCACGGCCCACGCGCGCGTTGAACTTCATGCGGCCCACGCGCGACAGATCGTAAGTGTCGGGGTTGTAGAACAAGCGCTGGAACAGGGCTTGCACGGCGTCTTCGGTTGGCGGCTCGCCAGGGCGCATCATGCGGTAGATGGCCACGCGTGCTGCGAATTCGTCGACGGTTTCGTCGATGCGCAGGGTTTGCGAGATGTACGCGCCTTGGTCCAGTTCGTTCGTGTAAATGCACGGGACGTCCTGGATGCCAGAGGTGCGCAGCTTCTTGAGCAATGCTTCTGTGACTTCTTCGTTGGCTTTGGCGATGATCTCGCCGGTGTCGCCATCCACAATCGCCTTGGCGATCACGCGGCCGATCAGGAAATCTTCTGGCACGCTGATGTGCGTGGTGCCCGATTGCTCGAGCTCACGGGTGTGGCGCACAGTAATGCGCTTGTCTTTGGCCACCACGACTTTGCCGGACTTGTCGGTGATGTCAAAACGCGCAACTTCGCCGCGCAGACGCTCGGCCACAAATTCCATTTGCGCGCCACTGTCCATCAGGCGGAAATTATCGTTGACGAAGAAGTTCGCGAGGATCGACTCTGGGTTCAGACCGATGGCCTTGAGCAGGATCGATACGGGCATCTTGCGACGGCGGTCAACGCGGAAATACAGGATGTCTTTCGGATCGAATTCAAAATCCAACCAGGAACCACGGTAAGGGATGATGCGTGCCGAGAACAGCAACTTGCCAGAGCTGTGGGTCTTGCCCTTGTCGTGTTCGAAGAACACGCCAGGAGAGCGGTGCAGCTGAGACACGATCACGCGCTCTGTACCGTTGATGATGAAGGAGCCTTTGTCGGTCATCAAAGGCACTTCGCCCATGTAAACCTCTTGCTCTTTGACTTCCTTGACCACTTTGGACTGAGAAGTCGAAGACTCACGGTCGTAAATGATGAGCTGAACGCGCGCGCGCACAGCGGACGAGAAGGTCAGACCACGGGTCTGGCACTCACGCACGTCAAACGCTGGCTTGGCCAGGTTGTACTCGACAAATTTCATCTCCACAAAGCCGTTGTGCGAGACGATTGGGAAAGCAGATTCAAACGCGGCTTGCAGACCTTCGTGTGTGCGTTTGGACGGAATGGCACCGGCTTGCAGGAAAGACGTGTAAGCGTCTTTTTGCATTTGCAGCAGGTAAGGAACTTCGAGCACGCTCTCGCGGCTGCCGAAACTTTTGCGAATTCGCTTGCGTTCGGTATAGGAATAGGACATGAGATCTCCGGGCTTGATCTTTCAGGACTGGGTGCCAAGAGCGCTTTTGGCACTCTCAACGGGCTTGGCGGCTGGCCTCTACCAGCGTTGGCGGACGATTGCGCATTGCACGCAACCCGAACCAAGGGTTTTCTGCAGTCGGGTCAGAAAACACTGAAAAACAACTCCTACAGAGGTGTTTTTCGGTGTGCTCTTCAAGAACCAAAGGCTGGAGGCCCTTGCGGGCACTCCAGCCTTGGAACGATGCCGAATTACTTGAGCTCGGCCTTGGCGCCAGCTTCTTCCAGCTTCTTCTTGGCGGCTTCAGCGTCTGCCTTAGGCAAAGCTTCTTTGACCGCTTTAGGAGCGCCGTCCACCAGATCTTTGGCTTCTTTCAAGCCCAGACCGGTGATTTCACGCACCGCTTTAATCACGGACACTTTGTTTGCGCCGGCTTCCAACAACATCACGTTGAATTCAGTCTTCTCTTCTGCAGCAGCAGCAGCACCGCCACCAGCAGCAGCAGGAGCGGCCATAGCAGCTGCGCTCACGCCAAATTTCTCTTCGATGGCTTTCACCAACTCGTTGAGTTCCATGACCGTCATGCTGTCCAGCGCGGTCAAAAATGCGTCTTTATCGAATGCCATTTTTATTTCCTAACAATTGGTTAAAACACGAACGCTGGCCTTAAGCGGCAACAGCTTCGCCTTCGCCTTTTTTGGCCGCCAAAGCACCCAACACCACGGCGGTGCGAGACATAGGCGACATCAACAAGCCACACAACTGGGCCAACAGCACTTCTTTCGAAGGGATGCTTGCCAATTGCTTAACGCCGTTCACGTCCAAGACTTTGCCTGCAAATGCGCCTGCGCGAATGACCAACTTGTCGTTGGTTTTCGCGAAGTCAGCCACCACTTTCGCGGCAGCAACTGCATCTTCAGAGAAGCCGTAGATCAGCGGACCGGTCATCTGGTCGGCGACAACTTCAAACTGCGTACCTGTCACAGCACGGCGAGCCAAGGTGTTTTTCAACACCGTCAGCGAAACGCCGAGACTGCGAGCTTTGACGCGCAGGTTGGTCATGTCAGCGACCGTGATACCACGGTATTCCGCCATCACAAGCGTTTGAGCTTTAGCGGCGAGGTCGGTCACTTCGGTAATGACCGCTTCTTTCTCACTGCGATTCAGACTCAAGGTCTACTCCTTTTTATGTGTTCTTCGGGTTGCCCCTGAAACACGCCTATTTGCAGCGACCAACTGTTTTGGATATTTATCCATCTGCAGCGGGATCGCCATCTGCGTTGGCCCAAACTTCCAGAGTGATCTTTCGGTTTGTTGATTAAGCACACCCATGTGTGCACCAACGGTCTTGGATGGCCTGCTGTCCCTTTGGAAGGTCAGCAGCCCACCACATTGAGCAGGACTTTGCAGCCTGCTCAAATTCTTACCGCAATCAAGCTGCGATGGATTGTGTGTCGACGCGAACGCCCACACCCATGGTCGAAGACACCGCGATTTTGCGCAGGTAAACACCCTTGCTGGTGGCTGGTTTGGCTTTCACCAAGGCTTCAATCAATGCGGCCAAGTTGCCTTGCAGCTTGTCGGAATCAAACGAGCGACGTCCAATGGTGCCGTGCACGATACCGGCTTTGTCAACACGGAACTGGACTTGACCAGCTTTGGCGTTGCGCACAGCGGTAGCGACGTCCGGTGTGACGGTTCCAACTTTGGGGTTAGGCATCAGGCCGCGTGGGCCCAAGATCTGACCCAAAGTACCCACAACGCGCATGGCGTCAGGGGCAGCAATGACCACGTCGAAAGGCATGTCACCCGCTTTCACGCGTGCAGCCAGATCGTCCATGCCGACCACGTCAGCACCAGCGGCAAGCGCTTCTTCAGCCTTGGCACCCTGTGCGAACACAGCCACGCGAGCTGTTTTGCCCGTGCCATTCGGCAGGACAACAGCACCACGGACCACTTGGTCGGATTTCTTGGCATCGATACCGAGTTGCACAGCCACGTCGATGGACTCATCGAATTTGGCGGTCGCAGCGTCTTTGACAATGGCCAGTGCGTCAGCGAATGCGTACAGCTTGTTGCTGTCCACTTTGCCAACCAAAGCTTTTTGTTTTTTAGTCAATTTGGACATTTACACGCCCTCCACATTCACGCCCATGGAACGGGCAGTACCAGCGATGGTGCGAACGGCGGCGTCGAGATCGGCAGCGGTCAGATCTTTCATCTTGGCCTTGGCAATTTCTTCCAGCTGAGCGCGGGTGATCTTGCCCACTCTTTCCAAACCTGGCTTGGTCGAAGCCTTGTCGATCTTGATGGACTTCTTGATCAAGGTCGCTGCAGGAGGCGTCTTGATGATGAAAGTGAAAGATTTGTCTGCAAACGCAGTGATCACCACTGGCAATGGCAGACCTGGCTCGACGCCTTGGGTCTGGGCGTTGAACGCCTTGCAGAATTCCATGATATTCAAACCACGTTGACCCAAAGCTGGGCCAATAGGTGGTGATGGATTGGCTTTACCAGCTGGAACTTGCAGCTTGATGAAGCCGACGATTTTTTTCGCCATGCTTTTCTCCTTGCGGGTGATAACGCTCTCTCGAGCTCCCCGGGGTTAACGACTCACTTGCAATGTCTGGTGCCGAGTCGGGAAGCGCCAGACAGAAAACGTGAAGACCTGTCAGGTCTTTTCGACTTGGCTGAACTCCAGCTCGACGGGTGTGGCACGACCAAAAATCGTCACTGACACACGCATCTTGTTGCGCTCGTAGTTGACTTCTTCCACCGTGCCATTGAAATCAGTGAACGGGCCTTCCTTGACGCGGATGTATTCACCCACCTCAAACTCCACTTTGTGGCGTGGCTTGTCCGTGCCTTCTTGCATCTGATTCACGATTTTCGCAACGTCAGCTTCAGAGATGGGTGCCGGGCGGTTCTTGGCCCCCCCTACAAAACCCGTGACCTTGTTGGTATGC
This sequence comes from Limnohabitans sp. Jir72, assembly GCF_003063575.1. Classification (GTDB taxonomy): domain Bacteria; phylum Pseudomonadota; class Gammaproteobacteria; order Burkholderiales; family Burkholderiaceae_C; genus Limnohabitans_A. Next base: position 143,801 of record NZ_NESC01000002.1, read on the forward strand.
TTGACCAAATGCCAAGTGTCGTCGTCCATCACCATTTCCACCAGCACATAGCCAGGGAAAAATTTGCGCTCGGTGGTGCGCTTTTGTCCGTTCTTGACTTCCACGACCTCTTCGGTAGGCACAAGAATTCGGCCAAACTTGGACTCCATGCCGGAGCGCGTGATGCGCTCAACGATGTTGCGCTCCACGGCCTTCTCCATACCTGAATAAGCATGAACCACATACCATTTCAGATCAGGATTGATCGAGGAACCAGCCAATGGCGCGTTGACTACAGCATCGTTCATTATTTTTTCCACCCGAGAATCAGATCGTAAAAAACCCATTCCAGAGTTTTGTCGGTGAGCCACAAAAAGACCGCCATCACCACCACAAAGCCGAACACGTAAGCCGTGATTTGCATGGCTTCCTTGCGTTCTGGCCAAACCACTTTCTTGACTTCGCGTACAGCATCACGACCGAACGCGAGCAACTGGCGACCAGCTTCGGAAGTGAAGAATACAGCCACAGCCGCCACCAAGCCCACCAACAGTCCTGCCCACTGAACAAGACTTCCTTGTTGACTTAACAAAGAGTAGGCCGCCAAGGCAGCAATGACCAATGCGCCAGACAGCGCCAAGCGCATCTTCTCGCCAGAGGCGCTCACAGTTTGTACTTCAGACGTTGCCATACGGCTTGGGGACCTTTTTTGCACCCTGAAAATCAAGGCACTTATCAGACAAGGAAGCCCGCTAGAGACTAGCGGGCTTGAAAATCCACCTTTTCAGGTGGCAGGGGCAGTAGGAATCGAACCTACAACCTTCGGTTTTGGAGACCGACGCTCTGCCAATTGAGCTATACCCCTACTAAAACCTCTTAAGCAATGATCTTGGCAACAACGCCAGCACCGACGGTACGGCCGCCTTCGCGGATGGCAAAGCGCAAGCCCTCTTCCATCGCGATGGGGTTGATCAACTTCACAGTGATCGACACGTTGTCACCAGGCATCACCATCTCTTTGCCTTCTGGCAATTCGATCGCGCCCGTCACGTCAGTCGTACGGAAGTAGAACTGGGGACGGTAGTTGTTGAAGAATGGCGTGTGACGGCCACCTTCGTCTTTGGACAAGACATAGATCTCGCCCGTGAAGTGGGTGTGTGGCTTGATCGAGCCTGGCTTGCACAGCACTTGGCCGCGCTCGACGTCTTCGCGCTTGGTGCCGCGCAGCAAGATGCCGACGTTGTCACCGGCTTGACCTTGGTCCAGCAGCTTGCGGAACATCTCAACGCCTGTGCAAGTGGTCTTGACCGTGTCTTTGATACCCACGATTTCGATTTCTTCGCCGACTTTGACGATGCCGCGCTCGATACGGCCAGTCACCACAGTGCCGCGACCGGAGATCGAGAACACGTCTTCCACGGGCATCAAGAATGCACCGTCCACTGCACGCTCAGGTGTAGGGATGTAAGTGTCCAGCGCGTCAGCCAGCTTCATGATGGCTTCTTCGCCCAAAGGACCCTTGTCGCCTTCCAGGGCCAGCTTGGCTGAACCTTGGATGATCGGTGTGTCGTCGCCTGGGAAGTCGTACTTGGACAGGAGTTCGCGAACTTCCATCTCGACCAGTTCCAACAACTCAGCGTCGTCAACCATGTCGCACTTGTTCAGGAACACGATGATGTAAGGCACGCCAACCTGGCGAGCCAACAAGATGTGCTCGCGGGTCTGAGGCATTGGGCCGTCAGCAGCTGAACACACCAAAATCGCGCCGTCCATCTGGGCAGCACCCGTGATCATGTTTTTCACATAGTCAGCGTGGCCTGGGCAGTCCACGTGAGCGTAGTGGCGGTTAGCCGTCTCGTACTCCACGTGGGCGGTGTTGATCGTGATACCACGGGCTTTTTCTTCGGGTGCAGCGTCGATCTGGTCGTACGCTTTGGCCGAACCACCGAATTTGGTAGCCAACACAGTGGTGATGGCAGCAGTCAGTGTCGTTTTGCCGTGGTCAACGTGACCAATGGTGCCGACGTTGACGTGCGGTTTGGTCCGTTCGAATTTCTCTTTTGCCATTTCTCGACTCCGAAAAAAATTGTGGTCAAACTCAAGACAGAGGGCGCGCAACCTTAAGCTGCGCGCCCGGAACTGGTGCCCTTGGCGGGAATCGGACCCGCGACCTCTCCCTTACCAAGGGAGTGCTCTACCACTGAGCCACAAGGGCAAAAAATCTTCAAGACATTTGTCGGATGACTGGAGCGGGAAACGGGAATCGAACCCGTGTCATTAGCTTGGAAGGCTAAGGTTCTACCATTGAACTACTCCCGCACTGATTGCGCAGCACGAGTGGATGCAACGCCAATGCTTGGAAACCTTTTCCAAATGCTCAAAATCACCTGACTCAAGTCAGTTCGCTGGTGGAGGAGACTGGATTCGAACCAGTGTAGGCGTAAGCCAACAGATTTACAGTCTGCCCCCTTTAGCCACTCGGGCACCCCTCCGGAGCGAGCCTCAAATTATGCCAGCTTTTCCGCAAATGTCGCAAGTCATGGGAAAAAGTTTTTACCAATTGATCGTTTTGGGATCACTCTGCATCAAAAAATCATTGGCCAGCGCGAAATGACGACAGCCCAGGAAGGGCACTGGGGGCCGCATGGCCGACAAGGGTGAGGGATGGTTCGACTGTAAAACCAAGTGACGCGCATCGCCACTGACCGCATCGATCAAGCTTCTTTTGGCCTGGGCATGCGTGCCCCACAGCATGAACACTACGGGTTGCGCACTTTGCGCCACCGCCCGGATCAGCGAATCGGTCAAAACCTCCCAACCCCAGCCCGCGTGGCTAGCCGCCTGCCCCTGCTCCACCGTCAAACACGCATTGAGCAGCAAGACACCTTGCCGGGCCCAGCGCACCAAGGAGCCTTGCGCAGGCACCGGCAAGCCTAGGCTGTGTTGCAGTTCTTTGAAGATGTTGCGCAAACTGGGTGGGACACGAACGCCATCGGGCACAGAAAAAGACAGGCCTTCGGCTTGACCAGGCCCGTGGTAGGGATCTTGACCCAGAATCACCACACGCACCTGACTGAGCGGCGTCAAGGTCAAAGCCCTCAATGGCTCCGGGGGGTACACCACAGCACCCGAGGTCAATCTTTCGCGCAAGCGAGCCGACAAGCTTTGCCCTGCGGCCGAAGCCAAAAAATCTTGAACCAAGGCTGCCCATGCAGGGTCCAGCCCCGTCAGGTCCGGAGGCCAACAGTTCAAGCGCCTGGCAACAGGTGACGCGTCAAACAGCAGACCTTGCTGCGACACAGATTCAGGCAAACAACTTGGCCAGCGCCTCGCCTGGCTCGGCGGCGCGCATGAAGGCCTCGCCCACCAAGAAGGCATGGACATTGGCATCGCGCATGCGCTTCACGTCAGCCGCATTCAAAATGCCACTTTCCGTGATCAACAGGCGGTCCACCGGCACATCGGGCAACATGTCGAGCGTGGTTTGCAACGTCACTTCAAAAGTTCGCAAGTTGCGGTTGTTGATGCCCACCAGTCGGGTCTTGAGCTTCAAGGCCCGGTCCAGCTCGGCGCGGTCGTGCACCTCCACCAGCACCGCCATGTCCAGGCTGCGCGCCATCGCTTCCAGATCGGCCATTTGGGCATCGTCCAAACAGGCTGCGATCAGCAAGATGGCGTCTGCACCCATGGCCCGGGCCTCGTAGACCTGGTACGCGTCGATCATGAAGTCCTTGCGCAACACCGGCAAATCGCAGCTGGCGCGGGCTTGCTTGAGGTAGTCCACGCTGCCCTGGAAGAACTGTTTGTCGGTCAAGACCGACAAACAGGCTGCGCCATGCTCGGCATAGCTTTGCGCGATGTCGGCCGGGATGAAGTCGGCACGCAACACGCCTTTGGAGGGGCTGGCTTTTTTGACCTCAGCAATCACTGCCGCCTGGCCTGCGGCGATCTTGGCGCGCATCGCGCCCTCGAAATCACGGGTCAGCACGCGGCTTTCGGCATCGGCGCGCATGGCGTCCAAGGACTTTTTGGCCAAAGCGGCGGCGACCTCTTCACGTTTGACCGCGACGATTTTGTTGAGGATGTCACTCATGCTGGTTTTTCCGATCAGACGCATCCGCGCCGGTTTTCAAAATTCGAACGAAGACGTGGTGCATCACCACACCCGCCACCACAAACAAAGCCGAAACGCCCAAGGCGATCCAGGCACCCTCTTCTCGCCACATCAGGCAGAGGCCTGGCTGAAGGCAACAAATTGCGCCAACTTGGCTTTGGCAGCACCGGACTCAATGGCTACGCGGGCGCGCTCCACGCCTTCGGCAATGCTGGCCGCCACATTGGCCGCATACAAAGCCGCACCGGCATTGAGGGTCACGATGTCTCGCGCAGCACCCGGCTGGTTGTCGAGCACACCCCGCAACACCGCCAGCGACTGCTCTGGCGTTTCGACCCGGAGTGCCCGGTTGCTGGCCATCGGCAAACCGAAGTCTTCCGGATGGATTTCATACTCGGTGATCTGGCCATTCTTGAGCTCACCCACCAAGGTGGAAGCCCCCAGACTGATTTCGTCCATGCCGTCTCGGCCGTAAACCACCACCGCATGCTCGGCGCCCAAGCGCTGCAAAGCACGCACCTGAATGCCCACCAGATCGGAGTGGAAAACGCCCATCAAAATGTTCGGCGCGCCAGCCGGATTGGTCAATGGCCCTAGGATGTTGAAGATGGTGCGGATGCCCAGCTCTTTGCGCACCGGTGCCACGTTCTTCATCGCAGGGTGGTGGTTGGGTGCGAACATGAACCCGATGCCTACCTCTTCGATGGAGCGGGCGATCTGCTCTGGTGTGAGGTTCAGGTTGGCCCCCAAAGCCTCGACCACATCGGCACTGCCCGATTTGCTGCTGACGCTGCGCCCGCCGTGCTTGGCTGTTTTGGCCCCCGCGGCTGCGGCCACAAACATGGCGCAGGTCGAGATGTTGAAAGTGTGCGCACCGTCACCGCCCGTGCCCACGATGTCCACCAGATGGGAAGGGTTGGCCACCTTCACTTTGGTGGAAAACTCGCGCATCACCTGCGCCGCGGCGGTGATCTCGCCAATGGTCTCCTTCTTCACACGCAAGCCCGTGATCAAGGCCGCCGTCATGACCGGCGAGAGCTCGCCATTCATGATCATGCGCATGATTTTGAGCATCTCATCGTGGAAAATTTCACGGTGCTCGATCGTGCGCTGCAATGCTTCTTGGGGCGTGATGGGCATGGAAGGGTCCTTGCTGGAATTCGATGAACGCGTGACGCTCAGGGCCGCACGAGAAAGTTTTTCAGCATGGCATGGCCATGCTCGGTGAGGATCGATTCGGGGTGAAACTGCACACCCTCGATGTCGAGTTCGGTGTGGCGCACGCCCATGATTTCGCCGTCATCGGTCCAGGCCGTGACTTTGAGGCAAGAGGGGCAAGACGCCCGCTCGATCGCGAGAGAGTGATAACGGTTGACGGTGAATTGTTCAGGCAAGCCAGCAAACACGCCCTCTTGCGTGGTGGTGATGACGCTGGTCTTGCCATGCATCAACGCTTGCGCCCGCACGATCTGGCCGCCAAAGGCCGCGCCAATGCTTTGATGGCCCAAGCACACGCCCAGAATAGGCAGCTTGCCCGCAAAATGCTGGATGGCTGCGACCGAAACACCCGCCTCGGCAGGCGAGCAAGGCCCAGGCGAGATCACCAGACGGTCGGGCTTTCGTGCGGCGATGCCTTCGAGTGTGATTTCGTCGTTGCGAAAGACTTCGACCTCTGCGCCGAGTTCACCGAAATACTGAACGATGTTGAAGGTGAACGAGTCGTAGTTGTCCACCATGAGCAATTTGATTTTGGTTGTCATGGCGTTCACTCCAAACCTTCTTCGACCAACTCGCTGGCGCGCAGCAAGGCACGTGCCTTGTGCTCTGTCTCACGCCACTCCATTTCGGGCACCGAGTCGGCCACCACACCGGCAGCCGCCTGCACATACAGGGTCTGGTCCTTGATGACGGCCGTGCGGATCGCAATGGCCACGTCCATGTCGCCTGCGTAGCTGATGTAGCCGCAGGCCCCGCCGTAAAGCCCACGCTTGACCGGCTCAAGTTGGTCGATCAGCTCCATGGCGTGCACTTTGGGTGCACCCGTCAGCGTGCCCGCAGGGAAGGTGGCCTTGAGCACATCCATATTGGTCATGCCCTCGTTGAGCAAGCCTTCGACGTTGCTCACGATGTGCATCACATGGCTGTAGCGCTCCACCACAAAGGCCTCGGTCACCTTGACCGATCCGATCTGGGCGATGCGGCCGATGTCGTTGCGGGCCAGGTCAATCAGCATCACGTGCTCGGCACGCTCCTTCGGATCGTTGATCAACTCTTGCTCGGCGGCCTTGTCTTTCTCAGGCGTTGCACCCCGCGGACGGGTCCCAGCCAGTGGGCGGATGATGACTTTGGCGCCCTCTTCGGTTTGTTCCTGACGCACCAAAATCTCGGGGCTGGCGCCCACCACATGGAAATCGCCCAGGTTGTAGAAATACATGTAGGGGCTGGGGTTGAGCGAGCGCAGTGCACGGTACAGCGACAAGGGGCTCTCGGTGTAGCGTTTTTTGATGCGCTGCCCCACCTGCACCTGCATGAAATCGCCTGCAGCGATCAGCTCCTTGGCCTTTTCCACGGCGGCGATGTAGTCGGCTTTGGCGAAATCACGCTCTGCTGGGTAAGACTGGCTGGGCTTGACCACTGGCGCACTGACGGAGTATTTGAGTTGTTCTTTCAAATCACGCAGGCGCTTCTTGGCGCCCGCATAGGCTTCCGGCTGCGCAGGGTCGGCATAGACGATGAGGTAGAGCTTGCCCGAGAGGTTGTCAATCACGGCCAGCTCTTCGCATTGCAGCAGCATGATGTCTGGCGTGCCCAGCGTGTCGGGTGGGCATGATTTTTCGAGCTTCTTCTCGATGTAGCGCACCGCGTCATAACCGAAGTAGCCCGCCAGACCGCCGCAAAAGCGCGGCAAGCCAGGACGCAAAGCCACCTTGAATCGGGTTTGGTATTGCTCGATGAAGTCCAGCGGGTTGCCCACTGCGGTCTCAACCACCACCCCGTCGCGCACAACCTCGGTCTTGGCATCGGCACCAAAGCCACTGGCACGCACCAGCGTGCGGGCAGGCAAGCCGATGAAGCTGTAACGGCCAAAACGCTCTCCGCCAACCACCGACTCCAGCAAGAAGCTGTACTTGCCGTTGTCCTTGGTGTGGGCCAGCTTCAAGTAAAGCGACAAGGGGGTTTCCAAGTCCGCAAAGGCCTCCAGCATGAGAGGGATGCGGTTGTAGCCTTGGCTGGCCAGGCTTTTGAATTCAAGTTCGGTGATCACAGGCGGGAGCCTCCAACAGCTCGGCAACCTCAACGGAGGTGCTTTCATTCATCCAAATGCCCAGCCTATGCCGGGCGCGGGTGGCGGCAGGTGCCGCACGGTTCAGGCGATGTCAGGCTGGCTGACGCCAGGACCAAGCTCCCCGGCCTTCCGCGTGGGAATGGCTCGGCAGGCAGGCTGCACAGGAATGGCTGAGGATGATGAACATGATGGACCTAGTGTAGCAAAGCCTGTCGGACGTTTTCCTGACTTCTGTCATCGCCCCGCTTGCAGCCATGCGGGCAACTGGGCCAGAGAGTCCAGCCAGGCAGCCGCAGGTGTTTCCTGAACCGGCCGGCCATGGTTGTAGCCATAGGTCACCAGCACCACCGGACATCCTGCTGCGTGGGCTGCTTGCGCATCGTTGCTGGAGTCGCCCACCATCAGGGTATTGGCTTCGGCAGTGCCCAAGGCCTCGCAGGTTTTGCGGATGGGCAGAGGGTTCGGCTTTTTACGCTCGAAGCTGTCACCACCAAACACATGCGTGAAATAGCCATCGAGTCCTTTGGCTTTCAAAAGAGGCTTGGCAAAAGACAAGGGCTTGTTGGTCAGGCAGGCCAGCTGCACACCGGCTTGGCTCAGGCCCTGCAAAGCGTCTTGCACGCCGGGGTACACCACCGAGTGCAGGCCATTGCATTGCAGGTAATGGTGCTGGTAGCGCTGCCAGGCCGGCTCGTACAAAGCATCCACCGTCACGCAGGCACTCACACCCGCCTCGGGCAAGGCCAGCTGGTGGGCCAGCACGGAACGGATCAGGTGCTCAGAGCCCTTGCCCACCGTGCGCTCGACCAAGACTCGGGTGACGGCTGGCAAGTCCAGATCGGCCAGGGTGCGGTTGAGGGCCACTTCAAAATCGCCCAGGGTGTCCACCATGGTGCCATCCAGATCGACGATGGCTGCTTGGATATTCGGTCGCATCAGACCAGCGCCTGGCGCATTTGATCCACCACGCTCTTGTAGTCGGGCTTGCCAAAAATCGCGCTGCCGGCCACAAAGGTATCGGCACCGGCATCGGCCACGCGGCGGATGTTGTCAACCTTGATGCCGCCATCGACTTCAAGGCGAATGTCTTTGCCGCTGGCGTCGATCAGCTTGCGGGCTTGCTCGATCTTGCGCAAGGCCGAATCGATGAAGCTTTGGCCACCAAACCCCGGGTTGACGCTCATGATCAAAATCAGGTCGATCTCGTCGAGGGTCCACTCCAGCACATCCAGTGGCTCGGCCGGATTGAAGACCAGACCGGCTTTCACGCCTTTGCTCTTGATGGCCTGGATGCTGCGGTGCACGTGCGCGCTGGCATCGGGGTGGAAGCTGATCAGATCGGCACCGGCTTCGGCAAATGAAGCGGCCAAAGCATCGACGGGCGAAATCATCAAATGCACATCGATCGGCACGGCCACGCCCGCTGCCGTCTTGGCGTGGGGCTTCAAAGCCTGGCAAATCATGGGGCCGAAGGTCAGGTTCGGCACGTAATGGTTGTCCATCACATCAAAGTGGATCCAGTCGGCACCGGCGTCGATGACGCTTTTGACTTCCTCGCCCAAGCGTGCGAAATCGGCCGAGAGGATGGAAGGGGCAATTCGGTAAGTGGTCGTCATCCGTGAATTGTCGCAGTTAACATCCATACATGTCTGCTTACGCCTTCCAAATTGATACCTCGCCCCAATACGTGGCCGAGCAAAGCGATCCCCTGCATGAGGTCTTTGCTTTTGCGTACACGATCACCGTCACCAACACGGGGCGTGTGCCTGCGCAATTGATCGCACGCCACTGGATCATCCAGGATGATCTGGGGCACACCGAAGAAGTCAAAGGCTTAGGCGTCGTGGGTCAGCAACCCTTGCTGGCACCGGGCGAGTCGTTCCAGTACAGCAGCGGCTGTCGACTGAAGACCGCCAGCGGCACCATGCACGGCAGCTTTTTCTTTGTGGCGTCCGATGGCCACCGCTTCGATGTGCCGATCGACACCTTTGTGCTGGAGTCGTCTGGTTCCGGTGCGCCGGGTCGCACTTTGCACTGATGCCCGCCCGAGCATCCAGCGGCTTGCGGTTAAGCTCGCACCATGGGTGAATTTGACCTGATTGAACGCTATTTCAAGCGGCCTGCACGCCAAGCCGATGTGGGCATTGGTGACGACTGTGCCATCTGGACGCCTCGCGCTGGCCACCAATTGGCCATCTCGACCGACATGCTGGTCGAAGGTCGGCATTTCCTGTCCACCGTCGACCCTGCACGACTGGGCCACAAATCACTGGCGGTGAACTTGAGCGATCTGTCGGCTTGCGGTGCAACGCCCAAAGTCTTCTTGCTGTCTTTGGCCATGCCACGTGTCGACGAGGCTTGGCTAGCAGGCTTTTCTCGTGGCTTGTTTGCATTGGCCGATGCCCATGGCTGCGAACTGATCGGTGGCGACACCACACAAGGCCCTTTGAACATCTCAATCACGGTGATGGGCGAAGTGCCTGTTGCGCAAGCCATCTTGCGCTCGGGCGCCAAGGCTGGTGATGAGCTGTATGTCAGCGGCACACTGGGTGATGCACGCCTGGCCCTTGAAGCCTTTCGCGGTCAGATCAGCTTGCCGCAAGCCGTCTGGGAAGCGGCTCGCCTACGCATGGAAACGCCCACACCACGTGTGGCTTTAGGCCAAGCGCTGCGTGGCGTGTCCACTGCCATGGCCGACATCAGCGATGGTCTCTTGGGCGATCTTGGCCACATCCTCCAAGCCAGCCAAGTAGGGGCCACCATCGATTGGCCTGCCAGCCAGGGCTTGCTGGCAGCTGCTGCCTCATGGTCTTGCCCCGAAGCATTGGCGATGACCTGCGTGCTGACGGGGGGTGATGACTACGAACTCGTTTTCACAGCCCCTGCTTCTGCGAGGTCGGCTGTTCAAGATGCCGCCACGACATCTGGAACAGCCGTGACCCGAATTGGCCAGATCACCGCAGAACGCCAATTGACTGTGCAAGATGCGCAAGGCCGCGCCATCCCGCACAGCCTCCGCTCTTTTGACCATTTCTCATGACGATGACCGACCACGATCTGCGCACTGTTGACCCACCTCGCCTGGTGAATGCGCGCTTCATGCTGTCACACCCCGCGCACATGATCGCACTGGGTTTCGGTGCCGGCCTCGCCCCTAAAGCGCCTGGCACCGTGGGCACCCTCTGGGCTTGGGCCGCATGGCTGGTGCTTCAGAATTTTTTGTCACCCGCTTCGCAAGGCCTGCTGATTTTATTGAGTGTGCCGCTCGGCTGGTGGGCCTGCACCCTGACTGCGCGGCACATGGGCATTGCCGATCCTGGCGCCATCGTCTGGGATGAATTCATTGCCATGTGGCTGATCTTGTGGCTCGTTTTGCCCGCGGGCTTTGTGGGTCAGTTGATGGCTTTTGCTCTCTTTCGCGTCTTTGATGCCGCCAAACCCGGTCCGGTGGCCTGGGCAGACCAACTGTTCAAAGGTTTTGGCTGGCGTGGCGGCTGGGGCATCCTCTTCGATGACTTGGTGGCCGCCGCTTGCACCTTGCTCGCGATTGCCTTGTGGAGGTGGGTGTGGTGAACGCCGCCATCCATGACTTGGCCGAACGCCTGCTTGAGTTGAAGTGGATGATGGCCACCGCCGAAAGTTGCACGGGCGGCATGATCGCGGCCCACTGCACAGACTTGGCGGGTTCCAGCGCTTGGTTTGAGCGCGGTTTTGTGACTTATTCCAACGAAGCCAAAACTGAACTGCTGGGTGTGCCTGCATCGCTGATCTTGCAAGACGGTGCCGTCAGCGCGTCGGTGGCGCGTGCCATGGCATTGGGTGCGTGTTACCGCTCCAGAGCGCAAGTCAGTGTGGCCGTCACGGGCATTGCCGGGCCCTCCGGCGGGTCGGTCGAAAAACCCGTTGGCACCGTCTGGCTGGCCTGGTGCGTTGAGGGCATCGTACAAACCGAAATGCGGCTGTTCCCCGGCGATCGGGCACAGATTCGGCAAGCCACAATGCAGGCAGCACTGGAAGGCCTGCTCAAACGCTTACCTTGAACCTGCGACAAAAACAAAAAAGCCCTCCGAAGAGGGCTTTTTTGAAAATCAGCTTGCGCCAAAATTTGGTTGCGGGGGCCGGATTTGAACCAACGACCTTTGGGTTATGAGCCCAACGAGCTACCAGACTGCTCCACCCCGCGGTAAGAGGTTAATTATACCTTATTCTGCGGCCTGTTCGGCAGAAGAATCAGCGCGATCGACCAATTCGACCAAAGCCATGGGTGCGTTGTCGCCCACGCGGTAACCCATTTTCAGGATACGTGTGTAGCCACCAGGACGCGAAGCCGAACGTGGACCCAACACATTGAACAATTTGGTAACGCTGTCGCGGTCACGCAAACGGTTGAACGCCAAGCGACGGTTCGACAAGTTGTCCACTTTGGCCAAAGTGATCATGGGCTCGATCACGCGGCGCAATTCTTTGGCCTTAGGCACTGTGGTTTTGATGACTTCATGCTCGATGAGCGAGTTCATCATGTTTTGCAGCATCGCAAGGCGGTGCGAGCTGGTGCGATTGAGTTTACGAAGTCCGTGTCCGTGACGCATGGTGCTTTCCTTTCTTTATTTAACAGACAGCCGTATCAGGTACTGTCCGTGCACACCCCGGATCATTTCCGGGAACTTGAGATTATCGCTTTTCCAAACCAGCGGGTGGCCAGGCTTCGAGCTTCATGCCCAAAGTCAGACCGCGGGAAGCCAAAACTTCCTTGATTTCGTTGAGTGACTTGCGACCCAGGTTAGGGGTCTTGAGCAATTCGTTCTCGGTACGCTGGATCAAGTCGCCGATGTAGTAAATGTTTTCTGCTTTGAGGCAGTTGGCAGAACGAACAGTGAGTTCGAGCTCGTCCACAGGGCGCAACAAGATCGGGTCGAAACTGCCAGCACCGCCGCGAGCGGCAGGCGCATCGAATGCAGACAATTCGCTGCCTTCGAGCTGTGCAAACACAGCCAGTTGTTCAACCAAAATCTTGGCCGAAGCGCGCACAGCGTCTTCAGCAGTGATGGCACCGTTGGTTTCGATCTCGATGACCAGCTTGTCCAGATCGGTACGCTGTTCAACGCGAGCGCTTTCCACGGTGTAGCTCACGCGCTTGACGGGCGAGAACGACGCGTCGAGGACGATGCGGCCCAGAGCCTTGGTTGGCTCATCGGCAAAACGGCGCATGGATCCGGGCACATAGCCACGGCCTTTTTCAACCTTGATTTGCATGTCCAACTTGCCGCCATGCGACAGGTTGGCAATGACATGCTCAGGGTTGATGATTTCAACGTCGTGAGGCGTCTGGATGTCGGCGGCTGTCACGGCACCTTCACCGTCTTTGCGCAGACTCAGCGTCACTTCATCACGGTTGTGCAACTTGAACACAACACCTTTGAGGTTCAACAAGATGTTGACCACATCTTCTTGAACGCCATCGATGGAAGAGTACTCGTGCACCACCCCGGCAATGGTCACTTCGGTCGCAGAATAGCCGACCATGGAGGACAGCAAGACGCGACGCAGAGCGTTGCCCAGCGTGTGACCATAGCCACGCTCGAAAGGCTCCAACGTGACTTTGGCACGGTTGGCAGCCAGTTGCTCGACTTGGATGGCTTTGGGTTTCAACAGATTGGTTTGCATTCAGACTTCCTCTCAATACCCCCGGTTCGTTACACCGGTAAGGCTGATGAAGCACCCGGCCCACAATGCCTTGTGCGCCGGGAACGATTGAAACGACGTATTAACGAGAATACAGTTCGACGATCAACGATTCGTTGATGTCAGCGCCGAATTCGTCGCGGTCAGGAACCTTCTTGAAGGTGCCTTCTGCCTTGTCAGCATTGACTTCGACCCAAGCAGGCATGCCTACTTGTGCGGCAAGTTGAAGTGCTTCAACCACACGATTTTGCTTTTTAGACTTCTCGCGCACAGCGATCACGTCACCGGCCTTGACCAAGTAAGAGGGGATGTTCACGGACTGGCCGTTCACGGTGATCGCCTTGTGCGACACCATCTGACGCGCTTCGGCGCGCGTGGAACCAAAGCCCATGCGGTAAACCACGTTGTCGAGGCGGCACTCAAGCAAAGCCAACAAGTTGGAACCGGTGTTGCCTTTGCGGCGATCGGCTTCAGCAAAGTAGCGACGGAATTGCTTCTCCAGCACGCCGTACATGCGCTTGACTTTTTGCTTTTCACGCAATTGCAGACCGTAGTCGGAAGTGCGCTGACCCGAAGTGCGACCGTGCTGGCCGGGCTTGGTGTCGAATTTGGACTTGTCAGCAATCGAGCGACGTGCGCTCTTCAAGAACAAGTCAGTGCCTTCACGGCGAGAAAGTTTGGCCTTAGGGCCGAGGTAACGTGCCACTTGATTTTCCTTTTATACAACTACCGCATCAGAAATGCGGGAGCCAGGCGATGCAAGCAAGGCCTGGCGGTGGGCTTGGTTTGAAATTAGATACGACGACGCTTTTGAGGGCGGCAGCCGTTGTGCGGGACAGGCGTCACATCCGAAATCGAAGTGATGCGAATGCCTAATGCACCCAAGGCACGAACAGAAGACTCGCGACCAGGACCGGGGCCCTTGATTTCGACGTCAAGGTTCTTGATACCTTGTTCTTGCGCTGCGCGGCCAGCCACCTCAGAAGCAACCTGGGCTGCGAAAGGTGTCGATTTACGCGAACCCTTGAAGCCTTGGCCACCCGAAGAAGCCCAAGACAGTGCATTGCCTTGGCGATCGGTGATCGTGATAATGGTGTTGTTGAACGAAGCGTGAACGTGAGCGATGCCGTCAGCAATGTTCTTGCGGACTTTTTTACGAACTCGTTGAGCTGCGCTGTTTGATTGTGCTTTAGCCATAGTGGTCTCTCAATCCTGCTTATTTCTTCAGAGCCGCAGCGCCTTTGCGCGGACCCTTGCGAGTGCGTGCATTGGTGCGTGTACGCTGGCCGCGCATGGGCAAACCGCGACGGTGGCGGAAACCACGGTAGCAACCGATGTCCATCAAGCGTTTGATGTTCATGGTGGTCTCACGACGCAGGTCACCTTCGATGGTAAACGCAGCGATGTGATCGCGAATTTTTTCCAAGTCGCCGTCCGTCAGATCTTTGATCTTTTTGGAATAAGCGATGCCACAGGCCTCGCAAATTTGTCGAGCGCGGGTGCGACCAATACCAAAGATGGCTGTCAAGCCAATCTCAGCATGTTTGTGCGGCGGAATGTTGATGCCAGCGATACGTGCCATTTTCGTCCTCTAAAACTAGTTCAATCAGCCTTGACGCTGCTTGTGACGTGGATCTGTACAGATCACACGAACAACGCCTTTACGGCGAATGATCTTGCAGTTGCGGCAAATTTTTTTCACCGAAGCAGAAACTCTCATGGTTCTCTCCTAAAACTCTTCGTTCAACCCAACTTTTCAGCCGGGCTCAAATGGTGGTCTGCATTCACAGCAGGGGTTCGTACACAAGCCGATCAGGACTTGAAACTCGCCTTCTTCAAAAGCGATTCGTACTGTTGAGACATCAAATAATTCTGTACCTGGGCCATGAAATCCATTGTGACCACAACAATGATCAGCAACGAAGTCCCGCCAAAGTAAAACGGAACATTGTATTTCAGAATCAGGAACTCGGGCAGCAAACACACAAAGGTGATGTAAGCAGCACCAGCCAAAGTCAAGCGCAACAAAATCTTATCGATGTAGCGGGCCGTTTGATCACCAGGTCGGATACCAGGGATGAATGCGCCACTTTTCTTCAGGTTGTCTGCAGTTTCACGGCTGTTGAATACCAACGCAGTGTAGAAAAAACAGAAGAAGATGATGGCCGCGGCATACAACATGACGTAGATCGGCTGACCTGGCGTCAAGGTGCTTGCAACATCCTTGAAAAAACGAACAATTGCGCTGTTGGTCTCACCTGAGCTGAACCAGTTGATCACTGTCGCAGGCAACAAAATGATCGACGAAGCAAAAATCGGTGGAATCACGCCCGCCATGTTCAACTTGAGCGGCAAGTGAGACGATTGACCGCCATACACTTTATTGCCTACTTGACGGCGTGCGTAATTCACCAAAATTTTGCGCTGGCCTCGCTCCACAAACACCACGAAATAGGTCACCAAAACCACTACCGCGATGATCATCAAAGACACCAGTGGGTTCATTGCGCCAGTACGAACCAGCTCAAACAAACCACCCATAGCGTTGGGTAAACCCGCTGCAATACCAGCAAAGATCAGGATCGAAATGCCGTTGCCAAGACCACGCTCGGTGATCTGCTCACCCAGCCACATCAAGAACATCGTGCCAGCCGTCAGGCTGACCACTGCAGTCATGCGAAAACCCAAACCTGGATTGATCACCAATCCTGCCGAAGCTTCAAGAGCAATGGCGATACCCAAAGATTGGAAAACAGCCAAGCCAAGTGCACCAAAACGTGTGTATTGTGTGATCTTGCGGCGACCAGCCTCACCTTCTTTCTTCAACTGCTCGAAGGCAGGAAGAACGTAGGTCAGCAACTGCATCACGATAGATGCAGATATGTAAGGCATGATGCCCAAGGCAAACACGGTAAACCGCGACAAAGCGCCACCCGAGAACATGTTGAACAAGCTCAGGATGCCACCTTGCTGACCATTGAACAACTGCTTGAGTTGTGCAGGATCAATGCCAGGAACTGGGATGTGAGCGCCTGCACGATAGACCACCAACGCGAGCAGCAAGAAGACCAGTCGGCGACGAAGGTCTCCGAACTTGCCTGCCTTAGCGGTTTGATTAGCGTTGGTTGCCACGGTGTATCTCGTCCATCAACATTCAGACCAAGGAGCCGCCAGCAGCTTCAATGACTGCTTTGGCACCAGCGGTAGCCCCAATGCCTGTCAACTTGACGGCTTTGGTGAGCTCACCGGACTTGATGACTTTGACCACTTTTGCGATCTGAGATACAAGGCCCGCTTGCTTGAGTGTCAACACGTCCACTTCTGCCAAACCCAGATCACTCAAGGTAGACAGTGTGATTTCTGCGTTGTACTTCAGCAGATGAGACTTGAAACCACGCTTGGGCAAGCGACGCTGCAAAGGCATTTGACCGCCTTCGAAACCCACTTTGTGGTAGCCGCCCGAACGGGATTTTTGACCTTTGTGACCACGGCCGGCGGTTTTACCCAGGCCCGAACCGATACCACGGCCAACGCGACGAGCAGCGTGTTTAGCGCCCTCTGCGGGTTTGATGCTGTTGAGTTCCATCAGATATCTCTCAGAGAACTTTGACCAGATAGCTGATCTTGTTGATCATGCCGCGCACTGCAGGGGTGTCCTGCAATTCGCTGACGCTGTTGAGTTTGCGCAGACCCAAGCCACGAACGGTGTCGCGGTGGGATTGCTTGGTACCAATAGGGCTACGCACCAATTGGACTTTCACGGTAGTTTGGGTAGACATGTTCGATCTCCAGTTCAGACGAACAACTCTTCAACCGACTTGCCACGCTTGGCAGCAACGTTAGAAGCTGTTGTGCAGTTGGCCAGGGCGTCCAGAGTGGCGCGAACCATGTTGTAAGGATTCGAAGAACCATGGCTCTTGGCCACGATGTCGGTGATACCCACCACTTCGAACACAGCGCGCATAGGGCCGCCAGCGATGATGCCGGTACCTTTGGGGGCAGGCGCCATCATGACGCGAGCTGCGCCGTGGTGACCTGTCACTGCGTGGTGAATGGTGCCGTTCTTCAAAGCAACTTTGTTCAGGTTACGGCGGGCTTCTTCCATCGCTTTTTGCACAGCCACTGGCACTTCTTTCGACTTGCCTTTGCCCATGCCGACTTTGCCGTCGCCATCACCCACCACTGTCAACGCTGCGAAACCCAGGATACGGCCACCCTTGACCACCTTGGTGACGCGATTGACCGCGATCATCTTCTCGCGCAGACCGTCTTCTGGGCCGTCTGATTGCGGTTTTGCTGTAAATTTAGCCATTTGTAATTCCGATCCGTTTAGAACTGCAGACCTGCTTCACGGGCTGCCTCGGCCAAAGCCTTGACGCGACCGTGGTAAGCGAAACCTGCGCGGTCGAAGGCGACCTTCTCAACGCCAGCAGCTTTTGCTTTTTCAGCAATGCGCTTGCCAATGACGGCGGCGGCGGCAGCATTGCCACCCTTGCCTGTCGAGCCCAGTGCTGTGCGCACTTCGGCTTCGGCTGTAGAGGCACTGGCCAACACTTTGGTTCCACAGCCAGAGATAACGCTGGCGTAGATGTGCAGGTTGGTGCGGTTCACGGTCAAGCGGGCCACGCCTTGCTGTGCAATGCGGATGCGTGTTTGACGTGCACGACGGAGACGCTGCTCTTTCTTGGTCATCATGATGCAGCTCCTTATTTCTTCTTGGTCTCTTTGATCGTGATCTTCTCATCCGAATAACGGATGCCTTTGCCTTTGTAGGGCTCAGGAGGACGAACAGCACGGATCTCAGCAGCAATTTGGCCAACACGTTGACGGTCAGCACCCTTGATCACGATTTCAGTCGCGGTTGGGGTGGCCACCGTGATGCCAGCAGGCATATCGATGTTGACGGGGTGTGAATAACCAACAGCCAAGTTCAGCTTGGCACCCGACGCTGCGGCTTTGTAGCCCACACCGATCAAGTTCAGCTTCTTCTCGAAACCCTTGGTCACGCCAGTCACCATGTTGTTCACCAGCTGACGCAAGGTGCCGCTCATGGCATTGGCTTCACGCGAATCGTTGGAAGGTGCAAAGCTCAGCTTGCCACCTTCGTTGTTGATCTTGACCAGGCCGTTGGTAGCGATGGCCAATTGACCACCCGTACCTTTGACGCTGATTTGATCATTGTTGATCGACACATCCACGCCAGCGGGGATGGTCACAGGCATTTTTCCTACTCGGGACATTCAGTCTCTCCTGCCTTTAAGCGACGTAGCACAGCACTTCGCCGCCGACACCGGCTGCGCGCGCTTTGCGGTCGGTCATCACACCTTTAGGCGTGGTGACGATGGCGACGCCCAGGCCGTTTTGGACCTGAGGAATTGCATCGCTGCCTTTGTACACACGCAGGCCAGGACGGCTCACGCGCTCGATACGCTCAATCACAGGGCGACCGGCATAGTACTTCAGGGCGATTTCGAGGGTGGCTTTGCCGCCTTCGGTTTTGATTTGGAAGCCGTCAATGTAGCCTTCATCTTTCAGCACTTGGGCAATGGCCACCTTCACTTTGGAAGAAGGAACCAACACCATGGCTTTGGAAACCATTTGTGCGTTACGGATGCGGGTCAACAGATCGGCAATAGGATCACTCATGCTCATGTTGTATCTCTCCTGCCGATTACCAGCTGGCCTTGGTCACGCCCGGAATATTGCCTTGGAAAGCAAGTTCACGGATCTTGGCGCGGCCCAGACCAAATTGACGGAATGTGCCACGTGGGCGACCGGTGATTTCGCATCGGTTGCGCTGGCGCGTTGGGTTGGCGTTGCGTGGGAGCTTTTGCAAGCCCAAACGGGCAGCAGCACGCTCTTCATCGCTGCGCTTGGCATCGTTGGCGATGGCTTTAAATTCGGCGTATTTTTTCGCGAATTTGGCCGCCAGTTTTTCACGCTTGAGCTCGCGCTCGATCAAAGCTACTTTAGCCACGTGACACCTCAGTTCTTGAAGGGGAAGCGGAAAGCCGTCAAAAGTGCCTTGCACTCTTCGTCGGACTTGGCCGTTGTGGTGATGCTGATGTTGAGACCACGCAAGGCATCGACCTTGTCATACTCAATCTCAGGGAAAATGATCTGCTCTTTGACGCCGATGTTGTAGTTGCCACGGCCATCGAAGGCGCGACCAGAAATACCACGGAAGTCACGAACGCGGGGCAAAGCCACGGTCACGAAACGGTCCAGGAATTCATACATCTGAACGCCACGCAAAGTCACCATGCAACCGATAGGTTGTTGTTCACGGATCTTGAAACCAGCGATCGCTTTCTTGGCCTTGGTTACCACTGGCTTTTGGCCAGCGATTTTGGTCAAGTCGCTCACAGCGTGGTCCATGACTTTTTTGTCAGCCACCGCCTCAGACACACCCATGTTCAGAGTGATCTTGGTGATGCGAGGAACCTGCATGGGCGACTTGTAGCCAAATTTGGCCGTCAGTTCAGCAGCGATTTTCTCGCGGAAGATTTGTTGCAAACGTGCCATGCTCATGCCACCTTGATTTCTTCGCCGCTGGACTTGTAAACGCGAACGCGTTTGCCGTCTGCTTGCAGCTTGATGCCCACGCGATCAGCCTTGCCAGTTGCAGCGTTGAAAATCGCCACATTGGATTGGTGAATCGGCATGGCCTTTTCGATGATGCCGCCAGTTGTGCCCTTCATGGGGTTTGGCTTGGCGTGCTTTTTGACGAGGTTCACACCTTCGATCACGAGATGTGAATCGCTGGCGCGCAGTGACACGGTGCCACGCTTGCCTTTGTCACGACCTGTGATGACGATGATTTCGTCGCCTTTGCGAATCTTGTTCATGGCGCGTCCTTACAGTACTTCAGGAGCCAAGGACACGATCTTCATGAACTTCTCGGTACGCAGTTCACGCGTCACGGGGCCGAAGATGCGGGTGCCGATAGGCTCCAACTTTGCGTTCAGCAACACTGCAGCGTTGCCATCAAACTTAACAAGCGAGCCATCGCCACGGCGGATGCCCTTGGCTGTACGAACGACCACTGCACTGTAAACCTCGCCTTTTTTGACGCGGCCACGTGGAGCGGCTTCTTTGATGCTCACCTTGATGATGTCGCCAACACTTGCATAGCGACGCTTGGACCCGCCGAGCACCTTAATGCACAGCACGGACTTAGCGCCGGTGTTGTCGGCCACATCCAACCGAGTTTCTGTCTGGATCATTTCTTTATTCCCAACTTGTATCCCTCGCCCAGCAGCCAAAGCCACCAAACAGGAATCAGTCTTGGACCCGTCATCCACACCGCAAACCACTCGCGATACTTCTGATTGGGCAGATACTTACGCTTTTTGCAAAGCGAAGCCCACGATTCTGTCAGAAAAAAACGAGGGCGTCAACAACTTCCACAAAGAATTTTGAATTAAGTCACCCATTAATTGCCCATTGCGCCAGCAAAGAGCCCAACTTCATTGGATTGATCACGTTGAATCACTCAAACCGCCCATTTTCTGGCGCGGTCCACCGCCTGACGCCATCGCGCCTGACGCTCACTGCGCTGCGAGGCCGTCCATTGCGGTTCAAACCGCCGCTCTTCTTTCCGCTGCTCAGAAATTTCATCGGCACCCGACCAAAAGCCAGTGGCCAGTCCTGCCAAATAAGCAGCGCCCAGAGCCGTGGTTTCACTGACTTGACTGCGCACCACCGACACACCCAGCACATCGGCCTGTATTTGCATCAACAAATTGTTCCTGCAGGCACCGCCATCCACCCGCAATTCCCGCAGCTGCAAACCGCTGTCGGCACTCATGGACTGGAAGACATCGGCGGTCTGCAAGGCAATGGCCTCCAGTGCCGCCCGTGCAATGTGGGCGCGGGTGGTGCCCCGCGTCATGCCCAGCAAGGTGCCACGGGCTTGCCCATCCCAATCGGGCGCACCCAAACCTGCAAAAGCGGGCACCAAGAAGACATCCCCCGTGTCCGCCACACTGGCCGCCAGTGTCTCGACCTCGGGCGCACTCTGGATCACCTGCAGGCCATCGCGCAACCACTGTACCGTCGCTCCCGCCATGAACACCGAGCCCTCCAAGGCATACGCCCGGGCATTCTCGGACGTAGCAGGCCCCTGCCAAGCCACCGTGCTGAGCAGGCGATGCCGGCTGACCACTGGCTGCTTGCCGGTGTTCATCAGCATGAAGCATCCGGTGCCATAGGTGTTCTTGGCCATGCCAGGTGCAAAGCAGGCCTGCCCGAACAGGGCCGCCTGCTGGTCGCCCGCCCATCCGGCGATCGGCACACTCACGCCCAGCAAAGCCGCGTCGGTCTCGGCCACCACCCCGCACGAGGGCAGCACCTGAGGCAAGACCTCTGCCGGAATGCGCAGCATGGCCAACAGCTCTGGATCCCACGCGCCTTTTTTCAAGTTGAACAGCAAGGTGCGCGAAGCATTGCTGGGGTCCGTGGCATGGACGCGGCCGCCGGTGAGCTTCCAAACCAACCAACTGTCCACCGTGCCAAACGCCAGCTCACCGCGCTCGGCCCGCGCACGGGCACCCGGCACATGGTCCAGCAACCAGGCCAGCTTGGTCCCCGAGAAATACGCATCCAGCACCAACCCCGTCTTGCGCGTGATTTTGTCGGCCAGCCCGGCAGCCCGCAGCGCCTCGCAATGCGCCACGGTCCTGCGGTCTTGCCACACGATGGCCGGTGCCACCGGCTCGCCGGTCTGGCGGTCCCACAGCACCGTGGTCTCGCGCTGGTTGGTCAGGCCAATCGCGCGCAATTGCGCAGCCGAGATGCCCGCACGGCTCAAGGCCTCCTGCATCACCGCCAGCTGGCTTTGCCAGATCTCGTTGGCATCGTGCTCCACCCAAGCGGGCTGCGGAAAATGCTGCGCAAACTCGCGCTGCGCGATCGCCACCGGCTGACCAGCCCGGTCAAACACCACCGCACGTGAGCTGGTGGTCCCTTGGTCAATAGAAAGGATGTAGTCCATGCCCACAAGGCTAACGCAAAGTCCTGGGCACAAACAGCGACAATTCCCGTATGGCGTTTTCCAATCAGACACCCAAGAGACACCCCAACATGAGCACACCTTCACAACAGATCGCATTCATCGGCGGCGGCAACATGGCCAGCGCCATCATGGGCGGTCTGATCCGCCAGGGCATGAAACCTACACAAATCACCGTGGTCGAGCCCTTTGCTGACACGGCCGCCAAACTGCTCAAGGATTTCGGCATCACGGCACTGCCCTCGGCAGGCCCGGCGCTGGCCCAGGCAGACCTCGTGGTCTGGGCGGTCAAACCCCAAATCTTCAGCGACGCGGCCGCCCCCGTCATGGCGCACACCCGCAAGGCGCTGCACCTGTCGGTGGCCGCAGGCATCCGCACCGACAGCATCTGCCGCTGGGTGGGCACCGATCGCGTGGTGCGCTGCATGCCCAACACACCCGCACTGGTGGGCCAAGGCATGACCGCGCTCTACCCCTGCCCCAGCGTCTCCGCAGCCGACAAGGCACTGGTCGAGCAGGTGATTGGCACCACCGGGCAATACCTGTGGGTGGCGCAGGAATCGCAACTGGACGCGGTGACCGCCCTGTCGGGCTCGGGCCCGGCCTATGTGTTTTATTTCCTGGAAGCCATGACCGAAGCCGGTGTGGGCATGGGGCTTTCGGCCGACCAAGCCTACCAACTGGCCGTGGCCACTTTCTCGGGCGCATCGTCTTTGGCCGCAGCATCGACCGAATCCCCCGAAGTGCTGCGCCAGCGCGTCACCTCCAAGGGCGGCACCACCTACGCGGCACTCACCGCCATGGAGGCCGCTGGCATCAAACCCGCCTTCATCCAGGCCATGCAAGCGGCACAAGTGCGGGCGCGCGAACTGGGCGATGAATTCGGCAAGGCCTGACGACCGCGCCACCAGTGGGCGGCTTCAGCCCTTGCATGGCAGGTACGCCATCACCGATAAGACAAGGCCACACCCACAAACACGCTGAAGCCCAGCCAGTGGTTCAGCCTGAAGGCTTTGAAACAGCCTTCGCGGCTGCGCTGGCGAATCAAGCCGTGATGCCAGACCACCTGGCCTGCCGAGACAGCAAAGGCCAGCCAAAACCACACCCCTTGCTGCGGGGCATTCAGCAGCCATGCCCAGATCAACAGGTAGGCCGCATAAAAGCCCATGATGGTAGGCACATCCTTGTCGCCCAAGGTGATGGCCGAGGTCTTCATGCCGATCTTGAGGTCGTCGTCGCGGTCGACCATGGCGTATTCGGTGTCATAGGCCAGCACCCAAAACAGATTGCCCAACAAAAGCGCCCAGGCCAGCAGCGGCACACGGCCTTGCACGGCCGCAAATGCCATCGGGATACCGAAGCTGAACGCCACGCCCAGCACCGCCTGCGGCATGGACACGTAACGTTTGGCATAGGGGTACACCAGCGTCACCGCCAGCGCGGCAAATGAACAAACAATGGTGGCCTCGTTGGTGGTGAGCACCAAGCCAAACGCGCACAGCGCCAGCACGGCGCCCACCAGCAAAGCTTCGCGGGTGCCGATGCGGCCGCTGGTCACCGGACGGTTGGCCGTGCGTTTCACATGCTTGTCAAAGTCGCGGTCGGCCACATCGTTGGCGCAGCAGCCCGCGCTGCGCATGAGGAGGGTGCCCAAGGTGAACACCGCGATCAGGTGCCAACCCGGAAAGCCCCCGGCCGCCACCCACAAAGCCGCCAAAGAAGGCCACAACAAAAGCAACCAGCCCGCAGGCCGGTTCCAGCGGATCAGGTCCAGATACAGCTTGAGTTTGTCGGTCATGGACCAATACTTGGCGTCAAGCTGCCGCCCGCTTCATCAGGATCTCAAATGCGGGCAAGATCTTGCCTTCCAGGATTTCGAGGAAAGCGCCGCCGCCGGTCGAGATGTAGCCGACCTGTTTTTCGATGCCATATTTGGCAATCGCGGCCAGGGTGTCGCCACCGCCTGCGATGCTGAAGGCGCTGGACTCGGCGATCGCCTGGGCAATGACTTTCGTGCCGTTGGCGAACTGGTCAAACTCGAACACGCCCACCGGACCGTTCCAGACGATCGTGCCTGCAGCCTTGAGCTGCGCCGCAAGCTGGGCTGCGGTCTCAGGCCCGATGTCCAGGATCATGTCGTCGTCGTCCACTTCAGTGGCTTTCTTCACCGTGGCCACGGCATCGGCCGCAAAGGTCTTGGCGGTCACCACATCGGTCGGGATCGGCACCTCGGCACCACGGGCCTTCATGGCCTCGATCACGGCCTGGGCCTCCCCCACCAAATCGGCTTCGGCCAGGCTCTTGCCGATCTTCAAGCCCGCGGCCAGCATGAAGGTGTTGGCAATGCCGCCGCCCACGATCAGCTGGTCCACGTTTTGCGCCAGGCTCTTCAAGATGGTCAGCTTGGTGGACACCTTGGAGCCCGCCACAATGGCCGCCAGCGGGCGCTTCGGGTTGGCCAGCGCTTGGCTGATCGCATCAATCTCGGCAGCCAGCAAGGGGCCTGCACAAGCGATAGGCGCAAACTGCGCGATGCCGTAAGTCGTGCCTTCAGCCCGGTGAGCGGTGCCAAAGGCGTCGTTCACGTAGATGTCGCACAGCAGGGCCATCTTGCGGGCCAGTTCTTCGTTGTTCTTTTTCTCGCCCTTGTTGACGCGGCAGTTCTCCAGCAGCACCACCTGGCCCGGGGCCACGGTCACGCCGTCCACCCAATTAGCGACCAGCGGCACTTCACGGCCCAGCAGTTCGCCCAGGCGCTTGGCCACCGGGGCCAGCGAGTCTTCGGCCTTGAATTCGCCTTCGGTGGGACGGCCCAGGTGGCTGGTCACCATGACAGCGGCACCGGCGGCCAAGGCCATCTGGATGCAGGGCACACTGGCGCGCACGCGGGTGTCTTCGGTGATGCTGCCGTCATCGGCTTGGGGGACGTTCAGGTCGGCGCGGATGAAAACACGTTGGCCTGCGGCTTGGCCGTTGGCACACACATCAGAAAAGCGGATGACGTTCATGGTGGGACAGGTCCTGTATCGAGAAAACTGTTCTCATTTTAAAAGGCACATCTGACGCCGGCTGACAAAACGGCCAAACGAAACCAGAACAAATCCGGCTTACCAGCCCAGCCCCAGATGCAAAGGCAGGTACACGGCCATGCCCGCCACAATGGTCAGCAGCACGTCGCGCCGCCAGAAGTAGACACCTGCGCCCACGGCCGCAGCAAACAGCCGGGCGTCTTGCCAGGTGCTGATGAGCGCGCCCTGCACGGTGATGATCTCGGGCACCACCACGGCCGACAGGGCCGCAATCGGCGCATATTGCAGGCCGCGCTGCGCCCAATGCGGCAGCTGCCAACTTTTGTTGGAGATGAAAAAGAAGCTGCGCGTGAGCACCGTCACCAGCGCCAGCCCCACGATGACCGCCAAGGTCCACAGATCGGTGCCGTTCATGCTTTGACTCCTGGCACGGGCCGGACTTTCTCGACCGTCAGGCACAAAATCACCGCCACGGCGATCGCCACCACGATGTTGAGCTTGAGCGGCAGGCTGTAGGCCACCACCGCCGCCGCCCCGGCCACGACCGAGGACAAGATGCGCATGCGCGAGCTGGCCAGCGAGCACTGGATGCCCAGCAAACACAAAATGCCCGCAAAGCCCAGACCCCAAGCCGTCGGGATCAGGTTGGCCAAGGCCACACCTGCAAAACTCGCCACGATCCAGGACAGCCAGTTCAGAAAATCATTGCCCGCCAAATAGGCCTCTTGCTCCAGCCGACCCTCGGCGGTCTCGGCTGGGTGGGCGTATTTGCGGGCAAACAGCACATAGCTGATGTCGGCCGTCAGGTAGCCGTGCAGCATGCGCTGCCAACGCGGCAAATGGATGAGAAAAGCGCGCAAGTGCAGGCTGAACACCACAAAGCGCAGGTTCACGCAAAAGCCGGTGGCCAAAATCACCCAGGCCGGAGCGCCCGCTACGATGAGCGGGATCGCCGCCAGCTGCGAGCTGCCGGCAAACACCAGCAGCGTCATGGCGCTGGCCTCGAACACGCTCATGCCCGACTTGACCATGGCCACGCCCGTCATGAGCCCCCAAGCGGCGATGCCGGGGGACTGCGGCGAGACCTCGCGCATGCCCTGCACAAAAGCCGGATGCCGGTTCAGGCGCGAGAAGAAAAACATCAGACCACCACCAGACGCTGACCCACTTGCAGCGGGCAACCGCGCAGGAAATCGGCCGCGCTCAGGCGCTTGCCACCGGGGCGCTGCAATTGCATGAGGCACAGCTGGCCCTCGCCGCAAGCCACGCGCACGCCGCTGGCATCGGCCTGCACCACGGTGCCGGGCTCGGCAGCTTGGGCCAGCGGCTCGGCCAGCGCTTGCCAAAGCTTGAGGGTTTCGGTGCCGCCAGCGGTGGTCAAAGGCACCGTCATGCCGGGGAAAGGGTCAAACGCCCGGATGCGGCGGGCCAGCACCTCTGCGGGCAAGGCCCAGTCGAGTGCGGCTTCGGCTTTTTCGATCTTGTGCGCGTAGTTCACGCCTTCGGCAGGTTGCGGCACGCGCTTCAGGTGGTCGATGTCGGCCAACGCCTGCACGATGGCCTCGCCGCCCAAAGCGGCCAGCCGGTCGTGCAGCACGGCGGTGGTGTCGGTGGGCAAGATGTCTTCCGTGCGCACCAACAGCATGTCGCCAGTGTCCAGGCCCGCGTCCATCTGCATGATGGTGATGCCGGTCTGCGCATCACCGGCTTCGATCGCGCGGTGGATGGGGGCCGCGCCACGCCAACGGGGCAACAGCGAAGCATGGATGTTCAGGCAGCCGCGCGGCGGCAGGTCCAGCGTCCACTGCGGCAGGATCAGGCCGTAAGCGGCCACGATCATGGCCTCTGCGTTGGCGGCCAGCAAGGCCTCGCGGGCAGCGGCCGCGTCTTCGGGGTATTTGCCGTCCAGCCGCAAGCTGCGCGGCTGGGCCACCGGCACGTTCTGCTGAAGGGCCCATTGCTTGACGGGCGAGGGCTGCAGCTTCATGCCGCGTCCGGCCGGGCGGTCGGGCTGGGTCAGCACCAACACGATCTCATGGCCTGCCGCGTGCAAGGCGGCCATGGCCACCTGGGCAAATTCGGGCGTGCCCGCAAAAATCAGACGCATACCGCTCAGCGCTCGGCTTTTTGGGCTTTGACCATCTTGGTCTTGATGCGGCCTTGCTTGAGGGGCGAGAGGTATTCCACAAACACCTTGCCCTTGAGGTGGTCCAGCTCGTGCTGAATGCAGATGGCCAAGAGGCCCTCGGCTTCGATGTTTTGCGTTTGACCATCGCGGTCCAGGGCCGTGACCTTGACGGCCGTGGCGCGCTCCACGCCGTCGTAAATGCCGGGCACCGACAGGCAGCCTTCATCGCCTTTGACGCGCTCATCGCTCATCCAGATGATCTCAGGGTTGATCAGCACCAAAGGCTTGTTGCGCTCTTCCGAGGTGTCGATGACCACCAGACGCTGGTGCACATCGATTTGCGTGGCGGCCAAGCCGATGCCGTTGGCCTCGTACATGGTCTCGAGCATGTCGTCGATCAAGGCGCGCAGACGGTCGTCCACCGCAGCCACGGGCTGGGCCACCTTGTGCAGGCGGGGGTCGGGATAGCAAAGAATGGGAAGCAGGGCCATGGATCAAATAGGGCAAAGGTCAGAACCGATCCCCTATTGTCCCTAATTTCGAATGGACCTGCCGTTCAACGGCCAGCCGAGCAGCCGGCAAAGATGTCCAACTGTGGCTTGGACAGGCCCGTGGCGACCTGGCTCAAGCCCAGCATCGAGTGGAACAGGTTGTCGTGTGACATCGGTTTGTCCGCCTGGCTTTGCAGACAGGCCATGCGCCAGCCGCGCTGCGCTTGCATAGGCTTGGACAGCCAGGCCAGCATGGGCACATGGGTTTGCTCGCGCGGGGCCATGCGGTAGGGCATACCGTGCAGGTACAAGCCCTTCTCGCCCAGCGACTCGCCATGGTCCGACAGATACATCAAAGCCGTGGGACGCGCTTGCGCCTGCAACCACTTGACGGTTTGAGACACAAAGTGATCGGCATACAGCACCGAGTTGTCGTAGCCATTGACGATCTGCTCAACCGGGCAGTTTTGCAGCGCGCTGCTTTGGCACTCGGGCTTGAACTGCTTGATGGCCTGCGGCGAACGCTTGTAATAGGCCGGGCCGTGGCTGCCCATCTGGTGCATGACCACCACCGTGCCTTTGGCGCGCTTGACCGGGTCCAGCAAGGCCAGCTGTTTGGGCAACTCCTGCAGCATGATTTCATCGAAGCATTCGCCGTCCTGGCACAGCTCTGGCACCTTCAAGGCCTGGGTTTCCCATTTTGAAACCCGATCGCACACGCCTTTGCATCCGGACTGGTTGTCGATCCACAGCACGGCAAGCCCCGCGCGCTGCAACACGTCGAGCAAGCCTTCATAAGGTTGATCGCTGTTTTCATAAGCGGTCTTGCCCAGGTGCGAGAACATGCAGGGCAAGGATGTCTGGGTGCTGGTGCCACAGGAGCTGACGTCCGAGAAATACACCAAGTCGCCTTGCGCCTTGAGCTGGCTCAACTGCGGCGTGGTCTGGCGCGTGTATCCGGACAAGCCAAAGTTGGCAGCACGCACCGTCTCGCCCACCACCAGCACGATCAGGGGCGCGTCTTTTTCCGAATCCGGCACGGCCAGCAGCTTGGCGTCCTCACCAATGGGCAGCAAGGGTTTGGCCGCTTGCGAAGCCTGCCCCACCGACAAACGCACCACCGCATACACGCTGTTGAAGGGGTTGGCCATGTAGCGCAAGGTGGTGTGGTTGCGCATCAAGGAAGCCAGGTCCTGAAAAGACAGCCACACGAACACGAACATCATGACCCAAGCCAGTACAAACAGGCCCAGCTGGCGCAGCGCAAGCGGTTTGAAGCGCACCGCCTTCACAGGCTGACGCCACCACCAAACACCCGGCAAGAAGACCCCAAAAAACACGGCAACCAACATCCGCCATGACAGCAGATCGCGCACCTCGCGCGCATCTGTATGGACGACATTGGCAATCATGCTCGGATCAATCACCACGTTGTAGGTCAGCATGAAATAACTGCTGGATGTCACCACCATCATGAACACGATACCCGCCGGCTTGAGCCATCTGGGCCACACCAAAAGGAGCAACAACCAACAAATCATGCTGTACAAAACCAGTATCAGGCTGCCCAGGGTCATCACAGCCTTGAGCCCCTGAGACTCCGGCAATTGCCACACAGCGATCCACATCGGCAAGTTGCCAGCAACACTGAGCCATGCGGCCAACACCATCAACATGGAGGTGGGATGCCACGGCTGGCTTTTGAATAGACTGTTCATGCGGCGCTTTGTAGGTGAGAGCGGGCCTGATTTTAGTCGTCGCAGTTTCATACGCGCAGTGCTTTCCACGAACTCTGAGCCCACACCTGTGTGACTTGACGCCGACCGGATGAGGCCACCACAATGCTTGCAAAGACAGGCAACCAGGCTGCACAGGGAGACATGGATGGTGAATACCCCCGAAGAGTTGGGCGCATGGCTGCGGCTGTCGCTCACGCCCAGCGTTGGCAACGAGAGCGCACGCAAACTGCTGGCCGCTTTTGGTCTGCCGCACCGCATCTTTGCCCAAACCGAATCGGCTTTGCGCCAAGTCGTCTCGGCCGCGCAGGCCAGGCATTTGGTGGGCACACCCGATGGGTGGGCGGAACTGAGTCGCGACACCTGGACATGGCTACAGCACAACCCCGATTCGACCATGGCGCACGCCATGGTCACCTTGGGCGATGCAGACTACCCGGCACCCCTTTTGCGCATGCCCGACCCACCACTGATACTTTACGCTCTGGGCCAAACCGCTGCACTGGGCCGCCTGAACGCAGAACAATGCTTGGCCATGGTAGGCAGCCGCAACCCCACCCCTCAGGGCCAGGCCAATGCGCGTGAATTTGCGCGAAGCTTGGCAGGCAGCGGTCTGACGATCGTCTCAGGTCTTGCGCTGGGCATCGATGGGGCGGCGCACGAGGGGGCTTTGCTGGGGGCACCAACGGGAGCGCTGGCCACCGTGGCCGTGGTCGGCACAGGACTGGACCGCGTCTATCCGCGCCAGCACCGCGAACTGGCCCACAGCATCGCGCAGCGCGGCCTGATCCTCAGCGAGTACCACCTGGGCACGCCACCGCTGAACGCCAACTTTCCAAAACGCAATCGCCTCATCGCAGGGCTCTCACACGCGACCTTGGTGGTGGAAGCGGCCCTGCAGTCGGGCTCACTCATCACCGCCAAACAGGCACTGGAGCAAGGTCGCGATGTGCTGGCCATTCCGGGCTCCATCCACTCTGCTCAGGCCAAGGGCTGCCACGCCCTGATCAAGCAAGGTGCCAAGCTTGTGGAATCGGCGCAAGATGTGCTCGAAGAGCTGCGCTTGCCTGACCCATTCGCTCAAGTGCCATCGACACTGGTCAATGCAAGCGCCAACGAAAAAACAGAAGATGCATTGCTTCGCTGGATCGGCCTGGATCCAGTCGGTCTGGATGCTTTGCAAGCTTGCTGCGGCTGGCCGACCGCGCAACTGCAAGCGCAGTTGCTGGAATTGGAGTTGTTGGGCCAGGTTGGACGCTTGCCTGGCGGACTGTTTCAGCGCATTGGCTTTACCTGACCCATCAATGCACAACCCATGTCTGTGACGTCTTAAATTCACGCCATCGTCAAAGATTCTTCAGCCCCGCACACGTGGCTTGCGCTTACAGTTGCGTCTTACTTTCAAGGTTTTGCATGCCATGAGCGCCAACACCCCCGCCGAAACCCGCGAACTGAACACCACCGAACGTGCCGAGCGCCAACGCGCTGTGGTGCAGGCCCTGGGCCGGGTGCTGCCGGCTGACGCCATCCTCTACACCCCCGAAGACACCACGCCCTACGAGTGCGATGGCCTGACCGCCTACCGCGAACGGCCCCTGGTGGTGGCGCTGCCCGAAACCGAAGCGCAGGTGCAAGCCCTGCTGCGGGCCTGCCACGCGCTGCAAGTGCCGGTGGTGGCACGCGGTGCGGGCACGGGCCTGTCGGGCGGCGCCATGCCGCACCGCATGGGCGTGACGCTGTCGATGGCGCGCTTTAACCAGATCAAAACCGTGGACCCCGTGAGCCGCACGGCCGTGGTGCAGTGCGGCGTGCGCAACCTGGCCATCAGCGAAGCGGCTGCGCCCTACGGCCTGTATTACGCACCCGACCCGTCGAGCCAGATCGCCTGCACGATTGGCGGCAACGTCGCCGAAAACTCAGGCGGTGTGCACTGCCTCAAATACGGCCTCACCGTCCACAACGTGCTCAAAGTGCGCGGCTTCACCGTCGAAGGTGACCCCATCGAGTTTGGCAGCGATGCGCTCGACACCTCGGGCTATGACCTGATGGCCGTGTTGGTGGGCAGCGAAGGCATGCTGGCCGTGACGACCGAAGTCACCGTCAAGCTGGTGCCCAAACCGCAACTGGCCCGCTGCATCATGGCCAGCTTTGACGATGTGCGCAAAGCCGGTGACGCGGTGGCCGCCGTGATCGCGGCAGGCATCATCCCGGCGGGTCTCGAGATGATGGACGGCCCCATGACCATCGCGGTCGAAGACTTTGTGCACGCAGGCTACGACCTGAGCGCGGCGGCCATCTTGCTGTGCGAGAGCGACGGCACGCCCGAAGAAGTGGAAGAAGAAATTGGCCGCATGAGCGAGGTGCTGCGCGGCTGTGGGGCCACCGCCATCACGGTGAGCCGCGACGAAGCCCAGCGCATGAAGTTCTGGAGCGGCCGCAAGAACGCCTTCCCGGCGTCGGGCCGCATCAGCCCCGACTACATGTGCATGGACTCGACCATCCCGCGCAAGCGCCTGGCCGACATTTTGGAAGCCATCTCCGCGATGGAAGAAAAATACGCTCTCAAGTGCCTGAACGTGTTCCACGCAGGCGACGGCAACCTGCACCCGCTGATCCTGTTCGATGCGAACGACCCCGACCAGCTGCGCCGCTGTGAGCTGTTTGGCGCCGACATCCTGGAAACCAGCGTGGCCATGGGCGGCACCGTCACGGGCGAGCACGGCGTGGGCATCGAGAAGGTCAACAGCATGTGCGTGCAGTTCAGCTCTGAAGAAAACGAACAGATGTTCGCCGTCAAGCGCGCCTTTGACCCGCAAGGCCTTTTGAACCCCGGCAAGGTCATTCCGACGCTGAACCGCTGCGCCGAATACGGCAAGATGCTGGTGCGGGCGGGGGCGATCAAGCACCCGGATTTGCCACGGTTTTGAACTGTTGGTTTTTGCAGGTCGGCGGCTTTAGCCCCGACGTGCGGCCTTGGCAAATCTGGCATCTTCAACGCCACCAAGGCATCGTCGGAGCTGAAGCTCCGACCTACAGGAAACCCGTGTGTTGGTAGTCTTCTGTAGGTCGGCGGCTTTAGCCCCGACATGATGAACCACTCGCACTTGTCGGGGCTGAAGCCGCCGACCTACAAACGCTTCACTCTCTGACGCCAGGCAACACGCCGGGGGCCGTGCCCCAATCAGCAGGGTAAATGCCGTTCTTCACATACCGGTGAAAAGTGCTGTGCGGCCAATCACCGACCTGCGGCACAAGCCCATGCTTGACCGGGTTGAAATGGATGTAGTGCGTGTGCTGCTCCACATCCCGCTCGTCACGCAAGGTTTGCTCCCAAAAACGCGCTTGCCAAAAAGTCTGAACACCCATGCGCCCACGCAAGCGATGCACAACGCCTTGCTTGATCAGCATCCAGCGGGTCGAAAAATCGGCGTCATCGCCAGGCAAACGCCAGATGCAATGCAGGTGATCAGGCATGACCACCATCGCCAGGGTTTCAAATGGGCGTTGCGCACGCACAAGCCGCATCACATCACCCAAGGCAGTAACTGCCGACGTCTCTCGCAGCCACGGTGCACGCTGATGGGTCACGACGGTGAAAAAGTACGTGCCCCCCGGGATGTTCGATCGACGGTATTGCATGGCGGGCTCTCCCTTTTTGAATGGATTGAGCCACTCTTTTTATGAGTCATCAAGCATTCATTTTGACAAAGCATTTGTTGGTCAGTGGCTTCAGCCCCGACAAGTGCATGCGGTCCACCATGTCGGGGCTGAAGCCACCGACCTACAAAAATTCATCAACCCCAACTGGTTGCGCACGCAACCAGTTTTCTCTACAATCTGGCCAAAACCCATTTGGCCCATGACCACACCCCCAAAACCGCCCAGCGCTGGCACACCTGGCGCGCCACTCAACCGCACACTGACCTACCGGCTGCATCAGCTGCACAAGCTGACCGACATGGACAGCCAGTCGGTCTATCCAGAGCGCACGGGCCTGTCGATGAGCGACGGGCGGTGCCTGACGACGATTGGGACGTTTGAACCTTTGTCGGTCAAGGAACTGGCCGACAAAGCCAACCTGAACAAGGGCCAGGCCAGCCGCGCTGCACAGGCGCTGGTCGATCAAGGGCTGGTGCGCAAAGCCGACCACCCGGGTGATGGCCGGGGCGTGGTGCTGACACTCACGCCTACCGGACGCAAATTGTTCACGCGCACTATGCAACTGATCAGCCAACGCAACGACGAAATTTTTGGCTGCCTGACGGCCAAAGAACAAGCCACGCTGAGCGCCATGTTCGACCGGCTGATTGCCCATGCCCGACCGGGAGTTGTGACGGATGCCCCGCAGGGTGCCCATTCATCCATCCAGCACCGCTGATCCTCAAACCACAACACCAGACCATGCACACCCCCAGCACCGAGGCACGCCCTTCGATCTATTACACCTACGAGGTTTTCAAGCCCTGGCTGGCCTCGGCACACCCCCAGCAAGACCGCCAAAAAGTCGTGATCGTCGGCTCCGGTCCAGCCGGCATGGTCACCGCGCTCGAACTCGCTCGCCACGGCGTGCCCAGCGTGGTGCTGAGCGCCGAGCTGCAGCTCTCACAGGGCAGCCGGGCGATTTGCTTCACCCGCCGCTCGATGGAAATCTTGCAGCAAGTGGGCGTGGCCGACCGCATGACCGCAGGCGGTTTGTCCTGGCGCTTTGGCAACTCTTATTACCGGGGTCAGCGCGTGTTCCGCATGGAAGCGCCGCACGACCCCGATGACCGCTTCTTTCCGATCATCAATGTGCAGCAGCAGTTCATGGAGGAGTACCTGCACGACGCTTGCAAAGCGAACCCGCTGATCGACTTCCGCTGGGGCAACAAGGTCAACAAAGTTGATCAGAAGGACGGCTACGCCCTGCTGGAAGTCGACACGCCCGAAGGCCCCTATGCGTTGGAAAGCGACTGGGTCGTGGCCGCCGACGGGGGCCGCTCAGGTCTGCGCAGCGCCATGAACCTGCAGATGGAAGGCGCGTCCTACGAAGGCTTTTTCGTGATCGCCGACATCAAGATCGACTTACCCTTTCCCACCGAGCGACTGGCTTATTTCGACCCCGAGTGGAACCCCGGCAACACCATCTTGATGCACCGCGAACCGAACGGCATCTGGCGCGTGGACTACCAGCTGCCGCCGGGCGAGACGCCCGAAGAAGCGCTGCGCCCCGAATCGCTCAAGGCCCGCATCAACGCGCAGCTCGCCATGATCGGGCACGCAGGCTTGAAGTGGGAGATGGACTGGTCTTCGGTCTATTCAGCCCGCACGCTCACCTTGCCCGAGTTTGTGCACGGCAGCGTGATCTTCACAGGCGACGCGGCGCACCTGCTGCCCATCTTTGGGGTGCGGGGGGCCAATACGGCGTTTCAGGATGCGCAGTCGCTGGGCTGGCATCTGGCTTTTGTGGTCAAGGGTCTGGCAAGCCACAAGCTGCTGGCCAACCACAGCACCGAGCGCGTGGGCGCGGCGCGCGAGATCATCACCGAAGCGGGCAAAAGCACACGCTTCATGGCGCCGCCCAGCCGGGGCTTCAGGTTGCTGCGCGATGCGGTGCTGTCGCTCTCGCTCACGCAAGAATTTGTGCGCCCCCTGTACCACTGGCGCACCTCGCGGCCGCACGAGTACACCCATTCGGTACTCAACAGCGCGGGTGATGACAACGGCCTGTTCAAGAGCGGTCCGGCGCACGGCGCACCGCCGCAAAACGTGCGCTTGGGCGTGAACGACTTTCTGCTCGACCACCTGGGCGGCGGTTTTGACCTGCTGTACTTCACCGACACGGATTTGCCTGAGGCGCTGCAACAAGTGATCAGCGCAGCGCGTGCAACAGGCATGCCCCTCACAGTGACCGCCGTGGGGGCGGCTCAAGCTGTGGTCGGGGCCGACCAGTACTTGCCCGACGCCGATGGCCATCTGCGCCAGCGCTATGGTGTGGCCGCCAACGGTGGTGCCTATTTGCTGCGCCCCGACCAACACGTTTGTGCGCGCTGGATCACACTGGATGCCACGCGCCTGCAAGCCGCACTGACTAACGTCTTGCCGCAATAAGGAAAAAAGATGACCGACAAAGCACTCACCATCGGCGGCCTCGAAACCGTCTACGACGCACTGGCCACGGCCATTGACCAAGCAGGCGCTGACAAGGCCGAGCTGTTTCTGGTGAAGCTGGCCTTGCTCCAGGCCCAAGCACTGGGCGATGCCACGCGATTTCAGCAGCAGGTCGACACCGCCCTGCAAGACCTTTGAATCCCCGACACAAGAACGAGACCCACATGAGCACACTGAACGAAACGCACAACCCCGCGCTCCAAAGCTGGGTGGCCTCGGCCAACGCCCCGGACACCGACTTCCCCGTCCAGAACTTGCCGTTCGCGGTGTTCCGCCGCAAGGGGGCTGGCGAAGCCTTCCGTGGTGGCGTGGCCATTGGCGACCAAATCCTGGACTTGGCCGCTGTGGCCAAGGCTGGCGTGTTGACCGGTGAAGCCGCTGCCGCTGCGCAAGCGGGTGCGCAAGACAAGCTCAACGCCCTGATGGCCCTGGGCACGACGGCGTGGAGCGCCCTGCGCATGGCCCTGTCACGCGCCCTGCGTGAAGGTGCTGCCGAACAAGCCGCCTTGCAAGCGTGCCTGGTGCCGCAAGCCGAAGCCGAATACGACGTGCCCGCCCGGATTGGCGACTACACCGACTTTTACACCTCGGTCCACCACGCGACCAACATCGGCAAACAGTTCCGCCCCGACAACCCGCTGCTGCCCAACTACAAATGGGTGCCGATTGGCTACCACGGCCGCGCGTCGAGCATTGGCATCTCGGGCCAGCAGTTCCCTCGCCCTGTCGGCCAAACCATGCCGCCCGGTGCCACCGAGCCCGCATTCGGCCCCTGCAAGCGCTTGGACATCGAGCTGGAGCTGGGCATCTTCATCGGCAGCGGCAACGCTTTGGGCGAGCCGGTCGCCATCACCGAAGCCGAAGACCATGTGTTTGGCATCTGCCTGCTCAACGACTGGTCGGCCCGCGACATCCAGGGCTGGGAGTACCAACCACTCGGCCCTTTCCTGGCCAAGAACTTCGCCTCCACAGTCTCACCCTGGGTGGTGACGATCGAAGCGCTGGCCCCTTACCGCGTGGCCTTCACCCGCCCCGAGGGTGACCCGCAGCCCATGGCCTATCTGGACTCGGCCGCCAACCGTGCCGGTGGCGCGTTCGACATCCAGCTGCAAGTGGGCCTGCAAACGCCCCAAATGCGCGAAGACGGCCAGGCCGACGCCAGCATCTGCCGCACCAGCTACCGCCACGCCTACTGGACGTTGGCCCAAATGGTCACGCACCACACCGTAAACGGCTGCAACCTGCAGCCGGGCGACCTGCTGGGCAGCGGCACCCTGTCAGGCCCCACACTCGACCAGGCGGGCGCACTGATCGAGCTGACCACCGGTGGCAAGAACCCGATTGCCCTGCCCAATGGCGAGCAACGCACGTGGCTGGAAGACGGCGACAGCGTTGTGCTGCGCGGCTGGTGCGAGCGCGATGGCGCAGCGCGCATTGGCTTTGGCGAATGTGTGGGTACGGTGTTGCCTGCTCGTGCGTCTAAGGTTTGAACCCCACGCAAGTGATAAATTCAACAGATCAGCACCTCGACCCGGAGACCCACATGACTTTTTTCCAACCCGCACGCCGCCGCCTCGTTCAAGCACTGGCCCTCAGCAGCCTGCTGCTGGGCAGCCTGGCCCAAGCCGACACCACCATCAAGCTGATGGTGGGTTTCCCGCCTGGCGGTGGCACCGATGCGATTGCGCGTTTGCTGGCTGAAAAACTCAAAGAGCCTCTGGGCGCCAACGTGATTGTCGAAAACAAGGCCGGTGCCGGTGGCCAGATCGCTGCCCAAGCCCTGAAGGCCGCGCCCGCGGACGGCACGGTGCTGTTTTTGTCGCACGACCACACCATCTCGATCCTGCCGCAAGTGGTCAAAAACCCTGGCTTCAACCCCGCCCAAGACTTCACGCCGGTGGCCGGCTTTGCCACCTTTGTGAACGGCTTGGCCGTGTCCGGCGGCACGCCCGCCAAATCGTTCAACGAGTACGTGGCCTGGGTCAAATCCAAAGGCAAGGACACCGTGGGCGTGCCCGCGCCCGCGTCGGTGCCTGAATTTTTGGTCAAAGTGATCGGCGAAAAATACAAGCTGGACCTGGCCGCTGCGCCCTACCGTGGCAGCGCCCCCATGATGGCCGACATGCTGGGCAACCAGATCGCGGCGGGCGTAGCCTCGGTGCCCGACTTCATTGAAAACCACAAGGCGGGCAAAGTCCGCATGGTGGCCTTGCTGGGCAAGGACCGTCAGGCGCTGTTGCCCGATGTGCCCACTTTTGCAGAACTGGGTTTGACGGGCTTTGAAGACCTGCCTTACTACGGCATCTTCGCGCCCGCAGGCACACCCAAGGCCGTGGTCGACCGCACCTCGGACGCCTTGGCCAAAGTGCTGGCCCAACCGGACGTGAAAGCCCAACTGACCGCCATGGGCCTGACCGTGGGCCACATGACGCCTCAGCAACTGGGTGCCCGCGAAAAGGCCTACACCGCCACCTGGGCCCGCATCATCAAGGCCAGCGGTTTTCAGGCGCAGTAAAGGCAGACATCATCGGTTACCTGGCCCAGTAGGAGCCGCACCCTGTGCGCGATGCCTGCGCCGCCCCAGCGCCTGAATCGCGCACAGGGTGCTGCTCCTACAGGCTGCGCTTCACCAAGTATCGATCGACAATGGCCCTGCAGCTGGCGCTACCCGCCCTGACTGCAGACCCGCCACCAGCCACTGGCGGGTGTCGGCGGGGTCGATGACGGCGTCGATCTCCAGCGTGGTGGCCATGTTCAGGGCACTGCCGTTGTCGTATTGCTGGGCCAGCAACTGGTCGAACAAGGCCTCGCGCTCGGAGCCTTCCGGCAAGGCTTCAAGTTCTTTGCGGTAACCCAGGCGGACCGCGCCCTCCAGGCCCATCGCGCCAAACTCGCCGGTGGGCCAGGCCACATTGCACAGCGGCTCGTGAAAGCCCCCTGCCGTCATGGCCATCGCGCCCAGGCCATAACCTTTGCGCAAGACCACACTCAAATAGGGCACCCGCAAATGGGCTGCCGCGATGAACATGCGCGAGACGTGACGCACCTGCGCTTTTTCTTCCATGTCCGGCCCGACCATGAAGCCGGGCGTGTCCACCAAGCTCACGATGGGCAAGCCGTGCGCGTTGCACAGCTGCATGAAACGCGCCGCCTTGTCGGCGGCATCCGCATCGATCGCGCCGCCCAGGTGCGAGGGGTTGTTGGCCAGCATGCCCACCGGACGGCCTTCGATGCGGCACAGCGCGGTGTGGATGCCCACGCCAAAACCAGTGCGCAGCATCAGCAGGCTGCCGACATCGGCGATGCCCTGCATGGCCGTGCGGGTGTCGTACACACGCAAGCGGTTTTCGGGCACCACCTGGCGCAAAGCCTCTGCTGGGGGGGCTTGCCCATCGGACTGAGCGCCTTGAAAAAACGAGAGGTAATGCCGGGCCGCCGCCACCGCCTGCGCTTCGTCGTCCACCAGCACATCGATCACGCCATTGCCGTGCTGCACGGCGCTGGGGCCAATCTGCTCGGGCTTGAACACGCCCAGGCCACCGCCTTCGACCATGGCCGGGCCGCCCATGCCGATGTTGCTGTCCTTTGTGGCGATGACCACGTCGCAGCAACCGAGGAAAGCCGCGTTGCCCGCAAAGCATCGCCCCGCCACCACGCCCACCACCGGCACGCGGCCATTGAGGCGGGCAAAGGCGGCGAAGGTCGTGAGGTTGAGCCCGGCCACGGTGGCCACGTCCACATCGCCTGGCCTGCCGCCACCACCTTCGGCAAACAGCACCACGGGCAAGTTGTTTTGCAGCGCGATGCCCAACATGCGGTCGGTCTTTTGGTGGTTGCGCATGCCTTGCGTGCCAGCCAGCACCGTCGCGTCGTAGGCCATGACCACCACGCGCTGGCCGTGGATCTGGCCGATGCCAGTGACCATGCCGTCCGCCGGGGTGTTGCGCATCAGGTCGTCGGCCGAGCGGCGGCGGCTTTGCGCGGCGACGGCCAGCGCGCCGTATTCGATGAAGCTGCCGGCATCGCACAGATCGGCGATGTTCTCGCGCGCCATGCGCAAACCCAATGCATGGCGCTTGGCCACGGCTTCTGGGCGCTGCGCATCTTGCGTGAAGGCCAGGCTCGTTTGCAGTTGCTGCAGATCCGCCCGCATCGCGCCAGGATCGGGTGTTGCGAAAGGTATGGCTCTGGACGCAGCATGGACCGATGAAGGCGCGGCATCGCGCGTTGCGATGAGCTGCAAGGTGCCCAGGGCCTCTCCCTCGTTGACCGACTCACCGGGCTGAAAGAACAGCTCATCCAAGCGGCCCGCATTCGGTGCCCGGATTTCATGCTCCATTTTCATGGCCACCACAATGACCAGTACATCGCCTGCGGCTACTGCATCGCCCGACTGAACGAGCCACTGAACCACCTGCGCCTGAAGGGGAGATCGGATGTTTTGCATCGGCTCATTCTCAAGGCAAGTGTCTTGAGCATCAGGTCAACTCAGAGACAAGGCATTTTTCAATTTCGCCGTCGCAAATCGCCATTTAGCGTACGCTAAATAGCGGATTTACAAATAACTTTTCGACTTGAAAATTGCACTTTTAATGTAATTGGTAATTGATCTTCGATGCATCAACTTGTTCATCAAAAACCGATTTGTCCGTTTTTGCCTTTTAAGGAACGCCAAATTGGCACATCTCTGATATTCGCGTTGACAGTTTTTGCACTGGCATGTGACAACTTGAGCGCACAAACTTTACCGCAAGTGGTGGAGCGCGCCTTGCAAGCCTACCCCTCAATCCAATCGGCCAATGCCAAGGCTCAGGCAGCACGCACCGAGATTGACAAAGCCCGAAGCGCCCATCAACCCCAAATTGGGATGACCTTGGCCAGCAACCACTATGCATCGGGAACAACACCCTCTTCAGTGGGCAGTTCAAGCCTATCACCCACAGCCAAAGTCAACCTCTGGTCTGGCGGAAAAATCGAAGCAGAGGCCACGCGCGCCGAAGCCCTGACACGGGCCGCCGAGTTCCAACGTGACGGGACCGTTGAAGATGTTGCCTTGCAAGCGTCCGAGGCTTATCTGAACTGGGACAAGACCGCTGATTTATACAGTTTGGCAGTGCGTAATCTGAATTCGCACAACGAAACATTGAGCGATATTCAAAAAATTTCTGCGGTGGATGTCGGTCGTCGGATTGATTACGAGCAGGCCTTGGTGCGCACGGAAAACGCGGCCTTGTCTTTACAACAACGCAAAGCCGATTTGGTCCAAGCCATTCAAAGATTGCGCCGGTTCTGGCCCGATGAGATGGACGCACGTCCCGTGGGTCTTGACATTGCCGTGTCTGAAAACGGTGTCCTGGGCCAAATCCCGATGAGCTTGCCTGCGGCCATGGAGCGGGTCAACGACGAGTTGCCCAGCTTGGCGCAATACAGAGCGCAAGTACAAGCCGCCGAAGCAGCAGTCAAGATGGCCAAAGGTCAGTATTGGCCCACGCTGGACGCCACCATGAACCGCCAGTTCAACAGCTCCACACTGCGCTTTGAAACCTTCACTCAACTTCAACTGAATGCGCCGTTGTTTACAGGTGGTGCCACATCCGCCTTGGTGGAAGGCGCGCAGGGCCAACTAAAGGCTGCGCAATTTTCATTGGACGAGGCCAGACTGATCGCCAAGGAGAAAGCTGCTTTGGCCTGGCAAGAATGGGCTTCAGCGCGCTCACGTGCGCTGGCCGGCACATCGCAATCTGATGTTGGCGACAAAGTGGTTGAAGCTTATCGCCTGCAGTTTCGTGTTGCCCGTCGTTCATTACTGGATTTGCTGAACATCCAGTCCGATGCATTCAATTACCGCAGTGCCGCACGCGCCGCTTTCCATGACGAACGGCTGGCGCGTGCGCGCCTATTGGCCGCTACCGGCGAATTGTCCAAGCGCTTTGCATCCGAACCCGGTCTTGTCATTCAGCCCGCCAAGCTCGACACCACTGATTTGAAAAATTGACCCACATGGCTGATCTCACTCCACTACCAGCTGGCGCCAAGCCACTTCAAGCTGCATCAGCTGGCACAACTGCCGCTGCAGATCCGATGTTGATGTGCATGGCCATGACCACAAAGCTTCTGTCCAAACCCGTACATGTACAGGTCCTGCGGTCAGGATTTGCATTGGACGCGCAAGGAAGGGTGCCCCTGGAAGCCTATCCCGATCTGGCACAAAAGCACGGATTGATGGCCGCATGGTCTCGCATCAAAGTTACAGACATACCGACGTATGTTTTACCCGTCCTGCTCCCACTTAAAGACGGCCGTGCCTGCGTCTTGCGAGACGTCGAAGGTGGCGATGCCATTGTGTTGTGGGCTGACTCAGGGATGGAAAATCAACGCATCTCGATATCCGAGTTGCAGTCATTGGCTCGCCCTGAGGTACTGGCCGTCAAACTCGCATCCAAGCGACACGACCAGACACTGGCACCTATGCACGAGAAGGCATTTAGCTGGTTTTGGGACACTTTGTGGCGCTTCCGTCACTTTTATGTTGAGTCTATGGTGGCCACTGTGGTCGCCAACATCCTGACACTGGCTTCTGTCTTCTTCACAATGAATGTCTACGACCGCGTCGTCCCAACGCAAGCCTATTCGTCCCTGTGGACGTTGGCCATTGGCACCTCTATTGCTATTGTGATGGAATTTGTGATGCGCTGGCTCAAAGCACGCTTGGTGGATTTGGGCGGTAAAAAAGCAGACTTGGCCATCAACGCCACTTTGCTGCGTGAAATCATGGCCATTCGCCTGGAGCATCGCCCGCAATCTGTGGGCATCTTCGCCAGTTCAATGCGGGATTTCGAATCGCTACGGGATTTCTTTTCTTCATCGTCATTGGTGCTCTTGGCCGACATGCCCTTCGTGCTGATGTACCTGGTCTTGATTGCCTTGGTGGCTGGACCTTTGGCCTTGGTGCCTGCAGCAGTCATTCCTGTCTTGCTCTTGATCGGCCTTTATTCACAAAAGCCACTGATAAAGGCCATGCGCGAAAACATGAAGGAAGCTGGCGATAAGCAAAGTGTATTGGTCGAATCAGTCCTCAATTTGGAACTCCTCAAAGCACACAACGCAGAGAGTTATCTGCAGCGCCGCTGGGAAATGGCCAACGTAGCTGGTGCCGACTCTTATAAAAAAATCCGCGGCCTGACCAACTGGATCATGGGCTTGACCACCGCCATCCAACAGTTGGTCACGGTTGTTATGGTCGTTGGCGGCGTGTACATGATCCATGCCAACCAATTGACATTGGGTGGCTTGATCGCTTCTGTGATTTTATCTGGTAGAGCAATTTCGCCTTTGGCCAGCGTGATGTCTCTGGCCTCTCGCTATCAACAAGCGTCATCCTCTCTTGAAACTCTTGACGGTTTAATCAAGCGCCCACGTGACCGAATCCATGGTCGAAATTATGTGATGCCCGAATCGATTGCAGGTCATCTGCAAGCTGATGATGTGGAGTTCGCTTACCCCGGTCAGCACAAAATTCCAGTGATCAAAAAAGTTTCCATGATGGTCCCTGCTGGCGAAAAAGTTGCCATGCTGGGCCGCGTTGGCAGCGGGAAAAGCACTTTGCTTCGCCTGATGGCAGGCCTGTACGCACCATTGGGGGGCAGCATCAAGCTCGATGGTCTGGACATGCAGCAAATCGAACCTTCTGAAGTACGCAATTGCATTGGTTATGTTGGACAAGATCCACAGTTGTTCATGGGCACTCTGCGTGAAAACTTGGTGTTGTCAGACAGTTGGATACATGACACCAAGATTAATGAAACACTCAAAACACTTGGCATTTATGACCTTGTAGCCAATCACCCATTAGGGCTGGATATGCCAATCACAGAAGCTGGCGGGGGTTTGTCTGGTGGTCAACGCCAGCTGCTGTCGATCGCTCGCATGATGCTGCGCAATCCTCAATTGGTCTTTATGGACGAACCAACGGCCAACATGGACCAAAACAGTGAGTTACGTGTGATCAGCGTGCTCAAGGATTGGTTACAGGGCCGTACTTTGCTCATGTCTACCCACCGCCCGCAACTGCTGGAATGGGTTGATCACATCGCCATCATTGATGCC
Source organism: Limnohabitans sp. Jir72 (assembly GCF_003063575.1). Lineage (GTDB taxonomy): Bacteria > Pseudomonadota > Gammaproteobacteria > Burkholderiales > Burkholderiaceae_C > Limnohabitans_A. The sequence goes on from NZ_NESC01000002.1 coordinate 187,515, forward strand.
GGTCAATGTGTCGCTATGGGCCCCAAACAAGAAATGATCAACAAGTTATCGCGTGGTATCGATGTCAATGCACCTCGCCCACATGGAGCGGCAGCATGAGCAATAAAATTTGGGGGGGCTCTGGCTTTGGCATCTCAACGGTTGAAGATGATGAACGCCGTGCCAGCAAAACCTTGATTTGGGCGACAGGGGCCACCTTGTTACTCGCTCTAGCATGGGCCGCTTGGTTTCAACTAGACGAAATCACGCGAGGTCAAGGCAAAGTCATTCCCTCCAGCCGTGAACAAGTCATTCAAAGCCTGGACACGGGTGTACTCAGTGAAATGCTTGTTCGAGAAGGCAGTGTTGTCGAGAAGGATGAAATACTGCTGCAAATTGACGATGCTCGGTCTGGTGCTGTTTTTCGTGAGGCCCAGGAGAAATTCATGTCCCTGTCTGCGCTGGCTGCACGTCTGAAGGCGGAGGTTTACGGCACACCCTTGAACTTTCCGGCTGAGTTGCGCAACGAGCCAAGTCTGATTCAACAGGAAACACAGGCTTATCACGCACGCAAACGTGCTTTGACCGAATCATTGCGATCTCTGGACAACTCTTTGGATGCCGTTACGCGCGAGCTGAGCATGACAGAACCGCTTGTAAAGCAAGGTGTCATGTCCGAGGTGGAATTGCTTCGTTTGCGTCGTCAACATTCTGACTTGATGGGACAGCGGGCTGAGCGTCAAAACAGGTACCTGACAGACGCCAACAATGAATTGGTTCGCGTGGCATCCGAATTGTCTCAAACCAAGGAAAACGCTTCAGCTCGTGAGGATGCATTTCGCAGGACAACTGTTAAATCGCCGATGAAAGGTATTGTCAAAAATGTACAGGTCACCACCGTTGGAGGCGTGATTCAGGCAGGTCAACCCATTCTTGAAATCGTGCCGACTGAAGACGAAATGCTGGTGGAAGCCTATGTCAAGCCCTCTGACGTTGCATTTCTTAAAGTCGGTCAAAAGGCCGTCGTCAAACTCACGGCCTATGACTTCAACAAATACGGCGGCTTGGAAGGCGTCCTTGAACACTTGAGTCCCGACACTTTGCGCGATGAGCGACAGAAAAAACCAGGCAACCCCGTCGAACTTGAAGAGGGTTTATATCGCATCCTGGTCCGCGTCAAAGAATCAGAAGGTCTGCGCAATGGCCTAAAACTCACACCAACACCCGGCATGACTGCCACCGTTGAAATTCGAACTGGCCAAAAATCTGTTCTTGAATACCTTTTCAGACCACTGCAAAGCGTTAACCAAGCGCTTCGCGAACGATGAGCCATCACTCTCTACATTTCAGGAGACCCCATGAGTGCTGAACAATCTTTAACTGCTGTTATGGAACCGTCCATTATTTTCAAACCTGTCGCAGAACCCAATGTTCCGCAGTTCTTGAGCACAGCTGAAGCTGCTCGAATGCTGGGTTTGTCGACAACTCTGGTTCAGACCTTGGTTGATCAAGGCGAACTCAAAGGGTGGAAGACACGTGGCGGACACCGCCGGATTTCTCTGGACTCCATTCAGGACTACCAAAGCACCTCACGCAGCAGCATGGGCATGTCCCTCAAGTCCAGTGTCAAACCGAGGGTCACTGTTGTTGTCGAGTCTGCCCAGTTGATGGAGCAATTGATGACTGCCAACGCCAACTGGACTATCCCGGTTGAAGTGACCTTTTTCGATTCCGTGACTGAGGCTTTGCTTGAATTGTCCAGCAAACGTCCCGATATGCTTGTTGTCGAAATGTCCATGCCTCGGGCGCAGCAAGAGAAAACCTTGCAAGCCCTTGAAAATTTCAACAACAGGGGGCGCTCTCCCTTGTCAGTTGTTTTGATCACAAAAGAAAAAGACTTGTTGTCAACCAATGCCGTGGGTTCAACGTCTTCTATCCAAGTCATTTCTGGTCCCATGTCACCGATTTGGATGCACGCTTATTTAACTGGCGTGGTCGCGTCATGCCAGATCTGAAATTCAATCCACTCTCCTGGCCCCCTGCATCAAGTCGTCAAAGCAATGCACTGGGTCACGCTCGAACGCTACAAGCGGCAAATCGCCAAGCTTTAAGGCATTTAGGCTTGCCGATTGAATCTACAGGTGATCCCAAAGGCCGAGTACTTCGCCAATTGCGATTGCATCAATGCATCGATCCTGCATGGCTTGCCACTGAAGCTTGCATGTCTTTGTCGCAGCTTTATGAACTGGAGGATGGTTCTAAATCTCGTTTTTACTCTGACTCATTGCGCAGGCAAGCGGGTCGTCGTGTCGCTCACCTTTTAGGTACTGACTGGGATCGCATACCCATAGGAGAATCGACGAAATTTAGCAGCTCATCAAATGTTGTTCTATTACAGCGTTCTTCTGGGTTCACCCCGCATACGCCTTCTCTTGCAGTACTTTCTGGTGATGCAATGGCACATACCACTGTATCGAATCTAAATACGGCTATAACTACCAGCGAGTTCAGCCCGTCTTTACCTGTTCAAATCATTTCATCAAGCCCCGCCGATGAGTGCTTGTTACGTGAAATGTCCGAAATGGAAGTTGCAAAAACGCCAGAATCCATCGGCAAGCGATCTTCTAGATGGCCTGTGTGGATCGCCATGATTTCGGTCATCGCTGCTGGTGTTGGTGCTGGCTATGTCTTCGTTCTGTACAGCCCTTACAGTCTGTATTGAGTCAACTAATAATTTGGTGCGGCTGGCGGGGATCGAACCCACGACCCTTGGCTTCGGAGGCCAATACTCTATCCACTGAGCTACAGCCGCATTGCTGTTCGCCTCTACATTATCTCACGGCTTGACTCTTTCACTTTGAGTTACACCCTCTGTGAAGCTTGGACAGCTATAATGCCGGGTTGATTCCGGTCAATCCATCAGGTCCTATGGACCAGCCTAACAAGAGGATGTCATGAGCGACAACAGCCACGATCACCACGAAGCCCACACCGGGCCGGTGAAAACCCCCAAGCAGATGCTTTTGCTGAGCTTGGCTTCTTTCATCATTCCGGTGTTCATCATCATCGGCTTGGTGTTTTATGTCACTTCAGCCAACAAGGAAGCACCCGGTGCCAGCGATGCTGAGCGATCGGTCGCTGAACGCATCCAGAAAATTGGTTCAGTTGAAATCCGCGATGCCAACCGTCCCTTGAAATCTGGCGAAGAAGTCTACAAAGCGCAGTGCTCGGCTTGCCACGCCACAGGCGCCGCCGGCTCGCCCAAGTTTGGTGATGCTGGTGCTTGGGGCCCTCGCATCAAGCAAGGCTTGGCCACTTTGACCAACTCAGCTCTCAAAGGCAAAGGTGCTATGGGTGCACAAGGCGGCGGTGATTTCAACGATGTCGAAATTTCGCGCGCTGCTGCATACATGGCCAACAATGCAGGTGCAAAGTTCGAAGAGCCCCAGGCACCTCCTGCTGAAGAGAAGAAGTAATATTTTTCTCATGCAAAAACCGGCTCTCAAGCCGGTTTTTTTATGCCTGGTCAAACTGGCTTTGTGGACTGAGCACAAAACCATATCGAGCCGGTAACGCCAATGTCTCGCATTCTTCCGGCGTCCACATTCCTATCTCAATCGCTTGTGCCACCAATTCAACATCGAGGGTGTGCACCAGACCCAAGCCCAGCGGTGTGTGCAAATAAACACGCCCTGCCTCATCGACTAGGCAGGCCAGCACGGTGCTGATTTGACCCGTATGTGCACTGGGCACGAATTGTTCGTCTAGGCGAAAGATGAACGGGGCAGACTCCAGTTCAACATAGACACGCTGCGGTCCATTCTGAAAATACCAGCACCCACGATCATCGACCTCGTAGTTGCGTTCAATGAAAGAAATCAGTTTTTCATGCAGCAACACGGAGCCTTTGGTGTTTGCCTGGTCACCCTGAAACGCCCCCAAGGCTTGTACCCGGTCATCTCGCATGCGCCAATGACCACGGCTGTCCAGTCCAAGCCAGCCAAAACAATCTGGCACGTTGGGCCATTTGGCCATGGCTTGTCGGACCATATCATCCATTGACATGCTCCCGTCGTTTCAAAGTTAGCCCGACCGCTTGCATGAGCCATCCGCCCACCGCATCGGGTAAACCTCGGACATGACCAGGCAGCACGCCTTGCGCAAATCCCACATGTCCCCCTTGCGCGGGTTGCCACAAAGTCACCCAAGGCGATACGTCTTTCGCTTGCGGCAGGCTGTGTGCGGGCACAAATGGATCGTTCAGTGCGTTCAGCACAAGGGCGGGTATGGTGATATTTTTCATCAAGGGCTTGGCCGAAGCCCGCCTCCAATAATCGTCTGTGTTTTTGAAGCCGTGTAATGGGGCTGTGAAGACATTGTCAAATTCATAAAGATCACGGGCTTCCAACAAGCGTTTTCTGTCAAACAAACCCGGGTATTGCGACCACTTGGCTAAAGCCTTTGGCTTCATGCTGCGCAAAAACATGCGCGTGTAGACCTGCCTGTTAAAGCCCTTGCCAATGGCCAGTCCGCTCAGTGCCAGATCAAGTGGCGAACAGATTGAAGCCACAGCATCGGCTGCCGCTTGTGCCTCGGTACCATGCTCTGCGGCCCATCGCATCAGTGCATTGCCGCCCAGTGAGACGCCGACCGCCATCAAAAACTGGCCATGACTTGCAACATGCTCACGCCTTAAACGCTGCAATATCCAATCAATTTCTGGGTGATCGCCTGAGTGGTAAGCACGTGGGGCTCGATTGAGTTCCCCACTACAGCCTCTGAAGTGGGGTACTGCAAAATTGACATCATGCTCTGCAGCCCAATCAGCAAAAGCTTGCGCGTAGTGACTTTGCGAAGAGCCCTCTAAACCATGAAACATGACCAAAAGAGGACGGCCCTCTCTGCGAGCATGCTGCCGATCGACATCAATAAAATCACCGTCAGGCGTTGTCCATCGCTCACGCGTCAGTGGCAAAACGATTGCCCGACGCTTTTGAGCACACACTGCGGCCCAAATGGTCTGCACATGCCCCCCGGGGAGCCAAAAAGGTGCACGCTCGAACATCAGTGAAAAATCGTTGGTTTTATACCTTGATCTGCGGCATCATGCGCGGTGCCAGGACTCGTGTGGTGCACGACCATACGCCAGCCTTGTGGTGTTTTATGATAAACATTTGTGGCAATCACCCAAGCATGCTGTGGTCCATTTTGACCAATCAATTCAACACGTTCTACAAGGTGGTGTACAGCGCAGGCTAAGGACTCTATCTTGTGGATCCGCTCTGGATAAGCTTGCACACTGCCCTTGGCGAACATGGCTTCAAACACACTGCGTACGGCCCCAGGGCCGATGATGCGTGGACCGCCAGGATGCACACAAACAATATCATCCTCTTCCGCCCAGCAGCTCATCAATTGCTCAATGTCGGCGTTATGCAAAGCCTCATAAAAAGCATGTTCGATGTCATCGGTTGTTCCGCCGACAAAGCTAGCTTGCATTTTTGCGCGTTTCATAGGCAACGGTTTGACTGTAAAGTTACTCTTCCAATTGTGCCGCCATCTATGATTCATCACAAAAAGAATTCTGCTCACTTTTGATTCTATGTACGCCTGCGTACGAATTCACAGTCAAAATAAAACCCGGTCACACACCTGTGCCGGGTTTCATGAAAAAGACACTTCGTATCCATCAAAGGATACATCGGCTTTTTATTTCTTGCGGTAACGACGCAAGGCAGACAACTGTGCGGCCAGCATGACCAGCTCGTTCTGAGCACGGGTCATGTCGATCTCACTCTTGGCGTTACGCAAGGCTTCTTCAGCCTCTTGCTTGGCCGCGTTGGCTTTTTCTTCGTCGAGGTCTTTACCGCGGATCGCAGTGTCGGACAGCACGGTCACGCAGTCAGGCTGCACTTCCAGGATGCCACCGGCCACGAAAACGAATTCCTCGCCGCCGTCAGCCGTCTCGATGCGAACCGACCCGGCTTTGATGCGGGTGATCAGCGGTGTGTGGCGTGGGTAGATGCCCAATTCGCCAGACTCACCGGGCAAGGCCACAAACCGGGCTTCGCCCGAGTAGATGGACTCTTCGGCACTGACCACATCAACGTGGATGGTGTTCATGTTTACTCCTTAAAAAGGTGCATTCAAGCGGGCACCGGGGGACTGATACAGCCGCCCCGAGGCACTGCTTTAAGCCGCCTTTTTGGCCTTTTCGAAAGCTTCGTCGATGGTACCGACCATGTAGAAAGCTTGCTCTGGCAGGTGATCGCACTCGCCAGCCACAATCATCTTGAAACCACGGATGGTTTCAGCCAATGTGACGTACTTGCCTGGGGAGCCGGTGAACACTTCAGCCACGTGGAAAGGCTGCGACAGGAAACGCTGGATCTTGCGGGCACGGGCCACGGCCAACTTGTCTTCAGGCGCCAAGTCGTCCATACCCATGATCGCGATGATGTCGCGCAGTTCGCGGTAGCGCTGCAAAGTGCCTTGCACAGCGCGAGCTGTTTCGTAGTGGTCTTGACCCACAACCAAGGGGTCCAGCTGACGGCTGGTGGAGTCCAGTGGATCGACCGCTGGGTAGATACCCAAAGATGCGATGTCACGGGAGAGCACAACGGTCGAATCCAAGTGAGCGAAGGTGGTCGCTGGCGATGGGTCGGTCAAGTCATCGGCTGGCACGTAAACGGCCTGGATGGAGGTGATCGAGCCGACTTTGGTCGACGTAATCCGTTCTTGCAGACGGCCCATTTCTTCGGCCAGCGTAGGCTGGTAACCCACAGCAGAAGGCATACGGCCCAACAAGGCGGACACTTCGGTACCGGCCAAGGTGTAGCGGTAGATGTTGTCCACGAAGAACAACACGTCTTTGCCTTCGTCACGGAAGGATTCGGCGATGGTCAGACCTGTCAAAGCGACGCGCAAACGGTTGCCTGGTGGCTCGTTCATCTGACCGTACACCATGGCCACTTTGGACTCAGGCAGGTTCTCGAGGTTCACGACGCCAGAGTCGGCCATCTCGTGGTAGAAGTCGTTGCCCTCACGGGTACGCTCACCCACACCAGCAAACACGGACAAACCGCTGTGCGCCTTGGCGATGTTGTTGATGAGTTCCATCATGTTCACGGTCTTGCCCACACCGGCACCACCGAACAAGCCCACCTTACCGCCTTTGGCGAACGGGCAAACCAAGTCAATCACTTTGATACCGGTTTCCAGCAGTTCTTGTGAGGGGCTCAGTTCGTCGTAAGCAGGGGCTTTACGGTGAATGGAAGCGGTGAGTTCCTGGCTGACAGGACCACGCTCGTCGATGGGCGAACCCAGCACGTCCATGATGCGGCCCAGTGTGGCTTTGCCCACTGGAACGGTGATGGCTTTACCGGTGTTGGACACGATCAGGCCACGACGCAGACCGTCGGAAGAACCGAGCGCAATAGTCCGCACGATGCCATCGCCGAGTTGCTGCTGCACTTCCAGGGTCAGCGCAGAGCCTTCCATTTTGAGTGCGTCATAAACCTTGGGCATCTGGTTGCGTGGAAATTCCACGTCGACCACAGCGCCAATACACTGAACAATTTTTCCTTGGGCTTGCATTTTTCGCTCCAAATAATTTGAATTTGCTGAACGGGGAATCAACCGCTGATCGCGGCTGCGCCAGAGACGATTTCCGACAGTTCTTTGGTGATGGCTGCTTGGCGGGTCTTGTTGTAAACGAGCTTGAGCTCGCCAATCACATTGCCAGCGTTGTCTGTAGCGGCCTTCATGGCCACCATGCGTGCAGCATGTTCTGAGGCCATGTTTTCTGCCACGGCCTGGTAGGCCAAGGCTTCGGCATAACGGATCAACAAATCATCGATGACCGACTGTGCATCGGGTTCATAGATGTAATCCCAACCATGAGCCGGAGCACCCGCTGCCTTGGTGTCTGCTTCCATCTTGGATGAAGACAGGGGCAGCAACTGGTCGATGGTGGGCACTTGTGCCATGGTGCTGACAAACTTGTTGTAGCAAAGGTACACAGCGCTCACCTCACCAGCGGCATAAGCGTCCAGCAACACCTTGACGGGGCCAATCAGCTTGTCCAGGTGAGGCTTGTCGCCCAGATGCGTCACGTGCGCCACCACTTTGGCGTTGACGCGGTTCAGGAAACCCAAACCTTTGCCGCCAATCGCCACAGCCAGAGGCGTTTTGCCTTCAGCTTGAGTTTCACGCAATTTACCTGTCACGGCGCGCAGCAGGTTGGTATTCAAGCCACCGCACAAACCTTTGTCCGTGGTCACCACGATGAAGCCGACAGACTTGCCGTCGTTTTTCTTCATGAAGGCGTGCACGTATTCAGGGTTGGCTTGCCCGAGATTGCTCGCAATCGTGCGAATCTTCTCGCTGTAAGGCCGGGCCGTGCGCATACGCTCCTGCGCTTTGCGCATTTTGGAGACGGAAATCATCTCCATGGCCTTGGTGATCTTCTTGGTGTTTTCCACCGATTTGATCTTGGTGCGTAGTTCCTTGCCCGATGCCATCAGCGGCTCCTTTTGATCAGGTAGAAATTAAGCAAAGCTTTTCTTGAAAGCTGCCACAGCGGTGTTCAATTCGGCTTCTGCCTCTTTGTCCAAAGCTTTGGAGCTCTCGATCTTGGCCAGCAATGCGGCGCACGTGTCCTTCAGGTACGCGTGCAAACCGTGCTCGAAGGCCAGGACTTTCTTGACGTCGATGTCGTCCATGTAGCCTTTGTTCACAGCAAACAAGCTTGCGCCCATCAAGCTGATCGATAGAGGGCTGTACTGGGCTTGCTTGAGCAATTCGGTCACGCGAGCACCGCGGTCCAGCTGCTTGCGTGTGGATTCGTCCAGGTCAGAAGCGAACTGCGCAAATGCAGCCAATTCACGGTACTGGGCCAAGTCGGTACGGATACCGCCCGATTGGCCTTTGATGACCTTGGTCTGAGCGGAGCTACCGACGCGAGACACCGAGATACCGGCGTTGATCGCAGGACGGATGCCGGCGTTGAACAGGCTGGTTTCCAAGAAGATCTGACCGTCGGTGATCGAAATCACGTTGGTGGGCACGAATGCAGACACGTCGCCAGCTTGGGTTTCAATGATGGGCAATGCCGTCAAGGAACCTGTTTTGCCTTTGACGGCGCCTTTGGTGAAGGCTTCGACGTAGTCGGCGTTCACGCGGGCTGCGCGCTCGAGCAGACGGCTGTGGAGATAGAACACGTCGCCAGGGTAAGCTTCGCGGCCTGGTGGGCGGCGCAAGAGCAGCGACACTTGCCGGTAAGCCACGGCTTGCTTGGACAGATCGTCATACACGATCAAAGCGTCTTCGCCGCGGTCACGGAAGTATTCGCCCATCGTGCAGCCGGAGTAGGCGGACACGTACTGCATGGCAGCAGATTCGGAGGCGGAAGCGGCCACGACGATGGTGTATTCCATCGCGCCGGCTTGTTCCAAAGCGCGCACCACGTTTTTGATCGATGAGGCTTTTTGGCCAATCGCGACATAAACGCAGGTCATGTTCTGACCTTTTTGGTTGATGATGGCGTCGATCGCGACAGCTGTTTTACCAGTCTGACGATCGCCAATGATCAATTCACGCTGACCACGACCCACGGGCACCATGGAGTCGATGGACTTCAGGCCAGTTTGCATGGGCTGGTCAACCGATTTACGTGCGATCACGCCGGGGGCGACTTTTTCGATCACGTCGGTCATTTTGGCGTTGATGGGGCCTTTGCCGTCGATCGGCTGACCCAGTGCGTTCACCACGCGGCCAATCAGTTCAGGGCCCACGGGCACTTCCAAAATGCGGCCTGTGCACTTGACAGTGTCGCCTTCGGAGATGTGCTCGTACTCACCCAAGATCACGGCACCGACCGAGTCGCGCTCGAGGTTCAGGGCCAGACCGTAAGTGGCAGCGCCTTCAGCAGTCGCTGGGAATTCGAGCATTTCGCCCTGCATCACATCCGACAAACCGTGGACGCGAACGATACCGTCGGTCACAGACACCACGGTGCCCTGGTTGCGGATATCGGCGCTGGCGGACAGCCCTTCGATGCGGCTCTTGATCAGTTCAGAAATTTCTGCGGGATTGAGTTGCATGACTCTTTCCTTCTTTCTTTAAATATGTCCGGTCTCAATCCGCATCAAGCGGTGAGGGCCGATTTCATTTGTTCCAGTCGGGCCTTGACAGAGGTATCGAGTACCTCGTCGCCCACCACCACACGAATGCCACCAATCAGGGAGGCATCTTGCTCTACGCGCACATTGAGCTTGCGCGCAAAGCGTTTTTCGAGCGTGGACGACAAATCGGCCAAAGCCGAAGCGTCGATGGGGAATGCGCTGTATACAACCGCATCAGCGGTGCCACCTTGCGTATTCAAGAGAACCCGGTACTGCTGTGCAACGACAGGCAGTGCACTGAGACGACGGTTTTCGATCACCAGGTGCAGGAAATTCTTGCCAGCCTCGGGCAGTGCCACATTTGCATGTTTTTGCACCACGTCTGAGATCAGCTCGAATGCCTGCTCGTCGGACACTTTGGGGCTGTCGATGAACTGCTGCAGTTGCGCGTTGTCAGCAACAGCAGCCAGTTCATCCAGCCAAGTGGCCGTGCCAGCGAGATCGGATGCCTGCGCTTTGAAAAGCGCTTCGGCATAAGGGCGGGCGATGGTAGCAAGTTCTGCCATGGTCTTCTCTGGCTGGAGCTTTTTACAGCTCGGTCTTGAGGCGGCTCAGCAGATCAGCGTGGACACCAGCGTTGACTTCCTTGCGGAGAATCTGCTCGGCGCCTTTGACGGCCAAGGCTGCGACCTGCTCACGCAGGGCTTCGCGCGCCTTGACAGCTTGCTGCTCAGCTTCAGCTTTTGCAGCGGCGATGATCTTGTTGCCTTCTTCGGTGGCACGTGCTTTGGCTTCGTCAACGATGCCATTTGCACGGCGCTCAGCGTCAGCCAAGCGCGAAGCCGTCTCGTTGCGCGACTGGGCCAATTCAGATTCCACACGCGCATTGGCGTTGCTGAGTTCTGCTTTGGCTTTGTCTGCGGCAGCAAGGCCGTCAGCGATTTTCTGTGCCCGTTCGTCGAGCGCTTTTGTGATCGGGGGCCACACGAATTTCATCGTGAACCACACCAGAATCGCAAAAACGACCATCTGAATGAACAGAGTAGCGTTAATGTTCACGGTTCAGTCCTTCTTCTTGCGTGAAGAGGTACGTGGATTACTTCAGAACGAAGGGGTTGGCGAAGGCGAACAGCAAAGCGATAGCCACACCGATCAGGAACGCAGCGTCGATCAGACCTGCCAAGATGAACATCTTGGTTTGCAGTTCGTTCATCAACTCAGGTTGACGAGCGGAAGATTCGAGGAATTTGCCGCCCATCAAAGCGATACCGATGGAAGCGCCGATAGCACCCAGACCAACGATCAAACCACATGCCAATGCCACCAGGCCGAGAATGTTTTCCATGAGAAGCTCCTAAAAGTTAGTGGAAAAAAGAAACAAGAAACGAGGGAAAAAGTATCATCAATGTGCGTCGTGCGCTTGACCTGTGTAGATCAGCGTCAACATCATAAAGATGAATGCTTGCAAGGTGATGACCAGGATGTGGAACAGTGTCCACACGGTACCGGCGACGATATGGCCAATGGCCAGACCCACGCCAGTTGCCGACAATGCCCAGCCGCCACCCATGAGGGCAATCAACATGAACACCAACTCACCCGCAAACATGTTGCCAAACAGTCGCATGCCATGCGAAACCGTCTTGGCCAAATATTCAATCATCTGCATCAAGAAGTTAATCGGATACAAAGCCCAGTGGTCACCAAAGGGCGCAGCAATCAGCTCGTGAGCCCAGCCGCCCAAGCCCTTGATCTTGATGTTGTAGACCAAGCAGATGAACAGCACCGAGCAAGACAGACCCAATGTCGAAGACAAGTCAGCCGTAGGCACCACACGCAAATAATCTTTGAAGCCCAAAGTCGGACCAGCACTGTGCCAAGCACCAGGAATCAGATCCACAGGCAACATGTCCATGGCGTTCATCAGGAAAATCCAGACGAACACAGTCAGCGCCAAGGGAGAGATCAGCTTGCGGCTTTTGGCGTTGTGGATAACGCCCTTGGCCTGATTTTCAACCATTTCTGACAAGATTTCGACAGCCGCCTGGAAACGACCAGGAACACCGGAAGTGGCTTTGCGCGCTGCGGCCCACATCACCAAGCAACCCACCACACCCAACACCAAGGCGAACACCACGGAGTCGAGGTTGAACAAACTGAAATCAACAATGCTAGTTTGCTTCACGCCTTCAAACGAGAAGTTCATTTGCAGGTGTTGCAAGTGATGCTGGATGTACTCTCCAGCCGTCGGGGCATGTGCGCCAGCGTGTTCAGCAGACATAAATCACCAATCAGTTCATAAATCAATTCGGCTTCGATTTCCGCTGCATCCAGCCCAGCGCCATGGCCAGCCAATACACCTTCATCGTCACCACGAAGCCCGCCACCAGGGCAAGCCAACTCAAATCGGAAATCGCTTTGGGCGCCACCAGAAGCAACGCCACGGTCAAGACAATCTTGACCAATTCCCAGACGAACAACCCTGCCAAAGCAGAGCCCGGTTGCTGCTTGCGCATTTGCCGGGACAAAGCCCTGACAAACACCACGGCGGGAATCACCACCGCAACCGCACCCCAAGCCACCGATGCCGCCAGTCGAAACTGACCGCTGAACCCACCGGTCAACACGGCAAGCAAACCACCCACCAGCACTTGGAGCGACAAGACACGCAAAGGCGATGCCATCGGGTGCTGTTGCCGCCAAGCCTGCGCCTGTTCGGCGGTCAGGGGCTTGAAATCGGACTCAAGGTCTTCATTTACAGAATCTTCGCCATCCCAGTCAGCAGACATGCCTTCTGGGTGCACCTTTTTTGTGCCCGGTTGAGCGTCTGAGGAGATTTTCACCATCTCAAATTACACCGAGGTTACGTACACGGCAAGTCCTGCAAAGCCTTCGATTATACGTAGAAACCCCCGCCTGACCAGCCATTACCCGTGAGTTTGGTCGGACTTTCGCAGAAATTGGGGTCAGACAAGAGCGACAATCACCGTTCTGACGGCGCAGATGGCCGTTTCTTTTTCGCCTAATACCAGGAGTTTTCATGTACGAGTGGTTCAAATTTTTCCATTTGGCCGCTGGCGTCATCTGGCTGGGGGGCATGGCCATGGTGATTCTGGCTCTTCGCCCGGTGGTGCTCACCCGCTGGACACCCGCCGAACGCCTGCCCTTCATGACGGCTGTGCTTTCCCGCTTTTTTGCCTTGGTCTGGCTCAGCATCGCCATATTGATGGCCACGGGTCTGTGGATGCTCTCGGGGGCCGACATGAAACTCGCCCCCAAAGGCTGGCATGCCATGTCGGGCATTGGTCTTTTGATGTGTGCCATCTTTGCGCACATTTGGTTTGCACCATTTCGCCGCTTGCAAGCGGCCGTTCAAGCCGCCGACTGGCCCGCTGCTGGCAAGGCCCTTGGGCAAATCCACCCGCTGGTGCTGACCAATTTCACACTGGGTTGGTTGGCCGTAGCGGCCGTCATCATCTGGCGCTGAACACAACGCAACGATCACAGGACTTCCATGAGTGCATCCATCACCCCGCCTGAAGGCATCGACCCACGCAAGGACAGCCTGATCGAATACCCATCGATCTTCCCGATCAAGGTCATGGGCGCCATGGTCGACGGTTTTGCCGAAGCCATGGTGCAAGTGGCATTGCAGTTTGACCCCAGCTTTGATGCTTCCAAGATGGAACTGCGCCCCAGCAAAGGCGGCAACTACCTGGGCGTGACGCTCAACATCACCGCCACCAGCCGGGAGCAGCTCGACGATTTGTACCGCGCCCTCACCGGCCACCCCATGGTCAAAATCGTGCTCTGACCATGATCGTTCGCAAGCTGGGGACCGTTGACTATCTGCCCACTTATGACGCCATGCAAGCCTTCACGGTATCGCGTCAAGACGACACCCCCAACGAACTGTGGCTGTGTGAACACCCTCCAGTGTTCACTCAAGGACTGGCCGGACAAGCCGACCATGTGCTCATGCCAGGCAGCATCCCGGTGATCCAGACCAACCGGGGCGGGCAAGTCACCTTCCACGGTCCAGGCCAGGTCATGGCGTATCCGCTGGTCAACCTGCAGCGGGCCGGATACTACGTCAAGGAATACGTCTACAAGCTGGAAGAATCGGTCATCCGCACCCTGGCCCACTTTGGCGTCACAGGCCACCGCGTGGCGGGCGCGCCGGGCATTTATGTGCGACTGGATGACCCCTTCGGCCACGCCGCGCTGACAGGCCCCGCCAACCCGACTGACCCGTTCAGGGGTCTGGGCAAGATCAGTGCCTTGGGCATCAAAGTCAGTCGACATTGCACCTACCACGGCGCAGCCCTCAACGTGGCCATGGACCTCGAACCCTTTGACCGCATCAACCCCTGCGGCTATGCCGGGCTGAAAACCGTTGACCTTTCTACAATCGGCGTAGAAACCACCTGGGACGAAGCGGCCCAGGTGCTGGCCCAACAACTGGCCGCCCGTTTATGACCATCGGCCTTGCGCAGCACGCGAAAGCCATGACCGAAAGACCTCGATGAGCAACAACACAACCGATCGCAACGTGGTGCGCGAAGCGCAAAGCGTTGAAAACTACGACCCCAGCGCCAAGCAAAAAGCCGCGGCCAAACTCTCGCGCATCCCGGTCAAGGTCGAGCAGGCCGAGGTGCTCAAAAAACCCGAGTGGATCCGCGTGAAAGCAGGCTCACCCACCACGCGCTTTTACGAGATCAAGGACGTGCTGCGCGCCAACAAACTGGTGACCGTGTGCGAAGAAGCCAGCTGCCCCAACATCGGCGAGTGCTTTGGCAAAGGCACGGCCACCTTCATGATCATGGGAGACAAATGCACACGGCGCTGCCCGTTTTGCGATGTGGGCCATGGCCGTCCCGACCCACTGGATGTGGACGAGCCCGACAACCTGGCCAAGACCATTGCACAGCTCAAACTGCAGTATGTGGTCATCACCAGTGTGGACCGTGACGACCTGCGCGACGGTGGTGCCGGTCACTTTGTGGAATGCATCCGCAAAACCCGCGAGCTGTCGCCCACCACCCAGATCGAAGTGCTCGTGCCCGACTTTCGGGGGCGCGATGACCGCGCTTTGGACATTCTGAAAGCTGCACCACCCGACGTGATGAACCACAACATGGAAACCGTGCCGCGCCTGTACAAGGAAGCACGCCCAGGTTCGGATTACCAGTTTTCACTGAACCTGCTCAAAAAGTTCAAGGCCCTGTTCCCGAATGTGCCCACCAAAAGCGGCCTGATGGTCGGCCTGGGTGAGACCGACGAAGAAATTCTGGACGTCATGCGCGACATGCGGGCACACAACATCGAGATGCTGACCATTGGCCAATACTTGGCCCCCAGCAACAGCCACCTGCCGGTGCGCCGCTACGTGCACCCCGACACCTTCAAAATGTTTGAGGCCAAGGCCTATGAAATGGGCTTTTCACATGCGGCGGTGGGTGCGATGGTGCGTTCAAGCTACCACGCCGATCAGCAAGCACACTCGGCGCTGAACCGTTGAGCCTCCAGGCGGCGTGTTGCCGCCAGTTCATGTGGTTCAACGCGTGGTGGGCATCAGGGTGGCCGGCTCATCCGAGGCCAGCACCTTCTCGGCCCACAGCGCCAGCTTGGCGGTATCCGATCGCAAAACTTGCTGTTTGACCGACAGCACCTGCGAGGGGTGCATAGAAAAGCTGCGCAAGCCCAAGCCCAGCAACAAGCGGGTCATACCCACATCACCCGCCATCTCGCCGCACACCGACACGCCTTTGCCTTGCTTGACGCATTCGGCAATGGTGTCGGCTACCAAACGCAGCACCGCTGGGTGCAGCGGGTCGTACAAGTGCGCCACCGATTCGTCGGCGCGGTCAATGGCCAGCGTGTACTGGATCAGGTCGTTGGTCCCAATCGACAAGAAGTCAAAATATTTGAGAAACATGCGCACCGACAAGGCGGCTGCAGGAATTTCGATCATCGCGCCCAATCGCACCGGACCATAGGCCACGCCACGCCGATCCAGCTCTTGGCGTGCCTGCTCGATCAAGGCCAGGGTTTGTCGGATTTCGCTGCCATGCGCCAGCATGGGCACCAGCAGATTGACCTTGCCGTGGGCTGCAGCACGCAAGATGGCACGCAGTTGCGTGAGGAACATGGCGGGATCGGCCAAGCTCCAGCGAATGGCGCGCAGGCCCAATGCGGGGTTCAGGTGGGCCGCGTCGTGACGGGCTTCGTCCAGCGGTTTGTCGGCCCCCACATCCACCGTGCGGATGGTCACCGGCAAGCCATTCATGCCATCTACAGCGCGGCGGTAGGCGTCGTATTGCTCATCTTCGCCGGGCAAGTTGCCCTGGCGACCCATGAAGAGGAATTCACTTCGGAACAAGCCCACACCCACCGCCCCTGCGGTGATGGCGGCGACCGTGTCTTCGGGCATTTCGATGTTGGCGATCAACTCGATTTTCTGTCCGTCCAGCGTGACAGCTGGGGTGTGGCGCAAACGGGCCAGTCGCTCGCGCTCCAAGTCTCCCTGGCGCTGCTTGAAACCGTAATCGGCCAGGATGATGGGCGACGGGTCCACGATGACCACACCCGCGTCACCATCGATGATGACCCAGTCGTCTTGCTTGACCAGTTGGCTGGCGCTGCGCGCGCCCACCACCGCCGGGATGTCCAGACTGCGGGCCACGATGGCCGTGTGTGAAGTTCTGCCGCCCACATCGGTCACGAAACCGGCAAACACGCTTTGCTTGAACTGCAACATGTCGGCAGGCGACAAGTCGTGCGCCACCAGCACCAGCGGCACATCCATGGTGTCGCCCAACTGCAATTCTTGCTGAGGCCGTGCGGGGCGCTTGGCCTGCGTGACCAATGAGCTCGTGCCTTTGAGGCAGTGCAAAACGCGCTCCGCCACCTGCTCCATGTCGGCCTTGCGTTCGCGCAGGTACGGGTCTTCCATCTCGTCGAATTGGCGCGCAATGATTTCCAGCTGGCTGGTCAGCGCCCATTCGGCGTTGTACAGGCGCTCTTCGATCCAATGGCGCACACCCGAGGTGAGCTCCACGTCTTGCAAGAGCATCAGGTGCACGTCCAGCAGTGCGACCAGCTCATGCGGCGCGTCTTTGGGCATGTCTTTTTGCAGACGCTGCAGTTCGTCCACCACGGCATCGCGGGCCAGGCGCAGGCGCTCGATCTCGCTGGCCACCTGGTCGGGCTGGATGAAATAGTGCGCCACATCGACCCGGCTGGACGCGACCAGCACGGCACGCCCGATGGCTATGCCTCGCGCCACCGCCAAGCCATGGATGCTGAACGTCATGCGATCACCTCACATGCCGTCTGGACTGGCAGGTCACGCACGCTCACTCGCCTTCACCAAATTTATCGGCCATCAGCGCCAGCAAGGCATCCAGGGCTTCCTGGTCACGTTCGCCATTTGTCTCAAGCGTCACTTCACTGCCCAGGCCTGCGGCCAGCATCATCACGCCCATGATGCTTTTGGCATTGATGCGGCGCTCCCCCTTACTGAGCCAGACTTCGCAAGGAAAACTGCCAGCCAGCTTGGTCAGCTTGGCCGAAGCACGGGCATGCAAACCCAGTTTATTGCTGATGGTCGTGGTGGCTTGGGGCATGTCTCTTTCCTGTTTGATTTTGAGGGGCGGTGCTGCCCACGGTCATGACGCCTTGTGTGCCACCTGCATGCGCACGGGTCACCAATTGGTCCAGACTTTCGTGTCGGTAGCAAACGCTGCGCAGCAACATGGGCAAATTGGCACCGGCCACGAGTCGGGTTTGCGCGCGGTCGTTCAGTTGCTGGGCCACATTGCAGGGCGTGGCACCAAACACGTCGCTGAGCAACAGCACCTCATCGGTGCCCAATTGGGCCATGGCACGGCGGGCATCGGCCAGTGTGGTTTCGGGCGTGTCGTGCGGCAGCACATCGACCGCCAGCACGCCCGATGCGCAGTCGGGAAAAACGTGCAGCGCACATTCGCGCAAGGCGCTGGCCAATGGGGCGTGGGCAATGATGAGGAGGCCGATCATGAAGCGTCGATTATCGGGGCTGATCGTCCTTGCTGAACACAAAGTACAGCCAAGAAACAAATGAACACAACGCAAAACCGGCGAAAGCCACTTGATAAGCCGCCGGTTTGTCCAGCCCCGCACTGCGGGCCGCGTCCACCGCCAAGCCGATGCCCCATTGCACGACAAAGATGCCTGCAAAAATCACCAGGTTGTAGGCTGACAAAGCACGCCCCGCCAAATGCGGCGGGAACGCCATACCCACAGCCGGTTGCGCCAGCGCCACAAAGGTGCTGCAAACACAAAACAAAGCCAAGGTGGCCGCAGCGGCCGAACCCAAAGCCGGGCCACGCCAGACCATGAAGGCCAGCACCACAAAAGTCAGCGGCAAGCCTCTGGCAATGAGGCGATCCACTGGCATGCCCCATTTGGACAATCGCGGCGTGACCAGCCCCCACAGCCAAAAGCTCACCAGCATGCTGAGGTTGATGGCAAACAAACCGGTGGCGGCCTCTTGCGCCGTCCAACCCGCCACCTGGGTCATCCAAGGGCCAGCCCACAAGGTCTGGATCGCCACCATGCCGCCGTAGCTGAAAAAGCCGATCGGCGTCATGCGCCAGAAATAGCGGTTGCGCCAGATTTCGCGGTAACTGCCATCGTCTTCTGTTGGCGTTTTGGCGGTGGCCTGGACCATCTGCCAACGCGGCACCAGCAAGGCGATCAACAACATGGCCAAAGCGATCATCATGCCCAGCATCAAAAACAAGGCGCGCCAACCCCAGATGGGCATCAGCCACTGTACCGGCAATGTGGCGGCGACCATGCCAAACGAGCCCGTCATCAACATCCAGGAGTTGGTGCGCAGTTGTGTGGGCGCATCGAACCAGCGGCGGTACCCGGTCAAAGGCGCCATCAGGCAAGCGCTCACGCCCATGCCGCACAGCACGCGGGCGGCCAGCAAGCCTTGAAAACTCTCTGCCCACGAAAATGCCAAGCAGCCCAGCACCGCCAGCGACAAAAACGCTAGAATGACTTTTTTGGGACCGTGCCGATCCAGCCAGCGCCCCAGGGGCAGCTGGGTGAGCGAAAAGCCCAAAAAGTAGCCGCCAGCCAGCAAACCCAGATCTTGCGCACTGAGCTGGAAATCGGCCGTCAAAGTGGGCGACAAGGTGGCCGTGATGGCCCGCACCAGCGCCGAGAAGAAATACGCCAGCGCAAACGCCAAAAACACCACCACCGCCTGGCGGCGTGGCAGGTGAGCCAAAGTGATGCTGCTCATGGTCGAATCCCATCCAACAAACTGGCGGCCAAATCATGCGGGTCGCGCAGGTCATACACCACCGCATGCACGACACGCACATGGTCTCCCTCGGGCACCGCGCCCCACACGGCCTGCATGAACACCACCTGCCCGTCCGAACGCTGGCCTTGCGCCTGAACACGCACCGCAGAGGCCAAAGGCAAGAAGCCTGGACGCCGCCAAGCCTGCTGCTGACTTGCGGACAGCGGCTGCTGCACGCCAGCGTTCCCGAGCGTGGCTTGCTGCCACCCGGCCAGAACCGCCTGCGCGTCGGCCCCCGCCTGCAGGGATGCCGTCATCACGGCCACCATGGCGGTGCCACTCTCGCAGCCCACCACCTGCAATGGCGTTGGTACGCCCCCCAAAGGCACAGAACGGGTCGTGCGCTCGGGTTTGCAAGGCAGTTGTGCTTTGAGCGAGGCCCCGTCGAAGTTGACTTCGCGCCAATTTTGCTCGGGACTGCAAGCGCTCAAAAAAGAGGCAGCCGTGAGACTGGCCACCAGGGCCCATGAAAAGATTCGCATGGGGTGATTATCCTGATCAGCGAACGTTTCGGTTTTTCGCGACAATGGCCGCATGAATTCACTCGATGGCATCCGCGTTCTCGACCTGTCCCGGGTATTGGCAGGCCCATGGTGTACACAGACTTTGGCCGATCTCGGCGCAGACGTCATCAAGATCGAGCGCCCCGTCAGTGGCGACGACACACGCAGCTGGGGCCCGCCCTTCTTAAAAGACGCCCAAGGCAAAGACACCGCCGAGGCGGCTTATTACCTGGGCACCAACCGCAACAAACGCTCGGTCACCTGCGACATCGCCCAGCCTGAAGGTCAAGCGCTGATCCGCGAATTGGTCACGCATTGCGATGTTTTCGTCGAAAACTTCAAGGTGGGCGACATGGCCCGCTATGGGCTGGACTTTGCCAGCCTGAGCGCCATCAACCCCAAGTTGGTCTATTGCAGTGTGACGGGCTTTGGTCAGACCGGTCCTTACCGCGAGCGCGCAGGCTATGACTACGCAGTGCAAGGCATCGGCGGCTTGATGAGCGTGACCGGTGAACGCGACGATCTTGGCGGCGGCCCCCAAAAGGTCGGTGTTGCCGTGACCGATTTGTTCACCGGCATGTACGCCACCGTGTCCATCCTGGCGGCGCTGCGCCACGCCGAGCGAACCGGCGAAGGCCAGCACGTTGACATGGCTTTGCTCGACACCCAAGTGGCCATGCTGGCCAATCTTGGCTCGAACTACCTGGTCAGCGGCAAAGTGCCCACCCGCGCGGGCAATGCCCACCAGAACATCGTGCCCTACCAGGTCTTTGAGGTCAAAGCCGCAGAAGGCGCTGCACCCGGTAGCCGTGACCACCTGATCCTGGCCGTGGGCAACGATGGTCAGTTCGTCAAGTTCTGTGCCGTGGCTGGTCGACCTGACTTGGCACAAGACCCCCGCTATGCCTTGAATGCCGACCGTGTGCGCCATCGTGCTGAGTTGGTGCCCATGCTGGAAACCATCATGATGAGCCGCACCAAAGCCGAGTGGCTGGCCGCCCTGGAGGCCGCCAAAGTGCCGTGTGGTGCCATCAACCACTTGGGCGAGGTGTTCGAAGACCCGCAAGTGCGAGAGCGCGGCATGGTCAGCGATTGGGCGCACCCCATCAAACCCTTGAAGCTGGTGTCCAGCCCCATCAAATTGAGTCGCACCCCCGTGCGTCAAGATTTGCCGCCGCCCATGCTGGGGCAACACACCCAAGAAGTGCTCGCCGAGGTGCTCGGCTGGTCCCCAGAGCAACTGGGGGCCCTGCGTGGCAAAGGGGTGATCTGATGGCGAACTTCTTGCTGGTGCATGGTGCTTGGCACGGCGCCTGGTGCTGGCAAAGGGTGTTGACCCCGTTGATTCAGGCCGGTCACCGCGCCCATGCCGTCACACTGACGGGCGTTGGTGAGCGCGCCCATTTGCTTCAGCCCGGCATCGACCTGGAAACGCATATTCAGGACATCCTTGCTGCCATGGATGCCGAAGAGATGAGCGATGTGGTGCTGGTGGTGCATTCGTATGCCGGCATGCTCGGCACCGCCGTCGCAGACCGTCGTCCACAAGTCTTGCGCCATCTGGTCTATCTGGATGCGGTCTTGCCCGCACCCGGCGAGAGCTGGAGCAGCACGCACGCACCGGACACGCGGGCTGCGCGCATGGCCGCGTCACAAGCCGATCCTTTGCACAGTTTTCCTGCCCCAGACCCTGCGGTGTTTGGCCTGAGCGGCGATGACCATGCTTGGGTGGCGAGGCGCCAAACACGCCACCCCGGTGACCCTTACACGCAGGTGCTCCAGTTTGACCCCCAGCGTGTGGCATCCGTGCCACGCACTTTCATCAACTGCACCGAACCGCCCCTGGCCACCATCGATGTGAGCCGCCAACGCATGGTGGACCCGCAGTTCTGGGATGGCCATTGGTTGTCCGGCTCCCGGGTGGTCGAGATGAAAACCGGACACGACCCCATGGTCAGCGATCCACAAGGCCTGACCCGCTTGCTGATCGATTGCAGCCGCTGAGCCTGGGCTGCGTTCAGCGCAAAGCGCCAAACACTTTGCTGAGCAGGGCGCTGCCTGCTTCGGCGGGGTTTTGACGGATCTTTTTCTCTTCTTCGCCGATCATGAAATACAAACCCGCCAAGGTTCTGTCCGTGACGTGAGATTCGAGATTGGCCTTGTCTTTGGCCAGCAAACCCATGCCCGACAATTTGCCTGCGATCGCATTGAATTGCTCCACCACGCCCAGCTTGCTCAATGACGCTTTCACGGTAGGCATGAACTCTGCGCTCAGTGGGGCTCGCGTTTTGTCCGCAAAGAACTGCGTCACCGAGTTCTCACCGCCTTGCAAAATGCCCTTGGCGTCCTGAACAGACATGGTCTGAATCGATTGCGTGAGCAACTTCTTAGACAAAGGGACGGCTGCCTCGGCAGCCCGGTTCATCTGCAAGGTCAGGTCATCGAGCTGCTTGCCCAAGCCCATGGTCTTGAGCCATTTGGCACCTTGGTTCAAAGTGTCTGGTAAACCGATGCGCACTTTGTCGTTGTTCATGAAGCCGTCTTGCACACCCAGCAGTTGAATGGCCATATCTGCGCCCTTTTCCAATGCCAGCTTCAAGCCCTTGGAGGCGTCGACCGCACTCAAATCATTCAAACTCAGGGCATGGGCAGGTGCAATCACCCACAGGCCTGCGGCGACCCCAAACGTATTAAACTTTCGACGATGAAGATGCATTTGAAAACTCCCTGGAATTGGCGGCTTGTTTCTGGCCGCATGTGGCTTAGGCTTTGCGCGTTGGGCCTGGCTGGCTTGCTGGTAGCGTGCTCTTCAGACCGCGCGCCCGAATCTTCGTACGTTTTGCTCGATGGTTCGAAAATCACCACCACACAATTGCAAGGAAAAGTAGTTCTGGTGAATTTCTGGGCCACCAGCTGCACCACCTGTGTGGCAGAGATGCCCGAGGTGATCGCCACGTACAACAAGTACAAGGATCATGGGTTCGACACCATTGCGGTTGCCATGAGTTACGACCCACCCAGCTATGTGGTGAATTTTGCGCAAACGCGCCAGTTGCCATTCAAAGTCGCCATTGACAACACGGGTGGCGTCGCAAAAGCCTGGGGCGATATACAGCTTACGCCCACTACGTTTGTGCTTGACAAGCAGGGCAACATCATCAAGCGCTATGTGGGTGCACCAAATTTTGCTGAGTTGCACCAACTGATCGATAAATTGCTGACCTCATCTTGAACGTGGCATCCGGCCACGCTCAGGGCCTGGATGTACTCAGTCCTTGCGGAAAGTGTCGTGGCACGCTTTGCACGAAGCGGCTGCGGGTCCGAATGCGGCCTTGAGTGCTTCAACATTACCGGCTTTGGCAGCCACATTGAGCTTGCCGATTTCAGCTTGCATTTTGTCTGACGCGTCCTTGAACCTGGCTGCTTCTTTCCAGACTTCCGGCTTGGCGCGCGTCTCACCGTTGTCGGTGCCTTCACCGTAGGCTGTCCACGGCAATTTGGCCAATGCGACCACCAACTCGGCGTTTTCAGAAGCGAGCTTTGCGTCGTAAGGCATGCGGCCATTGGCCATGGCACCCAATCGTCCAAAGTGAGTCGCCATCACTGTATAGCTGGCTTTACGGTATTTGATCGCGTCATCCGGTTTAGCAAATTGTGCGTAGGCAGGCAACAAGGTGGCGGCAGTCAAGCAAACAGCAACAATGCGAATCACATTTTTCATTTTGGCTCCAATGGGTTGAAAATGGTCAGGTTACTTTTCGTTTAACCTCGGATCAGTCTCTCACATTTTGGATCGCTCTGCATGAACACCGACTCATCGTTCACTGTCCACATCTGGGATTTGCCTACGCGCATTTTTCACTGGGTCCTAGCCGCTTGCGTGGTGGGGCTCGTCATTTCAGGCAACATCGGCGGGAATGCCATGGTCTGGCATTTCAGGCTTGGCTATGTGGTTTTTGGCCTCCTGCTTTTTCGAGGTGGCTGGGGCTTCATCGGAGGTCATTGGTCCCGCTGGTCCAGGCTGCCTTTGGGCTGGAAGCATGTTCAAAGCTATTTGCAAGGCCAGTCCAGCAGCCAGCAAATCGCCGGCCACAACCCCTTGGGCTCATGGTCTGTCGTGGCTTTGCTGTTTTTTTTGAGCCTGCAGGTCGGGACCGGCCTTTTCAGCGATGACGAAATCGCCAACACAGGGCCTTTGTCCAGCCTGATTTCTGGCACTTGGGTGAATTTGGCCACGAGCTGGCACAAGCATTGGGGCAAGCTGATTTTGCTGGCGCTGGTGTTGCTTCACCTCACGGCTATCGTTTGGTACAGCTGGCGCAAACGTCAAGCCTTGGTCTCGGCCATGTGGCACGGCAACAAAGTGCTACCCGATTCAGTTCCTGCATCATCGGATCAAAACCGTTCACGCTGGCTGGCCGTGTCTTTAATGGTGCTGGCATGTGCCCTAGTTGGTTTTGTAGTTTCGCTGGGTTCGTGATGGCTCACCAGCGCGACAGCCATTCGATCAAGTAGTGCGCATGTGACGCTACACTTTCTTGTGCTTCACTTTTAGTTTTCTCTTGAACACGCCATCTGTTGAATTGTTGCCAGCCCTGACACCGGTCGATCTCGCCAAGGCGTATGCGATCTTCGAAGAATACGCAGCTTCTTTGAAGGTCGATTTGCACTTTCAGAACTTCGACGAGGAGCTCAAAAACCTGCCAGGGGAATATGCAGACCCTCGCGGTGCTTTGCTACTGGCGCACGTCAATGGTGAAGTCGCCGGTTGTTGTGCGCTACGGCCATTGGACGGCTGTGATTACAGCAATGCTGCCGAAATGAAACGCCTGTATGTTCGTCCTGCGTTTAGAGGTTTGGGACTGGGCAGGCAATTGACGGAAGCCATTTTGGATGCAGCACACCGCGCAGCTTACGCATGTGTTTTGCTCGACACCCTCGACGACATGGAAGCTGCAAGAGCACTTTATGAAGACCTTGGCTTTGAAGAAGTCCCGCCGTTTTATCACAACCCCTATGCGGGGGCACATTACCTGAAGGTCGACATCGGCTGATGGTTGCGCGCCTGCTTCATAAAAAAAGGGGCCCTAAGGCTAATGCCAGTCAGTTAAGAGCTGACTGGCATTTTTGCTGGGTATTTGGCAGTCTTTGTTTTGACAACCCGAGGGTATGAACGTTTACGCCTTGGCGGTAAAACAAATAAATGCGCCTGATCAAACAACAGCTGCAACCGTTTAGGCAACGTCCCAGCCGACTCCAGTGGCGCAAAGCGCAACATATCGATGATGGCCATACTCGCAACGTGAAAGCCCATTCGCAATGGCTCCACCTTCACGTGTGCAGCCATCTGTCGCATCAGTCTGCGCAACAACGTATATGCAATCAGCACACCCCATAGCTCCTGTCGCACCAGCTGCGGCTGTTTGCCTCGCAGCGTCCATTGCAACTTTGCAATGAGTGCTTGATCTCCAGAAATCCCAACTCAATCTCCCAGCGCTGCATGTACAGCTTGGCCAGTTCTTGGACCGTATAGCGGCTCGCATCCATCAGCGACGTGATGAACCGGCGCTTGCGCCCACCCAGCTGCACCAGAATCAAACGGGCTTGCCAATGGCTTGGCAATTGAGGATCAATCTTTCTGGCCGTCGGCGACACTGGTATGCTGACCAAACAGTCATGCTCATCGTGTTGGACGATCACTTCGTGTCGCAAGTTGTCTTTGGCTCGCATCAGCGAGTGTCTGTCTTGTCCTTGCGACTGCCAGTTCAGCAAAAAGGCTGCCCAGAAGTAGGCCCGATCAAACACTGTCAGGGACTGATCGATGTTTTGTAAATCTACTGCCAGCGTCAGCTCGCCCTGACTCATGCCGCCCATGCGTGCATCGAGCAACTCATGACGTATCCATCAGGCGGACAGCCCGAATTTGAGGCCACCCACCCGAGCCATGTTGATTACTGCTGCTGCCCAAGGCCAAGCGGTTGGCTGTGGTATCGGGTGTCGCCCAGACAACGCCATCAACGGCCAAAAGGCGCATGCCCAGCACGCGTTGACAAACGCACTCGCAGGCTGTCCACTCCTGACAAAAACAGGCGAAACAAATGCGCCAAAGGCTCTTCTCCCAAACGTTGACACCCGGCAACGGCAGCGCTGGGCACGCTTAAGGATTGGTTGTGCAACGTCAATTGCAACTGCCTGACCCCGTCCCATATGGGTTGATTGCGAAAAAGAGCCAATCCGATGCCCAGCCAAATAACGTGTTCGGCAGGCAGCTTGCGTCTTCATATGGAGGCTTTGCCTGTGGCGCACAGGACAGGAGTAATCCACAGAGGATGGATAAGGCTGCTGAGCTGATCCAGCCGCTCGGGAGTGCTTTGAATTGTTTGGGAAAGATCGTTTTGCAGCCAGCTCATGAAAAAGGGAACCGTGTTTGAACAGGGTTCCCTTTTTAAATTAAAACCGGTCAGCTCTTAACTGACTGGCATTAGCCCTAAGGCCCCTTTTTCAGTAATGCCCAGGCTCAAGCTTTGACTTGAGCAAGCAAAGTTGCCGCATCGCTGACCTCGAACTTGCCGGGGCCTTCAATGTTCAAGCTTGTGACTTTGCCATCTTTGACCAGCATCGAATAGCGATTGCTGCGCAAGCCCATGCCACGCGTGGTCAAATCCAGCGTCAAGCCAGTGGCCTTGCTGAAGTCAGCGCTGCCATCGGCCAACATGCGCACCTTGGTGCCTGTCTTCTGGTCACGCGCCCAAGCCCCCATCACGAAGGCATCGTTGACGCTGACGCACCAGATTTCTTCCACGCCCGCGGCCTTGAAGGCCTCATAACTTTCAACATAACCTGGCACGTGTTTGGCAGAGCATGTCGGCGTGAACGCCCCGGGCAAGGCGAACAAAGCGATCGTTTTACCCGCAGTGGCTTTGGCCACATCCACTGGATTAGGGCCAATGCTACAGCCATTGCCCTCCACTTCAACGTATTCCATCAGCGTAGCTGCGGGCAGAGTGTCTCCGACTTGGATCATGATTGTCTTCCTGTTTGAAAAATGAATGGACGAAAAAAAACGACCCACCATTGTGGGTCGTTTTTCGAAAGATTGCAGCGAAGAAGCTTTTTGAGCTTAAACGGCAGCAGCCTTTTCAACCAGGCGCGTAGCGACCCAGTTTTTGGTTTTCGAAATCGGCTTGCTTTCTGTGATTTCGATCATGTCGCCCAGGTGAAATTCACCTTTTTCGTCGTGCGCATGGTATTTGCTCGACTTGGCCACGATCTTGCCGTAGAGGGCGTGCTTGACACGACGCTCCACCAGCACGGTCACGGTCTTCGCGCGCTTGTCGCTGACCACCTTGCCAATCAAGGTGCGCTTGAGGGATGTTTTAGCTTCCGTCATGGTCACTCCTTACTTGGCGGCTTGCTTTTGGGCAAGGATGGTTTTGGCACGAGCGATGGCACGGCGAGTCTGGCTCAACGTACCGGTGTTGCCGAGTTGTTGCGTGGCTTTTTGCATACGCAGACCAAAGTGGGCTTTTTGCAGCGCCTTGATCTCGTCTTTCACACCAGCAACGTCTTTTTGGCGCAATTCAGCAGCGTTCATTTCTTGTTTCTCCTGAATTATTGGCCAATCATGCGAGCCACGAATGTGGTGCGCAGGGGCAACTTGGCAGCGGCCAATTTGAAGGCTTCACGGGCCAACTCTTCAGGCACGCCCACGATTTCGTAGAGCACCTTACCAGGTTGGATCTCAGCCACGTAGTACTCGGGGTTACCTTTGCCGTTACCCATACGCACTTCAGCAGGCTTGGTGGAAATCGGCTTGTCAGGGAACACGCGAATCCAGATGCGACCACCACGCTTGACGTGACGGGAAATCGCACGGCGTGCGGCTTCGATCTGGCGGGCCGTCAAACGGCCGCGATCTGTGGACTTCAGACCGAAATCACCGAACGCCACCGTGTTGCCACGGGTAGCGACGCCGGTGTTGCGGCCTTTCTGTTCCTTGCGGAACTTTCTGCGAGCAGGTTGCAGCATGTTGTTACTCCTTATTGACCGTCAGCTGCTGCAGCTGGCGCGGCGACTGTGCGTACGCGCTTAACGGCGGGTTTGGCATCACCACCTGCACCGGCGGGCTTGTCGCTACCGTCAGTGGGGGCTGTGTTGGTGCCTGCGGGGCGACGTGGGCCACCACGACGATCGCCTGTTGGGCGGTCGCCAGGACGGGCATCACGACGTGGACCACGTGGGCGGCGCTCTTCTTCGGCACGTGGCTCAGCCAGTGCAGGAGCGTCATTGCGGCCCAGTGTGTCGCCTTTGTAGACCCAGACCTTGACACCAATGATGCCGTAGGTGGTCTTGGCTTCGGAAGTGGCGTAGTCGATGTCAGCGCGCAGGGTGTGCAATGGCACACGGCCTTCGCGATACCACTCGGTACGCGCAATTTCGATACCGTTCAAACGGCCAGCCGACATGATCTTGATGCCTTGGGCACCCAGACGCATGGCGTTTTGCATGGCGCGCTTCATGGCGCGGCGGAACATGATCCGCTTCTCGAGCTGTTGGGTGATGCTGTCAGCGATCAGTTGAGCATCGATTTCGGGCTTGCGCACTTCTTCGATGTTCACGGCCACTGGCACGCCCAGACGAGCAGCGAGTTCTTTCTTGAGCAACTCGATGTCTTCGCCTTTTTTACCGATCACCACACCTGGACGAGCCGAGAAGATGGTGATGCGGGCGCTCTTGGCTGGACGCTCGATCAACACGCGGGAAACCGCAGCGTTCTTGAGCTTGGCCTTGAGGTACTCACGCACCTTGATGTCTTCGGCCAGCATGCCGGCGAAGTCTTTGTTGCTCGCGTACCAGCGGCTTGCCCAGTTACGGCTGACAGCCAGGCGGAAACCGGTAGGATGGATTTTCTGTCCCATAGTTCTTCCTGATTAATTGCCGACCGTCACATACACATGGCATGTGGGCTTGCTGATGCGGTTACCGCGGCCTTTGGCGCGGGCGGTGAAACGCTTGAGCGTGGTGCCTTGCTCAACGTAGATGGTTTTCACCTTCAATTCGTCGATGTCGGCGCCGTCGTTGTGCTCGGCGTTGGCAATGGCGGACTCGAGAACCTTCTTGACGATGCCAGCAGCTTTTTTCTGCGTGAAAGTCAAAATGTTCAGAGCTTGATCCACTTTCTTGCCGCGAATCAAATCGGCGACCAGACGGCCTTTATCGACCGACAAACGGACGCCCCGGAGGACTGCACGTGTTTCCATGGTCTTTCCTTATTTCTTCTGGACTTTTTTGTCCGCAGGGTGACCCTTGAATGTCCGGGTCAATGCGAATTCGCCCAATTTGTGGCCAACCATCTGGTCGGTCACATAAACAGGAACGTGTTGCTTGCCGTTGTGAACGGCGATGGTCAGACCGATGAACTCGGGCAGAACCATGGAGCGACGCGACCATGTTTTGACGGGCTTTTTATCTTTGGTGGCAACGGCTTTTTCAACCTTCACCAGCAAATGGTGGTCAACGAATGGACCTTTTTTCAGAGAACGAGTCATTGGCTACCCCTTACTTCTTGCGACGCGACACGATCATGACCTGTGTGCGCTTGTTGTTACGGGTACGGTAGCCTTTTGTCAGGTTACCCCATGGGTCAACTGCATGACGGCCTTCGCCGGTGCGACCTTCGCCACCACCGTGTGGGTGATCCACTGGGTTCATGGCAACGCCACGAACCGTTGGGCGGATACCCATCCAGCGCTTGACACCGGCCTTGCCCAATTGGCGCAGGCTGTGTTCTTCGTTGGCGACTTCACCAATCGTTGCACGGCACTCGATGTGGATCTTGCGAACTTCACCGGAGCGCATACGCACTTGAGCGTAGATGCCTTCGCGAGCCAGCAAGGTTGCCGAGGCACCAGCCGAACGGGCGATCTGAGCACCAGCACCGGGCTTGAGCTCGATGCAGTGAATGGTCGAACCCACGGGGATGTTGCGGATCGGCAAGGTGTTACCAGCGCGGATCGGGGCTTCAGCACCCGACAGCAGCGTTGCACCGACCTCAATGCCACGGGGGGCAATGATGTAGCGGCGCTCGCCATCGGCGTAGCACAGCAAAGCAATGTGCGCGGTACGGTTTGGATCGTACTCAATGCGCTCAACTTTGGCTGGAATCGCGTCCTTGTTGCGCTTGAAGTCCACCACGCGGTAGTGGTGCTTGTGACCACCACCTTTGTGGCGTGTTGTGATGTGACCGTTGTTGTTACGGCCAGCCTTCTGGTGCTGGGGTTCCAGCAGAGGAGCGTAGCCTTCACCTTTGTACAGGTGGTCACGGGTGACCTTCACCACGCCACGACGGCCTGGGGAGGTAGGTTTGATCTTGATGACAGCCATGATTACGCAGCCTCCCCGGACAGGTTCAGCTCTTGACCTGGTTTCAGCGTGACATAAGCCTTGCGAATGTTGTCGCGACGGCCGATGGTCTTGCCAAAACGCTTGGTCTTGCCCTTGGTATTCACCACAGACACGCCTTTGACCTCGACCTTGAACATCAATTCCACAGCGGCTTTGATTTCAGGCTTGGTAGCGTCCTGCAGCACTTTGAATGTCACAGCGTTGGACTTTTCAGCAACCTGCGTGGCCTTTTCGGACACGATGGGAGCCACCAACACCGACATCAGACGACCTTCGTCAAACTTCACGGCGCTCATGCGAACATCTCCTTGAGTTTGTCCATGGCACCTTTGGTCACGAGGACTTTCTTGAAGTTCACCAAAGACACGGGATCGGCATAACGTGGCTCAACAATCAGGATGTTGATCAAGTTGCGCGATGCCAGGTACAGGTTTTCGTCGACTTCGTCAGCGATCACCAACACGTTGTCCAGGCTCATGGCCTTGAACTTGGCGGCCAAGGCTTTCGTCTTGGGGGTCTCGACTTTGAAGGAGTCCACCACAGCCAGGCGACCTTCGCGGGCCAACTGCGAGAAGATCGAAGCCATACCAGCGCGGTACATCTTCTTGTTGATCTTCTGGGTGAAGTTTTCGTCGGGCATGTTCGGGAAAATCCGACCACCGCCGCGCCACAGAGGCGAGGAAGTCATACCAGCACGTGCGCGACCAGTACCTTTTTGTTTGAAAGGCTTCTTGGTGGAGTGGTGAACTTGTTCACGGTCCTTTTGAGCGCGGGTGCCTTGACGGGCATTGGCCTGATAAGCCACCACGATCTGGTGAATCAGGGCTTCGTTGTATTCACGACCGAACACGGTTTCAGGCGCGTCCACTTTGGAGGCGGCTTGACCTTGGTCGTTCAGGAGTTCGAGCTGCATCAGTTCGCTCCTTTAGCTTTAACGGCGGGACGCACAGTCACGAAACCACCTTTGGAACCGGGGATAGCACCTTTGATCATCAACAGACCACGGGCTTCGTCAACGCGGACCACGTCCAAGTTCTGGGTGGTGCAAGTGACATCGCCGAGGTGACCCGACATTTTCTTGCCAGGGAACACGCGACCAGGATCCTGCGCCATCGAGATCGAACCGGGCACGTTGTGCGAACGGCTGTTACCGTGCGACGCGCGCTGCGATTTGAAGTTGTGACGCTTGATCGTGCCGGTGAAGCCCTTACCGATGGAAGTGCCTTGCACGTCCACTTTCTGGCCCACAGCGAACACAGCAGCCACGGGCACAGCAGCACCAGCAGCGTACTGGGCAGCCGTGTCGGCGGTCACGCGGAATTCTTGAATGATTTCACCGGCTTCAACACCGGCTTTGGCCAAGTGACCAGCGATAGGCTTGGTCACACGCGATGCCTTGCGGGCACCAAATGTCACTTGCAAAGCGACATAGCCATCGTTCTCTTGGGTTTTGACCTGGGATACGCGGTTGTTAGAAACATCCACCACTGTGACAGGCACTGCGTCCCCATCA
Organism: Limnohabitans sp. Jir72; assembly: GCF_003063575.1. Taxonomy (GTDB): domain Bacteria; phylum Pseudomonadota; class Gammaproteobacteria; order Burkholderiales; family Burkholderiaceae_C; genus Limnohabitans_A. The sequence continues at coordinate 219,399 of NZ_NESC01000002.1, forward strand.
TCAGTGAACAGACGCATCATGCCCACCTTGCGACCCAGCAACCCGAGGGAGTTGCTCAGACTCATTGTTTTCTCCAAAACTTCCACCGCGGCCACTTCAATTGGCAGCCACGTTTTTGCGTGAAAGACTGTTAATAAATCTCACCCCAAAACGGAGTGAGCCTGAAATTATAGCCCGGCTGGCCATTTCTAGCAAGTCAGGCTATTTTTCAAGTGATTTGGGCGGTTCAAGACCACCCCAAACTGCATTACTGCAACTTGATTTCCACGTCTACGCCGGCGGGCAGATCGAGTTTCATCAAGGCATCCACAGTTTTATCTGTAGGGTCCACGATGTCCATCAAACGCTGGTGTGTGCGAATTTCCAACTGGTCACGGCTGGTCTTGTTGACGTGAGGTGAACGCAGGATGTCGAAACGCTTCATGCGGGTTGGCAATGGCACGGGGCCCTTGACAATCGCGCCGGTGCGCTTGGCAGTTTCAACGATCTCAGCAGCGGACTGGTCGATCAGTTTGTAGTCAAACGCCTTCAGGCGGATGCGGATTTTTTGCTTGGATGACATGTCAATTCCTTGTGGTAAGTGTTCTGATGACAGCGCGCAAAGGCCAGGCCCTTGCGACACTGAACCACAAAAAATTAAGCAATGATCTTGGCAACAACGCCAGCACCGACGGTACGGCCGCCTTCGCGGATGGCAAAGCGCAAGCCCTCTTCCATCGCGATGGGGTTGATCAACTTCACAGTGATCGACACGTTGTCACCAGGCATCACCATCTCTTTGCCTTCTGGCAATTCGATCGCGCCCGTCACGTCAGTCGTACGGAAGTAGAACTGGGGACGGTAGTTGTTGAAGAATGGCGTGTGACGGCCACCTTCGTCTTTGGACAAGACATAGATCTCGCCCGTGAAGTGGGTGTGTGGCTTGATCGAGCCTGGCTTGCACAGCACTTGGCCGCGCTCGACGTCTTCGCGCTTGGTGCCGCGCAGCAAGATGCCGACGTTGTCGCCAGCTTGACCTTGGTCCAGCAGCTTGCGGAACATCTCAACGCCCGTGCAAGTGGTCTTGACCGTGTCTTTGATACCCACGATTTCGATTTCTTCGCCGACTTTGACGATACCGCGCTCGATACGGCCAGTCACCACAGTGCCGCGGCCAGAGATGGAGAACACGTCTTCCACGGGCATCAAGAAAGCACCGTCCACTGCACGCTCAGGTGTAGGGATGTAGGTGTCCAAAGCGTCAGCCAGCTTCATGATGGCTTCTTCGCCCAAAGGACCCTTGTCGCCTTCCAGGGCCAGCTTGGCTGAACCTTGGATGATCGGTGTGTCGTCGCCTGGGAAGTCGTACTTGGACAACAACTCACGCACTTCCATCTCGACCAGTTCCAACAACTCAGCGTCGTCGACCATGTCGCACTTGTTCAGGAACACGATGATGTAAGGCACGCCAACCTGACGAGCCAACAAGATGTGCTCGCGGGTCTGAGGCATAGGGCCGTCAGCAGCGGAGCAAACCAGGATCGCGCCGTCCATCTGGGCAGCGCCCGTGATCATGTTTTTCACATAGTCAGCGTGGCCTGGGCAGTCCACGTGCGCGTAGTGACGGTTAGCCGTCTCGTACTCCACGTGTGCGGTGTTGATCGTGATACCACGGGCTTTTTCTTCGGGTGCAGCGTCGATCTGGTCGTACGCTTTGGCCGAACCACCGAATTTGGTAGCCAACACAGTGGTGATGGCAGCAGTCAGTGTCGTTTTGCCGTGGTCAACGTGACCAATGGTGCCGACGTTGACGTGCGGTTTGGTCCGTTCGAATTTTTCTTTAGCCATTTTTCAATCCTTAAAAAGAGCAATGCCCGTGTGTTGGTTTAATGTTTGCATCAGGTTGCTTGATCACTCCGCACGGGCACAGAGTGGCACTTGATCGCAGACAGTTTCTGAACTTTCAGATCTGACTATGGCTTGCTTTTCACTTGCTTTTAGTCAGAGGTGCCCGAGCAAATTCGCAGGCGAATTTGGTCCGGCACACAGTCTTTTATTTTGCGCGTGAAGCGACGATGGCTTCGGCCACGTTGCGAGGAGCTTCAGCGTAGTGCTTGAATTCCATCGTGTACGTTGCACGACCTTGCGACATGGAGCGCAGTGTGGTCGAGTAGCCGAACATTTCGGACAATGGCACTTCTGCTTTGATCGCTTTGCCGCCACCGACCATGTCGTCCATGCCTTGGACCATGCCACGGCGTGAAGACAAGTCGCCCATCACGTTACCAGCATAGTCTTCAGGGGTCTCGACTTCCACCGCCATCATCGGCTCCAGAATCACGGGGCTGGCTTTGCGGCAACCTTCTTTGAAGCCAAAGATGGCGGCCATCTTGAAGGCCATTTCGTTCGAGTCCACGTCGTGGTACGAACCGAAGTGCAAGGTGACCTTGACGTCCACAACGGGGTAGCCCGCCAGCACGCCTTGACCCAAAGCTTCGATCACGCCTTTTTCCACCGCAGGGATGTATTCACGGGGAACCACACCGCCCTTGATGGCGTCAACGAATTCAAAGCCCTTGCCAGGTTCCTGAGGTTCAACCTTCAGAACCACGTGGCCGTATTGACCCTTACCACCGGACTGACGCACGAACTTGCCTTCGGCCTCTTCGACGGTCTTGCGGATGGTTTCGCGGTAAGCCACTTGGGGCTTGCCCACGTTGGCTTCCACACCGAATTCGCGCTTCATGCGGTCCACGATGATTTCCAGGTGGAGTTCGCCCTGGCCGCCGATGATGGTCTGACCAGATTCTTCGTCGGTTTGCACGCGGAAAGATGGATCTTCGGCAGCAAGACGGGACAGCGCCATGCCCATTTTTTCTTGGTCAGCCTTTGTCTTAGGTTCAACAGCTTGGCGGATCACCGAGTCAGGGAACACCATGCGCTCCAAAGTGATGATCGCATTGGGATCGCACAAGGTTTCGCCTGTGGTCACATCTTTCAAGCCCACGCAAGCAGCAATGTCGCCAGCGCGGATTTCGTCGACTTCTTCACGGTTGTTGGCATGCATCTGCACGATACGGCCAATGCGCTCTTTTTTGCCGCGCACAGAGTTGTAAACGGTATCGCCCTTTTTCAGAACGCCGGAATACACACGCACAAATGTCAGCTGACCCACAAATGGATCGGTCATCAGTTTGAAAGCCAGCGCAGAGAATTTCTCTTCGTCGTCGGCCTTGCGTGTAATTTCTTTTTCGTCTTCGTCAAAACCCTTGATGGCTTTCACGTCGAGAGGAGAAGGCATCAGTTCGAGAACCGCATCCAACATGCGCTGCACGCCTTTGTTCTTGAACGCTGTACCGCACAACATGGGCTGGATTTCGCTGTTGATGGTGCGAACGCGCAAGCCTTGCGTGATTTCTTCTTCGGTCAAGTCGCCTTCTTCGAGGTACTTGTTCATCAGCTCTTCAGAGGCTTCAGCAGCCGCTTCGACCATTTTCTCGCGCCACTCTTTGGCCACTTCGACCAAGTCGGCAGGAATTTCTTCGAAAGTGAACTTCATGCCCTGGGAAGCTTCGTCCCAGATGATGGCTTTCATCTTGCGCAGATCGACCACACCCGTGAAGTTTTCTTCGGCACCGATTGGGATCACGATCGGCACTGGGTTGGCCTTCAGGCGCAACTTCATCTGCTCCACGACTTTGAAAAAGTTGGCACCGGTACGGTCCATCTTGTTCACAAAGGCCAAACGTGGCACTTTGTACTTGTTCGCCTGACGCCACACGGTTTCAGACTGGGGCTGCACGCCGCCCACAGCGCAATAAACCATGCAAGCACCGTCCAGAACACGCATGGAACGCTCAACTTCAATCGTGAAGTCAACGTGGCCGGGGGTGTCGATGATGTTGATGCGGTGGTCTTCGAAAGAGCCGTCCATGCCCTTCCAGAAGCAGGTGGTGGCAGCAGAGGTGATCGTGATGCCACGCTCTTGCTCTTGCTCCATCCAGTCCATGGTAGCAGCGCCGTCGTGCACTTCACCAATTTTGTGGTTCACGCCGGTGTAAAACAAGATACGTTCGGTCGTGGTGGTCTTGCCAGCGTCAATGTGCGCCGAAATACCAATGTTGCGATACCGCTCGATAGGGGTGATGCGAGCCATAAATTTCTCCAATGATTAAGTACCAAAGCCCGCCACCCCTTTTGGGGCCAGCGGGCTGGCTTCTGACAGTGTCGGGCTTCTTTGTGAAGCCCTTGTGAATCAGAAGCGGAAGTGCGAGAACGCCTTGTTGGCTTCGGCCATGCGGTGAACTTCGTCACGCTTTTTCATGGCACCGCCACGGCCTTCGTTGGCCTCGAGCAATTCGTTGGCCAAACGCAGGGCCATCGACTTCTCGCCGCGCTTGCGTGCGGCTTCTTTGATCCAGCGCATCGACAGGGCCAAGCGACGAACAGGGCGCACTTCAACAGGCACCTGGTAGTTCGCACCACCCACGCGGCGGGATTTCACTTCCACCATGGGCTTGACGTTGTTGATGGCGATGGAGAACAGCTCGACAGGGTCTTTGCCTGTTTTCTTTTCCATGTTTTCGAGGGCACCATAAATGATGCGCTCGGCAACAGCTTTTTTGCCGCCTTCCATGATCACGTTCATGAACTTGGACAACTCGACATTGCCGAACTTGGGATCCGGCAGGATTTCACGTTTAGGGACTTCGCGACGACGTGGCATATTTCACCTCATATTGCTTCAGTTGGCGTCTTTTCAGACACCGCGAGCGTTATTCAAAACACTCACTTACTCGACCCACCAGGACAATTCCGGGCTTCGGGTCACTTCGCTGGATCACCGCGCCACGCGGGAAACAGCACCGAAAAATTTCAACCCGTGAGGGCTTACTTGGCTTTTGGCTTCTTCGCGCCGTACTTGGAGCGAGACTGCTTGCGGTCTTTCACGCCTTGCAGATCCAGAGAACCGCGGACAATGTGGTAACGCACACCTGGCAAGTCTTTGACACGACCACCGCGCACCAGAACAACAGAGTGCTCCTGCAGGTTGTGGCCTTCACCGCCGATGTAAGAGATGACCTCAAAACCGTTGGTCAAGCGCACTTTGGCAACTTTACGCAGAGCGGAGTTAGGCTTTTTAGGCGTTGTGGTGTACACACGGGTGCAGACACCACGACGCTGTGGAGAGTTTTGCATCGCAGGGCTTTTGGACTTGATCGTTTCGACCTCGCGCCCCTGACGCACCAATTGATTGATGGTTGGCATTGTTTGTAACGTCCCTAAACGTTGAATTTAGACAAAAGAAACTTCCCCGCCCCAAAAGCGGAAAAGCCCGCCAGTATAACCGCCCGACGAGCTTGTGACAAGTTCTGCACAATTGACGGGGGCTGACAGGGACCCGATTCACTTGACCCACAGGCGTACAGCATCCCAGGCACGCCCCAGCACTCCGGCTTGCTCCACGCCGTCCAAGGCCACGAGAGGCACATCCAGCAAAGGCTGATCGCCGCGCAAAACCTTCAAAGTGCCCACCGCCTGCCCTTTGGCAAAAGGCGCAACCAAGGGATCTGGACGCACAACCTGAGTTTTGATCTGTGTCGCACTGCCCGACGGCACAGCGACAACCAACGGCCGAAATGTGCCCAGTTTCAAGGTGTTTTCTTTTCCCTTCCAAACAAAAGGCACAGCAACTGGCTGGTTGGCATCAAACAGCTTGACCGCATCAAACGCTGTGTAACCCCAATTCAGAAGTTTTTGACTTTCATTGGCACGGGCGTTTTCGCTGTCGGTGCCCACCACGATGGACAGTAAACGACGCACGCCCACATTCGGGAATTCCCTTTTTGCCGTAGCTACCATGCAATACCCTGCAGCCTGGGTGTGTCCGGTTTTCAAACCATCGACCGTTGGGTCGCGGAACAACAACAAATTGCGATTGGACTCGTTGGCGGCAGGGGTGCCTGGATAGCGGTACTTCTTGATCGCGTAGTAAGACAAATATTCTGGGAAATCTCGCATCAAGCGCGTAGCGAGAATACTCAGATCACGCACCGAAGTCCTGTGACCAGGGGCGGTCAAGCCCTCTGGATTCTTGTAGTTGGTCTGGTGCATGCCCAAGGCCTGTGCCTGGTTATTCATCATCTCCACAAATCGATCCACGTGGCCGCCCACGCCTTCAGCCAATGCGATGGTTGCATCGTTTCCGGACTGCACGATCATGCCCTTGATGAGATCCTCAACAGGCACTTTCATTTTCGGGTCGATGAACATGCGAGAACCTGGCATCCTCCAAGCACCCTTGGACACCGGGAGTGTTTGCTTCAGATCGATCTTGTGGGCCTTCAAAGCATCAAACACCAGGTAAGCCGTCATCAGTTTGGTCAGCGATGCAGGTTCAATTGCCGTATCAGGATCTTTGGCTGCCAGAACCTGATTGGCTGTGACGTCCAGTAACAAATAGGCTTTTGCTGCAACTTCTGGCGCTTGCGGCATTTGCGCATGAACGCTCACAGCAAACGCTGCCCAGCCACTCATTAGAAAAGTTTTAAATAAACGAGTCATAGACTCCAAGTGAAGACCTCAAAATAGGCGATCTAGAATGTATCTCAGGCCCGCAAGTGACGAACCACCAGAGACTTCAGAAGGGGCAATTGTCCATGAAAGAAGTGCCCAACACCGGGAATCACCGTCACGGGCAAGGTTTGTGGCCGGGCCCAATCCATCACACTGCTCAAGGCTACCGTATCGTCCTGCTCACCATGAATGACCAACGTGCGTTCATGCATCTCGGGAACCACGGATGCCACCTTAAAACGGGATACAGCCGTGCCCACCAAGACCAACTTGTCTAAGTTGCGCTGCATGCACTCAGCTTGTGCCACATGGCTGGTCACGAAAGCGCCAAATGAAAAACCCGCCAAAGCCAAAGGTCCATCAGCTGCGACTTGCGCAATGACCGATCGCATATCTGATGCCTCGCCTCGTCCTTCATCATATGTGCCATCACTGGCACCCACACCACGAAAATTGAAACGCACTGCTTGCCAGCCACATTGAACAAAAGCACGTGCCAATGTTTGCACTACCTTGTTTTGCATGGTGCCGCCAAATAAAGGATGGGGATGCGAAATCACAACCGTGCCCCGCACAGCGCCATGAACAGGCAAATCACGCAAGGCCTGCACCTGACCAGCGCCTCCCTCCAAAGTAAGAGATTGGGTAGCCGAGTTCATCAGCGCCCCAAATGCTCAGGCGTGACCAAGCGCTGCACAATTTGGCCATTTTTGAGATGCGATTGAACAATTTCTTCAATATCTGCGTGATCGACATAGGTGTACCAAACACCCTCCGGGTACACCACCGCCACTGGTCCACCCGAACAACGGTCCAGGCACCCCGCCTTATTCACCCTCACCTGACCCGTGCCAGACAACCCCAGCTCTTTGATGCGGTTTTTACAATGGTCAAACGCTGCCTGCGCGTTGTGTTGAGCGCAGCTAACTTCGCCATTTTTTCGCTCATTGAGACAAAAAAAGATATGGCGCTTGAAATATGAAGAAGTGTTTGAGTCGATCATCACTCCATTCTAGGGCCGCCTGATCAGTCCACCATCATGGATTTAACCGACGACAATCGCCGCACCAGATACAGCAAGGTCGCATACGGCCATAACCAACCCAACCACTGAATCAAGCCGTGGAAGCGGATGAACTGCCCACGCTCCCAAGTCTGCAAAGTCAAGGAGAAATATGCGTCTGCCGAAGCATTGTTGAGCAAGCTCAGTTGCCAGACCAATGCGACCAAAGCCATGACCAAGCACATCCGGGCAGAAGCAAAAATAAAGCCCCCAGCGCCAACGACGGCCAACCCAAACCCCATGGCCACCTCGGTACTGACCCAACCCCAGGCATGCACGGGGCCATAAGTCAATGCAGCAGACAAAGCACTCGCTGCAACTCCAACAACCAGCCATAAGCAAGCCACGATGAAGCGCTGCCGTCTTTCACGCAACACACTAAAAGCGAGCCAGCACGGCAAACACAAACCGATCGCTACACACAACATTTCGCTCATCGGTAAAAGAGGCTGCAACTCCACCTCACGCAAAGGCATCCATTCCAGCCAAGGCGTACCCTCCAGCAGATCAGCCAATGCCGCTTCAAATCGTTCCAAAATTTGCCCCAAGCCAAACGCTACGGGAGCAGGAAACAAAAGCGCCATTGGCCAAACCGCCAGCAGCACCAACGCACTGCCAGCATCCGTTACAAACCAACGGTCTCGAAAACGACTCCAGCGCTCAATCAGACCCACCCAAGTCAAAGTACGCGCCGCAACCGCACCGAGCCAGGCTCCAATCACGTTCAAAGCTGCATCAACATTAGAAGGAACACGGACTGGCAAAAACACTTGCAAGGTTTCCATGGCCAGTGCCAAAGCAGCCGCAGCCAAAGTGGCGATCACAATAGGCGGCCAGTCCCTTTGCGTGCGATGCAAAGCCAACGCCAGCAAAAAGCCCAAAGGGGCATAGCCAAGGACATTGGACAACACATCAAAGCCTGTCCAATACTTGGGCAAAGGGGCAGAAAGAAATGACCAGGGCGATATGCCCTGAACACGCCAGTTGTCAAACGGGTACAAGCTGGCATAGACGATCAGGACTGTGTAAATCCACGCCAAAGGCCAAGCCGCTGTTTTGCGCATCATGGCTTTGCGCGTGCAGCCCTCAGAAGGGCTTGACGACCACCAACACGACAACGGCCAACATCAGCAACACAGGCACTTCGTTGAACCAGCGGAACCAGACATGGCTGCGCTGCATGCGACTGGATTCGAATTTGCGCAAAATCATGCCGCAGCCATGGTGGTAACCGATCAGCAACAACACGATCAACAGCTTGGCGTGCATCCAGCCCTGACCGGGGCCCCGACCAATGCCGTATACCAGCCACAGCCACAACCCCAAACCCAAAGCGGGCACAGCCAAAATCGTCATGAATTTGTAGAGCTTGCGTGCCATGAGCAGTAACCGGTCGAGCTCCGCCTGCGATGCAGGCTCGATCATGGCCAGATTCACAAAAATGCGAGGCAGATAAAACAGGCCCGCAAACCAGCTGGCGATGAAGACGATATGAAAGGCTTTGATCCAGAGCATGAGGCAAGTGTAGCCATTGACCGCTGCATGCGGGCATTTTGTCCCTTGCGGACAAAAAACCCCTCGGCCATAAGCCGAGGGTGGGAAGCCTTTTTGCTGTCACACATCAAGGCACCCGCTCAGGGAGGTAAAGCGGGAGGCAGCAAGCTGCCTGGGTACAAATTTATCAAATAACAAAACCAATAACAAGCTTGTTTAAAAAATTTTTATGGTTTTTTGTTGTTTTCGCGCTTCAGCAGAGTGGTCTGTCCACAACAGGACCGCTCAGCAAAAGACTTCAGGCACAATTTTCAACATGAACCCCGTCGCCCCCTTCCCCTCCAACCGCCCACGGCGCCTGCGTCGTGACGACTTCACCCGCAACCTGGTACGCGAACACCAGGTCACGCCGCACGACCTGATCTACCCCGTCTTCGTGTTGGACGGCCAGAACCAGCGCCAGCAAGTGGGCTCCATGCCGGGCGTCGAGCGCCTGTCGCTCGACCTGCTGCTGCCCGTGGCCGAAGACTGCGTCAAGCTCGGCATCCCGGTGATGGCGCTGTTCCCGGTGATCGACGCCTCACTCAAGGACCCGACCGGCAGCGAAGCCATGAACCCCAATGGCCTGGTGCCCCGCGTGGTACGTGAGCTGAAAAAACGCTTTCCCGAACTGGGCGTGATGACCGACGTGGCGCTCGACCCCTTCACCAGCCACGGCCAGGACGGCCTGCTGGACGAGACCGGCTACATCTTGAACGACGAAACCACCGCCGTGCTGGTGCAACAAGCCCTGACACAAGCCGAAGCTGGCGTGGACATGGTGGCCCCCAGCGACATGATGGACGGGCGCATCGGCGCGATCCGCAACGCGCTCGAAGCCCGTGGCCTGATCCACACCCGCATCATGGCCTACAGCGCCAAGTACGCCAGCGCCTTTTACGGCCCCTTCCGCGACGCGGTCGGCTCGGCCAGCAACCTGGGCAAGAGCAACAAGAAGGTCTACCAAATGGACCCGGGCAACAGCGATGAAGCCCTGCGCGAAGTCGCCATGGACCTGGCCGAAGGCGCCGACATGGTCATGGTCAAGCCAGGCATGCCGTATTTGGACATCGTGCGCCGCGTCAAAGACGAATTCAAGGTGCCCACCTTTGCCTACCAAGTGTCGGGCGAATACGCCATGCTCAAAGCCGCTGCACAAAACGGCTGGCTGGACCACGACCTGGTCATGATGGAAAGCCTGCTGGCCTTCAAGCGCGCAGGCGCCGACGGCGTGCTGACCTACTTTGCACGCGACGCGGCCCGTTTGATCCGCCAGGGCTGAGCCCATGCGGGTCTTCAGCGTTTCGGGCACACAGGTTCAGGCGGGACTGGCCCTGCCCGAGCAACTGCCCGAACACGGCTACCTCTGGATCGCCTGCTCGCGCGAAGCCTTTTTGGCCGAGCTGAGCGCCATCCAAAGCACACTGGAAAAACTCACGGGCCAAACACTGGTCGACCTGCACGTCTCCGACCTGCTCAACGCCCAGCTGCCTTCGCGTTTTGATTACAGCTCGCATTACGACCTGATGGTGTTCAGGCGTCTGGCGCAGCGCCCGGACAGCGCAGCCGCCAGTCCCACCGCGCTCACAAACAACGGCCTGACGGCACAAGGCGCCAAGCGCTCGGGCCCGCCTGTGCTGCACCGCATCGACACCAGCCCGGTGGGCTTTGCGGTGTTCGACCGCGTGCTGGTGAGCGTGCACCCGGCCGACTGCGCCGTGCGCGAGGCCTACGCCAGCCGCCTGCTGGCCAGCACGCAGGCCCACGATGCGACCGACCCGCGCTCGACTGGCGCACGCGGGGTGCCCCACAACCCGGCCGACATGATGCTGCGCATCGTCAGCCACATGGTCGACGGTTACTTGGATCTGCGCCGCGAACTGAGCCGCCAGCTGGACCACTGGCAAGCCGAACTGCTGCACCCGCGCACGCGCTTCAACCGCTGGGACGCCTTGCTCCACGCCCGCATGGCGCTGCACCAACTCGAAGCCCTGTGCGACGACCAGCACACCGCCATGCAAAGCTGGACCGAATCACTGGACAGCTGGCGGATTGCACCCGACAACACAGCGCAGCGCGAACACGAGCTGCTCAAGATCCGCAGCCGTGACGTGCTCGAACACATCGACCGCGTGGTCCAGCATGTGCGCCGTCTGGAGCACAACACCGAAACCGCGGTGCAAATGCACTTCAATGTGCAGGGCAACCGCACCAACGACATCATGCGCACCTTGACGGCGCTGACGGCCATCTTTTTGCCACTGAACCTGATTGCAGGCATCTTCGGCATGAACTTCGAGTTCATCCCCTGGCTGCACCAAGCCTCGGCCTTCTGGTGGACGCTGGGCACCATGGGCTTCATCGCACTGAGCATGGGTCTGCTGTTCTGGCGCAAGCGCTACCTGGCCAGAACCGGCGACTAGGGACAAACTGTCGCAGCGGGGCGCATTTCCTACAGGGGCCTTTTGTTGTGGGAGCCGCGCCCTCGCGGCGAATGCTTAGGCCTTCAAAGGGCCTATCGCGGCTGAGCGCCGCTCCCACTCAATCAGGCGAGGTGCTTGGCAAAAAACGCCAGCGTGCGCTCACGGGCCAGCTGGGCCGATGGGGCATGCCAGGCACCGCGCTGGTCGCAGTTGAAGCCATGGTGCGCCGCATAGGTGTGCACCTCGACCTCAGGATGCGCCTTTCTGAAGGCGTCCACTGTGTCCAGCGGGATCCACTTGTCTTCCTCGGCAAAGTGCGCCAACACGGGCACTTGGGATTGGCGTGCGGTTTCTTCCGGGGTGGTCACGCCACCGCCGTAATAAGGCGCAGCAGCGCTGAGACCCGTGAGCGTGCAGGCTGCGCGCCAAGTCAGCAGGCCGCCCCAGCAATAACCCACGATGCCCACCTTGCCGCCCGAGGCCTTGGCCGCGTGGTCAATGGCAGCCTGGATGTCCTGCATCACGCCGGGTGCAGGCAAAGCCTCGACCGCGGTCTTGTAGCCAAAGCCCTCGCCCATGTCGGCGTCACTGTAGCCCAGCTCGACACCGGGCTTGACGCGGTGAAAGGCCGCTGGAGCCACGGCCACATAACCCTCGGCCGCATAGCCATCGGCCACGTTGCGGATGTGGCTGTTGACGCCAAAAATCTCCTGAATCACCACCACCGCGCCTTTGGGTGTGCCTGCTGGGCGGGCCTCGTAAGCGGGCACCAGCGTGCCGTCTGCGGTTTTCAATTCAATCATCGTTCCCATGTTCATTCCTTGGTTCAATTCAACACATCAACGGCTCAGGGCCCGCTCAACAAAGTCGAGACGGTCCTGACCCCAAAAAATCTCGCCACCGACCACGTAGCTGGGCGCGCCAAACACCCCCGCATCGATGGCCGCTTGCGTGTACGCCTCATAACGCTCTTGCACCGCCTGGCTGTGCGACTGCTCCAGCAATGCCGCAGGCAAACCCTGCTCGGCCAGCAACTCGGCCAACACCTTGTCATCGGCGATGTTGCGCTCCTGCGCCCAGCACGCCGACAGCACCGCGCCCGCCACCTGCATGGCCGCAGCCGAGCCTTGTGCCAAGTCCGCCGCGATGATGAGCCGCGCTGCATCGTCGCCGCCCACAGGGAAATACTTGGGCTTGAGGTTGAGTGGTGCATTCAGGTGTTCGCTGAAACGCTGCAACTCCACCAACCGGTAAGCCTGGCGCTGCGGCGCGCGCTGCCCCAAAGGCAGCCCGCCCGAAATAGGGAACACCTTGCCCCCCAGGTCGATCGGCATCACCCGCACCGTGGCCCCTGCCCGCGCCGCGATTTCAACCAAGCGCTGGTGCCCCAAATAAGCCCAGGGGCTTTGGGGGGCCAAGTAATAGTCCACTGCGTGACCCATGTTGTCTCCTTGTCTGTTGTGTAATCTTTGGACGAAACAGCGGTTGTAACCGCCATACCGAATTTTTGCAGGAGACACACGATGAACAAGGTCTTGTTGGTGACCGGCGGCAGCCGGGGCATTGGGGCGGCCACCGCCTTGCTGGCAGCGGCGCAGGGTTGGACTGTGGCGGTGAACTACACCGCCAATTCGCTCGCCGCAGATGAAGTGGTGCGGCAGATCCGCAGCACGGGCGGCAATGCCATCGCGGTGCAGGCCGATGTGGCCGACGAAGCGCAGGTCCTGCGCATGTACGAGCACATCGACGCCAAGCTGGGCCGCCTGTCGGGCCTGGTCAACAGCGCAGGCGTGGTCGACGTCTACGCCCGCGTGGCCGAGATGAGTGTCGCGCGCCTCAAACGCATGTTCGACATCAACGTCATCGGCTCCATCGTCTGCACCCGCGAAGCCGTGCGCCGCATGAGCACGCGCTACGGCGGCGAAGGCGGCAGCATCGTCAACGTGTCGAGCGCCGCGTCCCGCCTGGGCTCGCCCGGCCAGTACGTGGACTACGCCTCGGCCAAAGGGGCGATTGACGCCTTCACGCTGGGCCTGGCCAAAGAAGTCGCCGCCGAGGGCGTGCGCGTCAACGCCGTGCGCCCCGGCCTGATCGACACCGAAATCCACGCCTCGGGCGGCCTGCCCGACCGCGTCAAAGACCTGCAGCACCTGGTGCCCATGCAGCGCGGCGGCACCGCCGACGAGGTGGCGCAAAGCATCGTCTGGCTCTTGTCCGACGCCGCGAGCTACACGACCATGAGTTTGATCGACGTCTCCGGAGGCCGCTGATGGCCGAGTTCAAGTATTACTGGGAAGACTTTGCCCCCGGCCAGGTCCGCGACCTGGGCACCATCACGCCCACCCGCGAAGACATCCTCGCCTTTGCCCAGCAGTTTGACCCGCAGCCCTTTCATCTGAACGACGAGGCAGCCAAAGCCTCGGTCTTTGGCGCTTTGTCGGCCAGCGGCTGGCACACTTGCTCAATGGCCATGCGGCTGATGGTGACAAACTTTTTGAACGACACCTCCAGCCTCGGCTCGCCGGGCCTGGAAGGCATCAAGTGGCTCAAGCCCGTCTACCCTGGCGACACCCTGCGGCTGCAAAGCACCATGCTCGAGACCAAAGCCATGAGCAAGCGCCCGGACGTGGGCATGACGCGCAACCTGTGGGAAATGTTCAACCAGCACGGTGACAAGGTGCTGCACATGGAAGGCTGGGGCATGTTCAGAAGGCGCACACCGGCTGCCCCCTCTGCAGCCGTGCCCGCCAACCCGGCTTAAAGCCGCACAATGCGGTCATGGATTTCAAACCGCTCATCACCCTGATGGCCATCGTCAACCCGCTGGCCTGTGTCCCGTTCTTCATCCACTACACGCAAGGTTTCAGCCCGGCCCAGCGCAAGAAGACGATTTGGGTGTCTTCCTTTTCTGCCTTTGTGGTGATCGCGGCCAGCGCCCTGCTCGGTTTGCAAATCTTGGAGTTCTTCGGCATCTCGCTGGCGAGCTTCCAGGTGGGTGGCGGCATGCTGCTGCTGACCTCGGCGCTGTCCATGCTCAACGCCCAACCGGCCGAGGCCCGCGCCAACGCAGACGAAGTGCAAGACGCCGAAGCCAAAGCGGCTGTAGGCGCCAGCATCGCCGTGGTGCCACTGACCATCCCGCTGCTGACCGGCCCGGCCACCATGTCCACGGTGGTGATTTACGCCGAAAAAGCCAAAACCATGTTCCAGCTCGGCACCCTGGTCGGCTACGGCGTGGTCATCGCCCTGGCCACCGCGCTGTGCTTTTCATTGGCAGCGCCCATCGCCCGGGTGCTGGGGCGCACCGGCATCAACGTCATGACACGCTTGATGGGCCTGATCCTGGCTGCCTTGGCGGTCGAGGTGATGACCGACGGGCTGCACAAGCTGTTTCCGGTGCTGGCGCGCGGAATCTGACCGGGCCAAACGGCATCGGCAAGGTCAGTTCGTGGCCGTCTGCAAGTTGGCACCACGCTCAATCACGAATTCGCAGTCCACCAGCTTGCGTGAGTGGTTCAGATCGCTTTGTGCGATCAAGACCGACACCTCAGTACCTTTGAGGCCAGCAATGACCTCGCCCAAGCGCTTGGACAAGGCGGGCGCTACCCCCTCAAAGGGTTCATCGAGCAACAACAGACGGGTGCCGACGGCCAATGCACGTGCCAAGGCCACCAGCTTTTGCTGCCCACCTGAGAGCAGCAAGGCCCGGCGGTCTTTCATCTCGAGCAACTCAGGCAAGACTTTGTAGACCAGCGCCAAGCGCTCCTGAGGGTCCAGCGTCGGACTGACCCAAACGGGGATCAGGATGTTTTCTTCCACCGTCAGCTCAGGCACCAAGCCGCGATCCTCGGGCATGTACCCAATGCCCAGGCCCGCCCGTGCGTGTGGGGGCAAGGCGGACAGATCCTGCCCATTGAAAGTGATGGTGCCTTGCGTGGGCGTCAGATGGCCCATCACCGAGCGCAGCAAGGTGGTTTTGCCTGCGCCGTTTCGGCCAATCAAACCCACCATGGTGCCGTCTTCGACGGCAAGCGACAAACCGCGCAAAGCGACGACCGACTGGATGGCCACATGGAGGCCTTCTACCTTGAGCATGCGTGTTCCTTTGGGGGCGGTGTCTTATTCACTCAACAGTTCGCCAGTGACATAGCGCCGCACATCGTCGGTGGCCAAAGCCACTTCGGGTTTGTCGTCGGCAATGATGCGGCCGCTGTAGAACGCCACCACCCGGCTGGCATAGCGGTTGACGATGTCCATGTCATGCTCCACAAACAAGACCGTGGTGGACTGGTCCTGTCCCAGCCCGGCCATGATGGTTTCCATCATCGGAAATTTTTCTTCTGCTGACACGCCACTGGTGGGCTCGTCCAGCAGCAGCAGCTTGGGTGAACTCGTCAGCGCCATCGCAATGTCCAGCAGTTTGCGCACACCACCGGGCAACTCGGCCACGCGGCGCGAGCGGTGCTCGGTCAAAGCAAAGCGCTCGAGCAAGGCATCGGCGCGTTCGATGGCATCGCGTCGCCGCGCAGGCTGCCAAAAACTCAGCTTTTGGTCATGACACGCGTTGGCCACGAGCATGTTGTCCAGAACGGTCAACTCGCCATAGAGCTGCGGAATCTGAAACGACCGCGCCACACCCAAGTGCGTGATGGCGCGCGGGAACAAAGGTGTGATGTCCTGACCATCGAGCAGTATCTGCCCATGGTCGGGCTTGAGGTAGCCCGTGATCATGTTCACGAATGTGGTCTTGCCTGCGCCGTTGGAGCCGATCAGGCTCACACGCTCACCAGCAAAGATGTCGATGTTCAGGTTCGACGCCGCCACCACGGCACCGAATTTTTTACCCACATCGCGGGCCTGCAGCATGGCCTTCATCGCGTGCCCCCTTTGACCCAAAGGGACCCAATGCCACGCGGCAAGAAACGGATCACGATCAACAAGAAAATACCCAAGGCCATTTGCCAAGTGTTGGGGAAATAGGCACTCGAGAACGAGCGCACCACTTCCAGCACCGTGCTGGCCAGGAACAGGGCAATCACGCTTTGCCAGCCGCCCAAAATGGCGACAAACACGAACTCACCCGAGGTGGTCCAAAAACTGAAGTTCGGTTCGATGTGCCCCAAAGCCATCACCGCCAGGGCACCGCCCAAACCGCCACAAAAAGCCGCCAGGATGAAGTTGATGGCCATGGCGTGGCGCACCGAGCCGCCCAAATACTCCACCCGCAATTCGTTTTCTTTGGCGGCCACAGTGATCAAGCCACGCGTGCTGTCAAAATAAATTCGGGCCAGCAAAGCCATGACCGTCGACACCACCACGGTGAGCACATACATGATGTAACCCACCTGCTCGTCGGGCAGCTTTTGCCCCAACAGCGTAGGCCGTCCCAGATTGAACCCGTCAGAGCCGCCCAGCACCTCCAGCTTCATCAAGAGGCCATAGGTCACCATCGACAAAGCCAGGGTCAGCATGGCAAAAAAGATCCCACGGTAACGCGACAGCAGCGGCGCGAAAGGCGCCGCCACCAAAGCGGCCGCCACACCACCGCACAAGGTCAGCAGCAGCGCATCGGTGATGCCCAGCTTGTTGAACAGCAAGGCAGCGGCGTAACCGCCAACCGCAAACACCATGCCTTGACCAAAAGGCACCACACCACCGCGCATCAGCACCACGATGCCCAGCGATACAAGGCCATTGGCCGCCGCCATGGTGATCAGGAAGGTGAGCCACTTGGGCATGACGATGCCGGCCAAGGCCAAGGCCAGGCAAATGCCTGCCGCCCACAACACGGTTTGCCCCACGGGCGTTTCTTGAGAAGGCAGCACTGTGCCCAGATTTTTCGCCATGGCTCAGATCTTTCGGGCCTGAATGCGCTGGAACAGTCCTTCCGGACGGAACATCAGCACCACAGCCATCACCACATAAATTGAGAACAGTTCGGCCACGGGTGCCAGGTGAACGGCCATGGCCCGGGCCAGACCCACAATCAAAGCGCCAATGGCTGCGCCTTCAATGCTGCCCAAGCCGCCGATGATCACCACCGCGAACGACACGATGATCACGCCAACAGACACCCCAGGCTGCACTGAAATCATCGGCGCGGTGAAGGCACCGCCCAACGCCGCCAGAAAGATGCCCACCGAGAACGCCAGCATGTACACACGCGAGACGTTCACACCCATGCTCGACGCGATCTCCGAGCTGTGGATCACGGCGATCATGATCTTGCCCTGTTGGGTGCGGTTGAGCCACCACCATACGGCCAAACCCACCACCACCGCCAAAGCCACCAGCGCGAAGTCGTAACCCACATAGGTTTGCGTGCCGATGTCGATGTTGCCAAACAGCCCGTAAGGCTCCGACACGTAGTAAGGATTGGCGCCCCACAACAACTTGGTGCCATCTTCCATGACCAAGAACATGGCGTAGGTGACCAACACCAACAGCACCTCGTCGCGCCCATAAAAGAAACGCAGCAAGCCACGCTCAGTCAGGGGTGCCACGAGCGCTGCCACAGCCACGGCGGCCAACAGCATGGCCACCAGCGTGTAACCAGGCGCCCACTTCATGGCGCTGGCCCAGCCCACGAAACTGGCGGCCGCATAGGCCCCCAGTGCGTAGAAACTGCCGTGCGCGATGTTGAGGATCTTCAGCACGCCGAACACCAGCGTCAGCCCCAGCGCCACGATGAACAGCCACGAGGCGTAGGTCAGTCCGTCAATCAATATGGTCAGCATGCCTTGAGAACCTTATTTACAGCAGCTTATGGGCAACCCTTGGCGCCCGCGAAGCCAGACTTGATCCAGTCTTCAGACTTCATGTTGGCAGGCGGGTTCACACACTCCGCAGGGAAACGCATGATGTCGTCCAGCACCACCATCTTTTTGGCAGCGTCGTAACGTGTGCGGCCAATGGCGGTTTCTTGTGTGGCCTGATGCCCGCCACCCAAGTTCATGCGGATCTTGCCTGCAGGCGAGTCCCACTCGGAATTGCGCAAGGCCGCAGCCAATTGCTCGGCGTTGGGCTTCTTGCCGCCGTTGGCAGCCATGGCTTTTTCAACCGCCAACTTCAAGCCCAGCAGCGACTGCACCATGCGGTAGGGGGCTTGCACCGGGTACACGTTGTTGGCCTTGCTGTAAATGTCCCACCACCAGTCGTTCAGGGCCGACTTGGGCGCCATCAGGCCGTAGGCACCCCGCGCACCCAAAATCACGCCGTCGGGCATCTTCTCACCCAGGCCAGGCAACACATGGTCACCTGCAGAGAGGATCACTTGCGAGCGCTTGAACAAACCGCGCGGTCCAGCCTGCAAAATGAAGGCCTGCAAATCGCCGCCCCACAAGCTGCTGTGGGTGATGTCTGCTTGCTTGGACATCAGGGCTGAAATTTCTGTTCCGTACTGGCCTGCGCCAAATTTGGGCAACTGGTCTTCACCCGCCTTGGCGTTGGGGTAGAGCTTTTCCATCGACCAGACAAAGTCTTTCTTGGAGTCTTGGCCCCAAGCGTAGTCCTGGTTGATCATGTTGAAGGTGCCGACCTTGATGTCCTTGGCCTTCAGGTAACGGGCCAGGGCCACGTTGTCCATGGCCGCATGAGACGCGGTGCGGAACACGTAATTGAGTTTGTTGTCTTCAAAAATACGGGGCGTGCCGCAGTCATAAAGAATCAGGAATTTCTTCATTTCCTCGGCCACCGGGGCCACGGCCAGACAGTCGCCTGAGCCCACATAGCCCACCACCGCATCGACTTTTTCGCGCTCGTACAGGTTGCGCAACTCTTGCACTTGCTTGGTGGCACCACCGTTTTCATCGACATAGACCGCTTCGAGCTTCATGCCCCCAAAACCGGTCTTGTTGTAAGGCGCAGGCGCTGCGCCTTTGTTGAAAGCATCCACCAACACCTTGGCACCATTGACGGCCGGAATGCCAAAGCTCTCTGCCGCTTGGCCCGACAAGAAACTCACAATACCGACCTTGAAGGTCTCTTGGGCCTGAACCGCCCCGGCCGTGCACAGTGCAGCGACCAAGCTCACTGCCGTGCCGACCACCTTGCGCGACCAAGTCGCTTTGCGAATGCCTTGAATTGCCATGAGCCTCTCCACTTGTTTGTCCTAAACGGGACGACATCGAAAAAAACGCCAACGTCATCTTGTGCGGAGAAACTGGAAGGGCTCATCAGTGCAAACCCCTGCCTTCGCCAGCAAAGGGCTGAAAAATGTCACGCCCGTGACCTTTTCGTCATTGCTTGCGACTTGGCACTGCACTCAATGGGCTTACAGCGGCCTCACACGCCAAACCCACCCGCCAGCCCTTGGCGCAGGTGACCCACCAGCGCCGTCACTGCCCGAGGCACATGGGGCGCATACGGGCGAATGGCGTAAATGGTTTCAGCAAATGCGCCAACGGGTCGCCAGTTGGGCAGCACGCGCACCAACTTGCCCTGGCGCAGAGCGGCCTGGGCGCTGAAGTCGGGCATCAGGGCGATGCCCGCGCCCATAAGGGCCGCTTCGCGCAGAGCCTCGCTGTTGTTGGCGGACAAATTGCCCGACACAGGCACGGTGATGCGCTCGCCAGCTTGCGGATCGCGGGGCTCGAAGGTCCACGCCGGGGTGTCTTGCGAACGGGGGTAGTGCAGGCAGTTGTAGCTTTGCAGGTCGGCAGGGGCCTGCGGCTCCCCCTGCTTGCGCAAATAGGCGCGGGTAGCCACCAGCACCGATTCGGTGGGGCACAGTGCCCAAGCCACATGGGTGTCGGGCGGACGGGCGGTGTGTCGGATCGCCAGATCGAAGCCTTCGGTGGTCAGCGCGCTCAGGCGGTCAGACATGTCCAGCTCGATCCGCACATTGGGGTAGTCCTTGAGGAACTCGGCCAATAAGGGCATCAGTTGCTGACGTGCAAAGGCCACCGGGGCGGTCACCCGGATCAAGCCACCCGGTTGCTCGGCCAAATCGCGCACTTGTGCAAAGCTCTGCTCGATCTGCTCGAACGAGGTGCGCGTGTCATCCACCAGCTTTTGTCCCGCCTCGGTCAAGCGCAGGCTGCGGGTGGTGCGCTGCACCAGTGTGACTTTGGCTGCCCGCTCGAGCTCGGCAATGCGCTGACTCATGGCGGCCTTGCTCACGCCCAGCCGGGCGGCGGCGGCCGTGTAGCTGCCTTGCTGGGCGAGCACGCTCAGCCAGTGCAAGTGCGTCCAGAGGGTGTTGATTTTTTGCTCTTCCATACGTGTATTGTTCACTATTTTGAACAATCAATTCAGGTTTAAAGGCTTGTGAGGGGTGTCGGGGGTGCCTACACTCTGGGCTCTTTCGGCGCTTCTTATCGGCAAGAGCTGCACACAAAGCGCCGATTTTTTGTAGGAACCCACCCCTGTGGGCGATTGTTTGACGCTGTGGCCAGGCATCATCGCCCACGGGGTGGGCTCCTACAAAATACAAATTCACAAGCCACAAGGAGCACCCCATGAACATCACCCACATCGGCCATTACATTGGCGGCCAAGCCGCTGCAGGCGCTTCGGGCCGCAGCCAGCCCGTCACCAACCCCGCCACCGGTGCCGTGACCGGCAACGTGGCCCTGGCCAACAGCGCCGAAGTGGCCAAGGCCGTGGCCGCTGCGCAAGCCGCCTTCCCCGCTTGGGCCGACACGCCACCACTGCGCCGCGCCCGCGTGATGTTCAAGTTCCTGGAATTGCTGAACCAGAACAAGGACACGCTGGCCCACATGATCACTGCCGAGCACGGCAAGGTGTTCACCGACGCACAGGGCGAAGTCTCGCGCGGCATCGACATCGTGGAATTCGCCACCGGCATTCCGCAGCTGCTCAAGGGTGACTTCACCGACCAGGTCTCCACCGGCATCGACAACTGGACGCTGCGCCAGCCTTTGGGCGTGGTGGCGGGCATCACGCCCTTCAACTTCCCTGTGATGGTGCCCATGTGGATGTTCCCGGTCGCCATTGCGGCGGGCAACACCTTCATCTTGAAACCCAGCCCGACCGACCCGACACCCGCCTTGTTCATGGCCGAGTTGCTCAAAAAAGCCGGTTTACCAGACGGCGTGTTCAACGTGGTGCAAGGCGACAAAGAAGCCGTGGACGCGCTGCTGGAGCACCCCGATGTGAAGGCCATCAGCTTTGTGGGCTCCACACCGATTGCCAACTACATTTATGAGACCGGCGCACACCACGGCAAGCGCGTGCAAGCCCTGGGCGGCGCGAAAAACCACTTGGTGGTCATGCCCGACGCCGACATCGACCAGACCGTGGACGCGCTGATTGGCGCAGGCTACGGCTCGGCAGGCGAGCGCTGCATGGCGATTTCGGTCGCGGTGCTGGTGGGCGATGTGGCCGACAAGATCTTGCCAAAGCTGATCGAGCGCACCAAAGCACTGCAAGTGCTCAACGGTGAAAACCTGGCCGCCGAGATGGGCCCCATCGTGACTGACGCGGCGCGCCAGCGCATCAAGGGTTACATCGACGCGGGCGTGGCCGAAGGCGCACAGCTGCTGGTGGATGGCCGTGAGTTTGACGGCGCGAAAGCCGGTGCAGGTTGCGAGAACGGTTTCTGGCTTGGCGGCACCTTGTTTGACAACGTGACCACCGACATGAAGATCTACAAAGAGGAAATCTTTGGCCCGGTGCTGTCCTGCGTGCGTGTGCCCGACTTTGCAACGGCTGTGCAGATCATCAACGACCACGAGTTCGGCAACGGCGTGAGCTGCTTCACCCGCGACGGCAATGTGGCCCGTGAATTCTCGCGCCGCATTCAGGTGGGCATGGTCGGCATCAACGTGCCGATCCCCGTGCCCATGGCTTGGCACGGCTTTGGCGGCTGGAAGCGCTCGTTGTTTGGCGACATGCACGCCTATGGCGAAGAGGGCGTGCGCTTTTATACCAAGCAAAAGTCCATCATGCAGCGCTGGCCTGAGAGCATCGGCAAAGGTGCTGAGTTTGTGATGCCTACGGCCAAATAAATTGCCGTAGTCAACAGCCGTGGTGATTTCCGCGGGGGCGACTGGCCGGGGCCGCAGGGCCTCATCAGTCGCTTCGCGCCAGCAAATCGGCCCAGCGGCCCCGGCCAGTCGCCCCCGCTGCGCTGGCTGTGTCCATACTGCAAATGGGAGGCCTTGTAGGTCGGCACCTTCAGGTCCGACATGGTGTGCTGATCAAAACAGTTCGCTTGTCATGTGTGCATCAACCCCATCAACGTCGGCTCTCAAGCGCCGACCTGCAAAAATCCACAGGCACAATCGTTCCATCAGGAGACTGGGAAGAACATGAACGACAACACCTTCGACTACATCATCGTAGGCGGCGGCACGGCAGGCAGCCTGCTGGCCAACCGCCTGAGCGCTGACGCCAGCAAGCGCGTGCTGCTGCTGGAGGCGGGCAAAAAAGACGATTACCACTGGATCCACATCCCTGTGGGTTATCTGTACTGCATTGGCAACCCGCGCACCGACTGGCTGTACCAGACCGAGCCAGCCGAAGGCCTGAACGGCCGCACCCTGCGCTACCCGCGTGGCAAGGTGCTGGGCGGGTGCTCCAGCATCAACGGCATGATTTACATGCGCGGCCAGTCGCGGGACTACGACCAGTGGGCGCAGATCACCGGCAACGACGAATGGCTCTGGGAACGGTCCTTGCCTTACTTCAAGTTGCACGAAGACCACTACAAGGGCGAAAACGAATTTCACGGAGCCAAGGGTGCCAAGTCCGAATTGCTGGCCCCCACCGATTTAGCCAAGGGCAGTTACCTGCACACCCTGCGCGGGCGCAACACCGGCGGTGAATGGCGCATCGAAAAGCAACGCCTGCGCTGGGACGTGCTGGATGCGTTTGCGCAAGCTGCGCAGCAAGCGGGCATTCCGGCCACAGACGACTTCAACCGGGGCAACAACGAGGGCGTGAGCTACTTCGAGGTCAACCAAAAAGACGGTTGGCGCTGGAACACGGCCAAGGCCTTTTTGCGGCCCACCTGCTACGCCCGCCCCAACTTCGAGTTGTGGAACAAGGCACAGGTGGCCAAGCTGATCATCGAAACCCAAGCCGATGGCAGCCAGCGGTGCACCGGCGCGCAGGTCTGGTCGGGCGTGGAGATGGTCGAGGTCAAAGCCACCCGCGAGGTGATTTTGAGTGCGGGCAGCATCGGCTCGGCGCAAATCCTGCAGCTGTCGGGCATTGGGCCTGCCGCCTTGCTGAAAGACAAAGGCGTGGACGTCAAGCACGAGCTGCCCGGCGTGGGCGCCAACTTGCAAGACCACTTGCAGATCCGCTCGGTCTACAAGGTCAAAGGCACCAAAACGCTGAACACCATGGCGGGCAGCCTGTGGGGCAAGGCCATGATCGGGCTGGAATACGCCCTCAAACGCACCGGCCCCATGAGCATGGCGCCCAGCCAACTGGGCGCGTTCACCAAAAGCGACCCGTCGCAGCCACACGCCAACATCCAGTACCACGTGCAACCCCTGAGCTTGGACGCTTTTGGCGAGCCGCTGCACAGCTTCCCGGCCATCACGGCCAGCGTGTGCAACCTGAACCCCACCAGCCGGGGCTCGGTGCAGATCAAAACCCATCGTTTCGAAGACGCCCCTGCCATTGCGCCCAACTACCTGGCCACCGACGAGGACCGCAAGGTGGCCGCCGACAGCTTGCGCGTGACCCGCCGGATCATGGGCCAAGAGGCCATGAAACCCTTTCAGCCCGAAGAGTTCAAGCCCGGCGTGCAGTACCAGACCGATGAAGAACTGGCCAAATTGGCCGGTGACATTGCCAGCACCATCTTCCACCCCGTGGGCACCACCCGCATGGGGCGCGATGACGACCCGATGGCGGTGGTCAATGCGCGGCTGCAGGTGCGCGGCGTGGCGGGCCTGCGCGTGGTCGATGCGGGCGTGATGCCCACCATCACCAGCGGCAACACCAACAGCCCGACGCTCATGATTGCCGAGAAGGCCGCGCACTGGATCGCACAGGACGCCCAGCGTTGGGTGCCCTGAATTCCGGTTTGGGTCAGCTCATATCCAGTTTTGATCAGGGATTTCCCGCGAATCGGGAAATCCCTGAGGGTTTCATCTCCCGCCAGCCCTTACATTTCATTCACTCGATGCATAGCAGTACCTTGCATCCCGAGGGCCGAGGAGACAACTCGAACCCCTAAGAACTCCAACATGAACCAACATCCGAACGAGATGTGACTTCTCAGGCGCCGCGCAAGCGGCGCTTTTTTTTCGCCCGTCGCTGGCCCGACAGGCCTTGCGCCGCCCCAATGCCACAATCGACTGCATGGAATTGCTGATTGTTTCGCTGGCCTCGCTGCTGGCTGGCTTGGTGGACTCGATCGTCGGTGGCGGTGGCCTGATCTTGCTGCCCGCCCTGTTTGCCGCCTTCCCTGGCGCGGCCCCGGCCACCTTGTTTGGCACCAACAAAAGCGCCTCGATCTGGGGCACCGCCTTTGCCACCGTGCAGTACAGCCGCAAAGTGGTCATGCCCTGGCGATCTTTGCTGCCCGCAGCCGGTCTCGGTCTGCTGGGCTCTTTGGCCGGTGCCTGGGTCGTCACCCAGGTGGACCCCAGCCTGTTTCGCAAAGCTTTGCCGGTGCTGCTGGTCTTGCTCTTGCTGTACACCTTGGTCAAAAAAGACATGGGCCGCAGCCACGCGCCGCGCTTTGCCGGTTCGCAAGAGGCTTGGGTGGCGGCAGGCATCGGCCTGGTGATCGGGTTTTACGACGGCTTCTTTGGCCCCGGCACCGGCAGTTTTTTGGTGTTTGCCTATGTGCGCTGGCTGGGTTATGACTTTTTGCACGCCTCGGCCGCTGCGAAATTCATCAACCTGTTCACCAACATGGCGGCCTTGGTGCTGTTCACGCTCAAAGGCCATGTGTGGTGGCACATGGCGCTGCCCATGGCGCTGGCCAATGTGGTGGGCAGCCTGATCGGCACCCGACTGGCCCTGAAACACGGCGCTGATTTTGTGCGCCACGTTTTCATCCTGGTGGTGCTGGCCTTGATCTGCAAGACCGCTTACGACACCTGGCTGCGCTGACGCCTCAGCGCAAGCGCCACTTGATCTGCCCGGCGTACTGCGCCAGCGCCACACCCGACAAGATCACGCCCGCCCCGGCGATCTTGATCCAGGTGTAGTGTTCCCCAGACCAAGCCCAAGCAAACAGGCCCGTCATGGGCGGCATCAAATACATCAGGGGCGCGGTGCGGGCCACGCCACGCACGGTGTTGATCCAGCCCCAGATCAGCCAGCCCATGAAGGCCGACACCAGCACCGACCAGAACAGCCCTGCCCAGGCCCACATGTCGAGGCTGGCCCATGGCGCCTGCAAGCCCACCGGGATCGACAAGACCAAAATCGGCAGGCTGCCGAGCAAGGTGGTGTAACCCATGGTCAGCACCGGCCCATGCCGCTCCATGAGGGGCTTGGCTGCCACGGTGTAATAAGAAAACAGGCTGGCCGCGATCAGCAAGACCAGATCACCGCCCCCGGCCCGCCAGTGGCCGCCCAGCAGCTTGTCGGACAGGAACATCAAAACACCCAGCAGCGCCAAGCCAACCCCGGCAACTTGGGCCAGACTCAGGCGCTCAAAACCTTTGTACCGCAGGATCAGCAAGGTGAAAACTGGCCCGCACGCGAGGATGACCGCGCTGGAAAACGCCGTGGACCAATGGATGCCGTAGGTCACCAGGCCCACATGCAAGGTGTGGCCTGCAAAGCCCAGCCAGGCCATGTGCAGCAGGTCTTGGCGGGGCAAAGCGGGCAACCAGCGGCCCAGACGCCAGCGCATCAACAAGAGCGCACACGTGGGCATGATGATGTAACGCGCCATCAGAAAACCGGTGGGCGAGACCAGCTCGAACAGAAATTTTTGCAGTGTGAAGTTGGCCCCCCAGATCACGATCAGGGCCAGCGCGGCCATCAAAGCGGTCTGATCGTGGCGGTGCGTGGGCGATCGGTGGGGCATGGGCCATTGTCACCGTGACCTGCCAGAAGGCTTGTCACGCGTGCAGCAAACCGCTGGACCCCACTGGATCGCCACGCTTCGCTCGCGATGACAAAAGGACGTCTGCGATGACTGGTGGGGAGAAGTTCAGTCCACCACCACCGGCACGCGCTGGGACAGTGCGCACATCAGCTCATAACCCACCGTGCCAGCGGCCTGCGCCACCTCGTCGATGCTGAGCACCGCACCGTCAGCGGCACGCCCCCACAGGGTGACTTGGCTGCCCACACCTGCGGCTGGGACATCGCTCAGGTCCACCGCCAGCATGTCCATGCTCACGCGGCCCAAGGTGCGGCTGCGCGAGCCACCTACCAGCACCGGCGTGCCCGTGGGGCACAGGCGCGGATAGCCGTCGGCATAACCGCAGGCCACCACACCGATGCGCATCGCGTCGTCTGCCACAAAGCTGGAGCCATAACCCACGCTGTCGCCCGCTCGCAGGTGCTGGACCGCAATGACGTTGGCGTGCAGGCTCATGGCGGGCTGCAAAGCCCAATCGGCAGCAGTGTGCGCCGGGAAATCTGGCGAGCTGCCATACAGCGCAATGCCTGGACGGATCCAGTCGGCTTTGACGCTGGCCTCTTGGGCATGGCGCAAGGTGGCAGCGCTGTTGCTCAAGGAACGCTCTCCGGGGAGATCGCGGGTGGCTTCTTCAAAGCGGGCCACTTGCTCGGCAATGCCCTTGTCGCCATCGGCATCGCTGAAATGGGTGATCAGCGAAATCTCGTCCACTTGGGGCAAGGCGTTCAGGCGCGTCCAGGCCGAGCGAAAGCGCTGCGGCGCAAAACCCAAACGGTTCATGCCCGAGTTCATCTTGAGGAAGACCCGATGCGGCTCGTGCGTTTTGTGCAGCGCCAGCATGTCAATCTGCTCATCGCAGTGCACCGTGTGCCACAGGTGCAGGCGCGAGCACAGCTCCAAGTCTCGCGCCTCAAAAGCGCCTTCAAGCAACAAGATGGGGCCGCGCCAACCCAAGGCCCTGACGCGCTCGGCTTCGTTCAGGTCCAGCAAAGCAAAGCCGTCGGCCCCGCGCAGGCTTTCAAACACACGCTCAATGCCGTGGCCATAGGCATTGGCCTTGACCACCGCCCAAGCCTGAGCATCAGGCGCAGCCTGGCGGGCAACTCCCAGGTTGTGGCGCAGCGCGGCGGTGTGGATGGTGGCTTGTATGGGGCGGGGCATGGGTGCAAACGTGAAAAAGGCCGATGAAGTATGCCAGCTTCACCAGCCCTGAAGGCGCCGAGTCCAAACCAGACCCACCGCCCGCTGATCCGGCTCAGCGGGCTTTCAAAAACTCGCCCACTTCCAACAACACCAGCTCGTTGTCGTCGGCCTTGTTGGGCTCACGGCTGCTGGAAAACGGCAGGTTGTTGTCATTGCCCACCACGATGTGGGTGGCATCCACCACCTCCACATTTTCGATGGTGAAGAAGGGAAAGCTCAAAGCACCGTTCACCAGCGGCTTGCGAGCCAACTTTTGGGGGTCGGCCATGTTCAGCAAGTCGATGTAACCGATCTTGCGCAGTGGGCCTCCCACGTTGGCTTCGGTCAGTTCGACTTTGTAGACGCGCTTGAATTGGGGCAAGTCATGGAAGCAGTCTGTGCGTTTCACGCCTGCGGGGCAGGCCTTGTCGGGCGTGCCCTCGCCGTTGTCGCGCTCGATGATCAGGCCGGTGGTCTCGTCGATCATGTTGAAGTCACCGATGGCGTGGTGATTGGCTTCCAGCACGTATTTCCAGTGGCGACCGGTCCATTTTTCGGCTTTCACGTCAAATTCGAGCACGCGCAGGTAGGGCTTGCCATTCAGCGTCTCGGGGGCTTTGGCCGCTTCGTCCCACACAGCGCCTTCCAGCAGCGCATAGAGCTTGCTGCCGTCTTTGGAAGATGCCATGCCCTCAAAACCCTTGGAGCGGCGCACCTGGAACTTCACGGCCTGGTCCGGAGAGCCTGGCGTGGTGACTGCGGGGTGGTCGGGGGAGCGCACCACTTGGCCATCCACTAGCGTTTCAAACACCGCCAGCACTTTGCCATTCAGGTCGGCCTTGACCAAAAAAGGGCCAAATTCGTCACCGATCCACATCGCGCCACCCGCAAACTGGAAGCTCTCGGTGTCCAGGTCCGAGCCGGTCAGGTAGCGCTGCGGGGTGCCTTCGTGGACGATGCGAAACGGCACTTTTTTGTCCGGGTCGTGCAAGAACACGGTGCGCAGGCGTTTGAATTCGCCGGACTTGAAATCGACCTTGTACTGGTTCAGGTAAAGCATGAAGTCGGGCGAGTTGGCTTTGGAGCCCGCGCCGTTGTCGGTCAACAGCCAGTAGCTGCCATCGGCCATGCGCTTGATGCCCGAATGGCCCTGCACCGGCTGACCCTTGAAGGGCAAAAACACGCCGGTGGGGCGGCCTGCCGACAGGCCTTCCACGCTGCCGATCTTGTCAACGCGCTGGCCAGTGGTGAATTTGCCGCTGACCTGCAAGTCAGCCGGGGCATCCTTGGGCGCAGGGATCAGGCTCAGGGCGGGCAGCACGGCATGACCGGCCAAGGTGGCGGGAAATGCGGTTTGCGCTGCGGCTGGCAAAGTCCAGGATGCCGCCGTGGTCAGCAAGATCGCTGCCAGAGTGCAAGAACGTGGGTGCAAAGATGAAATCATGACATGTTCCAGAGTTAAGCCGTGATCTCAGCTTAGAAACACAGAATGAAAGTGGCATGACGAAGACATGACGCCAGCAAGTCAGACAAGCCCGTTCATCCTTCGGGAATACCCCCTGAACCCCGTTTCGGAAGGGGCATTCAAATGAATTACACTGGCCCGCTGCCTTTGCAGACCGAGCATTTCGCTCACCCGCCAAGGCGCTGGTTGAACTTTGATATTCGATGGAAGTTTTTCAATTTCTGATGCCCATTTTCACCGAGTACGGCTACTGGGCCGTGTTCGTGATGCTATTGGTTTGTGGCTTCGGCATTCCTGTCCCTGAAGACGTGACGCTGGTGACCGGCGGGGTGATCGCGGGTCTGGGCCATGCGCATGTGCACACCATGTTTGCCGTGGGCATGGCGGGTGTGTTGATTGGCGACGGTTTGATGTTCACCCTGGGCCGCTTGTACGGCCAACGCATCTCGCAGATGCCTGGTTTTCGCAAAGTGCTCACCCCCGAACGCTTTGCCAGCGCGCAAGACGCATTTCACAAATACGGCAAATGGGTCATGTTCGTGGCCCGTTTCCTGCCCGGTCTGCGCACCCCCGTGTTCTTCTCGGCTGGCATGAGCCAGCGCGTGACCTTCCCCACCTGGTTCCTGATGGATGGTTTTGCCGCCCTCATCAGCGTGCCAATCTGGGTGTACCTGGGCTACTACGGCGCCCAAAACTGGGACTGGATGTTTGGGGTGTTGCGCCAGTTCCAGCACGGCATCTTTGCACTGCTCGCACTGGGCTTGGGCTGGGTGGGCTGGCGCTGGTGGAACAAGCACAAAGCTTCAGCCGCCACCAAAGACCCTCTCTGAGCCTGCCCCATGGCACGCACCTCTGACAAAAGCCTGGCCGTGGCCGGGCTGCTGTTCAATGCCCTGGTCTGGGGTCTGTGCTGGTGGCCCTTCAAACAACTCGAAACCCAAGGACTGCACCCGCTGTGGGCCACGGCGCTGGTCTATGGCTTTGTCTTCCTGTCGATAGGCCTGTGGCTGGGGCTGCGGGGCAGCTTGGTCAGCTGGCACCAACACCCTGCACTGTGGCTGCTCTTGCTTGCATCGGGCCTGACCAATGTGGGCTTCAACTGGGCCGTCACGGTGGGCGATGTGGTGCGTGTGGTTTTGCTGTTTTACCTGATGCCCGCCTGGTCGGTGCTGGTGGCTTGGTGGCTTTTGGGTGAAAAGCCCAGCGGCATGGCCTTGCTGCGGCTGGTGCTGGCGCTGAGCGGTTTGTTCATCGTGCTCAAAACACCCGAAACGCCTTGGCCCGTACCTGAAAGCCTGGCCGATGTGCTGGCGTTGCTCAGCGGTTTGACCTTTGCCATCACCAACGCCTTGCTGCTCAAACTCAAAGACTCACCCAGCGCCTCGCGCACCTTGGCCATGTTTGGCGGCGGCGCCACCATGGCCGCCGTGGCTGCACTTCTGGGCATGGCGACCGGCGTGGTCCATGCAGGCGCAGCGCCCACCTGGGCCTGGCTGCCCTTCGTGGCTTTGCTGGGCACCTCCTTCCTGTTTGGCAACTTGGCCTTGCAATACGGCGCAGCACGCTTGGCAGCACACACCACGGCCTTGGTCATGTTGTCCGAAGTGCTGTTCGCCAGCGTGTCTTCCGTCATACTGGGCGCTTCAAGCTGGGAAGGCCGCACCTTGGTAGGCGGCTCGCTGATCCTGCTGGCGGCGGTGCTGTCGGTGGTCAGCCCCGGTTCACACGATTGAAGCAGGAGCGCCCCCATGAGCATTTATGACTTTGAAGCCCTCGGCATCGACGGCCAAGCCGTTCGCCTGAACCAATACCAAGGCCAGGTCATGCTGATCGTCAACACCGCCAGCGCCTGCGGCTTCACGCCCCAGTTCACCGGCCTCGAAAAACTGCACCAGCAGTTCGGCACACAAGGCCTGGCCGTGATCGGCTTTCCGTGCAACCAGTTCGCCAGCCAAGACCCGGGCGACGATGTACAAATTGCCAACTTCTGCCAGAAAAACTACGGCGTCAACTTTCAGATGATGAGCAAGGTCAAAGTCAACGGGGAGGACGCACACCCGCTGTACCAATGGCTCACCGCCGAGGCCCCCGGCATTTTGGGCAGCAAGGCCATCAAATGGAACTTCACCAAGTTCCTCGTCGGCAAGGACGGGCGTGTGGTCAAGCGCTACGCGCCGCAGGAAGCGCCTGAAAAAATCGCCAAAGACATCGAGGCTGCGCTGGCGGCTTGATCAAAACAATGCCGCCTGAATCGACGAGACCGGCTCGGGCAGGCCATCACACCGCCATCTGCATGCCTGGTCCCACATAGCTTTCACGCTGCAAGGTCGTTTGCAGCACCGCCTCGTAAAACGCCTGCGCACGCAGCACATCGCTCACCGGAATTTCAAACCAGTCAATCACTTTTTGCATATTGTCTTTCTCCCTGAAAGCACACAGACCATCTGTGCACAGGAAAAGACTTTGCCTGAGGGGTACTGACAACGTGGTGTCAGGAGGGTGGGTGTCCTGCAGCGTTCAATCCATTGAATTCAGCTTTGCTGCTTTGAACAATACAGCTTGCGGTAGTGCTGATGATTGAAATCCAATCGCTTGGAAGAATTTCTCGGACGTCCCTAGTGTCTTCACATACATGGGAGCATTTGGAAAGCGTTTTTCAATGGCTTGGAACATGTCTGTTCCAATGCCTTGGTTTTGATGTTCTGGGTGAACAACAACTTCACCAAACATCGTCGTGAACACACCATCAGAGAAAACCGAAACATACCCCACCAACACCCCATCGAGGTCACGTGCGCAAACTGTTTCGGTATATGCAGCAATCGATGTTTGAAGCGCATCCAACGCATTCACGCCCCAACCTACAGCTTCCAATAAATTCGCCAATTCTTGTGCATTGGGCCTCTCACAATTGATCTCGTAACTCACTCCATCCCCCTTTGACGTTGTTTGCTCAAGACAACCCCATCCAAATACTGCGCCAGCAGATCCATATCCGCATCGCGCACATGCAAATGCTTGAACACCGCTTTCCATTGCGCGACTTGTGTGGCGATTTCTGCCACGGTCTGCCGTGCCTGTGCATCCGTCAGACCAAACGCCCGCACTTCTGACAATGCGTTGGCGATGCTGCTCTCATGGCCCTGAGCACCCACACGCATTTGCTGATAGCCCAGACCTTGCGCAGAGGGCAACACATCGAAGGCGGGCGACAAGGCATAAAAGCCATCGTCGCCTCGCACCAGTGCATGGTTTTTTTCGTGGTCGTCGGTGTTGTCGATCAGGATGTTGAAGACCATGCGCCTGAACAACTCTTGCTGCTGTGCACGAACTTGCTCAGGGTGGCCCAAGCGTCGGATCAATTGCGCCAACTCGGGGTAGCCCATCGCTTCTCCCGCTGCACGCAAGGCCACATGGGCGGACAAGACATGTAGGCGCTGATCGCCTTGTCGGTCAAACCGTTTGATCGCCACCGCATGGCCTTGCGGCAAAGGCAACGCCAAGGTCTCGGCCGTGTGGATGCCGCAAGCACGCGCCAACTGCATGCTGGCATGTTCGATCAAAGGCGCGTCAAGCTCGCTGCCCTCTGAAAACTTGACCACCCAGGACAAGCCATCGATTTGCATCAAGGACTTGGGCCTGGCCCCGCCCATGCTGACGCCCGGCTGCAACAAGCGGCGCTGATGTTCAGTGACCGCCTCACCCGCCATGATGCGCTGCACCGCTTGATGCATGGCGGCCAAGCCCTCAAACGTGGGCATGGCCGCTGTGGGTGCGGGCACATATTTTTCAGCGTGCAATGAAACACCCAATGCGCCAAAGCGCTCATCGCCCGCAAAGTACAAATACTCCAGCAAAGACAAACGCGCAGGTCGCTCGATCAAGCGGATCACGCGCTCGCCCCACTGGTCAGGCCGGGCATCGTCCACGGCACCGGCTGCCGTATCGCGCATGTCAGGCATGTGCAAACCCGGCTGCAAGGGCAAGTCTTCGCTCAAGGCAAAGCCTAGCGGCGATGCGATCCATGCAGGGTCGTAACTCAATGCCACCTTGCGGCGCTGGTCTTGCAAGCTCAAGGTACCAATGCGTTGTGGTGACTTGGCATCGGCCAGCCACCACAAGCTCATGCTGTCCTGGGGTTCATAGCTCATGCGGGCTCCTCGGCTTTGCGCGACATGCGACGACCACGTTGACGCACCGCCTCAATGTCCTGCTCCAACGCGTTCAGATCTTGCGCAGGCGCGGCCACCTCAGGCAGAGCCGCATGTCGGCCCATGAGCCACAGCGCAGTGGCGTACACCCCCATGCCCACCGACGGATCGCCCTTTTCCATGCGAATGAGCGTAGGCACCGAAACCGCCATGCGGCTGGCCCATGCACGCAGACTTTCCTTGCGACGCTGTCGGGCCAGCGCCAGGTTTTCACCGAAATCCTTCAGCGCTTTGGCAGCGGATGCCGGCAGTTGGTCGTTGGCACTGGAAGGTTTTGGCATAACACAAACTTTAACAGAAGCTAAATTTTGTGTCTTTTTGTGTTTTATTTAGGAACGTTCTACATGTCTGCCGCATTTCCGCACGCAGCATATTTCAGGGGCGACACACCCGACATGGCGTGTATCCACGATTTATTGCTGCTTCTCGGGAGGTGAAATTGATCTCACTCGCAGCAACTACGCTGTGCATCTTGGTGCAACTGCTCCGATGAAAAATCCGGTTTTCACTCTCCGACGTTCCCCAATAACGATCGCTGTCCTTGTACGGCACTGACTCCACCACCACCGACTTCGCGCCACACTGAGAACACTTCAGACGCGGGGCAATGGCCTCAATTTCACCGACCGTCGGTCGACGCGCACCGGCCAAAATACCGGCATTGCGGAACGCCAGAAAAGCCGAAACCTTGTGATGACAAGCGGTGCAGTGAAGGAAGATCGCGATGTCAGGCATTCAGATCAGTGGAATCAATTGATGGCTGTACACGATTTTTCAGACAAGTCCATAGCCTGCGGCAACGATTGATGCCGAAATGAGCAAGCCCAGAAGAAAGGGGGACTTTGGGATGGCGATGACGCCAACGATGGATACAACAAGCAAGTAAACCCCAACCAGTTTGTAAAGCCCCATATCGCCAATTGCTGCTGCATGTACGGCCACTTGGCCTGCAAACATAAGAAGAGGGCCGAACATGACAAACCAAAAGGCCGTGCGTCTGACTTCGGGTGCACCGAACTGACCTACGCACCCCGCCTTCAGACCGCCCATCAATGGCGATCCAAACTTTACGAAGGCATAAACAATGTGCCCTATCCCCAGTGCGAAGAGCAGCCAAGCGAGTGCGATGTTCATGGTGGTGTAGTGATTGAATGTATGAAGGTTGAATGGCCGCTGTAGACCTGACGCATTCGATGTCGACGTTTATTTCTGCCTGAGCACAGCCACAGACAACCCAGAGGCCACAAACGCCACACCAGCCCCCACATTGAGCCCTGCCACGACGCGGGGTTTTTGACGGAGCCAAGTGGACAAACGCGATGAGAAAACCCCCATCAATGCAAAACCCCCCGCCGTTAAAAGTGCAAACCATCCGCCATAAACCAGCATCTGGGTGGTCACCGAGCCACGCTCAGGGCTGACGAACTGAGGGATAAACGCCAGTACAAACAAGCCTGGCTTGGGATTGAGTGCTGCTGACAAAAATCCGGTCGCAAATATGGTGGAGAGGGGTTGCTGTGCAGCGGGTGCAAAACTGATCAAGTTGCGTGAGCGCAAGACCTTGATTCCCAACCACAGCAAATAGGCGGCACCTGTCAGTTTGACCGCCCAAAACGCGAGGACCGAGGTTTGCATGAGCAGGGTCAAGCCAAATGTTGCGGCGGCAACGTGAAACAAAATGCCCGCCCCCGATGAGATACCCGAAACCATGGCCGCCTGCTTGCCCTGGCTGAGGCCGCGCCCAATGGCCAACAAGTTGTCCGGGCCTGGCGATAACACCAACAACAAACAAGCCGCGCTGTAGGCCAGCCAGATTTCGATGGGGAACATGAGAACTCCTCCTGAGCGCTTCGATACGCCGACTCCGCAAGCCATTGTATGGCTGCCAATGACTACTTAAATCGTATAAGCCATCATCAAGATCCCGGGTGCCGCAACACCCCATGCGCCAATGCGGGCGGCATTGTCGGCATAGGCCGGGTCGTCCTTGAACGCCCCGACGGTCACTCAAGGTTCCACCGTTTCCATGTGGATCAGTGTGGGCAACAACCTCAAAAAAAATCCGCTAAACCTTTTCAATGAAGACGATACGACACTCTTTCCGGAGATTTCTTTCTTGAAATTTCAACGCCACACGTTAAAATTTCAATGATGATTGACCGTCAAACCCTTTCTGTCTTGTCTGAACGCCTGCATGAAGCACCGGCTGTCGTGCTGCTCGGGCCACGGCAAGTGGGCAAAACCACCTTGGCCCTGACACTGGCCGAGCGGTGGCCAGCTGGCTCCACCTACCTGGATCTGGAGAGGCCTGCAGACCGTTTGCGGCTCCAAGATGCGGATGCATTTTTGCGCGCACAAGGCGGCAAGCTGATCATCCTGGACGAAATTCACCGCATGCCGGGCCTGTTTGAAGTGTTGCGCGGCATCATCGACGAGCGCCGCCGTGCAGGCCAACGCTTTGGGCATTTTTTGCTTTTGGGCTCGGCTTCGCTGGACCTGATGCAGCAAAGCAGCGAAACACTGGCCGGACGAGTGGCCTATCTGGACATTGGCCCCATCCATGCGCTGGAATGGCCCGCCACCGATCTGGACTCGCTGTGGCTGCGCGGCGGTTTTCCAGACAGCCTGCTGGCCGCCAGCGATGCGGCCAGCCTGCGCTGGCGTGAAGATTTTGTGCGCAGCTATTTGCAACGCGATGTGCCCATGTTTGCGCCGCGCCTACCCGCCGAAACCGTGGGCCGACTGTGGACCATGCTGGCCCATCAGCAAGGCGCCTTGCTCCAGCAAAGCCGCTTGGCCAGCGGACTGGGCGTGAGCAGTCCGGCGATTGAGCGCTACATCGATTTGCTTGTAGACCTGCAACTGGTGCGCCGCTTGCGCCCCTGGAGCGGCAACGTAGGTAAGCGCTTGGTCAAAGCCCCCAAGGTCTATGTGCGCGACAGCGGTTTAGTGCATGCCTTGCTGGGCGTGGGCAGTTTGCATGATCTGGCCGGGCACCCGGTGTGCGGTCCCAGCTACGAAGGCTTTTGCATCGATAACCTGATGGCTGCCGCTAACCCGCAATGCACGGCGTACAGCTACCGAACCCATGCAGGGGCCGAAATTGATCTGCTGATCGAGCGAGCAGGACAACCCTGGATGGCCATCGAAATCAAACGTTCGACAGCGCCCACCCTGAGCAAAGGCTTTGACATCGCCTGCGCCGACTTGAACATCGCGCAACGCTACGTGGTCTACCCCGGTGCAGAACGCTTTCCGATGCGCTACGGCACGCAGGCCATCGGCTTGGTAGAGCTGATGGGCGCACTCGCTGCAGGGTGAGGCTGGGCACTCTTCACGGGGGTGCTGCTCCACTCGAAGCCTGCCTTTACGCAAATTCAAACCAGTAGCAGACGTGATTCAACACTTCAATGCTTCGTTTTTAACCGTCGGCGGATGCGCGAAAGCGCTACATCGGTCAATCCCAGATAACTGGCAAGGCGGTGCTGCGGCACTCGATCTAACC
The DNA here is from genome assembly GCF_003063575.1 of Limnohabitans sp. Jir72. Classification (GTDB taxonomy): domain Bacteria; phylum Pseudomonadota; class Gammaproteobacteria; order Burkholderiales; family Burkholderiaceae_C; genus Limnohabitans_A. Next base: position 256,364 of record NZ_NESC01000002.1, read on the forward strand.
AGCTCGGGGCCTCATGCAGAACTTGCAGGTAACGCTCGGTGGCGCTGAGCATCAGCCATTGATGTTCTCGTTGCGTCAGCCTTTGACGTTCAGCCATCAGGGCTTGCAGCATCCAATCGCCAACTCGCGGCTCCAACTCTTTGGCATCCTGAAGTTGTCCGCGGCTCAATACCAACATGCGACTGGGTACCTGCGCCTCGATACGCCAAGCATGTGGTGGCAAGCCCAATGGCGGTGCTAACCAATGGGCGGCCGAATGAAAATGGTGCACCCGCTCACGCCCTTGGGTGTCGGCAAACACGGTGGCCAACAAACCCGTTTCCACCTAGCAAACGGCCTCGCTGTCTGCTCCAATCCCCCAAACTTGGCCCGCAGCGAGCGAGATGCGAGGCAGGCCATTCCAATAAGCGCACATTCGCGCATCACCGCAAAGACTGGCCAATCAGCCCGGTTCGCAAACGGTGCACGGCGTAACTAAGGTGGGATTGATTTCCGGAGAGTTCATGAACCTGGGTTAATGCGCCTTGTGGCTTTATTACGCACAGTGACGACATCCAAACAGGAGTCAACGCATGGATTATGAGCCGACCGACACGCCCACCCGACACATCAAAAACGATTCGATTCACACGATTTTTTTGCCAGGTGGAACCTCGCCCATCTTTTGGGCCTGACCCTGTTGTTCCCCCTCGGGACGCTGATGCTTTCAATCTGGTCACCCACCACCACCACGGCCGCTTGGCTTGTAATCTGTCTTTTAGGCTTTGCAGTGGCCGAACGTCTGTGGCCATACCGCATCGACTGGCAACCCACACGCCGAGACATCAGCACAGATGGCTTACTCCTGATAACAGCCTCATTGGTGGATGGGCTCCTTAGACTTGGCGGTCTGTGGTTAACGCAATGGGCGACAGGTCAAGGTTACAGCCCGGGTTTGGCCAGCGCCTGGCCTTTGGCCTTGGCAGTGCCTGTGGCCATCGTTGTGGGCGAATTGGGGCCCTATACATTGCACCGCTGGGCGCACAAGCACCCTTGGGGATGGCGCTGGCACCAACTGCATCATGGCCCTGTGCAAGTCAATGTCAGTAACAGTGTGCGGGTTCACCCCGTGAATCTGACATGGAATATAGCTTCGCGTGGACTGCTGTGGTGGAGCTTGGGCTTGACACCTGAAACGCTCGCCTGGGCGACGCTTTTCATGATGTTGCAAAGTGTGGCGGTACATGCCAACGTGCGCGGACGCATTGGATTTTTGGCTTACTTGATTGGCAGTGCAGAGGCTCACCGCTGGCATCACAGCACTCAAGAAAACGAGGCTTTGAATTTCGGTACCACGGTGCCCCTTTGGGATCAGCTACTTGGTACATGGCACAACCCCACCGGTTTGGGTCCGAGCACGGTGGGACTGCATGCGTTGCCGAAATAATCTCCTAAATCAGAGTACCCATGCGAGTGAGGTGTTCCTGGTCATGTCATGACTGGAATGCATGAAGTTTGAATGGACACTCTGGGCCAAACGCATTCGATGCCGACATTTCAATCTAGGCAAGCGTTTGGACAAAGCCTCCACAGTCACCAAAGGCTTCTGGCAATCCCTGCAAGACGTGCAACCCGATAAAACCTACATCGTCGCCCCCGTGCAGCAGCGCTGGCCTTTCGCCGATGGGGGCGAGGTGATTGGCGTTGGCGACATTGTCAGGGTGCTGACCAGTTAATTCACTCCGCCGCTCAAAGCCTCATCCACCAACTCCACCCAATGCCGTACCGGCAGGCCGCTGCCGCTTTGCAGGTGGGTGATGCAGCCGATGTTGGCGCTGATCACACCTTGCGGCTCCAGCGCGTTCAGGTGGCCCAGCTTGCGGTCGCGCAGCTGCTTGGACAGTTCGGGGTTGAGGACGCTGTAGGTGCCGGCCGAGCCGCAGCACAGGTGCGATTCATTGGCCGTGACCTTGATCTGGAAACCCAAATCACCCAAATGCTTTTCGACGCCACCTTTGAGCTGCTGGCCGTGTTGCAGCGTGCAGGGCGGGTGGTAGGCCTGCAGGCCTGCGGCTTGCAGGGCTTCAGGTTTGAGCTTGTCTTTGAGCAAGGGCACCAACTCGGGCAGCAGCTCGCTCAGGTCGCGGGTCAGCGCACCGATGCGGGCGGCTTTGTCAGCGTAGACCGGGTCGTCTTTGAGCACATGGCCGTAGTCTTTGACCATGACGCCGCAGCCCGAGGCGTTCATCACAATGGCTTCGACTTCGCCGCTTTCAACCAGCGGCCACCAAGCGTCGATGTTGGCACGCATGTGGTCTTTGCCGCCGTCGTGGTCGTTCAGGTGGAACTTGAGCGCGCCGCAGCAACCGGCCTTGGGGGCGGTCACGGCTTGGATGCCTGCGGCGTCCAGCACTCGGGCGGTGGCGGTGTTGATGTTGGGGCTCATGCTCGGCTGCACGCAGCCGGCCAGCATCAGCACCTTGCGGGCGTGCTGCGCGGCGGGCCAGGCACCGGCGTCTTGCGGCGCGGGCACTTTGGCCTTCAGGCTGTCGGGCAGCAGGCCGCGCGCCATTTGGCCCATCTTCATGGCCGGGGCAAACAGGGGCGAAGGCAGACCTTCTTTGAGCGCCCAACGCACCAGCTTTTCGCCCACGGGTCGCTCGACTTTGGCATCCACCAGTTTGCGGCCGATGTCCACCAAGTGGCCGTATTGCACGCCGCTCGGGCAAGTGCTTTCGCAGTTGCGGCAGGTGAGGCACCGGTCCAAGTGTTGCTGGGTTTTGCGGGTGGGCGTTTGGCCTTCCAGCACCTGCTTCATCAGGTAGATGCGGCCACGCGGGCCGTCCAGCTCATCGCCCAACAGCTGGTACGTAGGACAAGTGGCGGTGCAAAAGCCGCAGTGCACGCACTTGCGCAGGATGGCTTCGGCCTCCAGGCCTTCGGGGGTATTTTGGTATTCGGGGGCGAGATTGGTTTGCATGAGGGTTCGTGCCGATCTCAGAGGGGGTGCATGCGACCGGTGGCGAACACGCCTTTCGGGTCGAACTGTTGTTGCAGCTGTCGTTGGATGCGCTCTTGCACGGCGTCCAGCGGGGTGTTCACACCGGCGATTTTGTCGACCTCGGCATGGGTGGCGCTGGCACGGAACAGGCTGGCGTGACCGCCCACCGATTGCGCCAACTCGCGCAGCGGCACCGCCGCCGAGGCCGGGGCCCACAACCAGCGCTGCGCGCCCTGCCACTCGACATATTCAGCAGGATGGTCCAGACCGGGCAAGTCCAGCACAGGCGCGGTTTGCGGCAGCGACAAGCGCCAAAGGCAAGCATCGGGCGCGGGTGCCTCAAAAAATGGCAAAGTCTGCTCACCACTTGCACGCCAATCGGCTGCGGCTTGGGCCTTGTCCATCACGGTCACCTGGGCACCCAAGGCGGCGGCATCGGCCGTCATGCGCGTCGTGGCCGACTGCACCGCCGCCACGGCGCCGCGCAGGCGCACAAACAAAACATCGGCCACGGGCTGGGCGGTGGTGTCGCGCACCCAGGCACTGGCGTTCAGTGGCAGGGGCTGACCGCCCCAGCGGTGCAACAAATCAAGGGCCGTTTTTTGCGGCAGACCCGCGCACATGAGCGTGGCCTCGGCCGGGGCCACGGGCAAAACCTTGAGGCTGACTTCGGTGATCAAGCCCAGCGTGCCCCAACTGCCCACCATCAAGCGGCTGACGTCGTAACCGGCCACGTTTTTCATGACCTGACCGCCGAAAGTGAGGTGCTCACCCAGACCGTTGATGAAGCGTGCACCCAAGACATAGTCGCGCACAGCGCCAGCGGTGGCGCGGGCCGGGCCGCTCAGGCCTGCGGCCAACATGCCGCCGACGGTGGCACCCTCGCCAAAGTGTGGCGGCTCAAACGCCAGGCACTGGCCCTTCTCGGCCAATGCGGCTTCCAGCTCGGCCAGCGGCGTGCCGCAGCGCACCGTGGCCACCAATTCGCTGGGCTCGTGGCTGACGATGCCCCGGTAAGCGCGGGTGTCCAGCACATCGCCCGTGAGGCTTTGGCCCCAGAAATCTTTGCTGCCACCGCCGCGCAAGCGCAGCACGCGGCCATCCGCACCCGCCTGGCGCACGGCGTCGATGAGGGAATTGAGTTGAGCTTCCATGGGCCAAGATGGTAACCCCCCGCCCTATGGCGCGAGTGTGAAGATTTTTAACGAGGGGGTTGTGGGAAATTGCGCAGTGGGCGCTTGTCTGAGTGTTCTCCGGCTGCGCGTTGACAGCATGCCAAAAGACACGTCGGCTTCAGTAGAAGCAAGAACGATTGCAACTTAAAAGGGTTTATCCCGAATCGTTCTTTTCATAAAATTTGTATGATGACCTGATCAATTCAGTGGGCAGGTCATCATGAAAACAGTCGGTTTGATCGGTTTGGGGGCCATGGGCTCAGGCATGGCCGCTTCGCTTCGGCGTGCAGGGCACTCGGTACACGTCTTTGACGTGCGGCGCGATGTGGCCAAAACCTTTGCCCAAGAGGGCGGCACGGCGCACGACACCCTGGCCTCTTTGGGCGCGGCGTGCGACGTGGTCGTCTCGGTCGTGGTCAATGCCGCGCAGACCGAGAGCGTGCTGTTTGGCGATGGCACCACCCCGGGCAACATGACGGGTTGCGCCGCCAGCATGAAACCCGGCAGCGTGTTTGTGATGTGCTCCACCGTGGACCCGAACTGGTCGGTGGCTTTGGAATCGCGCTTGGAGGCCATGGGTCTGCGCTATGTGGATGCGCCCATCTCGGGCGGTGCGGCCAAAGCGGCATCCGGCCAGATGACCATGATGACCGCGGGCAAGCCCGAGGCTTATGCGCTGGCCGAGCCCTTCTTGAACGCCATGGCCGCCAAGGTCTACAAGCTGGGCGACAGCGCAGGCGCGGGCAGCAAGGTCAAGATCATCAACCAGCTGCTGGCGGGTGTGCACATTGCGGCCGCTGCCGAAGCCATGGCCCTAGGCCTGCGCGAGGGTGTGGACCCGGCCGCCCTGTACGAGGTGATCACCAACAGCGCGGGCAACAGCTGGATGTTTGAAAACCGCATGGCCCATGTGCTGGCGGCCGACTACACACCGCTGTCGGCCGTGGACATTTTTGTGAAGGATTTGGGCATCGTGCTCGACATGGCGCGTGCCAGCAAATTCCCGCTGCCGCTGTCGAGCACCGCGCACCAGATGTTCATGCAAGCCAGCACAGCGGGTTTTGCCAAGGAAGACGACAGCGCGGTGATCAAGATTTTCCCGGGCATCGAGTTGCCCAAAGCACCGGGCTGATCCCCTGTGTAGGAGCCCACCCCGTGGGCGATGGGCGTGGAACACGCCCTCAAAAACCATCGCCCACAGGGTGGGCTCCTACAAAATGCAATCGCCAGCAACAAGAGATTTGACATGAGCACTTTGAAATTGGGTTTGAAACTCGGATGCATTGCCGACGACTTCACGGGCGCCACGGACCTGGCCAACAACCTGGTGCGCTCGGGCATGCGGGTGGTGCAGACCATTGGCGTTCCTACAGCGCCGCTGGCCGCCGATGTTCATGCCGTGGTGGTGGCGCTCAAGTCGCGCACCATTCCGGCTGCCGAGGCCATTGCGCAGTCGCTCGAGGCTTTGAAGTGGTTGCAAGCGCAAGGTGCAGAGCAGATCTATTTCAAATACTGCTCGACCTTTGACAGCACATCCGAAGGCAACATCGGCCCGGTGACCGAGGCGCTGATGGATGCGCTGGGCACAGACTTCACCATCGCCACCCCCGCCTTTCCGGACAACGGCCGCACCGTGTTCAAGGGTTACCTGTTCGCGGGCAACGTGCTGCTCAACGAAAGCGGCATGCAAAACCACCCGCTCACACCCATGACAGACGCGAACCTGGTGCGCGTGATGCAGGCGCAAACCCAGCGCAAGGTCGGACTGATCGACTACAAAACCGTGGCCCAAGGTGAGGCGGCCATCCGCGAACGCATCGCCGCGCTGCGCGCCGAAGGTGTTGGCGTGGCGGTGGTGGACGCCACCAGCAACGACGATCTGCACCTTCTGGGGCCTGCCTTGAAGGACATGCCGCTGCTCACCGCCGGTTCGGGCGTGGCCATTGGGCTGCCGGCCAACTTTGGCCTGAAGCCTTCGCTGCAAGCCAGCCAATTGCCGGCGGCCAGTGGCTTGCAGGCGGTGGTGTCGGGCAGCTGCTCGCTGGCCACCAACGCGCAAGTCGCGCACTTCAAAAACACCGGCCGACCTGCGATGGCCATTGACCCCGCCAACTTGATGAACGGCCAAAGCGACGCCGTGGTGCAGCAGGTGCTGGCCTGGGCCGCGCCGCTCTTGCGGGACGGCCCGGTGCTGGTCTATTCCACCGCCGAGCCCGAGGCCGTCAAAGCCGTGCAGGCGCAGCTGGGCGTGGCCGAGGCGGGCGCTTTGGTGGAACATGCCTTGGCGTCTGTGGCCCGTGGCCTGGTGAGCCTGGGTGTGCGGCAGTTGGTGGTGGCTGGGGGCGAAACCTCGGGCGCTTGTGTGCAGGCGCTGGCCATTGCGCAGCTGCAAATCGGCCCGCAAATCGACCCGGGCGTGCCGTGGTGCCATGCGCCCTCTGGCGACGGGAAGGGTGTGCACATCACCCTCAAATCGGGCAACTTCGGCACCGAAGACTTTTTCAGCAAGGCGTTTGACACATTGCATTGACCTGTAGGAGCCGCACCCTGTGCGCGATTCAGTCGCTTGCGGCGCACAAACAATCGCGCACAGGGTGCGCTCCTACAATGAATCCTCTATTTCCGGAGCCCGCAAATGAATGAATCCCAAGCCCGCGAAGAGATCTGCCGCGTGGGCCGCAGCCTGTTTGAGCGGGGCTATGTGCACGCCACGGCAGGCAACATCAGCGTGCGACTGGACGATGGTTTTTTGATCACGCCCACCGACGCATGCTTGGGCTTTCTGGACCCTGTGCGTCTGGCCAAGCTGGACCTGCAAGGTGAGCAAATCAGCGGTGACAAAGGCAGCAAAACCATCGCCTTGCACCGCCAAATTTACGCCGCAGCTTGCGAGAGTGATGCCGACACCCGCTGCGTGATCCACACCCACAGCACGCACTGCGTGGCGCTCAGCCTGAATGCCCACGGGCCAGAATTGCTGGCGCCGATCACGCCTTACTTTGTGATGAAAGTCGGCCATGTGCCGCTGTTGCGTTACCACCGCCCGGGAAGCCCGGATGCAGCCAAGGAAGTGGCAGCCCTGATCCGCAGCCATGCCGCGCAAGACACACCGATCCGCGCCGTGATGCTGCCGCGCCTGGGACCCAATGTTTGGCACGATACGCCAGCAGCGGCCATGGCCACGCTCGAAGAGCTGGAAGAAACCGCACGGCTGATGCTGCTGCAACCCCACACCCCGCCGCTGAAAGCCAGCGATCTGGACGAGTTGCGCCAGATTTTTGGGGCGAGGTGGTGAGCGAGACTGAATCGCCACGCATCGCTCGCGATGACAAAACACACCGTTCGTGATGACCCCACATACACATTGAAAGAAAACCCATGCCCCGTTTTGCCGCCAACCTCTCGATGATGTACCCCGACCTGCCGTTTCTGGACCGCTTTGAAGCGGCAGCCAAAGATGGCTTCAAGGCGGTGGAGTATTTGTTTCCGTATGCCTTCCCGGCCGCCGAGTTGACGGCGCGGCTGAAAGCCAATGGCTTGCAGCAAGTGCTCTTCAACACGCCTGCCGGGGGCACCGACACCGACAGCTTCAACGCCGCCTGGACCCAAGGCAGCCGGGGCACGGCCAGTGTCCCGGGCCGGGAGGCGGAGTTCCGTGCGGGTTTTGAAGCCGCTTTGGTCTATGCCCAAGCACTGGACTGCCCACGCATCCACACCATGGTGGGCTTGCGTGCCGATGGCGCATCGGTGGAGGCAGCCGACAACACCTTGATCGGCAACTTGAAATGGGCCGCAACCCTGGCTGCACAAGACGGTCGCGATGTGCTGATCGAGCCGATCAACACGCGCAGCGTGCCGGGTTTTCACCTCAACCGCCAAGACCACGCGCACCGCATTGCGCATGCGGTGGGTGCAGAAAACGTGAAAGTGCAAATGGACCTGTTCCATTGCCAAATCGTGGAAGGCGACCTGAGCACCAAAATTGCGCATTACCTGCCCACGGGCCGTGTGGGTCATTTCCAGATTGCCGAAGTGCCGCAGCGCCACGAGCCGGGCACCGGCGAGTTGAACTGGACGCACATCTTCCAGACCATCGACAAGGTGAGTACCGAATGCGGCTGGGACGGCTGGATCGGCTGCGAGTACAACCCGGCGGACGCCACGGCCGGTGGGACCTCGCGGGGCTTGGCTTGGGCGCGCCCCTACTTGTGAGCGCAGGCGGTCAGGCGACACGCTGGTGATGTGGGCGCTTGTTCTGCCAGCGAATGGCTGCAGACCTTCAACGCAGTATCGCCAGCAGGGCTGACTGACGCCACCGTGGATGGGTACGCCACCACAAGGCGGCTGCTTGCCACGCGGCCAAGGCCCCCAGCACAGCCAATGCCGACTGCACCGCCAGCGGGCCGTGCCAAGGGCTGGCCATCCCCACCCCCACCAGCAGCACCGGCCCCATCAGCAACGCCATGCCGCGACTGGCGCGAGGCCGCATGAGGGCGCCACCGACGGGTGAGCGGTGGCGGTTGCAATGCACCGCCCAACCCAGCGAAGGCAGCAGCATGGCCAGCACACTGCTCACGGCGCTGTTGCCCAGCCCCATGAGCGCGCCCAAGCACAGCAAAGCCAAGCTGGCATAAGTCAATTGTTCTGACGACAAGCCCCCCGCCCACTCAGGCAAACGGTTTAGCCCGTGAAGCACAAGCCCGACCAGCGTCGGCAAGCCAGCCATCAAGGCCAGATGCACGGCCACCATCTGCCCAGTGGACCAGCCCAGCCCCGCGCACCAGACATTGCCCAGCCACAAAGTACCCATCATCAAGCCCATGGCCGACGGGGTCAGGCAGGTGTGAAGTCCGGCGCGCTGGCCGCGGCATGCCGAGACACGTCCGCTGCCGTGCCGATCTCGTGCATACACAAGCGCGGCGCACAGCGCCAGCAAGAGGCTGACGCCCCATGGGGCTGCAGTGTCGCTGCCCGGCATGCGCCAAGCGCCACTCACCAACCCGGCAGCCACCAAGGGGTGCCAGGCCACGCGGCCCATTTGAAAAGTACTGACCCGGGTGCGTGTTTCGATCAAGGCACTCCACAGGCCCCACACCGCCGCCAGCACCAGCAAGCCCGCGTGGGCCGCAGCCGGGCGGGCTAAGAGCCCAGGCAGCCACACGCCGCAAGCGGTCAGCACACCACACACGCCCATCACGGACGAGGCAGTTTGAAAAGCCCAGCCACTGCCCCGGCAGACGATGCGCGCAGCCCACCACACAGCCACCGCCAACACGCCGCTGGCCATCGACCAGCCCAGGCGCATGCCCTGCTCGCCCAGCCACAACCAGCCCAGCAGCAACACCGCCCATTGCGCGACCTCGCCTGCATGCGCCAGCCATGCGTCGCTGGGGTCAGTGCGGGTTGCTGCATCAGACATGGGCATACCCGTGCAACTGGTCCGAGCCGCCTGCAGCATGCACGCTCACATTAAAAGACACGATCACCCGGTCGGCGCTGCCGTGGTAGGGCATGGCCTGGTGCGCCAGCCACGAGGGGAACACCACCAGCTGGCCGGGCACAGGCTCAATGTCAAGGTGCGCGTTTTGCAAATAGGCGTTGCCAAAGTCCATGGCCGCGCCGCCCAGACGGTTGAAGTGCGGGCCATAAAACCGCGTCACGCCGTTGGCCGCTGCCAGCACCGGGTGCTGGCAGCGCTGCTCGGGCGGGTCGACCTGCAGGCAATACACCCCTGACCACGAACAGTTGCCGTGCGTGTGCACATCGTGGTGGCTGCCCTGGCTGGAGATTTGGAACCAGATGCCGCGCAGCGCGATCTGAAAGCCCGGTTTGGCCTCGGGCCAGGCGCCTTGGTTGGCCAGCACCACGGTCTGGCGCACGCTGTCCACGATGAAGCGCACCAGCTGCTCCCACTCGGCCAAGCGAATGCGTTGCAGCAAATCGTCGCGGCTGGCGTAGAAAGCTTTGGGCTCACCCGACACGGCCGGGTCGGTGGCACGCAGGGTCTGAAACACCCGCACCAGCACGGCGTTGACGGCCTCGGCTTGCGCAAAACGGTGCACGCCGATGGGCGTGTGCCACAACTGGTGGAGTGGGTCGGGCTGGAGCATGGTGCGCTGTGGATCAGATCGTGCAGATCAGGCCGTGATCATCAGATCAGCCGGCCACTTGAGCCGGTGACCGGTGCGTGCGGCCAGCGCTTCGATGTCTTCCAGCGTGTCGACATCGGTGCGGTAACGGGTGTTGGTCGTGGCCCAGGGATGGACTTGTTCAGGGTTGGCCGACTGCCATTGGCGGCAACCCACGTTGGCCGCGCCCGCCAGAATTTGGTCACGCACTTCGGCGCTGAACATGACCGGGTTGCCCGGCAGGCCATCGACCGTGGGCTGCACCACTTGCGCGCCCTCAGGCCGCTTTTTGTAGGCCCCGATCAGGTCGTTGATGTCTTGCGAATTGATCAGCGGCTGGTCGGCCAGCGCCACCAGCACCGCGTCGAGCTTGGGCGACAGGGCTTGCAGCCCCAAACGCAGCGAAGAAATCTGACCGGCGTCCGGGTCGGGGTTGCGCACCAGCGTGACCGGGAACTCTTTCACCGCCTCTTCGATGCGGTCAGCGTAGTGGCCCAAAACCACCACCACTTCGTCCACCCCCGCGCCCGACAGCGCGATCAACTGACGGCGAATGAGGGGCACGCCACCCAACTCCAGCAGGCTTTTGGGCCGGTGCCCCATGCGCGAGCCCGAGCCCGCCGCCAACAACACCGCGCCCACGGTGACGCGGCTGTACAAGCCCCCACCGCCTTTGAGAATGCAACCCATATTCAGCCTCCGCAGCAAGAAGATTTGGCCGATGCTGCCACAGGGGTCAGCGCGGCTTTCGGCTCGGCAGTCAAGGCCGGGACGGCGACAGCGTCGGACGCTGTGGCTGCGGCCTTTTTGGCCCCACCGCAGCAACTGCTGGCAGCTGCCACCGGCGCGACGGTTTGGGTGCTTGTGGCCTCCTTGGGATCGGTGGCCGCAGTGGTCGAACAGCAAGACGACGAAATAGCCGCAGATGCGGCAACCGATGACGGCGCTGCAGACGACGTGCAAGAAGCCATGGACGTTGTCAAGGCTACCTGAGCGGTAGACGCCACAGGCTCACGCCCACGCCGCGCCGCCACCACCGAGGTCAGCACGGACAGGGCAATTTCTTCAGGCGTCTGCGCGCCAATGACTGCGCCGGCCGGGGCCACGATGCGGGCCACAGCGGCAGGATCTTCACCGCTGGCGACCAAACTCTCGAGCAACACACCCGCCTTGCGCGCACTGGCTACAAACCACAGGCCCTGCGGCTGCAAGGCCAACGCGGCTTTGAGACCCTGTACATCGCGGCGGCCTTGTGTGGCCACCACCACAAAGGGCGATGCCAAACGGGCGCTCACTTGCGATACGTCGTCGCTGTCCAGCACGGTGTCGGCATCGGGAAAATCTGCAGCCCGAGCGCCGTGCGCCACCACCGCCACCCGCAAGCCCACACGCGGGGCCAGGCCGACCAGCGCACGCGCCACGGGCGAGTCACCCACCACCGTCAAGGTGGCGCTGGGCATGACCGGGTCGATGAACAATTCCAGCGTGCCGCCCGAGTGGCAAGCCATGCCGAATTCGAGCACATCGCCCAAATCGCGCTCTGCGCTTTCATCCGATGGGGCGATGCGGATCTTGCGCGGCTGGCCGTCCAGCAAAGCGCGGCGCACTGTCTTGATAACCGCCGGTTGGGCGCAGCCGCCGCCAATCCAGCCGTGGATTTGACCGTCGGCTGTGACGACCGCTTTGTCGCCCGCTTTGCCCGAGGTGGGGGCTTGGGCGCTCAAGACCGTGACCAAGGCAAAGGGCTGGTCTGCGCTTTGCAGGCGTGCGGCTTGGGTGATCCATTCGTTGCGGTTCATGGGGAACTCCTTCAAAGCTCAAATTCAATGCAAAACGTGTCGGGCAGCGGCCAGATCGGCCAGGCTGGCCAGCGGCACAAAACGCTCGATGCGGTTGCGGGCACGCTGCAAGGCACCCGCTGCGGGCACCTGGCGCGTGGGGTGAAACCAGGTGATGCGGGCACCGCGTGCACGCACTTCCTGCAAAGCTGCATCCAGCAGCTCGGGCCCGTCGGTGTCAAAGCCGTCCGAAAACACCCACACGCGTGCGCCCCGGTTGAGCTGGGCGCGGGCATGCTGGCGGGCAAATTCTTGCAAGCTGGCGGCGATGCGGGTGCCGCCGCCAAAGCCTGCCGTCACGGCGTTGACCTTTTCCTGAATGGCGGGCGTGTCGCGGTGCATGTAGGGCGTGACTTCGGCCAGGCGGGTGTGGAACACAAACACGCGGGCATCGGCCTCTAAAGCAAAAGCACGGGCCACGCGCAAAAACAACGCGGCGTGTGATTCCATCGAGCGGCTCACATCGGCCAGGATGAACAGGCGCGGCGGCTCGACGCGTTTGACTTTCCAGGCCGGTTGCATCAGCTCGCCCCCCCAGGCCACGCTGCGGCGCAAGGTCTGGCGCAAAGCCAGCCGTGGCCCACGCGGGGCCACGCGCCAGCGGCGGGTGGGGCGCGCTTGCAGTTGGTCGGTGATCTGGCGCGCCAGCTGTTGCAAGGCGCTCAGCTCTTGCGGCATCCACATCTGGCCATCGCGCTGGTGCAGGGCTTCGGTGCGGCTCGCACCCCCTTGGGCGCGGGGGGTGCCGCTGCCCTGTTCGTCATGCGGACTCGATGCCGAGTCGCCTGCGGTTTGGGGCGCGGCATTCTGGCCGGGTTGGCTGGCGGGCTGTTGGGCCGCGTCCATTTGGTCGTGCATCGCCTGCACGCTTTGGCGCAGGTTGCGGCTGGGCCGGGTCTGGCCGCTGACTTTGACGCCACCGCGCAGTTTTTCGGGGTGCCAAAAACGCTCGTACACATCGGGCCACAGCTGCCATTCGCGGTGGCTGTGGCAGGCAATGGCGCGCCAGGCGGCTTGCAAAGGTTTTTCCTGCAGGGGTCCAAAGTACAGGGCTGCTTGCAGCATGGCCTGCTGTTCGGCCACGCCCACCGTGAGGCCGTGGTCGCGCAACAGCGCGGCAAAACCCGCCAGACGCTCAGACGGCGCGGTGGCCTGCGCTGGGGTGGTCGGTGCGGCCAGGTCGTGGGTCATACAAACGCATTCATTGACGCAGGAGGCGACCCTGTGGACGGTGGTTTCGCGGGTGTGTGCCACGCCCAATCGCCCACGGGGTGGGCTCCTACAGGGGGATGGGGCCGGGTGCTCATGCTGCGGCCTTGGCCTGCAGGGTGTTTGTGCGCCGCAGACATGCTGTTGCCCCTGCCTTGGTAGGAGCCCACCCCTGTGGGCGATGGTTTCGTGGGTGTGTGCCACACCCAATCGCCCACGGGGTGGGCTCCTGCAGGGGGATGGGGCCGGGTGCTCATGCTGCGGCTTTGGCCTGCAAAGTGTTTGTGCGCCGCAGACATGCTGTTGCCCCTGCCTTGGTAGGAGCCCACCCCTGTGGGCGATGGTTTCGTGGGTGTGTGCCACACCCAATCGCCCACGGGGTGGGCTCCTACAAGGGGATGATGGGGCCGGGTGCTCATGCTGCGGCCTTGGCCTGCAGGGTGTTTGTGCGCCGCAGACATGCTGTTGCCCCTGCCTTGGTAGGAGCCCACCCTTGTGGGCGATGTTTTCGTGGGCGTGTGCCACGCCCAATCGCCCACGGGGTGGGCTCCTACAGGGGGATGGGGCCGGGTGCTCATGCTGCGGCTTTGGCCTGCTCGGTGCTGTTTTCGGCCACGCCCACGGTGCGGCGGCCTTCAACCAATTGGCGAAGGCGGTCGGGGCCCATCACAAAGCGGTCTTCGCGGGTCTTGAGCAGGCAGCCCAAAGTGCCCAGCACCGCCGACATGTCTTCGGGCAGGCTGTTGTGGCGCATCTGAAAGAGGGCGTTCACCCAGTCCAGGGTTTCGGCGATGCCAGGGATCTTGGCCAGGTCTTCGCGGCGCAGGCGCTGCACGAACTGCACAGCGTCTTCGACCAAGCGGGTATCGACCTCGGGCAGAGCGGCTTTGACGATGGCGATCTCTCGCGCCAGCGTCGGGTAATCGAGGTAGTGGTAAAGGCAGCGGCGGCGCAGCGCGTCCGACAACTCACGCGTGCCGTTGCTGGTCAAGATGACCTGCGGGATGTGCGTGGCGCGGATGGTGCCGATCTCGGGCACGGTGATCTGGTATTCGGCCAGCACTTCGAGCAAGAAGGCTTCAAAGGCTTCGTCGGCGCGGTCGATCTCGTCGATCAGCAGCACACAAGGGCCTGACTGGCTGATGGCGCGGAGCAGGGGGCGCTCCAGCAGGTAGTCGCGGCTGAACACATCGGACTCGCGCACACGGCCAGCGCTGTCTTTGTCGGCTTCGCTCATCCTGATCGCCATCAGCTGGCGGCCGTAGTTCCACTCGTAAGCGGCTTGCGCCAGGTCCAGACCTTCAAAGCATTGCAGGCGCACCAGGATCGCGTTTTGGGATTGCGCCAAGGCCGTGGCCAAGGCGGTTTTGCCCACGCCCGCGTCGCCCTCGAGCAACAACGGACGCTGCAAAGCCGACGCCAGCCACACGGTGGTGGCCAGGTCGGCATCGGCCAGATAACCCGCACGCTGCAGCCGCTCGCGCAGCAAGCGCTCCTGCGCTGCGGGCTGTCCGGGCTGGTCTGGCGTCGTCATGCTCAGGCCTTCTTGCCAAACAAACCGCCCACCCAGCTCTTGAGCAAAGCCCAGAAGATGGCCAGACCGTTGATTTCGCGGGCCACCACGGGGGCTTTGGGCGCAGCGGCAGGTGCCGCAGCCTCACCACCCGATGCAGCACCCGATGCAACAGCAGAGGCATCCCCCGTTGCAGCCGTCGCAGCCGCAGGCGAACCCTCAGCCGCAGGCAAGGTCAGCGCGGTCTGGCGGAAGTTCTCGACAAACTGCGCCAGCAGCATGTCGGACACTTGCACCATCATGCGGCCACCGAATTGCGCGAACTTGCCGTTGACGATCACCGCGGCCTGGCCGTTCAGCACGCAGTGCGCCGGGTTGGCCGGGTCGGCGGTGATGATCGCGGTCAGGTCCATCGAGGCGGACGAGCCGCCCTTGTCAGCACCTTTGCCGCGCAAGACCATCTTGCGCTCAGCGGCCACGGCTTCGATCACGTCCACGGTGCCGCCGAACTGCGCGACAGCCGGGCCGACCTTGACCTTGACGCCGCCCTTGAACGAGGTCTCAGACAGCTGCTCGGTGATTTCGGCACCGGGCATGCAGTTGGCTGTCGCCTTCAGGTCGGTGAGCAAGGCCCACGCTCGTGCGGCATCCACATCGAGCGGGTATTGTTTGTCGAGTTTGACTTCCATTTTCTTTCCTGATTACAAATTTGCCCCGTGCTCGCGCAGCGCTTTCCAAGTGCGGAAAGCGTTGTGCGGCATGTCCAGGTGGGTGACACCCAGGTGCGAGAAGGCATCGACCACGGCCGAGGTGAAGGTGGGGATCGAGCCGACGTGGGGCGACTCGGCCACGCCCTTGGCACCCAGCGGGTGGTGCGGCGAAGGCGTCACGGTGTGGTCGGTTTCCCAATGCGGGGTTTCCACGAAGGTGGGCAAGAAGTAGTCCATCAGCGTGTTGCCCAGCAAGTTGCCCTGTGCATCGAACGGCATTTGCTGGCCCATGGCCACGGCAAAACCTTCGGTCAGTCCGCCGTGGATCTGGCCGTCGATGATCATCGGGTTGATGCGGGTGCCGCAGTCGTCCAGCGCATAGAAGCGGCGGATCTTGGTCTCACCGGTCGCACGGTCGATGTCCACCACACACAGGTAGATGCCGAAGGGGAATGTGAAGTTCGGTGGGTCGTAGTAGTGCACGGCTTCCAGGCCTGGCTCCAAGCCATCTGGTGGCTGGTGGTAGGCCTGCCATGCCACGTCGGCCATGGTCTTGAACTTGCTGTCGTCGCCCTTGACCTTGAAGCGGTCGACTTCCCAGTCGAGGTCGTTTTCGTTGACTTCGAGCATGTGGGCGGCGATTTTGCGGGCCTTCGCGTGGATCTTGCGGGCTGCCAAAGCAATGGCGGCACCGGCCACGGGGGTGGAGCGCGAGCCGTAAGTGCCCAAGCCGTAAGGCGCAGTCGATGTGTCGCCTTCTTCGACCTGAATCACTTCAGACGGAATACCCAGCTCGGTGGCGATGATCTGCGCGTAGGTGGTCTGGTGACCTTGGCCCTGCGTGATCGTGCCCATGCGGGCGATGGCGCTGCCGGTGGGGTGGATGCGAATTTCGCAGGAGTCGAACATGCCCACGCCCAAGATGTCGCACATCTTGGACGGGCCAGCGCCCACGACTTCGGTGAAGGTGACCAGGCCAATGCCCATCAGCGTGGGGCTGTTGGGGTCGGCGCGTTTGGCCGCTTGCTCGGCACGCAGACCTTTGTAGTCCACGGCTTCGAGCACTTTGTCGAGTGCCGTTTGGTAGTCGCCCGAGTCGTACTCAAAACCGAAGGCACTGGTGTAGGGGAACTGCTCTTTCTTGACGAAGTTCTTGGCGCGGATTTCGGCCTTGTCCATGCCCAGCTTTTGCGCCAGCACGTCGACCATGCGCTCGATCAAATACACGGCTTCGGTCACACGGAAGGAGCAGCGGTACGCCACGCCACCGGGGGCCTTGTTGGTGTAGACGCCCTTGACGCTGGCGTGTGCCGCAGGAATGTCGTAGCTGCCAGACACGATGTGGAACATGCCAGCAGGGAACTTGGTTGGGTCGGCACAGGCGTCAAACGCGCCATGGTCGGCCACCACGTTCACGCGCAGGCCGGTGATCTTGCCGTCGGCGGTGGCGGCCAGTTCGCCGTCCATGTGGTAGTCACGGGCGAAGGCGGTGGACGAGATGTTTTCGATGCGGTCTTCGACCCACTTGACGGGGCGGCCCAGCACGATGGAGGCCACGATGGCGCAGACATAACCGGGGTAAATGCCGACCTTGTTGCCAAAGCCGCCACCGATGTCGGGGCTGACGATGCGCACTTTGGACTCGGGGATGCCCGAGAGCATGGACACCACGGTGCGCACCACATGCGGCGCTTGCGAGGTGATGAAGGTGGTCAGGTCGCCCTTGATCGGGTCAAAGCTGGCCACGCAACCGCAGGTCTCCAGCGGGCAGGGGTGCACGCGGGGGTAGTACATGTGCTGCGACACGGTCACTTCGGCCTTGTCAAAGGCGGCGTCGGCGGCCGACTTGTCACCGGCATCCCACGTAAAGATGTGGTTGTGGTGGTCACGTTTGCCGTGGGCGCCTTCGGTCTTGCCGGCCAGGTCTTCACGGATCACCGGGGCGCCGGGCTGCAGCGCAGCATAGGGGTCGAGCACCACGGGCAGCTCTTCGTATTCGATCTCGACAGCTTCGACCGCATCGGCGGCGATGTAGCGGTCGTCGGCAATCACGATGGCGACTTCCTGCATCTGGAAGTGGACCTTTTCGTCGGCCAGCACAGCGGCCACGTCACCCGCGAGGGTGGGCATCCAGTGCAGTTTCAAAGGCTTCAAGTCGTCGGCGGTCAGCACGGCGTGCACGCCGGGAATGGCGAGCGCGGCTTCTTTGTTGATTTTGACGATGCGGCCGTGGGCAATGGGGCTGCGCACGATGTCCATGTGCAGCATGCCGGGCATTTTGATGTCATCGACATAGTTGCCCTTGCCCTGGATGAAACGGGCGTCTTCTTTGCGCAGGCGCGAAGCGCCCATGCCTGCCAGCGCGAGTTCGCGGGCTTCAGCGGTTTGTACCGGTGCGTTCATGTGTGTCTCCGATCAAATGGGTGTTCGCATCAAGCCGCAACGGGCTCTTGCAGTTTTTTGGCGGCGTACTGGACGGCTTTGACGATGTTTTGGTAACCGGTGCAGCGGCACAGGTTGCCGGCCATGCCGTGGCGGATTTCGTCTTCGCTCGGGTTGGGGTTCTCTTGCAAGAAGCGGTAGGCGCGCATCAGCATGCCGGGTGTGCAGAAACCGCACTGCAGGCCGTGCTCTTTGTAAAAGCCTTCTTGCACCGCGTGCAGCACGCCTTTGTTGGCCAGGCCTTCGACAGTGAGCACTTCCGAGCCATCGCACTGCACCGCCAGGTGGGTGCACGACTTGACCGATTGGCCGTCGATGTCCACGGTGCAAGCGCCGCAGTGGCTGGTCTCGCAGCCGATGTGGGCGCCGGTCAGGTTGAGTTCTTCGCGCAGGAAGTGGATCAGCAGGGTGCGCGGTTCAACGGCTTTTTCTTCTTTCTTGCCATTGACGGAAACGGTGACGAGTTTTTTGGACATGTTGTTTTCCTTTTGCTTTATGCGCAGCGCGACCAGGCTTTGTTCAGGGCGCGCTTGACCATTTCACCGGCCATGGCCGTTTTGTATTCCACGTCGCCACGCAGGTCTTCTGCGGGGTCGCAGGCGGCGATGGCGGCTTCAACGGCGGCTTGCACGTTGGCGGCGTTGAAGGGCTTGTTCAGCAAGGCGGCTTCAGCGGCTTCGACGCGCAGTGCGGCCGGGGCCACGTTGGTCAGGGCCACGCGCACATGGCTGACCTGGTCACCGGTCTTGCGGATCACCACGGCGCAACCGGCTGTGGCCCAGTCACCGGTTTTGCGCTTGAGTTTTTCGTAGGCGTAACCGGTGCCAGCGGCAAAGGCGGGCACGCGGATCTCGCACATGACTTCGTTTTCTTCGAGCAGCGTCATGTAGGTGCCGAGAAAAAACCCGTCAGCGGCCACGGTGCGGCGGCCGTTCGGGCCTTCCAGCACAAAAGACGCGTCGATCACGATGGACAGCGCGGGGTGGTCGTTGCCGGGGTCGCCGTGGGCGATGTCGCCGCCAATCGTGCCGCGGTTGCGCACCTGGGGGTCAGCGATCAGCTTGGCGGCTTCGCACAGCAAAGGCACTTTGGCTTGCAGGATGGGCGAGCTGATCAGCTCGTTTTCAACCGTCATTGCGCCGATCACCACGGTACCGCCTTCTTCGCGGATGCCCTTGAGTTCGGGGATGCGGTTGATGTCGATCAGGTGTTCGGGCTGGGCAAAGCGCAGCTTCATCATGGGCAGCAGGCTGTGGCCGCCGGCCAGCAGCTTGGCGTCAGAGCCCAATTGGCCGAGCAAGGCCACGGCCTCGCCGACGGTTTTGGGCGCGTGGTATTCAAAACGCGGTGGAATCATCAAGGTCTCCTGAGTTTTGTGAAAAACAACTCGGAGTATTGGCGAGAGTCCTTTTCCGACTGATGAGTCAGGTTTTAGACAAATTCACGGTTTATCGGCTCATTTACTGCACGAAACGCCTTCAATCGCGCACGAGACGAATAGATCGCTGCATGGCCCATTGGCAATCAGGGTATGTCCTTAGCTGAGGCCGAGCTGGGGATTTACCCTAGAAGTGACATCAGAGGCATCACAAACCCAAGGCCTGACGCAAGCGCGCCACCACCGATCGCGACACCGGCACAGCTTGCGCGCTCTTGCCTTTGAGCACCACATGCGTTTTGCTGCCCTCGCGTCCCAAGGCTTGAACCGCTTGCAAGTTGACAATGAAGCAGCGGTGCACGCGCATGAACTGCGCTGGATCGAGTCGCAGTTCCAGATCCCCAATGCTGAGGTTGCAAAAGTGATAACCCTCACGGGTCAGCACGCGGGTGTAATGCGCCTGCGATTCCAAAGACAGCACCTCACGGGTGTCGACAAAAGCAACTTTTTGGTTGGCCACCATCGGGATGCGCGACAAACGCATGTTCCTGGCGGGTGGCTCGGCGGGAGCTTGCTCTTGCCCGACGACTTGGGTCACGTCGTAAAACACCAGAGCAAACCCGGTGGTCACGCCTTGCGCATCACCAAGCCGGCTGACCTTGATCAGCAGCACCTGCTCAGGAATGTTGATGATCATCGTCATGGGCACCGCATTGGCCATGGGGCAACCCGACGCTTCATCCAACAAGAACTTCACCTTGGGTTTGGACCGCTCAGGATGGAAAGAAGTCACCAATTTGTCAAACGGTTGCTTGTCTTGCACGGGCAGCACGCGCCGCGCATAGTCGTTCATGGCGAGCACGTGGCGTTGCGCGTCCAAATGTATGACGCCAGCTTCGAACTTTTCAAACAAGTACAAGCTTGGATTCGCCGTGGTTTTTTGATCCATCGTTTTGCCTCCTGGCCATTGCGCCCAGTGGGGCCGATTCTGCCACCGCCGCCCAGGGCGGGCACGTTACCGGTCAGGCAGGGTGTAAAGTCATTTCTTCGTCCAGCTCTCTTGCGACCTTTTTTGGGACCCTCCATGAACGCCCCCTTGCACCTTGAAATGCCCGCAGGGCACCTAGACAGCGCACAAGCCTTGCGCGAAGTGACCCAAGCCTGGGACGCATCGATCCTGCCCGAGTTGAAGCAGTACATCGAAGTCCCGGCCAAGTCACCTGCCTTTGATGCCGACTGGGCCGCTCACGGGCACATCGACACCGTGGTCCGGCAAGCTGCCGATTGGGTGACAGCGCAAAAGGTCGAAGGCTTGACGCTGGAGGTCATCCGCTTGCCCGGTCGCACGCCGGTGGTGTTTTTTGAAGTGGCCGCTACACGCACGGCCAGTGAGGGTTCGGGTCAAACCGTGCTGATGTACGGCCACTTGGACAAGCAACCCGAATTCACCGGCTGGCGCAACGACCTGGGCCCGTGGACACCCACTTACGAAGACGGCAAGCTCTATGGCCGTGGCGGTGCGGACGACGGCTATGCGGTGTACGCCAGCATCACGGCACTGCAAGCCCTCAAAAGCCAAAAGACACCGCACCCGCGCATCGTCGGTCTGATCGAGACCTGCGAAGAATCGGGCTCTTATGACCTGTTGCCTTATGTGGACGCCCTGCGCACGCGCTTGGGCGATGTAGGCTTGGTGATTTGCTTGGACAGCGGGGCGGGCAACTACGACCAGCTGTGGCTGACCACCAGCCTGCGCGGCATGGCCAGCGGCACGCTCAAGGTGCAGATCCTGACCGAAGGCATCCACTCGGGCGATGCCTCGGGCGTGGTGCCGTCGAGCTTTCGCATCATGCGCCAGGTGCTGGACCGGCTCGAAGACAGCACCACCGGCCGCTTGTTGCCGCAGAGCTTTCACTGCGAAGTGCCTGCTGAGCGCATGGCGCAAGCCCAGGCCACGGCGGCGATTTTGGGTGACGAACTCTACAAGCGTTTCCCTTGGGCGACATATTCCTGTGACAGCGACTGCGGCGGCTCCACCAGCTTTGCGCTGCCCACCACCACCGACCCGGTGCAGGCCTTGCTCAACCGCACCTGGGCACCCACGCTGAGCGTGACCGGGGCCGATGGTTTCCCGGCCCTCAAGGACGCGGGCAATGTGCTGCGACCCTACACGGCCTTCAAACTCAGCCTGCGCTTGCCGCCGCTGGTCGATGCGGCCACTGCCGTGCAAGAGCTCAAGACCTTGCTGGAAGACAACGCGCCCTACCAAGCGCAAGTGACCTTTGAAAGCGGCGGCGGTGCCACCGGCTGGAACGCGCCCGACACCCAGCCTTGGTTTGAGCACGCGCTGAACCACGCCAGCCAGGCGCACTTTGGTGCCTCGGTGGGTTACATCGGACAGGGCGGCACCATCCCGCTCATGAACATGCTGAGCGCGGGCTTTCCGAAGGCGCAGATGATGGTCTGTGGCGTGCTGGGCCCCAAGAGCAATGCACACGGGCCCAACGAGTTTTTGCATGTGCCTTATGCCAAGAAGCTCACCGCCGCCGTGGCCGAAGTCATCGCCCGCATGCCATGAAAAACGTCAAACGCAGCACCTTGCAGGGTCAAGCCGGTCAACTGGCCGTGTACGACTGGCCCCTGCCGCAAGGCCCCATCAGGGGCACGGTGCTGCTGGTGCATGGCCTGGGTGAGCACACCGGCCGCTACGGGCATGTGGCCGAGCATCTGCGGCAATGGGGCTTTGCCGTGCGGGGTTACGACCACCAAGGCCACGGCCACTCTGATGGCGTGCGCGGCACGCTGCAGACCGAAGACGGCCTCTTGCAAGACCTGGCCACCGTGATCGACGACACTCGCGCCAAACCCGGCGTCAGCGATGCGCCCTTGATTTTGCTCGGCCACAGCATGGGCGGCTTGGTGGTGGCGCGGGCCGTGGCTGAACAGCTGCGTTATGTGGATGGCGTGGTCATGTCCTCACCCGCTTTGGGCACCTGGGCCAACCCTTTGCAAAAACTGCTGCTGGCCACCTTGCCCAAATACTGGCCCGACCTGTGCGTGGGCAATGGGCTGAACCCCAAGCTGATCGCCCGCGATGCGCAAACGGTTCAGCGCTACACGCTCGACCCGCTGGTGCATGACCGCATCTCGACCCGGCTGGGCGCTTGGATCTACAAAGAAGGTCCCAAAACCGTGGCTTTGGCCGCCGAGTGGAAAGTACCCAGCCTGTTGATCTATGCGGGGCAAGACCGCCTGGTGCACCCGGATGCCAACGCGGCCTTTGCCGCCAAGGCACCGGCATCGGTGGTGCACTCGCACTGCTTTGCACCGATGTACCACGAGATCTTCAACGACACCCGACGCCAGCTGGTGTTTGCGGTGCTCAAACGCTGGCTGGACGATCGCTTCGCTGCTTGAGGCCCAACCAGGCCAAGGCCAGGCCTGCCAAGGTGACCGGCACCAATGAGCCCACGTTCAACCAGGTCCAGCCGCCCGTGGTGACCAAAGCACCCGAAGCAAACGAGGTGACCGCCATGGTGGCGAACACGAAGAAATTGATGGCCGCTTGGGCGCGGTCTTTCTCTTCAGGACGCCAGGCCCGCATGGCCAAGGTGGTGCTGCCGGTGAACAGGAAGTTCCAACCCAGGCCCAACAGGAACAGCGCCACAATGAATTGGTGCAGCTCAATGCCCGACAAAGCCACCACAATGCACACAAAATTGAGCAACACGCCCACCGCCATGATGGTCAAGGTGCCGAATTTCTTGATCAAGTGCCCCGTGAAAAAGCCCGGTGCGAACATGCCGATCACGTGCCATTCCAGCACCAGCGCGGCATCGCTGAAACCAAAGCCACACACCTGCATGGCCAAAGGCGTGGCGGCCATGAGCAAGTTCATCACGCCATAGCTCAAAGCGGCAGTGGCCGCCGCCACGATGAAGATCGGCTGGCGCATGATTTCTGACAAAGGCCGACCCACCGCGTCACCGGCTTTTTTGGGCGGCACGGCTGGAAAGCGGATGAAGCTGATCACCACCAGCCCCAAGACGGCCACACCGGCCAAAGCCAGGTAGGCGCCCATGAAAGGCGTCTCGAGGATGCCCTTGGTGCGCGACGCCAGGTTGGGACCGACGATGGCCCCAATCAAACCTCCGGCCATGACCAGAGACACCGCTTTTTCGCGAAAGCTCTCAACCGACAATTCTGCCGCAGCAAAGCGGTACAACTGGCCATTGGCACTGTAGTAACCGGCAATCACCGTGGCACACACCAGCAACCAGAAGTTGTGGCTCCAGGCCGCATAAGCGGCCAGCAAGGCCGAGAAGAAAGCCACCAACAAGCCCAGCTGAAAGGAGATGCGCCGCCCAAAGCGCGACTGGGTCTTGGCCACCAGCCCGGTGGACAAGGCGCCGCCCACCACATAGCCCATGACGGGCAATGTGGCCATCCAGCCCAGCGGCGCCATGGACAGGCCCACGAGCCCATTGATGGCGATGAAGGTGACGTTGTTCGTGAAGAACAGGCCCTGGCAAAGGGTCAAAAGGATGAGGTTGGCGTTCATACCCTGCAGTGTATCGGAGGGTCAACGGGGTCACTGTCACACCCGCAGGCCTGTCAGCCCGTGCGCATGGCTCAGCGCAAAGTCAATGCGGCCAGCACCGCCAAAGGCGCTGTTTCGGCCCGAAGGACTCGAGGCCCCAAGGTCACTGGCACAAAGCCCGCGCTCAAGGCCAAGGCCTCTTCGGCAGGGCAGAGCCCCCCTTCCGGACCGCTGAGCAAGGTCACATCCATCTGACCTTGCACGGCTTCGGCCAAAGGTCGGGTGCCCTCTGACAAAGACAAAACCAGGCGCACGCCGGTGTCAGCGCCTGCCGGGTGCTGCGCCAGCCATTGCGCCAAGGTGCAGGCGTTGTCGATGCGGGTCACTCGGTTGCGGCCGCATTGCTCGGCTGCGGCCACTGCCACGCCTTGCCAATGGGCCAGTTTTTTGTCGGCACGCTCGCCCTTGAGCTTGAGCACACTGCGCTCGGCCATCACGGGCGTGATGCTGACGGCACCCAGCTCGGTGGCTTTTTCGACCAGCCAGTCCATGCGTTCATTGGCGGTGATGCCGGCCAGCAAATGCACAGCGCAGGGCGCTTCGCGTTCTATAGCGTGGTACGCGCCCACTTCGACCTCGACATCGCTGCGGCCCATGCGAGTCACCGTGGCGTCGAACTCACCGCCTTCGCCGTTGAACAAGGTGATGACATCGCCCGGCTGCATGCGCAAGACCTGCACATGGCGCGCAGCACCTGGCGGCAAGCTCAACGCCAGGCCGGTTTGCAATGGAGCGGGGCAATGAAAGCGCGGCATGCTCACATGCGCCCGTAGGCAAAACCGACCTGGGGCGTGGTGCCCTCGATTTCGTCGAGCACCTTGAGCAAGGGGCCCAGTTCGCGGTAGCGGTCACAGGCCTTGCGGATGTAGTGGATGAAGCGCGGCGCATCGGCCAAGTATTTGGGCTTGCCGTCGCGCAGTGTCAGGCGGGCAAAGATACCGGCCACCTTGAGGTGACGTTGCAAGCCCATCCACTCGACAGCACGGTAGAACGCACCAAAGTCGCTGTGCCAATCTTCAAAGTCCATCAGGCCGGCCTTGCGGGCTTTTTCCCAATAGCGGATGGTGATGTCGAGCACAAAGTCTTCTTCCCAGGTCAGGAAGGCATCGCGCATCAGGCTGGCGATGTCATAGGTGATGGGGCCATGCACCGCGTCCTGGAAGTCCAGCACGCCCAGCTGCTCACTCTGGTGCGGCATCATCAAGTTGCGCGGCATGTAATCACGGTGCACGTACACACTGGGCGCAGCCAGGTTGCGCTGCACGATCAGGGCAAAGGCCTTGTCCACCGTTTCTTTGTCCTGGCCTTGCAGCTGCACGCCTTTGTGCTGGGCCAGGTACCAATCGGGAAACAAGCTCAGTTCACGGCTCAGCAACGCCTGGTCATAGGGCAGCAACACACCGGGGCGCGAGGCCAGTTGCCACTGGATCAGCGTGTCCACCGCCTGCATGTACAGGCCATGGTTGGCCTGGGGGTCTTCGGCATCGATGGTCGACATCATGGTGGCGCTGCCCAGGTCGTTCAAGAGCATGAAGCCATGGGCCTCGTGCCAGTCCAGCACTTCGGGCACCCGCAGCCCCGCGTCCTTCATCAAAGCCGCGATCTTTACAAACGGTTGCGAATTTTCTTTGTCGGGTGGCGCGTCCATCACGATGCGGCTGTCGCCTGCCGAGGTGTCTACGCGCAGATAGCGGCGAAAGCTCGCATCGGCCGAGGCAATGCGCACCGTTGCGGGCAAAAGCCCCTGGGCGGATGCGATGCTGGCCATCCAGCTGTTGAACAAGGCTTGACGGGCCGGATCGGCCCAGCTGACTGCAGAAGTCACGGTGGGAGAGGAAGTAGGGTGGCTCATGGATAATCGCATTCTACAAAGCTCGCTCATGACACCTTCGCCGCTGCGAGCCCCCTTGCCATTCCTTATTTTCTGATTTGTGCTGACACCCTCTGCATTGCCCCGTCTGACGCTGACGGCTATTGCGCAACCCGCTTTGCGGGCTATCGCATTGGCTGTGCTGTGGGCCATCGCTGGCCAAGCTCACGCCCAAACAACAGGCCTGACTTTGCGCAAAAGCCCTGTGCTAGAAGAACGCATCTCTGAACGCCAGCGCACAGAAGGTGCCATTTTCGTTGGAGGGGAGCAGATCACCGCTCGACCCGACATGGACCTGGTCATCGAAGGCCAAGCCACAGTGCGCCGCCCTGGCTTGTCCATCAAAGCCGATCGCGTCGAATTCGATCAAAGCCAAGACATCGTGAACGCCACCGGTCACGTGCGCATCAGCCGCGACGGCAGCATGTTTGAAGGCCCCAGCATGAAACTGCAAGTCGATAGCTTTCAGGGAGCCTTTGAAAAACCAAACTTCGAAATTTACCGTGGAGGCGGCTATGGCGACGCTTCTCAGGTGGAGTTCATCGACGAAAAACGCCACATCATCCACCAAGCCCGCTACACAACCTGTCGCCGCACACCTGGCCCTGAATGGCTGCCCGAATGGTTTGTCAAAGCAGCACAAATGACCATCGACGAGGAAGAGTCAACGATTCAAGCCGAAGATTTGCAGTTGCGGTTTCATGACGTGCCCCTGATGAGCGCGTCGTCGGTCAGCTTCCCTTTGACCGGTGAGCGCAAGTCGGGCTTTCTGCCCACCTTGATCGGCGTCGACTCGACCAACGGTTTGAGCATGTCCCTGCCGTATTACTGGGACATTGCCCCCAACCGTGATGCCACCATCACCACAAATTTGATGAGCAAACGTGGCGCTTCAGTGGACAGCGAGTTTCGGTATCTGGAGCAAGACTACAAAGGCCAGGCACGCCTGAACCTGATGCCCTCCGACAGTCTGCGACAGCAATCGCGCTGGGGCTTGTCTACACAGCACAATGGCAGCTTCGACACGGGCCTGGATACGGTTGGCCGTGTCGGTCTGGGCATGACCCTCAACCGGGTGAGCGATGACAACTATTGGCGTGACTTCCCCCGTTCAGGGCTTGCCCTGACGCAGCGCCTATTGCCATCTACTGGCGTGTTGTCCTGGAGTCGTGGCGATTTCAGCATGACGGCACAAGTTCAGCGCTGGCAAACACTTCAAGTCGACACTGGTGCCATCACCCCACCTTATGACCGAGCGCCACAAATCACCATGCGTTACGGACAGTGGAATGCAGAAGGCTTGGACTGGTCGATCGTGGGTGACACCACCCGTTTTGAAGCGGATTACTCACGCATCCCCAACGTCTCAACGGCCACTTTGGCCAGCTTGCGCAATGGTGAGCGCAGCTATGTACAAGGCCAAGTCAGTCGGCCATGGATTCGGCCGTGGGGCTTCATCACACCTAAACTGCAGCTGCACGCCACTCGCTACTTGCTGGACAATCCTTTGGACTATGGCACAAGCGCGTTGAATCGCATTTTGCCCACCTTCAGTGTTGACTCAGGTTTGGTGTTCGAGCGTGAAACAAACTGGTTTGGCAAAGACATTTTGCAAACCTTGGAACCGCGTGCCTTTTATGCGCGCACGCCCTACCGCGACCAAAGCTTGTTTCCAATTTACGACAGTGGTGTCGCAGACTTCAACCTGTCCACGATCTACAGCGACAACCCCTATGTGGGGCAAGACCGCTTGGTGGATAACAACTCTCTGACTCTGGGCGTGAACACGCGGTTTTTTGATGCCACATCAGGCGCTGAGATGCTCAAATTGGGCGTAGCCCAACGTATTCGATTTGACAACCAATTAGTGGTTCTGGATCCCTTGAATCCCTTGAGCCCATCTACGTCACCCATATCCTCGGGCTTGAGTGACATGTTGCTGGGTGCTGGCGTGCGCTGGAACGATCGCTGGGCTTTCGACTCCACCGTGCAAGTCAACGCCCAAACCAGCAATGTCACCCGAACCACCCTGCAAAGCCGTTACAACCCGACACCTTACCGTGTGTTCAACACCGCCTATCGACTCAACCGCGGAGTGAGCGAACAAGTAGACATCGGATGGCAATGGCCGATCAATGACCTGTGGGGTGGCGGTGACAGCGAAACCGAATCCGCCTGGAGTCGCACCCGCGGCCAGGGTCTGGGGCCTGACCGCTGGTACAGCGTAGGCCGGGCCAACTTCAGCTTGAGCGAAAAGCGCCTCGTGGACACCATCGTCGGCTTCGAATACGATGCCGGATGTTGGCTGGGGCGCATTGTCTTTGAACGTCTGCAAAGCACGGTCAGCACGTCCAACACCCGACTGCTATTTCAAATGGAGTTTGTAGGCCTGGCCAGAGCAGGCTCCAGTCCGTTGCAAAGTCTGCGCAACAACATCACCAATTACCAATTCCTGCGCGACAGCACAGCACAACCGAGCCGCTTCCAGACATATGAATGATCACTTTTCCTCCGCACGCTCTGCTGGATTGAGCTGCATCTTGGCCTTGACCAGCTTGCTGAGTTCTCTCAACTTGGCCGCGCAAAATGTGCCCAACAGCCCTCGTCAAGCCGACTTCATCGTGGCCGTTGTCAACTCCGAACCTATCACCAACCAGGATGTGCAAGCCCTGCGTCAACGCATGACACGTGAGACGCCAGGTCGTGGGGCACCCAGCTCAGACACAGCCCAGCTTAACCGCCAAGCATTGGAGCAATTGATCAATGAGAAGGCTCAGCTGCAGCAAGCCCGTGAAAGTGGCATCAAGATCGAAGATGAAGCGATTGATCAAGCCGAAATGAACGTTGTGACCAACAACCAAATTACGCGTGACGAATTTCGCAAACGCCTGGTGAAAGACGGTTTAACGGTCAAAGCCTTTCGCGACCAATTGCGTGACCAACTCATGCTCACTCGCGTGCGCGAGCGCGAGGTGGAAACCCGTGTCCGTGTGAGCGACATGGAGGTTGAACAGTACCTGCAAGCACAGATTCAGGCACAAGGCGGTCAAGCCCCGATTGAATTGAATTTGGGCATGATTCTGGTGGCAGTGCCCGAAAACAGCAGCAGCGTGCAAATCAAGGCACTTCAAGAGCGCGCCGAGGATGTTGCACGCCGAGCCCGAAGTGGGGAGAATTTTGTCAATTTGGCCCAGAATTTTTCTGATACAGCCGACAAGGGCATCAATGGCGGCGAAATGGGACTTCGCGCTGCTGAGCGTTATCCAGACTTGTTTGTGAACGCCACACGAAACCTGCGTGTTGGTGCCATCTCTGCAGTTGTGCAATCCGGTGCCGGTTTTCACATTCTCAAAGTGATCGAGCGCCGCCAAGGTCAAGCCACATGGATGGTGACGCAGACGCGCGCTCGCCATATCTTGCTTCGCCCCTCAGCCCAAATGTCGCAAACCCAAGCCATTGCACGCTTGAACGATGTGCGCCAAAGCATCATCGCAGGCAAAGCTGACTTTGCCTCGTTGGCACGGCAGCTCTCCCAAGACGGTAGCGCCTCTCAAGGCGGTGATTTGGGGTGGGTCAACCCCGGCATGTTTGTGCCTGAGTTTGAGCAGGTGATGAACGGCCTTCGCCCTGGCCAATTGGCAGAGCCTCTGGTCTCCCGCTTTGGCGTGCACTTGATTGAGGTCACAGACCGCCGCAACGCGCCACTGTCAGATCAGGACCAGCGCACAGTTGCACGCAATGCCTTGCGCGAGAAGAAGCTCGAAGAAGCCTACACCAGCTGGGTCGATGATGTGCGCAGCCGCGCCTACGTCGAGATGCGCGAGCCGCCCCAATGAAACACATCGCCCGCAAACGTTTCGGTCAGCACTTTTTGACCGACGGCGGCATCATCGATGCCATCGTGGACGCCATTGGCCCACAAGCGGGCCAAGCCATGGTCGAGATCGGCCCGGGTCTGGCCGCGCTCACACAACCTTTGGTCGAGCGACTGGGTCACCTGACCGTGATCGAACTCGACCGCGATCTGGCGGTTCGCCTGCGCTTGCACGAGCAACTGACCGTGGTCGAGTCGGACGTGCTCAAGGTCAACTTCACCGAGCTGTCGCACGCCATGCTGGCCGCGCAGACCACTGCAGCCAAAGCGGGCAAGATCCGCGTTGTGGGCAACTTGCCCTACAACATCTCCACGCCCATCTTGTTTCACTTGCTCGAGCATGTGGCGGTGATCGAAGACCAGCACTTCATGCTGCAAAAAGAAGTGATCGACCGCATGGTGGCCCGGCCCGCCACCTCGGACTACAGCCGCCTGTCTGTGATGCTGCAATGGCGGTACGACATGGCCAACGTGTTGTTCGTACCGCCAGAAAGCTTTGATCCTCCACCTCGCGTGGACAGCGCCGTGGTGCGCATGGTGCCCCTGGCCCAACCACCGGTGGTGAACGTCAAGACCCTGGAGACTTTGGTGCAGGTGGCTTTCAGCCAGCGCCGCAAAATCTTGCGCAACACCTTGGGCAAATGGCTTGATGAAAAAGGCTTTGCGGGCACTTTCGATTTGCAGCGCCGCGCTGAAGAGGTGCCGGTGGCCGAGTTTGTAGCCCTGGCACAAGCGGTCTGAACCCACGGGTACCGCTGACATCTGCCTTTGTAGGAGCCCACCCCGTGGGCGATTTCTCGCATACCTCATGAAATCGCCCACGGGTGGGCTCCTACACAGATCCGAATCCAGCGCTTGCAGACGAACGACCATCCATCAATGAAAAGTGAGGCGTTCTGCAGATGCGCACATGCGCCTTGGCCAAAGAAAAAGCCCGTCAATGACGGGCTTTGTCATGGGTGCCAACAAGTGGCTCAACGCACAGATCAGGCGGCTGCGAGCCAGTAACCTGCGTTGAATGGGCTGCTCATGCGCAGCGCCAAGGGCGACACGTCGACCAGTTTGTCGGTCGGCATTTTTTCGCCTTCTTCGACCGATTCGGCCACTTCGGCTTCTTCGGTTTGTGCCTCAATCGCCCGTCCTGCTTGGCTGTTTTGCGCAGAACGGGCTACAGAAAAGAATAGAAGCATCGGAAGGGTATCTTCCTGTCTCCCCAGTAATCGGCCGTGTCACGGAAGATGTCCAACAACTGCTCGCGGGCTTCCTTGTCGAACTTCAAGTTGGCGGGAATCGACTCCAGCACCACAATGAAGCCCGGTTGCGGGCCCGACTTGTGCAGCGGGTCGGTCATGCAGTCGTACAAAGCATCAAAGTTCTTGCCGAAGTGCGAAGGCAGTGTGAATTGCGCGCCAATCAGATCCAACACGTCTTGTTTGCTCTGGGCTTCGGCCAAGTTGGCATACAAAAAGTGATGACCCAAACCTTGGGCGGCTTCCTGCAAATCGCTCACGCGGTAAGCGCGAATCGACTGCACGATGTTCGACCGCACGCCCTTCAGGGGCGGCTCTTGGTCATGACGAATCGGCTTGTCCATCTCCGTGGTTCTTTCTCTTAAAAATCAGTTCTTATCAACAATTTCGCGAAAACTCGCGTAATGGTCCTGGGTGTAGTAACAGGCTCTCGGCTTGCGAGGCTCCTGTCCACCACACACGATGCGTCGGGCGCCGCGATCACGCGAACCGGGGGTCTTGACGGTGTATTCACGGTAGTAGCCCCGATCTTGCCGAGGCAACTGACGTTCACGATTGCCAAAAACAACCCCGTCCTTTTCGTAAAGAAAAGGACCACCCTGACGGATGAGTTGGTAAGTGGCTTGCCCTTCTCGCGGCAAATCTGCCACCGAGAGGCTGGGTGAAGTTGTTGCGTCGGTAGTGGTTTTGGATTGCACCAAAAGAGTGCCAACCATCAACATGGCCCCGAAAAACACTGCTAACCAGCGTTTAAACCCGCGGCTTTGCTTCACTGCCTTCATGAAAACACCTTTCAAGAGCTCCGGGTTAACCCGAAAACTCGAAGGCGCTAGTGTGATGCAATTGTCACAAAAATGCAAGTCCTTGCATGTTTAATGAGCAGCGATTTCAAGGGTTCAGCGCCTGTAAGTTAGCACTTGCAATCAAGAATGCTCTCAACGAGCAACGTTTGCATCTGCCACCGTCAAGGCCGTCATGTTCACAATGCGTCGCACCGTGGTGCTGGGGGTCAGGATGTGCACCGGCTTGGAGGCCCCGAGCAAGACCGGGCCCACAGCGATGTTGCCGCCCGCTGCTGTTTTGAGCAGGTTGTAAGCGATGTTGGCCGCATCGATGTTGGGTAAAACCAGCAAATTGGCGTCCCCTGCCAAAGTGCTGTTGGGCATGATGGCGCGGCGCGCAGCCGCATCCAGAGCCACGTCGCCGTGCATTTCGCCGTCGACTTCCAGCCAAGGCGCGTTGCTGCGCAACAACTCCAGCACCTCACGCATCTTGACCGCGCTGGGCTGGTTGGACGAGCCAAAGTTGGAATGCGACAGCAAAGCCGCTTTGGGCTTGAGGCCGAAACGGCGCATTTCTTCGGCGGCCATCACGGTGATCTCGGCCAATTGCTCAGCCGTCGGGTCGTAGTTCACGTGGGTGTCCACCATGAAGACCTGGCGCCCAGGCAGCATCAAGCCGTTCATGCAGGCGAAGGTGTTCACGCCCTTGCGTTTGCCCACCACCTGATCGATGTAGCTCAGGTGCATCGGGTTGGTGCCCCAGGTGCCGCAAATCATGCCGTCCACGTCGCCTTTGTGGAGCAACATGGCGCCAATGAGCGACAAACGACGGCGCATTTCAATCTTGGCGATCTGTTGGGTGATGCCCTTGCGCTCGGTCATGCGGTGGTAGGTCTGCCAAAAATCGCGGTAACGGTGGTCCATCTCGACGTTGACCACGTCGTAGTCCAGCTCTTCTTTCAGGCGCAGGCCAAATTTCTCGATGCGCTCGGCGATCACCGCGGGGCGGCCAATCAGGGTCGGACGGGCAATGCCCTCGTCCACCACGATCTGGGCAGCGCGCAAGACGCGTTCTTCTTCGCCCTCGCTGTACGCAATGCGTTTCTTCAGGGCACGCTTGGCGGCCGTGAAAATCGGCTTCATCATGGTGCCCGAGGCGTAGACAAAGCCTTGCAGGCGTTCACGGTAAGCGTCCATGTCGGCAATGGGGCGCGAAGCCACACCGCTTTCGGCTGCGGCTTGGGCCACGGCCGGGGCGATCTTCATCATCAAGCGCGGATCGAAAGGCTTGGGGATCAGGTACTCAGGCCCAAACGCCAGGGGCTCGCCCACGTAGGCTGCTGCCACCACTTCGCTTTGCTCGGCCTGCGCCAGCTCGGCAATGGCGTACACCGCAGCGATTTCCATCTCCAAGGTGATCGTGGTCGCACCACAATCCAGCGCACCACGGAAGATGTAGGGGAAGCACAGGACGTTGTTGACCTGGTTGGGGTAATCGGTGCGGCCCGTGGCCATGATGGCGTCGTCGCGCACCGCTTTCACATCCGCCGGATCGATCTCGGGGTTGGGGTTGGCCAGCGCGAAGATCAGCGGCTTGGCCGCCATTTTCTTGACCATGTCCTGCTTGAGCACGCCACCGGCCGACAGGCCCAAAAACACGTCCGCACCTTCGATCACTTCGGCCAGCGTGCGCTGATCGGTTTTCTGCACGAACTGGATCTTGTCTTCGTCCATCAGCTCGGTACGGCCTTCGTAGACTACACCAGCCAGGTCGGTGACCCAGATGTTCTCACGTGGAATGCCCAGCTTGACCAGCAGCCCCAAGCAAGCCAGCGCCGCAGCGCCCGCACCCGAGGTGACCAGCTTGATCTTTTTCGGGTCTTTGTCCACCACCTTGAGGCCGTTCAGAATGGCCGCGCCCACCACAATGGCGGTGCCATGCTGGTCGTCGTGAAAGACCGGGATCTTCATGCGCTCGCGCAGCTTGCGCTCGATGTAAAAGCAATCGGGCGCCTTGATGTCTTCGAGGTTGATGCCGCCAAAGGTCGGCTCCAGCGAGGCAATGATCTCGACCAGTTTGTCCGGGTCTTTTTCGTTGATCTCGATGTCGAACACGTCGATGCCCGAGAACTTCTTGAACAAGACGCCCTTGCCTTCCATGACGGGTTTGCTGGCCAGCGGGCCGATGTCGCCCAAGCCCAGCACAGCGGTGCCATTGGTCACCACGCCCACCAGGTTGCCCCGGCTGGTGTACTTGAAGGCATTGGCCGGGTCCTTGACGATTTCTTCGCAAGGTGCCGCCACGCCGGGCGAATAGGCCAAGGCCAAGTCGTGCTGGTTGACCAACTGCTTGGTGGCCGCGATGGCGATTTTTCCGGGGGTGGGGAACTCGTGGTACTCGAGTGCGGCTTTGCGCAATTGGGCGCGTTTTTCTTCGGCTTGGAGCTTGTTGCTCATGGTGATCTCCATCGTGTCATCGATCAGACATTTCATCTGGTGATATTGGTTTTCCCATTGTAGTCCGCCAAATTGACGCGCAACACTTGCTAAATCGGCGTACTGAGTGAGTTGGCTTTTGACTTTTACGCACAGATCAGACGGTACGCCTGCTGTGCATCAGCGCAAATGCTTCCATGCTTTGTGGCCCAAGGCCTGCGCGATCGACACCGCCCGAGGGCCCGGCACCACCGTGAAAGACTCACCAGCGCGCAATGTGCCTGCGACATCCACGGCCAGATAAAAACCGCACCGCCCGCTTTGCACCATGTGCTTAGAGGCTTGGGTGTAGCCCATCACCGCGTTGAATTTGCCACAAGGCTCGCGTGGCTGGGTGACACGCAGCACCACCTCGTCAAAGCGCAAGAGGTCACCGATGAACACCTGGTCCTCGAGCACGCCTTCCAAGCTCAGGTTCTCCCCCAAATATCCAGGGGCCAAAGGCTCGTCGAACAAGGTCACGCCTTGCGTTTGGCGTTGTGCCTGCCACCAGGCAAGGTGCTCAAACGGCAAGGCATAGATGGCTTTGCTCAGCCCGCCATGCACACTCAAATCCGACTGCTCATCGCCCACCAGCCCCAGAGGCCCGGCCAAGGCCTGCGCCACAGCGGTCTTGCCAATGGCCGACATGAGTTTGCGATCGCCCACCTTCAATGGCCGGACCGTGCCGGTTTGGATGGAACGCAAGCGACCGGTCACAATCAGCCCTTCATCAAGGCTTCGATCTCGTCGGCCTTGACCGGTACATCGCGGGTGATCAGCTCACAACCCGTCTCGGTCACGATGGCGTCGTCTTCGATGCGGATGCCGATGTTCCAGAACGGCTCGGGCACGCCTTCGGCAGGGCGCACATACAGACCCGGCTCGATGGTCAACACCATGCCCGGCTGCAGGATGCGGCTCGGACGGTCCTTGATGGTCTCGCCACTGAGCGGGTCTTTGCGCTCGCTCACCTGGCCCACCTGCGAAGGCTCCACATAGCTGCCGCAATCGTGCACATCCATGCCCAGCCAGTGGCCGGTGCGGTGCATGTAGAAAGGGAAATAGCTGCGGTTGGCGATCACGTCCTGCACGCTGCCGACCTTGTTTTTGTCGAGCAGGCCCAAGTCCAGCAAGCCCTGCGCCAGCACGGCCACGGTGGCCTCGTGCGGGTCCACGAAGCGGGCACCCGCTTTGGTGGCCGCCACGGCCGCGTCTTGCGAAGCCAGCACCAGGTCATACAAAGCGCGTTGCGGCCCGGTGAATTGGCCATTGGCCGGGAAGGTGCGGGTGATGTCACTCGCATAACCATCGAGCTCGCAACCGGCATCGATCAACACCAACTCGCCATCGCGGATGCGGCCTTCATCGGCGCGGTAATGCAGCACGCAGGCATTGGCCCCGCCTGCGACGATGGAACCATATGCCGGGTACTGCGAGCCGTGCTGACGGAACTCGTGCAGCAGTTCGGCTTCCAGGTGGTATTCCCGCACGTCTTGCCCGGCGCGCAGCATGGCGGCGCTGCGCTGCATGGCGCGGATGTGGGCGCGTGCACTGATCTGCGCAGCGCGTCGCATGATGTCTTGCTCGTGCGCGTCTTTGACCAGACGCATCTCGTCGAGCAGGCTGCACAGATCGCGCTGCAAGTCCGGGCACAAAGCGCCAAAGCGCACACGGGCGCGCACCGACTGCAGCCAGCCGTCCACACGACCTTCCAACCCTGCATGTGTGGCAAACGGATACCAAACGGTGCTGCGGTTTTCGAGCAGCTTGGGCATCTGCGCGGCCAACTCGGCCGACGAAAACGCCTTGCTCACCCCCAGGGCCGCAGGTGCTGCATCTGGCCCCAAACGGATGCCATCCCAGATTTCACGCTCCAGGTCCTTGGGCTGGCAAAACAAGGTGGTCTCGCCCTCAGCCGTGATCACCAACGTGGCATGGGGTTCGGTGAAACCGGTCAGGTAATAAAAATAGCTGTCGTGCCGGTACAGAAAGTCGCTGTCGCGGTTGCGCTGCCGCTCCGGTGCGGTGGGAACGATGGCGATACCGCCAGCGCCCAGCTGGGCGGCCACGCGGGCACGGCGTTGGGCGTACAAATGAGCAGGTGTAGAAGTCATACGCTTTGAACAGTCAAGATGGTCCTCATTATGGGCGAGCAGTTTGATGGCACCTCATGCGTTGAGCTGCGCCAAGCGCTCAGGTGTGCCCACATCGGTCCAGGCGCCCGCATACACCTGGCCGGACACCTGACCGCGGTCCATGGCGCCACGCAACAAGGGTGCCAGCGCCAGCGCCACGCCCGCTGGATTGCCCGCAGGCAAACCGCAGTCCGCAAAAAATGCGTGTTTGTACAAGGCGATGGTGCTGAAGGTGTAATCGCAAGCCGCTGCGCCCTTGGGCAGGTTCAGCACCGCGCCTGTGGGCGAAAGGCCAAAGTCCCCGCCCGGGTTGTGCGCCGGATTGGGCACCAACCACAGATGGGCCAACTTGTCGCTGGCGGCAAACCGCCTGACCGCCTCGGCAGAAAACACAAAATCAGGCGCAAACACATCGCCTGCCACCACCCAAAACACCTCGGCCAACTGCGGCAGAGCCCGCACGATGCCGCCCGCGGTTTCCAGCGCATGCCCAAAGTCCTCGCCTTCATGGGAGTAGGTCAAGTCGACCGGCGGCAGCCCATCCCACACAAGCTGCTGGCCAAAGTGCGCGGGAATTTGCGCCCCCAGCCAGGCGGTGTTGATCAACTGCCGGGTGAAGCCCTCGCGGGCCAAGGCCTGCATGGGCCACTGCATCAAGGGCTGTCCGCGCACGGTCAGCATGGGCTTGGGGGTCGCATCGGTCAAGGGGCGCATGCGCTCGCCGCGGCCTGCGGCCAACACCATGGCGCTGGCCAACTGCAAGGGGGCTCCGATGGGAGGAACAGGGCTTTGAACAGAATCATCCATCCCCCGATGTTGCCATGTCCTGTAGGCGTCAAGCCCTGCGGCCTGCACCTTGGAAATTCAAGGACCCGACTGCTAAAGTGTCCCAACACGGCGCAGCCAGCCCCCATGGCATGGCACAGCCCCTGCTGGAGACTTGCACATGACCCGACCTCTTCCCAAAGTGATCGCCGCCAGCCAGGCCGCGTCGCAGCGACTGGCCGACCGGCATACCCCGTTCATCATGGACGATTGGTACGTGGCCGCTTTGGGCGAGGAAGTCAAAGACCAGTTGCTGGCCCGCACCTTGTTGGGCCAGCGTGTCGTGCTCTACCGGACGACCCATCGGCAAGTGGTCGCGCTGGAAGACCGCTGCCCGCACCGCTCCATGCCCTTGTCGGCCGGCACTTTGGAGCACGACACCATCGTGTGCGGCTACCACGGCTTTCGCTTCAACACCGAAGGCAACTGCATCGAGGTGCCCTCGCAAGCCACATGCCCTGCGAACATCGGCATCAAAAGCTACCGCACCCATGAACGCGGGCCGGTGGTCTGGATCTGGATGGGTGACCCGGACAAGGCCGACTTGAGCAAACTGCCGCCCCAGGACTGGCTGGAAGACCCCCAATGGGAAACATCGCAGGGCTACTTGTCCCTGCAAGCGAGCTATGTGCGCCTGCATGAGAACTTGCTGGACCTGACCCACCTGAGTTTTCTGCACGCCAAAAGTTTTGGCACGCCGGATTACGCCAAAGCCGCTTTTGAAACCGAAATCAGCGAAGGCCAGTTTGCGCTGCTGCGCAACGTGGTGCCAACCACCTTGCCGCCTGTTTGGGGGGTGCCCACGGGCCTGACCGGCCAGGGCCAGGCGGCACGCATTGTGCGGTCCGAGTTTCGCAGCGTCGGTATCCATGAGGTGTCGGTGTCTTTTTACGATTGCCATGTGCCCGAGTCGGCGCGCAAAACCTTTCGCATCCGCACCGCGCACATGCCCACGCCCGAAACGGCAACCAGCACGCATTACTTCATCGTGCATGGACGGGACTTTGCGCAGCAGGACAAAGCCACCACGCAATTCATGCACGACCAGCTGTTTGTGGCCTTCCAAGAAGACGTGGTCGGGCTGGCCCTGCAAGAGCAAGCTCTGGAGGCCACTGCGCCCGAGGATTTGTATGAATTTTCGGTGGCCGCAGACGCACCCTCGGTGGCCATGCGCCGCTATCTGCTGGCACGCCAGCAAAAAGAATCCCAGGACCGAAGCACCCCCTGAGCGTTGCAGACCGCCAGCCCAGCTCCGAAACGGCCCGGCC
This sequence comes from Limnohabitans sp. Jir72, assembly GCF_003063575.1. Lineage (GTDB taxonomy): Bacteria > Pseudomonadota > Gammaproteobacteria > Burkholderiales > Burkholderiaceae_C > Limnohabitans_A. Next base: position 294,819 of record NZ_NESC01000002.1, read on the forward strand.
AATCGCCCGTTAAAATCTGGGGTTTTCCAGAATACTTTCCCGGAGCTGCCCACATGGCAAACACACAGCAAATGGCCAACGCCATCCGCGCCCTCGCAATGGACGCTGTTCAACAAGCCAACTCCGGTCACCCCGGCGCCCCCATGGGCATGGCCGACATGGCCGTCGCTTTGTGGGGCGATCACCTGCAACACAACCCCAAAAACCCGCACTGGGCCAACCGTGACCGCTTTGTGCTGTCCAACGGCCACGGCTCGATGCTGATCTATTCGGTGCTGCACCTGACCGGCTACAAGTTGTCCATCGATGACCTGAAAAACTTCCGCACGCTGCACAGCAAAACCGCTGGCCACCCCGAAGTGGGCGTGACCCCCGGCGTGGAAACCACCACCGGCCCCTTGGGCCAAGGCATCACCAACGCCGTGGGCATGGCCCTGGCCGAAAAAATGCTGGCCGCTGAGTTCAACAAAGCCGAGCACAAAATCGTCTCTCACCACACCTACGTGTTCTTGGGTGACGGCTGCCTGATGGAAGGCATCAGCCACGAAGCCGTGGCTTTGGCAGGCGCCTGGAAGCTGAACAAACTGATCGCCCTGTACGACGACAACGGCATCTCGATCGACGGCCAAGTGGCCCCCTGGTTCATCGACAACACGCCCCAGCGCTTTGCTGCCTGCGGCTGGAACGTGATCGACGCGGTGGACGGCCACGACGCTGCTGCCGTGTCGGCCGCCATTGCCAGCGCAAAACACAGCGCCGACAAACCCACCCTGATCGTCTGCAAGACCGCCATCGGCAAGGGCTCGCCCAACCGTGCGGGCACCTCCAAAGCCCACGGCGAGCCGCTGGGCGCTGAAGAAATCAAGCTCACCCGCGAAGCCCTGGGCTGGACGGCCGAGCCCTTCAAGATCCCCAAAGAGGTGTATGCCGACTGGGATGCCAAAGCCGCAGGCAAAGCCCGCGAAGACGAGTGGAACACCGCCTTTGCCGCTTACAAAGCCGCCTTCCCCGCACAAGCCAAAGAGTTTGTGCGCCGCATGAAGGGCGACTTGCCCAAGAACTTCAACCAAGTCGCGTTTGACGCCGTTGTGGCCGCCCACACGAAGGGCGAGACCGTGGCCAGCCGCAAGGCCAGCCAGCTGGCGCTGGAAGCCTTCACCGCTGCCCTGCCCGAAATGCTGGGCGGCTCGGCCGACCTGACCGGCTCTAACCTGACCAACACCAAGAGCACCCCCGCCTTCCGCGTGGACTTGGCCGGTGACGTGGTCAAGACGGCTGAAGGCCAAATCGGTCGCCACATCAACTACGGCGTGCGCGAATTCGGCATGGCCGCCATCATGAATGGCGTGGCGTTACATGGCGGTTACATCCCCTACGGCGGCACCTTCCTCACTTTCTCTGACTACTCACGCAACGCCATCCGCATGGCCGCGCTGATGAAGCAGCGCGTGATCCACGTCTTCACCCACGACTCCATTGGCTTGGGCGAAGACGGTCCGACCCACCAGTCGATCGAGCACGCCGCCAGCCTGCGCTTGATCCCTGGCTTGGATGTGTGGCGCCCCGCCGACACGGCCGAAACCACCGTGGCCTGGGCCGTGGCGTTGCAAAACGCCAACCGTCCTTCGGCCCTGCTGCTCAGTCGTCAAAACCTGGCCTACTCGCCCAAGAGCGATCTGGGCGACATCAGCCGTGGCGCTTATGTCTTGTCCGAGCCCGAGCACGTCGGCATCAAAAAGACCCACGGCGTGATCATCGCCACCGGCTCTGAAGTGCAACTGGCCCTGGCCGCGCAAAAGCTGCTGGCCGAACGGAAAATCGGTGTGCGCGTGGTCTCCATGCCCAGCACCAACGTGTTTGACCGCCAAGACACCGAATACAAACAAAGCGTGCTGCCTGCTGGCCTGCCCCGTGTGGCGGTCGAGATGGGCTCCACCGACGGCTGGTGGAAGTACGGCTGCGCCGCCGTGGTCGGCATCGACACTTACGGCGAGTCGGCCCCCGCACCTGTGCTGTTCAAACACTTCGGCTTCACCGCCGAAAACGTGGCCGACACCGTCCACGCTGCGCTGCTCAAGGCCTGATTCAGGCCACTGCACACTGACCGGTTGAACCTCTTCAGCGCCTTCGGGCGCTGAAGTCACGTTCAGGGATCAGGCCCATGCAAGGGTTTTGGTTTCAAATCCGGTTACGTAACGGTTTCGTAACTTTCTCCTGAGGCATTCACATGACCATCAAAGTAGGCATTAACGGATTCGGTCGCATCGGCCGTCTGGCTCTGCGCGCCGCCCTCAAACACGGCTACGACGACATCCAGATCGTCGGCATCAACGACCCCAAGCCCGCCGACTACCTGGCCTACATGCTCAAGTACGACAGCGTGCACGGCCGCTTTGATGGCACCGTGGACTTCACCGACGACGCCCTGATCGTCAACGGCAAAAAGATCAAACTCTCGCACGAGCGCGATGCGCACAACCTGCGCTGGGGTGAGATGGGTGTGCACACCGTGCTCGAATGCACTGGCCACTACCTGACCGAACCCACCAGCCAGATGCACATCGTGGCTGGTGCAAAAAAGGTTGTGATTTCGGCCCCGTCCAAAGACAGCATCCCCATGTTCGTCTACGGCGTGAACCACAAAAAATACGCAGGCGAAGCCATCGTGTCGAATGCGTCATGCACCACCAACTGCCTGGCCCCCGTGGTCAAGGTGCTCAACGACAAGTGGGGCATCAAGCGCGGCCTGATGACCACGGTGCACGCAGCAACTGCCAGCCAAATGACCGTGGACAGCTCGTCCCGCAAAGACTGGCGCGGTGGCCGAGGCATCCTCGAAAACATCATCCCCAGCAGCACCGGCGCGGCCAAGGCCGTGGGCGTGGTGATCCCCGAGATCAAGGGCAAGATCACCGGCATGGCGTTCCGTGTGCCCACGTCGGACGTGTCGGTCATTGACCTGACCGTGGAGCTGAACAGCGACGCCAGCTATGCCGAAATCTGCGCCGAAATGAAAGCACAAAGCGAAGGTGCACTCAAAGGCGTGCTGGGTTACACCGACGAAAAAGTCGTCTCCACCGACTTCCGTGGCGAACCCTGCGCCAGCGTGTTCGATGCCACGGCCGGTATTGCGCTCGACAAGACCTTCGTCAAGATCGTGGCTTGGTACGACAACGAATGGGGCTACGCCAAGCAGTGCCTGGAGATGGTGCGGGTGGTGGCTAAGAAGAAGTGAGCTTTATCGCAGCCATGAAAAAAGCGCCTTCGGGCGCTTTTTTCATGGGCAATGGTTTTCTGTAGAAGCGGCGCCCCCGTAGCGATCATGTTGGTGTGTACATTGCACTCAACGCTGGGCTCTCTTAAAACGTGACCTCAACGAAGCTACTGAGATCATCACCGTCTTCGCCGCCATGTGCATTTCAGATTCGGTTACACCCCTAAGTAACAAAAATCACAAAAAGATCGAGCCAACTTTTGAGACGAATCTCGAAAGAATTCGGACAATTTGCATTTTATAACTTGAGGCTATGCTGTGATTTTGAATACCTACAATAGCCGTTTATTGCACAAGCTCAGCATCAATTGGCGGAGTCAGTGTCACTGGATTCAATACAAATGAGCAAAAGCCACGAACTGTCCAATTTCATTTGGAGCATCGCCGACCTGCTGCGTGGCCCATACCGGCCGCCTCAGTACGAACGCGTCATGCTCCCTCTGGTGGTTTTGCGCCGATTTGACTGCGTCCTGCAGCCCACAAAACAGGCAGTGCTGGACAAGTTCGCCAAACTTGGCGGCAAGCACCACGGTGAAGCGCTCGATGGCGTTCTCAACCAGGTTTCAGGCCAGCGCTTTCACAACCACTCGCCACTGACGTTCGAGCGCTTGATGGGCGACCCAGACCACGTCCATCTACATCTACAAAGCTACATCAACGGCTTCTCTGAAAACGTCCAACGTATCTTTGACTACTTCAGTTTCAGTGACGAAATCAAGCGGCTGCACGAGCACAACATCCTGTTCCTCGTGGTGCGTAAATTTTGTGAAGTTGATCTGCATCCCCAATCGGTGGACAACATCGACATGGGTTTGTTATTTGAAGATCTGATTCGTAGGTTTAATGAGCAAGCCAACGAAACGGCTGGCGATCACTTCACCCCCCGTGAAGTGATTCAACTCATGGTGAACTTGTTGTTCATGCACGACGACGATCTGCTGACAAAACCCAACACAGTTCGCACCCTGCTGGACCCAACCTGTGGAACGGGGGGCATGCTGTCGGAAGCTCGCAACTACCTGCGCGAACACCAAATGGGCGCGCGGTTGTATGTGCATGGCCAAGATTTCAACAAACGCTCATACGCGGTGGCGGCATCTGACCTGCTGATGCGCAGCAACCCCAAAGACCCAGAAACCTCCACCATCCGATTCGGTGACACATTGGTAGATGACCAGTTTGTGGGTCAACGCTTTGACTACTTCTTGGCCAACCCGCCGTTTGGCGTGGACTGGAAACGCCAACAAAAAGACGTGGTTCGTGAACACGAAAAGCAGGCATTCAACGGTCGCTTTGGTGCAGGTACGCCGCGTGTCAATGACGGTGCCTTGCTGTTTTTGCAGCACATGCTCAGCAAGATCGAACCCGTAGATGCCGCCGAAGGTAAAGACGGCTCACGCTTGGCCATCGTTTTTAACGGATCGCCGCTGTTTACAGGTGGCGCAGGCTCTGGCGAAAGTGAGATTCGCAAATGGGTCATCGAAAACGATTGGCTTGAAGCCATCGTGGCCATGCCCGAGCAGATGTTCTACAACACGGGCATTGGCACCTACATTTGGATCGTGACCAACCGCAAAGAGCAACGACGCAAGGGCAAGATTCAACTCGTGGATGCACGTGACCGTTGGCAGCCACTGCGTCGCAGCTTGGGAGACAAGCGCCGCGAGTTTTCGGACCAGAACATCAAAGACATCGTGCAAGAGTACGGACCCATGATGCTCAGCGACAGCTGCAAGGTGTTCGATAACCAAGACTTTGGCTACCACCGCCTCACCATTGAGCGCCCACTGCGTCTGAAGTTTCAAATCACATTGCAAGGCAAAGAGCGTTTTCTCGATGCTTGCCCCAATTTGCTGGATGACCTGCAAGCCATTGATGCCGCGATAGGTCGAGATGAGTCGCTCGACTGGAACAACATCTGGGCGCGTGCGCAAACTGTGCTGAAACAACGTGACAGCAAATGGCGAGCACCCCAAGCCAAAGCCTTCCGTGATGCGTTTACCGCAGTCGACCCAAGCGCCCAGCCAGTCATATTCAAGCAGACAGGCAAACAAGTTGAGTATGAAGCCGACGCTGCGCTGCGTGACTTTGAAAACGTCCCCCTCAAGGTCAACATGAATGAATACTTCCAACGTGAAGTCATTCCCCATGTGCCAGACGCTTGGATAGCCCACGACAAAACCAAGGTTGGCTATGAAATCAACTTCAACCGCCACTTCTACAAGTTCACCCCGCCGCGCTCGCTGGCCGACATTGATGCCGACTTGAAGAAGGCCGAGGCTGAGATATTGCGACTGCTCAGCGAAGTCACCGCCGAAGCGAAGGCCCCATGACCGCACTGGAACTCCTGCAAAGCCTGAACCTGCTCGACGAAACCGAGCGCATCGAGGCCAAACGCGCCAGCGAGGCTGGCAAATCGCTGCTGGAAACAGTGTGCGCCTTTGCCAACGAGCCCGGCTTGGGCGGCGGCTGGTTGCTGCTGGGCGTGGAGCGCGAAGACCAAGCACTCTTCCCAAGCTACCAAGTTGAAGGTGTTGCGCAGCCAGACAAGCTGTGCGCCGACTTGGCCACCCAATGCCGCGAAACGTTTAACCTGCCCGTACGCATTGAGCTTACTACCGAGCAAGTCAACGGACAGGCCGTGGTGGTGGCTTTTGTGCCCGAGGCGCAGCCGCAAGACAAACCCGTTTTCTTCAAAGCCCAAGGTCTGCCCAAAGGTGCACTGCGCCGCGTGGGCAGTGTGGACCAACACTGCACCGACGACGACCTGGCCGTCTTCTACCAAGGCCGCCAGCGTGAAAGCTTTGATGCCAGCTTGGTGCCCGACGCCACGCTGGACGACATCGCCCCCGAAGCCCTGGCCGACTACCGCCAAACCCGAGCCCAAGCCAACCCCGATGCCGAAGAGCTGCGCTGGACCGACGAAGAATTGCTGCGCTCACTTGGGTGCATCAGCAAAGACGAGCAAGGCAACTTACGCCCCACCGTGGCGGGCATCATGCTCTTTGGCACGGCGCAGGCTTTGCGCCGCTGTTTTCCCATGACGCGGGTGGACTACATCCGCGTGCCTGGCCGCGACTGGGTGCCAGACCCAGAGCGCCGCTTTGACACCATCGAACTGCGCGACCCGTTGTTTCGGCTGATCCGCCGCGCCCAAGCCGCCGTGCTGGATGACCTGCCCAAAGGCTTTGCCCTCAAAGAAGGCGACCTGCAACGCCAAGACAAACCCGTCATCCCCCAACGTGTGATTCGCGAGGCGCTGGTTAACGCCCTCATGCACCGCAGCTACCGCAGCCATAGCCCGGTGCAAATCATCCGCTATGCCAACCGGCTGGAAATTCGCAACCCAGGTTTTTCGCTCAAGTCGCCCGAGCACTTGGGCGAGCCCGGCAGTGAGCCACGTAACCCCCGCATTGCCGCCGTGTTGCACGAAACCCGCTTTGCAGAAACCAAAGGCAGCGGTATCCGCGTGATGCGCGACACCATGGAGCAGGCTGGGCTGACCCCGCCATTGTTTGAGTCTGACCGGGGCAACGACCAGTTTGTGGCCCGCTACTTCTTTCACCACTTTTTGGGTGCCGATGACGTGGCTTGGTTGGCCCAGTTCAAAGATGCCCAGCTCAGCCCCGACGAAGCCAAAGCCCTGGTGGTGGTGCGCGAGGCCGGAGCCATTGATAACGCCAACTACCGCACCCTGAACAAGGTAGACACCCACAGCGCCAGCGCTGCCTTGCGCCGCCTGCGTGATGCAGGCTTGCTGGTGCAAAAAGGCCGTGGCTCGGCCACCTACTATGTGCCTGCCGAACGGCTGGGCCTAGGTCAACAAGCATTGGCAGAAGGGGCAAACAGCCCCTTATCTAGCAACCCCAATGGCTTATCTAGTAACCCCAGCGGCTTATCTAGTAACCCCAGTGAGTTAACTAGCAACCTCCAAACCAACGCGCAAGACACGGCCCGCGCCGCCTTGCTGGACGAGCTGACCGGCTCTTTGGCTGCCCGGCTAGGGGCCATCGGCCAGCGCCACCCACCTCAAGAAGTACAAGACTTGGTTGTGGCCTTGTGCAGCCTGCGCGACTGGCCGGTGGACGAACTGGCTTTGGTATTGCGCCGCAACCCAGAAGTGGTACGGCAAAACTACCTGCGCCCGCTCATGCGCGATGGCCGACTGGTGATGACACGGCCGGAAGAACCCAACGATCCGCAGCAGGCGTATCGGGCGGTGGAGGGTAGGCCATGAGTGCTGCTTGGCCCAAGGTGCCCTTGAAGTATCTGGTTAGCAAAATTGGCAGCGGCAAAACTCCGAAAGGGGGTGCCGAGGTCTACATCACTTCTGGTGTGATGCTGCTACGAAGCCAAAACGTTCATTTTGACGGACTGCGCCTAGACGATGTGGTTTACATCGACCAGGAAATGGACGATGACATGGCTTCAACTCGTGTGCAACCCAATGATGTTTTGCTGAACATTACTGGCGCGTCAATTGGTCGTTGCACCGTTGTTCCTGTAGCGTTTGAAGCTGCCAACGTTAACCAGCATGTCTGCATCATTCGATCCAACACTAACCAGTTAGTGCCGACTTTTTTGAATTTAGTGTTGCAGTCGCCAATGATCCAGAACGAGATTCGCTTTGGTGAGAACGGCTCATCTCGCGAGGGCCTGAACTTCGAGCAAATCGGTGCGTTTGAAATACCACTGCCGCCGATACCTCAACAATTGACTTGTGTTCAACGCGCACAGTCACTGGTAGCGCGAGTGGAGGGCCTCATTCGAGAAAAGCAGGGGCTGGTCAATTTGATGGCAGAAAAGCGTCGTGCCTTCATCGCCAGCGCCGTTACGCGGGGCCTGAACCCAGACGTACCAATGCGCGACTCAGGCATCGATTGGCTCGGTGACATTCCAAAACACTGGGATGTATCTCGTGCGGCTTGGCTCTTCGCTGAACGAGATCAGCGTGGCCGGGCGGACTTACCATTACTCGAAGTCTCTATCCACGGGGGAGTTCGCTTACGCGAATTCTCCACAGATCGAATTGAGCAAACTGCGGCCGACGCGAATACCTATAAAGTCGCCATTAAAGGTGATATCTGCTTCAACAAGATGCGCATGTGGCAGGGTGCGGTTGGAGCTGTACCACAAGACGGCTTAGTAAGCCCCGACTATGTGGTCGCAAAACCGACGCAATTTTTGGACTCCAACTATTTCGGTCTACTCCTTCAAACACCCGGATGCAGTGCAGAAGCTGGACGGCGCTCGCACGGCATAGTTTGGGATCGGCTTCGTCTGTATTGGGACGAATTTCGAGATATGGCGGTGCCAGTTCCCCCCCTCGAAGAGCAACGCACAATCGTTGAAAAAATCAACAAGGCAACCGCCAATCTTGATGCCTTGAAACAAGCAACAGAGAAGACCATTACGCTTCTAGCGGAAAGGCGTTTCGCCTTGATCGCAAGGATGGTTGCAGGGGGACAAAAATGAAAATCGAAAAACTGACACTAACCAACTTCAGAGGCGTTGTTCACCGTTCTTTGGTATTTCATCCTGGGATCAATTTGATAGTTGGCGTAAATGGAGTTGGCAAGACATCAATTTTGGATGCTCTGCGTGTGATGTTGGCGCATGCACTTCAGATGTTTGCTAAAACACCTCGCTTCGGAACAGAATTTCAGACCAACGACGTGATGCGCGGGGCTGATGAAATGACGGCAGAGTTAATGTTCTCGTGTCATGGAGACGGGCCATATACCTATCTCGTCAAGAAAAGTCTACTCACTCACGTCAACAACCCACAAGGCAGCTTGCGCAATCAGACAACGGAAAACCCCGACATACGCGAGCTGCGTCGCTCCGACCAGCCTGAGGCCGTTCTTGAATCTGGTCCCAAAGCTTTTAAAGATTTAGATAACCAACCGTTGGGGCTGCACTTTTCAGTCAGACGTGCTCATCCCTCAGACGAGATCTCTAAAGTTGGACGCTCAACCAATCCAGGCTACTTCAGGGCTTTTTACACCGAACGAGGCCTACGAATTAAAGACCTAGTCGAGTGGCTGCGCGTCAAGGAACAAATCGCTCTTGAAGCTCCAAACGGTAACAGCTCAAGGCAAAAGACTTCGGTACTCGAGGCGATCACCGCAATGCTGCCGGAGCTATCGAACTGGCGCCTCGAAGGCGGCACCCTTTGGGTAACAAAGCAAGTGTCTCGCCAACGTATTGATACGAATTCTCCAACGAAAGATCTCCATACGGTCACAGAACCGATGAGTCTTCAAGTTGAAGAGTTGTCAGACGGTGAACGCAGCTTGGTGGTTTTGGGCTTTGACATTGCACGCCGACTCGCTCAGCTAAACCCGAAGGACCCGAATCCAACAATCAATGGTCAGGGGGTGGTGTTGATCGATGAAATTGATCTGCACCTTCACCCACAATGGCAACGGCGAATTGTTGCAAGCCTCACGACGGCTTTCCCAAATTTGCAGTTCATAGTGACCAGCCACTCACCACAGGTTATTGGTGAGACCCCTGCGGGTCGTGCAGTGTTGCTTAGCGAGGACGGAGGGTTTGACGTGCTTGACGAATCGCTTGGGCGTGATAGTGGCTGGATTCTGCGCCACGTCATGGACACACCGGAGAGAAATGAAAGGTTGCAGGCTGGCCTTGATGAAATCGACCGGTTAATGGAAGACGGTGAACTCGAAACTGCAAGGGGCATAGTCACAGCCCTGCGTGCAGAGTTCGGTGATGACAAGGAACTGATTGGCGCCAATGCAGCGATTGATCGATGGGAGGTTTTGGGTGATGAGATGGATTCAGAAAGGCAATGAATGCGCGGCACTGACACAATGGCGCACAGCAAATGCGGCGGTGCCGCAGAACCTGGAGTACGGCAACGGAGGATTTCCGAACGAAGAGGTAGTCGCAGCCCTGCTCATAGAGCAAGGCTATCTATGCGCATACACACTCAAGCTCATATGTGAAGCCTCGGCTCACATCGAACACGTGAGGCCACAGACACTGTGCCGAAAAGAAGACGACGCACGTGAGGCTGCCCAGCAGGAGCGCAAACGCCTTGATGTTGCATGGGAAAACATGGTTGCCTGCTTTCCCTCGCCCGGCGCGCCTCGACCCGAGTACGGGGCTGTCAAGAAGGAAGACTGGTGGCCAGCCGACGACCTGAACGGATTTGTGTCACCGTTGGTGGAAGGATGTGAGGCCAGATTTCGCTTTGAGTTGAGCGGTGAAATCAAGGTTGAGAACGAAGCTGACGCAGCGGGCAAAAATACCATCGAGAAGATTGGACTGAACAATGCTCGATTGCAAGAGCTTCGGCGCCAAGCCTTCATCGAGATGGGGCTTCACCCAAAGTCAAAACGACCACTCTCGTCCCCAGCAAAGGTCAATCAACTGCTTGCAGCATGGAGGTATCGCAATGCAGAACAGAAATTCAAAGAGTTCTGCATCCCGCTTCGTCAGATTGCGCTAAGGCACTTGGCGAAGCTGGAAGGCCGAGTCAATTAGGGGACAACATGAACAAGCGACATGACGAAGAATCCTTTGAATCCACCATCGAAGCCACGCTACTCGCCAACGGACACCAACCCTTGGACAAGTCATCCTACGACCTGTCCAACAACTTCTTCCCACAAGAAGCTCTCGCCTTCATTCGCGCTACCCAGCCCAAAGAATGGGCGCGTTTGGAGTCTTTAAACGGGGCCCAAACCGAAGCCCAGATTCTCAAAGACCTCACGCATTGGTTAGACCACCACGGTACGCTGGCTGTGTTGCGCAATGGTTTTAAGTGCCATGGCCGGACACTGCGCGTGGCGTTCTTCAAGCCCGCGCATGGCATGAACCCCGAGCTGGCTGCGCAGTACGCAGCCAACCGCATGGGCATCACGCGCCAGCTGCGTTACAGCCAACGCAACACCAATGAGTTGGATTTGGTTTTATCGGTCAACGGCATTCCTGTCGTCACCGCTGAGCTGAAAAACGCCATGACAGGGCAGACGGTGCGCCACGCCATTGCGCAGTATCAGCAAGACCGCGATCACCGCGAGCCGCTGTTTGAGTTCAAGCGCCGGGCGCTCGTGCACTTTGCGGTAGACACCGAAGAGGTGTTCATGACCACGCGGCTGGCGGGCAGCGCCACGCACTTCTTGCCTTTCAACCAAGGACATGATGGCGGTGCAGGCAACCCGCCCGACCCGCAAGGCCGCGCTTACCGCACGGCTTACCTATGGGAAGAGGTTTGGCAGCGCGATAGCTTGCTGGACATCCTCGCCCGCTTTATGCATTTGCAAGAGGAAGAGCGTCGCACAGAAGAGGGCCGCAAGATTCGCAAAGAAACCATGATCTTCCCGCGCTACCACCAGCTGCAAGCGGTGCGTGCGCTGGAGGCCGCAGCCAAGCAAGAAGGCCCAGGCCATAACTACTTGGTCGAGCATTCGGCTGGCAGTGGCAAGAGCAACACCATCGGTTGGCTGGCGCATCGCTTGGCGTCGCTGCACGACACAGCAGACGCCAAGGTGTTTGACTCGGTGATTGTCATCACCGACCGACGCGTGCTGGACAAGCAGCTGCAAGACACGATTTACCAGTTTGAGCACCGCCAAGGCGTGGTGCAAAAAATTGACGAGGACTCACGCCAGCTGGCCGAGGCGCTGACAACAGGCGTGCCCATCATCATTTCCACGCTGCAAAAGTTTCCCTTCGTCACGCGTCAGTTACTCAAGATGGCCGAAGAGCGGGGTGAAGGTGGCGAAGGTGTGCTGCCCACACGGCGCTGTGCCGTCATCATTGACGAGGCGCACAGTTCGCAATCGGGTGAAACAGCCACGGACCTGAAAGAGGTGCTGGGCGGCGACGTGCTGCGCCAGGAGGCTGCGCGCTACGCCGTAGAAGAAGGTGCCAAAGACCTAGACGAGCTGTACCGCAGCATGGCCAAGCGCGGGCGGCAGGCCAACATCAGCTTTTATGCGTTCACTGCCACCCCCAAGCACAAGACGCTGGCGGTGTTTGGGCGCGGTGCCGATGGCACAGACAACGGCACGGGGCACGCGTTTCACCGCTACACCATGAGGCAGGCCATTGAAGAGGGCTTCATCATGGATGTGCTGGCCCACTACACCACCTACGCCACTTATTACAAACTGGTGAACGCCAGCGATGCCGATCCCAACGTGGAGCGCAAACAAGCGGCCAAGGCGCTGGCGCGCTTCATGCGGCTGCACCCGTACAACATTGCACAAAAAACCGAGGTGATGGTGGAGCACTTCAATGCGGTGACTCATCACAAACTGGGCGGCAAAGCCAAAGCGATGGTGGTGACAGGTTCACGCCTGGAGGCTGTGCGGTACAAGCTGGCGTTTGATGCCTACATCCGAGAAAAGGGTTACGGCTGGATCAAAACACTGGTGGCATTTTCAGGGCAAGTGCAAGACGAGCTGGTGCCCGACAAGCTGTACACCGAGTTCGCCATGAACGGTGGCATGAAGGAAACCGAATTGCCCGAAGCGTTTGGCGGACCAGATTACCAGGTGTTGCTGGTGGCAGAGAAGTACCAGACAGGCTTTGACCAGCCGCTGCTCCACACCATGTATGTGGACAAACGCTTGGCAGGCATTCAGGCGGTACAGACACTGTCGCGCCTGAATCGCATGCACCCTTTGAAAGAAGACACCTTCGTGTTGGATTTTGTGAATGACCGGGACGAAATTCGCCAAGCGTTTAAGGACTACTTCGACGGCGCAGAAATGGGCGAAGAGGCTGACCCGAATCAGATGTACGCCATCAAGGCAGAACTTGACGCAAGCGGCATTTACACACACGACGAGGTTGAGCGTTTTATTGCGGTGTACTTCAAACCTAGACAGAGACAGAGCCCCGCAGACCACCAAGCCATGAATGCGGCGCTGGACACGGCTGTTGATCGTTTCCGTGATCTGCAGCGAACCGAAGAAGAGGCGGCTGAGCTTTGGCGTGGCAAGCTGCAGGCCTTTCGAAATCTGTACGCGTTTTTGTCGCAAGTCATACCGTATCAAGACTCTGATTTGGAACGGCTCTACACCTTCTTGCGCTTCCTCTCGACCAAGCTGCCTCGCCGCGAGAGTGGCCCACGCTACGACTTTGACGATGAAGTGAGGCTGGAGTACTACCGTCTGCAAAAAATCAGTGAGGGCTCTATCAGCCTGCGTGATGGCAAAGGCAACCCGCTGGATGGCCCACGCGATGTAGGTTCAGGTTTGCAGCGCGACGAAGAAACGCCTTTGTCGCGTTTGATCGACTCACTGAATGATCGATTTGGAACAGACTTCACCGACGCAGATCAGTTGTTTTTTGACCAGATCATTGAAGCGGCTGTTGGCGATGCGTCTCTGTGCGAAGCGGCTGCAGCCAATCCAGAAGAAAAGTTTTCACTGCTGTTTTCAAGCCTGCTGCAAACCTTGTTCATTGAGCGCATGGAACAGAACGAAGACATCTTCGCTCGATTTATGAACGAGAAGAGCTTTCAGCACTTGGTCACGGATTGGATCTCGAAAGAGGTGTATTTACGGTTTCGGTCTGGGCGGAAGGCTATGGACGAAGTGTGAAGGGCATGATGATGTTGTGTGTTGCTGGTGCGGACCAGTTATGTCAGCCCCGGATTGCTGACGGGCGTGCTGGCGGTCATCGCGCCGCTCGACCGCTGGACCAAAAAAGAGCAGGCCCAAGCCGAGGTGGAAAACTTCATCCTGGACCAGGCCAACCTGTCATTGCCCGAGTCGCACTACACGCCACAAGACAAAGCAGACGTAGCGTATTGATTTATCGACACATTTAACAGCAGCGCTTGCATCAAAGCCTTTGAAGCAAGTCAGCATATAAAGGCGCAAGAGCTCATGCAAGCGTTTGGGATTTTGCTTCCACAAACGCCAACACCACCTCCAGCAGCTTGCGCACATGCGGCTGCACACCCGCCGCCACCTCGGGCAGGTAGTCAAACGGCCAGCTTTCTTGCATGTAGCTGCACTGGGTCATTTCCAGCTGCACCGCGTGGATGCCTTGCGCCGGGTTGCCGTATTGGCGGGTGATGTGGCCGCCCTTGAAGCGGCCGTTCAAAACAGCGGTGTAACCGGTGGCTTGCTTGCCAATGGCCAGCAGCTGTTCTGCCAGCGCTGGGCTGCAGCTGGCCCCGTTGGCGGTGCCCAGGTTCAGGTCGGGCAAGCGGCCTTCAAAAAAACGCGGCAGCACCGAGCGGATCGAGTGCGCGTCCCACAAGGCGGCCACGCCGTGCTGGGCCTGAATGCGGGTCAGCTCTTGCGCCAACTGCGTGTGGTACGGCTGCCAAATGGTTGCGCGGCGCTCGGCGATTTCCGCCTCGCTCGGCACATCGGCCGGGTCGCGATACAGCGGCTGGTCGTCGAACAAGTCCACCGGGCACAGGCCGGTCACACTTTGCCCGGGGTACAGGCTGGCCCCGTCCGGCGGGCGGTTCAGGTCGATGACAAAGCGCGAATGCGTGGCCACCAGCACAGAGGCACCCAACTCATCAGCGAAGTCGTACAGGCGCTCCAGATGCCAGTCGGTGTCGGGCACGAGCCGGGCTTCGTCGGTGAGGCGTGCGGCCAGCGCAGGCGGCACATGTGTGCCCGCATGCGGCATCGAGATCAGCAAAGGGCGTGTGCCTTGGCGAAAGCGGAAAGCAGGCTCGCTGGTTTGAAAAGTCATGGGGTGTTCTTCAGCAATTGTTGACGTGCGGTGACCAAGCCACTCAAGGCCGTGTCGTGCAAAACATGGCGGCCCGATTGCACCTGCACACGGCCCGCCACCCACACCTGCTGCAGGGCCGATTGGCGATGGCTGGCAAACACATGGGCCGACAGCATGGCCTCAGGCGTGGGCAGGTCGCACAGCAGTGGGTGCTGTGCATCCAGCACCACCATGTCGGCCTGCTGACCCACAGCCAAGCCGGCTACTGGCCGCGCACTGGCTTGAGCGCCACCGACCACCGCTTGCAAGGTCATGGATGTGGCCACCGAAGGCTGCGCGGCACTGGCCAGCACATTGCGCTGGCGCGTGGCCAGGCGCTGGCTGTATTCGAGTTGCATCAGCTCTTCGGCAGCGTTGACGCAGGCGTGGCTGTCAGAGCCCACGCCCCAACGACCGCTGGCTTGCAACCAAGTGGGGGCATCAAAAATGCCATCGCCCAAATTGGCCTCGGTGCTGGGGCACAGGCCCGCCACCGCGCCCGTGCGGGCGGCGCGGGTGCTTTCCTCGGCGCTCATGTGGGTGGCGTGCACCAAGCACCAACGCGCATCGACCGGGGCGTGCTCAAGCAGCCACTGCACCGGACGCTGCCCGCTCCAGGCCAGGCAGGCATCGACCTCGGCGGTTTGCTCGGCAATGTGGATGTGCACCGGGGCTGTGGCGTCCAAGGCTTGCAAACCGGCCAGCGCTTCGCGCAAGCTGTCGGGGGGCACGGCGCGCAAAGAGTGCGGCGCCAGCCCCAGGCGTGCACCTTGCACCTCGCACAAGGGTTTGAGCTTTTGCAGCAAGGCCAGCATGTTGTCGGTGGAGCGGATGAAGCGCCGCTGGCCAATACTGGGCGGCGTGCTGCCAAAGCCACTGGTCTGGTACAGCACGGGCAACAAAGTCAGGCCCATGCCAGAGCGTGCAGCGGCTCGCAACAGGCAAATCGACATAGCGGCGTCATCGGCATAAGGACGGCCATCGCTGTCGTGGTGCACGTAATGGAATTCGCACACGCTGGTGTAACCGGCCTCCAGCATCTCGACATACAGACCCGTGGCAATGGCTTCGAGTTGTTCGGGCGTGATGGCCGCTGCAAAGCGGTACATCAGGCTGCGCCAGCTCCAGAAGCTGTCTTGGATGGCTCCCCGGTATTCGGTCAAACCGCCAAACGCTCTTTGGAATGCGTGCGAATGCAAATTGGGCATGCCGGGCACCACGGGGCCAGTGGCGCGTGCCGTACCTTCAGGGCAATTGGCCTGCGCATTCACACCCGTGATCAAGCCTTGGTCGTTCCACGACAACAGCACATCACGCGCCCAACCACTGGGCAACAAGGCGTGATCGGTAAACAGGCTGCGCTCGTTCATGCTGCGCTCCGCTTCACGCGCAAGCCGTCGACTGCCAAACGGCCTTGGCGCACCACGCTGCAGGTCGGGCGCTGGCCCAGCCAATAGGCCAGTTCTGCCACATCGCCCAAAGGCCAGAGCACGAAATTGGCGGGGCACCCGACCGCGATGCGCCCGTGCGTGGCTTGCAAGCCCAGTGCCTGCGCGGCATGGCGTGTCACGCCCGCCAGCGCTTCAGGCACCGTCAAACGAAACAAGGTGCAGGCCATGTTGACCATCAACAACAAACTCAAAACAGGCGACGTGCCCGGGTTGTGGTCGGTGGACACGGCCATGGGCACGCCAGCAGCACGCAGTTCAGCAATGGGCGGCATGTGGGTGTCGCGCAGGGTGAAGTAAGCGCCCGGCAAGAGCACGGCCACCGTGCCGGCTTGCCGCATGGCGGCGATGCCTTCGGCGCTCAGGTGTTCGATGTGGTCGCACGACAGAGCGCCGAAACGCGCCGCCAGCGCCGAGCCGCCCATGTCCGACAGCTGTTCGGCATGCAGCTTGACCGGCAAGCCCAGCGCTTGCGCGGCCTGGAACACCTGCTCGGTCTGCGCCAGCGTGAAGCCAATCGTTTCGCAAAACACATCCACTGCATCCACCAGGCCTTCGGCGGCGAGCGTGGGCATCATCTCTTCACACACCAGCTGGATGTAGTCGTCGCTGCGCCCGGCGTATTCGGCCGGCAGCGCATGCGCACCCAAAAACGTGGTGCGCACCGTGACGCCAAACACCTCGCCCAGACGCCGGGCCACACGCAGTTGTTTGCGTTCGTGCTCCAGACTCAGGCCATAGCCGGATTTGATCTCGATGGCGCAAACGCCTTCGGCCAGCAAAGCCTGCAAACGGGGCACGGCCGCGTCGAACAAGGTGTCTTCGCTCGCCTCGCGTGTGGCCTTGACGCTCGACACAATGCCGCCCCCGGCACGCGCCACCTCTTCGTAGCTGGCTCCGGCCAAGCGCATGGCGAATTCGTTGGCACGCTGCCCGCCGTACACCAGGTGCGTGTGGCAGTCGACCAGACCGGGCGTGACCAAGGCGCCCTGGCCGTCGTGTTGTGGCAGTGGCCGATAAGAGGCTGGCAAATCGGCGTGGGCACCCACCCAGGCGATGGCCCCTTGCACGACCACGATGGCCGCATCAGGCACGGCTGAAGCGCCAGCACCCAAGGCCTCGGGGGCCAGGTGCAAGTGATGCCAGACGCCGTCGGCACTGGGCCATGAATCAGGGGGCATTGAAGCGTTCATGTTCAGTGAAAAAGAAGTGCAAATGCGAAATATTCAAAGCGAAATGTTCAAAGCCAAGAGCGCCGCATCAGGGCTTTGTGGGCGCAAGCGCCAAGCCACTGACGCATCAGACCACCACAGACCTTGCTGCGGCGCGAGCGTTTGAGAGCTTGCGCCTTCCAGCAACCAATGCCCTTGCACCGCCATAAACAAGCCCTGCGATGCAGCAGACCCATCGCACGCACTGCGCACCACCTGCAGCGAAGCACTGCAAACACCTCGTCGGGTCATGACGTTGAAGTCATGGCAGTCGCCAGCCAGCAAGCGGGCATGGATAGCCGCTTCACCCGCAAACGCAAAGGGTGCCAGCGGCGTATCCAGTGGGTGATCCACTTGAGCATCGCCACTGAGCAAATGAACGCCACCGCCGCTGAGCAAAGTGATGACGCGGTCGATGCCCGAAAAAGCCGAAAACGGTCCGTCGCTGGCGATGTGCGCGATGCTCACGCGCCAGTCAAAACTGTCCATGTCGGCACCGGGCGGCTGACAGACGATTTCACGCGTCACACCGCCACCGTTTTTCCAGGGCATGGCCGGTAAATCATTAACGGTGAATCTGTGCAGTGTCATGGCTGATGAATGCGGTTCCATGAAGTTTAAATAGCCCCTGTGTTCTTCAGCCACGCGTTCATTTGTAGGAGCCCACCCTGTAGGCGATGGTTTGCAGGTCGTGTGCCACGCCCATCGCCCACAGGGGTGGGCTCCTGCAAAAATCCATGACTTGGCTGTTGCGCAAGACTTCATGGGGCCGGATCAATAGTCACATCACTTGACCATGGGCAGCTTCAGCCCTTGCTTTTTGGCCGTGGCCACGGCCAGCTCGTAGCCGGCATCAGCGTGGCGCATCACGCCTGAGGCACTGTCGTTGACCAGCACACGCGCCAAGCGCTCGGCCGCCGCGTCGGTGCCGTCGGCCACGATGACCATGCCCGAGTGCTGCGAATAACCCATGCCCACGCCGCCGCCGTGGTGCAGGCTGACCCAGCTGGCACCGCCTGCGGTGTTGAGCAAAGCATTGAGCAGCGGCCAGTCGCTCACGGCGTCGGTGCCATCTTTCATGGCTTCGGTCTCACGGTTGGGGCTGGCCACCGAGCCGGTGTCCAGGTGGTCGCGCCCGATCACGATGGGGGCTTTGAGCTCGCCCGTGCGCACCATCTCGTTGAAGGCCAGACCGGCCAGGTGCCTCTCACCCAGGCCCAGCCAGCAAATGCGTGCGGGCAGGCCCTGAAAGCTGATGCGTTCACGCGCCATGTCGAGCCAGCGGTGGGTGTGCGTGTTGTTGGGGAACAGTTCCTTGATCTTGGCGTCGGTTTTGTAGATGTCTTCGGGGTCACCCGACAAGGCCACCCAGCGGAACGGCCCTTTGCCTTCGCAGAACATGGGGCGGATGTAGGCGGGCACAAAGCCGGGAAAATCAAAGGCGTTTTTCACACCATGGTCAAAGGCCACCTGGCGGATGTTGTTGCCGTAGTCGACCGTGGGGATGCCCATGGCCTGAAAGTCCAGCATGGCTTGCACCTGGGTGGCGCAGCCTTGGGAGGCCTCGGCCTTCAGGCGGGCGTGTTGTGCAGGGTCGTGTTGGGCGGCTTTCCACTGCGCCACGGTCCAGCCCGGGGGCAGGTAGCCGTTGATCAGGTCGTGCGCCGAAGTCTGGTCGGTCACCAAATCGGGGCGCATGCCACCCGCTTTTGCCCGATGCACCAGCTCGGGCAGGATGTCTGCCGCGTTGCCCAGCAAGGCAATCGACACCGCCTCTTTGGCGGCGGTGTGTTGCGCGATCAGGGCCAGGGCCTCGTCCAGGTCTTTGGCCTGCTTGTCCACATAGCGGGTGCGCAAGCGGAAGTCGATGCTGCTTTGCTGGCATTCGATGTTGAGCGAGCAAGCCCCCGCCAAAGTGGCTGCCAAAGGCTGCGCGCCGCCCATGCCGCCCAGGCCCGCAGTGAGAATCCAGCGGCCTGTCCAGTCGTTGTTGTAGTGCTGGCGGCCAGCCTCGACGAAGGTCTCAAAAGTGCCTTGCACGATGCCTTGGGTGCCGATGTAAATCCAAGAACCTGCGGTCATCTGCCCGTACATGAACAAGCCCTTGCGGTCGAGTTCATGGAAGTGCTCCCAGTTGGCCCACTTGGGCACGAGGTTGGAGTTGGCGATCAGCACGCGCGGCGCATTGGCGTGCGTCTTGAACACGCCCACCGGCTTGCCCGACTGGATCAGCAAGGACTCGTCTTCGTTCAGGTCTTTGAGCGAAGCCAGGATCTGGTCAAAGCAGGCCCAGTCGCGCGCAGCGCGGCCAATGCCGCCGTACACCACCAGGCTTTGCGGGTTTTCTGCCACTTCGGGGTCGAGGTTGTTCTGGACCATGCGGTAAGCCGCTTCGGTGACCCAGTTCTTGCAGGTCAATTCGCCACCACGGGGGGCACGCACCACACGGGTCGGGTCAAGGCGGGGATCGGTGAGAGAAGACATGGTGAACTCCTTGAAAGGGGCAACAATTCGGTCAGGTAGAAATGGGGTTGCCGCTGGATTGGTAGCGGCTGCCCAAACGGTATCGGCTGGCGGGGTGCAAGCACCGCACCAGGGTCACGGGCGTGCCTTGCGTCCAGGTGCGGCGCGTGAGCAACAAGCAGGGCTCGGCCGCGTCCATCTGCAGGCGCTGCGCCTGTTCGGCCGTGGGCAAGACGGCATCGACCACATGCTCGATTTCGTCAAAGGGCACGGTGCGCACCAAAAATTCAGACGGTTGCTGCACGCTGAAGTCTTGCTGCGCAAAATCAGGCACCACCTGCGGGTTGACAAAGCGGTCTTCGAGCTGGATGGGCACGCCGTCTTCCAGGTGCACGCACACCGAATGGAACACCGATTCGCCCGTGCGCACATTCAAAGCCGCTGCCACTTCGAGGGTGGCTGCCACACGTTCGACCACCAGCATTTCGCAGGCGTAGTCGTGGCCGCGTTGGCGAATCTCGCTGGCCAGGTTGACGATTTGCAGCAAAGTGGATTGCGGTTTTTTTTCGGCCACAAAACTGCCCACACCTGCCACGCGCACGATGCGCCCTTGAGCGACAAGTTCTCGCAGCGCCCGGTTGACGGTCATGCGCGAGATGCCAAACTGCGCCACCAGTTCGTGCTCAGACGGCAGGCGGTCACCTGCGCGCAGCGTGCCGTCCTGGATCTGGCGAGCAATGTGGTCTTTGATCTGCTGGAACAAGGCCACGGGTTCACCCGCCACGGGGCGTGGCGCATGAACGGCGCGATTGCGTGGGGCAAGCAGGCGGGTCATGGCAGCGTGTTCATGGTTTGCAAAAGCAGGCGATCAATGCACATCGGTGGCCATGGACTCAGCGCGGATCTCTTCGGTCAATCGCGCTTTGAGGGCCATGAACTCCGGCGAAGTCTTGATCGTGTAATGCCGAGGGTGCGGAAAATCCACCGCCAACTCGGTCTTGATGCGACCGGGCCGCGCGCTGAACACCGCCACGCGGTTGGCCATGAAGATGGCTTCATCGATGTCGTGCGTGACGAACAGCACGGTTTTTTGCGCCGACTCCCAAATACCCAAGAGCAGCTCTTGCATCAGCACCCGAGTCTGGTTGTCCAGGGCGCCAAAGGGCTCGTCGAGCAACAAAATTTTGGGGTCGTTGGCCAATGCGCGTGCAATCGCGGTGCGCTGCTGCATACCGCCCGACAGCTGCTTGGGAAAGTGCTGCTCAAAACCGCGCAAGCCGACTTTGGCAATGAAGTAATCGGCCCGCTCTTTTTGGTCGCGCTCGGGCATGCCGCGCTCGCGCAGGCCAAAGCGGATGTTTTGCTCAATGGTGAGCCACGGAAACAGCGTGTAGCTCTGAAACACCATGCCCCGGTCAGCGCCCGGGCCTTGCACCGGTTGGCCGTCCAGCAGCACCTGGCCGGTGGTGGGCTGGTCCAGCCCCGCCACGATGCGCAGCAAGGTGGATTTGCCACAGCCCGATGGCCCGAGGATGGTGACGAAATCGTTTTCGCGCACTTCAAAATCCACCGGCGTGAGCGCCTGGGTTGTTTGACCCTTGGGCGAAGTGAAGACGCGTGAGACACCTTGGATGGACAGTTGGCTGCTCACAGTGAACTCCAGGCAAACAGGCGGCGGTTGAGCGCCTTGAAGGCGAAGTCAGACACCAGGCCAATGAGGCCGATGACGATGATGCCGAAGATGATTTGGCCCGTGTTCAAGAGCGCCTGGCTGTCGGTGATCATGTGGCCAATGCCCGAAGATGAACCAATCAGCTCGGCGACGATCACATAGGTCCAGGCCCAGCCCAAGACCAAGCGCAAGATCTCGGCGATCTCAGGCGCTGCGCCGGGGATCAAGACGCGCTTGACGATGCCAGCCGGATTGGCACCCAAGGTGTAAGCGGCTTCGACCAAGTCGCGCCGCGCCGCGCCCACACACACCGCCACCATCAACACGATCTGAAACACCGAGCCGATGAAAATCACCAGCACTTTTTGCAGCTCGCCAATGCCCGCCCACAAGATCAACAAAGGAATGAAGGCCGAGGCAGGCAGGTAACGGCAAAAGGACACGAAGGGTTCGAGGAAAGCCTCGACCCCTTTGTGCGCGCCCATGGCGATGCCCAGCGGCACGGCGATCAGGGTGGCCAAAATGAAGCCCGCCAGCACACGCCAAATCGTCATGGCGATGTCGTGGCTGAAGTTGAATTCAGTGAACAAGAGCAGGGCCTCTTGCACCATGGTGACGGGACTGGCCAAAAAGGTGGGCGAGACATAGCCGCCCAGCGTGAAAAACGCCCAGACCCCAAAAAACAGAATGAAAAAAGCGATGCCCAGCAACCACCGCGACTGCGCACGCACCGGCTCCAGTGGGGCCAGTGCGCGGCGGCGTGGCCGCACCGTGTTGACAGACGGCGAAGTCGGATGTGCGGTGGTCATCGATTTACTTGATGAAGCTGGTGTTGAACATGACCGAGAAGTCGGTCGGTGCTTTGCGGATCACACCGGCTTCGAGCAAGATCGCGGCCGAGTCTTTCATGAAAGCTTGCAGTTCACCCGCAAAAAACTTCTGATTGGCCGCCTTGTCTTGCCAGCGCAGGAATGCCGATGACTTGGCAAAAGCCTCGCCCGTTTGCTTGACGGCTGCGCCCATGATCTCGTTGGACTTGGCCGGGTCGGCCTTGATCATCTCTAAAGCGTCAAAGTAAGCGTTGGCTAGGCTTTGCGCGGCCTTGGGATTGGCCTTGAGCCAGTCTGGCGAGCAACCCACGGTGTCCATGACCATGGGGTAGTCGAGCGTGGTGGCCAAGATCTTGCCCGCTTGCGGGTTGCCGCGCACGGTGGACAGATAAGGCTCGTAAGTCATGGCCGCGTCAATTTGCCCCGCCACAAATGACTGCGCCGCGGCCTGTGGCGACAAGGTGGTCAGCTTGACGTCTTTGAGGCTCATGCCGTTTTTGCTGAGCATCCAGGCCAGGCCAAAGTAAGGCGCGGTGCCCGGTGCGTCCACACCGATGGTCTTGCCCTTGAGGTCGGCAAAGTTGCTGACGTTAGCGCGCACGGCCAGACCGTCTGCACCGTAGGACTTGTCCATCTGGAAAATCTGCACGATGGGCACGCCGTTGGTGTTCCAGGCCACATGGGTTTCCACTGTGGTGGCGGCGCACTGCACCGCATTGGAGGCCAGGGCCAGGTGGCGGTCTTTCTGGGGAATCATTTTCAGCTCCACATCCAGACCATGTTTTTTGAACAGGCCCGCTTTGTCGGCCAAGGTCAGCGGGGCGAAGCCGGTCCAGCCGGACATGCCCAAAGCGAGCTTGACCTCTTGGGCCTGGGCGGGAATCGCCAATGTGGCGGCGAGGGCACCCGCCAGCATCAGCGAGGCGAATTTGACGTTGGATTTGCGCATGAAGGAACTCCTTTTGTTGATCGAGCCCACGCTGGCAATGCCGGGAATCGGCACCTGGACGCAGGCACACAGCCATCACCTACACCCCATCTTGCCTGTATAGACAGGGTGCGGCCAAAAAAATCGCTGCACGCGTCCAGGACACAACATCTCTCCTAGCAATCGCACCAGCACTGTGCATCATCATCACCAACACCCCAAAAGGCATCGGGAAATGCACCATCTTGCTGTCTATACAAATAGGTGTTAAACGTGGCCTTCTGGCTGTGCAAGGGGCGTGCCAACACAGGCCCTGGCAAGTGGCTGCCGACGGCATGGTGCCCACTTTGAGAAAACTCTCGGCAAAGGCGGCTTTGTCCGACGCGATGCGAATGTCGGGTACAGGGAAATTCAAACTTCAGCGTGTCAAATCAATCAGTGACAGGACCATTGGGTTTGCCCTAGCCCAAACAGGGCACGGTGGGCCGCATGATGTGGGCAGACCAGTTCAACCCACGCCCTTCATGACCACACCTTCTAACGCATCCACCGCCCAGCCCCCCATCTGCAGCACCATGATGCAGATGCCCTTGTCACTGAACCACTTGCTCGAACGCGCGGGCACTTTGTTTGCCAGCAACGAGATCGTCTCGCGCCTGCCCGACAAGTCACTGGTGCGGCACAGCTACGGCGCTTTTTACCAACGCACCCGCCAGCTGGCACAAGCCCTGCAAAACTTGGGGCTGCAAAAGGGTGAGCGTGTGGCCACGCTGTGCTGGAACCACCACGCGCACCTCGAGTGTTATTTCGGCATCCCGGCCGCGGGCGGCGTGATGCACACCCTCAACCTGCGCCTGTCGCCCGAAGAGATCGCCTGGATCGCCAACGATGCACAAGACAAGGTGCTGATCATCGACGACGTGTTGCTGCCGCTGTACCAGCAGTTTGCGCACCTCTACCGTTTCGAGCACGTGATCGTGTTCCCCTTCTCCGGTGCCGCCGTGCCCGCGCCCTTCACCGACTACGAGCAGCTGCTGGCGGGCACCGACACACAGGGCTTTCAATACGCCCCGCACGCCGAAGACGATGCGGTGTCCATGTGCTACACCTCGGGCACCACAGGCCGCCCCAAGGGCGTGGTGTACTCGCACCGCTCCACCATCTTGCACACGCTGGTCGGTTGCCTGGGGGACTTTTGGGGCTTGAAAGGCAGCGACGTCATATTGCCCGTCACGCCCATGTTCCATGCCAACAGCTGGGGCATCCCCTATGGCGCGGTGATGATGGGCGTGAAGCTCGTGTTTCCCGGCCCGCACCTGCACCCAGAAGATCTGCTCGACCTCATGACGGCCGAGCCCCCCACCTTGTCGCTGGGCGTGCCCACCATCTGGATGGGCCTGATCCAGGCTTATGAAGCCGCACAAACCACGCAGCCCGGCCGCTGGAAACTGCCCATGGGCATGCGCTCGCTGGTGGGCGGCGCGGCCGTGCCCGAAGCGCTGATCCGCGCCTTTGACCAGCACGGCATCTGGATTTTGCAAGGCTGGGGCATGACCGAAACCTCGCCTTTGTGCACCGTGTCTTACCCCAAGTCGGAACTGAAAGACGCGTCCATGGACGAGCGTTACAGACGCGCCGCCATGGCCGGCGTGCCCGTGCCCCTGACCGAGCTGCGCATTCGGGGCGAAGACGGCCAAGACGCCCCTTGGGATGGCCAGCATGTGGGTGAAATCCAGGTACGCGGCCCCTTCATCACCGGCAGCTACCACCAGGTGCCGGTGAGCGAAGACAAGTTCAGCGCCGACGGCTGGCTGCGCACCGGCGATGTGGCCAGCGTGGACGCCTTGGGTTTTGTGCGCATCACCGACCGCACCAAAGACCTGATCAAGTCCGGCGGCGAATGGATCAGCTCGGTCGATCTGGAAAACGCCCTCATGGCCCACCCCGATGTGGCCGAAGCGGCCGTGATCGCCATCCCCGACCCCAAGTGGAGTGAACGCCCGTTGGCCTGCATCGTGCTCAAACCGGGTAAGCAAGCGCAGCCCGAAGCCTTTGCCGCGCACTTGCTGCAGCACGGCTTTGCCAAGTGGCAGGTGCCCGACCGCTATGAGTTCATTGACGCCGTGCCCCGCACCTCGACGGGCAAGTTCTACAAGCTCAAACTGCGCGAACGCTTTCCGGCCTGACAAAGTTGAATGGCCAGCGCGGCCTGCCTTTGTTGTCATCCCGGGCGAAGACCCGGGATCCATCCCCTTTGGCCCACATGGATCCCGGATCAGTAAGCTTTACGGACATGGGGTTAAGCGTCAAGGCTCAAAACGGATTTGCGCTGATGGAGCGCCAATGACTCTGAGGGGATGGGCATGCATCACCGATTCTTGACCGCTTGGTGCGCAGGCTTGTTGTTTTGCACGCTGGCTGGGGCGCAGCCTGTCAGCCCGCGGGCAGCCACTTGACCCTGAACGTGCGCAGCGAGGGCCAAACCCGCGAAGTAGAGCTTCTCAGCACCGACCGCGCAGGGGCACTGAAACGGCCCAGCGGAATTTGAACTGGAACATGTTCGCCTGCCCCTGAGTCAGCTGGCTGCATGGCACCCAAGCTTCACACCGAGAACTTCGGCGGACGCTTTTCGATGAACGCGTTCACCGCTTCGTGGTGATCGACGGTCATGTGGGCGATGGCCTGGTAACCCGCTGACAGTTCCAGCAGCGATTCAAGCGAGCTGCGCTCGCCTTCGCGCAGCAAACGCTTGGTCATGCGCAGCACCGCGCCAGGGTTGGCCGCGATCTTGCGTGCCAAGGCCAGCGCTTCGGGCAGCAACTGCTCAGGCGCCACGACGCGTGAGACCAGACCGCAAGCCAGCGCCTGCTCGGCCGTCAAGGCTTCGCCCGTGAAAGCCATCTCGGCCGCTTTGGAGGCACCCACCGCACGCGGCAGCAACCAAGCGCCGCCGTCACCCGGCACGATGCCCACTTTGACAAAACTCTCGGCAAAGGTGGCTTTGTCCGACGCGATGCGGATGTCGCACATGCAGGTCAAGTCGAGCCCCGCGCCAATGGCCGGGCCGTTGATGGCAGCAATCACGGGCACGTCGAGGTTGTAAAGCGCCTTGGGCAGGCGCTGGATGCCGTTGCGGTACTCCTCGCGGATCACGTCGGGTTTGAGTTGCTGCGTCTGATAACGCAACATGTCCTTGACGTTGCCGCCCGAGCTGAAGACCGGGCCTTCGGCGGTGAGGATCACCGCACGGACGCTGGTGTCTTTGGCAATGTCGGCGCAGGCCTGCACAAATTCCTCGACCGCGGTGTTGCCCGTCAGGGCATTGCGGGTCTCGGGCTGGCTCATGGTGAGGATGGCGATGTGGCCCTCACGGGTGATGTTGAGAAAAGCGCTCATGAAGTTTCCTAAATAAATGGATCAAACCACCGCATCGGTGAGTGAGCGGATCAGGTCCAGGCTCAAAGGCTCGGGGCTTTCCAGCAGGGCCTGGCCCATCACGTCGTGCCAGTAAGACTCTGACCCGGCCGCCTGCCGCCAGGCGTGCAGCCTGCGGGTGTACAGCTGCAGGTCAAACTCGCGTGTGAACCCAATCGCGCCGTGGATGGAATGGCTCAGCCCCGCGACTTCGAGTGCCGCCTCGCTGGTGCGCGCCTTGGCCATCGCCACGCGCAAACGGTCGGGCACCGCCCCCTCGGTGCGCAAGCCCAGTTGGGCGGCCATGCGCGCCGCAAAAGCGTGCTCGGACATCACGCTGAGCTGGTGCTGGATCGCTTGGAATTTGCCAATCGGCTTGCCGAACTGCTGGCGATCGTTGGCGTACTGCAGCGTGCGGCTAAAGACCGTCATGAGCGCCCCAGCCAGTTGGGCGGCATACAGCGCCGCTTGCAGTGTCACCAGGTCGTGCGTGCCGGGCACCG
Organism: Limnohabitans sp. Jir72; assembly: GCF_003063575.1. Classification (GTDB taxonomy): domain Bacteria; phylum Pseudomonadota; class Gammaproteobacteria; order Burkholderiales; family Burkholderiaceae_C; genus Limnohabitans_A. Next base: position 322,283 of record NZ_NESC01000002.1, read on the forward strand.
CCTGTGCGGCGTCCCAGGCCGCTTGCGACCAGCTCATCTGCGCGTCCAGGCAAAACCCGGCCACTTGCATGTGGGCCTTGGCCACGGGCAGCAGGCGGCACACACCGCCACACGACACCAGCACCCAGTCGGCCTTGGCGACGCAGCGCACTTGGGCGCAGTGCAGTCGGCCATCTGCTTGCAGCTGGCCTGTGCCCAGGGCCACAGCGCCCTTTGGCGTCGGCACGCCCGCATGGGCCATCAGGCCACGGGCCAGCAAGGTCTCGCCCAAAGGCACGGGCACGGCAAAGCTGCCGCACAACTCCAGCACCGCGTACACATCGGCCAAAGCCAGCCCTGCGCCCCCGGCAGATTCGGGCACCAGCGCATCGACAAAGCCCGAGTCTTCGAGCTGTTGCCACAAAGGGGCGTGGGCTTGCCCCGCTTCGATGGCGCGCACCACCGCAGGTGTGCAGTGGTCAGTGAGCAGCGCCTTGACGGCGTCGGAAAAAAGATCGTCCATGGTGTTTCCCTTTCAGCGCAAGCCCAGGCCGCGCGCAATCATGCCGCGCAGGATGTCGCGTGTGCCGCCACGCAGCGAGTAGCTGGGCGCGACCTGCGTGATGTAGTTGAGCGTGTTGAGCAACTCGGCGGGCACATCGGCAGCGTCGCGCGAGAAGAGGTCGTCGGCAATCGCCGCCGGGATCAGCTGCTCCACGCCCGTGCCCAGGTCCTTGACCAGGGCCGCTTCGACCACCGGGCTTTCGCCCCGCGTGAGCTTTTCGGTGATGGCCACCGACATGGCGCGCAGCGGCGCCAGCTGGCTCAGGATCTTGCCCGCCAGGCGCTGCGCCTGCGGTGTGCGGCCTTGGGGGGTGCGCACATAGGCCAGCCACTCGTCAAACAAGGCGATGCTGGAGTACAAGCGCTCGGGGCCGCTGCGCTCGAACGCCAGCTCGGCCGTGACCTGGTCCCAGCCGCCGCCTTCGTCGCCCACCAGGGCATCCGGCCCCAGCTGCACCTTGTCAAAAAAGACTTCACAAAAATGGCTGTCGCCCGACTGGTCGACGATGGGCCGCACGGTGACGCCGGGCAAGGACAAGTCCACGATCACTTGCGACAAGCCTTTTTGGCGCTCACCCGCTTCGCCACTGGTGCGCACCAGCGCGATCATGAAGTGGCAGTTGTGGGCGTTGGTGGTCCAGATCTTCTGGCCGTTCAGCAGCCAACCCGCGTCATTGGGCACCGCACGGGTGCGCACACTGGCCAGGTCGGAGCCCGAACCGGGCTCGCTCATGCCGATGCAAAAGAACGCCTCGCCCCGGCAGATCGCGGGCAGGTAGCGCTGCTTTTGCGCTTCGGTACCGTACTTGAGCAGCAAGGGGCCGCTTTGACGGTCGGCGATCCAGTGCGAACCCACGGGCGCGCCAAAGTTCAAGAACTCCTCGACCAGCACATAGCGCGCAAACGCGCTGCGCCCAGCGCCGCCATAAGCTGGCGGGAAAGTGATGCCCAGCCAACCCCTGCGCCCGAGCTCGCGGCTGAATGCCGGGTCATAGCCCGACCAGGAGCGGGCGCGCACATGCGCGGGCACGCCGCGCATGGCCTCCAGCAAAAAGGCCCGCACCTCTTGGCGCAGGGCTTCGTCTGGCGCAGGAATGGCCGACGGGTTCAACGAATCAAGCTGGCTCATGCCAACACCCCTTTTTCAAACAAAGTTGTCATGGTCTCTTCGTCCAGCGCCAAGATATCGCCCAGCACCTCGCGGGTGTGCTGCCCCAAGAGCGGCGGCGCGTGGCGGTACTGCACGGGCGTGTCCGACAGGCGGATCGGACTGGCCACCAAGGCCACGTCGTCACGCGCGGCGTGGTCCATGTGGATCTGCATGCCACGGGCCTGGACCTGCGGGTCTTCAAACACATCGGCCAAAGTGTTGATGGGGCCGCAAGGCACGCCTGCCGATTCGAGCAAAGCCACCCACTCGCGCGTGCTGCGGGTCACGGTCAGTGCGCGCATCAACTCGATCAGGGCCACGCGGTTTTGCACGCGTGCGGCGTTGGTCACAAAGCGCGCATCACCTGCCCATTCGGGTCGCCCGGCGGTTTTGCAAAAACGGGCGAACTGCCCGTCGTTGCCCATGGCCAAAATCATGTGGCCGTCGGCCGTTGGAAAGTCTTGGTAGGGCACCGTGTTCGGGTGGGCGTTGCCCATGCGCTGGGGGGCCAAGCCGCTGTGCAGGTAGTTCATCGACTGGTTGGCGAGGCACGCCACACCCACGTCGAGCAAAGCCAAGTCGATGTGCTGACCGCGACCCGTCACCTCACGGGCTTGCAGGGCGGCCAGGATGCTGGTGCTGGCGTACAGGCCCGTCAAGATGTCGGTGAGCGCCACACCCACCTTCATGGGGCCTGCGCCCGGCGTGCCGTCGGGTTGACCCGTGATGCTCATGAGCCCGCCCATGCCCTGAATCAAAAAGTCATAGCCTGCCCGCTGGGCATAAGGGCCCGTCTGGCCAAAGCCCGTCACCGAGCAGTACACCAGCCGGGGGTGGATGGCGTGCAGCGTGTCGTAGTCCAGCCCGTACTGCTGCAGGCTGCCCACCTTGAAGTTCTCGATCAGCACATCGCATTGCAGTGCCAAGTCACGCACCAGCTGCTGGCCTTCGGCACTGCTCAAGTCGACGGCAATCGACTTCTTGTTGCGGTTGGTGCAAAGGTAATAGGCCGCGTCGCGCGTGGGTTCACCCTGTGCGTCTTTCAGGTAAGGCGGGCCCCAAGTGCGGGTGTCGTCACCTGTCTCGGGGCGCTCGACCTTGATGATCTCGGCCCCCAAGTCGCCCAAGGTTTGCGCGGCCCACGGACCCGCCAACACGCGCGACAAGTCGAGCACGCGGATGTGCGAGAGCGCGCCGCGTGGGGGGGTGTCTGCGCTGGCAGCCGTCATTGCTGCTCCACCTTGGCGCTGGCGGCAATGCGTTTCCAGAGCTTGATCTCGGCCGCCTGGAAGGTGCGCATTTCTTCGGGACCACCGTTCATCACCTCAGCACCCAAGCGCTCATAAAACTCACGGGTTTCGGGCAGGCGCTCGATGGCGGTGAGCAAACTGGCGAGCTTGTCGGTTTCGGCCTTGGGCGTCTTGACCGACACCATGGCCCCCACCCATGTGTAGGCAGTGAAGCCCGGCACACCCGCTTCGGTGGCGGTGGGCACCGCAGGCAGTGTGGGCGAGCGCTGCTCTGACGCAAAAGCCAGTGCGCGCAGCTTGCCCGCCTTGACCATCTCTTGCGCGCTCGTCATCTCAGCAAAGGCAAACTGCACCGTGCCTGCGGTCACCGCAGACACCACTTCGCTGGCCCCCTTGAACGGCACATGCATCGCCTGGATGCGGGTGGCATCGTTGAAGGCCTCGGCCATCAACTGGTAACCGGCAGAGCCCGCACCGTAATTAAACTGCCCGGGTTTGGCCTTGGCGGCCGCCACCAGTTCGGCCACGGTCTTGTACTCGGACTGGGCCGGCACGATGAGCAACGACGCGGCGCGCATCATCATGGTCAGCGGCGCGAAGTCGGCCACCGGGTCATAGGGCAAAGACTTGAACAGCGCGGCATTGACCGCCAGCGTGGAGTTGCTGCCCACAAAGACGGTGTAGCCGTCCGCTGGGGCGCTTTGCACTGCACGCACGGCGATGAAGCCGTTGGCACCGGGCTTGTTGTCCACCACCACGGTCTGGCCCGTCATCTCGGTCAGCTTTTTCGCGAAGTAACGCGCCGAGGTGTCGGTGCCGCTGCCCGGCGGGAACGGCACCACAAAGCGCAAAGGCTTGGAGGGGAAAGCCGCCGCTTGTGATGCAGGTGCAGTGGTCTGGGCGTGCACCGTCGTTGCGCCCAGGGTTGCGGCCAGCAGGGCGGCTGTCATGAGTGCGTGGGTGACTTGTCGGCGTGGGGTCATGGTGGGTCTCCTGATGCTGGGCATCGTGGTTTGTTATTCGAGCGTCACGCCCGTGGCCTTGACGACCGCAGCCCAGCGGGCCAGCTCTTTCTTCACGTAGGCACCGTATTCCTCAGGGGTCGAGCCCAGCGGTTCGGCGCCTTGCAGGGCCAGTTTTTCCTTGACCTCGGTGCTTTGCAGGGCCTTGTTGATTTCGGCATTCAGCCGCTGCACCACCGCCTTGGGTGTGTTGGCGGGCACCATGATGCCCTGCCATGCGCCCGCCTCAAAGCCGGGCATCACGGTCTCGGCCAGCGTGGGCACTTCGGGGAAGAGCGACATGCGCTGGCTGGTGGTGACCGCCAGCAGTTTCAGGCGCTTTTCTTTCACAAACGGCATCACCGAGTTGATGGTGTCGGTCATGAACTGGATCTGCCCTGCGACCAGGTCCACGTCGGCCGGGGCGCTGCCACGGTAAGGCACATGCGTGGCGTCGATGTCGTGGTGCCGCACCAGCTGAAAAGCGGCCAAGTGCGTCACGTTGCCGTTGCCTGCCGAGCCATAGGACAGCTTGCCGGGGTTGGCTTTGGCGTAGGCGATGAACTCGCGCACGTTGTTGGCCGGCACGGCAGGGTTGACCACCAAGGCCAGGGGCACCACGGCCGTGAGCGCCACGGGCGCAAGGTCCCGCTGCACGTCATAGGCCAGGCTCTTGTAGAGCGCTGGGCTCAAGGTGATGGACGAGGTGTTGTAGAGCACGGTGTAACCATCGGCAGCGGCCTTGGCTGCGGCCACCGCTGCAATGTTGCCGTTGGCACCGGGCTTGTTGTCGATCACGATGGACTGGCCCATCTGCTCCGACATTTTCTTGGCCAGCACACGCGCCACCAGATCGGTGGGGCCGCCCGGCGGAAAGGGCACGAGCAGGGTGATGGGTTTGCTCGGGTAAGCCTGCGCCCAGGCGGCCACTGGCAAGCAAGCCGCAGCAGTCAGGCCCAACAAAGTTCTGCGCAAAGTGCTGGTGATGTTCATGGTCATGTCTCCTTGTAGGGTTCGGATGTTTTCGAGGCGCTCAATCGGCCTTGCGCCCAGCCAGCAAACGGGTGGCGGTGTAGGTCATGACGGGCGTGCCGTGCTGGTTGAACACGTCGATGCGCGACGTGACCACGGCGCGGCCGCTGCGTGAGGTAGGACGGATGTCGGTCACCTCGATCACGGCCTCGATGGTGTCGCCCACCACCACAGGTGCCAAAATTTTCTGGTGCAGCTCCAGCATGGCCAGGCCCGTGCCCTGGATCATGGTCTGCAAGATGAAGCCTTCGATCAGGGTGTAGGTGAGTGCGCCAGGCACAGGTCGCCCGGCCATCGCGCCGCCTTCGTAGCCTTCTTCGATGAAGATGGCTTCGAGCATGCCCGTGACCGAAATGAAGTTGACCAGATCGGTCTCGGTGATGGTGCGCCGGAAGGTGCGCATGCGCTGACCAACCGTGAGGTCTTGCCAGACAAAGCCGCGCCCCAGCTGAGGCAAATTGCGGTCCACCGCCGCTGTCGAAAACGCTGCGCTGCTCATGGGGGTGAAACTCCGGAATCGTTGGAATGGGGGGGGGCCACGGCCGCGCCGCTGCCCAGCATGGCGTCGATCTGCGCAGCAGACAAGCCCGCAGCGGACAGCAGGTCGCGCGTGTGTTCGCCCAGGCGCGGCGGCAGCGCCACGGGCGGGCGCTGGCCGTTGAAGCGCACGGGCACCCCCGGAAAGCGCACCTCGCCCATGGCGGGGTCTTGCACCGACTCGAAAAACCCGGTGGCCAACAAATGCGGGTCCTGCGGTAAATCATCGAGACGCCCCACGGGCGCTGCCGGGATTTCGAGCCGCTCACAAGTGGCAATCCAGTAGGCAGTGTCGTGCTTCTGCACAAAACCGGACGTGAGTTCAAGCAACTCGGCAATGTGCTTGGTGCGCTGCGCGATGTCGGCAAAGCGCGGGTCCGCGGCCAGGTCGGGGCGGCCCACCTCGGCAAAGAAACGCTGCCAGTGGGTGGTGGTGTAGGGCATCATGGCCACATGGCCATCGGCCGTGCGGTAAGGCTTGCGCCAAGGCGCCAGCACACGCGGGTAACCCGCGCCCGACAGCGGCGGCACAAAGTGCTGACCGTAAAAGTGCTCCACCAGATTGAAGCCCACCATGGACTCGAACATCGGAATCTCGACCAACGCCCCCTCGCCCGTGCGCTCGCGCTGCATCAGGGCGGCCAAGATGGCGTGCGCGGCCACATGGCCGCAGGTCTTGTCGGCGGCGATGGTGGGCAGGTAGCGCGCCTCGCCCGTCTGCCGCTCCATCAGGTCGGCCAGACCCGACATGCCCTGGATCACATCGTCGTAAGCGGGTCGGCCCGCATAAGGCCCCGGCAAAAAACCCAACAAGCTGGCGTACACCAGCCGGGGATGGCGTTGGCGCAGCGTGTCCGGGTCGATGCCCAGCGCCGCGAGTTTTTGGGGCCGCATGCTGTGCATGAACACGTCGGCCGAATCGACCAAGGCCTGCAGCGCCTGCTGGGCGGCGGCCTGCTTGAGGTCGAGCACCAGGCTCTTTTTGCTGCGGTTGGCGCCCATGAACATGGCGGCCATGCCCGGCTCCAAGCCCGGGCCCGTGTGGCGGGTCGAATCGCCCTCGGGCGGCTCGACCTTGATGACTTCGGCACCATAGTCGGCCAGCACCTGGCTGGCCAAGGGGCCAAAGATCACGCTCGACAGGTCCAGGACCCGAATTCCTTGAAGTGGCTGCATACCTGAGAAGAAGGGGTGTATTGCAGCCCATTATTTCTGCCGCAGGTGTTTTCGTCTAATATTTGTTTTCACCTCTGTGATAGCTATTGGATATCAATGGACACCCGCCAACTGCGCCACTTTGTGGCCCTTGCCGAAACCCTGAACTACCACCGCGCGGCCGAGCGGCTGCACATCTCGCAGCCGCCGCTGTCGGCTTCGATCCGTAAACTCGAAGAAGAGCTGGGCGTGCGTTTGTTTGAACGCACGCGGCGCGGCACCCACCTCACGCCGGCGGGCGAGGCGGCGCTGGCCGATGCCCGCCGCGCGCTGTTTCACACCGAGCAGTTCGGCCGCACGGCCGCCGCCACAGCGCGGGGCGAAGCGGGCACGCTGCGCATCGGCTTCATCGGTTCGGCCACCTATTCGCTCATGCCCCGGCTGATGCCGCTGTTTCGCGCACGCTACCCCGACGTCGAGTTGGTGCTGAGCGAATCCACCACGCAACGGCTGATCGAGCAGGTGGAGCAGGGCGATCTGGACGCGGGGCTGCTGCGCTTTCCGATGGTGCAAGCCACCCAGGCCCGCATGACGCCCATCGAGCGCGATGTGTTTGTGGCCGCACTGCCCGAAGGCCACCCGCTGCTGGCCAAGCCCAAGCTCAAGCTGTCGGACCTCGCCAGCGAAGCGTTTGTCATGTACAGCGCCCAGGCGGTGCCAGGCCTGCACGCGATGGCCTTGCTCGCTTGCCAGCAAGCGGGCTTTGTGCCGCAGGTGCAGCAAGAAGCCGTGCAGGTGCAAACCGTGGTCAGCCTGGTCGAGAGCGGGCTGGGCGTGGCCCTGGTGCCCTCGGTGGCCACACGCCACGCCATGCCGGGCGTGGTGTTCCGCAAGGTGCACGGGCCAGGCGCAGCCACCGAAATTGGCATTGCCCTGCTGTGGCGCCCCGACACCGAAACACCTGCGGCACGCAGGTTCCGGGAGACACTGATGAGCTTGGAAAACCCTCGTATCCAGTTCGCGACAGGCTGAACAAAGCAAGTGCTTATAGTGAAAAAAGGCAGCGGGCATGGCCCCCGCACGCCATCACCACACACGCAAGGCTTTTGACAGATGCACGACTTGATCATCCGCAACGCGCAGGTTCATGACGGCTGCGGCAGTCCGCCGCAACAGGTCGATGTCGCGGTCTCACAAGGACGCATCACCCACATGGGCCAGGTGGATGGCCCTGCCCGCGAAACCATCGATGCCCAAGGCCTGGCGCTGATGCCGGGCATCGTGGACTTGCACACGCACTACGACGCCCAGGTCACTTGGGACCGCACCATGTCGCCCTCGCCTGCTTTGGGCGTGACCACGGCCGTCATTGGCAATTGCGGCTTTGGCATTGCGCCTTGCCCCGCGCCGTTGCGCGAGACCATGCTGAAAAACCTGTCGGTCGTCGAAGGCATGGACTTGCAAGCCCTGCTCAGCGGCGTGAACTGGGACTTTGAATCGTTTGGCGAATACATGGACCAGCTGCGCCGAACCGGGCCTTACCTGAACACCGCGGTGTTTGCAGGCCACTCGGTGATCCGCACCGCCGTGATGGGCGAGAGCGGCTCCGCACAGGCCGAGCCCAGCGCCGAACAACTGCAGAGCATGCAAGCCTTGGTGCGTGACGCCATGGACCATGGTGCGATTGGCTTTGCGTCGTCGTTCTCGCCCAACCACAGTGGCTACGGTGGCATCCCCATGCCGTCCACCATTGCGTCAGAAAACGAGCTGCGCGCTTTGGCGGGGGTGCTGGGCGAAAAGAACAAAGGCGTCTTCATGATGGCCACGGGCACCCGCGCCAGCCCGGATGTGATGGAATCCATCGTGCAGGACACGGGACGGCCCGGCTACATCTCCACGGTGCTGACCATGTACAACGAAGGCACCCCGGAGCTGGGCGCCACCTACTACGATCGCTGCGCCCAAGCCCTGGCCCGTGGCCACGAGCTGTATGTGCTGACCAGCTGCCAGCCGCTGTCGTTTGACTTCACTTTGACCGACCCGTATGTGCTGTTGAGCCACTCGGCTTTTGATGCGGTCAAAACCGCCAGCGTCGACGCCTTGCCCGCGCTGTACCGCTCGCCCGAATTCCGCGAAGCGTTTCGCCAGAACTTGCGCCAGCCCAAGGCGGGCATTTTGTTTCTGGGCAATTGGCGGCACATCGAAGTCGGTCAAACCGTGCACGCGCAAAACCAGGCACTCGAAGGCGTCAGCATCCAGGCGCTGGCCGACCAGCGCGGGCTGGACCCCGTGGATGTGTTCTTTGACCTGGCCTTGTCGGAAGACTTGGGCACCCATTTCGTGGGCAAGTTTTTCAACAACGACGACGATGGCGTGGCCCCCTCGCTCAAACACCCGGCGGGCGTCATCACGTTGTCGGACGCGGGCGCGCACCTGACCTACATGTGCGATGCGGGCTTTGGCCTGTACTTTTTGGCGCACTGGGTGCGCGACACAGGGCACTTCACCTTGGCCGAAGGCATTCGCCGCCTGACCAGTGAACCGGCTGACCGCTTTCGCATTCCCGAGCGTGGCCGCTTGCAGGTGGGCCGGCCCGCCGACTTGCTGCTGTTTGACCCGGCCACCGTGGGCATCTCCAAACCCTTGCCGCGCAAGGACTTGCCCGCAGGCGGCACGCGCATGGTGCGCGAGGCCACAGGCGTGCATGGCGTGTGGGTCAATGGCGTGAAAGTGCACGACGGCAAAGACTACGTGGACCACCCCCACGGGCCTGGCCAAGTGCTCGACCAATTCAATACCTGAGGAGTAGCTGCATGAAATCTTGTCGTCGTCTTTTGACGGGCCTGTTGCTGGCCCTCCTGGCCACCACGGGCTGGGCACAAAGCTGGCCCAACAAACCGGTGCGCATGATCATCGCCTTCCCGCCGGGTGGCCCGACCGATCTGGTGTCGCGGGTGCTGGCGCAGCGCCTGTCCGAACAGCTGGGTCAGCAAGTCATCGTGGACAACAAACCCGGCGCGGGCGGCAACCTTGCCGCAGAGCTGGCCGCCAAAGCCGCACCCGATGGCTACACGATTTTCTACAACACATCGGCCATCGTGATCGGCCCGGCGCTCTACGGCAAGGTGAACTACGACACCTTGAAAGACTTCGCGCCCGTGGCCCTGACGGCCAGCGTGCCCATGGTGCTGGTGGTCAACCCGCAACTGCCCGCCCGCTCGGTCAAGGAGTTTCTGGAGCTGGCCAAGTCGCGGCCAGGCGCTTTGAACTACAGCTCCTCGGGCACGGGCACCATCACCCACCTGGCCAGCGCCATGGTGTCCACGCAAACCGGTGTGCAGACCCAACACATCCCCTACAAAGGCAGCGCGCCTGGCTTGGTGGATCTGGTGGCGGGCCAAACCCAATTCATGATCGACACCATCAACACGGTCTTGCCCTATGTGCGTGACAACCGCCTGCGCGGCTTGGCCGTGACCAGCAGCAAGCGCTCGAGCCTCTTGCCCGACTTGCCCACGCTGGCCGAATCTGGTTTGTCCGGTTTTGATGCCGCCGCTTGGCAAGGCGTGGTGGTGCCTGCGGGCACGCCTGCCGACATCATTCAAAAACTCAACGCCGAAGTGAACAAGGCACTGGCCAACCCGGATTTGCGCGCGCGCCTGGCGGCCCAAGGCGCGGAGATTTTGGGCGGTATACCCGCTGAATACGCAGCGCACCTGCGCACCGAGATGCCCCGCTGGGCCAAGGCCGTCAAAGACTCCGGCGCCAAGGCCGAATAAAAACCTTCAGCGGCTGGTCACGCCCAGCCGCTGCAGTTCTTCAATCGCGGCATCGCTCAAACCCGCTTCTCGCAGAATCTGCACGCTGTGCTGCCCCAGCTGCGGCGCAGGCTTTTGCACTGGCAAAGTGGGCGTGCCTGAAAAGCTGACGGGCACACCGATCTCGCTCACCCGACCTTCAGTGGGGTGCTCCACTTGCTGCAGCATGCCCACCGCCAAAAGGTGCGGGTCTTGCAGCAAGCTGTCCACATCGTGCATGGGCATGCAGGGGATGTCGGCGTCGTTGAGTCGAGCCATCCAGACTTCGGTGGTTTGTGTGGCCATGGCTTCGGCCACCATGCGGTACAGGTCGTTGATGTGCAGCGTCCGCGCACCGATGCTGGCCAAACGCGGGTCCTGGCGGAACAACTCGGCCCTCCCGATCAAGCCCAAAAACGTCTCCCACTGCCGGTCGGTGTAGATCAAGACACACACATGGCCGTCCAGGGTCGGGTAGGGGCGGCGCTCTTGCACGAGCAAGCGGGGGTAACCCGTTGGCCCCAGGGCGGGCTCGAAGGTGGCCCCGGCCATGTGTTCGCCCAGCACGTATTGCGCCATGGTCTCGAACATGGGCACTTCGACCGCTTGCCCCACCCCGGTCTGGTAGCGGGCGATCACCGCCGCCAAGATCGTGTTGGATGCCATCAACCCCACCGTGCGGTCCGCCAGCGTGAGCGGCACATAGCGAGGCTCGCCGCCACTGGCCAAGCTGACCAGGCTGGGCACGGCAGCCGCACCCTGGATCAAATCGTCGTAAGCGGGCTTGCCCGCATAAGGGCCTTTTTCGCTGTAGCCATAAAGGCCTGCGTAAATGATGCGCGGATTGATGGCTTGGAGGCGCTCGTAATCGATGCCCAGCCGCTGCATGGCCTGAGGCCGGATGTTGTAGACCACCACGTCGGCGGTCTTCACCAGCTCAAAAAAAGCGTTCAAGCCTTCGGGCTTTTTGAGGTCCAGCACCAAGCTGCGCTTGTTGCGATTCACATGCAAGAAAATCGCACCCATCCCCGCGTGGCGCATGGGGCCAATGCCCCGCACAGTGTCGCCTGCAGGCGACTCGATCTTGATCACATCGGCGCCCATGTCGGCCATGAGCTGTGTGGCAAACGGCCCCATCAGCACACTGGTCAAGTCCAGGATCCGCAGTCCGTTGAGTGCTCCCGCCATGCCGCATTCCTTCCAGTTCTGTGACCGGATTGTCTGCCCTGACGGCATGGCCGCCTGTCACTCAAGAGGCCATGAAAAAAGCCGTCTGCCCCTTGCGGTGCAGACGGCTCAGTCGCTCACCAATTACTTGGCAACAACTGCGGACTTCTTAACCGCCTCAGCCACATGTTCCTGGGCTTTGACTGCGTGTTCTTTGGCCACCAAAGTGTGCGCTTGTGCACCTTTGTGATCGCCTGCACCAATCAACTTAGCCACTTCTTTGTGTGACTTGGCGGCGTGCTCAAAATGCTCGGCGGCGTGCGTGTGGTGCTGCTGGGGTGTCACAGCGGTCGAGGTGTCGTGTGTTTTGACTTCGTTGAGTGTCATGGGAATGTCTTTCAAAAAGAGTGGGAGTATTCAGCCTTGTAAATCAAGTGCACCTGATCTACTGAACCATTCTTTCAACGAAGTGCTGCGCAGTCTGTTGCCCTGCACACGCAGGCTTGCCAAGTTCCATCACCATAACAAACTGCGCATTTTCCAAACCATGCTCACCAGCGGCGATGTGGTCCTCAAAGCCATGGGCCTGTTCTTGGACAAAGTCAGCGCTGGACATCCACTTCATCCAAGTGTTGGCCTGGCAGGACAAGGGGTGGGCTTACGCCACCAAATGCGTAGAGATGGCACGCGCAATGGTCAAGAAGAGGTGATTCAGCGGTCCTCAAAATGACACGCCATCGGCATTCAGGCCGCTTCTTTGTAAAAGAAGCCGCTGTGCACATTGCGTGGTGCCAAAGGTGCCACGGCGCGGCCGATGGCACCAATGTGCTCGGGCGTGGTGCCGCAGCAGCCGCCCACGATGTTGACCAGGCCTTCGGCGGCGAATTCGTGCAGCAGGCGGCTGGTCACTTCGGGGGTTTCGTCAAAGCCGGTGTCGCTCATGGGGTTGGGCAGACCGGCGTTGGGGTAGCAGCTGATGAAGGTGTCGCCCGCGACCTTGTTCAGCTCTTGGATGTAGGGGCGCATCAGCGTGGCCCCCAGGGCGCAGTTCAGGCCAATGGCCAGCGGCTGCGCGTGGCGCACGCTGTGCCAGAAAGCGGTGACGGTCTGGCCGCTCAGGATGCGGCCCGAAGCGTCTGTGACGGTGCCGCTGATGATAAGAGGCAGACGCTGGCCGCTGGCTTCAAAGAACTCTTCGATGGCAAACAGCGCGGCCTTGGCATTCAGTGTGTCAAAAATCGTCTCGACCAGCAGCACATCGGAGCCGCCTTCGACCAGCGCTTCGACCTGCTCGTAATAGGCCGCACGCAATTCTTCAAAAGTCACGTTGCGGGCACCGGCGTCGTTCACGTCGGGGCTGATGCTGGCGGTCTTGGGCGTAGGGCCGAGGGCACCGACCACAAAACGGGGTTTGTCGGGGGTGGAAAACTTGTCGCAAGCGGCACGGGCAATCTTGGCAGACTGCAGGTTCATCTCGCGGGCCAGGTGCTGCATGTCGTAGTCGGCCTGGGCCACCGTGGTCGCGCCAAAGGTGTTGGTCTCGATCAGGTCGGCCCCAGCGGCGAGATACCCTTCGTGGATGTCGCGGATCACGTCGGGGCGGGTCAGGCTGAGCAACTCGTTGTTGCCCTTGACGTCTTTGGGGAAATCCTTGAACCGCTCGCCCCGGTAGTCGGCCTCAGACAATTTGAAGCGCTGGATCATGGTGCCCATGGCCCCGTCGAGGATGGCGATGCGGGTTTTCAGGATCTCGGGCAGCGCCTGGGCGCGGGTGTAGGTCAGGGATTTCATGGGGTGTATTGTAGGAAAGCAGCGCCCGCGTTCTTTGTAGGTCGGCACCTTCAGGTCCGACAGGGGTGGGCACGGCGCAGGCCCCATGTCGGGGCTGAAGCCTTCGACCTACAAGAGAGGGTCAAGGTTTTTGGTAACGCGCAAACCCCGCCGCGCGCAGCTGACAAGCCGGGCACTGGCCGCAGCCGTAACCCCAATCGTGGCGCTGGCTGCGGTCACCCGGGTAGCAGGTGTGGGTGTGCTCCACGACCAAGTCCACCAGCGCCTGCCCGCCTTGCGCCGGGTCGGCTTTTTGGCCCAAGTCGTGCGCCAGTTGCCAGGTTTGCGCCTTGTCGATCCACATCAAGGGCGTTTCGATCAACAGCTTGCGGTCCATGCCGAGCGACAGTGCGACCTGCATGGCCTTCATGGTGTCGTCGCGGCAGTCGGGGTAGCCCGAGAAATCGGTCTCGCACACGCCCGTGACGATGACCTGCAAGCCCCGGCGGTAAGCCAAAGCCGCGGCCAGCGTGAGGAACAGCAGGTTGCGCCCAGGCACAAAAGTGTTGGGCAAGCCCGAGCTTTCCATCTCGATGGCCGTGTCACGGGTCAAAGACGTCTCGCTGATCTGGCCCAAGATGCCGGCGTCCAGCAAATGGTCTTCGCCCAATTTGGGGGCCCAGGCCGGAAAGCGCGCCTTGATCGCGGCCAGCACGTTCAGCCGGGCGTCCAGCTCCACCTTGTGGCGCTGGCCATAGTCAAACGCCAAGGTTTCGACGCGTTCGTAACGGGTCAAGGCATGGGCCAGGCAGGTGGTCGAATCCTGACCGCCAGAAAAAAGAACAAGGGCAGAAGTGTGCATGGCGTGGATGGTAATCGGTAGCGCACAATATCGGCTGTTTTGCTGTCACAGACCCCGCTTTTGTCTCCCCACCTGCCCATCCTGCGCGAAGTTTTCGGCTACGACGCCTTTCGCGGCCCGCAGCAAGCCATCATCGACCATGTGGCGGCCGGGGGCGATGCGCTGGTGCTCATGCCCACGGGCGGCGGCAAATCGCTGTGTTACCAGATCCCGGCCATTGCGCGCCAGCGCGCAGGCCACGGCATCACGGTGGTGGTCTCGCCGCTGATCGCGCTGATGCACGACCAGGTGGGTGCGCTGCACGAAGCGGGCGTGAACGCCGCGTTTTTGAACTCCACCCTGACCAGCGAAGAAGCCAGCGACATCGAGCGGCGCTTGCTGCGCGGCGAAATCACCCTGCTGTATGCCGCGCCCGAACGCGTGACCAACGCCCGTTTTTTGGCGCAGATGGATTCGCTGCTCGAACGCGGGCTGCTGAGCCTGTTTGCGATCGACGAAGCGCATTGCGTGAGCCAGTGGGGCCACGATTTCCGGCCCGAGTACCGGGGCCTGGCGGTCTTGCACGAGCGTTACCCCAGCGTGCCGAGTGTGGCGCTCACCGCCACCGCAGATGCGCTGACGCGCGCTGACATCGTCGAGCGCCTGCAGCTGGAAAGCGCCGAGCTGTTCATCAGCAGCTTTGACCGGCCCAACATCCGCTACACCATCGTCGAGAAAAAAGACGCCAGCACGCAGCTGCTGCGCTTCATCGAACGCGAACACCCGGAAGAAGCGGGCGTGGTCTATTGCCAATCGCGCAAGCGGGTCGAAGACATCGCGGCCATGTTGGTCGAGTCGGGCATCCATGCGCTGCCGTACCACGCGGGGCTGGACGCGGGCATGCGCCAACGCCACCAGAACGAATTTTTGCGTGAAGAAGGCGTGGTGATGGTGGCCACGGTGGCTTTTGGCATGGGCATCGACAAACCCGATGTGCGCTTTGTGGCGCACCTGGACATGCCCAAAAACATCGAAGGCTATTACCAAGAAACCGGCCGCGCCGGGCGCGATGGTCTGGCGTCAGACGCGTGGATGGCCTATGGCCTGCAAGACGTGGTCAACCAGCGCCGCATGATCGACGAGAGCCCGGCCGAGGAAGAATTCAAACAGGTCATGCGCGGCAAGCTGGATGCCTTGCTGGCCTTGGCCGAAGCCACCGACTGCCGCCGCGTGCGCTTGTTGAGCTACTTTGGTGAAGCCTATGCCAAAGGCGATGACGCGCAAGGCGTGTACATGCCCTTTTGCGGCAACTGCGACAACTGCCTGAATCCGCCTCAGGTGTGGGACGGCACCGACGCGGCACGCAAGCTGCTGTCCACCGTTTACCGCACCCACCAGATCAGCGGCTACAGCTTTGGCGCGGGCCACACCATGGACATCGTGCGCGGCAAGAAGACCGACAAGGTGGTGCAACGCGGCCACGAAGGCATCAGCACCTTTGGCCTGGGCGCCGAGTACAGCGAGCAGCAACTGCGCGCCGTGATGCGCCAGCTGATCGCCATTGGCGCGCTGCATGTGCACACCGAAGACGGATTCAGCACCTTGCACCTGACCGAGGCCTCACGCGCCGTGCTCAAGGGCGAAGTGCCTGTGCAGCTGCGCGAAAGCACGAGCCAGCGCAGCGACAAGAAAAGCCGCTCGCGCAGCGCCCCGAGCCCAGCCGCGGCCAACCTGGGCCAAGACGCGATGGTGCGCTACATCAACCTCAAGGCCTGGCGCGCCGAAGTGGCCAAGGAACACAACCTGCCTGCGTATGTGATCTTCCACGACGCCACGCTGGCCGCCATTGCCGAGCACGCACCCCAAAGCCTGTCTGACCTGCAAGGCATCAGCGGGCTGGGCGTGAAAAAGCTCGAAGCCTATGGTGAGCAGGTGCTGCGCGTTTGCAACGGGGCCAGTTGATCACTTGCGCACGGCGGGCACCTCGATGGGCAGGCCCTCGCCGCGCCACATGAGGTACAGCGCCAATTGCCGCATCTCGGTGGCGCCC
The DNA here is from genome assembly GCF_003063575.1 of Limnohabitans sp. Jir72. Lineage (GTDB taxonomy): Bacteria > Pseudomonadota > Gammaproteobacteria > Burkholderiales > Burkholderiaceae_C > Limnohabitans_A. The sequence continues at coordinate 338,576 of NZ_NESC01000002.1, forward strand.
CAAGGCGGTGTCTCTGCGCGGATGCCTGCGTAACAGCTGCGCAAGCGGCGCTCGAGCGAGCCAGGCTTTTGCCACTCCAAGCGATAGACCGGGTAAGCGTTGGGCTGGCCTTGGCTCAAGGCGTCGGTGTACAAGCGCTGGCCAAAGTGTTGATCATGGCATTGGGCGCAGGACAGATTCAACTGGCCCTGACGTCGCTGAAACAAGTCCGCACCCGCTTGCCAATGCGGCCGGGCGTTACCCCCGATGTCCACGCGGATTGGCAGGCCCTTGGAGGCTTGCGTCACGTACCAAGTCAAACCCAGCAGGGCATCGGATTCAGGAGCGAGCACCGTGGCCTGCTGGTGCCGGGTGGTGCAGTGGTTGATGCGGTCTTCGAGGTTGAACAAGCGGCCACTGGCCGGGTCGATGGCGGGGTAGCGCGTGGCCACGCCCTTCATGTTGGCCACATCGCCATGGCAGCTGAAACACGATGGGCCGTTGGCCCCGCTGCTGCGCTTCCACTGCGCGGCGCCTTGGCTCAGCCAAAGCTGCGCGGGGTTGGCAAACTCATCGGCTTGCAAGGCCTGAACGTCTTTGCCTGAAAAATGCAGGCCCGATTTCAGCTGCGACAAAGGCAAGGCGCGCACGGGGCTGGGCTGCGCCATGGCCGCTGGCAGGCCCATGCCGATCAGGGCCACGGCTGCAAGCCATGTCCAGCGCGCAAGTCTTGCCATCATGGGTGGGCTCACGGTGTGCCTGCGGGCAGCACCACCATGGTTTGGCGGAACTCGCCGTGGTGGCCCCGATCGTCCACCCATTCCACGCGCAACTCGGCGGTCTCGCTGGCGAGCACAAAAAACTCAAACAGCGGGTTGGCCGCGATGCCCGAAGAAGGCTCCACCCGGAACACCTCTTGCGTGCCCAAGGTGCAGGTCAGCAGGCGGATCACATTGCGCGGCACCAGCTTGCCCAACAGGTCTTGCAGGTAGCCCGTGTCCATGGGGTGCTGCACCAAGAGGCGCACCTTGACCACCTCACCGGCCGTGATGCGTTCGGGCCATTGCATGCGGATCAGGTTCATGAGGCGTCCACGCAGGCCGATTCGGTGACGATCATGTCCATCTGGGCGTAACGGAATTCGCCGCTGGACAAGCGGGCCAGAGCGACCACTACCTGACTGCCCGCCAGGCGCACGCGTGTGCTGATCTCGGCGCGGCCATTCCACGGCCCCAGCTGAAACACCGCCATGCGCGTGACCGGGTTGCGCTGCGACAGCAAATACACATGGCTCACATGCTCAGCTGCCGTCATGGGGCTTTGCACCTGCACCGTCATGGGCACGAGCGAGCCGTTGTCGGCCAGGATGGGCGCGGTGATGCTCACGTCTTGCTGGCGCACCGGGGCGCCTTGGGTGATCGGGTCGAGCATTTCTGCAAGGCTCAACAGCCGACCGGACTCCATTTTTTGGGCCTGCGCTGGCCAGGCTTGCACGGCTGCCCAGGCCAGCCCCAGGCGGGCGCCCTGCTGCAGCCAAAGACGACGCGTGAGTTGACGTGTGAGTTGACGTGTGGTTTGCACCAGCTTCATGGCGTGGCCCTCACAGCCCCGCCGGGCTTGGCGAATAAATAGCTGACGATGTCGTCCAGAGCCTGCGGGGTCAAAACGGCTTGCCCTTGGTAAGGGGCCGCCACCTTGTGCAGGCCTTCGGTGCTCAGGTAAGGCGGCATGATGGTTTGCGGGTTGAATCGCCGCGCATCGGCAATGCGTTCACGGGCTTGCGCAGGTGTGCTGCGCTCGGCCAAGCCCTGCAAGGACGGCCCCAGCGCACCGCCTGCGGGCAGGCCTGCAATCTGGTGGCACAAAATGCAGCCTGTCTCTTGCCTTTGCAGCAGCAAGGCACGTCCCCGTTCTGGCGAGGCTGCAGGCGCAGGCATGGCGGTCACACCCGCCTGCTGCACCCCCGACTGGTGCCACGCGGCGCAGCCCGCCAAGCCCCCGGCCACCACAGCCGAAGCCAGGGCTGAGGCTGCGGCCAGGTTCATGCGCGGGCCAGGCTGAGTCCGTGGTTCTTCAAGGGCAAAGAACGGATGCGTTTGCCCAGAGCCGCAGAAATGGCGTTGACCAAAGCGGGCGCCAAAGGCGCCTGGGCAGGTTCGCCCACACCACCCCAGAAGCCGCCCGTGGGGGCAATCACCACCTCGACTTTGGGCATTTCGTTCAGGCGCATCATGCGGTAGTCGTGGAAGTTCGATTGCTCGACACGGCCTTCCTTGATGGTGTTTTCGCCCCAGAAGATGGCCGAGAGGCCATGGACCACGCTGCCCTGGAACTGGGCCACGATGTTGTCCGGGTTGACGGCATAACCGGGGTCGATGCCGATCACCACGCGGTGGATCTTGACCTCGTTTTTGGCGTTGACCGAGACCTCGCACACACACGCCGTCCAGCTGCCATAGCCTTCGGTTTCGGCCACACCCCGGAACACGCCTGCGGGCAGCTTGCTGCCCCAGCCTGCGGCCTTGGTCACGGCCTCCAGAATGCTGCGGTCACGTTTGGATTTTTCATTGTTGGGCAGCATGTCCAGGCGGAAGGCCACCGGGTCTTTGCCTGCGGCCTGCGCCAGCTCGTCGATGAAGCACTCGCGCCCATACGGGTTTTGCGAGTGGCCCACCGAGCGCCAAAAGCCCACCGGCACATTGGTGTTGCGCTGCGCGTAATCGACCAGCGTGTGGGGAATGTCGTAGGGGTGGTCGTTGAAGCTGGCCACGGCTTGGCCGTCGATGCCCTTGGGCAAGGGCAGCTTGAGCAAGGTCGCCAAAATCGAGGGCGCACTCACGCGGATGTGCAGCGCGTCGACCTTGCCGCTGGCATCCAGACCGGCCTTGAAGCGCATCAGGCTGGCCGGGCGGTACAGGCCGTGCTGGATTTCTTCTTCACGGGTCCACAGCATCTTGACCGGTTTGCCCGCCATGGCCTTGGCGATCATGACCGCCTGGCGCGTGAAATCTTGCGGGCTCTTGCGGCCCAGACCGCCGCCCAGCTGCACCGGATACACCTTCACATTGGGCTGCGGTACGCCTGCGGTGGCCGCGCCCACGGCCAAGGTGGCTTCGGGGTTTTGGGTGGACGACCAGATCTCCAGCTTGTCGCCTTGCAGCCAAGCGGTGCAGACCATGGGCTCCATGGTGGCGTGGGCCAAATAGGGCGTGAAGTAATCGGCTTCGACCACTTTGGCCGCTTTGCCCAGAGCCTCGGGCGCATTGCCATCGTTGCGGGCCACGGCCAGCTCGGCTTGTTCCATGCCCGCCTTGAAGTGCGCCATGATGGCCGCGCTGCTGAGCGTGCCGTGCTCGCCCACGTCCCAATCGATGGCCACTTCGCGCAAGGCTTCTTTGGCGCGCCACCAGTTGTCGGCCACCACGGCCACAAACTCACCCAGGTTCAGCACCTTGACGATGCCCCGGCGGTTTTCCACCTTGGACGCGTCCAGGCTCTTGACCTTGCCGTTGAACACGGGACAAGCCGCCACCGCCGCATGCAGCATGCCGGGCAATTGGGTGTCGATGCCGTATTTGATCTTGCCCACCACGATGTCGGGGATGTCCACGCGGGGGATCGGCTTGCCGATCAACGTCCAGTCTTTCGGGTCTTTGAGCGCCACTTCTTTGGGCGCTTCGAGCTTGGCAGCCGCTGCGGCCAGCTGGCCGTAACTCAGACTGCGTTTGCTGGCCGGGTGGGTGACCTTGTTCAGCGAGGCTTTGCACTCCGACGCGGGCACGCCCCATTGCTGGGCCGCAGCGGCCACCAGCATGTGGCGCGCCGTGGCACCGGCTTGGCGCAAATAGGCTTGCGAGTTGCGAATGGTGCGGCTGCCCACCGAAGCCATGTCGCCATAAGCGCGTTTGGTGCGCAGGTTCTCATGCGCGGTGGCGTACTCGACGCGGACTTTCTTCCAGTCGGCGTCCAGCTCTTCGGCAATGATCATGGGTGCCGATGTCATGCTGCCCTGGCCCATTTCGGCGCGGGCGTAACGGATGACGATGGTGTCGTTCGCCTCAATCTCGACCCAGACGTTCAGCTGCGGCGTGTCAGCGCCAGTGGCTGCGCTGGCCCGCTCGGGCACAAAAAAGCCCAGCGACAGGCCTGCGGTGGCCGTGCTGGAGACTTTGAGGAAATGGCGGCGGTCTGCGTTCATGTTCGGGGTGCTCATGCGCGGGTCCCTTTCTTGGCAGCAGCGTGGATGGCGGTGCGGATGCGGGCATAGGTGCCGCAGCGGCAAATGTTGCTCATGGCCGCATCGATGTCGTCGTCGGTGGGCTTGGGTTTTTTCTTGAGCAGGGCCACAGCGGCCAGCATCTGGCCGCCCTGGCAATAGCCGCACTGGGGCACTTGGTGGTCGATCCAAGCTTGCTGCACAGCATGCAGACGGCCTTTGTCGGCCAGGCCTTCGATGGTGATGACCTTTTGCCCCACCGCCGCAGACACGGGGTAAGAGCAAGAGCGCACCGGCTCGCCATTGAGCAGCACCGTGCAGGCGCCGCATTGCGCAATGCCGCAGCCGAATTTGGGCCCCTTGATGTCGAGTTCGTCCCGCAAGGCCCAAAGCAAGGGCATTTCGGGCTCGGTGTCGAGCGTGTGATTTTTCCCGTTGACGGTCAGTTTCATGTGCCAAGTCTCCAAGTGATCAAACCAACCGGCAACTGTGTCGCTCTGGCTGAAATTGCGCAACTGGGAAACAACGTAGACAAAGCGGTCAAGCCCGCCAGACAGTCACGTCAGCGACTGGACTCAGCGGTAAAACGCTTCGACCGTGCCCTTGAGCTTGATCAGCAGCGGCTGACCTTTGCGGTCCAGCGTCTTGCCTGCGGGCACACGCACCCAGCCTTCGCTGATGCAGTATTCCTCGACATCGTTGCGGTCCTTGCCATTGAAGCGGATGCCGATGTCGTGCTCGAACACGGCGCGGATGTGGAAAGGGCTGCGCGAGTCGATGGACAGGTGATCGGGCAATTCAGGGCGCTGTGTGGCTTCGGTCATGGCGGGCTTTGAAGGGAGGAATACAAACAGCTTCTGATTTTCCATGATTTAGCGGCCCTCTCGATCCGAAAGCGCCATGGGGGGTGGCACAATCGCCGGTCTTCAAAAAACACGGCGCTTTCGGGCACCTGTGCTCCCCGCTTTTCCGCACCGCCTGTGTGCTTCGCTTTTGTTCCTCATGACCCCAACGCACCCCGGCACGCTCGGCATCGATTTCGGCACTTCCAACTCGGCCATGGCCTGGGCCACGCCTCAAGGCATGGCCCGCCTGGTGGCTCTGGAGGGCGACGCACTGGCCATGCCCACGGCCGTGTTCTACAACGCCGAAGACGGCACCACCCACTTCGGGCGCGATGCCATTGGCCACTACCTGGAAGGCACCGAAGGCCGCTTGATGCGCTCGCTCAAAAGCCTGCTGGGCAGCCCGCTGCTGATGGAGACCACCCAGATTGGCCACCAGCAGATCAGCTTTCAGGACATCATCGCCACCTTTTTGACCACGCTGCGCGAACGCGCCACCGGGGCGCTGGGCTTTGCACCCACGCGGGTGGTGATGGGACGCCCGGTGCACTTTGTGGACGACGACCCCGAGCGCGACGCGCAAGCCGAGACCTCGCTGCGGCAGGCGGCGCAAGCCGTGGGTTTTGAAGAGGTGTCGTTTCAGCTGGAGCCCATCGCAGCGGCGCTGGACTATGAACGGCGCTTGACGCAAGACAGCACCGTGCTGGTGGTGGACTTAGGGGGCGGCACGTCTGACTTCACGGTGGTGCGCCTGGGACCTGGGCGCATGCACCAGGCCGACCGCAGCGCCGACATTTTGGCCACCACGGGTGTGCACATCGGTGGCACCGACTACGACCAAAAGTTGAACCTGGAGCAGGTCATGCCGCTCTTGGGCCACCGGCACATCGGCCCCGCGCAGCGCGAGGTGCCCAGCCGCGTCTTCTTTGACCTGTCGACCTGGCATTTGATCCACTGGCAGTACCAGCCCAAAGCCATCGCCCATGCCAAGACCCTGCGCAGCAATTACAGCAACGCCCGCTTGCACGAGCGCCTCATGCAGGTGCTGACGGAGCGCCACGGCCACCTCATGGCCCACGAGGTGGAACAGGCCAAGATCCGTTGCTCAGTCACCGATGCCGACACGCGCATTGACCTGTCCTTGATCGAGCCCGGCCTGCAAGCGGCCCTGGGTGTGGCGGACATGCAAACGCACTTGGGTGGCTTGCTTGAGCGCACTGTGGCGTGTGCGCGTGAATGCGTGCAAGAGGCCGGTTTGAACGACGGGCAGATCGACGCGATTTACCTGACCGGCGGCTCGTCGGCGTTGCGCACCTTCCAGCGCGCCCTGCAGGCAGCCTTTCCAGAGGTGCCGCTGGTCGAGGGCGATTTGTTTGGCGGTGTGGCTTCGGGCTTGGCCTACAGCCGTTGAGCTGGCCGAACTCAAGCAAATACCCATGAAAAAAGCCACCCGGGCTTGCGCTCGGGTGGCTTTCAGGACCGCTTGAACGATCAGGCCTTGACGCTGGCCAAAGCCGCGTTGAAGGTCGCGCTGGGGCGCATGATGGCGGCAAGCTTGGCCTGGTCAGGCATGTAGTAGCCGCCGATGTCGACAGGCTTGCCTTGCACGGCGTTGAGCTCGTCCACGATCTTCTTCTCGTTGTTGGTCAATTGCTTGGCCAAAGGCGCGAACTGGGCGGCCAGTGCAGCGTCTTCGGTTTGCGCGGCCAGCTCTTGCGCCCAGTACATGGCCAGGTAGAACTGGCTACCACGGTTGTCCAGCTGACCCGTCTTGGGCGAGGGGTTTTTGTTGTTGTCCAGCAATTTTCCGGTGGCGGCATCCAGGGTCTTGGACAACACGCCAGCCTTGGCATTGTTGGTCTTCAGACCCAGGTCTTCCAAGGACACGGCCAGCGCCAAGAATTCGCCGAGCGAGTCCCAGCGCAAGTGGTTTTCTTCGACCAGTTGCTGCACATGCTTAGGCGCAGAGCCGCCCGCACCGGTTTCGTACATGCCGCCACCCGCCATCAAAGGCACCACCGACAGCATCTTGGCCGAGGTGCCCAGCTCCATGATGGGGAACAGGTCGGTCAGGTAGTCGCGCAGGATGTTGCCGGTGGCGCTGATGGTGTCCAAGCCGCGCACGACGCGCTCCAGGGTGTAACGCATGGCACGCACTTGGCTCATGATCTGGATGTCCAGACCGGCCGTGTTGTGCTCGTGCAGGTACATCTTCACTTTGGTGATCAGCTGGGCTTCGTGGGGGCGGTACTGGTCGAGCCAGAACACCACGGGCATGCCGGAGTTGCGGGCGCGGTTGACGGCCAGCTTGACCCAGTCGCGGATCGCGGCGTCCTTGACCTGGCACATGCGCCAGATGTCGCCCGCTTCCACGTTTTCAGACAGCAGCACTTCGCCGGTGTTCAGGTCGGTGATGTTGGCCACGCCATCTTCGGGGATCTCGAAGGTCTTGTCGTGCGAGCCGTATTCTTCGGCTTGCTGGGCCATCAGGCCGACGTTGGGCACCGTGCCCATGGTCTTGGGGTCGAAGGCGCCGTGCCATTTGCAGAAGTTGATCATCTCCTGGTAGATGCGGGCGAAAGTCGACTCGGGCATCACGGCCTTGACATCCTTGAGGCGGCCGTTGGCGTCCCACATCTTGCCGCCGTTGCGGATCATGGCGGGCATGGAGGCGTCCACGATCACGTCGTTGGGCGAGTGGAAGTTGGTGATGCCTTTGGCCGAGTCCACCATGGCCAGCTCGGGGCGGTGCTCGTGGCAGGCGTGCAGGTCACGCTTGATTTCGTCTTGCTTGGATTGGGGCAGCGTGGCGATCTTGTTGTACAGATCGGCCATGCCGTTGTTCACGTTCACGCCCAGTTCTTCAAACAGCTTGGCGTGCTTTTCGAAGGCGTCTTTGTAGAAGATCTTGACGCAGTGACCGAACACGATGGGGTGCGAGACCTTCATCATGGTGGCCTTGACGTGCAGCGAGAACATCACACCGGTTTTGCGCGCGTCTTCGATTTCCTTTTCGTAGAACTCGCACAAAGCCTTTTTGCTCATGTACATGCTGTCGATGACTTCACGGTCGAGCAGGGAGACTTTGGGTTTGAGGATGATGGCCTTGCCACTCTTGGTGATCAGCTCCATCTTCACATCGCGGGCGCGGTCCAGGGTCATGGATTTTTCGCCGTGGTAAAAGTCGCCCGCATGCATGTGCGAGACGTGCGAGCGCGACGCCTGGCTCCACTCGGCCATGCTGTGGGGATTTTTGCGGGCGAATTCCTTGACGGCGCGTGGGGCGCGGCGGTCCGAGTTGCCTTCGCGCAGCACGGGATTCACGGCCGAGCCGGTGCACTTGGCGTAACGGGCCTTGAGGGCCTTTTCTTCTTCGGTCTTGGCGTTCTCGGGATAGTCGGGCAAGGCGTAACCCTTGGACTGCAGTTCCTTGATGGCGGCGACCAATTGACCCACGGAAGCGCTGATGTTGGGCAGTTTGATGATGTTGGCTGAAGAGTTCAGCGTCAGTTTGCCCAACTCGGCCAGGTTGTTCGGTGCACGCTGTTCAGCAGGCAACAGGTCAGAAAACTCACCCAAAATGCGGCCCGCCACCGAAATATCGCTCTCAGCCACTTCGATGCCTGCCGAAGCGGTGAATGTGCGGATGATCGGCAAAAAGGAGGCTGTGGCCAACAAAGGGGCTTCGTCGGTCAGGGTGTAAATGATTTTGGATTTGTCTGCGGCCATGGGTCGTCTCGTCATCAGGGATGTGAAAAAAGAATATGTGCTCGGCGGTGTGTCGGGCAGATTCGCAAAGCCGCCCTTTTAAGGCGGATTAGCCAGAGACTTTATCTCAAATAGGGCCCTGTTTTGCTTACGCAGGGGCTCAGCGACCCCGCCCCATGGCCGTCCAGAGGGCTCAAACGGCCGGGCGATTAAACTGAGACCCCTTCAGACCCGCGCCAAGCCCACAGACTTGGCGCCCCATCCCCCGGCCAGCGCCTGTGCGCGTGGCCACCAACCGAGGAGCACCCCATGGGCGCGCAATGGAAAGCCAAAGGCAAAGCACAAGCCGCGGACGCCAGAGGCAAATTGTTTGGCCGTCTGGCCAAGGACATCATGATCGCGGCCCGCAACGGTGCCGACCCGGCCGCCAATTCGCGCCTGCGCTTGGTGGTCGAGCAGGCCCGCAAGGTGTCCATGCCCAAGGAAACGCTGGAGCGCGCCATCAAAAAGGGCGCAGGCCTGTTGGGCGATGCCGTGAGCTTTGACCGCGTGATCTACGAAGGCTTCGCGCCCCACCAGGTGCCGGTGATGATCGAGGTGCTGACCGACAACGTCAACCGCACCGCGTCCGAAATGCGCGTGTTGTTCCGCAAGGGCCAGCAAGGCACATCGGGGTCGGTGTCCTGGGACTTTGACCATGTGGGCATGATCGAGGCCGAACCGGCTCAAGCGGACGCCGACGCCGAACTGGCCGCCATCGAAGCCGGTGCACAGGACTTTGAGCCTGCCGACGAAGACGGTGTGACGGTGTTCATCACCGAAGCGACCGACCTGGACCTGGTCAGCCGCGCCCTGCCCAACTTCGGCTTCACCGTGGTCTCGGCCAAGCTGGGCTACAAACCCAAAAACCCGGTCGACCCGGCCAACCTGAGCGCCGAGCAGCTCGAAGAAGTCGAGGCCTTTTTGGGCGCCATCGACAACAACGACGACGTGCAAAACGTGTTTGTGGGTCTGGCCGGTTAAGACCGCCAAGCCTCCCAAAGCCAAGGGGCTGTCTACACAGCCCCTTTTTTATTACTCGGGCTTGATGCCGATGGTTTTGACGATGCCCGCCCAGCGGGTTCTTTCGGCCCGCATGAAGGCGTCAAACTCGGCCACGTTCATCTTGGTCTCCGGGATGGAGCCCAGCGTCAACAAGCGCTGCGCCACTTCAGGCTGCTTGAGCACCGCTTCCAGCTCGCGGCTGACGCTGTCCAAAATGGCCGCAGGCGTGCCCGCTGGCGCAAACAGGCCGTTCCAGCCGGTGTATTCGAAACCGGCAAAGGTCTCGGACAAGGTGGGCACCGAGGGCAGGTTGGCCGTGCGCTGGGCCGAGCTCACCGCCAGGGCCTTGATCTGGCCCGAACGGATGTAGCTCAAGAGCGCCGCTTCGGGCAGGCAAATGAAATTCACCCGGCCACCGATCAAGTCCTGAATGGCATCGGGCGCCTTGTTGTACGGCACGTGCGTGAACTTGATGCCGGCCATGGCCGCGAACGAATCGGCCAACATGCCCGAAAAGGTTTTGGGCCCCTCGGTGGCCATGGCCAGTTTTTCGGGCTGGGCCTTGGTTTGGGCCATGGCATCGGCCAAGGTGTTGCCGGTGAAGGCGGCGCCTGCCGCGATCACAAACGGGCTGCGGCCGATCAGGCGCACCGGGGCAAAGTCTTTTTCAGGGTCGTAGGGCAAGGCCTTGAAGGTGAAGACGTTGGTGACCATGGCGGCGGTGGTCGCGTAATAAAAGGTGTAGCCGTCGGCGGGTGAGCGCATGGCCGCTTGCGCACCGATGACGTTTTGGCCCCCCGGGCGGTTGTCCACCACGATGGGCTGGCCCAGGCGGCGGCTCAGGTTGTCGGCCACAAAACGCGCCAGGATGTCCGGGCCAGAACCTGCCGGTTGCGACAAAATCCATTTGATCGGCCGTGCGGGCCAGGCCTGCGCCCAGGCCGCACTTTGCAGGCCCGAGGCCACGGCAGCGGCCGCGCCCAGCAAGCCTTTGTTGAAGGATCGTCTTTGCATGTTTGTCTCCTGTTGCATTTTTAAAAATCACACCTTGGAACCGACGGCGACGCCATGCCCCATCTTGCAAAGACGGGGCCATGCCGTCAAAGCTTTTCTCTTTCGACGCGGTTGCGCAGCACGCCGATCTTGGACACCTCGATCTCGACCAAATCGCCTTCTTTCATCCACACCGGCGGCTGGCGGCGAGCGCCCACGCCACCAGGCGTGCCGCTGACGATCACGTCGCCGGGCGCCAAGGTGGTGAAGGTCGAGACGTATTCGATCAAGCGCGGGATCGGGAAAATCAGCATGGCCGTGGTGGCGTGCTGCATGACCTGGCCGTTCAGGCGGGTGGTCAGGCTCAGCTCTTCGCCATCGGCGATCTCGCCGCGAGTGACCAAGATCGGGCCAAAAGCGCCGGTGCCGACAAAGTTTTTACCGGGCGTGAACTGCGTGGTGTGGCGCTGCCAGTCGCGCACCGAGCCGTCGTTGTAGGCGCTGTAACCGGCCACGTGTTCCCAAGCTTGGTCGCGGGGAATGCGGCGACCGCCTTTGCCGATCACCACGGCGATTTCACCTTCGTAGTCGAAATGGTCCGACTCGGGCGGCATCAGCAAAGGCTGCAGGTGACCGGTTTGCGAGTCGGCCACGCGCAAAAACACGGTGGGGTTTTCGGTCTTGTCGCGCTCGGTCTCGACGCGGTGCTCTTCGTAGTTGTGCCCAATGCAGATGATCTTGCCGGGGTCGGTGATGACGGGCAAATACGTGATCTGCGCCAGCGTGCAGGTGTCCGGCTGGCCATGCGCTGCAGCGCCGAGTTTTTCGAGCATGCCCTCAGCCAAAGCGCTGCGCAGGGTGGGGTAGTTGGCGCTGCTCAAAGAGACAACGCCGGTGTCGGTGGCCAGGCCCCAGGAGGCTTGACCTTGGTATGAATAGCTGAGGAATTTCATGGTGATTTTTCAGTGAGGAAAAGGAAATGGGTCTGCGCGCGTTCAGGGCGCAAGCGCCTGCAAAGCGGCCTTGAGGTCTTGCGCGCTGTTGAAGGCGCCGTAAACGTAGTGGTCCGGACGCACCAGCGCGGCTTGGCAGCCCATGCGTTCGAACCATGCCGCCAGCACGCCCGAGGATTCTTGAAAGTCCGGCGCATCGAGGCGCTGCACCCGAAGGTTCAGGCCCTTGTGCGCTTGGGCAGCCGCTGGTGCGAATGCCGCATCCGCGCCGGTTTGCAGCAGCAAGCGCCAGCCACAGCCGAGCAAGTCGTCCATGCGCACCGGGCCTGCGGCTTGATCGACCCAGGCTTGGGGGAACAAGGTGCCCACCGCCGCATGGCCGGAGGTGTCCGAGCACCCCCCGACCAGGGCGGGCTGCACGTTTTGCCGGGGCATGGGCTGCACTTGGCCGCCGCATTCGGCCAGCAAGCGGGCATCGCGCTCCCTGGCTTTTTGCAGGTCGCGCTGGCCCACCAATTGGCCGATGCCCTTGATGCGCGAAGTCAGCTCGGTCACATGGCCTTTGCGCTCGGTGCCATAGCTGTCCAGCAGGGCATCGCTGGCACGCCCTTTGAGCACATCGGCCAGCTTCCAGCTCAGGTTGGCCGCATCGCGGATGCCCTGGCACATGCCTTGACCCAAAAACGGTGGCTGCTGGTGCGCGGCATCGCCCGCCAAAAGCACGCGCTGGCGACGCCAATCCTTGGCCACCAAGGCATGGAACTGGTAACTCGCCTGCCGCCACAGCGTGGCCTCATCGGGCTGCAGCCAGCGCGACAAGAGCTTCCAGGTGGCTTCGGGCGTGGCCATGGCTTTGGGGTCTTCGCCGGGGTTCAGGGCGATTTCCCAGCGGCGGTGGTTCTGAGGCCCGATCACATACGTACAAGGCCTTTGCGGCTCGCAGTACTGGACGCTGACCTTGGGCAGCTTGGCCAAGCCTTTGTCGTTGACGCGCACATCGACGACCAACCAGGGTTCGTCAAAGCCCAGGTCTTGCAACTCGATGCCCACCTGTTTGCGCACAAAGCTCGATGCCCCGTCGCAAGCGATCAGGTAGCGTGCCGAGATCTGCCGGGTCTGCCCTTGTGTGTCGACCACCCTCAGGGTGACCGCGTCATCGCCTTGCTGCAAGCCGGTGACTTGGCTGCCCAGCGCCACATGCACCGAAGGCATGGCGCCCACACGTTCGCGGAGCAAGGCCTCCATGGCCGGCTGGGTGAACACCAGCGATGGCGAGAAAGCCAGCGGGTACGGCGGGGCCACGGTGGACATGCATTTGATGAGCTGCCCATCCACCCCGTAAAACTCCGAGTTGGTGAAGGGTTCTGTGAAAGGCTCCAGCGCCTGGGCGATGCCCAGCTGCTGGAACACCCGCATGATTTCATGGTCCAGCGCAATCGCCCGGGGCTTGTCGTACACCTCGGTCGACTCATCACAGACAAAGGTGCGGATGCCTTGCAAACCCAAAAGACCTGCGGCCACGGCACCCGTGGGCCCAAAGCCGACGATGGCTACATCAAACACGGCCACTCCTTATTGGGCAAAAACAACGGCACGCTGCGCCGCTTTCAGGCGAGCACTCGGCGGCTGGGAAATGCCCCACTGATCGACCCGGCCCGGCGGCCAGGTCCAGTCTGTGGGTTGCCCGGTCTGGTAGCTGTCGTCGATTTGTTCGACCTCGGCGGTGTACTCGATCACGATGTCAAAGGGCCCGACGAAGTAGTTGAAGGCGTTGTCGCCCGGGCCGTGACGGCCTGGCCCCCACTCGATGGGAAAGCCCGCGTCTTGCATGCGCCCGCCTCCGCGCATCACGGCATCGAGGTCGGGCATCAAAAACGCGATGTGGTTCAGTGCGTTGTTGTCGGTGTCCCCCAAAGCCACGCTGTGGTGGTCGCTGTTGCAGCGCATGAAGGCCATGATGCGGGTGCGGTCCGACATTGAAAAGTCCAAGGCCTGTTCCAGAAATTGGCGGGTGTCTTCCACATGGCTGCTGTTGAGCACCACATGGGCCAGCCGCACGGGCATGTCGGGCGCATCGATCGCGCCCAGCTGTTCATCACCGTGCACCAGACGGAACACGCGGCCATCGGGGTCGACCAAGGTGACCGCTTGGCCACCGCCGGGCTCCGTCAAGGGCGCAGGCGCTGCCAGCACACGACCGCCTGCAGCCTCGGTTTGTTGCGCGGCCAAGGCCAGGGCCGCCAGGCTGCGCGCCCTGAGCGTGACGTGCAAAATTTGGGCGGCACCCGGCGCCTGGTGCAAGGCCAGCAGATGGTGGTCTGTGCCCGCGCCGCGAAAGTACAAGGCGTCGTCGGTGCGAGCGGCCACCTGCAAATGCCAGGTGCGGGTGAAAAAAGCTTCGGCCAGGGCCAGATCAGGCACCGTCAGCGCAACGCTGCGCAAAGCAGCAACCAAAGAGGAAGCGTGGGTCATGGCAAGGTTTTCAAGGAAGTGGCGGGCAAGCCCAGAAATCTCAGGCCATTGGCCTGAAGCAGTTGTTGGGTCACCCCGGCATCAAAGCCCGCTTGCGCGATGCGCTGCACCGGCCTGGCCTCGTGGAAATTGAAAGGGTAGTCGGTGCCGATCATCACTTGCGTGGCCCCGAAAAGTTGCACCAGGTGCTGCAAGGTCGGCGCATCGAACACCAGGCTGTCGTAATAAAAAGACCGGGCCTGCTCGGTGGGCGAGCGCTGCACGGTCTCGCGCAGCGCCGGAAACACCGACATGGCCTGCTCCAGCCGGGGCAGCAACATGGCCAAGGTGCCGCCGCCGTGGCTGAAGGCGATGCGCAAGCGTGGGCGGCGCAGCATCAAATTGCCTGTCAGCGCCGAAGCGGCGGCCAAGCCCACATCGGTGGGGTAGGCCAACACCTGCTGCAAGGGCGCGGGGCCCACCAGGCGGTCCATGCCCGTGGGCCGCAAGGCATGCACGAACACCGCCAGGTCCAGCGCCTCGCAGGCCTCAAAAAACGGATCAAAGCGCAGGTCACCGACCGGCACGCCGTTGATGTTGCTGCCGATTTCCACCCCCGCCAAGCCCAGGCCGTGCCGGATGTATTGCAGCTCCTTGAGCGCCAGGTCCATGTCCTGCAAAGGCACCGCACCCAAACCGACCAATCGCCCGGCCGATTCGGCCACCATCAGGGCAATTTGTTCATTGAGGTAGCGCACCAGTTGCGCACCATCTGCGGGGGCCAGCCAATACGAGAGCAACTCGGGCATGGGCGAGATGGCCTGCAGGCCCAGGCCCATCTCGTCCAAGTCGGCCAGGCGCTTGGTGGTGGACCAGCATTTGTCAGACACCGTGCGGTAGTTCTTGCCATCGATCATCACGTGCCGGTGGCAAGCGTGCGCGGGCGCCATGACCGGCCAGCCCGCAGGCGCTGCGCCCCCCAGGTAAGCCGGGAAATCGTGCGGGATGACGTGCGCATGCACATCCACGCCGCAGCCACATGCCGCCAGACTGTGCATGCGTTCAGCCTGCGATCAGACCCGCTGCTTCGATGCCAGCGATGCAGATCGCCTCGTCTTCGTCGCCCGTGCCGCCGCTGGCGCCCACGGCCCCCAGCAGGTCACCGGCTGCGTTTTTGACCAGCACAGCCCCGGGCTGCGCCAAAAACTTGCCCTCAGCGGTGGCCGCCAGCGAGACAAAGAAGTTGGGGTTGTCCTTGGCGCGCTGGGCCAGCACGCGGCTGGAGGACCCCATGCCCACAGCGCCCCAGGCCTTGGCCCGGGCGATGTCAAAACGGAACATGCTGGCGCCGTCTTCGCGGGCAAAGGCCTTGAGCTGACCGGACTCGTCGAGCACGGCAATGCCCATGGGTTTGTAGCCCTGGGCTTTGGAATGCGCCAAGGCAGCGTCGATGATTTTTTGGGCCGTGGCCAAACTGAGAACGGTCATTCGGGGTCTCCAATTGAATTGATGGGCGTCAAGCGCTGTTCGCTCAGTTTAGGGAGTGCAGCTGAATTCATCCAGACAATTACTTGAATAGGTAGAATTTGTCTGATGAATATTGCAGCCGTGGATTTGAACCTGTTGGTGGCCTTTCACGCCATGCTGGAACACCGCAATGTGACCCGCGCGGGCGAGGCCATCGGACTGAGCCAACCGGCCATGAGCTCGGCCGTGCGGCGCCTGCGGCTCTTGTTGGAAGACCCCTTGTTCGTCCGTGCCGGGCTGGAGATGAAACCCACGCCCCGGGCCCTGCAGCTGAGCACGGCCGTGCGGCAGGTGGTCCAGACCGTGCAAAGCGAGATCCTGCAGCCCACCCGGTTTGAAGCGCTTTCGTCCACGCGCACGTTCACGGTGCTGATGCCCGACATTGGCGAAGCCAATTTCTTGCCCCGCATCCTGGCCAGGCTGGCGCAAGAAGCCCCCCACCTGAAGCTGCGCACCTTGGCCATGCCGCGCCGTGCGGCCGCCGAAAGCCTGGAGTCGGGCGCGGCCGACTTGGCCATGGGCTATTTTCCGGATTTGCACAAAGCGGGCTTTTACCAGCAGCAGCTGATGCGCTCCTCGCATGTGAGCCTGGTGCAAAAGAACCACCCCAGCATTGGCGAGCAAATGAGCTTGGACCAGTTCATTGCGGCTTCGCACGTGGTGGTCAAGCCGCACGGCCGCGAGCATGTGTTTGAAAAGCACCTGCTGCAACAAGGCATCACGCGGCGTGTGGTGCTGGAAATCTCGAACTTTTTGAGCCTGCTGCCCATCATCGAATCGAGCGACCTGATCGCCACCGTGCCCCAAGACTTGGCCGATTTTTGCGTGCAGCACGGTCAGGTGCGCACCGTGTCCACACCCGTCAAGGCCCCGGTGATCGATGTGCAGCTGCACTGGCACCAGCGCCTGCAAAAAGACCCCGGCCACGCCTGGCTGCGCAGCATGATCCATCGGCTGTTCACGAACACCTGAACACCCTTGCGGCTGGCCTCGGGTTTCCCAGCTGTGTCTGGCTGTGGCAACTGGCTAGGATGGATTTTTTGAACACCGATCTCAGGAATTGCCGCCATGCACCGTCACTTGTCCCGCCACGCTTTGACCTGGGGCTTGGCCCTGCTGGCCTTGTCTGCGAGCAGCTCGGCCCTCGCCCAAAGCTGGCCGCAAAAGCCCATCAAGGTGATCGCGCCCTACCCACCGGGGGGCCCGAGTGACCTGGTCATGCGCACAGCGGCCGACAAGATCCAGGCCATCCTCAAGCAACCCATCGTGATCGAAAACCAGCCCGGCGCAGGCGGCAACATTGGCGCAGCGGCCGTGGCCCGTGCTGCGCCCGATGGCTACACCTTTTTGATCGCCACCGACACGCTGCTCACGGTGAATCCGCATGTCTACAAGACCATGCCCTTCAAGCTGGACGACTTGAAGCCTGTGAGCGTGCTCTCGTCCTTCAGCCAGACCTTGGTGTGCAACCCGTCTTTGGGCGTGAAAACCCTGCCCGAGCTGATCGCCAAGGCCAAAACGACCTCCCTGAGCTATGCCTCGGGCGGGCCAGGCGTGCCGGGCCATTTGTCGACCGAATTGCTGCTCAACATGACCGGCATGCAGATGGTGCATGTGCCCTACAAAGGCCCCGCCCCCGCCATGCAGGACGTGCTGGCAGGCCAGGTGCCTTGCGGTTTGCTGGCTGGCCCCACGGTGCTGCCGCATGTGCGTTCGGGCAAGCTGACGGCGCTGGCCGTGTCGGGCCAGGCCCGTTCGCCCACCTTGCCCGAAGTGCCCACGATTGCCGAGGCTGGGGTCAAGGGCTACGAGGCCGACTTCAGCCTGATCTTGCTGGCGCCCAAGCAAGTGCCTGACGAGGTGGTGGCCAAATTCCGCCAAGCGGTGGTCGATGCCTTGCGCACCCCGGAAGCCGCCGAACGCCTGAAAGCCACCGACCAAATCGTGATCGGCAGCACACCCGAGGTGGCCGCCGCCAAGATCGCCAAGGACAACGCCAAATGGGGCGTGGTGGCGCGCAAGATCGGCTTGAGCTTGGACTGAGTGGCCCGCCAGCAGGAACCTGGCTTGAAGCATCCTTAGGCAAAGTTCAGCGCCCGCTGACAGCCTGGCCCAGGCCAGTGACCGGGCTTATTCAAATCACTCCGGGCGACGGCGCTGCTGCACCGCCTGCGCCAACGCATCCAGAACCGGCACCGTCTGCTCAAAGCTGATGCAAGCGTCGGTGATGGACACGCCGTATTGCAGCGGCTGACCGGGCTTGAGGTCCTGGCGGCCTTCGTGCAAGTGGCTTTCGATCATCAGGCCCATGATGCGGCGGTCTCCTGCCGCCACCTGCGCGGCCACATCGTGCGCCACCTCGATCTGTTTGGCGTGCTGCTTGCTGCTGTTGGCGTGCGACACGTCCACCATCACCTGCGGTGCGATGCCCGAGGCCTCCAGCGCCTTGCAGGCGGCATCCACATCGGCGGCCGAATAGTTGGGCGCTTTGCCACCACGCAAGATGATGTGCACGTCCTGGTTGCCGCGCGTCTCAAAAATCGCCGCCTGGCCCATCTTGGTCATGCCCATGAAGGCGTGTGGCGCTTTGGACGCCACCACCGCGTCAGCGGCCACTTTGACGCCGCCATCGGTGCCGTTCTTGAAACCCACTGGGCACGACAAGCCGCTGGCCAGCTGGCGGTGGCTTTGGCTCTCGGTGGTGCGCGCCCCGATCGCACCCCAGGTGACCAGGTCGCTGATGAACTGCGGGCTGAGCAAATCCAGAAATTCGGTGGCGACAGGCAGGCCCAAATCGATGATCTCCAGCAGCAACTTGCGGGCCATCTCCAGCCCCTGGTTCATGGCAAAGCTGTCGTCCAGGTGCGGGTCGTTGATGTAACCCTTCCAGCCCACCGTGGTGCGCGGCTTTTCAAAATACACACGCATCACGATCTGCAGGTCTTTGGCATGTTTGTCCGCCTCGACCTTGAGCAGCTTGGCATACGCTATGGCCTGCTCGTGGTCATGAATCGAACACGGCCCAACCACCACCACGAGGCGATCGTCTTGGCCTTGCAGCACGTTCGAGATGTCTTGCCGCGAACGCTCGACCAGCGCCAAGTGCGCAGGCGATGCAGGCAAGCGCTCCTCGAGCAGCGCAGGCGTCATGAGGGGGCGCACCGAAGCGATGCGGGTGTCGTCGATGCGGGTTTTGTCTTGGGTAGAAAGCATTTCAGGGCCTGTGTCTGTATCAATCGATCTTGATCTTGTTGCGCACGATGATGTCGCGGTAAGTCTTCGTGTCTTGCTGGATGCGTGCGGCCAAGCCTTTGGCGCTGGCGTCATCCACCTTCCAGCCTTGCAAAAAAAGTTTCTGGCGGATCTCGCGCGAGCCGAGGATTTTTTCAAGTTCCTGGCTCAGTCTGGCTTGGTGGGCCGCAGGCATGCGGGCCGGGGCCATCACCGCGTTCCACACTTCGATGTTGACGCCTTTGGCACCGATCTCCTCCATCGAGGGCAAGGTCGGGGCAAGCGGGGTGCGCTTGGCCGAAGAAACCGCCACGGCTTCGAGCTTGCCCGATTGCACCAGCGGGTTGACCGTCGAGGCGGGCAACAAACTCATTTGCACCTGCCCACCGATGATGGCGTTCAGGATGGGTGGGCCACCGTTGAAAGGCACATGCATGGGCCCAATGCCCAGCGCCTGCTTGAGCAACTCCATGCCCAAATGACCGCCCGAGCCAGGACCCACCGAGCCATAAGCTTGCTTGTCGCCATCGGCCTTGAGCTGGCTGATGAACGAAGCCAAGCTGCGCTCGGCCGCGGGCTTGGCGGTCACCCACACCAGCGGCGCGGTGCCGATCAGCGCAATCGGCGCGAAATCAGTGGCCGGGTCATACGGGAGTTTGGCGTACAGGAATTTCGAACTGGTCAGCGGACCGTTGCCGATCACGCCGATCGTGTGCCCGTCTTCGGCCTTGGCGATGGCATCGGCGCCGATGTTGCTGCTGGCCCCGGGCTTGTTCTCGACCACCACCGACTGGCCCAGAGCCCGGGCCAAGGGCTCGGCGATCAAGCGGGCTTGGACATCGGGCGAAGACCCGGCCGGGTAGCCCACGATGATGCGAATCGGTTTGGTCGGCCATGGCTCTTGTGCGGGACTCACCAAGGCCACGCCCACCACCATGAGCGACAAGACACAGCGGCTTGCTCGCGTTAAAAAAGATCGTTTTTGCATGCGCTTGCTTCGAAACATCCGGGTCGTCATTGTGAAGCGAAAATAGAGCATCACCTTGTCCACGGCCCAGCCACTGCCCGAAAGTTTGCCCATGAGTCCCACCCCCATCAGCCCCCAAGTGCTTGAACAAGCCCTGTCCGAACTGTTCGCCCCCTGGGTGCAGGCCCTGAACCTGAAGGTGGAGTGCCTGGACACCGTTGGCGTGACCTTGCGCCTGCCGCAAAGCGATCAGCTGTCGCGTATGGGCGGCATGCTGTGTGGCCAGGCCATGATGGCTGCGGCCGACACGGCCATGGTGCTGGCCTTGATCCAGCACTTTGGAACTTTCCGCCCTTGCAGCACGGTGCAGCTGTCCAGCACCTTCATGAAGCCCCTGTCAGGCCAGGACGCCCTGGTCACCGCCCGGATTTTGCGGGTGGGCAAGGCCATGGCTTTTGGCGAGATTGATCTGGCTGGGGCCGATGACGGCAAGAGCGTTTTCAGGGCCAGCACGACCTACGCTTTGATGTAAGGCGAATACCGGCTGAGCTTGGCTACAATACGTTCATTCTTGTTTTGAGGTTACTCATGTCCGCTCACAACGACGCACACACATCTGACGATCCCGTGGAAAACGTGGTCAAGCACATCCCTGTGATTATTCCGGCCGCTGGTGCTGTGCTGATTTTCCTGCTGGCCTTCATCGCCGTTTTCATGGCCTGAGGCCTTCAGCCCCCTGGGGCGCAGGCAGTTGGCCTCACCCTCCCCAACCCGCAACAGCTTTGGCTTTGCGGGTTTTGTTCTTTCAGAGCATCATCAGACGCCATCGCCCACCTCTCGCACCGGCATGATGTGCAAAGCCCCCGGGGCAATGAGCAATTGCACCCAAGCCCCCGCTGCAGCCTGCAACCGGTCCAGTACGCGGGTCGTCAAATTCAAGGTAATGCATTGGTCAGGCAAGTCTTCTGGCACCAAGGTGCACAGACTGATTTCACCCAAAAGCAAGACCTCTGCCAAACGGCAGCGCAAGCGTGTGGCTTCGGCTTCGACCACCTCCAACACCGCACCATCCGCCATCACATCCACTTGTTCGCCATTGAGCACCCAAGTCACCGGGGTGTCGTCGTCGATCTTGTTTTTGTCCACCACCTTCAATGCAATCTTGGCGTCCAAAGGGTCTGAACCTGTCCAGCACAAACGCCCCCAGCCCTGGCTGTCTTTGAAGAAACGCCCAGCAAAATGGTTCTGAATGCCGACCAACTCGGCCACACGCGCATTGCGCGGACTGGCAAACACGCGCGCTGGCGCACCAATCTGGAGGGTCTGGCCCGCGTCCACGATCACCACGCGGTCCGCCAAGCGTCGTGCCTCGGCCAGATCATGGGTCACCAGCACCATTGGCACAGTCACCTTTTGACGCAATGCGGCCAACTCTCGATAAAGCGTCTGTCGCGTCGGCGCATCCACAGCCGAAAAAGGCTCGTCCAACAACAGCACGCCTGCCAATGCCTGGCTGACTGGGGCCTGCGGTTCGGGCATGACGCGCACCAAAGCCCGTGCCAAGGCTACGCGTTGCTGCTGCCCACCCGATAAGTGAGCAGGCCTGCGCTCGGCTAAGGTGGCCAAACCCAAACGGCTGAGCAAGGCCTGCACATCTGCTTCAGACCATCCAGGGCCAGCGGCAAGCGCCACATTGGCCAAGGCCGTCATGTGCGGAAACAAGGCGTAATGCTGAAACACCAGACCGGCACGGCGCTGCTGCGGTGTAAGCTGAACGCCAGCGGCCGTGTTGAGCCAATCTTGTGCCGCCACACGGATGTGACCTTGCATATCCGGCGGTGTCCATAAACCTGCGATGGCACGCAGCATGCTGGTCTTGCCACTGCCCGATGGGCCGACCAAGGCCACCAACTCACCGGCACCGCAGTCGAATTCGGCTTCCAGCCGTATCGGGCTGTTCGATTGGAGTTGAACCTGCAAGCCGTGCATCAACGCTCCTGCAGGGCGCGGCCGCGCTGGCCCACCCGATCAAACGCCAGCACCAAGGTCAGCGCCAGCAAGGACACCCCCACCAGCGCCAGGGCCATCACATGGGCAGACGCCAGTTCCATGCCTTGCACCTTGTCATAGAGCGACACAGAGAGGGTGCGGGTTTCGCCTTCGATGTTGCCACCCACCATCAGCACCACGCCAAACTCGCCCAAGGTATGCGCCACTGTGAGTGCCATGCCCGCCAACAAGCCGGGCCAGGCCAGTGGAAACTCGATGCGCCAAAACGTTTGCCAGGCCGACAAACCGGACACCCAAGCGGCTTCGCGCAGGCTGTTGGGCACGGCGGCAAATGCCCGTTGAATGGGCTGCACCATGAACGGCAAATTGACCAGCACACTCACCAGCAGCAAGCCCGGCATGGTGAACACCAGCCGCCACCCAAGGGTGTGGGCCAGCCACGCGCCCAGGGCGCTGCCTTGGCCCAGCGCCACCAGAAAGTAAAACCCGATCACCGTTGGCGGCAACAGCAATGGCAAGAACAACAAAGCCTCGATGAGCGGCCGTCCCACCCAAGATGTGACCGCCAGCCATCGCGCCAAGGCCAAACCCAGCGGCAACAACACCAACGTGGTCCAGGCGGCCAGAATGAACGAAACCTTGAGAGCAGACCAATCCATGCGCGTGATGCCGTATGTGAATAAGGCTTGAATTATTGCGGCAAGCCGTAACCATGGCGCACCCATACAGCTTGCGCTGCAGGGCTCAGCAAAAAGCGGTGCCAATCCCGCGCGGCAGAACCGGCACCTTGCAACAAGACCATGCGCTGGTGCAAAGGTGCATGCAAGGCTTCAGGCAGTGGCACAAAACGCAGGCTCGCCGTCAATTCGGGCGCGGTGGCCAAGGCCAGCGCAGTGATACCCGCCTGCGCTGCGCCCGTGGCCACAAATTGTGTGGCTTGCCCGATGTTTTCTCCCAAAACAAGTTGTTGGGTACCCAGCGGGCCAGCCCCCGTGCGCTGCAACACCTGCTGCGCGGCCAACCCATACGGAGCCAAGGCCGGGTTGGCAATGGCAAATTTGTCGCCCGGTTTCATGGCCTTGACCGTCGCTTGCACACCTTGCATGAGCGGCAGTGCTGAATTTTGAGGCACCACCAGCGCCAAGCGGCCCTGCGCGTAGCGCTGCCCGGCATCGACCGTGCGCCCTGCTTTGGCCAATTCAGCCACACGTTCTTCATCGGCCGAGATGAATTGCTCGACGGGCAAACCCTGCAAAATCTGGCGTGCCAAGTTACCGGATGCACCAAAATTCACATCCACCTCAACACCTGTTTGTTGCTTGTAAAGTCCCATCAGGTCAGCGAGTACAAACTTCAAATTACTCGCAGCAGCAATCTTGATCCGCACCGGTGCTTGTGCCTTGGCCACAAAAGGCCAGGCACACGACACCAGCAACAAGCAGCGTCGGTCGTTTTGGAACCGATTGAATCCAAGCTCGCGCATAACGTAATGCATTTTTTGCATAGATTTAAGGTCGTTTTTCTCTGAATTGACAGGCACGAAACGGACAGCCTCCCTAAAATCGAGGCCCCGCAGTTACATGGCGGTTACATGCTTGGATAACGCCAGTATGTCAGTGCCCGATTCGTTTTTTCAAAGTCCCTGCTCAGAGCCTTTGAAAAAACGATTTTTAAACTTTGGAGCTTTCCCATGAACTCACCCGTGATGCAGGGCCTGAACCTCAATACGCCGGCTTACGTCAAAAACGCCAAGCTGATCGCCTGGGTCGCCGAAATGGCCGCCCTTTGCAAACCCGCCAACATTTACTGGTGTGACGGTTCACAAGAAGAGTATGACCGCCTGTGCGCTGAATTGGTCACTGCGGGCACCTTCAAAAAGCTCAACCCCGCCAAGCGCCCCAACTCGTTCCTGGCTTGCTCTGACCCGTCGGACGTGGCCCGCGTGGAAAACCGCACTTACATCTGCTCGGCGCAAAAAGAAAATGCCGGCCCGACCAACAACTGGATGGAACCCGCGCAAATGCGCACCACACTGCAGCCCCTGTTTGACGGCTGCATGGCTGGCCGCACGATGTACGTCGTGCCTTTCTCGATGGGCCCCTTGGGTTCGCACATCAGCCACATCGGCATCGAGCTGACCGACAGCGCCTACGTCGCCGTGAACCAGAAGATCATGACCCGCATGGGCAAAGCCGTGTTTGACGTGCTGGGCACCAACGGCGACTTTGTGCCCTGCATGCACACTGTGGGCGCTCCTTTGGCTGCTGGCCAAAAAGACACCACCAGCTGGCCTTGCAACCCCACGACCAAATACATCGTGCACTTCCCCGAGACCCGCGAGATCTGGTCTTACGGTTCGGGCTACGGCGGCAACGCGCTGCTGGGCAAGAAGTGTTTTGCGCTGCGCATCGCCTCCAACATGGGCAAAGACCAAGGCTGGTTGGCCGAGCACATGCTCATCTTGGGCGTGACCAACCCCGAAGGCAAGAAATACCACGTTGCGGCCGCTTTCCCCAGCGCCTGCGGCAAAACCAACTTCTCGATGCTGGTGCCGCCCAAGGCCTTTGAAGGCTGGAGCGTGACCACCATCGGCGACGACATCGCCTGGGTCAAGCCCCACACCGACGGCAAGATGTACGCCATCAACCCCGAAGCCGGTTACTTTGGCGTCGCTCCTGGCACCAACATGAAGACCAACCCCAACTGCATGCTGAGCCTGCACAAGGACGTGATCTTCACCAACGTGGCCCTCACGGACGACGGCGACGTGTGGTGGGAAGGCATGGAAAAAGACACCGGCAAGCTGCCCGACCATTTGATCGACTGGCAAGGCAAGGACTGGACACCCCAGATCGCCAAGGAAACCGGCGCCAAGGCCGCTCACCCCAACGCCCGCTTCACCGTGGCCGCGGCCAACAACCCCGCACTCGACCCCGCCTGGGACGACGCTGCAGGCGTGCCGATCGACGCCTTCATGTTTGGCGGCCGCCGCTCAACCACCGTGCCACTCGTCACTGAAGCGCGCAGCTGGACCGAAGGCGTGTACATGGCCGCGACCATGGGCTCTGAGACCACCGCTGCCGCCTTTGGCGCGCAAGGCGTGGTGCGCCGCGACCCGTTCGCGATGCTGCCGTTTTGCGGCTACAACATGAGCGACTACTTCCAGCACTGGCTCGATACCGGTGCCAAGGCCGAGGCCGCTGGCCACAAGCTGCCCGCCATGTACTGCGTGAACTGGTTCCGCAAGGGCGAAGACGGCTCGTTTGTCTGGCCTGGTTACGGCGACAACATGCGCGTGCTGAAATGGATGATCGACCGCCTGGAAGGCAAAGCCGCTGGCCAAGACACCATGTTCGGCGTGGCCCCTACTTACAGCGAAATCACCTGGACCGGTCTGGACTTCAGCGCCGATCAGTTCAAGTCGGTCACCAGCATCGACAAAGCCGCTTGGCAAGCCGAATTCAAGCTGCACGACGAGCACTTCGCCCAGCTGTCTTACCATCTGCCCAAGGCGCTGCTGGACACCAAGGCCGATTTAGAAAAACGCCTCGGCTAAACCCTTGCGGCATTGCGCTTGATCGGCGCAACACCATGAAACCGCCCCGGCCATAAACCGGGGCGGTTTTTTATGGAACCCAGACGACTCGGCCATCAATCGCGTAGGCTTTGCAGCCTTGTGCTCGCTTTTCACAGCGCGAAAGAGCCCGGGAAAGTGCGTCAGGACTTTCATTTTCCAAGTTTTGTGGTTGGCCCCATGTGGAATTCCAGGTGCCATCGGGTGCAATCACAAAGGCTTTTGGTGGTGTTTTGCTAACCCAATCACGATAGCCTTCACGGCCCCGTGCGTTCAGATAAGGCACGGCATCCACATCGGCCACTGCTGCGAAATCTTTGTCGACATCCACACTTGGCGTGGAGATGACAGTGGGTCTTGAAGTAATGCATTTTTTGAGAATTTGCGCCTGACTGATGGCATCGTATTCACCTTTAAGTCTTGCATATTCGGCTTCTTGCTGCTTGGTTCCACCCAAAGCGAAAAGTGCTGGCCAAAACAAAACAGCACCCACAACGCCAATGGCCTTGTCATTGCTGGCGGCCTGATCCAGCCTGACGCCCAACTGCTTCACCCTGACCAAAATCCTGTTGGACTCCTGCGCCAGTTGATCACAATCGTAAGATTGGTACTGAACAGGCGAGATGTACTCAGCAGTGATTTTTTGAGATGCAGTTGAACACCCCACCAATACAGCCGCCACACTTAAAACGGTCATTGTTTTTGAATACATAGGATCTCCAAAAAATACACATAGACCCAAATATAACCAATTCAAAGAGCATATTTGTCCAGTCACCCACACCCTTTCAATGGTAAAAAAAACACCCTTCTCATCGCTGCTGTCTTCTCGCCACCGTCTGGCCCTGTGGCTTTTGTGGTTCACCCCGGCCATGTGGTCGGTCAATTACATCGTGGCCCGCACAGCGCCCGGGGTGGTGCAGCCCCATGTGCTGGCCTTGGGCCGCTGGGGACTGGCCGGTCTGGTACTGGCCTGCGTGGCCCGCCATGAACTGTGGCACCAACGCCAAAGCACCCTCAAAGCAGCTTGGCAATACCTGGTGCTGGGTACCCTGGGCATGCTCATTTGCGGCGCCTGGGTTTACCGGGGCGCACAGACCACCTCGGCCATCAACATCGCCTTGATCTACGCAGCCTCACCCGTGCTGATCACGGTAGGCGCGGTCTTGTGGCTGGGCGAGCGCTTTTCTTGGCGGCAAGCGGCGGGGGTGCTGATCGCCATGGCGGGGGTTTTCCATGTGGTGGTCAAGGGCCAATGGCTGTCGCTGGGCCAAGTGCAATGGGTGGCGGGCGACGGCTGGATCGTGCTGTGCATGGTGGCTTGGGCCGCGTATGCCCTGCTGCTCAAGAAATGGCCCAGCCCTTTGGGCGCCACCGCACGGCTGGCCGCTACGGCCTTGGGCGGTTCGCTGGTCTTGCTGCCCTTTGCAGCGGCTGAATGGTGGGCTGCCGACCGGCCAGCCTGGTCCGCCACCGCCACCTGGCTGGTGCTGACCGCAGCCGTGGTGCCGGGCATCGGCGCTTACTGGGCTTACGGGTTTTGTCAAAAAATGCTCGGTGCCAGCCGCGTGGCCGCCAGCCTGTACCTGGGTCCTTTGTATGGCGGCTTGACCGCTTGGGCCGTGCTGGGCGAGCCCATGGGCTGGCACCACATCTTGGGCGCGGGCCTGATCTTGCCGGGCATTTACCTGGCTTCCAAACAAGTGCCTGAGACAGCCAAGTCCTGAAAGCGCGAGCCCCATGAAAAAAGCCTCCCGAGTGAACTGCACCCCAAAAGTTGGACACCAATCCAACCTTTGGGGTGTTTTTCATGACGAAGTACGACGAGAAATTTAAAAAATCTGTTGTTCAAGATTACTTAGCCGGTGGGGGTGGCTACACAAAGCTTTCTGCCAAGTACGGAGTCAATGATGGACAGATACGGCATTGGGTGGGCGCCTTTCTTCAAAACGGCGATAGTGGGCTAACCAAGAAGTCCAGTCATTACAGCGCTGAATTTAAGCTGCGTGTCCTAGAGCACATGTGGCGCGAAGAGCTTTCGTTTAACCAGACCATTCACTTGTTTGATCTGCGCGGGGGCACTGGAGTTGTCTCGGATTGGGAGCGCAAGTACCATGAGGGCGGTATCACAGCATTAGCTCCCAAGCCCCGAGGGCGCCCAAAACCGATGAAACCTCCCGAACCCACTACGCCCTCTAGCGAGCAGCCCGTGCAGGACAAAACGTTGCAAGAGCTGCAACGCGAAAATGAGTACTTGCGAGCGGAGGTGGCTTATCTAAAAAAGTTGGATGCCTTAGTTCGAGCCAAGCAGCAGGCTGCGCAGACAAAGCGAAAGCCCTGATCGAACTAAGGCAGCATCACCCCTTGGCCACTTTGCTCCAGGTGGCCGAGCTGCCTCGCAGCACGTTTTACTACCAAGTCAAGGCGCTGCAAAGGGATGAC
>NZ_NESC01000020.1 GCF_003063575.1 Limnohabitans sp. Jir72
TCATCCCTTTGCAGCGCCTTGACTTGGTAGTAAAACGTGCTGCGAGGCAGCTCGGCCACCTGGAGCAAAGTGGCCAAGGGGTGATGCTGCCTTAGTTCGATCAGGGCTTTCGCTTTGTCTGCGCAGCCTGCTGCTTGGCTCGAACTAAGGCATCCAACTTTTTTAGATAAGCCACCTCCGCTCGCAAGTACTCATTTTCGCGTTGCAGCTCTTGCAACGTTTTGTCCTGCACGGGCTGCTCGCTAGAGGGCGTAGTGGGTTCGGGAGGTTTCATCGGTTTTGGGCGCCCTCGGGGCTTGGGAGCTAATGCTGTGATACCGCCCTCATGGTACTTGCGCTCCCAATCCGAGACAACTCCAGTGCCCCCGCGCAGATCAAACAAGTGAATGGTCTGGTTAAACGAAAGCTCTTCGCGCCACATGTGCTCTAGGACACGCAGCTTAAATTCAGCGCTGTAATGACTGGACTTCTTGGTTAGCCCACTATCGCCGTTTTGAAGAAAGGCGCCCACCCAATGCCGTATCTGTCCATCATTGACTCCGTACTTGGCAGAAAGCTTTGTGTAGCCACCCCCACCGGCTAAGTAATCTTGAACAACAGATTTTTTAAATTTCTCGTCGTACTTCGTCATGAAAAACACCCCAAAGGTTGGATTGGTGTCCAACTTTTGGGGTGCAGTTCAGCAATGGGGCTTTTTTTATGCCTGTGACCCAAGCCCATGGGGCACTTGCATCACAATCTCCACTCATGACTCAAGCCGCAAACAACGTCGACCCGGCCGAATTGGCCAAGTTCTCTGACCTCGCTCACCGATGGTGGGACCCTGAGAGTGAATTTCGCCCTCTGCACCAGATCAACCCGCTGCGGCTGAACTGGATCAACGGGCTGATACCACTGTCTGGCCAGAAAGTGGTGGATGTGGGCTGTGGCGGCGGTATTTTGGCTGACGCCATGGCCCGCAAGGGTGCGCAAGTCACTGGCATTGACCTGGCGACCAAATCGCTCAAAGTGGCGCAACTGCATGCCTTGGAAGCAGGTACAAGCGGTGTTCAATACCGCGAGATCAGTGCAGAAGCCTTGGCGCAAGAGCAGCCAGCGCAATTTGATGTGGTCACTTGCATGGAAATGCTGGAGCATGTGCCCGATCCCGCATCGGTGGTCCATGCTTGCGTGCAAATGGTCAAGCCTGGTGGCTGGGTGTTTTTCTCGACCCTCAACCGGAACCCTAAATCTTTCCTGTTTGCCATCGTGGGGGCGGAATACATCCTCAAGCTCCTGCCCAAAGGCACGCACGAATTCGCCCGCATGATCAAACCCAGTGAGTTGTCCAATTGGGCTCGCGATGCAGGTCTGGATGTTCAGGGTTTCAAGGGCATGGAATACAACCCGTTCACACGCCGCTACTGGCTCAGCAATGACACCAGTGTGAATTATTTGATGGCGTGCCGAAAGGCTTGAAAAGCATGTTCAAGAATGTTGAAGCCGTCTTGTTTGATCTGGATGGCACGCTCATTGACAGCGCCCCTGACTTGGGTGCAGCCGTAGACAAAATGCGCGTGGCCCGAGGTATGCCCTCTTTGCCACTGGAGTACTACCGCCCCATGGCCGGTGCAGGTGCTCGCGGCATGATTGGCTTGGGTTTTGGCAT
This sequence comes from Limnohabitans sp. Jir72, assembly GCF_003063575.1. Lineage (GTDB taxonomy): Bacteria > Pseudomonadota > Gammaproteobacteria > Burkholderiales > Burkholderiaceae_C > Limnohabitans_A. The sequence goes on from NZ_NESC01000020.1 coordinate 1,649, forward strand.
GACGCCTGAGCATCCCGATTTCGATGCGATGAAAGAAGAGTTTTTCGTCAACTACGAAAATTGCATGACCGAGCGCACCCGCATCTTTGATGGCGTGGTGGACATGGTTCATGCCCTGGTGGCGCAAGGCTTGGCGTGGGGTGTGGTGACCAACAAATCCAGCCGCTTCACCGACCCGCTGACCGCGGCCATGCCCTTGTTTGCCACGGCGCGCGCGATTGTCAGTGGCAACACCACGCCGCACGCCAAACCTCATCCAGAGCCCTTGTTCGAGGCGGCTCGTCGTTTGAGGATTGATCCTGCCCGATGCGTGTATGTGGGGGACGACGAGCGCGACATCGTCGCTGGCTTGGCCGCAGGCATGGGCACGGTGGCGGCCACCTACGGTTATTTGGGTGCGCAGGCCGATATTTCACGCTGGAATGCCCATTTGCACATTGATTCTCCGCTGGACCTCTTGAAATCGCTCAACCAGGCCTAAAATAGATCACTCAGGGGCTGCACTGGTTTCGACATGGGTTCGGACGCGTGGCAGGGCATGTCGAGGTTCTGATCCTCGTAAAACTTCGGAAAAAAAACTAACTGCAAACGACGAACGTTTCGCACTCGCCGCTTAATCCGGTGAGCCTTGCAACAGTTGGCCGATAGGCTGGGTTAGGGTGATGAGGGGGTTAAACCCCTCAAAGTCCTGGCTGCAAGGTAAAACATATGGGCTGGCATCACCTCGGGTACCTTGAGGCGGTGTGAGAAAAAAGGGTACTGGCTGGGTGTTCAGCGTGTCGCTGCGCGGTTCATTTGGCGAGACTCAAATCAGACGACTACACATGTAGAACTGTACGAAAAAGACTTATGGACGGGGGTTCAAATCCCCCCAGCTCCACCATATGAACTGTGATGAAGCCGCTTGGCAGAAATGTCTGGCGGCTTTTTCATGTTGGCAATGGCTTGTGTTGATGCGCTCATCAACATGATTTTGCGGGGTATCTCCGTTCTTAAAATGAAAAATCACCTCTTAGTCCTCTACGGCGTTGCGTTGCTAGGCCTGATTTCAGCTTGTTCGCCATCACCAACTGAATCACCGCAACAAACAGACAAATCGGCAGTGACCTCCATGCCTACCTTGGTTGCTCCTGCACAGGGTGCCTCAAGTACTGAGAAACCACCGGCAGGTGCAAACCCTGCGCAAGCTTTGGATTTGTCGCCCGGTCAATTGCCAGGCGCAGGTGTCGCACAACCGGGCTTGATGCCCGGTCATGTCACCAAATCTCCCAAGTGATCAGACTGCCCAGCGTTACAGACCGCCCAAGGTTGTGCCAGGGAAGAATGGCAAGTCGCGTTTACGTGTTGCGGCAATTCCGCCAACAAGCAAGCCTTGTGCAACCAGTCGTGCGTACGCATTGGCAATGGCCGGCGCCACACAAGGAATGCCAATTTCACCCACGCCTCCCAGCCCACCGCCTTCAATGATCTGAATATCAATTTGAGGCATGTCTTGCAATTTGACCGGGCGGTAGCGGTTGTAATTGCTGGCTTGAGGCACACCATTGACAAACGTCTGTTGCGCCCAAAGTGTCGCTGACATGGCCTGCGCCACGGCACCTTCGATCTGTGCTTTGATGGCGTCGCGGTGTATAGCTTTGCCGCAGTCCAACACAGTACTGACCCGGTGCACTGTGACTGCCCCCGTCGTGCTGTTGACCGAAATTTCTGCAACTTGCCCCACAAAACTGCCAAATCCTGCTGCAATGGCCAAGCCCCGTGCCCGACCTGCTGCAGGCGCTGTGTTCCAGCCAGACAGTGACCGCAATGCTGTTAGCACAGGCCCCAGCCGAGCTTCGGTCAAGTTGTTCATCCGAAAATCAAAGGGGTCCATCGTCGATGCTGCAGCCAGCTCGTCGATTGCCGACTCGACGGCGAATGTATTGAACGACATACCGACCGAACGCCAGTAGCCTACTGGAATCGGCGCATCGTGTGGCACCCATTGGACCAAGGAGTTGGGCACTGCGTAGGGCAGGCCTGCATCGTCATAACCGGTTCGGTTGATGGCACCGTGGACAGCTTCGCCGTCCAGTCCGTTGCCCCCTCGTTGGTATGCAATGGATGGTGTCACGATCCGGTTGTACCAAGCTGTGATCTTGCCCCCCGTGGCTGTGGCTGTGATGCGGGACATTGCCATGGGACGGAACTGGTCATTGCCAAAGTCCTGTTCACGTGGCCATGTCAGCTTGACCAATTTACCAGGACAGGCCAAACCTACTTGAATGGCTTCGATCACGAAATCAAGCTCGAACTTGCGGCCAAAGCCACCTCCCAGCAGTGTGTTGACCACTTTTGGGGTTGTTCCGGCAGGGCACATTTTCTGGACGGTTTGCAACACAAGGTCGGGCGCCTGGGTTGGGGCCCAAACTTCACAAATGGCTGGTAAACCATTGGCCGCAGGTGTAAATCGCACGGTGCAGTTGAGCGGCTCCAGTGCAGCATGCGCTAAATACGGTACCTGGTAGACCGAATTGATGCTTGGTGATACCAAGCCCAAAGACACATCTCCGCTGGTCTGTGCCGTGATGGCATTTCCGGCACTCATCAGGACGCTGGCTCTGGCCGTGATGTTGATTGAGTCGCGGCTGCTCACATCTGTGGGCATGGCCCAGTTGACGGACAGACTCTTTGCCGCCTGCATGGCATCCCAGGTGGTGCCAGACACGACAGCAACACCATTGATTGCATTGGCGCCCACTTTGACCACCGCGAATGCACTCGACGGTTTGCTGCTCACGTTGAGCACCGTGCCGCCAACGGTTGGGCAATGCTTGACTGCTGCGAACAACATGCCTGGCTCGAAAATGTCGATGCCAAATTTCGCTTCACCCGTGATCTTGGTGGGGATATCAACTCGCGCAGGCGAAACGAGTGCATTGGCATACCTGCTGGGCAGTAAAGTGACTGCACCTGTACCCAGAGTCAGTGTTGCTGCTTTGGCAGCGGCCTGTCCGTAACTGTAGGCCTGTAAGCTTGAATTTTGATGGATGCGGGTAATCAAGTCTGCATCCAGCTTGAGCGTGCAGTTGCTGTCTGTGGTGCCCATCAATTGGGCGGCAGCATTCATCAGCAATTGCCTGGCAGCGGCGGCTGCCTGTTGCATTATTTGTGCTGTCAGGCGCATGCCCAGACTCCCACCGGTGAAGCGAAAGCCATAGGCATTGGCGTTTGCGCCTCCGTGAGAGGCGTCTACAGGGGCGTGCTGCACTTTGATGCGGCTCCAATCCACCATCAGTTGATCGGCAACGATCGTCGCCAAACCTGTCATCGTGCCTTGGCCCATTTCCGATATCGGAACCATCACCGTGATCGATTCGTCTGTGCCGACCGTGATCCAACCAGCTACGGTGGCAAAAGACGTTGCGGTCTGAGCGTGGGCTAAGCCATTGTCCAAGTCTGGCAGTGCCACGCCCAATACCAAGCCACCGCCTGCAGCAGCCCTGACCAGCCATTGTCTGCGTGTGAGGCCTTCCGCCAGCAAGGGATTGCGCTTGAGCGGAGAAAATTGAGAATTTGTACGCATTGTGGTCTCCTGCTTACAAGCTTTGGATGGAGGTGCGAATGCGCGAATAAGTACCGCACATGCAAATATGATTCAGGTCCGAGGCAATCTCCTTGCCATGGTGCCCGGCCTTGATCGAACCGGTGCAAGCCATCATCATCCCCGGCTGACAGTAGCCGCATTGAGGGACTTGGTTGTCAGTCCAGGCCTTCTGCACCTTTTGGCCAACGGCATCGCCCGTCAAACCTTCAACAGTCAAAATGTTTTTTCCAGCGACGGATGAAACGTCCACAACACAAGAGTGTTCGCGCTGACCGTTTACCAAAACGGTACAGGCACCGCACACTTCGATACCGCAGCCGTATTTCGTACCTGTCAAACCCAGTATGTCCCGCAAGACCCACAGCAAAGGCATGCTGGCGCTGCTGACAGTCACAGACTTGCTGACTCCGTTGACGATCAAGTTGTATGAATTGGCCATTTTTAATCTCCTTGGGCGAAAAGTTAATTGATTTTTCAGTTTTAAGGCAAATATTTTAGAAATATATTGCTATTTTGAAGAAAATGAAAAAAACATCTATGAATTTTTCTATCTTTCGATATCAATTTGATCTTTATCAGTGTTTGTCAACAAAGATGACGCCGCTGACGTGTGGTTGAGTTATGTCAATGCATGATTGCTACTCAAACCGCCAAGTCCAAGTTGCCAGATGCACTAGCACCTCAGCTCAGACTCCTTTAGACACAACCTCGGATCTCTGGCACTTGCGACATAGGAGATATCAATGCAGGCCAGACTGGCAAGCTAAAATTCAATAGCGCATACAAAACCCATGGCGTCACTGGGACAAGCACGCCTGACCTTGAACTAGAAACAAGTTGCGCTCAAGAGATCGAGTGCAACTTCAATCAAAGGAATGCCATGTTGACAGCATTAAAGTCTTTTCAAAAAAATGTCTACTCTCAAAACGGTGAAGATGGCTTGATACAAGAAATTCTTACTAGGATTTCGAAAAAACACGCCCTCAACAAATGGTGTGTTGAGTTTGGTGCCTGGGATGGCGTTTACCTGTCGAACACGTGTAGACTCATCCGTGAAGAGGGTTACAGCGCTGTTTTGCTCGAAGGGGACAGCCAAAAGATCAAACAGCTTGAAGCCAACTTCCCTCAAGCTAACGTCCATAAGCTTTGCGAATTTGTAAGCGTCGACGGTGAAAAAACGCTTGAAAACCTACTTGCTAAGACGCCCATCCCCCACGACTTTGACTTTTTGTCTGTCGACATCGACGGTATGGACTATTACGTCTTGGAGAGCTTCAACGCCTATAAGCCCAAAATTATTTGCATTGAATTCAATCCGACCATTCCAAATATCCTTGACTTTGTTCAACCCAGAGATTTTTCAATAAAGCAAGGATCGAGCGCATCAGCACTTGTTCGTCTGGCTAATTCTAAAGGCTATGCGTTGGTTGAAGCCACTCAATGCAATGTGCTCTTCGTGAGACAAGATTTGATCGATTGTGTTACAGACGGGAGAGTTCATCTGCAAGATGTGAATTTGCCAGGCAACCATCCCCAATTTATTTTTGCCGGCTTTGATGGAACTATTTTGTCTAATAAAACAGAAATAAGGCTTCCATGGCATTCAATTTCTGTCCCCATGAGCCAGCTTCAGTTTTTGCCGGAAGCGCTCCGAACGTACAGATTAGATTACACATCATCGCAAGCAGAGGCATTCATAAAACTTCTTGGGATAATGCCGCGAGTCAAGACCGAGCCAGGGGTATAAGAACTTTTTTGTGGACGGTTGATTGAGGTCGTGTGGATTACCCCTGCAAATTTGGCGGGGTCAATGCAGATTTTTGTAGCGATTTAAAATAATTGCACTCGTGTCTTTTGTCGCGTTCGCTGCCCCATGACCAGGGGCGTGATCCGGCGATGAGCCAAGCGAACACCAAACCCCGAGCCATCCACAAAGATATTGATGTGAAGCGAAGACACAATGCTGATTGAGCGAATTTACGATTGGGCCCATAAAACACCAGAGCGCACGGCCTTGGTCTGGAATGATCAACCCGTCAGCTACGCGCGCTTTGCGCGCGGTATTGATGGTGCGCACCGTTTTTTGCGCGTCCATGATTTGCCTGTGGGAAGCATGGCGGTGGTTGTCATAGACAATTTGCTCGATTGCTGGACAATGATTTTGACCTTGCGCTCATTGGGCATGAACACGGTGGCGGTATTAAACCTGGATGTCGCTATGACACTGGGGTTGAAAGGGGTCAGCTGCGTGCTGAGCGATACCATTGAAGGCCAGCTGAGCACGACCGCGGCACAAGCCTGGCCGGGCGCAGTACATATTCAGGTGCCCCGCTTTTTCTACCGGCAGATTGCAGATGGCCCCCCCCCCACGCTGGACTCAGCCCGGCCGATCGCGGGGGATCACCTGATTTACACATCTGGCACAACAGGGCGTTACAAATTGATCGTGCAGTTGGCGCGCAACGAGTTGGACCAATTAGAGCAAGCTCAAAGCTTCGGCGTTCGCGCCGATGAACCTTGGTTTGTCGGGAATTTGCGCATGTGGACTGCGGTCGGTTACTGGTCACCGATAGCGGTTTGGTGCCTTGGAGGGCATGTGGTTTTTGACCAAAGACAGGACTGGGCCCAGTATTTTGTGCGACGTCCGTGCGGGACCATGCTGGTGCCAGACATGGTGTCCGCACTCTTGGCGCAGGATCGCCAGCCTAATGCACCCGGCCACTGGGTTTTATGGGTCTCGGGGGGGTTTATTACTACGGGTCAGGCCTTGCTGATCAAGCAGCAGTTGACCACGGATTTGCGCATCGGTTACGGCTCTAGTGAGATGAGACGCTCAGCACTTTACAGTCGCGTTGATGACGTTGAGCAGATGCATTGGCTGTCGGTGGCTCCCGGGCGTTCTGTCGAGATCGTCGACGAGAATGACCAGCTGTGTGGTGTGGGAGAGGAGGGGCAGTTGCGGATGCGCTTGGAGTCGTATGACGCGCAGTCTTACCTTGACGACGAGACGGCTAGCCGTCTGGTTTTCAGGCAAGGGTATTTGTATCCAGGCGACATGGCTGTTCAACGCTCAGATGGTTGCATACGTGTGCTGGGCCGTAATGCCGATGTGTTGAATGTTAAGGGAAACAAAATGGCCGTGGCACCTGTTGAGCAGGCCATTCAGGATTTATTGGGTGTTTCGGCAGTTTGCATTTTCAACGGCATCGATGAAAAAGGATTTGAGGAAGTTTTGGTGGTTTGTGAAGGTGGTCAACAGCCATCGGCCTCCGAGTTTGATCTATTGCGCAGCCAGTTGAGTGTGTTTGACCATGTCCGATGGATCATGCAACCCGTTTTTCCGCGCACCAAATCGGGTGTCAGCAAAGTCGACCGATGGACATTGCGCCAGCAGATTTTTGGAGCGGTTTCGAAAGATTGAGTTCGTGACTTGTGTCGCACTCTTTGCCCCATGAGTGTGGGCTTGATCCGACTTGACGGACACTCAGCCCTGTGAGCCTAAATACCCATAGCGTCACCAGAAAAATTGTCTGAAGCGATGGACGAGTTTGCTGACAGGTTTGTCCGAATTTGCTTGCCTTCATGCACATTGGCCTGCATTGGCGGGGGTGCCGGAAGTGCAAAGCAAGCCATGAACCCACTGAACATCAAAAAGTCTAATTTTTAAGGAAGGTCTGCAAAAGTCAGCCCCGTGACGGCCTGATCTGAGACAGTTGAGCCATGAAGCAAATGAGCCTTGCTTCCACCGGTTTCGAGCTGGTCACCAAACGCATGCGCAAGCGTGAGTTTCTCGATGAAATGAACCTGGTGATCCCTTGGTCTGAATTGTTGGCGCTGATCACACCTCATGCGCCTGCGGGCAGGACTGGCCGCCCACCGTTTGCCACAGAAGTGATGCTGCGCATTCACCTGCTCCAGCAGTTCTTTGGTCACTCCGACCCTACCATGGAGGAGGAGCTGCACGATATTCCGCTGTATCAAGAGTTTGCCCACCTGGATGCAAGCATGAGTTCGCCTGCGGTGCGGGCGAGAGCACAAAGGCAGGCCCAACTGGGCCGAAACGAGTGGGAATCGACGGCGAATCCAACGTCGGTTTCACCATACGAATGTTCACGCTTGAACTCGCGCTTTGGAGGGGGTCATGCAGACCATCCCTAAGTCATATTTTTATTTTAGGCGGGATAAAATTTCCTGATTAATCAAGCGAATTGGTTCCTTTTTTCTCAATTAGGGCAATGTATATGTAAATTAAAAGGTAACATAAAAAATAGTTTAAAAAAATAAAATTACCGTATATGATATGAAAAAATTAGCAAGATTATCTGTGACCAATTTTTATTCGCCATGGCTGCCAAACCTCAGGTTGCAAAACCGACAGAACAGATCGCACGTCAAGTAGTTGAGCAATTGAAGTGAGATTTTCAAAGTCTTTTTGCATTTACCGATAATTCGACAATCTATGATGGGCGAATATAATTCTTTCAAATAATCTGGTTGTGATCCGATGCTCGTATGAAAAAAGTGCTGATTTGTGGTGTCACGGGTCAAGATGGTGCGTATCTTGCCAGACTTCTTATTTTAAAAGGCTATGAGGTTTGGGGGACTTCACGTGATGTCCAGATGGCAACAATGAAGAACTTGAATGCACTGGGAATTGCATCAAATATTAAATTGATGTCAATGACATTGAGTAATTATGAAGATGTTCTGAAATCGATTCTACTCAGTGAGCCAGATGAAATTTATAATTTATCAGGCCAAACATCTGTGGCTCTTTCATTTAAGCAGCCCATTGAAACATTTGAAAGTATAAGTATTGCAAATTTAAATTTGCTAGAAGCGATTAAAGTAACGGGCAGAAGTATCCGATTTTATAATGCCGGATCAAGCGAAATTTTTGGAAACTGTATAAAAGGACCGGCAAATGAGTCAACTGCATTTCATCCTAAAAGCCCTTATGCCATAGCAAAGTGCAGCGCATTTTGGCAAACAGAAAACTACCGCGATGCTTATAAAATATTTGCGTGTACAGGAATTTTGTTCAACCATGAGTCACCTCTTCGAGCAGAACGATTTGTGACTCAAAAGGTAGTTCAAACAGCTTGCAGAATAGCATCTGGTAGTGACGAGAAGCTCTCATTAGGAGATATTGGAATAATACGTGACTGGGGTTGGGCACCTGAATACGTCGAAGCGATATGGAGAATGCTTCAGCTAGATAATCCTGATGATTATGTTCTGTCTACGGGAAAGAAAAGTTCACTTGAAGATTTCGTGAAGACGACTTTTGAATGTTGTGGTCTTGATTGGCGTAAACACGTGATTCTAGATGAAGGCCTTCTTCGTCCTAATGAATTAAGAGTTAGTTATGGTGACTCTTCTAAAGCTGAAAAAGAATTAGGCTGGAGTGCGAAATATGGAATTGCCGAAATCATCAATGAGATGGTCTCTGCTGCTAAATTAGAATATAAAAATTGAGAAAATTTGGAAAATAAATTATGAAAAATTTCGGAATTAATATCATTAGCACTTTTGGAAAAAAATTCAGCTTGACATACGTTGCTTACAACATTGCAAATTCATTGCTGCAAAAAGGTGTTCCGATATCTTTAGTGAATGCAGCAATTGACGCTGAACCACAATACGTTGATAAAAAATGGAGTCAATACATGGTTGAGCGTGTCGAGGATTTGATACATCCTGTGAATCTTTATGTTATGCCAGTATCGTTGATTGGAAAAATGATGAATGAGAATCCTGGATTATTATTAAATAAAAAGATGCATGTGGCTAACTTATGGTGGGAATTTAATAAATTGCCAAATAACATGGCAATGGAGCTGATGCGGCATGATGTAATTTTAACTCATTCAGATTTTTTGGCCAATATGGCTGCTTTAAATACGCATTCCACTTATATCGTTAATTCAAAACTGACATGGCCTGTTGACTCGGATACTTTACCTGATCGTGCTTTATTCAATTTGCCTAATAATGGTACGATTTTCTTATTTGCATTCGATGCTGATTCAGAGGCGGGGACCATTGATCTGATGACAGGAAATGGTAGAAAAAATCCATTTTATTTGATTGATACATTTCAATCCGCTTTTCCGATGCATATCTTAGATGCTCACTTGGCAATTCGAGCAACAAATATAGATAAGCCTCAACATAAAGATTTTTTAAAGCGCTTGCTTCAGATTGCAGCGGTAGATTCAAGGATTCATATCATCCGTGGTGATATGGCCTTTACCGATGTGATGAAATTATCAGCAAGCTGTGATGTCTATGTTTCTCTGCACAAGGCGGAGGGTCTTGGCTTAGGCATGCATGAAGCGATGGCATTGGGAAAGCCCGTCATTGCGACGGCCTGGTCGGGGAATATGAGCTTTATGGATATTTCGAGCGCATGTCTTGTGCGCTGTCGTGCAGTAGAGTTAAATGAAAGCTATACGTACTGGGGCGATAAAATTCCGTCAGGAGCGCTGTGGGCAGAACCTATCAAAGAGGATGCTATTTTTTATATGAAACTCTTGTATGGGAATGTTGAATACCGTAACTCGGTAGGTCAACGAGCTCGCATGAGTTACGAAGCACACCAAGAATCAGCCAATCTAGAAAAATGGATTGATGAGTTATATTGTCATTGGCGTACATTTGAATTTCTCCCGAAAATTAAAGGCAAATACTCGGCAATTATCACATGATTTTAATATAAGAACATCAAAGTAAGCTGTATAACAGAATGAAAATTACGTTACATTTTTAAAAATTTAAGTAGGCATATATGTTGGCGGCCAGAATCCCATTTTGGTTGTGCACGCATTAACACCATTTACTGAGAGTAAATAATCAAAACTTGGCTTTAATGTAGTGTCTGTTTTTAAACCGGTTGGCATTAAATGCATTTCTTCAGTATAGTGGTGTTCATATTGACTTCTGAAAGCTACTGTACGTTTCAGTGTAGACTTCATGGTAAATTTATTAAAATGGATTGCGCTTACAAAAATTCGATCACAGATTGGAGAGACTTGTCTTGGCATCTGCATCCAAATTGTTGAAAGACAAAATGCTTTGCGATGAATAAGCAGGCAACTTGTATCAACGTGAAGAAGGTTGTCTTCATTCTCTTCATAAACATTGAGTTGTTCTCCATTTAAAGAATGAAACGTTCTGAATGAAGTGCAAATATCTGCATTCGTCTCGTTATGTAGTTCGAGTAGCGACTCAAGGTGATTTGCGTGAAACCAATTATCTGCATCCAGGTAAGCGATGAAATCGTAACCTTCGACATCAGCCAATAGACTGCCTATCCCACGTGGGGTATTCCCGTTGTCCCCGTGTGACTGCGGAAGAACAATGTGCTTTGTTTTCCATTTTGACACCTCTAAATTTGCATAACCATCTGCGATCATGAAATGATCAATTTCAGCCCCTTGTTGACACAGGACGCTTTCATGCGTTTGTCTTAGCATGTCTGTTGGCTCTTTATAATATGGTGTAATGACTGCAATTTTTTTCATATAAATTTATTTGAAAATTTGTGGAAGGTTAAAGTTATTTGAAATTTGAAATTCAACTTCTTAGGATTTGAGGTCCTGAATTGTTGTGTTTTTGACGTAAGACTGTATAATATCAATTATTTACGCAACAGATGAGGTGTTGCATAGAAGGTTTGACATTAGATGAGTTGAAGTCAATGGGCCAAATTATTTCGAAATCATTGAAGCTGTAATTTATCAAAATATTCGATTGTTTTTTTCAAGCCCTCTTGTAACTGGATCTGAGGATACCAGTCATTGAGGTGCAGTAAGGCCTGAGTAATATTTGGTTGTCGTTGAACAGGATCATCCGCTGGTAGGGGTTGATATATAAGTTTTGATGAACTGCCCGTGAGTTCAATGACCATCTCAGCCAATTGCTTTATGGTGAATTCGCAAGGATTACCCAAATTGATTGGGCCAGGAAATCCTGGTCCACCATTGCTTGGTAAGGCTAAATTCATGAACTGAATAAAGCCTTCAATCAAGTCGTCTACAAAGCAAAAGCTACGTGTTTGACTCCCATCGCCGTAAATAGTGATGTTTTTGTTAAGTAAGGCTTGCACGATGAAGTTGCTTACAACCCTTCCATCATCAGGGTGCATGCGTGGACCATAGGTATTAAAAATTCGTGCTACACGAATATCGAGCGAGTGTTGCCGATGGTAATCAAAAAATAAAGTTTCAGCACAACGTTTACCTTCGTCATAGCAGCTTCGCATTCCAATCGGGTTGACGTTGCCCCAGTACTCTTCAGTTTGCGGATGAACCAGTGGATCGCCATATACCTCGCTTGTACTTGCTTGCAAAATGCGTGCATTCAGACGTTTTGCGAGTCCTAGCATATTAATAGCACCTAGCACATTGGTCTTGGTGGTTTGGACGGGGTCATGCTGGTAGTGTAGAGGGCTGGCTGGGCAAGCCAAATTGTAGATTTGATTGACTTCCACATAGAGCGGATAAGTAACATCGTGATGAATGAACTGAAAATTTTCATGGTCAATCAAATGCTCGATGTTGCGCTTGCTTCCCGTAAAAAGATTGTCAACGCAGATGACCTCATTTCCATCAGCAATCAGGCGATCAATAAGATGACTACCTAGAAAGCCAGCACCACCGGTAACCAATATCCGTTGGCGAATTTTGGATTTTAAAATGCTAGTCAATTTATGTAAAATTCCAAGTCAGTAATTAAATATTTCAATGATCTCAGGGCTTGTAAAACTTGAATATATTTTATATGTAGATTCATTAATGAATGATCGTTGGCGTAAGTAAGTGCAATACTTCGATCCATTTTGCTTGTGTGCAGATTTTTTGTAGCAATAATTTAGTCTGAGACATCAGTTGATCTGTTAGCGTAATTGTGATGTGACTTTTGTTCTGCAACTGTAAAATAAGAGTGCACTGATCAGATTCCCAACCAATTTGCAATTGATGTACGAGCTGCGGTACATCACCCAGTGGTCGGACGGGCGCTTCTTCAAAATCAGCATTGAAGTTACTGGCTTCTGCAAGCGCTTCTTGCTGAAAATTGGCAATCTCTTCAGCTTGTGCTGGTGAATGATGGTGATTTTTTAGACTGGAAATAATACGTTGGTCAACTTGAGCCATAAGCCATAAAGTATTGGCTCGAGTGAACCAAAATCTGTACTCATGTGTAGATTTTTCAAGTGTTTCAACGGTGATTTTTAAAAGTATACGATCCTCTTCACGATCGTATGTGGCATTCAATTGCTTGATGGTCATATAGCGCCTGCTTTATATTTGGAGATCATGCTGATTGATGCATCAGTTGAAGTTTTAATATGGATTATCAAAATATTTATTTGATTTTTTGAATTAACCATATAAATATAATTTCAGATTTAATTTTTAACTAAAATGGAAATGAGATGGGGCCCATACCATTGCTGACTTTCAATTCTGAATGATCCGTTAAAACCATACATGTTCGCTAATCTATTTTGATCGTCAAAATAAAGTGGAAAGGTTTCGTTGGTTATGATATTTACATGAGTCGGATCTCGGAAAGCTTCAGCATAAGGATATGCCGGTGTATGAGAAAGAAATTTACCACCATTTTTTAGTACACGATAAATTTCATTCATTAAATTGACAAATGGATATATGCGATTTGGTGCGTAAATTATTCTTGGAATATGCTCTATGACGTCAAATGCTGTAACAAAATCAAAATAGTTGTCATCAAAAGGCAATGCTTCTGTGACCAGATCAGATTTCTTAACATTTTTATCAATGTCATCACGAATATCTACACCATATAGAAAATCAGCATCAAAAGGATTCTTAGGGTATGCGCCGCAGCCCAAATCAAGAGATTTCATGATTAGAAAAATTTAGAAGTTAGTCTTTTACCAGAATTCCAGTGGGGCCAAGATAGCCTTGGACTCCAATGAACTCCAATTCTGCTGGGACAAATTTGTTTAATGTTGCATAGAGCATGTGTTCAATATCACAATATCCGCCATTTACCAATCTTTTCCTCATGTAGTTAAGTCCAATATCGTAGTTTTCAATTATCAAATTTGACTCTTTTGATTGCCAGGACCAAAGTCTGCTCATGTACTGGAGTGGTACACCCGACAATTTTATATTGTAGTATGTTCCCCTTGTTCTGATAATATTTGTAAATATTAATTAATTTTTAATATTTATTTATGGATTTATATTCTATGTTTCTTGTAAATAATTATATTGTACTAATAAATATAAAATCAGAATTAAGTTAATTTCTTTGCGTTAATTATACGTTATCACTATCAATAATGTGTATGCGACCTACCTCCCTTGAACCGTACCAAATCGATGGAAGGTAATCGTCCCCTAGAACCAAAGGGATGAGAAGTAGAATTTTTTCCAACGGAAGAGGTTCTACATGAGAATGTCAAAGTTCACCGACAGCCAGATCATGGATGCGGTCAAACGGGTCGAAGCGGGCTTTGCGGTGCCCGACATTTGTCGGGAGCTGGGCATCAGCACCGCGACGTTTTACAAGTGGCGGGCCAAATACGGCGGCATGGACGTGTCGATGATGTCGCGCGTGAAAGAGCTGGAAGACGAGAACCGGCGGCTCAAGAAGATGTACCTTGAGGAAAAGCTCAAGGCCGAGATCGTGGCGGAGGCGCTCGAAAAAAAGTGGTGAGGCCATCTCGCAGACGGGAGATGGCCCAAAAAGCAGTGACAGAACGCGGCGTGTGCATACGGCAGGCGTGCCAAGCGTTTGGCATCAGCGAATCTTGCTACCGCTACGAGCGCAAACTCGATGCCGAGAACGCCGAGGTGGCCAATTGGCTGATGAAGCTGACGGACAACCACCGCAGCTGGGGCTTTGGCCTGTGTTACCTGTATCTGCGCAACGTCAAGGGCTTCAAATGGAATCACAAGCGCGTGTACCGCGTCTACAAGGAGCTGGAGCTCAATTTGCGGATCAAGCCCCGCAAGCGGCTGGTGCGCGAGAAACCTGAGGCGCTGACGGTGCCACAGGGCATCAACCAGGTGTGGTCGATGGACTTCATGCACGACCAGCTCGAAGACGGCAGAACGTTTCGGTTGTTCAATGTCATTGACGACTTCAACCGCGAAGCCATTGGTATGGAGGTCGACTTCTCGTTGCCCTCAGAGCGGGTGATTCGGGAGCTCAAGCAGATCATCTCGTGGCGAGGAAAGCCACAGGTGATTCGTTGTGCTGACTTGGGGTTTTGCCACAACGGCCCGGAATACATCAGTTCAGCGATCCAAAACTGGGCGCCTGAATGGGGCATTAGGTTGGAATACATCCAGCCGGGCAACCCACAGCAAAATGCTTATGTTGAGCGATTCAACAGGACGGTCCGGTACGAGTGGTTGTCACAGTACTATTGGCATGACTTGGCAGAGGTTCAAGACTTTGCAACGAAGTGGATGTGGTCTTACAACCACGACCGACCCAATATGGCCTTGGACGGTTTCACACCCAAGCAGCGACTGGCCATGGCTGCGTAACGTTTCTACTTCTGAGACCCTTGCAAAAGGGGACGATTACCATCAACTTAGCACCCATGAGTTCGAGCGGTAGCGTCAAATTGCGCTTATGAATCGTGTCTAGAGGTTTGGGGGAATGACAGGATTAAAAAGCCAGTCCCGAAAGCTGGGAACTATCTAGTAGGTCTGGGTCAATCCAGTTTCACTATGTGAAGATTCGGTGTCAATTTATACTTTCGCGACGAGGGTGCGGTATGCAGAGAATACTAATTTATTCATCATGCGTATTAATTTAAATGTCTTGACGGTTATGATTTGGGTGTTGTAAAATTTTAAAAACATCATGCTTTGACATCGATTATTCATTAAATTTAAATAAATATCATAAAAAATTATATCAAAGATAATTTAATTAGATTGATAAATATTTCAAAATGATTGATTTTAATTTTTTTTGCAAAGAGATATTGGTTGTAATTGCCAATTATGATTTTTCTAGTAATGCTAGTATTTTAAAAAATCAATTTTCAAAATTTATGCCAACCATTTTAATCGATGGTGGCTCATTGAAACCGCCTCCTGATTTTGATTTTTTAATTGAAAATACATATTATCCAGGTTTATTTAATTCTGCGGTCTCGCTTGCGCTAAAAGAAAATTATAAATATCTAATGTTTGTTGCGTCTGATGTGGAAATAAACGATGTTAAATCTTTATGCTATTTTTCGATCCAATCGTTGAAAAATGAAAAAATAGCTGTGTATTCTCCAAGTGTAACTCATGAATCGCGAACTGCATATCCGCTTTTAATAAATAAAAATAAAGCCTCACTTCGTGAGGTAGGCGTGGTCGAGGGCTTTTTTTTCTTATGTAAAACTGATATTTTGAAAAAAATATATCCTATTCCTAAAGATTCAAAATTTGGTTGGGGCTTTGATTTATTAATGTGTCACCATGCATATGAGGCAGGAGATATTGTTGTTGTAGATGATAGACTTCAAATATTTCATCCCGCATCAATTAAGGAGCATATTATTGATAATGAATATGCAAATAATGAAATGTTTAAATTTGTTACTAAAAAAATATTTGAGGAATCAATCGAGCGTATGCTGAAAATTTCTGAAGCAAGTCAAATTGACAAAAAATAAGAAGTCAATTATTTTATATTTGATATTTAGAAATAACTATTTATTATTTAATTTTATGTGATTGGTAATCCATCCGAAAGACCATATGTGTATCCCAATGAATGTCGGTCACGGCACTATTGTGAATTTTTGCGGGTGAGTTTTTCGGTGTCTTTGAGTCAGAAATGGACAAAAATCGACATGTGGAATTGCTTGGAAAAACTCAATTGAGCACTTTGCGTTGACTTAAAGTTAGTTTTCAAGGAGCAACTATATTGAATTTAGTCGTACTCTACTTAGTCGTCCCTGGAAAACTCAGATCAGCTCTGGGTGTTGGCGGGACGACATTGTTAATGTGGGGTGTCGCGAGCAGCCTCTCTTACATGGTACGGGCGGAAAGCTAAAAGAACTGTTTCAGCAGGTGGATGTCATCATCACTGCGGTAACCTGCGGCCGACCGGTCTTGTCTGCAGGCGCGCGAGGATGGTAGCGACATCAACGTAGACCATGAGATCAAAAAAGTCTATTTCATTAAGAAATTCCCGTTTGTGTGTGAGCTTAGTGAGCAACAAGAAACCGTTGGAAGCGTAGCTCATTTGTTTCATGGCTTAACTGACTAAAATTAGGCCATGAGAGAGCTGAATTTTCAGGGATTTCTAAGTGTAAAATGGCAAGTTCCGAACAATTTAAACTTGTGAGCAATTTTCTTTGAAAAACTTAACTAATGCATGTGGACATGTTTGTTCAATACTTGCTTTGTGGGTTTTGCCTCTTGCCCCTGCAGTAGATTTTAAGAGTGCATAGAGTCTTCTGTCATCATCATAGTGTTTTGTTTCACGGTAAGATGCCGCTGCGATAACTCCAAACTCTCGGCGAAACATCATGCAGTTTCCATCAAGCATTTCGTAGTTAACCAGTCTGCTCGGATCGTCACCGACGGATTCGAATTTATCTATACCGATCAGCTCACCCACGGGACTAACGACACGTCTAAGACAACTCGACCAATTTAATCCAATTCCTGCATTAGTCGTCCCTGCAAAATTCACTTCAAGCCATCGCCCAGCGCTGATCTGAGTTTTGCAGCCGGTTACTGCCGATGATTTCGGCCAATTTCTCAAACAATCCCTTCAAACCGCTCACCCGCAACAGGCACAACAAAAGGCCTAGGCCTTTT
>NZ_NESC01000021.1 GCF_003063575.1 Limnohabitans sp. Jir72
ACAACGAAGTCAGGCCCCACAGCAGCCTGGGCCGGATTCCCCCGGCTCAGTTCGCGCAGCAGCAAAGGATTCAAACCAATGCTGTTGCAAATCTCAACCCTCAAGTTTTGGATTAACCTTGAACCCTTGGACTACTTCCGATTGATTGGTATGGCTAGAGGGGGCAGGTCAATCAACCCAAATACGCAGGTAGCGCACGCCTTTGTCTGTATGCCACTCCAAGTGCCGCCAGCAGATGCCCATTGCTTCTGTGCCGTGCCGCATACCTGTCAGCAGCAACATCTCCACATAGTCACGCAGTAATGGACGCATTTCTCGTTCAACGCTTTTGACGCCCTCGTGTTGCCACCCTTCCATAAATGCCAGCAGGTGCTTGATTTCGTCTTCGCTAAAGCCAGGTCTCGCTTTGCCCTTTACGCCCTTTGCGGTTAGTTTGGGCACGGGCACACGCTCACTGATAAACCCTCGTTCCACCGCAGTGGTAATTACACGGTTCCAAGCACTGGTGAAGTTGTTCAGCGTGCTTGTTTTAGGCTTGCGCGTCATTTGCCTGTCCCGCCACAACTCAAATTCACGCACATCTGTGTGCGTCAACTCCTCCAGCACCTTGTCACCAAAGTACGGCAAGAAGTATTTCTCAATACAGGTGGCGTAAGAATGAACCGCAGTTTTGCCAGTGCTCAAGTCAATTTGCTGACGCATTTCTGCCAGCGTGATTGAGGCTATCTGTGCGAAAGTGTGTGTTCTGTGTGCTAAGCCCAGCCGCTGACGGTATCTGGCTTCGTCATACATATCGCAGGCAGCGGCCATGGCGTTTTCTAAACTGGCTTTGCGAGTTGAGAATCTGTGCCATTTTCCATCTGCCAACTTGAAGCGACACTGGTAAAGCAGACTGCGTGTGCGGCGATACAGCACCAATTCACCGTCTCGCAGCAGCAACACGCTGGGCGACGCTGCTATCAGTGCGTCAGTCCAGCGTTGACGGCTTGTGCTGGCGGTGGCTTTGTCTATCGCCAGCGGAGGCTCAGCGTGGCTTTTCGTCATTGAACACAGTCCTCCAGCGTGGCAGAACTGTGCGGGCAGCGTGCGTCAATTTGGCACACACACGAAAAAAAGTCACTTTGTAGCGTTTTACAAAGTGACTGGCAAGATTTAAATGGTAGGGCGTCACGGACTTGAACCGTGGACCAAAGGATTATGAGTCCTCTGCTCTAACCAACTGAGCTAACGCCCCAACCTAAGCCGTGATTGTAGTGGCCTGAAGGCGCTATTTGGACTGGCTCAGTGCATTGCTGACCAGGCGCGAGGTGATGTTGACGATCTGGATCATGCGGTCATAGGGCATGCGGGTCGGGCCGATCACGCCCAAGGTGCCCACGATCAGCCCATCCACCTCATAGGGCGCGCTGACGACCGACAGTTCCTGCATGGGCACGATCTGGCTTTCGCCGCCAATGTAGATGCGCACGCCTTCGGCTTGGCTCGACACATCGAGCAAGCGCATGAGCTGCGTCTTTTGCTCGAACAAATCAAACGCCCGGCGCAGATGCCCCATGTCGCCGGAAAAATCGCTCACCGACAGCAAGTTGCGCTCACCCGAAATGACCACCTCGTTGTGGTCATCGGCCATGGCTTCCGAACTGACCCGGACGGCCGCTTGCATCAAGGTGGCGATCTCGCCCTGCAGGCTGACCAGCTCTTGCTGAACGCGGCTGCGCACTTGTTCGATGGCCATGCCCGCGTAATGCGTGTTCAGGTAATTGGAGGTCTCGATCAACTGGCTCTGCGAGTAATCGGTCTCGGTGAACAGGATGCGGTTTTGCACATCGCCCTCGGGCGAGACGATGATCACCAGCAAACGCCGTTCGGACAGGCGCAAGAATTCGATGTGCCGGAAAACCGAAGCCCGCTTGGGCGCCATGACCACGCCCACAAACTGCGACAAGCTCGACAGCAAATTGGCGGCGCTGGCAATCACCTTTTGGGGTTGATCGGGCGTGAGCGCCGGGGCCTGCAAGCCGCTGCGGTCCACCGTGAGCATGGTGTCCACAAACAAACGGTAACCCCGTGTGGTCGGGATGCGCCCGGCCGAGGTGTGCGGGCTGGCGATCAGGCCCAGCTCTTCCAGGTCGGCCATCACATTGCGGATGGTCGCGGGCGACAGGTCCAGCCCCGAGGCTTTCGAGAGCGTGCGTGAGCCCACCGGTTGGCCGTCCGCGATGTAGCGTTCCACCAGGGCTTTGAGCAATAACTTGGCACGGTCGTCGAGCATTTGACCATTTTAATGATGTAATTTGCGGATGAGATCCCAATTCCGTCACGTTGCGCTGTTTGGCAAGTACCACACGACCACCCAAGGCGGTGCGCTGGAGAGTTCACGCCGGGCTTTGGACGACGTGGCCCAATTCTTGACCAGGCAAGGTTGCGATGTGGTGCTGGACCGGGAAACCGCCCTGCACACTGGGCTCAACCAATACCCCATGCTGGACATGAACGCCATTGGCGCCCAGTGCGATCTGGGCCTGGTGATTGGCGGCGACGGCACCATGCTGGGCATCGGTCGCCAAATGGCGCGCTTCAACTTGCCCTTGATGGGCATCAACCAAGGCCGACTGGGTTTCATCACCGACATTCCCCTGCAAAGCTACCAGGAGGTGTTGCGCCCCATGCTGCAGGGCCGCTACCAAACCGAAGACCGCAGCTTGCTGCAAGCCCACGTCATGCGCGACCAACGCTCGGTCTTCAGCGCCTTGGCGATGAACGACGTGGTGGTCAACCGCGGAGGCACCTCGGGCATGGTCGAGCTGCGCGTCGAAGTCGATGGCCGCTTTGTGTCCAACCAGCGCGCAGACGGCCTGATCATTGCCACGCCCACGGGCTCCACCGCTTACTCGCTGTCGGTCGGTGGCCCGCTGATGCACCCGGCCATTGGTGGCTGGGTCATGGCCCCGATTGCACCGCACACCTTGTCCAATCGCCCGATCGTGTTGCCCGAGTCGTCCGAGATCAGCATCGAGATCGTGGGTGGCCGCTATGTGAGCGCCAATTTCGACATGCAATCGCTGGCTGACCTGATTCTGGGTGACCGCATCATGGTCCAACGCTCGGAACACACGGTGCGCTTTTTGCACCCCGAGGGCTGGAACTACTTTGACACCCTGCGCAAAAAAATGCACTGGAACGGGGGCGACTGAGCCGTGGCACTGACGCACATCACCCTGCGCGATTTTGTGATCGTGCGCGAACTGGAACTGGACCTGAACACCGGGTTTGGCGTGTTGACGGGCGAGACCGGAGCGGGCAAATCCATATTGATTGACGCCCTGCAACTGGCCTTGGGCGCCCGGGCCGAGACCAGCGTGGTGCGCGAAGGCGCCAGCCGCTGCGAAGTCTGCGCCGAGTTCGAGCCCACACCCGCCGTGGCGGCCTGGCTGCACGAAGCCGGCTTTGAAAACGACGCCGCCCTGCTGCTGCGCCGCACCGTGGACACCACCGGCAAAAGCCGCGCCTGGATCAACGGCAGCCCCGCCACCGCCACCCAACTGCGTGAGCTGGGCGAGCATTTGCTCGACATCCACGGCCAGCACGCTTGGCAAAGCCTGACCCGACCCGACGCGGTGCGTGGTTTGCTCGACGCCTATGCCAGCATCGACACCCGCCCGCTCAAAGCCGCATGGCACGCCTGGCGCCAGGCCCAGCAAACCTTGGCCGATGCCCAGCAAGCCCAAAGCACCCTGGCCAACGAGCGCGAACGCCTGGCTTGGCAAATCGGTGAGCTGAACAAGCTCAAGCCCGCCGCTGGCGAGTGGGAAGACATCAGCACCCAGCACAGCCGCTTGGCCAATGCGCAAGCCTTGATCGACGCGGCCAACGAAACCACCTTGCTGCTGGAAGGCGACGACGATGGCGGTGCCCTGCGCCAGCTGTCCCGGGCCATCCAAAGCCTGCAAGCGCTGGGCCATGTGGAGCCCGAATTCAACGCCTTGGCCGAGGTGCTGCTGTCGGCCCAGGCCCAAGCCGAAGACGTGGCCCACAGCCTGCACAGCTACCTGCGCAAGACCGACCTGGACCCGCAGACGCTGGCCGAACTCGACGAGCGCATGGGCCAGTGGCTGTCGCTGGCCCGCCGCTACAAAAAGTCCCCCGACGAACTGCCTCAAGTGCTTGCCCAATGGCGCGAAGAGTTGGCACGGCTGGATGCCGCAGCCGATCTGGACGTGCTGCAAAAAGCCGAACAAGCCGCACACCGTGCCTGCCTGCAAGCCGCGCAGCAGATCTCTGCGCAGCGCCAAAAAGCCGCCAAACCCCTGGCCAAAGCCGTCACCGCAGCCATGCAGCAGCTGGGCATGCAAGGCGGCCGCTTTGAAGTCAGTTTGCAAACGCTGGACGCCCCCGCACAACACGGCCTAGAAGAAGTCGCTTTTCTGGTCGCCGGACACGAAGGCAGCACAACGCGCCCCGTGGGCAAAGTCGCCTCGGGCGGCGAGCTATCGCGCATCGCGCTGGCCATTGCGGTCACCACCAGCGAGCTGGGCGAAGCGGGCACCTTGATCTTTGACGAGGTCGACTCCGGCGTGGGCGGCGCCGTGGCCGAAACCGTGGGCCGCCTGATGAAACAACTGGGCCAACACCGCCAGGTGCTGGCCGTGACCCACCTGCCCCAGGTGGCCGCATGTGCCGACCACCACTTGTTGGTCAGCAAAGCCGCCAACCAAGGCCAGGTCAGCAGCCAAGTGCGTGCGGTCAGCGGCGAAGAACGCGTCAGCGAAATCGCCCGCATGCTGGGCGGCGAAAAACTCTCGGCCACCACCTTGGCCCATGCCCGCGAAATGCTGGGCGCACCCCAAAGCTGAACATGGACATCATCCTGATCACCGGCATGTCCGGCTCCGGCAAATCGGTGGCGCTGCACGCCCTGGAAGACGCCGGTTACTACTGCGTGGACAACCTGCCGCCCGAGCTGCTGATCCCGTTCGTCAAGCTTGAAGAGCAGCAACAAGAGCCGCGCCTGGCCATCGCCATCGACGTGCGCAGCGCCAACTCGCTGCATCTCATGCCCGAGCAAATGGCCATCCTGCGCGACATGGGCATGACGGTCAAATCGGTCTTTCTGGACGCTTCATCAGAGACGCTGCAGCGCCGTTATTCCGAAACACGGCGCAAACACCCCTTGTCAGGCGGGTCCAAACCGCAAGGCGACAAGGCACTGTTCGAGACTATCCAATTCGAGCGCGAGTTGTTGGCTGATTTGCGCGACCGCGCCCATGTGATTGACACCAGCTTTCTGCGCTCGGCCCAATTACAGACTTACATCAAAACCCTGGTCAGTGCGCCCGTGGCTCAGCTGACCTTGGTGTTCGAGTCCTTCGCTTTCAAGCGCGGTATCCCGACCGATGCGGACTATGTGTTCGACGTGCGCATGCTGCCCAACCCACACTATGAAAGCGCCCTCAAACCCCTGACAGGGCGCGATGCGCCGGTGCAGGACTACCTGCGCCAATCCGAAGAATTTGTGCAAATGCAATTGCAAATAGAGGGCTTTCTCAAGCAATGGATTCCCGCCATCGAGCGCGATCACCGCAGCTATGTCACCGTGGCCATCGGTTGCACGGGCGGTCAGCACCGCTCAGTGTTCATGGTCGAGCAGCTGGCCCAGAGCTTTGGCTCGCGCTGGCTCACTCTCAAAAGACACCGCGAGCTGGACGCTCTCTGAAGTGACCGACCTGACAAGTCGGTTGCTTCAAGACATCAACAAAGTCCGTATCGGCGCGGGCAATCCCAAATCGGGCCAGACGCGGGCATCGACCCATTGACCATCTCCAACTGGCGTGTACTTGACCGGTCCTGTCAAGCGCACAGGATGCAGATGCAAATCGCGGTGCGTGAGCACATGTTTCCAAGGCTCGATGTATTGCGCGTCTTGGCCTTGCGACCATGAAGCCAGCAGCGCGACCTCCGATTCAAAAACCGGCAAACAGAACAGACCGGCCCAAATACCCTTATCGGGGCGCTTTTGCAACCAGACCTGTCCTTTGACATTCACTGCCCACAGCAACCACAGCGTGGCGCTGCTGCGCTTGAGTTTACGGGTCTTGACCGGGTACGCCAAAGGCTCACCCCGCCTCTTGGCTGCACACACACTCGCGACAGGACAGACCTCACATTGCGTCTTGCGCGGCAAACAGACCGTTGCGCCCAAATCCATCAAGGACTGGGTGTAACGCGGCATGTCGCCGGGCTCGGCGGGCAAGAGGTCTTGTGCCAAAGCCCAAAGTGCCTTTTCGTTTTTGGCAACAGCCAGGTCATCGGCATAGCCGAGCACCCGGGTCAGCACCCGTTTGACGTTGCCATCCAGGATCGCAGCGCGCTCCTGAAAGCAAAAGGCGGCAATGGCGGCGGCTGTTGAGCGGCCGATGCCGGGCAAGGTCTGCAAGGCTTCAGCCTGCTGCGGAAAGGCTCCCCCAAACCGCGCCATGACGTCCTGCGCACAGCGGTGCAGGTTGCGGGCACGGCTGTAGTAACCCAGACCGCTCCACAGCGCCAGCACATCGTCTTGTTCGGCGGCGCCCAAGGCAGCCACATCCGGAAAGCGACTCAAAAATCGAGGGAAGTAATCGAGCACCGTGCTCACCTGGGTTTGCTGCAACATGATCTCGGACAGCCAAACGCGGTAAGGGTCTTGCGTGTTTTGCCAAGGCAGGCTTTGGCGACCATGTTGGCGCTGCCAGTCCACCATGTGGCGGGCAAAGTTGGCGGGCAATGGCATCACGGTTTCTGGCATGTGGGGCAATAAAAAGTGGTGCGTTGGCCTTGCAGCAAAGAACGGATGGGCGTCGCACACGACCGGCAAGGCTCGCCTGCGCGGCCATACACCGCCGCCTCCAGCTGAAAGTAACCGGTGCGGCCTTCGGCGCTCACAAAATCTTTGAGTGTGCTGCCGCCTTGTTGCACGGCCCGCGTGAGGACCTGAACAATCGCAGCATGCAAACGGGCTACACGCGGTTTGGACAATTTGGACGCTTTCGTGGTGGGCCGAATGCCTGCCATGAACAAGGCTTCGGAGGCATAAATATTACCCACTCCGACGACAATGTCGCCCGCCAGCAAAACCTGCTTGATGGCAGACTGGCGTTTTTTCAGTGCCAAGGCAAAAGCGCTCACATCAAAACCGCCATCCAAAGGCTCCACGCCAAGGTGGCCAAGCAACTTCTGCGCTTGGGGCGAGTTTTCCGAAGGCGCCCACACGACCGCGCCAAAACGTCGCGGATCATGCAAGCGCAACACGCCTTTGTCGGTCACCAAGTCCATGTGGTCATGCGGCCCCGCCTCTGGCTGAACAGGTGCAAAGTTCAGACTGCCCGACATGCCCAAGTGCAGCAGCAACAAGCCCTCATCCAGATCCAACAACAAATATTTGCCACGGCGGCGCACACCCACCACGCGGCACCCCACCAAACTGAGCGGTTCCACCCCCAAGGGCCAGCGCAGGGGTTTGCCCATGCGCAAATCGGCAATGCCAGCCGACTGGATGCGGTCTGCAAAGCTGCGACGGGTGACTTCTACTTCTGGGAGTTCTGGCATGGGCTTGTCCGGCACCCGACACGGATATCGGCATCGAGCGCTCAGCTTGAAAGGGTGGCTGGATTATGATGGGCCGCATGAAATTTTGGTTCCGCCTCGCCATCTTGTCCTCTTGCATCGTCGGTGCTTGGGCCCAAACTACAGACCCTAAAGCCGAGCCCGCGGCAGCGCCCTCTGCACTGGATGCTGTGTTGTTCTACCAACTCTTGTTGGGAGAACTCAATGCGCGCGAGGGCTCGCCAGGCGCTGGTTTTTCGATGCTGCTCGATGCCGCGCGCAAGACGCGTGACCCCGCCTTGTTCCAACGCGCTGTGGACATTGCCCTGCAAGCCCGATCGGGCGATGCCGCCTTGCAAGCGGCCCAAACCTGGAAGCGTGAACTGCCCCAGGACAGTGAGCCCAACCGTTTCATTTTGCAAATCCTGCTGGCCCTGAACCGCCCAGAGGAAGCAGGCCAGGCCTTGCTTGTCTCGCTCAACGAATTGCCAGCCGCCGAGCTGACGGGGGCCATGGCCTCCGTGCCGCGCTTGTTTGCGCCGCTGCCGGACAAAAAGCGCGCAGCCGATGTGGTTGAAAAGGCACTGACCAAATACACCGCCAAGGTCCCTGGGTCTGCAACGGCTTGGACCACCATCGGACGGATGCGGCGCGATGCCGGACAGGAAGACTTGGCCATTGAAGCAGCCCTCAAAGCCCGCACGGCAGACACATCGTCCCCGGGGCCCATCATTTTGGGTCTGAGCCTGATGGGCAGCGCCAACCCTAAACTTCAAGCCATGTTGGACGAGGCCATGCAGGGCAATGTCCTGCCGGAGTTGCGACTGGGCTACGCACGCACCTTGATCTCGCAGCAGCAATACCCCAAAGCCTTGCATGAACTGACACAGCTCAACGCCAAGCACCCAGAGTTTGCCGAAGGCTGGCTGATTCGGGGCTTGCTGCTGCAAGACATGGGACAAATTGCCGAGGCCCAACAGCAGCTGAGCCAATTTGTGCAGCTCAACGCCAAAAACACCGAACCCGAACAGCAAGCCGGGCAAGCCGAAGCGCTCATGGCCTTGTCACAAATCGCGCAGCGCCAAGGCCAGCTCGATCAAGCCCAAAAATGGTTGGCTCAGATGCCCGCCACAGCAGACCCGATCAAATTGGCTAGCCGCCAAGCAGACTTGCTGGCCCAGCAAGGCCGCATGAGCGAAGCGCGCTTGGTGCTCGCCCAAGTCAAGACAAGCAGCCCCGAACAAGCCAAGCGCAAAACACTGGCGCAATCACAATGGTTGCGCGAGCACCTGCAATCGGCCCAGGCCTACCCATTGGTTCAAGCAGCCCTGAAAGAAAGCCCTGAAGACGCAGACTTGGCCTCCGAATTGGCCATGGTGACCGAAAAGCTCCAGCGCCACGACGAGATGGAACGCCTGCTTCGCCAGGTCATGAAACTCCGCCCCAAAGACCCGCAGGCCTTCAACGCGTTGGGCTATTCGCTGGCGGACCGCAATGTGCGGCTGCCCGAGGCGCGAGTCTTGATTGAACAAGCGGTCGCGCTGACGCCTCAAGACCCCTACATCCAGGACAGTCTGGGCTGGGTGGCCTTTCGCCAAGGCCAACACGCCGAGGCCCTGAAAATCCTGACAGCAGCCTACAAGGCCAAGCCCGATGCCGAAATCGCAGCGCACCTGGGCGAAGTGCTGTGGGCCATGGGCAACACACAAGAAGCCGGCGCCATCTGGCGCGAAGGCCTGCTGCTCAAGGCAGACAACGAGACCCTGCTCGAAACCCTCAAGCGTTTGAACTTCAAGCCATGAGCCTTCAGCGACGCAGCTGCTTGCTCTTGTGCGCAGGGGTCCTGTCAGGCTGTGCCACGCCACGGCCATCGATTCAAGCCGATGCGTTCTGGTCCGGACGCCTGGCCCTGCAAGTGGCGTCCGAACCGCCACAGCAATGGTTCGCCAATTTCGAGCTGCAAGGCTCGGCAGCACAAGGCGAGCTGCTGCTGCTCAGCCCGATCGGCACCACACTGGCCAAGCTCAGCTGGAATCCCACAAACGCCCGCCTCGAACAAGCAGGCCGCAGCGTGCAAAGCGAGAGCTTGTCCAGCCTGAGCGAGCGCATGACGGGCACCCCACTGCCAGTGACCGCGCTGTTTGAATGGCTGGCCGGACGGCCAGCATCTGAGCACGGCTGGCAAGCCGACTTGTCGGGCCAGCCCCAAGGCCGCTTGCTGGCACAACGGTCTCAGCCCGCGCCTGCAGCGACCCTGCGCATCGTGCTCGATCAATAAGCGCCACTGCAGGCCCACAGCTCTGGCGATAATCAAGCCATGAAATCGCTGCTCGATGTCCCCGCCCCCGCCAAACTGAACCTGTTTTTGCACATCACCGGTCGCCGCCCCGACGGCTACCACTTGCTGCAATCGGTGTTCATGCTGATCGACTGGTGCGACACCTTGCATTTTGAAAAGCGCTCGGACGGCCAGATCTCACGAGAAGACCTCACGGTCAAACTGCCCGCCGATGACCTGATCACGCGCGCAGCACGTTTGCTCCAGCAACACACCGGCAGCACAGCCGGCGCTCACATTGCGGTCGAAAAACGCATCCCGGCCCAAGCCGGCATGGGCGGCGGCTCATCCGATGCAGCCAGTTGTTTGTTGGCCTTGAACCAGCTTTGGGACCTGCACCTGGATTCGCCCACGCTTGAAAAACTGGGCCTGCAACTGGGCGCCGATGTGCCTTTTTTCCTGCGCGGACGCAATGCCTGGGTCGAAGGTATCGGCGAGCAAATCACCCCCGTCGATCTGCCGCCAGCCCAGTTTTGGGTCATCAAACCAGCAGCTGGCATCGAAACTTCTCAAATTTTTGCTTCACATGAGCTGCAACGGGCCACAAATGCTGCTACAATAGCGGTCTTCGCTGCAGACGCATATGACTTCGGTCATAATGATCTGCAACCTGTCGCACAAGCCCTCTGCCCTGACGTGAAGCAAGCACTCCAAGTGCTCCGCGATGCAGGACTGAACGGAAGAATGACAGGTTCTGGCAGCGCAGTGTTTGCACACTGCACACTAGGCTCAGCGCCAGTCTCGGTCCCAGACCACTGGCAAGTGCGCCAATGCAGCAATATGGAAGTTCACCCGTTAAAAGGTTGGGCATCCAGCGAAAGTTGATCGGTAGGCTGCTGTTTCAGCAGTCAACCCGTGTAGGGGAGTCGCCAAGTTGGTTAAGGCACTGGATTTTGATTCCAGCATGCGAAGGTTCGAGTCCTTCTTCCCCTGCCAAATACGTTCATTCGTACAGGCCCCATTTTTCTGATCGCTGGAATGCCCATGCAGCCTGCTTCACACACCCCCGACTTCATGTTGTTCACCGGCAACGCCAACCCTGTTTTGGCTGCCGAAATTGCTCACCACCTGGGCACCCAGTTGGGCGCCGCCGATGTGGGCCGGTTCTCGGACGGTGAAGTCACCGTCGAACTCAAGCAAAACGTCCGTGCGCGTGAAGTCTTCGTGGTGCAGTCCACCTGCGCACCGACCAACG
The DNA here is from genome assembly GCF_003063575.1 of Limnohabitans sp. Jir72. Lineage (GTDB taxonomy): Bacteria > Pseudomonadota > Gammaproteobacteria > Burkholderiales > Burkholderiaceae_C > Limnohabitans_A. Next base: position 11,112 of record NZ_NESC01000021.1, read on the forward strand.
AAAACCTGATGGAACTGCTGATCATGGTCGACGCGCTCAAGCGCGCATCGGCTGGCCGCATCAGCGCTGTCATCCCCTATTTTGGCTACGCCCGCCAGGACCGCCGCCCACGTTCTTCGCGTGTGCCGATCACGGCCAAAGTGGTGGCCAACATGCTGCAAGCCGTCGGCGTCGACCGCGTCCTGACCATGGACTTGCACGCCGACCAAATTCAAGGCTTCTTCGACATTCCGGTCGACAACATTTACGCTTCCCCTGTTTTGCTGGGCGATCTGCGCCAGAAAAACTACGAAGACCTGATTGTGGTGTCTCCCGACGTTGGCGGTGTGGTGCGTGCCCGTGCCTTGGCCAAGCAACTCGGTTGTGACCTGGCCATCATCGACAAACGCCGCCCCAAAGCCAACGTGAGCGAAGTCATGCACGTGATCGGCGAGATCGAAGGCCGCAACTGCGTGATCATGGACGACATGATCGACACCGCAGGCACCTTGGTCAAAGCCGCCGAAGTGCTCAAAGAGCGTGGCGCCAAGAAGGTTTATGCCTACTGCACACACCCGATCTTCTCGGGTCCAGCCATTGAGCGCATCTCCAAGGGCGATGCCCTGGACGAAGTCGTCGTGACCAACACCATTCCGCTGTCGGCACAAGCTGCGGCCTGCACCAAGATTCGCCAACTGTCTGTGGCCCCGCTCATCGCTGAAACGATGCACCGGATCGCCAACGGAGAGTCGGTGATGAGCCTGTTCTCGGATCAAATCTGATCCGGCTCAGGCCACCAGCGGCCTGCCGTCCAAGTGGACTGGCAGGCTTTTTTGAGTCAGGGCATCACTGGTCGCGGTGAGCCCTTTGATGGAGATAGTTATGAAATTTGTCGCTTTTGAGCGCGCTAAGCAGGGCACGGGTGCGAGCCGCCGTCTCCGCAATTCCGGCCGCACACCTGGCATCGTTTACGGTTCCACATCGGCCCCCCAACTCATCGAGCTGGACCACAACGCTTTGTGGCATGCCCTGAAAAAAGAAGCCTTCCACGCTTCGATTCTGGACATGGAATTCAACGGTCAGTCCAGCAAAGTTTTGCTGCGTGACTACCAAATGCACCCCTACAAGCAATTGGTGCAACACATCGACTTCCAGCGCGTCGATGCCAACACCACTTTGCAAATGAAAGTGCCATTGCACTTCAGCGGTGAAGAAGAATCCGAAGCCGTCAAGACAGACAAGTGCACCATCAACCACGTCGTGACCGAAATCGAAGTGGCTTGCTTGCCTGCCAACTTGCCAGAATTCATCGCTGTGGATCTGAAGGGCCTGACCAAAGGCAACTCCCTGCACCTGAACGACATCACATTGCCCGCTGGCTGCAAGCCCGTGACCCATGGCAAAAAGAACCCCGTTCTGGTGTCCGTGGTAGCGTTTGTCGAAGAAGTTGTGGCCGCTCCTGTTGCTCCTGCTGAAGACGCAAAAGGCAAAAAAGGCAAGAAGTAATCTTCTGCCAAGGCTCTTTGCCTCTGATCAAAAGGCCCGCTCATGCGGGCCTTTTGCATTTCCCAGGCTTTATCAGACTGCCACTTTAGGCGCGGATAATCACGCACCATGATCAAACTCTTAGTGGGCCTGGGCAATCCCGGCCCTGAATACGACGACACCCGTCACAACGCCGGTTTCTGGTGGATCGATGCGGTGGCGCGCGAACTCAAGGTATCGCTGGTGCCCGAGCGCAGCTACCATGGCCTGATGGCCCGTACCACCGTCAAGGGCCAGACGGTTTGGTTGCTGGAACCCCAGACCTTCATGAACCTGTCGGGCAAATCAGTCAGCGCGCTGGCGCGGTTTTTCAAAATCCAACCGCAAGAAATTCTGGTCGCGCACGATGAACTGGACATCGCCCCTGGCGAAGCCAAGCTCAAGTTGGGCGGCAGCCATGCCGGACACAACGGTTTGCGCGACATCCACGCTCAGCTGGGCACCGCCGACTATTGGCGTTTGCGCATTGGCGTGGGCCACCCCGGCGTCAAATCCGAAGTGGTCAGCTGGGTATTGAAAAAGCCCATGGCCGAACACCGCACCGCCATCGAAGACAGCATTGCGCGGTCGGTGAAAGCCTTGCCTTTGCTGTTGGACGGCGAGATGGAAAAAGCCATGGCACTGATCCACACCAACAAGCCACCGCGCCCCAAACCGCCCAAGCCGCCGAAGGTGATGCCCCCCGAGTCGACAGACGCGACCTGAATGAAATCACTGCCCTTGCAAGCGACGGTATTTGGCCCAGAGGGATTCTGAGGTCTCCACATGCTGGGGGTTCACCGGGATGCAGGCCACGGGGCAGACCTGCACGCATTGGGGCTCTTCAAAGTGCCCGACGCACTCGGTGCATTTGCTTGGTTCGATTTCGTAAATTTCTTCGCCCAGATAAATCGCCTGATTTGGGCACTCGGGCTCGCACACATCGCAGTTGATGCATTCGTCGGTGATCATCAAAGCCATGCCGTTGGCTCCACAAAATTCGCAATCGGGTTCATGCCCACGATTATCGGCGAGTAACGCCAACCCGTCCGATGACAAGGCTGTTGGGCAAAAACACAAATTCCACAGCAGCACAGGGGTCCGCAGGCTGTGGGCCTAAAATGGACCCTTGGAATACATCATGAACGCTGACCTGCACTGCCATTCCGTTGTCTCTGACGGCACCCTCACCCCCGAAGTCCTGGCCGAGCGCGCCAAAGCCAATGGGGTCGAACTCTGGGCCTTGACCGACCACGACGAAGTGGGCGGCCAAGACCGCGCACTGGCGGCTGCCCGCGCTTGCGGCATGCCCTACCTGACAGGCACCGAAATCTCGGTCACCTTTGCCAACCACACCGTGCACATCGTGGGCTTGGGCTTTGACGCCCACAACAGCACATTGGTCGAAGGCCTCCAACGCACCCGAGGTGGGCGCAGCGAGCGTGCGCAAGAAATGTCCGATGGCCTGGCCAAGGTCGGCATCCTCAACGCCTACGAAGGCGCCCTGAAATACGTGGGCAACCCCGAGTTGATCTCGCGCACCCACTTTGCCCGCCACCTGGTCGACAGCGGCGTGTGCACCGACACCTCCGAGGTGTTTCGCAAATTCCTGACCGAAGGCAAGCCCGGCTACGTGCCCCACCGATGGGCTCGCCTGCAAGATGCCGTGCAGTGGATCACCGGTGCCGGTGGCATGGCCGTGATTGCCCACCCTGCGCGTTACGGCTTCACGCCCAACGAAGAGTACGCCCTGTTCAGCGAATTCAAGGCCCACGGTGGGCGCGGCGTGGAGGTCATCACCGGCAGCCACTCGTCGCAAGAGGCTGTGCGCTATGCCGAAACGGCGCTGGAGTTTGGCCTGGCCGCTTCGCGCGGCAGCGACTTCCACAGCCCCGACGAAAGCCGCATCGATTTGGGCACACTGCCCCTGTTGCCTGGCAAGCTGACCCCCGTGTGGGAACTGCTGGCCGATCGCATTCAGTGAGAAGGCCAGCCCCCAACACCTTGCAAGGCATCGGCCTGGTTGTGCTGGCTCTGGCCTGTTTTGCCACGCTGGACACGACCACCCGCCACGTCAGCACCAGCATTTCTTTGCTGGTGGCCTTATGGTTTCGCTACGCCATCCAGGCCGTCATCACCACGGTGGTGGTTTGGCCTGGTCGTGGACGCAGGGTGTTGTTGACAAGGCATCCCAAGTTCCAGCTGGCCCGGGGGCTGCTGCTGTTTGCCTGCTCGATCCTGGCGTTTTTCAGCTTGAAGTACATGCCTGTGGGCGAGTTCACGGCGATTGCCTTGCTGGCCCCTTTGGTCATCACGGTGTTTGCGGCGTGGAAGCTGAAAGAAAAAATCCGGCCATTGCGCTGGAGCCTTTTGGTCGGAGGCTTCATCGGCACCATGGTCATCATCCGGCCCGGCACCCACCACTTTGACTGGACCGTGATCCTCCCTTTGATGCTGGTGGGCACCAACTCGGCCTTTCAGCTGCTGACCAGTCAGATGACCAAGACCGAAGACCCGATCACCATGCACTTTTACACCGGCTGGATCGGGACCATTTTGGCCTCCCTTGCGCTGCCCTTTGTGTGGGAAATGCCTGCTGACTGGACCGTCTGGTTGCAGCTCCTGATCATGGGCGTGCTTGCCTCCATTGGGCATTTCCTGCTGATTCTGGCCTATGGCCTGGCGCCAGCGGCCACGCTCACGCCCTACATGTACGCACAAATCGCTTTTGGCGTGGTCGGTGGCTGGGTGGTTTTCCAGCACTTGCCTGACCAGTGGACCTTCGTCGGCATGGGCCTGATCGCCTTGTGCGGTGCACTGGGCGCTTGGCTGACGGTGCATGAAAATCGCGTGACGATCGAACCCATCGAATCCTGACCCATCATGGCCCAATTTTTCAGCGTCCACCCCGACAACCCGCAGGCCCGTTTGCTCAAGCAAGCCGTGCAGTTGCTGAACCAAGGCAGCGTGCTGGCCGTGCCCACCGATTCGAGCTACGCCCTGGTCTGCCACCTGGACGACAAGAGCGCAGCAGACCAGCTGCGCCGTGTGCGCGGGGTCGACGACAAACACCACCTCACACTTTTGTGCCGCGACCTGAGCGAGCTGGCCAATTACGCGAGGGTGGACAACAAACAGTTCCGCACCATCAAACAAGCCACGCCGGGGCCTTTCACCTTCATTCTGGAGGCCACCAAAGAAGTGCCGCGCCGGGTCAGCCACCCGCAGCGCAAGACCATTGGCCTGCGTGTGCCCGACCACAAAGTTCTGCAGGAACTGCTGGCCCTGCACGGTGCCCCCTTGCTGGCTGCCACCTTGATCCTGCCCGGCGATGAGGGGCCTCTGAACGACCCCGAAGAAATCCGTGAACGCTTGGAGCACCAGGTGGGCGCGGTCATCGATGCGGGCGCCTGCTCGCTGGAACCCACCACGGTGGTGGACATGAGCGGCGACAGCCCTGAGGTCTTGCGCCATGGGCAAGGCGACCCCGCGCTGTTGGGGCTCTGAGCCAACGCCCCGGTCTGAGACAATCGGGGCGTGAACATCTCTGACCTCATCCAAACCGTCCTGATCTACGCCCTGCCGGTGATCTTTGCCATCACCTTGCACGAAGCAGCACACGGCTACGCCGCGCAGCGCTTGGGCGACTCCACCGCAGCGATGCTCGGGCGCGTCACACTCAACCCCTTGGTGCACATCGACCCCATGGGCACCATCCTGATGCCACTGCTGCTGTACTTCAGCACCGGTGGCGCATTCCTGTTTGGCTATGCCAAGCCTGTGCCAGTGCGCTTTGACCGCCTGCGCCACCCTAAACGCGACATGGTCTGGGTGGCCCTGGCGGGTCCGGCCGCCAACTTGCTGCAAGCGCTGTTGTGGGGTGTGGTGCTCTATGCACTGGCCGCAGCTGGCGTGCACGAGCGCTTTTTCACCGAGATGTGCAAGGCAGGCATGCTGACCAATGTGGTCATGTTCGCCTTCAACCTGTTTCCACTGCCCCCACTGGATGGCGGCCGCATCCTGGTGGGCCTGCTGCCTTGGCGCCAAGCAGTCATGTTTTCCAAGATCGAGCCTTGGGGCTTTTTCATCGTCATGGCCTTGGTCATCACAGGCGTGGTCAACAGCTTGTGGATGCAACCCCTCATTGGCGTGACCTTCGGTCTGCTCAAACTGCTCTTAAGCCCGCTGGCAGCCTTGATCCGCTGACCACCCTCCCGATATCCATACGCTGACTTCTTCATGACCTCTACCACACGCACCCGCGTCCTCACGGGCATCACCACCACAGGCACCCCCCACCTGGGCAACTACGTGGGTGCCATCCGTCCCACGGTGCAGGCCAGCCGCAACGCGAACACAGACGGTTTTTATTTCCTGGCCGATTACCACGCACTCATCAAATGCGATGACCCGGTCCGCATCCAGCGCTCAACGCTGGAGATCGCCGCCAGCTGGATCGCCTCGGGACTGGACACCGACAAGGTCACCTTCTACCGCCAGTCTGACATCCCCGAGATCCCCGAGCTGACCTGGTTCTTGACTTGCGTGACCGGTAAGGGCGTGCTTAACCGCGCCCACGCCTACAAGGCCGCTGTGGACAAAAACAACGCCGCTGGCCATGACACCGATACCGACGTGACCGCAGGCCTCTTCATGTACCCCGTGCTCATGGGTGCCGACATCCTGATGTTCAAAGCGCACAAAGTGCCCGTGGGCCGCGACCAGATCCAGCACATCGAGATGGCACGCGACATGGCGTCGAGCTTCAACCACCTGTATGGCGAACACTTTGTGTTGCCCGAGGCCGTGGTCGAGGAATCGGTCGCCCTCTTGCCCGGTCTGGATGGCCGCAAGATGAGCAAGAGCTACGACAACACCATCCCCTTGTTTGCGCCCGCCGCTCAAATGCGCAAACAAATCGCCAGTATCGTGACCGACTCCAAGGCACCTGGCGAAGCCAAAAACATCGAAGGCTCTGCCTTGTTCCAGATTTACCAGGCCTTTGCCAGCGCCGAAGAAACAGCCGCTCTGGCCCAAGCCTATGCCGACGGCATCGCCTGGGGTGATGCCAAAAAAGTGCTGTTCGAGCGCATTGACCGCGAAATCGCCCCGATGCGTGCGCAGTACCAAGAACTGATCAACAACCCCGCCAAGCTCGACCAGATCCTGCTGGCCGGTGCCGACAAAGCCCGCCAGATGGCCACGCCATTCATCAAGGAACTGCGCCACGCGGTGGGCCTGCGCGCCCTGTCCTCTGACAGCAGCGCAACAGCCCCCAAAGACAGCAAAGTGGCACTGCCCAGCTTCAAGCAATACCGCGAAAAAGATGGGCGCTTTTATTTCAAGCTGATTGATGCTCAAGGTCAATTGCTGCTCCAAAGCTGCGGCTTTACCTCGCCCAAAGAGGCGGGCCACGCCATCGGGCGCCTCCAATCCGGTGGCCTCGGTGCGCTGATCGAGCTGAACCATTTGTTTGAACCCCTTGATCAGGAAGCTCAAGGGCTTGCAGTAAAAAATATTGAAATCATTAGAAGCATCTCTGAAAAAAGTACAAAATGAATTTGTGGATTTCATTAAAATTTTTTGCAAAAATACGAAATAGCTGCTATCCTTATACTTTCCGTTTAACGTTGAGATTCAAATCATGACTGTTTACGTCATTGACGATCACCCACTGATGCGCGATGCGCTGACCATGCTGGTACATCGTGTCAAACCAGGGCTGAAAATCATTCCCGTACCTAAAATGAACGTGGTCGAATCCACAGTCGAGAAAAACGGTACGGCTGAATTGTTCTGTTTGGATTTGCAATTACCAGACACCTTGGGTATGTCTGGAGTTCAGCTTCTCAAAGCCAAATTTCCAGACGTTCCGTTGGCCGTAGTGACCAGTTCCAGCGCCAGCGAATTCGAAGAGCGTTGCTTGCAAGCGGGCGCCGATGTGTTCATCGAGAAGTCAAGCAGCCCAGCCCAAATCATTGCAGCACTGCGCACACTGCTGATCACTGAAGAAGAGTCCGAAGAGGAAGCCGCCAATCCTACGGCAGGTCCGACCAAGCTCTCCAAGCGGCAAAAACAATTGATCCTCATGCTGGATCAAGGTTTGTCCAACCGGGATATTGCTGAAAAACTCGACATCAGCGAGCACACCGTCAAAGTTCACTTCTGGAGGCTATTCCGTCGACTCGGTGTCAACAGCCGTACACAAGCACTGCACTTTGCGCGCACCAATGGCTGGTTAGGTATTTAAGACATGCTTCGTCCGGAAAAGCCCCGCTTTTGAACTGACCCCAATAAGTTGGACGGTTTAAAAAGCTGATTAGGCCATAGAGGGCTGAGTTCTGTACTGCACAGGACTCAGCCCTTTTAGTTTGATCTTGATCCGATCGTTGTTGTAGTAGTGGATGTACTCCTTCAAGCCCATCTCAAGCTCTTTCACATTCTCGAATTT
>NZ_NESC01000022.1 GCF_003063575.1 Limnohabitans sp. Jir72
TCTCGGGGCCGTGGGTGTGGGGTTTGGGCTGTATGCCTTCGGGGCGCAGCAGCTCGGTGGTGGGCAGCACTTCAAAGCGCACCTCGATGCGCCACTGGCCGGTCAGGCGTTGGGCGTCGGACAGGGCCTGCGGGATCGAATGGCGGTCTGTGCGTCCCCTGGCCGTGTCTTCGCTGACGTTTTCGATGACGGTGTGGGTGGACAGGGTCAGGTATTCGATGTTGGCCGCGTCTTGCGGGTGTTTGTGCAGGGCAAAGGTGTGGCCTGCTGCGATGCCGCGCACATGGCCTGCGCCGCTGGCGCGTTGGCCTGCTTGGCGCAGCGCTTGCATGCGCAGGCGTGCCAGGTGTTGGCCTTGGGGCTCGGTTTGGTTGGCCTGGGCGGTGTCGGAGCCTTTGCCCGCACCTTTGCCCGCACCTTTGTTTTCTTGGGCGTAGTCGCTGCCCGGCAGGCTGCCGCTGGCGGTGCTGCCGATGCCGCTGTCATTCCCAGGCGTTTGGCCTGTGCGCACTTTGCCCCCGCGCCACAGGTACACCTCTTGGTTGGCCTGGCCTGTTTGGCGGGGCTGGGCTTGGCTTGCACCCAGGGCCACTTTGGGGCGGGTGTAGTCGTATTCGCGGCTGGCGTATTGGCCTGCTGTGAGCCGCTCGGTGGGGGTGAAGGCGTGGATGTACTCCTCGTCCACCTTGTGGCCAGGGGGGTAGTAGGCCATGCGGTGGTAAGCGCTGTCGCTTTGGCCCTTTTGCAGGGGGCTGAAGGCGCCGTTGTGGTCGCTCAAGATCAGGCGGTGCACACCGCCCGAGTGCTCAAAGTGGTAGTTGATGCCCCACTCTTGCATGAGGCGGGTGATGAATTCAAAGTCGGTTTCGTTGTACTGCACGCAGTAGTCGCGAATCGGATACGTTTCGATCAGGCGCACTTCGGCAGCAAAAGCATAGTCGGCCAAGACGGCACGGATGACCTCAACCGGGGTTTGGTCCTGGAAGACTTTGCAATCACTGGTCAGCGTGGCCAGGTGCAGCCAGGGGCGCAGGGTGAGCGCATACAGGGCGTGGCGGCTGTCGGTGCCCAGGTGGCGGGCGGCGGTGATGAGGCCAGACAGTTCGCGCACGCCCGCGCCCAGGTTGGCTGCGCCCAAGTTGCCCGCCAGACCCGCCACAAAGCTGCCGTGCCCGTCCAGAGCGATGGCGCAAGTGATCTCGCGCCCGACCATGTCGTGCAGGGGAAAGTTGCTGGCGTCGTTGGCGGCAAACTGCAGCGCATCAGGGCTTTGCAGGATGAGGGTGTATTCAAAGAGGGTGTTGACGGCCTCATGGCCCGAGAGCTTCAGGGGCACAAGCGCAGCAGCGCCTGCCACCTGCGGGATGGCGGGGCTGGTGATGGTGAGGACTCGGGGGGATTGGAGCAGGGTGTTCATTGGTCTTGGTCCCAGGCTTGCAAGAGTTCGGGGGGGATGATGTGGGCCACCTCAGAAAAGCGTTTGCCCCACATGCGCTCGGCTTGCTTGAGCAACACGGCCACTGGGCTGCTGGGTTCGTGCAATTCGACCCATTGCCGCACCTGAACCAGCGATTGCCGCAGCTGTTCGCGTTGATCGGTCACGTGGGTTTGTCGCACATGAAGTGGGATGGCCGCGATGTTGGGCGCACTGACAACGGCCTTATGCATGTCGGGTTCAGGGGCTCTGTTCAAAGCATCGACTTCGATGTATTCATGTGGCGTCGTCGTGGGCATGCGGCTGTCGGTTGGCAGTGCCTGGCCCCGGCTCCATGTGGGGGCCAGCAGCTTGAACAAGGGCTGCAAGTCTGGGGCTTCTTCGCCCAGCTGCTGCTGGCTCCAGGTCTGCAGGTGTTGCACGCACACAGCGCAGCCTTGCAAGGCCAGCAGGTGAGGGTCGCGGCGTTGGTGCAAATCGGCCAGTTGGCGCTGCACGGCTTCGGGCTCTGGGGCATAAGGCGGGCGCGGCACCGACAGGCTGCGCTCGATGTCGCGCACGCTCAGGCGAAATGCGGTGCTGCCAGAGACGATCACATCGCGCACATCCTCCAGCAAGCCTTGGCTGTCGCACAGGCCCGCCAGGGTGTTGGCTTGCACCAGGGGGTCGGACTCCCCATCGATGCGCAGTTGCGGGTGAATGCTGGCGGCAAAGCGTTCGCACACCTGCTGCAAAGCGCTCAAGCCTTGAAGCAAGCCTTGCGCACCTGCCTGGCGGGTGCGGCTGCGGACAAACCAGACAAGCATGCCAATGTCTTTGCTGCGCAACAGCAGTCGGCGGCAGTCGCGCTCGATGTCTTTCCAGTCGGGCTCGGGCGCTTGGGCAGAAAAGTCGCCGTATTGCACATCGGCCTTGGGTTGCAAACGCGCGGCAAGCACGGCGTATTCGGGGTCGTACTCCAGATTGGGGCCGCTGGGCTGTTCGGCGCTGATGGGCGCCAGCCACTCGGGGGGAATGTCCACCTTCAAAGGCTCAGGCCCCAAGGCACTGGCGACAGCATTGATCAAGTTTTGCAAGGGTTTCATGAACATGACCTGCTGGAAGTGGACGAGGCTGCTGTGGACGAGACATAGCGCTCGGGCTCCAACACCATGCCGGTGATGTGGTCGCTGTCTGAGTGCAATTGCCCGGCCCAGGTAGACCAGCCGAGCTGGGCGCTGTCGCCCAACTGGCATGCCGGTGCGGCTTTGGCGGAAATCAGGAGCTCAACCTCCCACTCGTATTCAAAGCCAATGAAACTGCGCACCATCTCGACCAGCGCAGGCAAGTCCTGGCCGCTGGTGTGGCCTTGGGGGGTCAATCGCAAATAGCCCTTCAAATCAAGCGGTCCCATCACCAGACGAAATCGCGTCTGACGATCGGGCACTTTTTCACCCGCCATGGCGCCTTGACCCAACATGCCGGAGCTCAGGGGGCGACCGAGTTGGCACAGGTCTTCATTCGCCAAAGGCACCCAGTGCAACTGGTATTCGAGGAGCCGAACCGGTATGCCAAAAAACCGCTGCAAGGTACTGACCAGGCCATCGGGGTCGCGGGCGCTGCGCACACGATGCGCGGCGCTGGCCCAGCGTGCGTGTGCGGGCAAGGCACTGCTTTGCACTTGCGATGGCTCGTCGCCCGCCAAGCGCGCCACGTAATCGGTGAAGGTTTCTTCCTCTGCGCGGTCCAATCCGGCTGCGGCCTGGCTTTGCGACCATGCACGGTACATGTGCGTGAAGTAGCGGTGATGAAAGAGGTCCAGAAAATCACGCAGGGTATGGTCCCGACGCGACTCACTGCGCTCTCGCGCCAGCTCGGTGACATGAATGGGCAATGGGCCATTGGGCCCCAACATGCCCAGCCCCATGAGTCGGATGTGGGCCTGATCGCCCGGCAGCTCGACTTGCGCGATTTCGCGGGGTGCAAATGCCAAACTGGCTTGTTGCCCGAGCTTGAACCGCTCTTGCTGAGGTCGCTTGGCCTGCCCTACCGGGGGCATGGCATGCTCGCCATTGGGCTGGCGCTGCGCGGCCAAGCTGCGCATGAGTCCCGTGAAGGTATGTCGCCATGGCGTTTGCGTCGCGTCCTGCATGGCAGACGGCCATGCCTCCTCTGCGACAGATCGGATATCGGGCATGCCTTGGGGCAAGTCAGTGCTGCGCATCAAACGCCCCCCCGGTTGCCCATGCGCACGGGCCAGCTGGCCACCTCGCCACGTTGCATGGCATGCAAGCGTGTCTGGGTGAAGGTGTTGATCGAGACGTGCCGCGACAGATAGTGCTCCAGCACCAAGCCGAGCAGGTAAGGACTGACGCCACTGAAGCCGTCTTCATCGACGGTCAGGCTGCACTCCACACCCCGGCCATAGACCAGGGGACCACTGCCTGGCAGGCGGCGGGTCACGGGCTTGATCTGGCTGCCGATCAAGCTGGCGATTTGCTGGTTGGCGACCACATCGTCGCTGTGGACAAACAGGCGCAGCATGTCGCGCAAGGCCTGTGCGCCTTCGCGTTCGTCCATGTCGTGCAAGGGCAAATAATTGAAGCCCAGCTGCCGGATCAAACGCCAAGCCAGCTCGCCTTCTGCAAACGGCGCTTGTGGCGCAGACGGCGCCCTGATCAGCCCGATGGATTTCAGGGGCAAGGACACGCTGACGCTGAGGTCATCGGTGCCGTTGCGGGGCACCAGTCTTGGCAAATCGCGGTTGGTGACCAGCGCCTGCACCGAGAGGTATCGAAGTTTTTCGCTGTAAGGGGCTTCGTGTTGGTCGACCAGGCTGACGAACACTTCGGTGCCCACATACGAGGTGCGCGTGCCGTATTTGCGGGTGCTGTCCGAGCTCAGGCGGGGCTCGCGACGCACAGAAAAGTAGCGCCCATGGTTGCCCTCGTCCTGATTGAGTGTCTGGTACATGGGCCGAAACGGCATGACCTCGGTGGTGTCGGCTTTCTGGCCCTGCAACTCGGTGACCGAGAACACCTCAAAGTCCAAGGGCCGCGACCGGTCAGGCACCAGATGCATTTCAGGTGCCGTGGCGGGCACCTCGATGCGGTCGGTGCGGTGCTCAAACAGATTGATCACAGGCGTGCAGTGCAAGGCAAATTGCTGCGCATCCACCAAAGCGGTCAATGCGCCCGGTATGCGGTTGAGCAAGACGACGATTTCGACCTCTTGGCCGTCAATGCGGGACAGCCCTGGGGCCAGGCCTTGCAGCGCAAAAAAATAAAACCGCGCAGGGCAGGCAAAGTATTCGTGCAACAGGTTGTGCCCATGCCAGGTGTTCCAGTTCAAGGGCAGCAAGCTTTGCTGCGGGGCCAGGCCTTCGTGCACCAGCGCGTTTTGCGCCACGATGTGCGGCTGCTCACCCATATGACCGGGCACGCCAACCAGGCTGGCGACGGCACCCGCATGCAGCAGCTCAAACAGGTGCGAGGCCACCTGCTCTTGGCCGCACAAATAAATGGGCAAGCGGTCCAGCCCTTTGAGATCACAAAACCGCAACTCGCCCTGAAGTTTCAAACGCAGGCGCAAGCTGCCTTGCACCTGGACATGCGCGGGCAAATACCGCTCGGGAGAGGGGATATCGGGCGGCACCCCCGTGAGTTTGGCGCTCTCGATTTGCAGGGGCCACAAGGTGACGTCTTGGCTGGAGCGAAACTGGCATGAGGTGACCTCACCGGGCGGCACCTTGGCGTAAAAGCTGGTGCCTCGGGGCACCACAAAACCCTTGCTGAAATCGCCTTCGGTGGCATTGGGGTGCAGCTGTGCAACGGCCATGGAGGGCGTTGGGCTGACGTAATTGGGGTAGACCACTTCGAGCAGTCGCTGGGTCAAGCGGGGGAACTCGGCGTCGAGCTTGATGCGCATGCGCGCAGACATGTAGCAAAACGATTCGATCAAGCGCTCCACATAAGGGTCGGCCACGTCCTGGCCTTGCATGCCCAGTCGCCGAGCGATCTTGGGATGTTGTGCAGCGAAGTCGCCTGCGCTCTCGCGCATGAAGGTCAGCTCTTCGTTGTAGTACTGGAGCAATTGTGGGTGCATGGGAGGATTTCCGTTCGCGCAGAGGATCGATCAACGGGGTCGCAGTTCAATGCGGCTGTTTTCCAGGTCCACGGCGCTTTGCACGGTGAACTCGATCGGATAGGAGCTGATCTGAATGTGACCGGAGATCTCAAAAGTCAGGACGTTGTAATTCGCGCTGGCCTGGTCTTTGAGCAAAGGCCTGACCCGCAGCGTTTGCGGCACCAGTCGGGGCTCGAACTGGGTGATGGCGCGGCGGATCATGCGTTCAATGTCGGCCCATTTTTTTTCAGACAAATACCCACCGGCCAATGCAGGCACACCGTAGTTGAGGGTTGAATTGGCAGCGGCAGGGTATTGGGCCGCATTGATCAAATCGCTTTGATCAGTGGTATTGAGGAGCAGGGACAAATCGCGCAAGACGGTCTCGCGCATGCGGCCACGGTTAAAGGCATAGGCCTGGGGGGCTTCGCTGCTTTCGTGCGGGGCGTCGTCACACAAGCGATCGAGCAAAGTAGGCATAAAAACCTGCTCGCCTTGCCGCTGGACAAGCCCGTGTGCTGAAGGCAATGCCCGGGCCGCAGGATGCAATGCGCCGGGCATTGCCGCTTCATTCACATCGGTGACATGCTCGGTCATGCGCGCAACTCACGAACATCCAGCAAGGGCCAATCGATGCCCTCGCTCATCCAGGTTTTTTGTCCTTGCGCGAACACACCGGTTTCACCCACCTCGCGCCAACGGGTCAAACGCGACATCAACAAAGCGTCGTGGGTGGCGCTTGACTCGCTGGCATTCGCTGCAATTGGGTACCGAGTCGGCAAAAAGACGTGCAGCACGCGCCCTGTTGCGGTAGGCAACAAACCTGCTTCGCTGTGCAACTGCAGTTTGGCAGGCATCCAAACCAGATCGAGCAAACGCTGTGGCGCTTGCAAGCTCAAATGGGCCACATCGGCAAACGCCAACCAACGGTATGCACCTGCGACCATGACCTCGCACACCGGCCCCAAGCGTGTGTCGCTGTCGGCCATCCATTCATAGGCCTGCTCCTGCATGGTCTGCTCGCCATCTTTTCCACGTTGCCAGACACACACACCCGCTCGCTGCGGCGCCTGCGCCAATGCCTGCGAACGCAAAACATCGGCCTCCTCGTTTTCAGCGCGTGCATTGTGTGCCAAGGCTTTGGCCAGATCGCGCATCCAGTGGGGCATATCGGTCACCGGCGCAGGCGCCATGGCACCAGAGAAAACTTCACTGCGCTGGGCTTCGGCCCGGATGAGTCCGCGCACCCAATGCGCTTGCGCTTGTGATTGCGGCATCCATTTGGCCCAGGCTTGCAGTTGAGACAAGGCCCGATCCCAATGACCCAGAATGCACAGCACCTCTACCAAGGCCCAGCGGTGCTCAGGGGCGGTAGGCTCGCGGCGAATTCGGGCTTCTGTTTGTTGCAAGTGCTCTTGCAAAGAGATGGGTGTCCCGTCTTCTGCGCGCAACAACAGCGTCAAATCAGTCATGCGGTTTCCAGTCATTCAATATTTTGTGAGGCGTGGCTTGGGGGGGCTGTTGCGGCCATCGCACTGTCGAGCGCCATGCCGTGGTGCTCTTGCCGATTGAGGCTGGGCACCTGATGCGTCAACGCATCACGAAGCCCCTCTGGCGCAAACAAATGCAGCACGCTGACATGCGCATCGGGCTCAAGGATGTCGCCCTCAGCCAAAGTGTCCAATTGGCTCATCACACTTTGGATTTGCACGCTTTGCCCCAAGAGCTGCGGCATGGTCGGGCCCTGTTCGGCCTGATCAATGATGTCTTGAAAAGCATCACTGGCTTGGCCGGACTGGTGTGTGGTCATGGCCTGCCAGGAAGGCAGGCCCATGGGGCTCAATGGATCCATCAAACGCTGCAGATACTGCGCATGCAGGCCCTGAAAAGCCTGCTCAGCTTCGGACCACTCGGTCTGCTGCGGCGTCGCGTCCAAGGGCACAGCCGCCCTCACCTGCGGCTGCACCTGCGTGATTTGTGGCGCAAGCTGCGGCCTCGCTGCGTCCAGCGCATCGGTCAAGAGATCCATCACCGAATCTGCTGGCATGGCGTCTGGCACCGAAGGCGCTCGACCTGCACCATGACGGGTGACCAATTGGCCCCACTCAAAATCTGTGACCGTTGCGGTGTTCACGCCATGTGGGCGCTCGGGCTCGGTCAGCACCTGCAAATGGCACAGGCCCAGCTCCAGCGCATCGTGGTGTTGCAATAGGACCGTTTGGCCCACTTTTAAGGGCACCCCATTGCAGCTGCACAGCAAGAGATCGCTCGCTTGCGACAAGCGCCAAACGTTTTCGCCTTCTTGAACCACAACAATTTTGAGCGCCTCTTCGAGCCAAGGCTCGGAGAGTTCAGCCAAAACCGCCAGCACCTCTTGAACTGACACTTGCTGCCGACCCACAGGCCAGGACCACACGGCATCCACGGCGACACCACGGCAATGGGTGATGCGCAGACGCAAGCCAGCTGGAATGGATTTCTCCGTCATGCGCGCAAACCCCACAGTTGCAGCAGCTTGTCGCTGGCCTGTACATAACCGCCCTCAGCGTCTTGCATCCAAAATGCGGCCAGCGGTTCGGTCACACGCAGCGTCCGCTCTGGCCAGTCGGCCCAGGGCAAATGAGAAACGCCGCGCAATGCGACAGCAGCGTCTTGCCCTGCACTGGTGCCAAACTGCTGGACCAACGCCTCCAAAGCGGCTGACGATGCAGGCCTTGCTTGCCCGCCGAAAAGGTTGCGCCAGCCGGGCTCATGCAAAAGCCAGACCTGCTCCACCGCTGTCACCAAAGCCGGAAAGAGACCGGGGTGCTGCCGCGCATGCGCTGCCAGCCGAGCCCACCAGTACAGCAAATGTCGTCCCTGGCTGCGGTCTTGGCGCACTGGCGCATGGGGGTCAGGCCCCCAAGGAGAGGCCCAGGTGCGCTGCATCCAAAGGCGATGCACCGTCTGGTAAATGATGAGTGGACAAGCGCGCCCCACCTTGTCTTCGGAAGGAACCATCACGCCTTGCACAAACACATCGCCCATGTGCGGCAAATGTCCTGGTGGCAAAACAAAGGCCACAGGCACATTCGACAAATCAGGCCTGGCTGGCGCTTGCGTCACGTGCATCCACCCGTCGGCACCTGTGCCCCCTCGGGCTGCCACAGCGCTGCGGCTCACGGGACGACGGTGCCAATAGCTTTGCACCCATTCGTGCCACGCCTCTTGTGCCGACAGACTGACGTTGTGGTGAACATAATCGCCATACGCTGGCAACTTGCCCCAGACCGAAGGCGGCCGCGCCAGCGTGCGTTGGGTCAAGGTCCGGCAAAGACCCTTCAAAGGAATGTGCCGCATCAAGTGCTACGCCCAGGACAAGTGAAATTGCGCAGCAAAGGACTGTTGAATGGACTGGGGCCTGCGCTGCTGAACTCGAGAACAGCACGGCGGTTGTCCAGCAAATACTCCACCGCAATGCGCCCTGCTTGCGCACTGCTGGTGACTTTGCCTCGTTCAACCAACCGCAACCAGGACCAAGGCCCACGCAACTGCACGCTGGACGTGTCGGGTTTGATGCGCGGATTGGCGTGCAATTCGGCCATTGTGCCCGCACGCGGGCCAGGCCACTGCACCGCCACCGTCTGCACGGGACCATGCGAATAGCGCTGCGTCTGACCGTCCAGGTCAATCACCAACTCCGTCACCGTAGGGTCCAGAGACACCACTTTGTATTCCCCACGCCAGCTCAATCGTTTGGCCCCGGAGTCGCGGAAGAACATCTCACGGATCTGCCCGATCTGTGCAAACACATCCGGATTCGGTCCGCCTTGGGCCAGCAACTTCAGCAGCTCCCCCGTCAAGGTCGGCCCGGCGGCAGCGACTGCCATGGGCTGCCCTTGCGCCTGACCGTCTGCTCCCAAGAGTGCATTTGCACTGGCTGGGTTTTTGTAGCGCCAAGGTCGGGTACTGGTGTCCACCAAAGGTGACAGGTATTTTTTGAAATACTCGTCTGCCGCACCACCGGAGGCAAACAAGGCATTGAAATCATCCACGCTGACTTCCTGCACACTGGCCGAAAACGGATAACGCCCTGCGATATCGCGCTGACAAGGTTCGCTCACCATGAAAGCCATCATGCCCACCAGGCGGTCCATCTGGACCTGAGCCTGCACACGCAAAATGCTAGAGGCGCCTTGACCGACCTTGTCGGTGCCGCTGTTGCTCACATCCAAGAGCACCTCGCGCAAAGGGGATGGCAATTTGCCGGCCTCAATGCGCAGCTTGGTCGCAGCTTCTGCGCCTGCGGGCGGCAAACTGCCCGCCGTGATCGCCGTGTCGGCAACGACCAGCACGGTGTAAAACTCATTGAGGGCATTGGTCACTGTGTCCAGCCCCGCCTTGCCGCCAGGCGCGGCGGCAGCCCCATCAGACTGTCCGGTCACGACCTCGCGCAAGGCCGAGAACCGGTCATCCACCCACTGACGCTCTGCACGTTGCTCAGGGCGCAAACCCAAGCTCTTGTTGACCTTGTTCGTTTGTTGGTCAACTTGGTCTGCTGCTTTTTCAAAAATGGACTGCTCGGCTTTGTCACCTTGCAATGGACGGGACAAGCTCGTCTCACGCGCTGCCAGACGACTCAGGCGGACCAAAGGCGAATCTGCCGCAGCCAACTGCCGCAAGATATTGAGCTCAAAAGACAAGGTGCCCGATTTGTCGCCTTTGACCAGTCGGATGTCGCCCAAAAAATCTGTCCAGATTTGCGCATACTGCACCAGGTACTGCCTGCGAATATCGTCCAGCAAGGCCTGCGTTTCAACGGCAGTGAGTGTGGTCACCTTGGCCGAAGCCAGGCCATCTTGCCGCCCCATGACCCAAGCATCATCTTGTTGGGCCAAGGCCAGCATGCCTGGCAGGCGCTTGGCAAACACATCGTGGTAACCGTCGTAAGTGAACAAGCCCGGCACACCTTTTTCGAGCGTTTGCCCCGAAGCACGGCTGAACAAAGTGCCCGCCTGTGGCCCCAGCGCACGCACCAAGTTGAAATCCTGTGGCGCCTGACTGCTCAAACTGGACTTCATGCGCTCGTACAAACGCTCGCTGCTGGAGTTTTTGTCCAGGAACTTGCGCACCTGCCCCACCAAGGCTTCGTTGCGCGCCGCACCAGACTGCACCACGCGCTTGCCCGAAAACAGCCATTCCAAATGCCCCACCATGGACGTGCTGTTGCCCAAGCGCTTGGCCAAGCCTTGGGAGGTGCTTGTTTCCGAGGCGTTTTGCCAATCCGCAGTCACCCACTCGCGCACTGCCTGAGCGGCATCCGTGGTTTGACTGAATTTCTGGGCATCGTGCAGCATCAGGTAAACACGCAAGGTTTGGTAGGCGAGTCGCGCATCCTCCTCGGTCAAGGACTCATGCATCACTTGCTCCATGCGCTCGATGACGACAGGCAAAACCAGCCGATCGAGCAACTGACCGTAGGCATGTTCGCCAGCCTGGGCGATGGGCTCTGCCGTGTACAGCCCATACAAAAATGAGGCCGAAGGCTGCGCCAGGTCGAGTCCAGCGTGAGTGGGCAACACTTGCGCCAGTCCAAGCACTTTTTCGGTCTGCGCCATGCTCTGGTCGGACAGCCAATTTTGCATTTGCTCGGTCAAAGCCTGCGTCTTGTGCTCCACGTCCTGCAAGTACTGCTGGTTCTTGTGGTAACTCAAGGTCAACGCCCCCGAAAGCCAGAGGAAGGTCATCAACACGGCGGCATGGCCCAACCAGCGCAACAAGCGCATCCGGGCCTCCCACTTGAGGTTCGGCTTGACCAGATGCGCCTCTGCAAAAACAACACGCAACAGGGCATCGGTCACAAAGTAGCTTCGGCGCTGGGTTGCCGCAGTTTGCCCCGGCTTGGAGACCAAACCCAAAGTCTGCCCCCACTGTGTCAGGCCCGCACGCAAACGCGGCACCAAAGCACTGCGTTCGGCAACCACCGCAGCATCGGCCGACTGCATGGCGCTGGTCAAATACACGCCGCGCAACATATGGTGCAGTTGCGTGGTGTCGTAGCGCGAGTCGGCAAAAGCCGCATCCAACAATGCCGCCAAAGGCTCTTTGAGCGCCGACAACTCGTAAGGCAACACGTACAAAGACTGCCGCTGGTCCAGCGAAAACTCTTCTTGCAAGCGGGTCGCCACCCCATCGCTCACCCGCTGCACCAAAGCATCAAACTCATGACGCACTTGCTCGATCAACGATCCGTTTGCTTTCGCAGCACCATCTTTCGCTTGCGTATCTGCCGCACCGACGCCACGACCGCGACGCCCCAAGCCCTGGGTCAATCCTGTGACCAAGCCGCCGCTTGTTTCATTCCAGGGCAAAGTAAATCCCCAGACTTGCGCCCTCGCCTCGGAGGTGAGGCTGTTGAAATAAGGCGAGAAACCGCGCAACACATCGGCCTTGGTCAAGACCACATACACCGGAAACCGGATGCCCAAGTGTGTCCGCAACTCGGCCAAACGCGCACGCAAACGCGCTGCATGCGCCACACGCTGCGCGGAAGTGTCATGAAGCAACTGCGCCACATCCACCACCACCAAAGCCCCGTTGACCGGCGCGCGTGGACGCACTTGCCGCAACACC
Source organism: Limnohabitans sp. Jir72 (assembly GCF_003063575.1). Lineage (GTDB taxonomy): Bacteria > Pseudomonadota > Gammaproteobacteria > Burkholderiales > Burkholderiaceae_C > Limnohabitans_A. Next base: position 12,152 of record NZ_NESC01000022.1, read on the forward strand.
CCCAAAAACCCATGCCATTCCGCTTCATTGGTCTGTCGCAAGGTCTCCAGCGGGTTGGCGCTCGTTGCAGCATCGGTTGGCGCTGCATCGCTCGACTCGGCTGGCGATGACGCATTGGCCAACGGTGTTTCCGGCACCGGCTGCGCGTCTTGCTCGGTGTAGCGGCCAGCGGTGTCCAGCAGTACCGCCTCGTTGGTCAGCCACCAATCGCACTGGTGCGTGCCGGTCGCATGTGACAGCGTCAGCCGTGCGCTGGCTGCCCCCATCTGATCGGCCAGTGGGAAGCGAAGCCCGGAATTGAGCACCACAGACGATTTGCCCGCCCCCGGCTGCCCGATCACCACATACCAGGGCAACTCGTACAGATAACGTTTGCCTTCTACCAAACGGCGCAAGCCTGCCCACACCGATCCGGTGCCACCGGCGACCGTCATGTGCATTTGTCGCAGCTGCCCCACGGCACGACGGGCCATGTCCGACAAAGCGCGGATTTGATCTTTGGCCAGCGGCGCAGACGCTTTGTCAGAACGCAACCAGCGCTGCAAAAACTTCTCATCGTTTTGAAGCAGCTTGTACAGCTTGTAAAGGCCCCAAACCAAAAAGACCAGCAAGATCAAGCCAATGCACAGCACACGCACCCAGACCGGGGCCAATGGACGCATGGAGGCCAAACCCAACAAGGGCCCTGCATGCCACACCAGCACGCACAGCGATGCCACGCCCACCAAAGCAAAAGTAATCTCCAGCAGCCACGACAACATCAAGGCAAACACCAGCACCAACACCGTGACCCGCATGCCCACCGATGCCAAGGGGCGCAAGTCCCCCAGCGCCAAAAAAGGCCCGAGGAACCACACCATCAAGCCCACCAGCACAAACGCCAGAAAACCCAGCAACGCCCGGAACACCGGACCTTTGAAAAAATCTTTCATTGTTTTTATTCCCTGTTCACGGTTTGGCGGACGGTTTCACTTCAATCTGCACACGTCTGTTTTGTGCACGACCGGGCGGGGTGTCGTTGCCTGCCAAAGGTTCGGTATCGCCCTTGCCAACGGCCTCGATGCGCTGTTGGTCAACACCCCGCGCTTTGAGCACGGCAACCACCTCTTGCGCACGCTTGAGCGACAAGGCCTGGTTGTCTGCAAAATAAGCACGGCCATTGACCAGCGGCTGGTTGTCGCTATGGCCTGTCACCACCACTTGCCCGGTGACATCGTTGATCGCATCGGCCACCTTCTCGATGGTCTGGCGCGCCGCCGGGCTGAGCTGAGCCAGGCCGCCGGCAAACATGCCATCGCCTTTGAACAACACCACGGAGCGCCCGGGCTCATCGCTCACCTGCACACGGCCCTGCGCCACTTCGGCGGCCAACAGCTCGGCCAAACGCAAAGGCGCCTTGACCGACACCGGTGGCGGCTGCAAACGCTGCAAGGCATTGATGCGCTTTTGCACATCGCCTGCCGTGCTGAGCAACTGGTATTTGGACCAGCCAAACTGCCCCAACAACACCAAGCCCAACACGCAAGCCGACACCCACACCGGCACCGACCGCAGCAGCTGAAACTTGCCCTGCGCCACCCCTTTCCAGCGAGGCGACAGCTCGCGAGCCACCGGCTCACGACTGCCCAAAACCAGCGCATGCAAACGGTGGCGAATCGTCTCCAGCAAGCGATGCCCATCGGGCTTAACCCGGTAATCGCCCATGAAGCCCAGACTCAGCACGTGGTGCACCACCTCCAGCACAGGCATGTGCTCATCGGGCGAACTGGCCAGTCGCCCCACCAGCAAGAAGACCACCTCACCGCCTTGCCCCTCGCCATGGAACTCGGGCAACAAAGCCATGGACGACCACGGCCCTGCGCTCTCGGCGGTGCTCGTGCCGTTCCAAGGGGTCAAACTGGCCGCCTCGTCCAACGCCGTGCACAACACATACCGCACAGCCAACAGGTGCTCACGGCGGATGTTGGCCTGCTCGCACAAACGCGTGAAGCTGTGCAGCTCTTGGGCCAGCAAATCGCGCAAAGCCTTGGCCTGCTCGGGCTGAATGTCGTGCGGCATTTCGGCCAGTGCCCGCAACAACTCGCGAGCAGCCACCAGCAAGGCATTGCGCCCCTGCGTCTGGGCCAGCCGAACCTCGGCCAGGCGTTCGTCGTGGTTGGGGCCAGGCGCAAAGGTGAGCGTCTTCGGTGCCGTATCCCTCACACGGGCATCGTCCTCCAGCGCCACATCCCGCGTCCATGGTGCCTGGCCATCAATGGCTTGTTTCAAAGCATCGTTCATCAAAATTCCAACATCAAAAAATCAAAAAAGATCATTCAGTGCAATAACCAAGGTCACAGATACCTGATCAGCAAGGACCAACACCCACCTCGCCTGCATGAATTGAAGCGAATCTCGCTGATACCTTGGTCAAGCGCTGCATTGACGATGACCTCATGAAAGTACTTTCCACAGATGCGCAATTGAGCTTGGGGTAAATTTCTACTGATCATTTGGGGTAGTACCCGCGCCGTTTGGGGTTGTCGGTGAACACGGGCATACGCGTCGGTGGCTTGGGCGGTGTCCAGCCATTGGCGTTGGCCCAGGCGGCAATGTCGGCAATGAGGCCGGGCTGATCGCCGTTGGGGCACTCGTGCAGGCAGTACCAGGTGTTGGCATGTTTGCCGATCACGGGCTTTTGGCGGTCAAATGTGCCCCAGCCGATGAAGGGCAGGATGTAAGTTCCGTGGGAGTAGCCGTATTGCGGCTCCTTGGGGACGTAGTTGGTCACGTCGATGTAAGGGCGCTCTGCGTCGTGCATTTGCCAGGCCCATTCACGGCATTGGAAAGGGGGAGTACTGCTCCAACTTTCTTTGACTTTGTATTGTTTTCCGTAAACGTAATACTCTTGAGAAGAACGCATGGGCTCATACATTGAATCACTGCCACACAGCGCTGGCGTCACGCCATCAGCGGTTTCCTCGTTGAGGCCAATGAACCAATCGCCCAAGGTGCCAACTGGATCGTTCAAGGCGTCACCAGGGGATAGCACGATGTACCCAGACGGCCGCAAGCTGTTGAGCCGTCCGCGCAGTGGCTTGCCAAAGCTGTGGGGCGTGGTGACCCAGCCGTTTTTGTCAAACTCGATCACCCCCACGACCAGGTCTTCTGGGTATTTGACCTTCTCTGGCTTTTGAGTCAATTCCCAATGCGGAATGCGCAGCACCGTTTGGGCTTCAAAGAATTGTTCCCAGGCAAAGTCTTCTTTCATAGACTTCTGATTGCTCTGGGTGGCCAGCTTTTGCGAGTATTTCCAACCACGCTCTGGATCGACGTAAATGAAGTAGCGCATCTCCCAGGGACGCTTGATCCAGTGGTTCCAACTGGGCCGCGCCTCTTGCGCTTGCGCCAATAGCGGCATGCTTGCTAACGATGTCCAGCCTGTCAAGATTGTGAGCACGATGGATTTGAGGGTTCGGTTCATCATGGCAGTACCTTCTTGTCCAGCACGGTGAGGTGCAAATGGTGGGCGTGGGTTGTTTCGTTCTTGTCGATCTGTGCATTCGGCGTTCCAGGCACAGCGTCGCGGGTGTTGCCGTCCATGTACCAGGGGTCAAACAGCTGGCTCACGCAGGGGCAGGCGTAGAGCGAATCCCTAAATGCCTTGACCTTGGGAGGCTCGTGTTTGTCTCGCTCGATCATTTGGGGTAGTAACCGCGCCGTTTGGGGTTGTCGGTGAACACGGGCATACGCATCGGTGGCTTGGGCGGTGTCCAGCCATTGGCTTTAGCCCAAGCGTTGATGTCCGCGATGGGGCCGGGCTGATCGCCCTTGGGGCACTCGTGCAGGCAATACCAGGTGTCGGCGTGTTTTCCGATGACGGGCTTTTGGCGGTCAAATGTGCCCCAGCCGATGAAGGGCAGGATGTAAGTGCCGTGGGGGTAGCTCTTGGTGTACGGATGACCCTTGGGTACGTAGGTCGTCACGTCGATGTAGGGGCGATCGGCCTCGTGCAGCTGCCAAGCCCATTCGCGGCATGCGAACGGTGGATTTGTTCTCCAAGATTCCTTCACATCGTAGTGCTTGCCGTACACATAAAAGCTGTCGTTTGGATCGGCTGGCTCATACATGCCTTGGTTGTTGCACAGTGCAGGCGTCACGCCGTCTGCCGTGTCTTCGTTGAGGCCAATGAACCAATGGCCCAGGGTGCCGATCGGGTCGGTCAGGCCATCCCCGGCTGACAGCACGATGTAGCCCATGGGTCTCAAGCTGTTGAGCCGCCCGCGCAGGGTTTTGCCAAAGCTGTGGGGCGTGGTGACCCAGCCGTCTTGGTCAAACGCGATAACGACCACGGACAGGTCTTCGGGGTATTTGGCCTTCTCAGGTTTTTGTGCGAGTTCCCAATGCGGGATGCGCAGCACGGTTTGGGCTTCAAAGAACTGCTCCCAATTAAAGCGTGGGCGCTTCGGCTTTTGGTTGTACTCAGCAGCCAATTTTTGTGAGTATTTCCAGCCATGATCTTTGTCGACGAAGATGAAGTACCGCATCTCCCAAGGTCTGAGAACCCAGTCGATTTGGCTAGGGCGTTCTTGTTCTTGGGCCCATAGCGGCATGCTGACCAGCAAGGCAAAGCCCGCCAAAGCGGCGATCATGATGGATTTGAGGGTTCGGTTCATCATGGCAGTACCTTCTTGTCGAGCACAGTGATGTGCAAATGGTGGGCGTGGAGTTGTTCGTTGCCGTCGAGCTGGGCATTCGGGGTTGCAGGCACCGCGTCGCGGGTGTTGCCGTCCATGTACCAGGGGTCAAACAGCTGGCTCACGCAGGGGCAGGTGTAGAGCGATTTACGGAATGCCTTGACCTTGGGCGGCTCATGTTTATTGCGTTCGGTATTCCAAGCGTCTTTCGCGTCTACTTCGGCAGTGCTTGCATTTTTGAGCCGGTCTACCGCTGCCTTCTTTTTTTCGTCGGTGCCGACTTTGCTGAGGCGTTTTTCTTCCTTATCGGCCACTTCTAGTTCCTGCTTAGCCGCCCGCCACGCCTTGTAAAACTGTTTCTCGTCTTCGCTCACGTTATCGTCAGCGTCTTGCTTGCCCGCCGGGGTCTTACCGGTTTTCAGCTCCTCCCGGTTAAACCGCACCGCATCCAGATAATTCACATCCAGCCCCAAGCCCACACGGTGAACAATTGAGCCCACCATGGGCCGCCAACATGAACTCATCTTCACGCTGCCCACACCGTTGTCCAGCGCGGCGTTGATGAGGGCGGCATAGCCCCCGGGATGCACCCGCGTCAGGCCGTTGTTCAGCATGTCAAAACCCGAGATGTTGCTGTAGCAGTTGTCCGATTTGTCTGTCGGGAAATGCAAACTCACCTGCTGCGCTTGGCCCTGCGGCCCTGTGCGCTGCACCGTGAGCAAGCCCGTTCGCAAACCTTGGTAGATGCTTTGCACCGCACGGGCCACTTCGGCGCTGGTGCCCGCAGGCAGACGCGGCAGAACTTCGTCGGGACTGTACCGGTGGCTAAAGCGCATCCAGATATCGCCAGTCAGCACCGCCTCGTATTCGTCGTGCGTGGCACTGGACTTGGGGCTGGCAAGTTTGGCTTCGTCTTTGTGCAGCCCTTTTTTTTCCCGAATATGAACTTTGACGTATTTGTCGTTGACTTGGACGGCGTAGAGCTGCTCTTGACGCCAGTCGGCGCTGGCGTCGCTGCCCAAGTGCAACGCGACCGTGTCACCTGATTGAGCCGGTATGGTGATGCTGCCTTGGTTTGTCACCGCCAGTTTTTTAGGCTTTTCTTTGAACTCCGACAAAATTTGACCATTGACCCTGACCGCATAGGGCAAGTTAATTGGCCCGCTTTGGCTGTGAATGGTGAATACAACCGTGAGCGGCATGGCGCAGCCCACAACACAGACAGGATTGCCCGATATGGGTTTGGCGCTTGCCTTGGCGATGATGTTGGGTTGAGTCATGTTCAGCACCCCTCGCTGTCTTGTTCTTCGCTGGACAAGGTGTCTTCGTGATGGGTCAACCACTCCAGTTGTGCGTCTTGGGCTGTTGCCAATGTGATGAGCTCGGTCATCCCCTTGGCGTCGGTTTTTCCAAAAAACGTTTGTCCGTCTGTCAGTGTGATGCAGTAAGGGGCGCCCCCCACCAGGCGCCCTGTGTTGTTGTGTAGTGCGCGAAACTGAATGTGAAACTTGGCAGGTTCTTGCACCACCGGAAACTGGGGCATCACCACCGGAATCCTCTTTCCTCCTGACATGCTGTGATTGGCTGCATGCGCCACCCAGCTGCCGCTGGTGCCGCTTTCAATGCCACTGGCGCTCCAGCGGGTGTAGCTGCCACCGCCATTGACCAGCACTTCGTTCTGCGCACTCAACTCGATGCGGTTGGCGGTGTGGGTGATGTCCAGCTTGGCCAGCAATTGGATGTTTTGGCTGAGTGACTTGATTTCTATATCGGAACCGGCGGCGATGAGCTTCATACCCGCTTTGTAGGCAAACAGCCTGATCGCCTCTTTGGCGCTGACGAGCCAGCTCTTGCCCGCGCTCACACTGGTGTGCCCACCGCTGGTGATGGCGTGGTGCTGGCCGCTGTGCTGGTGCGTGCTTTGCGGTGTGGTGCTCTCGATGCCCGCTGGGCTGGTCAGGACCAAATGCGGTTCACTCAGTTCCGGGAATTTCCCTTCTGTTT
>NZ_NESC01000023.1 GCF_003063575.1 Limnohabitans sp. Jir72
TGAACTGCGCGTTGCCGTTGTTGGTCAGATCACCTGTGTTGGTCAAGCCCGCTGTGGTCGTCGCGCCAGTCACCGTCAGATTGCCTGCGCTCACGTTGCCCAGAGTCGACACACCGGTCACATCCAAGGTGCCTGCCGTGCTGATGTTGCCTGCAACCAGGTTGCCCGTCACGTTCGCGCTGGCCAAGGTCGTTGCGCCTGCATTCAGCGTGCCGGTGATGCTGGCGTTGCCGTTGTTGGTCAGGTCACCTGTGTTGGTCAAGCCCGCTGTGGTCGTCGCGCCAGTCACCGTCAGGTTGCCTGCGCTCACGTTGCCCAGAGTCGACACACCGGTCACATCCAAGGTGCCTGCCGTGCTGATGTTGCCTGCAACCAGGTTGCCCGTCACGTTCGCGCTGGCCAAGGTCGTTGCGCCTGCATTCAGCGTGCCGGTGATGCTGGCAGAAGCAGCAGTCAACGTACCCGTCACGTTGAGGTTAGACACCAATGACGAGCCAACTGTATTGACTGTCTCTTCAGTTGGACTACCCGCCAGACTACTGAAACTGTTCAAGCGGTTGGTTAAACCAATGACACCGTTGACTTGGTTTTCACTGTTAAAGAAGCTAGCAGGTGTGATGTTGCTGCTGATCAACGTCCCTTCATAAGGTCCAAAACCATTCAAACCAACATTACCCGCAACCAAGCGAGAGATGTACATAGAAACGGTATTGTTTGCATCAAAACCTGTGCCCAATTCTTTCTCGATAACCGTCACACGTTTACCAAGCAAGCCAACTGGGTCCATATACGGTGAAAGATCGTTCAACGTGCCACGGATTCCTACAGGGCTACCACTGAAAATCGTTTGCCCATCAGCAAAAACGTCGTAACCATAACCACGGATACGAACAAATCCTGTTACGCCGTCGTCTTTAGGAATAGTCGCGCCCCCAATGAATGCGCGACCATCAACTGAATCAACCGCAACCAACGATGTGTTACCTGTAACAAGAGAAACATCACCCAAATTGATGGTCAAGCTGTTGATTCTGGATGCGGTGGACTCCCTCCAGTCCACATTGACTGGTACATCCCCAGTTACACCCACCTTGGTTCCGGCAAGGGTGAATTTTTCAGCACGCAATACAGAGCCGCTCCAGTCATTCACGATCTCTCCGTGTTGAGGGAAGGATCTCAAGTCATTGCCGCCAGTGCCCAAGGCAATACTGGACAGGTAGGAACCACCTGTGCCAGTGATGGTGCCGCCAATCACAACATCTTGTCCACTGGTCGTGACAGACACCACCCCGCCATTTGCAGCGGTGATGCCATCGATATAAATCGAACTACCGTTGTTCGCAAGGGCAAAATTGCCACCCACATTGGCCCGAACTTCACCAACCAATGCCGAATTGGCATTACCAATCGACACATTGCCTGTAGCCTGCACATCTAAATAACCTGTACTCAGAACACCGCTTGGGTTAGTGATGTTGCCATCCACAGTCAAGTAAAGACTGTTGGCATTCAGATTACCCAGCGTTGCATCACTTGCAGTCTTCAGATTGAACTCACCACCCACATCGCCATTGATGAAACCGGCAATGGTGTTGTTGTTGCTGGTCGACAAATCTGCGTAGCCATTCGTGTAGACACCCAAATTACCGGCAATCGTCAAATTGCCCGAAAGTTGTACAAGCGTATTTGCAGAGAAGCTGGCATTGCCTGCAGTAGTGATATCGGCCAGCTTCAAATTTGCGTAGCTGGCAACGGTCAAATCATTTGCCACATTGGCGGTCAAGTTACCAATGTTGTTATTGAAGTTGGACAGATCGACATTTCCACCGCTTGTGGTCGTGACGTTGAGATTGCCTATATCAACCCAAGAGGTCTGCGATATGTTTCCGGCGACCGTCAATGTGGCATTGTTTACGTAAACACCATCCAAGTTCAAATCCTTGGTGTTATTCAGCGTCAGATTATTTGCACTTGAATAAATGGTGTTGATGCTGTTATAGCCGTCCAGCGTGACATTATTGCCATACAACTGCACATAATCTGCCGCCACAGCTGTATTGGTTTGTTGTGTGATGTTGTTGCCATTCGCATACAAGACCACATTGTTTACTGCCGTGATGTTGCCGATGCTGGTGTTTTGGTTATTCAACAGATTGAAAGTATCACCCACATTGGCCGTGATCGTTCCATTGATCCGGTTGTTAGTACCGTAGCTCAAATTAGCTGAAGAACTGCTGATCACATCCAAATCACCTGCGATCGTCAAATTGCCAGCGGTCTGAACCAAGCTGCCACCGGAAACATTGAAGTTGGCGCTTGCCGCCGTGATATTGCCCAGGTTCAAGCTTTGGTTGTTGTTGAAGGTCAATCCATTGGAGACATTTGCCGTCAGCTCGTTCACCAAGTTGTCGTTCGACAAAGTGACGTTGCCATTGGTGGCCGTCACGTTCAAATTGTTTGCTGAAACAATACCGCTTCCGGTAGTGATGTTGCCGGCAACTGTCAGTGTGGCATTACCAGAGCCGAGGTTAATCTGATCGACTTTCAAATCGGTTGCATTTTTCAATGACAGATTACCCGACAGGTCTACATTGATGGTGCCAATTCTGTTATCGGCATTATTCAATGTGACATCGGTCCCACTCATGCCGCCTATTAACAAAGTGCCAGTTGCGATTGTGGAGCCGACCGTTTGTTCAGTAATACCAACAGGGAATAAACTTGTATTTCCGGAAGTGATGTTGCCAAGCTGTAACGATCCTTCGTTACTCAAACTTACATTGCCTGCACCAACATTGGCAGTGAACACACCACCGATGTTGTTGTTGGTACCAGACGTCAATGTCACATTGCCGCCAGCGGTATTGACGGTCAAGTCACCAACCGACAAATTGCCGCTGAACTGAGTCAGATCGCCAGCACCCAGAGTGAAACTGGTGGCGTTGGCCGTGATGCTGCCCAGCTTGGTGTCGCGGTTGTTGGTCAGATCCAAATTGCCTGAGCCAATGGTGGCTGTGATGACGCCAGCAATCTGGTTGTCCGAACCGTAAGTGATATTGGCATTACCCCCTGCAGTCACGACATTCAAATCGCCCACAGACAAATTGCCACTGACTTGGCTCAGATTGCCCGCACTCAGAGTGATACTGGCTGCATTGGCTGTGATGCTGCCCAGTTGGGTATCTTGGGTGTTGGCCAGGGTCAGATTGCCTGTGCCCGCGTTGGCAGCAAACTCGCCAGAGATGACGTTGGTCCCATTGGCCACAATCGCACCGTTGGCCAAACTGGTATCCAAGGTCACAGCGCCTGCTGTGGTGTTGCCCAAGGTCAAACTGCCGTTGTTGGTGATCGACAAAGCCGAAACACCCACGTTCGCAGTGACTGTGCCCGTGATTTGGTTGGCTTGAGTCAGTAGTGCGCTGCCGTTGCTGGTGCCCAAAGTCAGGTTACCCAAACTCAGTTGCGAACCACTGACTTGCGTGATGTTGCCGTCACTTACAACTGTGATGTTGGCGTTCTGCGTGGTGATGTTGCCCAGCTTGGTGTCATAGGCATTTTGAAGCTGGAAGTTACCAGTCGCCACATTGGCATTGATTACGCCATTCAAAAATGCAGTACGTGTTGTCGTGACGTCACCACCCACGATGGTCAAATTCGTCGAACCATCAACCTGCGCACCTGCAATAACCAGATTTCCAGTGCTACCAAGCGTCAAATTGCCGCCTACATAGTTACCGGCATCCCCTGTATTGGTTTCAAAGCGAGATATGGTGTTATTCGTATTACCAAATGCTGCATCACCCTGTGCTGTTACCTGCAACGTAGATGCAGAAATGGTCGCAGCGTTGGCACTGATATTTCCCGTAGCCGCCACAACAGAAAGTGTTGAAGCGCTGATATTGGCCGTGTTTGCTTCGATGTCCCCGTTTTGTGTACGCAAATAAGAAGTGCCACTACCTGATTGGACAGTTGTACCAGAACCAATTGTTAAACCCGTATTGGCAGAAAGAGAGAAATCAGAAGTTGCGGTGAGGTTACCCACCACATCCAACTTGCCAGTGCTTGTGTGCGCACTGATACCGCCTGCATTGACATCACCCAAAGTAAGGTTACCCGAGCTGTTCAAATAGAAGCGACCGCTACCAGCTGTTGCCGTGACTGTGCCGTTGATGCTGTTGAAGGCAGTACCTTCTTCAGTTGCCAACAGATCAATCTGCGCGTTGACCGTATTGACCGACAAGTTACCGGTCAATGTCAACTTAGAACCAGATTCAAGATTTACGGCACTTCCATTCGCCGTCACACTGAGATTGGCATTGTTAGCCGTGATGTTACCCAGCTTTGTGTACTGATCGTTGCTCAGCGTTAAATCACCTGCACCCGCATTGGCGGAAATCACACCTTGGAAGCTGTTGCTTCCATTGGCTGTGATAGTGCCACCTGCAGAGCTGGTGTCCAGTGTCACGTTTCTGGCTGTTGTATCACCCAATGTCAAAGCACTGTTGTTGGTGACCGTCAAATCACCTGTGCCCAAACGAGCAGTCAAGTTGCCGGTGATTTGGTTGTTGCTGCCATAGCTCAAGTTGGCATTGGCGTTATTGGTCGTGATGTCTAACGCACCCACGGCGATGTTGCCGCTGACTTGTGTCAGTGCGCCATTGAGCAGAGTGATGTTAGCGTTGCTGGCAATCAAGTCACCCAGCGACAAAGCGCGGGTGTTGGCAAGGGCCACGTTGCCTGTGCCTGCATTGGCAGAAACCACGCCTGTGATGACGTTGGTGCCATTGGCCACAATTGCACCGTTGGCCATGCTGGTATCCAGCGTCACAGCGCCCGCTGTGGTGTTGCCCAACGTCAGTGCACCGTTGTTGGTGATCGACAATGCTGCAGAGCCCACGTTAGCTGCCACCGTACCTGTGATCTGGTTGCTCGACTCTGTCAGAGCACCAAGACCACCGTTGGTCTTGATGGTCAGGTTGTTCAAGCTCAGTTTCGTACCAATTGCTTGTGTCAGTGCATCACCTAAAGATGCCAATGTAATGTTGGCATCACCTGTGGTGTTAATGTTGCCTAGCGTGGTATTTACACTGTTTTTCAGTTCCAAATTACCAGAACCTAAATCTGCATTGATGACCCCACGCAAATAGGTGCCAGAACCGGTTGTAACCACTGAGCCACTTGTCGTCAGAGTTGTCGCCCCCCCAACATCAACACCGCCATCAATCGTCAAACCAGCATTGGTAGCCAGCGTCAGATTTCCACTTACGCCGCCATATGTTTGAAGTGTTGAAATATTGTTGTTGATATTGCCCAGATTGGCATCACCACCAGATCCAACACTCAAAATAGGCGCAATGATAGTGGCCGAATTGGCATTGATGTTGCCACCTGCAGTCAAGTAAGACGTGCCGCTGCCTGCCTGCAATGTCTTACCCGCCAGAACCGTCAAGTCAGAACCTGCTTCTAGATCAAAGGTTTTTAATGTGCTGATATTACCCACCACATTCAGGCCAGTCTGAGAGGTAACGTAAACATCGCCGCCAGCGGTGATGTCTCCCAATGTCGTGTTTCTAACGTTGTTCAACTGGAATGAGCCATTACCAGTAGTAGCTGTCACGGTGCCATTGATTGCATTGTCTGTAGCTAGCAGAATCCTTGCGTTCAGCGTATTAACAGACAAATTACCTGACAAACTCAACGAATTACCACTGACCGATGCAATACGCTTACCTTCAGAAGTCCCACTGATATTGGCATCGTTAGCTGTGATGTTCCCCAATAGTGTGTTTTGGCTGTTTGCAAGTACCAAGTTACCTGCGCCAGCATTTGCAGAGAACAAACCACTGAAGCTGTTGTTGCCACTGGCGGTAATGCTGCCGTTTGCAGCGCTCGTATCCAGCGACACGTTGCCGGCTGTGCTGTCGCTCAAGGTCAAGGCGTTGTTGTTGGTGACCGTCAGATCACCCGTGCCCAGTCGAGCCGTCAAATTACCGCTGATCTGGTTGTTGCTGCCATAGCTCAAGTTGGCATTGGCGTTGTTAGTCTGAATGTCAAAAGCACCCACAGCAATATTGCCGCTGACCTGGCTCAAATTACCAGCGCTCAGAGTGATGCTTGTTGCATTGCCCGTGATGCTGCCCAACTGTGTATCTTGGGTGTTAGCCAAGGTCACGTTGCCTGTGCCTGCATTGGCAGAAACCACGCCTGTGATGACGTTGGTGCCATTTGCCACAATTGCACCGTTGGCCAAGCTGGTATCCAGCGTCACAGCGCCCGCTGTGGTGTTGCCCAAGGTCAGTGCACCGTTGTTGGTGACCGTCAGATCACCTGTACCCAGTCGTGCACTCAAGTTACCGCTGATCTGGTTGCTGCTGCCGTAGCTCAAGTTGGCATTGGCGTTATTGGTCTGAATGTCCAAAGCACCAACTGTCAAATTACCACTGACCTGCGTCAGTGCACCATTGCTCAGTGCAATGTTAGCGTTGTTTGCAATCAGGTTACCCAGTGACAAATTGCGGGTGTTGTTGACAAGCAAGTCTCCGGCCACGTTGGCACTGAACACGCCGTCAATGTTGTTGGCATTGCCCAACGTTACAGCACCATTGGCGGTATTGACATCCAGGCCGTTGGCCAAGGTCAACGCGGTGTTGGCCGATTGGGTCAAAGTACCATCGCCACGCACATCAAACCCTGCAGAAGCAGCCGTGATGTTGCCAAGAGTGGTGTTGCCATTGTTGGTCACATTCAGTGAGCTGGCTACATTACCGGTGATGACCCCTGAAATGGAATTTGAATTGGTCAGTTCCACACGACCACCATTGCTGGTGTTCACATCCAGGTTACTGACGGACACATCTCCCCCTCCTGAGGTGATGTTGCCTGCAACCGTGAGCGTGGCATTTCCCCCTACACCCAGCTGATTCACTCTCAAATCAGTGGCATTCCTCAATGTCAGGTTGCCCGACATAGCTGCGTTGATAGAACCAATGGTGTTGTTCGCATTGCCCAAAGTGACGTCAGTCACCCCAACCAGGTTGGGGCCAATATACAAAGAACCCGTAGCGACACTGGAAGAGGCATCAGCTTGTGTGATGTTTCCACCAACATTCAAGTATGTAAAACTGGATGCGATGTTGCCGAGTTGGGTGTCACGCGAATTGCTGAAAACAAAACCATTTCTAACATTTGCCGCAACAACACCGCCTACGTTGTTGTTAGAGCTGTAATCCAAATAGGCTGCACCATCCAAGGCCGTCACACCCAAATTACCAGCAATGTTCAACGCACCGGAAGAGTTGTCGATATTTCCGCCGGTGACCGTGAAGTTGGCATTGGCTGCCGTGATGTCACCCAGTTGTGTATCACGGTTATTTGCCAGGTCCAGATTACCTGCACCGACATTGGCAGTGACAACGCCGCTGATCTGGTTATTCGTACCGTAGCTCAAGTTGGCATTGCCGCCTGCGGTCACGACATTCAAGTCGACAACAGCCAAATTACCGCTGACTTGGGTCAGATTGCCTGCACTCAGTGTGATGTTGGCTGCATTGGCTGTGATGCTGCTCAACTGTGTATCTTGGGTGTTGGCCAAGGTCAGATTGCCAGTGCCTGCGTTGGCAGAGAACGCGCCAGAAATGACGTTGGTGCCATTTGCCACGATCTCGCCGTTGGCCAAACTGGTGTTCAGTGTCACATCGCCGGCATTGGTATTGCCCAGTGTCAATGCACCGTTGTTGGTGATCGACAGTGCCCCTGCGACGTTAGCAGTCACTGTGCCAGTGATTTGGTTGTTTGTACGAATCAACTCAGCACTGCCGTTGCTGGTGCCCAAAGTCAGGTCACCTACGCTCAGTTGCGAGTCTGCTGCTTGTGTGATGTTGCCGGGATTTGCAACTGTGATGTTGGCATTCACAGCTGTGATGTTGCCCAACTTGGTGTCATTGCTGTTTTGCAGTTGGAAGCTGCCAGACGCCACATTGGCGTTGATCACGCCACCCAGGGACGCGGTGGAAATAGTCGTAACGTTACCGCCAAGGACCGTCAAATTGGTTGAACCGTCAACGTGAACACCGTCAATCGCCAAATCTCCGCTGTTACCAAGTGTCAGATTCCCACCGACACTGCTCCATGTTTGGAGTATCGAAATATTGTTGTTTGTGTTGCCTAAGTTGACATCGCCGCCAGGTGCGCGGATTTGCAAAGTTGGCGCGATGATGGTCGCACCATTGGCATCGATATTGCCTTCCCCCGCCGTCAGGTAAGAGGTGCCGCTGCCTGCTTGCAAAGTCTTACCATCTTGAACCGATAAGAATGTAGCCGAGTCAAGATTAAAGGATGAAGTTGTGGAGATGTTACCCACCACATTGATCCCACTCCAAGAGGCAACATTGATACCACCATTAGCGGTGACGTCGCCCAATGTCGTGTTGCCTGCGGTGTTTAGCTGGAATGCTCCGCTACCAGCTGCTGCGGTAACAGTACCAGTGATGTTATTGCTTCCATCATCATTAACTAAATCAATTGTGGCATTCAGTGTATTAACAGCCAAGTTGCCAGACAAATTCAATGAATTAGCGTTGCCCAGTGAAATGCCTCTGTTTTCAGAAGTCACGCTGATGTTGGCATTGTTGGCAGTGATATTGCCCAAGTAAGTGGTTTGACTATTTGAAAGCGTCAAATCACCAGAACCCAATGCTGCAGAAAAATTACCTGAAATCGCGTTATTGGCATCATTCAAAGTGACAGCGCCATTGACCGTGCTCACAGTCAGATCGGCGGTCGTCAAGGTTCCGTTACCAGCTTGAACGATCACACCTTGATTGGCATTCGCATTCAAAGTGAGATTCTTGCCGTTGGTGTTCAGTGTTTCATTGATGGCGATGTTGCCACCTGACAAAATCATGTTGGCAGTAGGGCTGACAACACCATCAACAGTCAAATTACCTTGCTGATTGACGCCACCAATGGCCAAATTACCGTTAGTGTTGGTTTGCAAATTAGCCAAAGAAACGTTGCTGACCACCAAATCTGCTGAACTGGGTACCCCCCCCAGAGAGATAGTGGCATTCTGATCAAAAGTACCAACGCGGACGGTGTTAACAGCAGAGATATTGCCTTGAATATCAAGGCCCGACGATGTCAAAGTCACATTACTGACATTCGCGATCACAGTATCGCCAGCAACTGACGACAGGTTACCAGTAGTCTTCAGATCTGCACTGCCCACACTGATGTTGCCCATCACCAAGTTGCCTTGGTTATTGGTGAATGACAAAGCACCATTGCCCAATTGCGCGGTAATTCCACCCACTGTCGTAACGGCATCAGGCGCAGTCGCCACATTGGCGTTGTTATCAGTGAACAACGTTAAGCCAGAAGCAGTGGTGTTACCCAAAGTCATATCGACGCTGTTGCGCAATGTGACAGTATTCGTACCGGCATTGGCAGAAATTACGCCAGTAATGCTGTTGGTACCATTTGCGGCGATAGCTGCATTGGCCAAACTGGTATCCAACGTCACATTACCAGCGGTGGTATTGCCCAGGGTCAAAGTACCATTGTTAGTGATGGTCAGTGCAGCAGAACCGATATTGGCAGCTACAGAACCTGTGATACTGTTGTTGGCATCATTCAGTGTGACTGCGCCATTGGCAGTCGAAACAGTCAAAGCATTACCAACAGTGATCGCACTGTTTTGGGTTAATGTTTTACCCTCACCGGTGACCGTCACATTGACGCCGCCCAATGCAACAAACGGCACAATAGGTCCATTACCCAGTGTCGTGTTACCGGTATTGACCAAAGTCAAGCTTCCATTGCCAATATTGGCTGTTACAACACCACTGATGTTGTTTTGAGCCGTTAAAGATACGTTGCCATCGTTTGTCGCAACACCAAGTGTTCCAGCAGTGATCACGCCATTGGCGTTGGACGTGATACTCCCACCTACATTTCCATTCATAAATCCGGAGATCAAACGTAAAGACTTATCACCTGTATTTAATGCTGCATTTACACTAATGTTTGATGCAAGCAGTGCCAGCCTGGCGTCAACTGCGATATCACCGACTACGTTCACAGTTCCATTTTCAGAACCAATGAGAACACTCGAAGTTTTCAGTTTTCCAAAGCTTTCTGAACTCACTCTCAGGTCTTCAGTGCCAGAAGTACTGCCCAGACCAATTGACTTGTTGCCATCTAGAGTTGAAACAACAATTAGTCCTCCACCTAACGGTGCCCCGCCAGATGCTGAAACATTAGCGCCCAAACTCAAATTGCCGTTTACCTCGAAATTGACACTACTATTGGCAGCCGTGATCTCACCATTTGCATTGGAACTCAAACCATTACGAGCCGTCAGTGAAATGATGTCTTGGCTTGCAGTGACCGCTCCATTGACGTTCAACACACCCGTGGAGTCAACGAACACACGTGTAGCCGCGACATTACCCAAAGTTGTCGCAGCCAAGTTTATCAACGACAAATTACCTGCCACATTGGCAGTAACTGTTCCTGTAATATTGTTCGCTTGATTAAAGCTAGCCGCACCGTTGGCGGTTCGAACGTCAAGGCCATTGGTCACGGTCAACGCTGTGTCGGCCGATTGGCTCAAAGCGCCGTCGCCGCGCACGTCAAAACCAGCAGAACCGGCCGTGACGTTGCCCAAAGTCAGATTGCCGGTGTTGGTGATGGCCAATGTGCCGGCACCGATGTTGGCCGAGACAGCACCTGTGATGTTATTGTCCGACTGCGTCAAAGTAGCGTTACCGCCAGCAGTTTGGACTTGCAATGCCCCCACAGACAAGTTAGCACTGGATTGGGTCAGATCACCTTGACTCAAAGTCAGGCTGGTGTTACCCGCGGTAATGGATCCCAGGCTCAAACTGCCGTTGTTACTAACGATCAAAGCACCTGAGCCAACATTGGCAGTCAGGGTGTTCATCTTGTTGTTAGCGTAGCTCAAATTAGCCGAATTGGCATTGATTTCCGTTAAGCCACTGACACGCACACCATTGTTTTGCTCAACAGTACCGTTGACATTAAGGGTCAAATTGGTGGCGGCAGAGTTATTCTGGCCTGCGATATAACCAATTTTCAAATCGCGACTGTTCGACAGGTTGACATTGCCATCGGCGCTGATCTCAACCACACCTGCGATGCTGTTGTTAGCATTAGCCAACATCGCATCGCCAGAGCTCCCGACACTAAGGCCACCAGACGTATCGTTGTTGGTGGCGGTCAGGACAGCGCCATTGGCTTGAACACCCCCAGCACCAGCACCAAGATTAAGCTTATTGCCTGTCACTTGGCCGTTCAGTGTCAATGCATCGCCAGCTACGATACTGACGTAGCCGTTTTCACCTGAAGTAATCAGCTTACCTTCAGCGGTTGTCAAATTACCATTTCTAGCGGTAAGGGAGAGGTAATTACCGTCTGCCGCAGTCACATTGGCTGTGGTGGTCAGATTTCCTTGACCTGTGATGTTGATACTGCCGTTTGCCGCAACCTCACCCAAGGTCGTTTCAGCGTTGCTGTTGCTCAAAGTCAATGCGCCATTAACGTTGGCCGTGATGGTGCCAGCAATATTGCTGTTTTGGTCGAGCCAAACCGCACCATTGGTGGTGCTCAGTGCCAAGCCGTTGCCCAAATTCAAGGATGCTCCGGAGACTTGGCTCAGGTTGCCATCAGCAACGATGCTGATGTTCGCATTGCCCGCTGTGACATCGCCCAATGACAAGTCACGGCTGTTGGTCAATGCCAAGTTACCAGTACCCATGGCAGCAGAGAAATTACCGCTGATGGCGTTGCTGGTTTTGTCCAGAGTGACAGCACCGTTGGCCGTGGTCACGGTCAGATTGTTGGTAGTCAAGGCGCCGTTGTTCGACTGTGCAATACGCCCACCTTCGGTATTCGCATTCAAAGTCAGATTTTTGGAGCCGGTGCTCAAGGCTTCCGTGATGGCAATGTTGCCACCCGACAAGATCAAACTGGCCTGAGTGGTTGTCGATGTGTCAACCGTCACATTACCTGTCTGATTCACTGCACCAATGGCCAAAGTCCCGTTGGCATTGGTTTGCAATTTGCTCAAGTTCAGATTGTTCAATTCACTGAACGTGATGCTGGCTGTTGTATCGTTGCTGGCTACACGAACAGTGTCTGCAGCAGACATGTTGCCGGACAGATTCAGGCCAGATGATGTCAGGGTAATGTTGCCTGTAGCGGCACTGACTGTGTCAGCAGCTGCAGTGGTGAAATTACCCGATGTTTGCAACGCAGCACTGCCCACGGCAATGTTGCCCAAGGCCAAGTTACCCTGGTTATTGGTGAAGGTCAAAGCGCCATTGCCCAGTTGCGCCGTCAAGCTGCCAATGGCATTGCTGCCTGTGGCAGAAACGCTGCCATCATTGATGGTGGCCAGGGTCACACTGGTGGCTGTTGTATTGCCTAGAGTCAAGCCACCGTTAGCGCTCAAACTCAAAGCACCCGTCAGGTTAGAAGATACGTTACCGGCAAAAGTGTTGCTGGCATTGGATAGGTTTGCGGTAGTACCCGACAAAGTGGTCGTACCACCAATGCTCAATGCCCCAGTTTGAACAATGTTTGTAGCACTCAAAGCGACGTTACCCGCACGCGAAGCCGCACCCAAACTCAAATTACCAGCCGTCAGATTGACGTCACCTGTGCCTGCAAAAGCACCGTTAACTGCCAAATTACCTGCGTTGGTCAAGGTGATGGCGCTGACGTTGCTGGCGGTCAATGTGGACACTTGTGTGCCAATGTTGTTGGACGTACCAACCCCACCTTTGAGCTCCAAACCATTGGCCGTGATCACTGTCGCCGATGGGTTGGTACTGGAAATGTTGCCCGTGGCATCGATGACAATGGCCGCGTTGGTGTTGGTAACACCAGCCACTTGAATGTCACGACCAGAAATGGTCAATGCACCAATATTGGCGCGGTTCAAGTTCAGGTTGTTGACTGTTGCGCTGCCAAAACTCAATGTCTGATTGGCTGCCGTGAGGGTCAAATTGCCAGCCTGCGTCAAGACATCGGCGGCCGATGCAGATTTGATCGAAACCGCTGCACCACCCGACTTGACATCACCCAAGGTCAAGTTGCCGTTGAAATCAATGTAGACGGAGCCGGGCGTTGCGCCACCAGCACCACCGACACTCAAATTGGCTGCGCTCAAGCTCAATGCATTGTTGGCTTCACCAATGGTTTTGTTTTGCGCAACTTGCACATCGATCGCACCACCCGAGACATTGAGGCTTGTGCCGACTTGACGCTGAATATTTTGATCAGAAGTGATCGCCAAATTACCGGCGCTGATGTTGCCGAGGGTCATTTTGGTCAAGCCAATTTGACCCAAAGTCACGTTGCCAGAAGTACTGACAAAAATAGGCGCAATGTTGTTCATTGTTGCATCAACTGTGCCATTCGACGAATTGATGTACAAACCCTGCTCTGCACTGATTCGACCCGTAGGCTCGGTCGCAGTGATATTGCCTGTATTGGTGGTGATGTACACCGTACCCGCGGCCAAGACGGCTGGCACACTCACGTTCCCAACGACAGTCACATGACCAGAATCAGTGATCAAGCTGATCGTATTTTGAGCGCCGGAGCTGAAAGCCTGAGTACTCGATGAGAAAGCGATGTTTCCTGTCGAGCTTCCAGTAGGTGCACCCAAACCCATGTAAGGGTCGCCAGACAGAACTATGTTTCGGTCTGACAACGTGGCATTGTTTTGCACAAACGTGTTCGATCCGTTCGCAACGGTTGTCAGATTCGCAGTGTCCGCAAAATCACGCGTGCTCAAAAGCAAACCGGTATTGAACGCAGCCAACGTGCCAACGCTGAAGTTGCCGCCAATGGTGAAACCATTTGGATTCACAAAGATCAGATTTCCGATCGAAGAGTCCACCTTGATTTGGCCATTGAAGACAGACTCTTGGTTACCCATCACCTTGTTCAGTACCAAGGCTTGTGCAGCACTTGGATTGAGCAGGGACGCACCGTTGGTGTAAGACAACGTTTGGTTGCCTGCAATACCCAGGCCATTGCCCCACTGAATGACCGCTTTGGTAGAACCGCCCAAGTTCACCGTACCAACGTTGTTAATCAGCCCATAACCCCCGCCTGCGCCGTTGCCTGTGACTGTCACACCACTAGACGGCAAGTAATCCTTGACCGTTTGAGCCGTCGATTGCAGCGCATACACGCTGGACCAAACCGCCATCGTGATTTCAGAGACACGGCGTCGGCGGTACTCGCGCTTGAGCTGACGAGCACGCAAGGCGTCTTCAGGGCTAGCAAATACAAACTTTTGTTTTTTCGAGGCCATTTGTGTCAATCCTGTGGGTACGTACAGATGTGATAAAGCGTGCCTCCCCCTAGGGAGGCTTTGTTCTTACTATACCCCATAAACACAAAAAACAACAAAAGTTCAAATCACCAATTGAATTTGTTGTTAAGTATGGCTTTCCATATTTATATAAATAAAAATTCTTAATTTATAAATTTCAAAATTATCATATAGAATAAAAAATACTCAACAAAATCAACAGCTTACAGATATTTTCGAAAAAAGTGATCAATTATCAGATGAAAAAACTTCGTAATCCTGCACCTTTCACCACTCAGATCAGCCAGCACAAAGCCACCGATCCGTCGTCATCTTTATCAAATAAACAACAAGTTAAAGCCTCGATTTTGAAGATATGATGGAAATCTATCATTTAAGAATGATTTCAACATTTCATCCGAATTTAACCATTTAAGTTTATGACAGCCACGATTGAAGAACTGGAACTTGACATCCTGAACCGCGAACATGAGGCTGCAGGACGAAAGTTGCTGGAGATCTTGACAAGCCTTGATTCGCACCATGGCTCAATCAGCGACTTGCGCATGAACTATGTGCCTACGCAAGTAAGCACTCAAGAATTGGAACGCATGGTGGCCGTGCGCTTGGCCAATGCCATCGGTCTGTTGTTTGCACAACCAGACTTTCATCTGAGTGAAGAAGGCTTCATCAACTTCATCACCCGTCAACGATGGATTGGCACCTTGTTTGCTGCAACCCCTCTGCGAAATGCTGACCACATCATCCGCATGATGAGCGGCGTGGCCGAAGATGGCGCCCACCTCAGGCTGGACCATCCAGACATTCTGAAACTTTGCGTACTGTTTACCCTAGAAAGTGATTTGTCACTCAACTGCGACGAGCTCTGGTTCAGGATGCCCAGACTATGCGCAGCACTTCTGATGGCTCTGCTGTCACCGCGCCTGACCATCAGTCACAGCGCACATGCCAAACGCGAACTGATTTTGCAATGGCTACCACCTCGCCTGGAACAACTCCAAACTGCCGCAGCCCTGCCCCAAGGGTTCATCCATGATGTGTGGATGCATTGCAGCTACAGCATGCTTGAAAACAAACATGCAATCAAAGCGCCATTGAATCATTTGATACGCAGACAAATGCTGGATGTGGGTCTTGAAGACGTCATCACCCCTTATGAGCCCCCGAGCGACTTGCCAGAAAAACAAACACTGATGGTGGTTCTGGAGTGGTTCCACTCGACGCATTCAATCTATCGAACACACTCTTTGTCAATGCTTTCCTTGAAAAAACGCTACCGATTAATTGGCGTTGGCATGACCGAAACCACCGATGAAATCACCCGGGGCATGTTTGATGAATTCGTTGAGTTGTCCCTGAAAACCCCACTGCTCAACAACGTACAGAAAACACAGCAAGCGGCAGCACAACACAAGCCACAAATCGTTTACTACCCCAGTTTGGGCATGTTCCCTCACACGATCTACTGCAGCAACTTAAGGCTCGCCCCAATGCAAGTGGTTGGCTTAGGCCACCCCGCGACGACACACGCACCAACGGTCGACTACGTTGTTGTAGAAGAAGATTTTTTAGGTGACCCTAAATGCTTTGTAGAAATGTTAATGGTGGTTCCCAAAGACGCCATTCCGTACCGACCACCAAGCACATGGCCAGAACCCTACCCCCGCAAACCCAAGCATGACGATACCGTGCGAGTTGCTGTCATAGGTGCATCCATGAAGATCAATGCACCATTCTTGGACATGTGCCGCCGAATTCAAGAGCAGGCCCAAACCAAAGTCGAATTTCACTTCATTCCAGCATTTGCCATCGGATTAACAGCAATTTGCGCCGGCGATGCCATCCGCAAAGCCATACCAGGTGCAGTGGTACACCCCATGATGCCAATGCCAACCTATTTGGAATGCATCAGTCAATGCGACATGTTCATCAACCCCTTCCCATTTGGCAACACCAACACCATTGTGGACTCGGTCAGTCAAGGTATCGCTGGCGTCTGCCGCTCACACCGTGAAGTGCACTCAAACATCGATGAAGGCCTATTTGGCCGCTTGGGCTTACCCAAAGACCTGGTGGCTCACTCCGAAGAAGAAATGATTACTGCCAGCTTGAGCCTGATCAACAACAGTGCCTTGCGGGAAAAATTACGTGCACACATTGTGGAAAATGGTTATGCCAAACCACTGTTTGCTGGCGAAGAATCTGGGTTTTGTGATTACTTCGTCGAAACGCAAACAAAGCACCCATTAAATGCACTCAACAAAATTAGTACAATTTAATATTAAATTAAAAAGCTATGAATCTACATATTGGCGGAGTTGAAAAAAAAGAGGGCTGGTTAATATTAAATATTAACCCAGGCCCCAACGTTGACATTGTCGGAGATTTTAGAGATAATTTTAAAGATAAATCCTCAATATTTGACAATATTTATTTAAGTCATGTACTTGAGCATACCCCACATGCAGAAACACTAACCATACTAAAAAAATTAAATCAATTATTAAAGCCACAAGGAAAGATTTTCATATCAGTTCCAGACCTAGACCATCTATGTCATTTTTTTGTATCCCCAAATGCCAGCATAAACGAAAAATATCAGGCAATGAAAATTATTTTTGGCGGTCAAATTGATAACAATGACTTTCATTATAGCGGCTTTAATTACCAATTTTTGTCCCACTTACTATTAGAGGCCGGATTTTCACATATTCAAAGGGTCGATAATTTTGGATTATTTAAAGATACAAGCAATCACTATTTTGCACATCACCTCGTCAGTCTTAACGTGATAGCGCAAAAATAAATACCTAAATTCACAAAAATAACTATTCAAATAAAATGAATTCCAGCGACTGCATTTTGACTGTAATTACGCCTACCATAGGGCGCCCAGGGCTTCAAAAGTTAATAGAATGCATTAACAAACAAACTATTAAAAATAAAATATACCATATTATTTTATGGGATGATTTCAAGATAAAAGAATGTCCAGCCATTGAGACGTTTAGTGGCCCCCGCACATTAAATCTTCGACTCTCAGATGGCTTTGGGAAAAATGGCTTTGCCCCTGGTTCACCATTAAGAGCGATTGGGCTAATAGCGGCCACTACGCCTTGGGTAACATTTGCTGATGATGATGTCATATGGGACGACGACCATGCAGAATCAGTACTTAATGCGTCGTCCCTGCAAAACCTCTACAACCCGCATGAATGCTGATGATCTGGGGTGAATCCGGATGGGCAGAACTCTCAAATAGATATCCAATGGAGCCTGTTTTCTGGGAGTTTTTGAAAGCAGCGCCAT
>NZ_NESC01000024.1 GCF_003063575.1 Limnohabitans sp. Jir72
GCCAGATCGATGCCTACTGTTGTAACCTTCATGTCGGACGCTCCTGTCTGTTCAAGTGGTTGATTTGCATCTCCACTTTGGCACATTTCGATGCCGTGTAGGTGGGAGCGTCCATCCCATTGCTTACCAATGATTGGCTCGATCGCTTGGCGTCGTTTGAGCAACCTGCGCTCCTCATCGGTGAGCCGCTTGTCTTTGCCCCGGTGTTTGATCTCGATGTCCGGGTTGTCCTTGTCCACACCCCGGTAGCCCAGGTCGGCGTACACGACCTCGGGCTTGACCCCCAAGCCTTGCATCAGGATGGCGCTTTGCTCGATCTGCTCATGCATCGTGTGACCGTCATACGGGTTGCCTGGAAAGCTCCTGGCGCCCACGATCAAATTGCCCTTGAGCGTCATGGCCAGGCCCACCTTGACACCAAATTCGTACGGGTTGCGGCTCTTGCCTTTTGAGATGCACTCCACCTCGGGCGCGTGCCAGCTGTAGAGCTTGGCGCGGTTGCCCACCGCTTTGCGGCTGCCGGTCTGCGTGACCAAGCGTTTGGCATTGTCCAAGGTCTGGCCCAAGGTTTCTTGTATGGCTTGACTGAGCGTACTCATCTCGCGAGCCACCTCGCGCTGCAACCGCCCGACGATGGTGCGCTGACGCTTGATGACTTTGCGCATGCGCTTGAACTGGCGGGCATGGGCGTAACGCCCAGCCTTGTAGCCCAGCAGTTGGCCTTCTTTGGCGTAGGTCTGCTTGAGCTCGATGCCCTCAGCCTTGGCGCCTTCAACCACCTTTGATCTGGCTGTCTCCAGCAACTTGCTGTCGGTGGGGTGAGCCGCGGCTTTCTCTTGCACCGTAGAGTCCACGATCACGCGGGTCAATTCTTTCTTGGCGATGAGCTTGAGCGTGACCGCCACTTCCATGGTGCGGGCTAACAGTTCTTCTACGCATTCTTCGCCCAGGGCTTTGCGAAACCGCCCCAGTTGTGTCCGGTCGCACGGCCATTGGTGCTCGAAATACTCGTTGCCAGAAAAGTACTGCCAAGTCGGTGTCTCGCCCCAGCGTTGGATCACGTCCTCGTCACTCTCGTTGAACGCATGCTTGAGGTACAGCAGGGCCACCATCAGACGGGTGGGCAGACGAGGACGGCCGGCATTGGAAACACCACCACTGGCAACGGCCGAGACCGGGCCAAATAAATCCAAGTCCTCAATCTTCTTGCCAGCCTTGACTTGGCGCGCCCAGCGCTGGGCAAGGGATGCCTCGATCTCTTGCCAAGGCATGCGGTTGGCCAGCACCGCCAGCGGGTGGCGCAAATCGATCATCTGGTCCAGGCGGTTGCGGAAAAAGTCATCGGTCATGGCGCTGCTTTCAAAAACTCCCAGAAAACAGGCTCCATTGAATATCTATTTGAGAGTTCTGACTATCCGGAATCACCTCAGATCACCAGCATCCATGTGGGTTGACGGCGTTATTTAGGAGCAACTAATTACCAATAAATTCCCATATTGAAGCGCAATTTATTATTATTGGGCGCGTATGGTGCCAATTTAGGCAAATAAGTAAAATCACTAAATACAAACTTGCTACGATAAGTCAAAGAAAAGTAAGGATAATTGTCCGAGCAGACATTTTTGTCAATCGAAGTCGCAGAATAAACGCCTGGGCTTTTTGAACAAGCGGGCGAACCACCCCCAGATGCATCGCGATAGTAGCTGTACGCCCTCAAATAAGTCCAACCAACACCACCAACAAAGCCTGAATCATTGATCGGTCGGCTGAGTAATGAGTTCAATTTAAAACCAGACGGGCCATTATCTGCGCCAACAAAGTCATAAGCCTGTGGTACACGCTTTGCAGAAGTCCACTCGGCCGATAAACTTCCATCCAGCAAGAAAGAATACGGTAAACCTTGTGCTCTCGATAGACCCAGGTAAAACTTGGTGAAATTGGTCTGCAAACCGCGCACATCTCCAATAGGACCTGTAACTGTGGCATATTTTTCGGCATTCGAACGTGCCAATGACAAATTGGCTTCTGCCTTCAAAGAATTCGCCAAAGCCAAATTGTAGGAGGCAGAATCAGCAGGGTTAGAACTGGCCAACAAGGTTGCTGCGGTCGTAGCTGCGGATTGAGCTGAATTCAATGCCATCGTGGCACTGGAACTTGCAGCGAGATTGTCCAATTTATTAGATACAGAATCTGGTGATATAGATCCCAAAGTACCAGGCAACGCACGCTTAAAACTCAACGATGCTGTGCTTCGACCGCGATAACCCAACCAATCATCAAATCGCTCCAAACGCACTCCACTGGTCATCGCAAAAATTCGATCACCCGCATCCACATATTTGAAACCTGCCGGATAGTCAAAAGGTGTGTTGTATACCGTAGAAGCATTTACGCTTTTGTGTTCACCACCCGCAAACCAAACAATGTTGCCATAGTCGGGATTCAAACGAAAAGGCTCTTCATAAAGCAACTCCAAGGTTCGAGAATCACCTTGATAGCGGATCGCCGAATTACCAACTGCTTTTGGATCGAGCTTGTAATACAAGTTGGACAGATTGAAGGTCAAACGACCGCCGCTGGAGCCCACAGGCCGCTGATAAGAAGCGTTAAATCCACCAAAAAACTGTGGAGAATTCAATGCTGTAGTTCCAGACAAGCTCAGTACATCGGCAGCCCCTGTCAAGTTGTTAAATGTTTTAGCCACTGACATTCGATTAACAGATGTCAACTTGCTGCCGTCGTTTGAAAAACTAATCGTACCCAGATTGTCAATATCAGATAGCTCCAACACCAAATCCGTAATACCAAAAGATGTTTTTTTTAATGTAGGCTTGACGCGCGCGCCAGGTATTCGTGCAACCAATCGCAAGCGCTCATCCAATTCTGGAACATTAATTACCTTACCGCGTAAATCATTAACCTGATCAATGAAAAATCGTGGATCAAAACGGTAGCTGGTCAACCCAGCCAACTGCACTGCCCCCAAACGGTCTTCTTCAATCTGCAAGACTACATTGCCATCATCAACCTTTTGAGCTGGCACAACACAGCGTGAAGTCAAGAAACCTCGTTCAGCATAAAGACGGGTTATGCGCGCAGCCATATCTTGCAAGTCAGGTCCAGTGATGGGACTACCTATGTACGAACGCACTTGCTCTGCAATTAACTTTTCGTCAAGCGCAGAGTTACCAATCACTTTCAAACTGTTGAGCACGAATTTTAAAGCACCTGCTTGATTTTCAGGCTTAGGCTTAGCACTCTCATCAAGCTGTATTTTGTCTAGAACTGTACCTGAGTTCATAGAGCCATCACGAAGTTGACCCGAACGCTTTAGAGGATCTTCATAATCGCTCAAACGGCCAGGTTGGTTTAATGGCAGGGCTGTTTGTGCGTGCGCACTCGTTGTGAGCACGCCTAACAGGCCTAACAAGGCGAAGAGCTTGATTTTCATGGACAGGTAACTTGCCGGTTAGAAGCTTGTAGTTTATTGATACTTGACAGTAAAGCGTGGTCTATATTTTGACCATTCGATACCAAAGCACAGACACCTTTGGCCGTTGACAGAAAGTAAGGTACACACTGATCAGTACTAGAACATAATCGCAAGAAATTGCCAGATGGCAGTCCTTCAAAAACTTTGGTATCGATCAAAACCTCCGCTCGGGGTCCATCTGCCAGAGGCTTGTAAGTCCAACGCTTGAATTCAGATGAGTAAGTCAATTTCCATGGAGCACTATTAGGAAAATCCTCAAACAATGTGCCTTGCCCATTCATGATCATAGAGCCGCTGGGCTGAAGCTCCAAAGAAAATCCATGAAGTCTACCGAAAGCAACACGCAGCTCCGCAATATTAGAATCACAAGCAGCATTGGTGTTGTTTACCAAGTCACAAAAGGGCACCAACCGTAGATTGCTAACTCGGAACTTAATATCTTCCGAAAATTCACTTTGAGTCTGTGCTTGTACAGACGATCCCAGTGCAGCGAAAATGATACCCAACTGAATTAATCGGTTGAATATCATGGACAGCTCACTTGGTGGCTTGCTGATTGAAGCAAATTTATTTGAGCGAGCAACTGATTATCTGTTGGCGGAGAAAAAGATTTAACCAATGAACAAATACCTACATCAGTTGCCAAAAAATAAGGAATGCACGTATTTTGAGAGGAACATATTTTAAGAAAATTACCAGGAGTCGGATTTAAATCTCCAGGCAAAATAAGTGTCTGGTTTATTAATATTTCAGCACTCGCAGAATTGTGTGTATAAGACCAAGAAGGTTGGCTGCTACTGATACTACTGGTGCTTGAATAAGGCAATGCAATACTATTAGCACCAAACCAACCTAAAAACCAATCACTTCCACCAACCAAGTTGATGGTGCCACTATTACTGTCAAGCGAAATAGAGAAATTTGTCAACCTACCAAATACTTTCCACGGATCATAAGTGAATGAATCACAACCAGAACCAGGCAAGTCGCAAAATGGAACAATTCGCAGACTTGATATTTTATCTGCAAGGGTATTTCCCAATGCAACATTACTTTTCGCAGTTGAAATAATTGAATCGGCTATAAGCACTTCCGATGTTATATTCCCCAAATCAGTCAAATTATCAATCGCAATAGCATTTTGAACAGCTTTCACGAGTGCTTCAGGATTGCTCAAAGAATTTTTATTCAGTATATCCTGCAAGTTAGTAACTAACATGCCAGTTCCCGGGTAGATGTTATTGACCAAATTAGGCAATGCGCTACTTGATGTAAGATCAAGCAAATTAATAGTTGCAGTGTTATTTGCAATCTCAGTAAAAATCGAATTCACATTTGGTTGCCCCGTCAAAACCAACGCTTCAGTAAGTGCTACTAGCAAACTAGTGACTTTATTAAGATCAGCGTT
Source organism: Limnohabitans sp. Jir72 (assembly GCF_003063575.1). Classification (GTDB taxonomy): domain Bacteria; phylum Pseudomonadota; class Gammaproteobacteria; order Burkholderiales; family Burkholderiaceae_C; genus Limnohabitans_A. Next base: position 4,902 of record NZ_NESC01000024.1, read on the forward strand.
ATTTGAGGTCTTGATACCTGAGGAGGTTGCAGCTTGAAGAATGTCTTTAGAAAGACCGGCAATAGCATCAACACCATTCCAGTTTGCAGGAATGAGCGCTGCAACAGGATTTGCGTAGATCAGACTCGTGCCGCTTGGCGCATAATTTAAGACAAATTCGCCATTATAAGGAATATCAACTGCTGGTGTATACCGTCCGTCATTATCAAGATCCTGGAAGGTCAGAGGCATATCAATTTCAGCAGGCTTAGTTGAATACCAAGCATTACTTACATTGATCACATTGACTTTACCCTTAACAATCCAGTTCTGACTTTTAATGGTGATTGGCAGCGTTGGCACCATAGGAACGCCATTGGCATTTCTAAATTCATAAATTCCGTTAGCTATTGAGACGCCTATCACTCCATTTTTATCTTGGACCAATGCGCCATAAATATTCGCATCCTCTACCTTCAGCCTAGTAAAACCACTACCGCCAGTGCCACCGCCACCGCCACCGCCACCGCCGCCACACCCAACCAAGACCAAAGAGGTGGCAAGCGCAAGAACAGCAAGCAAGCGCGTTTTTAATAAACTGATAAGAGGATACATGATAGGGACTGCCTATTTAGAGATGCGATCAATGTTGCCCAAAGAAATCAAATGGGCCACGATAAGCTTGTAATAACCCTTTTCCACCAGCTGTTGCAATTCATTCATCGGCAACTTATCAAGACGTGACTCATTGACGCGTTTGATATTTTTCAACATCGGTGCCTGAAAACCCACCCATTTGTTAATCGTGATTGTTTCCAGCAATTTCAACCTATCAAGTTCCGCACAAAAAGCCTGTGTTTTAGCATGTGCAGCTTCAAATGCCTGCATAAAACTCAATACCCGTTTGGTGTACTTCGATGGAAAACCATCTGAAGTAAATAAGGCTTCCCCCTCCTCTTCATTAAAGGCTGGACTAACTTTGTCGATCGCCAAATAGTTAGTTTCCTTGTCTTTAACAAAAACAAACGGATAGCGTCGCAGAAAAGCGGGCATGTACTCACCCGCTTTCCACATGTCGTCAGCGCCAACAAACCAACTTGATTTACGCCCCAAACCCAGGACCACTGCCGCGAACACCTGACCATCTTCGCCCTTGGCGAACACAATCGGCTGCGAACGTGCAGCAGCATAGAACTCGTCCACTGTGATCAGCGAATCGGTTACGTTTTTAGCGTAATCAGCGCTTCTTACCTCGCGGACGCGCACATTCTTGTGCACTTCCGACGAGAGCAGCTCCACTTCTTGATAGATACCCAGTTCCAAAATAATCCCTTTTTAAATTTTGTTGTAATCAATTCGATCCGAATAACTTACGGAAGAAGCTCAAGAACGCATTTGATGCATTGCTTTGATTCAATGTATTCACATCAGTTGCAACCCCACCAACCGTTCCCGGTGTTGTCACTGTGCTGCTGACCTTTGCATTAGCAACATCGACAACAGAAGCCATGGTCACCGTGGAAGTTTGACTGTTGTAAGTCAAGATATCAGTTGTACCCGTCCCATAACCCGGCGTAAGGATGCCCACTTTCGATGCGACAACACCTCCAGTGGCATTGACGTCGCCGATGACTGATACGTTTCCATTTGCTGTCAGTCCAGTAACAGTGGTGTTCCCAGTCACAGACAAATTACCACCCAGTGTCGTTGCACCGTTAGCACTCAATGTACCGCCCGTTGCAATGTTGCCTGCACTCAGGTTACCAGTCACTGTCGCGCTGGACAATGTCGTTGCGCCTGCGTTCAAGGTGCCAACTGTGGAGATGTTGCCTGCAGTCAGGTTGCCTGCCACCGTCGCCACGTTCGCATTGACCGTGCCGATGTTGCTGGTCGTTGCTGTCAACGTTGTTGCGTTCACTGTCGTCAAGTTGCCAGTGGCAGCCGTCACAGTGTTGGACGCGGTCACGTTCGTGGCGTTCACCGTGGCAATGTTGCCAGTGGTGGCATTAACAGTCGTCAGGTTGCCGGTGGCAGCCGTCACGGTGTTAGACGCGGTCACGTTCGTGGCGTTCACCGTGGCAATGTTGCCCGTCGTTGCTGTCAACGTTGTTGCGTTCACTGTCGTCAAGTTGCCAGTGGCAGCCGTCACAGTGTTGGACGCAGTCACGTTCGTGGCGTTCACCGTGGCAATGTTGCCAGTGGTGGCATTAACAGTCGTCAGGTTGCCGGTGGCAGCCGTCACGGTGTTAGACGCGGTCACGTTCGTGGCGTTCACTGTCGCTATGTTGCCCGTCGTCGCGGTCAACGTACCGTTCACGTTCAATGCGCCTGCCGTGCTGATGTTGCCTGCACTCAGGTTACCCGTCACTGTGGCGCTGGACAATGTCGTGGCGCCTGCGTTCAAGGTGCCAACTGTGGAGATGTTGCCTGCACTCAAGTTGCCTGCCACCGTCGCCACGTTCGCATTGACCGTGCCGATGTTGCCGGTCGTTGCTGTCAACGTTGTTGCGTTCACTGTCGTCAAGTTGCCAGTGGCAGCCGTCACGGTGTTAGACGCGGTCACGTTCGTGGCGTTCACCGTGGCAATGTTGCCCGTCGTTGCTGTCAACGTTGTTGCGTTCACTGTCGTCAAGTTGCCAGTGGCAGCCGTCACGGTGTTAGACGCGGTCACGTTCGTGGCGTTCACCGTGGCAATGTTGCCCGTCGTTGCGGTCAACGATGTGATGTTGCCTGCCGCCGCCGTCACTGTTCCTGTTGCATTCACGTTCGTGGCGCTGACGTTCGTGCTGTTCACGTTCGTCGCGTTCACTGTCGCTATGTTGCCCGTCGTCGCGGTCAACGTACCGTTCACGTTCAATGCGCCTGCCGTGCTGATGTTGCCTGCAACCAGGTTGCCCGTCACTGTGGCGCTGGACAATGTCGTGGCGCCTGCGTTCAAGGTGCCAACTGTGGAGATGTTGCCTGCACTCAAGTTGCCTGCCACCGTCGCCACGTTCGCATTGACCGTGCCGATGTTGCCGGTCGTTGCTGTCAACGTGCCGTTCACATTGGTCGTGCCCAGGTTGGTCACCGTCGCGTTCAGACTGTTCAAGTTCGACTGGCCCGTCACACTCAAAGTGTCGCCCAGTGTCGTGGCACCGTTGGCGTTCAAGGTACCCGCTGTGCTGATGTTGCCTGCGTTCAGGTTAGCCGTCACGTTGGCGCTGGCCAATGTGGTGGTGCCAGCTGTCAAAGCACCCAAGGTGGTTTGACCGGTCACACCCAATGTGCCCGCCGTGCTGATGTTGCCTGCACTCAAGTTGCCTGCCACCGTCGCCACGTTCGCATTGACCGTGCCGATGTTGCCCGTCGTTGCGGTCAACGATGTGATGTTGCCTGCCGCCGCCGTCACTGTTCCTGTTGCATTCACGTTCGTGGCGCTGACGTTCGTGCTGTTCACGTTCGTCGCGTTCACTGTCGCTATGTTGCCCGTCGTCGCGGTCAACGTACCGTTCACGTTCAATGCGCCTGCCGTGCTGATGTTGCCTGCACTCAGGTTACCCGTCACTGTGGCGCTGGACAATGTCGTTGCGCCTGCGTTCAAGGTGCCAACTGTGGAGATGTTGCCTGCACTCAAGTTGCCTGCCACCGTCGCCACGTTCGCATTGACCGTGCCGATGTTGCCGGTCGTTGCAGTCAACGTGCCGTTCACATTGGTCGTGCCCAGGTTGGTCACTGCAGCGTTCAAGTTAGCCAGTGTCGACTGACCCGTCACGCTCAAAGTGTCGCCCAGTGTCGTCGCGCCGTTGGCGTTCAAGGTACCTGCCGTTGTCAAGTTACCCGCAGTCACCGTGCCGTTGACCGTGCCTGTGCCAGACACCGTCAGGTTGCCTGCGCTCACGGCCAAATTGCCGTTGGCCACCGTCACGCCTGCGTTCGCTGTCACCAGACCGTTCGCTTGAACGGTGCTGTTGAACACCGCTGCGCCTGTTGTGGTCAAGCTGCCGTTCGCTGTCGTCGCGCCGTTGAACTGCGTTGTGCCTGTGCTGGTCAGGTTGCCTGTGTTGGTCAAGCCCGCTGTGGTCGTTGCACCCACCACGTTCAAGCCACCCGTCACGTTCGCGCTGGCCAAGGTCGTTGCGCCTGCGTTCAAGGTGCCGACTGTGGAGATGTTGCCTGCACTCAAGTTGCCTGCCACCGTCGCCACGTTCGCATTGACCGTGCCGATGTTGCCGGTCGTTGCAGTCAACGTGCCGTTCACATTGGTCGTGCCCAGGTTGGTCAC
>NZ_NESC01000025.1 GCF_003063575.1 Limnohabitans sp. Jir72
CTTCTCGGCTGAGGTGCTTGTACATCTGGCAACTTGGACTTGGCGGTTTGAGTGACCATGATGCCTTGACATCCTCAGCCACCTATTACCGGGTTCATCTTTGTTGCACCTCGTACTTGAATCCGCCATATTCATTGCCAAGTGAGTAATTCGGTCAGGTACTCAACCGCACATTAAAAAGACAAAGCACATCTGTTAGGATTTTGCACTTTCGCTAATGTTTAAGCGTCCCGTAACTGGACGCTCACTCAAGCCACACACCTCGTCAGTCGCCAGCGTAGCGAATCCTTCAGGCATCCTCGGCCCTCACTCTGCTCAGGTCGGTGAAAAAATTCAGTGACCGCCGTTGTTTTGTCGCTTGGCATGATGAAGTATTGCTGCCCGATTGCTGCCGAACACTTTGGCCCAGCAATTCAGTCACCTGGTTTACGAATCCATTAGCGGTTCCAAGCGAAAGGAAGAGCCAGGAGCGCTCAAAACAGTTCAGTCAGTAGTTCCATGGCAGCGCCAGCGAAAGATCCGCCCCTGACTCGTTTGATGGCGTCACTTACTAGACATCGCTGAAATGAAAAAAGGGCGCTGCTTTCACAACGCCCCTCAAACTTATATCAATTGAAGTTCACGTGGTCTCGGTATTCGATTTTTCGACAAAGTCGAACAGTCCGGTATCAGCGAATCGTGGGGGCTTGTCTGCCTCATCATCAAGTGACTGACTATTTTTGGCTTTACGAAGATCGTCAATTGTGGTTAGACGAATTTTCGAGACCGCCGGAAACGGGCTTTCGTGCTCAGTACCGTCAAGAATCTCAAAGCCATACGGATACTTGGCATGAACGATCAAGCTGTTGTCAGCGGAGAACCGTTTGTACATCTCTTCGTAAGCCAAGTTGAGCGAAGACGCTTCAACGAAAAAATTCCCGATGCCCATGAGTTTGTAGTCAACGCGATATTTTTTCATGATCAAGCCTCCCCAACATTAGCGGCGATCAACGCCAACACATCAGATTCGCGCCAGCAAGTGGTACGAGAACCCAACTTGATCGGCGTCGGGAATTTACCCTCCGCCACACCAGCCCACCAAGAGCTTTTCGAAATGGGCAAATAGCCACGACGACCGGTCTTGGGGCAGCCACAGATGTCTTTGATACGAATAAGGCGATCCATTTTTCTTTCCTTTCAGTGCTCAGGCTACAGCCATGTCGGCCAATTTGTTCAGACGGGTGAAGTTGATGAATGAGGTCACCTCTTTCTTGGCGGCGTTGACATCAATTTGTACGGCAGCCGATGTTGTGGCTGCTTTTCGGATCAGGCTTTTGTGAACACCGTCGCTGGGGTTCTCGAAGACGTAAAGAATCTTGAAATCACCGTTTCCACAAGGCTCGGCAAGCATCACAACACGGGCACCAGCAGCACTGATCGGCAAGTTGACCGTGCCCAAAGGGACATCAGAGCGCTGGGCGATCAATTGCTCAACACTGTTCGTCGCTTTCAGAACTTCGTCACGACGATCAAGCGTCTCTTGGCTGTACGAGACTTTTCGGCTCACCTCGTCAACGCCGCCAGCAGCGCTGAGCCACTTGGCCAAGTCGGCTGATGAAACACCATTGGATTTGGCAGCCAGGATAGCGTACTTGTAGGACATCAAACGGCGACGATCTGCCTTGAACACATAGCGGATCAGCAGACCGAGAGTGTCACTGCTCTTACGGACATTGATGCCATCTTCGTTCAGCTTGCTCACCAGCTGCTGGCGAAGGGTACGACGGTCATCATCTTGGACGTTCACGAACTTGCTCTCATACACGCAGTAGACAGCTGACAGCAGGTTGTACAGGCGTGTGGTCGAATTCTTGTACTCGTTGTCTTGCCATGCTTGCCGCTCGGCGCACAGCTGGTCCAGTTGACGAAATGCTTTGACAGCGAATTCAAGATTAGTAAAGGATGGTTTGAAGGCGTTGACTTGATTACTCATGATGTCTTTCCGATCATTGATCTATCGGGCTTGCTGTCTGGCGAATTTGCCGTGTGTTGTGCTTCCCGATTGATATGAATTCTTTTCAATAACCGTTAGACTCCATATATCTCAATCAAACAGTTATGAATATGAACGACTCCAGCTCTGCTGAGTTCTATACCATAAGCATTAGGACACGAACCGCCGTTGTCTAGATGTTGATCGAATTTCCGAATTCGGGTAGTCTGACTCATTTATCATGATGAAATGACAGTCAAAACACAAAGAGCTCGTAGAGTGTTGAATGATGCACGTTTCGCATTGGAGAAATTCAAAGAAAATCCAATAGACGTTGACTTTCGTCATCTAGTTGTTTTGTGCTGCGTTCTAATTCGCACAGTTGGTGACGCACTGAAAAAAGAAAATGAAGAAGACAAAATCAATTTAAAAAAGCAAAATGACTATTATAAAAAAGTAATCTCGAGTGATAATTTGTACACGAATTTTATCAAAAGTTCGAGAGACTCTATCATTCATGAATACATTGCACGCATAGAATGGGAAAGTAACACCGATTTAGAAAAGAATCACAGTATGGAATACTTGATGAAAGAAGGAATATTCAAAGGAAATGATTTCAGAGAATTGGTGGGCCAATCCATTGAATTCTGGGAGAAGCATTTGACCTTAATAGAAAATATATAAAGACTGGTTATAAAATTTTCATTCAAATATTTAAAATAAATTATCGATACAGCCAAATGATAAATTTCTTTAAAGACAAAGAGGCAGTCAAATTCGTTGAACTAGCCACTAGAAATATAGATTATATCGAGTCCATATCTTACGACTTAATCAATCGTGATGACAGCGGAAGACTATCCAGAAATTCAAATGCAATCACTAGATGCTATGTTGGAACATATTTCTATTATTTACTTGATACCATTAGCACGGCAACAGACAAAGAAAAATTTAAAAATATTAAATTAGAATTATCAAAGAAGGTTGACGCTGATGTTTTGGCCTTGTGTGATGACATAAAAAATCATATCACATTACAAGATATTCCATATGTCAATCAAAGTTGTTCATGGATAATAAATAAAATCAATCTCGAAGGAATCTTAAAAGCACAAGCCATTGCACATCAATATCAAATATTTATAAATATATTAAGCTCACACATATGGAAATCTATTGGCTTAACAAATTACTCAACCGATGGCATTATTGAATCGTTTGCAAAAAGATATTTCGATAAAGATATTGCCATTAAGGTTTTGATTTGCATGATAATTACAGATTCGGAGGAAATAGAAGCATACGAAAAATACAAAGACAAAGAAAATACCAATACAAAAACAGCCATCTCCAACTTAAATATTCTTTTGCAAGAAAAAAATATTAATGATGGAAATTTACTAAATATAACTATGGCTAGATGTGATCTGTTACATCATTTTGCTCGTGGCGTAGGTGGTCATTTAACTACAGTTGGAATAAGAATGGAAAAAAATTGTGATTTATTAATGGAGATGGCATTGAATAAATGCTAAGGCAAATTAAACAGAAAACCAAGAAATCTCAATAAACATAAGATCATCACAGTTATTAACCTAAATATTTTATATTTTCAATTGGATAACCAATTTAATCAACCAATAAAGACGCGCGATCAAATGATTATTTTGTCGTCCCTGCAAAACCTCTACAACCCGCATGAATGCTGATGATCTGGGGTGAATCCGGATGGGCAGAACTCTCAAATAGATATCCAATGGAGCCTGTTTTCTGGGAGTTTTTGAAAGCAGCGCCAT
>NZ_NESC01000026.1 GCF_003063575.1 Limnohabitans sp. Jir72
AAAAGGCCTAGGCCTTTTGTTGTGCCTGTTGCGGGTGAGCGGTTTGAAGGGATTGTTTGAGAAATTGGCCGAAATCATCGGCAGTAACCGGCTGCAAAACTCAGATCAGCGCTGGGCGATGGCTTGAAGTGAATTTTGCAGGGACGACTATTTTAGATTTTAGTTGACCGATTGATTTTGATGTATTTTCGAGTTTTTACATCATAAATATTTCCAACAGATTTTGGTCATATATCTATTTTCTCAAAAATGCAGGGATCTGTATTTCAATAATGCCAAGCATTGTTAAATCATCTATTGCTTGTCTTTTGGTTCCAACAAATTCCATCTCATCAATAGAATATTCTCTCCCGCAAATACAATTAATTTTCACATCATAATCAAATACAGTTGTACCGTTAGAAGATGCATACATGGGTTCATCAAAAACATCATGACAGCAGGTTGTCCTATAAATCCTGTATGCACATATACTTGTCATATAATACTTTGGATTTTTTTATTTTGCACAACCATAGTAGTTTCGAATGGGATTGACACTTGGTGATTGATTTTTTTTGACACATAAAATGTAAGCTCGGAAATTATATAATATATACCATTATTCATTCCTTGCTTGCGATTAGATGTGCCCCAATCACTTTGGATAAAACCTTCTCCACATTCCCAATTACTCTTATCAATAATTTTACATTTTTCCAATAAAGTGCTTCCTACTAAATCTTTACCCTGATAACCCTGCTCTAATACAGATGAGTTTTTTTGGTTTATTTTTAAATCTATTTTACTGGATTTGGCAATTTTACATTTTGAGCAGGCTTTGGCTTCATTTTCACTTGAACAATCAAATGCTTGCAATTTTTCATCAAAAAATTCAAATGAATATGAAAAATTACTAATACATGCTAGCAATATAAATATTAACTTTATTTTCATGAATTCAATATTCCGGGGGAAGTGAAATTTAATTTATCTCTACCTTAAAGACAATTTTGCGTGTCCCATGGCAACTCCATATCTTTTCACTGAGTGCATCTTTGCACTTGGGTGCAACTGAGCCCCTCTCTTTGCGACCGCACTCAGCACCACCCGATATGTCTTGACCCGTTAGGCTATGCTCCGTAACCAGAGCTTACAGTATACCGACTGCATAGTTGATTCCAGCTTTGTGAGATTCTTCATTTTGTGCTTACAGGGGCGTTTTCTTGGCGGCGGATTCAAGCACGAACTGCAATCCAGCAACCACTTGGATTGGATGATCGATTCGCGCCACCGGATGAAGCGCTGGCGCCTCAAAGGATCTGAGGGAGATGCGTTGCACACGATACTGCGCAGCGGCTGCAACAGACGCTGGCTGCCGCGGATGATCGTCATGTAAGACTTGAGCCTTTTGTTGTGCCTGTCGCAAGTGAGCGGCCTGACGGGATTGTTTGAGAAATTGGCCGAAATCATCAGCCGCAAACGACTGCAAAACTCAAATCAATGCTGGGCGCTGGAATAAAGTGAATTTAGCTCAACGACAAACGAAAAAAATCCCGCTAAAAAGCGGGATTTTTTATTGATATGTTTACCGATTAGTTAAACTGGTTCAGCAGCATATTGTCAGCACCAATCGTATTCAGGCTAGCCCCCGACCGATTACGATCACTGAGACTTCCTTGGCCAAAATTGAACTGTGCACCAATCAGGAAGCGCTTGGTGTCCAAATTGGTACCACGCATGTCTTGATACTTCCCGAAGAAACTGAATGGTGAATTGTCCAGCTTGTATTCAAGTCCAACAGAAGACGTCTTGACACGCGAGTTAGCGTTTACGTTGTCAAGCTTAGATTCACCGTAGGAGGCATCAGCACGCAGATTGCTGTTGAAGAAGTAACGCGCCTCAACAAAATTAGTACGTCCCTTCGTGATGCCATTTAAATAAACGTTGACCCTATCACTTGCCGTCTGACCGTACAGTGTGACATTATCGAAATGATATTGACCTTCAAATCCAGAGAATGTGCGGTCTACCGGCATCGTGATTGATTGACCATTGATGCCGCCAATTTTAAAAGTTCGTGTCTGGTGCATCAAGCCGACCAGATAATCGTTTGAACGATAAAACCCGTGCAAAGCGAGATCGCTCGAACGCATTTTAACGGATTGCAGAATTGCCACGGTCTGATTGTCGATGCTGTTGTCAAGTTGGAGGCCAAAGCCGGTTTGGTGCGTGAACGCGAACGTGCCACGGAGTGAATTGGCATTTGCACTGTCCGCTGTTCCGTTGCTGGACACTTTGTTGGTGCCGCTGGCGACAGACACAAATCCATCAAAACCTGTCACTTGATTTTGAGCAAAAGTGACCGTTGTGGTCAGGCCAAGAATTATTGGGCGGATTCAAGTACGAGGTGCAACAAAGATGAACCCGGTAATAGGTGGCTGAGGATGTCAAGGCATCATGGTCACTCAAACCGCCAAGTCCAAGTTGCCAGATGTACAAGCACCTCAGCCGAGAAG
>NZ_NESC01000027.1 GCF_003063575.1 Limnohabitans sp. Jir72
TGCTGAAGTCTTTGACCGCTTCGCTGAAGGTGATGGTGACTTTGGCGCTTTGACCGGCTGTCAGGCTGGTGATGGCCGTATTGGTGTTGTCCGTGAGGGTGACGCTGGCCGTGGGGGCCTTGGTGTCCACGCTGTAGTTGCCGCTGGCTGCGCTTTGGCCTGCGTTGCCTGCCACGTCGGTGTAGGTGCTGGCCAGTGTGATGCTGTTGGTGGCGTCTTCCAGGTTCACGCTGGGCGTGAAGGTGCCGGTCCAGACGATGCCGTCGGTGCTGCTGAGCGTGCCCAGGCTGCCGTTTTGTACGGTGACGTCGGCGTTGCTGAAGTTGCTGACCTTCTCGCTGAAGGTGATGGTCAGCGTAGTGGTCTCTCCGGCTTTCAATGCTTCGTCGGCCAATTGGAGGGTGGCCGTGGGGGCCAGGGTTTCGACGCTGTAGTTGCCGCTGGTGGCTGCGGTGCCCAGGTTGTCCGACAGGTCGGTGTAGTTGGCCAGCACTTTGACCACGTTGCTGGTGTCTTCGATGTTGGCCGTCGGTGTGAGTGTGGCGGTCCAGGTCAGGCCGCTGTCGGCGGTGGCCAAGCCCGAGAGCGTGCCGTTGTCGGCGGTCAAGTCCGACAGGTCAAAGGCTTTGACTTTCTCGCTGAAGGTGATGGTGACGGTGGCGCTGTCGCCCACTTTGAGGGCGCTCTTGTCGAGCACGATGCTTTGCACTGTGGGCACGGTGACGTCCACCGCGTAGGCGCGGGTGTCCGAGACCATGTGGGTGTTGCCTGCCGCATCGCTGGCCATGAGCACGACTTCGATTTCTGAGCCTTGGTCGGCAATCAGGTCGGCCGTGGCCACGCTGACGCTGTAGTGGCCCAGCGCGTCCACGGTGGCGCTGAAGGTTTGGCCGTTGACCAGCACTTTGACCAGGTCGCCTTCGCGGGCGTCGGTCACGCTGCCGGTGATGCCGGTGTGGGTTTGCACCGCGTCCGCAGGGCTCAGGGCGTCATCGCCGCCAATGGCGTTGATGGTGACCGTTGGCGCTGGGACGGTGGTGTCCAGCGTGAAGCTCAAGCTGCTGGCTGCACTCACGTTGCCTGCGGCGTCCGTCTGGCGCACGCTGACGGTGTTGCTGCCTTCTGCGGCTGCGAAGGTCGTGCCCCATGCTGTGCCATTGGTGCTGTACTCAACCGTGGCACCCGCCTCCAGGCCGCTCACGTTGATCACGCCGCTTTGGCTGATCTTGTCGTTGCTGCTGGTGCCGCTGTCGCACACCAGGGCCACGGTGGGTGTGGCCACGGCTGTGTCAATCACCAAAGCCAGGCTTTGCGCCGGGCTGGTGTTGCCTGCCGCGTCTTGGGCCGTCACGCTCACGTTGCCGCTGGCGATCACCAGGGTGGGCGTCACGCTCCACTTGCCGTTTGCATCCACCGTGGTGCTGAGCACTTCCAGTGTGCCGGGCATGGTCACTTGGATGATGTCGCCCGTGGTGCCCGTGCCGCTGATGGTGGGGGTGCTGTCGTTGGTGAGGCGGTCGGTCTTGGCCGCGCTGTTGCTGGCGTCGTCCAGTTGCACGGTGAACACCGGGGCTTTGGTGTCGACGGCGTAGCTGGCTTGCGCTGTGGTGCCTGCGTTCCCTGCCTCGTCGGTGTAGGCGGTGCCCAAGCTCAATGTGTTGCTGGCCGCTTCGGTGTCCACCGCTGGTGTGAAGGTGGCTGTCCAGATCAGGCCGTCGGCGCTGGCGGTGAAGCTGCTCAGCGCGCCGTTGGGGGCTGTGATGTCGGCGTTGCTGAAGTCTTTGACTTTCTCGCTGAAGGTGATGGTGACCGTGGCGCTCTCGCCTGCTTTGAGGGCGTTGTCGCTCAAAGCGATGGTGGCGGTGGGGGCCT
>NZ_NESC01000028.1 GCF_003063575.1 Limnohabitans sp. Jir72
CTGACGGTGTCTGGCACAGGCACGGTCAACGGCACGGTGACTGCGGGTAACTTGACAACGGCAGGTACCTTGAACGCCAACGGCGCGACGACACTGGGCGACACTTTGAGCGTGACGGGTCAGTCGACACTGGCTAACTTGAACGCTGCAGTGACCAACCTGGGCACGACCAATGTGAACGGCACGTTGACTGCAACGACCGGCAACATCGGCACGGTCAATGCGAACGTGGCGACGGTGGCAGGCAACTTGAGTGCAGGCAACATCAGCACGGCGGGCACATTGGGTGTGACCGGTCAAACCACCTTGGGTGCTTTGACAGCTGGCACCACCACATTGGCCAGCGCCAACGTGACGGCTAACCTGAACGCAGGCAACATCAGCACAGCGGGTACCTTGAACGCCAACGGTGCCACGACACTGGGCGACACTTTGAGCGTGACGGGTCAGTCGAACTTGAACAGTCTGAACGCGACGGTGACGAACCTGGGCGTGACGACCACAACAGGTCTGAGCAACACAGGTACGCTGACGAACACAGGCAACGCCAACATCACCGGCACGCTGAGTGCAGGCGCAACGACCTTGGCCAGCGCGAACGTGACGGGTGGCTTGAACGTGGTGGGTGCGACGACCACAGCGGGCTTGACCAACACAGGCAACCTGACCAGCACAGGCACAACGCAGTTCAACGGCGCGACGACAGCGAACGGCAGCTTGACCACAACAGGCGCAGCGGTGTTCAACAGCACCGTTCAAGCGGACGGTCTGGTGACAGCGAACGCAGGCGTGACGGTGGCCAACGGCAACTTGGCCGTGAGCGCAGGCAACCTGACGGTGTCTGGCACAGGCACGGTCAACGGCACGGTGACTGCGGGTAACTTGACAACGGCAGGTACCTTGAACGCCAACGGCGCGACGACACTGGGCGACACTTTGAGCGTGACGGGTCAGTCGAACTTGAACAGTCTGAACGCGACGGTGACGAACCTGGGCGTGACGACCACAACAGGTCTGAGCAACACAGGTACGCTGACGAACACAGGCAACGCCAACATCACCGGCACGCTGAGTGCAGGCGCAACGACCTTGGCCAGCGCGAACGTGACGGGTGGCTTGAACGTGGTGGGTGCGACGACCACAGCGGGCTTGACCAACACAGGTGATCTGACCAGCACAGGCACAACGCAGTTCAACGGCGCGACGACAGCGAACGGCAGCTTGACCACAACAGGCGCAGCGGTGTTCAACAGCACCGTTCAAGCGGACGGTCTGGTGACAGCGAACGCAGGCGTGACGGTGGCCAACGGCAACTTGGCCGTGAGCGCAGGCAACCTGACGGTGTCTGGCACAGGCACGGTCAACGGCACGGTGACTGCGGGTAACTTGACAACGGCAGGTACCTTGAACGCCAACGGCGCGACGACACTGGGCGACACTTTGAGCGTGACGGGTCAGTCGAACTTGAACAGTCTGAACGCGACGGTGACGAACCTGGGCGTGACGACCACAACAGGTCTGAGCAACACAGGTACGCTGACGAACACAGGCAACGCCAACATCACCGGCACGCTGAGTGCAGGCGCAACGACCTTGGCCAGCGCGAACGTGACGGGTGGCTTGAACGTGGTGGGTGCGACGACCACAGCGGGCTTGACCAACACAGGCAACCTGACCAGCACAGGCACAACGCAGTTCAACGGCGCGACGACAGCGAACGGCAGCTTGACCACAACAGGCGCAGCGGTGTTCAACAGCACCGTTCAAGCGGACGGTCTGGTGACAGCGAACGCAGGCG
>NZ_NESC01000029.1 GCF_003063575.1 Limnohabitans sp. Jir72
CTGACGGTGTCTGGCACAGGCACGGTCAACGGCACGGTGACTGCGGGTAACTTGACAACGGCAGGTACCTTGAACGCCAACGGCGCGACGACACTGGGCGACACTTTGAGCGTGACGGGTCAGTCGAACTTGAACAGTCTGAACGCGACGGTGACGAACCTGGGCGTGACGACCACAACAGGTCTGAGCAACACAGGTACGCTGACGAACACAGGCAACGCCAACATCACCGGCACGCTGAGTGCAGGCGCAACGACCTTGGCCAGCGCGAACGTGACGGGTGGCTTGAACGTGGTGGGTGCGACGACCACAGCGGGCTTGACCAACACAGGCAACCTGGTGAACACAGGCAACCTGACCAGCACAGGCACAACGCAGTTCAACGGCGCGACGACAGCGAACGGCAGCTTGACCACAACAGGCGCAGCGGTGTTCAACAGCACCGTTCAAGCGAACGGTCTGGTGACAGCGAACGCAGGCGTGACGGTGGCCAACGGCAATTTGGCCGTGAGCGCAGGCAACCTGACGGTGTCTGGCACAGGCACGGTCAACGGCACGGTGACTGCGGGTAACTTGACAACGGCAGGTACCTTGAACGCCAACGGCGCGACGACACTGGGCGACACTTTGAGCGTGACGGGTCAGTCGACACTGGCTAACTTGAACGCTGCAGTGACCAACCTGGGCACGACCAATGTGAACGGCACGTTGACTGCAACGACCGGCAACATCGGCACGGTCAATGCGAACGTGGCGACGGTGGCAGGCAACTTGAGTGCAGGCAACATCAGCACGGCGGGCACATTGGGTGTGACCGGTCAAACCACCTTGGGTGCTTTGACAGCTGGCACCACCACATTGGCCAGCGCCAACGTGACGGCTAACCTGAACGCAGGCAACATCAGCACAGCGGGTACCTTGAACGCCAACGGTGCCACGACACTGGGCGACACTTTGAGTGTGACGGGCCAGTCGAACTTGAACAGTCTGAACGCGACGGTGACCAACCTGGGCACGACCAATGTGAACGGCACGTTGACTGCAACGACCGGCAACATCGGCACGGTCAATGCGAACGTGGCGACGGTGGCAGGCAACTTGAGTGCAGGCAACATCTCCACAGTCGGCACCTTGAACGCAGGCGCAACGACCTTGGCCAGCGCGAACGTGACGGGTGGCTTGAACGTGGTGGGTGCAACGACCACAGCGGGCTTGACCAACACAGGCAACCTGACCAGCACAGGCACAACGCAGTTCAACGGCGCGACGACAGCGAACGGCAGCTTGACCACAACAGGCGCAGCGGTGTTCAACAGCACCGTTCAAGCGAACGGTCTGGTGACAGCGAACGCAGGCGTGACGGTGGCCAACGGCAATTTGGCCGTGAGCGCAGGCAACCTGACGGTGTCTGGCACAGGCACGGTCAACGGCACGGTGACTGCGGGTAACTTGACAACGGCAGGTACCTTGAACGCCAACGGCGCGACGACACTGGGCGACACTTTGAGCGTGACGGGTCAGTCGACACTGGCTAACTTGAACGCTGCAGTGACCAACCTGGGCACGACCAATGTGAACGGCACGTTGACTGCAACGACCGGCAACATCGGCACGGTCAATGCGAACGTGGCGACGGTGGCAGGCAACTTGAGTGCAGGCAACATCTCCACAGTCG
>NZ_NESC01000003.1 GCF_003063575.1 Limnohabitans sp. Jir72
TCATCCCTTTGCAGCGCCTTGACTTGGTAGTAAAACGTGCTGCGAGGCAGCTCGGCCACCTGGAGCAAAGTGGCCAAGGGGTGATGCTGCCTTAGTTCGATCAGGGCTTTCGCTTTGTCTGCGCAGCCTGCTGCTTGGCTCGAACTAAGGCATCCAACTTTTTTAGATAAGCCACCTCCGCTCGCAAGTACTCATTTTCGCGTTGCAGCTCTTGCAACGTTTTGTCCTGCACGGGCTGCTCGCTAGAGGGCGTAGTGGGTTCGGGAGGTTTCATCGGTTTTGGGCGCCCTCGGGGCTTGGGAGCTAATGCTGTGATACCGCCCTCATGGTACTTGCGCTCCCAATCCGAGACAACTCCAGTGCCCCCGCGCAGATCAAACAAGTGAATGGTCTGGTTAAACGAAAGCTCTTCGCGCCACATGTGCTCTAGGACACGCAGCTTAAATTCAGCGCTGTAATGACTGGACTTCTTGGTTAGCCCACTATCGCCGTTTTGAAGAAAGGCGCCCACCCAATGCCGTATCTGTCCATCATTGACTCCGTACTTGGCAGAAAGCTTTGTGTAGCCACCCCCACCGGCTAAGTAATCTTGAACAACAGATTTTTTAAATTTCTCGTCGTACTTCGTCATGAAAAACACCCCAAAGGTTGGATTGGTGTCCAACTTTTGGGGTGCAGTTCACTTTGCGGGGCTTTTTTATTTCTTTTTATTGACAATGTCCGGCGTCACGGCATCAAGCACATTGACTGTGGTCTTCACGCCATACACCACAGCAGAACCTGCAGCATCCGCAATGGCCAGCAACGTGCAACCGCACAATGCAAATGCGGTCAACCCCGCAGCAACGATCAATTTGAATAACTTCACGGCAACATCCATTCATGGGTAAGGGCGGTATTTTCGCGCATCGCTCCAATCTGCTCGATTCGAGCAGCAAGTCGCTTCATTTCGTCAATGACAGACTATTGTCACCTGCGTCAGATGCGCCCTTGGACGCCATAGGCTCTAAGCCGACAAGTTGAACCGACGCCAAGAAGACAAGGGACAGTGTCACACCGCCTTCAGTTCAAGGGTCACCGCTGATTGGTGAGAAAATCAGGAATCGATGAGGGCATCACTGCACAGCTGGTTCAGCTCATGCATTTGGAGTTCGCAACCCAGGGCCTCTCCCAGAGCTGCGAAATTTTCAATGGCCTTTTGTGTAGGCACATAATATTTGGCTCGAAAATCATTTTCAAACAATATGGTTTGCAAAAAACCCAATTCTTGCAATGAAGTCAGTCTCATGTACAAAGCCGACGGTGAGCCAAATGACTTCTGCGCCATGAGTTGACTGACCGTCATGAGTGAATCTTCAAACCATGCCAATGCTATGAAGTCCAGCAACGCACGCTGCTTAGGGTTTAAGATGGCATAGTCTGAATCCATGAATTTTTGACTCTTTTTCAAAAATCGAAAATAAGTCAACGCATAAGGCGATGCATAACTTGCCATGATACTTTGAAAAAAATTATATGATAAAATTATATTATAAATCGATGCATCTATCAATGCACATTTTTTAATTAAAAAAATGCAACATAAGATCACATTTTTAGCACTGTCTAATATTCTCAAAGCGGTCGAAGGTGGCTGCACATTTGGATCCATTGAACTGGAA
This sequence comes from Limnohabitans sp. Jir72, assembly GCF_003063575.1. Taxonomy (GTDB): domain Bacteria; phylum Pseudomonadota; class Gammaproteobacteria; order Burkholderiales; family Burkholderiaceae_C; genus Limnohabitans_A. The sequence continues at coordinate 1,662 of NZ_NESC01000003.1, forward strand.
AGCCAAATTGTGCTGAAGTTCATTGCCGCCAACGAGCAAGCTGGTGTTGAACTCTGCGTGACCGACATCACAAATAACAATGCCATCCCTGGTGCTGCCGCGACAAAGCTCAAACGCGTGCATCGATTGCGAGATGAAGGATGGTTGGACTTCTCAACGTCCGATCAACACCATCGCAGATTACGCATCGTTTTGTCGCAAAAAGCAAAAGATGAAATGCGTCAGATGTCCGAGTTACTTCATCACCAATTACGTTCCATTCTGAGTTGATTTCATGAATATTCTGGGATCTTCCTGGATAGCCCGAGGCGTGTTGATCGTGGCTTTAGCTTGCCTCTACACAGGCGCTGTCCAGTTCAACAATCAAATTCTTTTTGCGGGCTCGCAAATTGGTGCTTTTCGGAACTGGGTATTCTTACCTGCCGGACTGAAATTGCTTTTGCTGATGCTTTTTGGCTGGCGGGCTGCATTAGCCCTGAGCTTGTCCATCGCGACCATTGTCCTGAGTGAAGTGCACACAATGCCCATTATTGTGGCCATATTGATTGGTGCTTTCGGCGGACTGGCACCCTATTGCGGATTCACACTTCTGAGCAAGCTTTTGCGTTTGACTTATCCTTGGACTGGCATGAACTTCAAGGATATCGTGATCATTTCTGTGCTCATTGGCATCATTGAAGCCCTCGTTCAGCGTGTGGGCCTGAGCCTCATTGGCATTGAATCATGGGATAACTTGTTGAAAGATTCAATGATTGTGGCCATTGGTCGGATTATTGGAACTTTCCTTTTCATGGGACTTGCCCTTTGGGTCAAAGGTGAGTTAGAAAAACACGAATCATTTTCTCTCAATTGAATCAGATACCGTTCAGAGAAAAAAATGAACACACATCCAGTTGAGCAAAGGTCACAAAGTTGGTGGGCTGCATAAGAAAAAACCCCAAGAGAATGAATCGCTTGGGGTTTATATCTGGCGGGCCAGAACATACCTGATCACAAACCGCCTAAGTTTCCCAAAGGCAACTGGATCAAGCTCTTGGGGGCCGGTTCATCATTCTAAATTTTGAGACATCTTCTTGTACCAAGAGTTTTCAGACCTTTTTTTGGTCGGGTCGGGGATTCGCCATGAGCACGGTTGAGCGGCTGAATGCTCTGATCGACAAAAAAGAGAGCAAATGGCCGCTGAGAAAAGTATCAGCTCCGCTGAGCAGCTACAAAACTGAGTGACTTTACGTGGGGTTCAAGACTTCAGGAATATCGCGTGCGCCGTGCAATATGCGAACGATGGTGACCTGCTCTGTCGTCGACTCAAAAAAAATCACATAGTTGCCATGCGCGCAGGAGCGCAAGCCATCAGACAGTTCGGGCCGCCGCCGATACCCCCTAGGGTTGAGACAAATCTTTTCGCATTGCGCGCGCAACTCAGCCAAGAAAGTTCCGGCGCGAACCGGATTGTCTTGTGCAATGTAATCGCCGATCTCCTCAAGATCGAACGATGCCAAGGGCGTTATCAGCAACTGCATTAGGGCGTTTGGCGACTCGCCTGATGTGCGTATTTGGCTTGTAGTCGATCAAACACGGGCTCTGCTGCCAGCGCCACGCCACTGGCCTTGCCTGCGGCGATATCGTTTCTCAATGCTTGGAGTTGGACAGCCTGCTGGTGCTCGGTGTCCTCGAGCAATCGCAGTCCAGCACGGACGACTTCACTGACGTTGTTGTAGCGGCCGCTTTCGACTTGGTCGCGGATGAAGGTCTCGAAATGGGGGCTCAGGGCAACGCTGGTGGGCATGACGGTCTCCTAACAGTTAATAACCAATACTATTTCACGAGCAGCAGGCTATGTCAAGAATGGACGGATGCGCACAGCCATTGGTGTCTGATGATTTGCAAAGCAACCACACTAACCGTTAGCGCTTTTGCAGATGATCTTTTGATGTTACTTTTCGATCGCTCAAAAGAAAACCCTAAGTAAATTAATCACTTAGGGTTTTAATTTGGCGGAGCAAGAGGGATTCGAACCCTCGATACGGTATAACCGTATACCGGATTTCGAGTCCGGCGCATTCGACCACTCTGCCATCGCTCCTGAGTATCTTGTCGAGATCGCAATTCTAGCAGAGGCTAAAGTCGCTATGCGATCTTATCCCGCCAAGACTCAAGAAAGTGCGCGCAGGCCGCACCTGTATTCCGCCCGACATCAAACACCACACCGGCAACCAGGCGTTGGCGAAACCGATGATCAAGGATTGCTCACACAACTGTCTTGCACCCGTTGACGAGCTCGATGAATCAACACACCAAATTTCAAGAAGACAAACGTGTTTGACCACCCATGTAGGGGCGCAAAACTTCAGGCAAGGTGACCGAGCCATCGGCGTTCTGGTAATTCTCCAGAACAGCCACCAAGGCACGACCCACGGCAAGGCCTGAGCCGTTCAAGGTGTGCACCAGCTCATTCTTGCCTTGCGCATTCTTGAAGCGGGCTTGCAAACGACGGGCCTGAAAGGCCTCGCAATTGGACACCGAGCTGATCTCGCGGTAAGTCTGCTGCGCAGGGACCCAAACCTCCAGGTCATAGGTCTTGCTCGCGCCAAAGCCCATATCGCCTGTGCACAGGCTCATCACGCGGTAAGGCAAGCCCAGCTTTTGCAAAATCGCTTCGGCGTGGCCGGTCATGGCTTCGAGGGCTTCGTAGCTTTTCTCGGGGTGCACGATCTGCACCATCTCGACCTTGTCGAACTGGTGCTGACGGATCAGGCCACGCACATCGCGCCCGCCACTGCCTGCTTCAGAGCGAAAGCATGGCGTGTGCGCCGTCAACTTGATCGGCAACTCGCTCTCAGCCACGATGTCATCGCGCACCACGTTGGTCAGTGTGACTTCAGAAGTGGGGATCAGGTACAGCGCTTGGCTCTCTTCGCTGCCGTCCTGCCCACCTTTGTTGGCCGCAAACAAATCGGCTTCGAACTTGGGCAACTGGCCGGTACCGCGCAAGGTGTCAGCGTTCACGATGTAAGGCGTGTAGCACTCGATGTAACCGTGTTCACGGGTTTGGGTGTCCAGCATGAACTGCGCCAAAGCGCGGTGCAATTGCGCCATCGGACCGCGCATGAAAGTAAAGCGTGAACCACTCAGTTTGGTGCCGGTTTCAAAGTCCAGACCCAACTTCTCGCCAATGTCCACATGGTCCTTGACTTCAAAGTCAAATGCGCGAACCGTGCCCCAGCGGCGCACTTCCACGTTGCCATGCTCGTCAGCGCCCACAGGTACGCTCTCGTGCGGCAAATTGGGCACAGCCAGCAATAAGGTCTGCAGCTCGGCTTGGAGCGCATCCAGACGCTGCGCCGAAGCGTCCAGTTCGTCCTTGATGGATGCCACCTGCGCCATGGCCGCATCGGCTTCGGCATGCTGACCTTTGCCCTTGAGCATGCCAATTTGTTTGGACAAACTGTTGCGCTGGCTCTGCAACGCTTCGGTGCGCGTTTGCAGGGTCTTGCGTTCGCCTTCCAAAGCACGGAAAGCGTCCACATTCAGGAAGGGCTGGGGGTTTTTACGGGTCTGCAAACGCGCGACGGCTGCGTCCAGATCTTTACGGAGAAGAACAATATCAAGCATGCCCGCATTGTAGTAAACCCCACGGGCTCGCTCCCTCTGGACAATGGATCACCGCGCTGCGCTCCCGATGACATCACCGAGTCATGGCAAGCAGCGCAGCGACGTGGGCACCGCGTGCGTCAATCCGGCTTGAGCCCCTTAGGCAACGGGAACTTGATGGTTTCCTCGATCCCGTCCAGGGTACGGACCGACACAGCCCCCAGATCGCGCAGGCGCTGGATCACCGCTTGCACCAGCACATCAGGAGCCGAAGCACCGGCCGTCAAGCCCACTTTTTGTGCACTTTCAAACCAGGCGGGGTCCAGGTCGGCCGCGCTGTCCACCATGTAGGCGGGTGTACCCAAACGGTCGGCCAGCTCGCGCAAGCGGTTGCTGTTGGAGCTGGTGGGGCTGCCCACCACGACCACCACATCGACTTGAGGGCTCAGCAGCTTGACCGCATCCTGGCGGTTCTGGGTGGCATAGCAAATGTCTTGCTGCTTGGGCTCGCGCACCTGCGGGAAACGCGCTTTGACCGCCGCCACGATCTCGGCCGCATCGTCCACGCTGAGCGTGGTCTGCGTCACCACCGCCAGTTTGGCGGTCTGCGCAGGCTGCGCCTTGGCCACATCGGCCACGTCTTCCACCAGGTGGATACCACTGTCGAGCTGACCCATGGTGCCTTCGACCTCAGGATGGCCCTTGTGACCAATCATGATGAACTCGTAACCTTCCTTGTGCAGCTTGGCCAGCTCGACATGCACCTTGGAGACCAAAGGGCAGGTCGCATCAAAGATGCGAAAACCACGCCGCTCGGCCTCTTGTTGCACCGCCAGGCTCACACCGTGGGCACTGAAAATCAAGGTCGCACCGGGCGGCACTTCAGACAGCTCCTCGATGAAAATCGCACCCTTGTCCTTGAGGTCGTTGACCACATAGGTGTTGTGCACGATCTCGTGACGCACATAAATCGGACGGCCAAACTTGGCCAGCGCGTGCTCGACGATGTCGATCGCCCGGTCCACGCCCGCACAAAAGCCACGCGGCTCGGCCAACAGCACTTCGGACGTCATCACAGCACCCCGATCAACTCGACTTCAAACGTCACCGGCTGGCCGGCCAGCGGGTGGTTGAAGTCAAACAACACGACGCCGTCGTCACCCACCTGCAAGACCGTACCGGCATAAGTGCCCAAGCCATCGGGCGTGGGAAACTGCACCACATCGCCTGCAGCGTACTTTTCCATCGGGTCGCCCAACTCGTTGAGCAGCTTGCGCGCCACCCACTGCTGCATGTCGGGGTTGTGGTCACCAAAGGCCTCACCGGCGGGCAACTCGATCACCGTGCGTGTGCCTTCGGCCAGTCCCATCAGGCGCTGCTCCATGCCGGGCGTCAGCTCCCCAGAGCCCAGCGACAAGGTGGCGGGCTTTTCGTTGAAGGTGTTGATGATGTCCCCCTGCGGCCCCGCCAGGCGGTAGTGAAGTGTCAAAAAGGAACCGGGTTGGACTGTGGACATAAGGGTTTTCTGGAATGCCGCCAAAGCGGGCAAACGGGCATAAACAAGTCACTATTGTAAAAAGCCAAGCTGACCCGTCCCCTTTTGGGGGCATGTCGGCCCCAAGGCTGCTCCAGGGAGGGGCTTTCACATGGGCATCAAGGACTTGCCGCCAGACGCGCGGCCACGCGAAAAATTGCTCGACCGAGGCCCGCAGGCCCTGAGCGATGTGGAGCTTCTGGCCATCTTGCTGCGCACCGGCATGGCAAGCAAGAACGTGTTTGAACTCTCACAAGAACTGCTCGCTCCAGGCGGCATAGCAGGGCTTTTGCAAGCCACCGCCGGATCGCTCAAGCTGGTCAAAGGTCTCGGCCCTGCCAAGCAGGCCGAGCTGCTGGCCGTGTTTGAAATGGCCCGCAGAGCGCTGAGCCAACGCCTGCAAGAACGCGAAGCTTTTCACACGCCAGATGCGGTCAAGCAGTACCTGCAGTTGCAATTGGCCCACAAAAACCACGAAGTCTTTGCCGTGCTGTTCATGGACAGCCAAAACCGCCTGTTGGCCATGGAAGAGCTCTTTCGCGGCACCCTCAGCCAGACCAGCGTGTACCCCCGCGAAGTCGTCCTGCGCGCCCTGCACCACCAGGCCGCCGCCGTGGTGCTCTCGCACAACCACCCCAGCGGTTCGGTGCAACCCAGCCGCGCCGACGAAGCCTTGACGCAAAACCTCAAAGCTTCGCTGGCCTTGGTGGATGTGCGGGTACTGGACCACATCATCGTCGGGCAAGGGCAGTCGCTGTCCATGGCGGAACAAGGCTTGCTGTGACGCCTGTGCCACATGTCCAGAATGCGGCGTGCAAAGCCCGCCCGGTAAACTCGCTGGTTTTGAATCTTCACACCGGCCATGTCCCACTACCACCTCTACGCCATCGGCAACGCCCTGGTCGATACCGAATACGAAGTCTCTGACGCCTTGCTGCAGACCATGGGCGTGAGCAAACGCCACATGACCTTGATCGACACCGCACAACGCGCCGAACTGCTGGGCCATGTACACGGTCTGCACGCCCGCCGCACCGGCGGCGGCTCGGCCGGCAACACCGTGGTGGCGCTGGCCCAATTGGGCGGCAAAGCGTTTTATTCGTGCCGCGTGGCAGGCGACGAACTGGGGGCCTTCTACAGCCAGGACCTGCAAGCCAACGGCGTGGCCACCAACCTGACCCACACCCCAGCGCCAGAGGGCCAGACCGGCAGCTGCATGGTGCTGGTCACGCCCGACGCGGAGCGCAGCATGTGCACCTTCCTCGGTGCAACCTCGCAACTGGACAGCAGCGCCCTGCACCCGCATGACATCGCCAAGTCAAAAATCTATTACATGGAAGGCTACCTGGCCGCTTCACCCACGGGCCTCGAAGCCGCTGTGAAAGGTCGCCAAATCGCCATCGAGCACAAGGTGCAAACCGCGCTGACCCTGAGCGATGTGAGCATGATCAACTTCTGCCGCCAAGGCCTTCAAGCCATGATCGGCAACGGTCTGGACTACCTGTTTGCCAACGAAGAAGAAGCCCAAACCTGGTGCGGCACGACCGATCTGGACACCATCATCGCCCAGCTGTCGGCTTTGGCCAGCACAGTCTGCCTGACACGCGGCCCCGAGGGCTGCATCGTCGTGCAAGGCGCCCAGCGCATCGAAGTGCCCGCCGTGCCCACCCAAGCGGTGGACACCAACGGCGCAGGCGACATGTTTGCCGGGGCCTTTTTGTACGGCATCACCCACGGCCAAAGCCCCGCCCAAGCCGCCGCACTGGCCAACCGCGCTGCGGCTGCCGTGGTCAGCCAACACGGCAACCGCCTGACGGCCGCCCAACTGCAAGGCATTGCCGCCGAAGCTGCAGCCGCCAGTTGATCTGACCCCAATGTAGGCGCGACGCCCTCGTTGCGAAAACCCTCGCCCCCATCGCACCGAGGTCGGGGCTCGCACAAAGGACAAGAAGGCATCGCCCACAGGGTGGACTCCTACGAAATACATGCATTGCCTGTTGCAGCAGACTTGATCGGGCCGGGTCAATCCGTCTGGATCAGGCCATCCACCACCTGGATGGTCTTGTCGCAACGCTGGCCCAGCTCGGGGTTGTGCGTGACCAGCAGGACCGTGGTGCCCTGCTCCTGGTTGATGCGGCGCAGTAGCGCAAACACAGCATCCGCGCTCTTGGTGTCCAGATTGCCAGTGGGTTCATCGGCCAAAAGCAGCGCAGGGTTCATGGCCAAAGCCCGTGCCAAAGACACGCGCTGTTGCTGCCCGCCGCTCATGTTGCCCGCCATGTTGTTCTTCCAAGGTGTCAGGCCCACGCTCTCCAGCAGGGCTTCGGCCCGCTCGCGCATGGCTTGATTCGGAAAGCCCGCCGCGCCCAACATGGGCATCATCACGTTCTCGAGAGCGGTGAAGGCCGAGATCAAGTGGTGGTACTGGAACACAAAACCAATGTGGTGGCCGCGCAAGCGCGTCAGGGCTTGGTCGGCCAACAGGGTCGTTTCTTCACCCGCCATCTGCAGCAAGCCCGATGTGGGCCGGTCCAGCAAGCCGATGATGTTGAGCAAGGTGCTCTTGCCCGAGCCCGAGGGCCCCATCACCGCGCAAAAGTCGCCCCGGTGCAGCGTCAGGTCAATGCCGTGCAGCACCTCGGTCTCGATGCCCGTGCCCACATTGAAGGCCTTGCGCACGCCCTGCAGCTGCACCACCACATCCGACTTATCCATGGATCGCCTCCACCGGGTCCAGCCGCGCCGCCCGCAAAGCCGGGGCATACGCCGCGGCCAAGCCCGTCACCGTAGCCAACCCCAGCGCCAGCGCAAACAGCTTTGGGTCGAGCACCAGCGGAAACAGCGGCGTGCCATCGGCATTCAAGGCCAAGTGCTGCCACAGCACCAGCCCCAAAGCACCCACCACGCAGCCCAACACCGCGCCGCCCCAACCCAACAAACCGCCTTGCAACAAAAACACCCGCAACACCTGCCCGCGTGAGATGCCCATGGCCCGCATGATCCCGATCTCGCGCGACTTTTGCACCACCGACACCACCAACACGCTGGCAATGCCAAAGGCCACCGACAGACCCACAAAAAACCGGATGGCCGTGTTGGCGGTGCTTTGCGCACTCACGGCCGCAAAAAACTGTGCCCCGGTCTTGATCCAGCTGTCGGCCTGCACCCCGGTGGCCGCCTGAATGCGCTGGGCGATGACTTCGGCCGCGTACACATCGCGCACCGTGACTTCGATGCTGGTCACCCCGCCCAGCAAACCCAGCAGGCTTTGTGCCGTGCGCAGCGCGACAAAGGTGCTGCGCTGGTTGGCCCCTTTGTTGCCCAGGTCAAACACGCCGCTGATGGTCAAGGTGGTGGCCACGCCTGCCGCATTGGCCACGCGCAGCTTGTCACCCACATCCACGCCCAAGTCGCTGGCCAGATCGGTGCCCACCAAAATGTCTTGCCCCGTCAGGCGCGGGGTGCCGCGCACAATTTTGTCGGGCAACTTGACGATCTGGAAATACCCCTCGGGCTCCACCCCCGTCAGGCTGATGGCGCGGCTCGCACTGCCGCGCACCGCCAAGGCCGAGCCGCCGACCACGGGCGAGACCACCGTCACATCGGGCATGTCACGCACCGTGGTGATCAAAGATTGCCACTGGTCCATCGACTTGAGCCTTTGCAAAGGCGGCTGCACGATGGCCGCATCCACCTCGCTGGGGGTGGCCGGGTGCAAAGTGCGCGTGACCTCTTTGGGCGGCAAAAGCTGGATGTGCGCCTGCGCCGACAGCACCCGTGCAATGAAGTTGCCCTGCAAGCCCGCCAGCAGCGCCGACATGAACACGATCACCCCCACCCCAATGGCCACGCCCACCAAAATGAACACCGTCTGCATGCGGCCTTCACGCAAAAAGCGGATGGCCACAATCCATTCAAACGGCACCCAGGGCTTGAACATGCTGCGGCCCGCTCAAGGTTGCGCACGCACGCGCTGGCCTTCGCGCAGCGCATTAGCGCCCCCGCCAAGCATGGCCATCACAGCGTCGCCTTCACGCAAGCCGTCCAGCACCTCGACCCACGCGCCACCGCGCAAGCCCAGCCGCACCGGGCGGCGCACCGCATGGCCGGCATCGCGCAGCCACACCCAAGGCGCGGGTCCGTTGATGTCGTTGACCTGCCCGACCTGCAGCGCCAGCGCTTGCGGCTTGCGCGCGACCGCCATGTCCACCGACACCGTCATGTCCTGCCGCAAGGTTTGCACCGGCTCCAGCACATCGAGCTTGACCTCCACAGCGCCCGTCTGGGCGTTGATGCCAGGGTTGATGTAGGCCACCTGGGCCTTGAATTTTTGCTGCGGATAGGCATCGGCCGAGGCCAGTGCCTGCTGCCCCAATGCGATCAAGCGCAAATTCTTTTCATCGATCTGCACCACCAGCTGCGTGGCCCCCTCGGGCGACAAAGTCATCAAGACCTTGCCCGCTTGCACCACATCGCCCACCTCCACGCTGCGGCCAATCAGCTGGCCGCTCACAGAAGCCTTGATCACCGCATAGCGGGCCTTGGCACTGACCACCTCGGCGTTGGCCTGCGCCTCGGCCACGGCACCCACGGCCAGGCTGTGCTCAGCGCCGCCAGCCTGGGTCGAGGCCACTTGTTTTTGTGCGGCCAGCACTTGGGCATCGGCCAAGGCCAAGGCCTTGCGCGACTCGTCCAGCGCCGCCTGGCCGATGAAGCCCTGCTCGAACAAAGCCTGATTGCGCTGCCCGCTGGCCCGTGCTGCGTCCAAGCTGGCCTGCGCCTGGCGCAGCGTCTGCTGCACCACCGGCCCCTGCAAGTCGTTCAACTGCCGCAACCGGCCCTGCGCCTGCGTCACGGCCAGCTCGGCCTGCCGCTTTGCAGACTGCAGCTCGCTGCTGACCAATTCGATCAGCACGTCCCCCGCTTTGACGGTTTGCCCTTCGGCCACGGGCACACGCGCCACGGTGCCGGTGATTTGCGCGCCAATGTCCACCCGATGCGGCGTCTCTACCCGACCACTGGCCACCACCGTTTGCAGTAAATCACGGCGTTGCACCGCCTCGGTCTGCACCAGCGGCCCCATCCACCAGCGCAGCAAAGCCACGCCCAGCAGCAGGGCCAGCAAGCCCAACAACAATTTGCCGCCATGTTGGCGAATCCAGGTCCAAACAGCATTCATGAGGCCATTGTGTGGGGGCTGCACACGAGGGCGCATGACGCAGGTCAAGAACCCATCGCCTGCAGGCCTCACGTCAGTGATCTGGGCAACAATAGAGGCTGTCCCCTTATCTACACCCCTAACTCTTATGAAAAAAATACTGCTTTTGGGTTCCGGTGAACTCGGCAAAGAATTCGTCATCAGCGCCAAACGCCTGGGCTGCCACGTGATCGCCTGCGACAGCTATGCGGGCGCCCCCGCCATGCAAGTGGCCGACGAGTTTTGCGTCTTCAGCATGCTGGACGAAGCGCCCCTGCGTGCCGCCATTGCCAAATACCAACCCGACCTGATCGTCCCCGAGATCGAAGCCATTCGCACCGAAGTGCTGCTCGACGTGGAAAAGCAAGGCTTTGAAGTCATCCCCAGCGCCCGTGCAGCCAACCTGACCATGAACCGCGACCGCATCCGCGACGTGGCCGTGGGCCTGGGCGTGCGCACCGCCAAATTCAGCTACGCCGAATCGGCCGAAGAGCTGATGGCCCGTGCCACCGAAATCGGCTTCCCCGTCGTCATCAAACCCGTGATGAGCTCATCCGGCAAAGGCCAGAGCGTGGCCAAGACCGCCGCCGACATCCAAGCCAGCTGGGACTACGCCTGCGCCGGCATGCGCGGTGACCGCCAGAAAGTCATTGCCGAAGAATTCATCCACTTCGAGTTTGAAATCACCCTGCTCACCGTGCGTCAGCGCAAGGGACCCACCCTGTTTTGCCCACCCATTGGCCACGTGCAAGAGCGCGGCGACTACCAATACAGCTGGCAACCGCAGGGCATGAAGCCCGAGCAAATCCAAGCCGCGCAAGACATGGCCGAAAAAGTCACCACCGACTTAGGGGGCGCAGGCCTGTTTGGGGTGGAGTTTTTCGTCACGAAAGACGAAGTGATCTTCAGCGAGCTGAGCCCCCGTCCGCACGACACCGGCATGGTGACGCTGATCAGCCAAAACCTGAGCGAATTCGACCTTCACGCCCGCGCCATCTTGGGCCTGCCGATCCCCGTGATCGAGTGCGTCGAAGGCGCCAGCGCGGTGGTGCTGGCCGACAAAGAAGGCAAAGACCCGAAGTTCACCGGCGTGGAAGCGGCACTGAGCGAACCCGGTGTGGACGTGCGCCTGTTTGGCAAGCCCACCACCCGACCCTATCGCCGCATGGCCGTGGCCCTGGCCAAAGGCGACAAGGCGCTGCAACGTGCGCGGGACGCGGCGGGCAAGATCCAAGTCGTGGTCTGAATTCACTGGATCGCCACGCTTCGCTCGCGATGACAGAGGAGAGGTAGCGCGATGATGCCATGTCCCGTCATTGCGAAGAGCGCCGCGACGTGGCAATCCCGCAGGTCGTAGCTTCAGCTCCGAGATCTGCCCTTCTCAACAAGCGGCTCCCAAACGTCGGGGCTAATGCCACCGACCTACGGAACTTAGCCCCATGAACACCCTGGAACAACTGCGCAACGGCCAACTTTCAGGCGCCCGCGAAATCAAAATCGCGGATGGCCTGAACGAATTCCCGCGTGACATCTTCGCGCTGGCGGACACGCTGGAAGTGCTGGACCTGTCGGGCAACGCCTTGTCTGCCTTGCCCGATGATTTTGCGCGGCTGCACAAGCTGCGCATTTTCTTTGCGTCCAACAACGCCTTCACCGAAGTGCCCGAAGTCCTGGGCCAATGCCCCGCCTTGAGCATGGTCGGCTTCAAGGCCAACCGCATCCGCCACCTGTCAGGCCAAGCCCTGCCTGCGCAGCTGCACACCCCGCAAGGCCCACGCCCCGTGGCCGTCAAACTGTTCAAAGGTGCCGTCACCAGCGACGGTTGGCCGCACACAGAAATGGCCGCCAGCCTGCGCGCAGGTACGCACCCGCAGCTGATTCCGGCGCTGGGCCAGATCACCGGCCACCCGGCAGGCACTCAAGGCCTGGTCATGCCCTTGATCGACCCGGTCATGCGCAACCTGGCCGGTCCACCCAGCATGGCCTCGTGCACCCGCGACATATATGCCGAGACCACCCGGTTCACGCTGGCCGCAGCACTGCAACTGGCCCATGGCATCGCATCGGCCGCACGGCACCTGCACCAGCAAGGCGTCATGCACGGTGATCTGTACGCACACAACATCCTGCACGACGGCCAAGGCCAAGCCCTGCTGGGCGACTTCGGCGCCGGCTGGCTGCTGGACAGCACAGACCCGTCTACCGCCTTGTCGTTGCAGCAACTGGAAGTGCGCGCCTTCGGCTGCTTGCTGGAGGAACTGCTGGACCGGTGTGATGCGCAAGACCGGTCCCATGCCGCGCTGGCGGGGCTGCAGGATTTGAAGCAGCAGTGCCTGTGTGAGACACCGCCTGACAGGCCGCGGTTTGAGGCGATCGAAGACTGGATCGCCACGCTACGGTCGCGATGACCCTATAGCGCTAAACACTACAATCACCCGCATGAAAAAAACCATTTTGATCACCGGCGGCGCTGGCTACATCGGCTCTCACACAGCCGTGGAATTGATGAACGCCGGGCACCATGTGGTCATCTTGGACAACCTGTGCAACAGCAGCGTCAAAGTGCTCGACCGCATCGAAGCACTGGCCGGTAAAAACTTCAGCTTTGTGCAGGCCGATGTGCGCGACGGCGCGGTATTGGACACCATCTTCCAAGCGCACCCCATTGAAGGCGTCATCCACTTCGCTGGCCTCAAAGCCGTGGGCGAATCGGTCGCACAGCCCGTGCGTTACTTTGACAACAACCTGGGCAGCACCCTAGCGCTGCTGCAAGCCATGGACCGCGCCCATGTGCGCCGCATCGTGTTCAGCTCCTCAGCCACCGTCTATGGCAACCCGCAGCATGTGCCCATCACCGAGTCCAGCCCACTGCAAGTGACCAACCCCTATGGCCGCACCAAGCTCATGTGCGAAGACATCCTGCGCGACCTGCAGGTGTCTGACCCGCGCTGGCACGTGGCCATCCTGCGCTACTTCAACCCCGTGGGCGCGCACATCAGCGGCACCATCGGCGAGCACCCCAACGGCATCCCCAACAACCTCATGCCCTTCATCACGCAGGTGGCGGTGGGCAAGCGCGAGTTCTTGAGCATCTTTGGCAAGGACTACCCCACGCCAGACGGCACCGGTGTGCGCGACTACATCCACGTGGTCGACCTGGCTCTGGGCCACCTGGCCGCGCTGCGCTACCTGCAAGACCAACAAGCCAGCATCACCGTGAACCTAGGCACAGGCCGAGGCGTCAGCGTGAAAGAACTGGCCCACACCTTTGCCCAAGTAACCGGCGTGCCCGTACCCTACCAATTTGTGGCCCGCCGCCCCGGTGATGTGGCCGCCTGCTACGCCGACACCCGCCTGGCCCAAGAGGCATTGGGATGGAAGGCTGAGCTTGGCGTGGACCGCATGTGTGCGGACGCTTGGCGCTGGCAGTCGCAAAACCCGAATGGGTATTGAGCCGACCACCAAATATGTGAAGCATCCACTGAACACATTTTAAAATTTCTCCCGTACTTATCGCTTAAGCCAGTTCGGGATCTTGCAGTGCACGATCATCAGGCAGGCGTTCATCTAGCAAAAAACCCTGCCTCAGTCAAAGTCAACCCCGTTTGATCTTTGACCGACAGCTGTGGCGTCAGCCCTTGCGGCCAATTGATGCCAATGACAGGATCATCCCACGCGATGCATCGCTCGTGCGCGGGAGCGTAATAGTCAGTGGTTTTATACAAAAAGTCAGCTGTCTCCGACAGAACTACAAACCCATGCGCAAAGCCCGGGGGTACCCACAACTGCTTGTGATTGTCTTCGGTCAGCTCAACGCCCACCCACTGTCCAAAGGTAGCAGAGCTTTTACGAAGGTCCACGGCCACATCAAAAACAGCACCACGCACCACACGCACCAGCTTGCCTTGAGGTTGTTTTATTTGGTAGTGCAGGCCACGCAATACACCCTTGGCACTGCGGCTGTGGTTGTCTTGCACAAAGTTCACATCCAAGCCGGTGACTTGGTTGAAGTCTTGCTGGTTGAAGCTTTCAAAAAAGAAGCCACGGCTGTCGCCGAACACTTTGGGCTCGAGGATCAGGACGTCGGGGATGTGGGTGAGGGTGACGGTGTAGGGCATGAGTTTTTTTGAGGGGCCCTGTGGGCCCGCCCAGCAGGGGATTCAGTGGTGTAACCACGGATTGATGACTTGCAAGTCGTTAATGCATTCAAAGTCTTTGGTGTTGCGTGTGACCAGTGTCAACTTGGCTGCCAATGCAATAGCGGCAATTTGCGCGTCAGCGGTGTCGATGGGGCGGCCCGCTAACTGACGTTGTGCTCTGACCAAGGCATAGTGGCCTATGGCTTGGCCCCCAAAATCGATGCATCTGCCCGAAAAGTCTTCGTCAAAGATTTGGCCTGCTGCTTGCGCCATGGCTTCGCGCCGTTTGCCTGCGGGCAAGAGTGCGATGCCGGCCAAGATTTCTGCATGGGTGATGGCGCTGGTTTGCATCAAGTTGGCGTTTTGGCTTGCAAACCAAGCCAGCACTTGTGGCGCTGGGTTTTCGCGCATCAACTCAGAAAGCACGTGGGTATCGATGAGGAATCCCGCGCTCATGCTGGATCAAAGTTCGGCACGGGTCGTGGAGGCAGACGTTCAGGCAGGGCAAGTTCATCGGCACCCAGTCCTTTGAAGCGATGATTGATGCGCATCGCAAACTCCAGTCCACTGGCTGGGCTAGCCTCCGCTGCCAAGGTGTTTTGCAAAATATTCCTGACTTCTTGCTCCATCGACAAACCATGACGCGCAGCACGCAGGCGCAAGCTGGCTTTGAGCTTGTCGTCGAGGTTGCGTATGGTGATGCTGCTCATGATGAGTCTCTTTAAAATGATTGCAATGATTGCATTGTAATCACTTGAGGAGGTTCAACAAGTACTGGCCATAGCCGTTTTTGGCCAGCGGCTGGGCGAGTTTTTGCACATGCTCAGCGTTGATCCACTTTTGGTGAAAGGCGATTTCTTCGGGGCAGGCGACCATGAGGCCTTGGCGCTTTTGCAAGGTGGCAATGAAGCCAGCGGCTTCGAGCAGGCTGTCGTGGGTGCCGGTGTCGAGCCAGGCGTAGCCGCGGCCCATGATTTCGACGTTGAGCTGGTTGAGCTCCAGATACCGTTTGTTGACGTCGGTGATTTCCAGCTCGCCGCGAGGTGAGGGCTTGATGTCGGCAGCGATGTCACACACCTGCTGGTCATAGAAGTACAAGCCCGTGACGGCGTAGTTGCTCTTGGGAGCTTTCGGTTTTTCTTCGATGCTGAGGGCCCGTTGCTGGTCGTCAAAGTCGACCACGCCGTAGCGCTCGGGGTCGTGCACATGGTAGGCAAACACGCTGGCGCCGCTGGTGCGCTGGTTGGCGCTGTCAAGCAGTTTGACCAGGTCGTGGCCATAAAAGATGTTGTCGCCCAAGACCAATGCGCTGGGGTCGTTGCCCACAAAGTCTTTGCCGATGATGAAGGCTTGCGCCAGGCCATCGGGGCTGGGTTGCACGGCGTATTGGATGTTCATGCCCCATTGGCTGCCGTCGCCCAGCAGTTCGGTAAAGCGGGGTGTGTCTTGTGGGGTGCTGATGAGCAGCACGTCTTTGATACCGGCCAGCATGAGCGTGGTCAATGGGTAATAGACCATGGGCTTGTCGTACACCGGCATGAGCTGTTTGCTCACGGCTTGGGTGACGGGGTACAGACGGGTGCCAGAGCCGCCGGCGAGGATGATGCCTTTGCGATTGGTCATTTGGCGTCTCCTGCGTATTGCTTTTGCACCCAGTCGCGGTAAGCGCCGCTTTGCACGTGGGCCACCCAGTCGGGGTTGGCCAAATACCACTCAACGGTTTTGCGGATGCCGGTGTCAAAGGTTTCGGCGGGTTTCCAGCCGAGTTCTTTTTCGAGTTTGCGGGCGTCGATCGCATAGCGGCGGTCGTGGCCTGGGCGGTCAGTCACGTAGGTGATCTGGCTGGCGTAGCTGCTGCCGTCGGCCTTGGGGCGCATGTCGTCCAGCAGCTTGCAGACGGTTTGCACGATCTCGATGTTGGGTTTTTCGTTCCAGCCACCGACGTTGTAGGTCTCGCCCAAGCGGCCGCCCTTGAGCACGGTGCGGATGGCGCTGCAGTGGTCCTTGACGTACAACCAGTCGCGCACTTGCATGCCGTCGCCATACACGGGCAGGGCTTTGCCAGCCAGGGCGTTGACGATCATCAGGGGGATGAGTTTTTCAGGGAAGTGGTAGGGGCCGTAGTTGTTGCTGCAGTTGGTGGTCAGCACGGGCAGGCCATAGGTGTGGTGCCAGGCGCGGACCAGGTGGTCGGATGCGGCTTTGCTGGCGCTGTAGGGGCTGTTGGGCTCGTAGCGGTGGGTTTCGGCAAAGGCTGGGTCGTCTTTGCTGAGGGAGCCGTAGACCTCGTCGGTGGAGACGTGCAGGAAGCGGAAGTCGGCTTTGGGCACATCGGCCAAACCCATCCAATAACCGCGCACCGACTCCAGCAGGCGGAAGGTGCCCATGATGTTGGTTTCGATGAACTCGCCGGGGCCGTGGATGGAGCGGTCGACGTGGCTTTCGGCCGCGAAATTGACCACTGCACGAGGTTGATATTCGGTCAGTAAGCGGCTGACCAAAGCAGCATCGCCAATATCACCCTGCACAAAGATGTGGCGCTTGTCACCTTGCAGGCTGGCCAAGGTTTCGGGGTTGCCGGCGTAGGTGAGTTTGTCGAGGTTGACAACGGGTTCGTCGCTGCCTGTGAGCCAGTCGAGAACAAAGTTAGCGCCAATGAAGCCGGCACCGCCTGTAACAAGGATAGTCATGTCAAAACATCAAAAAGAGAACCAGACGGGCTACCGCAGTCCACGCCTGATCAATGGACTTGCAATGGCAACTGTGAACGCGATTCCAAGCCAAGAAATTTCAGCAAGGCCAAAGCCGATGATTGTAATCTTGAGTACATTAGCAAGCACCTGACAAAAAGCTCTTGCTTAGGGCGTTTTTCTTTTCACACACCTTGCTGCAGGTATTTCCAATTGCTGGTGCAGAGGCACCCTGTGAATGACTCAGAGTGGCGCAGAAGAGCCAAAACGCCGATCACGGTGCTGGAACCATTCAATGGCTTTGGCTAAGCGCTCAGAGGTGAAATCGGGCCAAAGCTCATCGGTGTAGTAAAGCTCGGCATAGGCCGCTTGCCACAGCATGAAGTTACTGATGCGTGATTCACCGCCAGTGCGAATCAGCAAATCCACTTCGGGGGCATAAGCAGTGCTCAGGTGCTGCCCAAGCCCCTCTTCGGTCAGCGCTTGAAGTGTTTCTCCTGGGTGAGCCTGTTGCCACGCCTGCGCAGCCTGAATCATGTCCCAACGGCCACCATAGTTTGCGCACACAGTGAGCGTGATCGCTTGATTGGCTGCGGTCGTGACTTCGGCACGGGCAATGAGTTCTTGCAAGGGTTCAGAAAATCGGGATTTGTCCCCCACGACCTTCAGACGCACCCCGTTGCGGTTCATGCTGTCGACCTCTTTTTGCAAATAGGTCATGAACAAATTCATAAGGCTGGAAACTTCTTCTTCAGGACGTTTCCAGTTCTCGGTGCTGAACGCGAAAAGACTCAAGTGAGGGATACCCAATTCAGCGCAGTTCTTGACAATGTCACGCACCCGCTTGGCACCGGCAGCATGTCCCAGAGCCGCAGGCATATAGCGTTTTTTAGCCCAACGCCGATTCCCATCCATGATGATGGCAATGTGTTGTGGCTGTGGATTGTTGATCGTGGACGAAGACAATTGACGTCATTTTTACTGGAACAATTCTCAATTTTAGTGGGTTTACATGACGCATACAGCCTTTGTTCAAAAACAGTGAAGCGCAAGTGCACACATGGTCCAATCGCATCAGTGATCGGCCACTTCAACTTGATGGTGTGCCAGTTGCACCAAAGTCGGTCTGCCAAGGATTTCCAGAAGCACCGCCACGCGTTTGCTGGAGACACTTTGGATCAAGCCCTCGACACCGCCTAGAGCGGTGTGTTTGAGGCGCACCGCCTGCCCTATCTTGAGGTTGCTCAACTCTTGCATTGTGGCGTGACTGCGGTCTTGCTCAAGAAGCCGAATACGTTGCACCAATTCATCGTTGAGCATGGCAGGCTCAAAGCCGAAACGCACAATGCTTGCAATCCCTTTGGTATGGCGTACAACCGAAATACTTTGCTCTGGTTTTCCAGGACGAAAGAGTATGTACCGCGGAAACATGGGCTCAAATAAAGCCACAGGACCTTGTTCTGTTTTCTTGAATTTTTTATACAAGGGCAAATAAGCTTCAAAAGCCTGTTGCTCCAGATTGGTCAAGGCGATTTGTTCTTGCCTTGGTTTGGTGTACGCCAAGTACCAACGGTTGGCTGTCGGCTTATTTGTACTCGCGAGATTATCGCCATGTGCAAGAGTCATGATGGTGCGAGATGGTCTGAGCAGATCAATAAATAAGTGGCGATTTTAACGCGTCCGTTTTGTCAGCATGGGCGCATGCATCTCAACAAAAAACCCCGCCAAGGCGGGGTTTTTTGTGATTTATGAGATTTTTCTCAATAAAACCAATCCACTGATATTCAGGAAATCACAAATTGGTTGCGATCCTGACCATCAATCCATTTAGGAGCTTTGCCTCGGCCAGTCCATGTTTGACCGGTGGCAGGATCACGGTATTTGGCCGCTACTTTGCTGACAGGCTTGGCAGCCGCTTTAGGGCCACGGCCGGGGAAAATATCTTGAGCGGTCAAACCAAATTCGGCAACCAATTCACGCACTTTGGCGACGGCTTCGGAGATTTCGCGTTGCCGTGCTGCGGCAATGGCTTGCTCAAGGGCTTCACGCTGCTGAAGCAGGTCTTTGTAGCTTTGGGTCATGACAAATCCTGAGTAAAAATAAAGACACCTGAATATAACCGATCCAGACGATATTTTTTCAATCAGGCTAAATATATCAACGCCAGACCTGAACAATTCATACGAGCGGCGGATTCCCAATCAAAAGGAATGCTGTGCCAATCTGAATATTGATAAATAAGCGGTTAAGGATTCAAACTGCATCAAGGTCTATTGATGGCCAATACCTTGTCGATTCGACGTCCATCCAAGTCAATGATTTCAAAAGTCCACTCATCCAAATCAAGGCATTGTCCCACCACAGGCAATTGACCCAGCACATACAAAATCAGACCTGCCAAGGTGTTGTAACGACCTTTGTCTTCGGCTGGCAAGTCTTTGATGTTCAGTCGTGATTTGAGTTCATTCACAGGCATCAGACCTTCAAGAAGCCAACTGCCATCCGCCCTTTGCGTTGCCCAAGCTTCGGTTTGTGCATCGGATTTGAGCTCGCCAGTAATGGCTTCAAGCAAATCAAGCGGAGTCAGGAGGCCTTGTACTTCGCCATATTCGTCGACCACAAACAGCATGCGGCTGGGTTGATCGCGCATTTGCTCGAGCAACTCCATGCCACTCAGTGTTTCAGGCACAAAATGGGCAGTTTGAGCATGGTGCTCCAGCGTGCGCGCCTCATCAGACGGCAAAGACAGAAGTTGCGAGAGGCTGATCACACCTTGCACATGTCCGAGATTTTCGCGACAGACTGGGTACCAAGAGTGGTTTCCTTCAACGCGCATCTGGTTGATGCGCTCAATGGCTTGCTGCGGGGTAAGGCTGACGTCGATCCATTGAATATCACCGCGAGGGGTCATCATTGACGTCAAAGGTCTATCGTCCAGGTGAAACACATTGCGCACCATCTGGTGTTCATGTGCCTCGATCAACCCTGCGCTGACCCCCTCGGCCAAACTGGCCGTAATTTCCTCTTCGGTCACTTCCTGGGTGCCCTTGCTGTCAATGCGCATGAGCTTGAGCGTGCCTTGGGTGGACAAGGAAAGAAGTTTCACAAAGGGTCCGGCCACTTTGGCCAGCCAAGCCATGGGACGCGCCACCCTGCGGGCTACGGCCTCGGGATAAAGCTGACCAATGCGCTTAGGCACCAGTTCACCAAAAATGATGGTGGTGAAGGTGATGAGTGTGACCACAATGGCTGTGGCGCTGACGCTGGCCACCGATGCACTCAACCCCCACCCAGTCAACACTTGTGCCAAAGGTGCACTGAATGCTGCCTCGCCCACAATACCATTGAGCACGCCAATTGAGGTGATGCCCACTTGCACGGTGGACAAAAATTGCGTTGGCTCGTCGAGCAGTTGAAGTGCCGCTTGTGCAC
This sequence comes from Limnohabitans sp. Jir72, assembly GCF_003063575.1. Classification (GTDB taxonomy): domain Bacteria; phylum Pseudomonadota; class Gammaproteobacteria; order Burkholderiales; family Burkholderiaceae_C; genus Limnohabitans_A. The sequence continues at coordinate 22,245 of NZ_NESC01000003.1, forward strand.
CTTTATCGCCTGCCTCGACCATGACGGCCAATCGCGCTTTGCGACTGGCCGCAAGCGCCAATTCAGACATGGCAAACAGGCCATTGAGCAGTGTCAGGAAAGCAATCAACAAAAAATCCATGCCACCATTGTGCCAAGGATGAGCAACAACCCCAACTGGATCGCCCAGCTGCGTTCGGACAACACCCAACATTCATGGCTCACGGCAATCCAGCACAATCACCTCCAGAGGTTTTTTATGTCTGTTTATTTGATCGGTGACATTCAGGGCTGCGATGGCGCGTTAGAGCGCTTGCTACAGCAAGTGGCCTTCTCGCCCAGCCGCGACCAGCTGTACGTGCTGGGTGACCTTGTCAATCGCGGGCCTGATTCGGCCGGGGTTCTGCGACGCCTGATGGCCATAGGATCGTCGGTGCAGTGCGTTCTGGGCAACCATGACCTGCACCTGCTGGCTGTGGCCGCAGGGTGCAGCCCAAGCAAGCGCTTGGACACCTTGGACGATTTGTTGCAAGCCCCGGACCGCAACGCCATGCTCGATTGGTTGCGTCATCAGCGCATGGCCATTTTTGAACACGGCATCTTGATGGTCCATGCGGGCGTATTGCCGACATGGTCTGTTGACAAAACATTGGCCCTGGCGGCCGAATTCGAGGCTGTTTTGTGTGGCCCGCAATTGACCGATTTTTTACGCCAGATGTACGGCAACCAGCCCGAAGCCTGGCGCGAAGACCTGCAAGGCAACGACCGCCTGCGAGTGATCGTCAATGCACTGACACGTCTGCGTTTTTGTTCGACTGACGGCGTCATGGAATTCAAAACCAAAGAAGCTGCCAATGCTGCCCCCAAAGGCTTCATGCCCTGGTTCGATGTGCCTGGCAGACAAACCGCCCATGTGCCCGTCGCCTTCGGACATTGGTCCACGCTCGGTTGGTTGGGCCGTCCCGATGTGCTGGCGCTGGACACAGGCTGCGTTTGGGGTGGTTGCCTGAGCGCTTTGCGCTTGCGTGGCAATGAAGGGCATGAGTTGATTCAGGTCAAGTGCTCACCGGCTCAACAAGTGGGCTGAATCTTTAGGCGATCACCCTGCGGGTTTGAGCAGCACCACCAAGGCCCCTGCCCCGCCCTCGGCGGGTTTGGCTTGCACAAAGGCCATGACCTGGTTTTTTTGCACCAGCCAGCTGTGCACCTTGGACTTGAGCACAGGCGTCTTGCCGGGCGAGCCCAGGCCTTTGCCGTGCACGACACGCAAGCAGCGCAAGCCCTGGCGGTGGGCGTTGCGGATGAATTCGGCCAAGACCACGCGGGCTTCTTCGCTGCGCAGGCCGTGCAGATCGACTTCGCGCTGGATGGCCCAATCGCCCTTGCGCAGTTTGTGCGTCACGTCGCGCCCGATGCCGGGGCGGCGAAAGCTGAGCATGTCGTCGGTGTCGAGCAAGGTACTGGCATCGAACTCGTCGCTGAGGGCATCGCGCAGCACGGCTTCTTCGTCTTTTTGGCGTTGCTTGGCCACGGGCGCCACATTCGTTTTGGGCGCCGGTGCACGCACTGGATCAGGCATGCGCTGGACCACGCCCACGGCACGCGCAAAGAGGTTGCTTTCAGCCTCACGCAGGCGCGCTGCGGCGGCGCGTGCGGCGGCTTCGGCCTGGGCCTGTTCGTGCGCCAAGGCCAATTGTTTCTGGACCTTTTTGAGGTCTTGCAGGGAGTTGATTTTCACCGGCGGTCCTGATGGGGTGGGTCAGCGCATCGGGCGCTCAGGCGCCACGGTTGCGCATCCAGTCGGCGGTTTGGAAAAAGCTTTTGCTCAGGCGTTCGCACAGAACCGGATCGACCCCGGTCTCGCCCATGGCCTGATCCATGCAGTCCAGCCATTGGTCGCGCTCAAGGATACCGATGGAAAACGGCATGTGGCGCATGCGCAGGCGCGGGTGGCCAAAGCGCTCCACATAGTGGTCAGGCCCACCGAGCCAGCCGCACAAAAACCACGACAGTTTGTCGCGAGCATCTTGCAAGGTGCTGCCATGTGCGGCGCGCAGCTCTTTGTAAGCGGGCTCCAGGTCCATCAGGTCATAGAAGCGGTCCACCAAGGCGCGCACGCGGTCTTCGCCACCCATCCATTCAAAGGGCGTGTCAAACGGTGGTTTTTCTTCGATTTGCATAGACAAGTATTGTGCCGCGCTTATGAGGCGCGCAAGGTTTGCATCACCGGTTGGCGCAGCACGCCCGACAGGCTGAGGCTGCCAGCAGCCCAGGCCAGCAAGGCGCCCAGCGCACCGCCTGCCAGCGGTGCCCACAGGGGCGGTGCCCAAGCGAATTCAAACGCGAAACGGGCCAATGCCCAGCCGAGCGCCAAGGCCATGGCGCTGGCCATGAAGCCGGCCAGCCAGCCCAGGCCCAGCAGTTCGGTGCGCTGCACTTGCGCCAGCAAATGGCGGCTGGCGCCCAAGGCCCGCATGATGGCGTATTCGCGTTCACGCGCCTGGCGGCTGGCGCCCACAGCGGCCAGCAGCACCATCACACCTGCAGCCAAGGTGAATCCGAACAAATACTCCACCGCACGGATGACCTGGTCCATCACGCGCTGCACTTGGGCCAGGGTGCTGCGCATGTCAACGCTGGTGATGTTGGGAAACTGCTTGACCAGCGCGTTGTCAAAGCCTGCGCTGCCCTCGGGCGAGCGGAACGCGGCCATGTAAGTCATGGGCAAGTCGGGCATTTGCGCCAGCGGAAACAGCATGAAGAAGTTGGCCCGCATGGAGGCCCAGTCCACCTTGCGCAGCGAGGTGATGCGCGCTTCACGCGCTTGCCCGGCGATGTCAAAGCGCAGGGTGTCGCCCAGCTTGAGGCCCAGGGTGTCGGCAATGCCTTGCTCGACGCTCAGGCCATCGGTTTCGCCGCTGACCCAGCGTCCCGCGGTCAGTGGGTTGTGCGCGGGCAAGTTGGCGCTGTGCGAAAGGTTGATCTCACGGTCGATCAGGCGTTTGGCACGTTCGGCCGTGTAGTCCTTGGGCCCCACATCGCGCCCGTTGATGGCGACCAGCCGGCCCCGGATCATGGGGAACCAGTCGGGCGACTGCACGCCTGCGCGCTGGAGGCTGTCCAAAAAGTCATTCGCTTGTTCGGGCTGCACATTGATGACGAAGCGGTCTGGCGCGTTGGCCGGTGTGGCCTGCCGCCAGCTGGCGACCAGGTCGGTGCGCAAGAGCACCAGCAAGGCCAGCGCCAGCAAACCGACCGACAAAGCGCTGACCTGCACCACCGCAAACACTGGACGCGCCGCCACCTGCCGCGTGGCCAAGCGCAGCCAGCGCGGTGCCTGCTCACCAGGCACGGTGCGGCGCAAGAGCCACAAGGCCATGGCTGCCAAACCCGCGAACACCAGCAAGGCCACCGCAAAGCCGCTCACGGTGATGAGCCCCAAGGTCAGGCTGCGGCTGACCATGATCAGCGTCAAGGCAAAACCGGTCAGGCCCATGGCCAGCACCAGCCAAGAATGGGTTTGCAGTCCGCCAAGGTCACGCCGGATGACGCGCAGCGGCGGCACCTTGGCCAGTTGCAGCACGGGCGGCAAGCCAAAGGCGATCAGCAGTGTGAGCCCCATGCCCATGCCCATGAGCGCTGGCCATGCCGTGGCTGCAGGCAGTTGGGTGTCGACCAAACCCGCGAGCAACAGGACAAAGCCCAGGTGCACGCCGTAGCCGATCAGCACGCCCAAAGCACTGGCGATCAGGCCTGCGCCCAGAAATTCCAGCCCGTAGCTCAATGTGAGTGTGCGCTGGCTTTGCCCCAGCACCCGCAGCAAAGCACAGGCGTCGAGCTGCCGTTCGGCAAAACTGCGCGAGGCCAGGGCCACCGCCACCGCGCACAACAAGGCGGCCAGCAGGGCCACCAAGTTCAGGAACTGGGATGCCCGGTCCAGGGTCTGGCGCATTTCGGGACGGCCGGTGTCGAGTGACTCGATCTGCACACCGCGCACAGCACGGGTGTCGATCTCGGTCTTGGCCCATTGCACAAAGCGGTCGGCCTCGGCGGTCTGCCCGGCCACGGCCATGCGCCAGGTCACGCGGCTGGCCGGTTGCACCAGGCCGGTGGACGGCAAGTCAGTGGCGTTGAGCATGACGCGGGGCGCAAAACTCATGAAGCCCGCACCCCTGTCGGGCTCGCGCACGATGGTGGCGGTGATGCGCAGTTGGCGATCCCCCAGGCCCAATATCTGGCCGGTTTGCAAGTTCAGGGCGTCGAGCAGGGCCGGGTCCACCCAGACTTCGCCTGCAGGCGGGATGGCGGCCTGGCTTGAGGACACTTCGAGGCGGCCACGCAGCGGGTAACCGGGTTCGACCGCCTTCAGGGCCACCAAGCGGCTGGCACCGCCTTGCTCAGGCAGGGCGCGGGCCATGGTTGGAAAGCTCACATTGGTGTTGGTCTTGAGGCCCCTTCGTGCGGCTTGCTGTGCAAAAGCAGGGGGCGTTGGCTGGTCGCTGACCACCACGGCATCGCCACCGAGCAGCTGCCGCGCATCGCGCCACAAGCCGTTTTGCAGGCGGTCGGCCAGAAAGCCCACCGCCGTGAGCGCGGCCACGGCCAGAGCGACCGACAACATCAACAATCGCAACTCACCCGCTCGCAAGTCGCGCCACAACTGGCGCGCGCCGAGGGTCAATCCGTGCATCCATCCTTGCTTGTTCATGGCTTGACCTTACCGCAGATCGCAATCACGCCGGTCGGAAACGGGATTGCGCGGGCTGGATCGCCACGCTTCGCTCGCGGTGACACAGAAAACGTCATTGCGAGGAGCGCAGCGACGTGGCAATCCACAATCAGGTGCTGGCCAGTGCCGTTTGCCAGACCATGCGCTCGGGGGCGCTGAAGCACAGGAAGCGTTTGTTGGTGGCGCGGCCGATGGCGCACAGGCCCAGGCGCTTGGCCACGTCCAGACCCATTTGGGTGATGCCGCTGCGCGAGACCACGATCGGCACGCCCATTTGCGCGGACTTGATGACCATCTCGCTGGTCAAGCGGCCTGTGGTGTAGAACACTTTGTCTTGGCCGCTGATGTCGTTCATCCACATCCAGCCGGCGATGGTGTCCACCGCGTTGTGGCGGCCCACGTCTTCGACGAACATGAGCATCTGGTCGTTCTGGAAGAGCGCGCAGCCGTGCACCGAGCCGGATGACTTGTAGGTGGACTCTTGCACTCGGATGGCGTTCACCAAGGCGTACAGCTGGCCCTGCGTGATGCGGGCTTCGGGCAGCGCGATGTCGTCGATGTGGGCCATCAGGTCGCCAAAAACGCTGCCTTGACCGCAGCCGGTGGTGACCACGCGCTCGGCGCTGCGTTGGGTGGTGATGTGGGTGCCGGGACGTGTCTTGACGGCGGCTACACCCGGCTCGCCGGTTTCACCTTCGCCAATCGTCCAGTCCACTGTGATGGACTCGATCTGCTCGACCGAATCGATCAGGCGCTGGTTGCGCAAGAAGCCCAGCACCAACCATTCGGGCTCGGCACCCAGGGTCATCAGGGTGACGAGTTCTTTTTTGTCGAGGTAAATCGTGAGGGCCCGCTCTGCCGGGATCTGCGTTTCGGCATGTTCACCAAACTCGTTGCAAACCTGCACTGTGCGTGTGAGCGAGGCGCGGGCGTGCGTCAAGGCGGGTTTGAGGCGCAAAGGGGTGTCGGTGATATCGGTCAAAACGGCAGACATGGTGTGAGCCTAACGTAAAAATCCCCCGCCGGTGAGGACGGGGGATTGCTGGTAAGGCTGTGAAAAAAGATCAGCCTTTTTTGGCTGGTGCAGCTGCTGGCGCAACCGGAGCGGCTGCAGGAGCGGCCGCTTGTTCAGCGGGCTTGTAAGCACCTGGGTCTGCGCATGGTGGCGTGGCCGTGGGTGCATTGGTTTTGGCACCGGTGGACTTGGCCGTTTTGTAATAGTGTGCCGCGACTTTCTCGCGGGACTTGCACAACTGGAAGTCAGCCACTTTGTTGCCGTGGGCTGTCTTGGCAGCCGCTTCAGCGGCTTTGGCTTTGGCTTCGTCGCTGGGAGCGGGGAGTTTGGCAGCAGCGCCCAAACTCAGGGCCAAAGCAGACAAAACAAGCAGGGTCTTTTTCATGGAGGTGGTCCTGTTCACGCCGATACGGCCTTGGAGGTGGCAGCCGATGCTGCCGTGATGGGGGTCGAACGGTTGGCCGGGATCTTGCCAGCCTGGATGTCGTCGTACCACAGTTCGTGGTGTTCCTTGGCCCAGGTTTCGTCCACATAGCCGTCACGCATGGCGCTGTAAGCGCCGCGCATGCCAATGGTGCCCATGTAGATGTGGCCCATGAACATGGTCATCATCAAGAACGTGGCCACGGCATGCACCATGTGGCTGATTTGCATGGTGCCGCGCTCGTAGACGAGGCCGGGGATGATTTTGTCGAGCACAAAGCCGGAGCCCACCACCACGAAGCCCAGGAAGAACACACCCGACCAGAAGAGGATTTTCTCTCCCGCGTTGAAGCGGTGGGAAGGCACTTCGGTGCCCGAAATCAAACCACCCCCCTTGAGGACCCAGGTCAAATCCTCCTTGGTGGGGATGTTGTCGCGCACAAACGTGACGATGACGATCACCAAAGACACTGCGAACAGAGGACCTGCAAAGTTGTGGATGTTTTTCAGCGCATACGTCAGCCATCCGAACAAGGCACTGCCGATGAAAGGCAAGATGAAAAACTTGCCAAAGGCCATGACGATGCCCGAGATGGCGAGGGCACAAAACGCGATCGCGTTGGCCCAGTGGGCCGAGCGCTCAAACGGTGTGAAACGTTCGATCTTGCGGCCGGTTTCCTGACCGTGCAGCTCGATGGGGCCTTTGCGCCAGTAAAACAAGGCCATCGCGCCCAGCACGATCAACAGCAAGGAGCCTCCATACGGGATCAGATACCGGTTGCGCACTTGGCGCCAGGCTTCACCGGCGTTGGTCAGGCGCGAGCCGGGGTACTGCACAAATTTCTGGATCAGGTTGCCCGCCTCCGGAGCCTGACTCAGCGGCAAGCTGCTGTAGCCGGTCACGCCCTGCCCCACTTGACGCCACATGGGCGCGTTGTTGCCGGGTTGGACCTGCCTGCGCTCGGCATTGGTCTGGTCTTTGTACTTCGGGTCAGCGTCCGCACCGGGCGCGATCTGGAAGATGTTGGCGCTTTTGACGCCGGCAGCCGCATCGGCCCCTGGCGCAGGAGCCACTGCTTGCGCAGCGGCGCCCAGAGTCAGCAAGCTCAGGCCTAAAGTGATGATCAAACGACGCATGATGAACTCCTCATGCGCTCACTTGGGCGCGCGCTGGTGATCGTTCATGCCGTAGTTGGCACGGGCCTTGAGGTGGTTGGACCAGCTGGCCTGGTCACCGGCTGTCCAACCGGGCGCTGTGAAGGCGGACACACCGGTGCCCGCTTGCGCGGGTTGGTCGCTTCGGATGCCCATCTTGTCTTGCGGCTTTTCGCTGCAAGCCGAGAGTGCCAACACAGCGGCCACAGCCGCTGAAAACATCAAAGTGCTTCGCATGATCAAGCTCCTTGCTTGGCTTGGTTGCCATATGCCGTGCCCCAGCCCCAGACCTCGGCACCCTTGCCGCGCTGCACCACGCGGCTGCGGAAGATCTCAGACACCACATCACCGTCACCGGCCAGCAGTGCCTTGGTCGAGCACATCTCGGCGCAGGCGGGCAGCTTGCCCTCGGCCAAGCGGTTGCGGCCGTACTTGTCGAACTCGGCTTGGCTGCCATGCTCTTCGGGGCCGCCAGCGCAGAAGGTGCACTTGTCCATCTTGCCACGCACACCAAAGGTGCCTTGGCTTGGGAACTGTGGTGCGCCAAACGGACAGGCATAAGAGCAGTAGCCGCAGCCAATGCAGATGTCCTTGTCGTGCAGCACCACGCCTTCGTCGGTTTTGTAAAAGCAGTTGACCGGGCAGACCGCCATGCAAGGCGCATCCGAGCAGTGCATGCAAGCCACCGAGATGGATTTCTCACCTGGAATGCCGTCATTCAAGGTAACCACACGGCGACGGTTCACGCCCCATGGGACTTCGTGTTCGTTCTTGCAAGCGGTAACGCAGCCATTGCATTCGATGCAGCGCTCTGCATCACAGATGAATTTCATTCGTGCCATCGTGTTCTCCTCAAGCCTTCTCGATGTTGCAGATGGTGGTCTTGGTCTCTTGCATCATGGTGACGCTGTCATAACCGTAAGTGGTGGCGGTGTTGACCGCTTCGCCACGCACGATGGGCGCTGCCCCTTTGGGGTAGTGCGCCAACATGTCAGCGCCTTGCCAGCGACCCGAGAAGTGGAAAGGCATCCAGACGGTGCCGCTGTCCACACGCTCTGTCACCATGGCCTGCACATTCAAGCGGGCACCGGTGGCACCCAGCAGCCAGACGCGGTCGCCGTTGCGGATGCTGCGATCTGCCGCCGTCTTGGGGTTGATCTCGACAAAAGCTTCTTGCTGCAATTCAGCCAACCATGGGTTGGAGCGGGTTTCCTCGCCACCGCCTTCGTACTCGACCAACCGGCCAGAAGTCAGGATGAGAGGGAACTTCTCGTGCGCCTTGTCGGCGATGTTCTTGTCCTGCACCGTTTTGTACAGGGTAGGCAGACGCCAGAACGCTTTCTTGTCGTCGTGCGTCGGGTACTTGGCCATCATGTCAGGACGCGTGCCGTACAAAGGCTCGCGGTGCTGCGGGATGGGGTCGGGGAAGTTCCAGACCACGGCGCGGGCCTTGGCATTGCCGAAAGGGTGGCAGCCGTGATTTTGCATGAACACGCGCATCATGCCGCCCGAATTGTCGGTCTTCCAGTTCTTGCCTTCGGCCTTGGCTTTTTCGGCATCGGTCAGCTCGTCCCACCAGCCCAGCTTTTTCAGCAAGATGTGGTCAAGCTCGGGGTAACCGGTGGTGATGTCTGCACCCTTGGAGTGCGAACCATCTTCGGCCAGCAGGCTCTTGCCTTCGCGCTCCACACCGAAGTTCGCGCGGAAGTTGCCGCCGCCGTCCATGACGTGCTTGGAGGTGTCGTACAGGTTGGGCGAGCCGGGGTGCTTGAGCTCGGGTGTGCCCCAGCAAGGCCAGGGCAAGCCGAAGTAATCACCACCGAAGTCATAGCCGGTTTCCTTGTCCTTGCCGCCTTTGGCCTTCAAGGTCTTCACATCGAACAGATGCATGTTCCTCATGTGGGCCTTCAGGCGCTCCGGGCTTTGGCCGGTGTAGCCAATGGTCCAGACGCACTTGTTGATTTCGCGCAGGATGTCCTCGGGCATGGGCTCGTCCATGCCTTTGACTTTTTGCATCTTGTAGTTCTTGGACAGCTCTGCAGCAAAGCCCAGCTTTTCTGCAAACTGGTGCATGATCATGTGATCGGAGCGGCTTTCCCACAGGGGATCAATGACCTTCTCGCGCCACTGCAACGAGCGGTTGGACGCGGTGCACGATCCGCTGGTCTCGAACTGTGTGGCGGCAGGCAAGAGGTACACGGCACGGTTGGGGTTCAGGTCTTCGGCCTTGCCGGGCATGGCGGCCATGGCGGCAGTGGCCGATGGGTAAGGGTCCACCACCACCAGCAAGTCCAACTTGTCCATGGCGCGCTTCATCTCCAGACCACGGGTCTGCGAGTTGGGCGCATGGCCCCAATAGAAGACGCCGCGCAGGTTGCTGTCTTGGTCAATCAGTTCGTTTTTCTCGAGCACACCGTCGATCCAACGCGATACGGTGATGCCGTTCTTGCCCATCATGGCGGGGCTGGCAAATTGCTTTTTGATCCACTCGAAATCCACACCCCAGGCGTTGGCAAAGTGTTTCCAAGAACCTTCGGCCAAGCCGTAGTAGCCAGGCAAGGAGTCGGGGTTGGGGCCGACGTCGGTCGCGCCTTGCACGTTGTCGTGACCACGGAAGATGTTGGTGCCGCCGCCGGACTTGCCAACGTTGCCCAAAGCCAATTGCAAGATGCAGGAAGCGCGCACGATGGCATTGCCAATCGTGTGCTGGGTCTGGCCCATGCACCAGACGATGGTGCCGGGGTTGTTCTCGTGCAGCATCTTGGCGATCTTGAAGACTTGCTCTTCTTTGACGCCGCAGGCCTCTTCCACCTTGTCGGGTGTCCACTTGGCCATGACATCGGCCTTGACCGCGTCCATGCCGTAAACGCGGTCGTTGATGTATTTTTTGTCTTCCCAGCCGTTTTTGAAGATGTGGTACAGCACACCAAACAGGAAAGGAATATCGGTACCTGAGCGGATGCGCACGTACTCGTCGGCTTTGGCGGCAGTGCGGGTGAAGCGTGGATCGACCACGATCATCTTGCAGCCGTTTTCCTTGGCGTGCAGCATGTGCAGCATCGACACGGGATGGGCTTCGGCGGCGTTCGAGCCAATGTACAAAGCGACCTTGCTGTTTTGCATGTCGTTGTACGAGTTGGTCATGGCGCCATAACCCCAGGTGTTGGCCACACCGGCCACCGTGGTGGAGTGGCAAATGCGGGCCTGATGGTCACAGTTGTTGGAGCCCCAGAAGCTCACGAACTTGCGCAGCAGATAGGCTTGTTCGTTGTTGTGCTTGGACGAGCCGATGAAATACACGCTGTCCGGACCGCTGGCTTTTTTCAGCTCCAGCATCTTGGCGCTGATCTCGGTCAGGGCCGTGTCCCAGCTGATGCGCTCGTATTTGCCGTTGACCAGCTTCATGGGGTAGCGCAGGCGGTATTCGCCGTGGCCGTGCTCGCGCAGGGCGGCGCCCTTGGCGCAATGTGCGCCCAAGTTGATGGGCGAATCGAAGACGGCTTCTTGGCGGACCCAGACGCCGTTTTCAACCACGGCATCGACTGCGCAGCCCACCGAGCAGTGGGTGCACACGGTGCGCTTGACTTCGACCTTGCCTTTGCCGATGTTGTCCACGCCCGCTGCGGCATGGGCTTTTTGCACCAGGCTCAGCTGCGAGGCGGCCAGGCCCACGCCCACGCCCAGACCCGAGCGGCGTAAAAAGCTGCGGCGGTCCAATGTAGGCAAGGCCTGCGACAAACCGCGGCGCAGGCTGTGAATGAATGGAGAAGAGACAGCACCCGAGGTGGTGCTTTGCTTTTTGGTCAACAACATGGAAGACTCCAGCTGGGGGGAAAGATAAAAGACCGGCGAGAAGCCAGGTCAGATGCGGGTGGTTTTGTAGTACTGCTGAACGTGTTCGCTCAGCGAGTAGCCGCCGCCGCGCTCGGGCTTGGGCAGTTCAGGCACGGCCGCAGGCAAATTGTTCTTGAGCACAGTCGGCAACACGCTGGCAGCAGCGGCCACAGCACCAACGGTGGCGGCACCTGCAAACAGACTGCGACGGGAAACAGTGGAAGATTGATCACGCATGGTTTTCTCCTAGGCCAAACAAAACAGTTCACCCTTAGGCAAACTTTTGCATATCTCTGATATTAGTGTCAGAAATGGGCAAAACCATGAGGGAAAACCGGTACCGACGATGAAATTTATTTCAGGCGGAACCCTCCAAAAGGTCAAACGCCTGCGTCTCGACCCCGATGAACGCTTGCGTCAACGCCGCCACATGCGCATAAAACCCAGCCCGTGGGTGGGCTGCAATCGCCTGGCACATGGGCAACACCCATGGCAAAACATGCTGTGTAAAAAAGTCTTGCTGGCGGCTGAGGTTGGCCACGGCCACGTCCTCACCGGCGATCAAGTAGCGCATGACCTCGAACACGTAGGCCACATGGTCTTCTGTTTCGGGCATGGTCTCGCTGCGGCCCAGGCCCAGTTCAGCCAGCGCCTGACGCAAACGGGCCAAGGGCTTCTCGTTCAAGAAGCCGCTCATGTAGTGCGAACCAAAGAGGTACACATCGGGCTTTCCCACTCCGCCAAACAAGCTGTTGTATTCGGCTTCGATCTGCGAGGCCGTCAATGCCCGGGCGCTGGCCACCAGTTCGCGCCATGGCTCTTCAAGAAAGGCACCAGCATCGGGCGCTTCTGTCACGGCCACTTGCAATTGGGCCAACAACTCGGCCGAGGGTGCCTGGTAAAACAGCACAGACAGCAAGCCGTAAATTTCGGCCCGAGCGGTTTCTTCGTCCAGCGCGTGGCTGGCATGGGACAAGTGCAATTCAGAGCTCATGGGAAATCAATTCAGGGGTTTGTCGCCCGCCATGCGGACTTGGTTTTCATCGGTGAACATGTCCACCACACGGCAATCGCCACACATCTTCAGGCGCTCCAGCGCCGGGCCCTGGAACATGCTGTGACCGGCCAAGCGGCCGAGCATGGTCTCGATGGCCTTGATGGTGCCAAAGGGCTTGCCACAGCGGATGCAACCGTAAGGTGGGCTGTTGTGCAGCACCCGCGCTTGCGTGCGTTCGGGCAAGAGGGACAAGCGCGGCTGCAAGGTGATGGCTTGCTCGGGGCAAGTGGTGGCACACAGGCCACACTGCACGCAGTTTTTCTCGATGAATTTGATCTCGGGCTGCTGCGGGTTGTCTTGCAAGGCAGCCGAAGGGCAGGCCCCCACGCAACTCATGCACAGGGTGCATTTGCTGGCGTCGACCACGATGGTGCCCAGCGGTGAGCCCGCCGCTGGCAAGGTCAAAGCCGCCGGGCGGGACGGCGCCGCCATGACCGGGGCTTGCGCCATCAGGTGGTCCAAGGTCAGCTCGAGGTTGCTGCGCTTTTCGGCCTGCACCGCATGCCGCGCCGCCAGGGCCGGACCTGCAGGGGCTTTGACAGCTCGGCCAGACAGGCGCTGGAGATCGGCGTCGAGCGAGGCGGCGTTGCCCACTTGCAGCAGTTCAAAGTGCACGCCGTCGTAGCCCAGACCGTTCAACAGGCTTTGGGCCACGGCCATTTGTTCCATCAGCGCGGTTTTGTATTGGGGGGCTTCTTCGTTGGTCAGCATGACCAACACTTGCCGTGCACCATAGGCCACGGCCGACAGCCACAGCTCAAGCCCCACGCTGGCGGTGTGCCAGAGGGCCACGGGCATGACGCGGGCGGGCACGCCCTGCATGACCTTGAGCTGTGCACCGCGGCCCAGCTCATCGATCAGGGCCTGGCCTTGGTCTTGGCTGTGCAACAGCAAAGCAGCATCTCGGCCGCCTGCGGCCTGGTAGGTGCTCAAGAGCATGCGGATCTTCTCGCCCTGCTCGGCAGGGCGGGGGTAAGTGTAAGTCAAGGCCCCGGTCGGGCAAGCCGTGGTGCAGGCACCGCAGCCCACACACAGGTTGGGGTTGACCTTGATTTGCTGGCGCGCCTTGTCCGAGCTGATCGCTTCGGCCGAACAGATGTCCACGCAGGCATTGCAGCCCACTTGTTCGTTGCGGCTGTGCGCGCACAGCTTTTGTTTGTAGGCAAAGAAGCGGGGCTTTTCAAACTCGCCCACCAGCTCGCGCAGCTTGAGCAAGGTCTGCAGGTCCTGCCCATCCCAGCGGAAATAGCCTTGGGGCAAGGCATGCGAAGTGAAGGTGGGGGAAGCCTTGGCGCCACGCAGATCGAGCACCACATCAAAGCGTGCACTTTGCGACTGCGGCTCGCGCATGAAATTGATGGCGCCAACGGCATCGCAGGCCTTGACGCAATCGCGGTGCGAGCTGCAGCGCGACATATCAATTTGGTAGTCCAAGCCAATGGCCTGCTCAGGGCAGGCGGCCACGCAAGCGTTACAGCGGGTGCACAGGTCCAGATCGATCGGGTTGCTGGCGTCCCAGCGCACATCAAAGGCACCGAGCCAGCCGGTCAGGCTTTGCAAGCGCCCGGCCATGACCGGGTAGCGGCGCTCTTGGGCACCGCCCGCGTTGCCTGCACCTTCGGACCAAATGGTGACCTGCATCGCATCGGCCAGCAAGGCGGCTGCGCGCTCGGCTTGGTCCATCGGGCCCAAAATCAGCAAGCGGCCTTCGCTTTTGTAGGTCACGGTGGCCACCGGCTCAGGCTCTGGCAAACGGGCTGCGGCCAGCAAAGCGGCCATTTTGGGGGTGGCGTGCGCGGCTTCACGGCTCCAGCCACCCGTCTCACGGATGTTGACAAAACGGATCGGCGAGGTGGCGCCTTCGGTTTGCTCGGCCAGCTCGGAAAACAAACGTTTTTCTTGCGTGCAGGCCACCACCACGGGCTGGCCGCTTTGCACGGCACGTTGAAAATCACCCGCCTCACGGCGGCACAGCGAGGTGTGTTGTTTTAAGTCTTCACCCAGCGCTTGGCCCAGGGTCTGGGCTTGTAAGGGAATGGTTTGGTTGCAGTTGCAAATCAGGGTCGTCATGTTCGCTCAAGGGCAAGTCTGGCACTGCCGTTGTGGCGTGCGGTGGCGCAGACTTTGCCACAAGCTGCGCTGTTTCTTCGCCTTGCTTGCACAAATCAGGGTTTTCATGCGGCAATGCACCCTCAGCCATGTGGGGCTCTGAGGATTCTGGCGGCACCAAATTCATGAACTGGGCACTGACCATCTTTTGCAGCATGCCCGCAGGCAAAGGATCGGGGGTGTTGTAGTCGCCAATGTAAATGTCCAGACCATCCATCACATTGAAGTGCGGATCGGCAAACAATTTCTTCACTGCGAGGTTGCGCACTTCTGCGGGCACGCCTTGCTGCATGTAGGCACCGAACTCAGACCTTGGCGTCAGGGCCTGTGCGTCCTCCAGCGTGGGCAGTGGCACAGCTGGGGCCGTGGGCTCTGGCACTGCACAGGCCACCGGGGTGGCCACCGTCACCTCTTGCACGGCTACCGCGGTGGTCCGGGCTTCAAGTGGTTCGGGCTCTTGCAGAGGCAGTCCTTTGGCCGCCTCTTGCTTGCGGCGCGACCAGCGGCTCAAAAAATGGTCACTCATGCGCCACGCCCTCCGGGGCCTTTGCGCTTTTCGGTGGTGCTGACCGATGCAGGTTGGCCAAAGCGATCGGTCAAGCCCTGAAAGCTTTGTGGGCGCTGGCGTTTTTTGACCTCAGGGACGTAATGGTGCTCGGCAAATTCTCGGATCCACTGCACCACGTCTGTGGGTGCGGCAATGGTCTCGACCGTTTCCTGGGCATCAAGCCAACGGCCCGCATCGTGGTAACTCAAGCTCACGGCCTGCGGTTCGGCACGGGCTTCCTGGCCTTCGGTATCGATCATGCGCCACATGACAAACCAGCACGGCGTGGGCGATGTGGCATTGAGCCAATAGCCTTCGGCATCATCGGGATACAAACGGACCGGCCAAAGAGGGTAAAGCCATTGCGACGCATCGGGGGTTTCACGCAAGCACCGCACGGTCTGGCCAAAACTGGCCTCTTGCAAAACCACATCGTCCAGCACCCATCGGTGACTTTGCCAACGGGCCATGGGGCCCTGTACCGGCTCGCGGCGCATCAGCACAGCGACATCAATTTGGGCTTGGGTGTTCATGCAGGCATTCTCGATCAACTGGGCAACATGTCATCTGTGGAAGGCAAACGGAGTAAGAATATTGTGCCCTGCCCCGGTTGACTGGAAAAATTCAAGGTCCCACCGTGCGATGCCACAATCGATTGACTGAGCCACAGGCCCACGCCCATACCTTCTGATTTGGTGCTTTTGAACAGGCTGAACACTTGCGCCTGCTTTTCCAACGAAATTCCCGTTCCATTGTCTTCAATCTCCAGCTCAAGGTAAGCGGAAGACACCCATCCACGGACCTGCAATACACGCTGACGGTGCTCAATATCGCCCATGGCATCGATGGCATTGGTCACCAAATTCAACACCACTTGGTGCAGCTGTGTCGCGTCGCCATACAAATAGAAGCTGTCATCAAATTGAGTGACAACTTGCACCTTATTTTGTACGGCCTTGACTTGCACGATGTCCAGAACGTCCAGCACCAGTTGTTTGAAATCGAGTTTGGAAAATTCGCCCTTGCCTGTGCGAAACAAGTTACGCAATTTGCGAATGATGTCAGCAGCGCGCTGGGTATCACTGACGATGTGACTGGCCACGGTATCGAGCAACTGAGGGTCAGCTGGGCGTCCTCCTTCAATGGCTGACTTCATCAAACTCTGAATCAGCTCAGCGTGCAGCAAGGTGGCTGCCAGAGGCTGGTTGAGTTCATGCGCGAAACTGGCCACCAAAGCGCCCATGCCCGCACTCTTGTTGGACAAGGTCAACTGTCGGATGATCTCTTCGCGTTCTGCCAGCAAGTCCGACAAGGCTTGAGAATGTTGCTCTGCCAGCAGCGCATGTTCTTGCTGCCGTGCGAGCTGCTCCTGCACTGCCATTTTCGAGCGATGCGCCTGGTCGATGAAGATCTGCATGAAGCCGACACTCAGAAGGACGATGCCACCAAATTGCCCGGCGAACACCACCGCGTGGTCCCATGAAGCCTCGTACACATCCACCGAGCCCACACCGGTCATCATGGCCAAGGCCTTGATGCCCAAACTGCCCGACAGCACCAGGCCAGCCCACTTCACGGAAGTCGCGCCGAGGCTGTCATGGCTTTCAGCCATGCGGCGTCCCGACAAGTAATACTCCATGCAATTGAGGGCGTAGAACGAATAGAACACCACCATGATGGTGCTTTCGGGTGCGCCCGAAAAATGCAGGCCAAAGCTCAAGCCCAAGGTCAGCACGTTGAACAGGCCCATGCCCCACATCCAGCGGGCATCGGGTGGCCCATCCAGCGAGCGCAAAGCGATTTGACGTCCCCAATTGCCCAAAGCCATCAACAACTGGCCGAACACGACCACATGGTCAATGTGGATCAGGCCCTTGCTGCCCAACACGCACAGGCTGAGCGCGCTCAAAATACCCGAGGCGCTCCACAGCACCGCCACAGGGCTGCGAAATCGCGCCAGCCCGTACCACAAAGCTGCGTGCAGCATCAGGTACAAAAAAGCATCTACCCAAAAGAGGATTTGCACATCCAGATTCAAAAAAAGCCTCCTTGGCCAATCGGGTTGGTCAATCCCGTGATGAGCCCAATAAGGCCCAGACACACGGTCGATGATAGGCAGTGATTATGCGGTCAAGGCCCGGATCTGGTCATCGAAAAGCATGCGCATGCTGGGACCCGGCTGCACCCGAGCAGGACGAAGCTGAGAGGGCTCCAAGGCGCATGATCAAGGCATCAAAGCGTGGGTCCCGTAGCCGGCCACAGCAGAAGGCACGCCCCCCGCCCGGATGGCCACCGCGCAGTACTTGAACTCTGGGATTTTCCCAAACGGGTCCAGCGCCGCATTGGTCATCAGGTTGGCCGCCGCTTCGTAATACGCAAAGGGCACAAACACCGCACCTGGGGGAGTGCCATCGTCGCGCCTGACATGCAGGGTGACTTGGCCCCGGCGCGATTGGATCGTGAGCGCATCGCCTGTGCTCAAGCCCAATGGGGCCATGTCGCCGCCACACATCGATGCCGTGGCCATGGGCTCGATGGCGTCGAGCACGGTGGCGCGGCGGGTCATGCTGCCCGTGTGCCAATGCTCGAGCTGACGCCCGGTGATCAGCACAAAGGGGTATTGGGCATCGGGCCGCTCGTTAGCAGGAATGATGTCAGCGGGCACCAGATTCACGCGGCCGTCTTCGGTCGCGAAATGGTCAATAAAAACCGTGGGTGCCCCCGGGTCATCCGCGGTCAAGCAAGGGTAAGTGACGCTGGACTCGCGCTGCAAACGGTCCCAAGTGATGCCCGAGATGGCGGAGTGCATGGCACGGCGCATTTCGTCATACACCTCGGCCACGCCATCGAACTCGCCTTCATAACCACAGGCCAGTGGACGGCCACGGCCCCAATCCCCTGTGGGGGTCAACTGGGTGTGGGAAGCATAAGCGCCTATGCGCTCGGCCATCTGCTGGATGATCCACAAATCGGGTTTGGCCTGGCCGGGTGGGTCGATCGCTTGCTTGCCCAATTGCACCATGCGGTCGGTGTTGCTGACGGTGCCGTTTTTCTCGGGCCAAGCGGTCGCGGGCAACACCACATCGGCCAGCCAGGCGGTTTCGGTCATGAAGATGTCCTGCACCACCAAATGCTCGAGCGAGGCCAAGGCATGGCGGGCATGGTTCAAGTCCGGGTCGCTCATGGCGGGGTTCTCGCCCATGATGTACATGCCGCGCACCTTGTGCGCATCGGCCTCGGGTGCCAAGATCTTGTGCATGATTTCCACCACCGTGTAGCCCGGTTGGGCATCCAGCGGGGTGCTCCAGAAGTCCTCAAACCAGGCGTGCGCCGCCCCGTTGGTGACGCGTTGGTAGTTGGGGAACATCATCGGGATCAAGCCCGCGTCTGAAGCCCCTTGCACGTTGTTCTGGCCACGCAAAGGGTGCAGACCCGAGCCGGGTTTGCCAATCTGGCCAGTCACGGTGACCAAGGCGATCAAGCAGCGGGCATTGTCGGTGCCGTGGACGTGCTGGCTCACGCCCATGCCCCACAAGATCATGGCGCCTTTGGCTTTGGCAAACTCGCGTGCCACTTCGCGCAAGGTTTCTGCTGGCACGCCGCAAATGGGTGCCATCGCCTCGGGGCTGTAGCCTTTGACGTTTTCTTTCAGGGCTTCGTAATTGTTGGCCCGCTGGGCAATGAAGTCCTGATCGGCCAAGCCTTCTTCGATCACCACATGGATGAGCGCATTGAGCATGGCCACATCGGTGTCGGGCTTGAACTGCAAGGTGCGCCAGGCGTGCTTGCCAATGTCGGTGACCCGTGGATCGGCCAGCACGATTTTGGCGCCGCGCTTGGCGGCATTTTTCATCCAGGTCGCGGCCACAGGGTGATTGGCCGTCGGGTTGGAGCCAATGACAAAAATCAAGTCTGAGTGTTCGACGTCATTCACCTGATTGCTCACTGCGCCTGAGCCCACGCCTTCCAGCAAAGCGGCCACGCTGGAGGCATGGCACAAGCGTGTGCAGTGGTCGACGTTGTTGGAGCCAAATCCGGTGCGCACCAGTTTTTGGAACAAGTAGGCTTCTTCGTTGCTGCCTTTGGCTGAACCGAAACCGGCCAAGGACTTGGGGCCGAATTGGTCGCGCAGGTCTTTCAAGCGGCCAGCGCCCAAAGCCAGCGCTTCTTCCCAAGTGGCTTCGCGGAACACCTCAGACCAATCGGCACCGTGCTCGGACATGCTGCGGTTCAAACGGTTCAGCAACTCTGGATCTTTGGAAACCCCGTCCTTGCGGATCAAGGGCACTGTGAGGCGTTGGGGACTGGCGGCGTAGTCAAAGCCAAATCGCCCTTTGACGCACAGGCGGCTGTGGTTGGCAGGCCCGTCGCGCCCGTCCACGCTCACGATGACGTTGTCCTTGACGTTGTAGGTCAACAAACAGCCCACGCCGCAAAATGGGCACACCGAATCGACCTTTTTGTCGACCACTTGCGTGCCCACTTGGGTTTTGGGCATCAAGGCGCCTGTGGGGCAGGCCTGCACACATTCCCCACAAGCCACGCAGGTGCTGTCGCCCATGGCATCGCCCAGGTCAAACACGATCTCGCTGTGCGCGCCGCGCGAGGCGTAACCAATGACGCCATTGACCTGCTCTTCACGGCAAGCCCGAACGCAGCGGTTGCATTGGATGCAGGCGTCCAGGTTCACGGCCATGGCGGGATGGGAGACATCGGTCTGCGGCTGTTCGCGGCGCAAAGCTTTCAGCTCAGGGCGCACCGTCACGGCCATGCGGCTGGCCCAGTCGCTCAGTTCACCGTGCTGCCCCGTGTCGGTAGCTGCACCCTGACCGGTCACGTCAGCGTCGTTCCATTTGTGTCCCACGTCGGGCATGTCAGACAGCAGCATCTCCAGCACCATCTTCTGGCTTTTGACGGCGCGCTCACTCTGGGCCTGCACTTGCATGCCCTCGGTGGCGCTGCGGCAGCAACTGGGGGCCAGTGTTCTCTCGCCTGCAATCTCGACCACGCAAGCGCGGCAATTGCCGTCGGCGCGGTACCCGTCCTTGTAGCAAAGGTGGGGGATATCGATGCCATGGCGCTTGGCGGCCTTGAGGATGGTTTCGCCCTCATAGGCATGGATGGTTTGGGCGTCGAGCTTGAATTCGACGGTTTTGGGGGTCACTTCGGACAAAGAGGTCGGTGCGTTCACAGCGATGCTCCAATTTCCTGAGGAAAATATTTTTGAATGCAGCGCACCGGGTTGGGTGCCGCTTGACCGAGACCGCAAATGGAGGCGTCGGTCATCACCACGTTGAGGTCTTCCAGTGTGGCGTTGTCCCAGACCGGGGCGTCCATCAAAGCGGCCGCTTTGGCCGTGCCCACACGGCATGGCGTGCACTGCCCGCAGCTTTCGTGGGCAAAGAAGTTCATCATGTTCACAGCAGCATCGCGGGCTTTGTCTTGGTGTCCCAACACAATCACGGCCGCTGAACCGATGAAGCAGCCATACGGCTGCAGGGTGTCAAAGTCGAGGGGAATGTCCCCCATGCTGGCGGGCAAGATGCCACCCGAAGCGCCACCTGGCAAATAGGCATACAGCTCATGGCCTGGGGCCATGCCGCCGCAGTATTCGTTGATCAACTCTTTGACCGTGATGCCCGCTGGCGCGAGTTTCACCCCGGGGTGTTTGACGCGTCCGCTGACGCTGAAACTGCGCAAGCCTTTGCGCCCATTGCGGCCAAAGCTGCTGAACCATTGCGGCCCCCGCTGCACGATGTCGCGCACCCAAAACAGGGTTTCGAAGTTGTGCTCCAGCGTCGGGCGGCCAAACAGGCCCACCTGCGCGATGTAAGGCGGGCGCATGCGCGGCTCACCCCGTTTGCCTTCAATGCTTTCGATCATGGCGGACTCTTCGCCACAGATGTAGGCCCCGGCACCGCGGCGCAGCTCGATCAAGGGCAACTTGCAAGGCGGGTTCGCCTGCAACTTGGCCAACTCGGCCTCCAGAAGTGCGCGGCAGCCGTGGTATTCGTCACGCAAATAAATGTAGCAAGCGTCAATGCCCACCACCTGCGCGGCCACCAGCATGCCTTCCAAAAAACGGTGCGGGTCGCGCTCCAAGTACGTGCGGTCTTTGAAGGTGCCAGGTTCACCTTCGTCGATGTTCACAGCCATCAGTTTGGGGGCGGTTTGGTCGCGCACGATGCGCCACTTGCGCCCGGCCGGAAAGCCCGCGCCACCCAAGCCGCGCAGGCCCGAGTCTTCCATGGCCTGGATGCACGACTCTGCGTCGAGACGCCCCGACGCGACGTCCCTGAGCAAGGCGTAACCGCCTTGCGCCAAATACGCGTCCATGCCCACATAGGCGGGCGCGGTGCTCACATCGGACACAGGCGAGACCGCTTGTTCTGCCAACGCTGCCGCATCGAACTGCGCTTGGTCTGCAGCCTTGGGGTGGCCGTGCAAGTTGGCAGTGACGGCCTTGGCCACCGCCTCGGTGGTGGCAAAGGGCACGGGGTGCTGGTGCACCACCACCGCAGGCGCTTGCTCACAGCGGCCAATGCAAGGCGCTGCGATCACACGCACATCGCCTGAACCCAAAATTTGGGGCAACCGGGCCAATAAATCTTGCGCCCCAGCCAGCTCACAGCTCAAGCCATCACAGACCCGCACGGTCAGGCCAGGCGCGGCCTCGTCACCCTTGATCACTTCAAAGTGGTGATAGAAGGTCGCGACCTCGTACACCTCGGCCATTGGGATGTTCATCTCTTTGGCCAGCGCCACCAGATGGTGATCGTGCAGCCCGCCGAAATGGTCATTGAGCACATGCAAGTGTTCGATCAACAGATCACGCCGATGCGGTGCCGCACCCAACAATTCGCGCACAGCGGCCAAAGAAGCATCGTCTGTTTGACGGCCTTTGAGTTTGCTTTTGGAACGGATGCGTTGACGCATGTCATCGACCGTGGCCAAGGTCACGGCAGGCGACGAATCGGAGACTGAATTTTGTGAAATTTTCATGGAGGATCGATTGAAACATAAGCGTGCACACGCGGTTTTGCACAAACCAAAAAGCCCCGCCAACGCAATGACTGCGGCAGCGGGGCTTGATCAGGCGCTTGGCCCGACGTGACTAGGCGTGCATCAGGCGAAAAACTTCGCGACGCTGAGCAAGGTGCGGTAGATGCCCCAAGCCAAGGGAATGCCAACAGCCACCCAAGCCAAGGCCACGAACATGGGGTTCACAGCATCCGACCCTGAGGCTTCACCACCGCGCACCACTTCAGAGGCGACCGCCTTTTCGTGGGCCAAGCGTTTTTCGTGGGCCAGCTCGTCTGCCGTCATGAACCATTTGTCGTTCAGTGGTTTGACCAGCAAATTGCAAATCAAGCCCACCACCAGCATGCCCACCAGGATGTACATGGTTTGGTTGTAAACCTGTTCACGCGGGATGCCCAAGCCCAGTTGGTATTCGCGCATGTAGTTCACCACCACCGGGCCAAGCACGCCCGCCGTGGCCCATGCCGTGAGCAAGCGGCCATGGATGGCACCCACCATTTGTGTGCCAAAAATGTCGGCCAAGTAAGCCGGCACAGTTGCAAAGCCACCACCGTACATGCTCAAGATGATGCAGAAAGCGGCGACAAACAACACAATGCTGCCCGCAGCGGCGCTGCCTGGCACACTGAAATACAGCACGCCGCCCAGCACAAAAAACACGATGTAGGTCAGCTTGCGACCCAGCTTGTCAGACAGGCTGGCCCAGAAAAAGCGGCCACCAATGTTGAACAAGCTCAAGAGCGCAGTGAAACCCGCAGCCACCGTGGCAATGGCTTTGAGTTGGTCCTTGTCCAGGTCACCAAACTTGGCAGGAACACCGATCAAGGTGCCACCAAAGACTTCTTGCAGCATGGGCGAAGCCATGCCAATCACACCGATGCCTGCGCTCACGTTCATGCACAGCACCATCCAGATCAGCCAGAACTGGGGAATGCCCCAGACTTTGCTCACATGCACATGGCGCTGCGTGATCATGGCGTTGTTGGCCTGTGCAGGGGGTGGGGTCCAGCCCGCTGGCTTCCAACCCGTTTCAGGCACGCGGTAACCCAGAGCACCGGCCATCATGAACACGAAGTACACCAAGGCCATGACGATGAAAGTTTGCATCACACCCACGTCGGTGGGGGTGGCGAAATACTTCATCAGGTCAGCGGCCAAAGGCGAGCCAATCATCGCGCCGCCGCCAAAGCCCATGATGGCCATGCCTGTGGCCATGCCGCGGCGATCGGGGAACCACTTGATCAGGGTCGAAACGGGCGATATGTAACCCAAGCCCAGCCCAATGCCGCCGATGATGCCGGAGCCCACAATCATGAGCCAGAACTGGTGCAGGTAAATGCCCAAGGCCGACAGCAACATGCCGCCGCACCAACACAGGGCCGACACCACACCCGCCTTGCGGGGACCTGCGCGCTCGAGCCAGCCGCCCCATGTGGCCGCACTGGTGCCCAACAACACAAAGAACAGGGTGTACATCCAACCCAAGGTTGAAATTTGCCAGTCGCAACTGGTGGTGAACAGTTGCGCCCAGAACCCCACATCAGGGCCACATTTGACGGCATCCTTGATGCCGATCGCTTTGGACAGCGGCAACCAAAACACCGAAAAACCATACGCCATGCCAATGCACAGGTGAATGGCCAAAGCTGCAGGAGGGACCAACCAACGGTTAAAGCCGGGGCCGGCAATGATCCGTTCTTTGTCCAACCAACCAGGTGATTGAGTCGTCATCCAAGTACTCCAGAAGTTCATTGATGTTGATCAAGCCGCGTCGTCGGCATAACTTGGATCAAGAGAACTTGCAGGATCAACGTCAATACTGAACAAAAACTTACATAAACCAACAATCCAGATCAAACCGAGGGATAACCATGGCCTGCTACCCGCTCAAAGTTTTCATTGGAATGATTAAAAAAATTCAAATGAATCAATAAGTCAATAAGTCTCCAAATGCAGGCGGCCTTCTTTCTTGAGCACGCCACCGATGGCTTCCCAGTCCAGACCGGCGTTTTGTGCGATGTCGCGCAGCGCCATGACCACGCCCTCTTCCATGCTCTTGAGGCCACACACATAGAAACAGGTGTTGCCGTCTTTGAGCAGCGCCGCCACATCGGCAGCACGGTCGCGCAGGGCGTCTTGCACATAGCGCTTGGTTTTGCCTGCTTCACGAGAGAAAGCGAATTCGATGTCGATGAAATCTTTGGGCAAGTTGTTGAGCGGTCCAAAGTACGGCAACTCGGCAGGCGTGCGTGCACCAAAGAACAGCATCAACTTGCCGCCTTCGAACTTGCCGCTGGCGCGCAGGCGGCGGCGCCATTCGGTCATGGCGCGCATGGGTGCAGAGCCCGTGCCGGTGCAGATCATGACGATGTTGCTCTTGGGGTGGTTGGGCATCAAGAAGCTGGCACCGAACGGGCCGATCACCTGCACTTTGTCACCCACATTCAGGTCGCACATGTAGTTGGAGCCCACGCCGCGCACCGGTTGACCGTCGTGGTCTTCGAGCACGCGCTTGATGGTCAGCGACAGGTTGTTGTGGCCGGGACGTTCGCCATTGCGGGGGCTGGCAATGGAGTACTGGCGGGCGTGGTGCGGCTTGCCTTTGGCGTCTTCGCCTGGGGGCAAGATGCCGATCGACTGGCCTTCGAGCACGGGGAAAGGCAAGTTGCCGAAGTCGAGCACGATGTGGTGGGTGTCGTAATCGTGTTGGCCATCCTGTTTGCCGACTTCGGTCACGCGCAGGTTGCCGGTGACGGTGGCGGTGATGGTTTTCTCGGCAGCCTTGGGGCCATACAGGTTGGTGTAGGCATGCGCAGCCGACCAAGGGGGAATGGTCGCGCCGAACTGGGCGGAGTTGAAGCCCGAGGCAACGGCGGTTGTGACCGCCGATGCCGACGAGGCGGCGGCCGCTTGCACAGCGGCTTGCGCTTCTTCCTGAGCAGCGCCCGCATCGCCACCACCAGCCGCAGCCAGTTCTTCGGCGCTCAGTTCAGCAGGCAGTTCATCCCACTTGAGTTGTTCTTCGATGCTGTAGGCCTTGGCCTTGGGCATCATGCGCCAGTTGTCAATCGAGCCTGTCGGGCATGGTGAGATGCAGTCCATGCAACCGTTGCAGATGTCGGCCTTGACCACGTAGTTGAGCGAGTCGTGCGTGATCGCGCCCACCGGGCAGATCGCTTCGCAGGTGTTGCAGCGGATGCAGATCTCGGGGTCGATGACGTGCTGTTTGATCAGGATGTCTGTGCTCATGGAATGCCTCCTCAGGCTTTCGGTGTTGTGTTTTGTGTCTATCGGAACTGCTGCGGCTGGGGTCTGGGTCTGCAAAGACCGCTGCGCGATAACTTGGGGCGGGGGCCCTCATACTGGGGTACCAGAAATCGGCGCCCCGCCCCAAGCCATCCCACAGCTGAAGGCCGATTCAAGCTTTGGCAGTCTACAGGCGTTTGTGGATGACAAACCCCATGCAGTTGACAGAGGAAGGGGCGGGTGACGATTTTTCGGTACCCCGTTATGAGGAACCCGCCCCTTCCTCTGTCAACTGCCGCCCCCGCAACAAAGCAGAGGCAGCAGTCGATCAGTGAATCAACGCATCAGTTGAAGCGAACGTAATCAAAGTCCACAGGCTGACGGTTGATGCCCATGACGGGTGGCGCGATCCAGTTGGCAAACTTGCCTGGCTCGACCACACGGCCCATCAGGCTGGCCACATAAGCGCGGTCTTCGTTGGTGGGCAACCACTCGGCCACTTGCGCCATCCACTGCTCGTCGGTCACCACTTGGCCATCGGGCGTGATTTTGGAGCCGGACAAAGAACCGATGTTGCGGTGGAAGGCTTTGTGCGGTGCCTTCAATGTGAAAGGAATGCCCGCTTTGCTGATCACACGGTTCCAACGCTCGATGCCGCCTTTGGAGTCGGTGATGTAGTCGTCGCGCAGCACTTCGTTCAAGGCGTTGAGCATCGGCACTTCTTTTTCGATCAGCTTGCCGTCTTCGACCGACAGGATCTTGTAGCTGTTGCCCTTCAAGACGTGGTCATCACCACGCTTGCCTTCTTCGTAACGGCCCTTCAAGCCGGAGCTGTAGAAAGTGGCCGCGTTGGACGACTCGTCGGCACCGAACAAGTCGATGGTCACCGAGAAGTGGAAGTTGATGTAGCGCTGGATGGTCGGCAGATCGATCACACCGGCAGCGCGCAGCTTGGCCACGTCGTCGGTTTTCAGCTGGTTCATCACATCCACGGTGCGCTGGATGGTGCGGCTCACGCCAGACTCGCCCACAAACATGTGATGTGCTTCTTCGGTCAACATGAACTTGGTGGTGCGGGCCAGGGGGTCGAAAGCCGACTCGGCCAAGGCACACAACTGGAACTTGCCATCACGGTCGGTGAAGTAGGTGAACATGAAGAAGGACAACCAGTCAGGGGTCTTCTCGTTGAAGGCCTGCAAGATGCGTGGATTGTCTTCGTTGCCGCTGTTGCGCTGCAACAGGGCGTCGGCTTCTTCACGGCCGTCTTTGCCGAAGTATTTGTGCAACAGGTACACCATGGCCCACAGGTGGCGGCCTTCTTCGACGTTGATCTGGAACAGGTTACGCAGGTCGTACATGCTGGGCGCAGTCAGGCCCAGGTGACGTTGTTGCTCGACGGATGCGGGCTCGGTGTCGCCTTGCGTCACGATGATGCGGCGCAGGTTGGCGCGGTGTTCGCCAGGCACGTCTTGCCAGGCTTTTTCGCCGATGTGGTCACCAAAATGGATCTTGCGGTCTTGCTCACCGGGGTTCATGAAAACGCCCCAGCGGTAGTCACGCATCTTGACGTGGCCGAACTGGGCCCAGCCTTGCGGGTCCACGCTCACGGCGGTGCGCAGGTACACGTCCATGTCGGTGGAGCCTTCGGGGCCCATGTCGTCCCACCAGTTGATGAAGTTGGGCTGCCACTGCTCCAAGGCGCGTTGCAGCGTGCGGTCTTCGCTCAGGTTGACGTTGTTGGGGATTTTTTCGCTGTAGTTGATACCGGACATGATGTTCTCCTGGTGAAAAATTTTTAAACGCGGTTCAAATCGAATTGAACTTTTTCGCCTTTGCCATAGACCTTCAGGGCACCTTTTTCGCCGACGGCGTTGGGGCGCTGGAAGATCCAGTTTTGCCAGGCGGTCAGGCGACCAAAAATGCGGGTGAGCATGTTTTCTTGGCTGGCGAAACGCAAATTGGCTTCCAGACCGGTCAGCGCGTCAGGCGACATGGACGAACGCTCTTCCAGGGCCAGGCGGATTTCGTCCGCCCAGTCGATGTCGTCAGGGGCTGCAGTCACCAAGCCCAGGGCCAAAGCCGCGTCAGCGTCCAGCGCTTTGCCGATGGCGCCGCGAGCGGCTTCCATGGCCGGCACTTCTTCGTAGAAGCGGCGCTGCAGGCGGGTTTGGTCGTTGACCATGGGGAAGAAACCGAAGTTCATTTCGTTCAGCTGGATCTTGGGGGCCTTGGCCTCGTCGTCCGGCAGCGCCAGCATGTAGGCGCGGTCGGCGCAGAAAGCCAATTCGGCAAGTGTGCCGACAAAACATGTCCCCTCTTCGATCAGGGCGAACAGGCTGCGCGAGGTCACGTCCATGCGGGCCAGGGTGCGGCGCAGGTGGCCGATGGTTTCACGCACAAACCAGTGGTCTTTGTGGGCCAGCATGGTGGCGTCCGAGGCCAACACGGCGGCGGCGTCGCCAGCTGTCTTGAGCACCCAGGTGCCGATGTCGAGTTCGTTGGTGCGCATGTGCAAGATAGCGTCATCCAGTTCGCGCACCATTTGCAGCGGCCACCAGTTCATGCCTGCGGCTTCGATGCCCGCGATGTCGGTAGGCTGTGCGGTAGCTGGGGCCTTGACGGTGAAGGTGGCGATGCGCTTGGCGCGGTCGATCTCCACCGTGACGTTGGTGTAAGTCAGCGCATCGGCAGCGATGGTGCGGTTCAAAGGGGTCAGTTCCACGCCCTTGACGCCTGCAGGGCGGATGCTGCCAGCGGCCAATTGGGTGGCGCGTGCCTTGACCACGTCCTTGAACACGGCGGGCTTGGCGATCGCGTCGACCAGGCGCCAGTCCACGGCTTTTTGACCGCGCACACCTTCCACGCTGGTGCAGAAGATGTCGGCCAGGTCGTGGCGCACATGGCGCTTGTCGGTCACGCGGGTCAGGCCGCCGGTGCCAGGCAACACGCCCAGCAAAGGCACTTCAGGCAAAGACACCGAAGAAGAACGGTCGTCCACCAGCACGATTTCATCGCATGCCAAGGCCAGCTCATAGCCGCCGCCAGCGCAAGCGCCGTTCAGGGCCGCGACGAATTTCAGACCGTCGTGCTTGCTGGAGTCTTCGATGCCGTTGCGGGTTTCGTTGGTGAACTTGCAAAAGTTCACTTTCCAGCCGTGGGTGGACACACCCAGCATGAAGATGTTGGCACCGGAGCAGAACACGCGGTCTTTCAAGCTGGTCACCACCACCGAGCGCACTTCGGGATGCTCGAAGCGGATGCGTTGCAGCGCGTCATGCAATTCGATGTCCACACCCAAGTCATAGCTGTTGAGCTTCAGTTTGTAGCCAGGACGGATGCCAGCGTCTTCGTTGATGTTGATCGACAAGGTCGCGATCTCGCCATCGAAGGCCAAGTTGATGTGCTTGTATTGGGAAGGGTTGGTTTGGTAGTCAACCTGTGGCGATGTTGTCATGGGTGTCTCCGATGGAAGGAATGGGTTTGACTTCGGTCAAAAAATGCATTTCGCTGCATGTTGATTGGAAGTTTAGTGCAGACCTTGCCCGCCATCAATATGCACTTTAATGCATTTACTAAGTATTTACCCTAGGAATTGAACATCTTCGCCCGGCCTCACGCGGGCATGGCCAGATGCTGGCGAACCGAAGTACGCAAGGCCTCAAAGGCTTGGTCTTCGGTGCGGCCGCTGGTGTTGATGGCCATGTCGGCCTTGGAATAGAAGGCCGAGCGCCCTTCCAGAATGCGTTTGAGGTCTTCCATCGCCTCTCGGCTGGCGGCCATGGGGCGCATGTCGCCTTGCGCGGCCACGCGGCCCATGTGGTCGACCGCGTCGGCCTGCAGCCACACGGTGGTGCAGTGCGAGAGCAACACATTTAAGTTGGCCGAATCCGACACCAAGCCGCCCGGGGTGGCGATCACCACTTCGGGGTAAATTTGAATGGCCTCTTCGAGTGCTCGGCGCTCGTAACGGCGGTAGGCATTGGCGCCATACAGGTTGTGGATTTCGCTGATCTGGCAGCCAGCAAACTGCTCGATCTCGCGGCTGAGCTCGATGAAGGGAAAGCCCATGTCGTCGGCCAGGCGCTGGCCCAGCGCGGTTTTGCCCGCACCGCGCAAGCCAATCAAGGCAATGCGGTTCTTGCGCTCTTGCGCATTGCCGCCTTCGCCAAACATGTCGCTCAGCTGCACGCGGGCGCGGCGCAAATCGGCCTCACTGCGCTTGGAGAGCAACTCGCGGATCAGCAGCCACTCGGGCGAGCTGGTGGTCACATCACCCAGCAACTCGGCCAGCGAACACTGCAAAGCGCTGGCCACTTGCAGCAGCACCAGCACCGACACATTGCCCGTGCCGTATTCCAGATTGGCCAGATGGCGCTCAGACACATCGGCGGCCACCGCCACAGCGCGGCGCGTCATGCCCTGACGCGAACGCAGGGTGCGCACGCGCTCGCCCAGCGCCTCCAGAAAGGGGCTGCGTTTTGTCTCCGACTCGGACGGTTCCATCAAGGTGGACTCTTGACTTGTCATGTTGGACCTTGGATCAAAGGCAAGGGAAAACCCTTAAATTTCAACGAACCCAAAACATGCACTTTATTGCATACTAGCGGGCAAGCACAATAGTGCATCAACCTCTGTTTATACCGCCAACTGGACAGCAAGAACAGTTTTTTTGTGCATGCCAATGCATGTGCCCCCTCACAACCCTTGGAAAGTTCCCCATGACCACCGCATTGCTCCCCAACTTCTTCGCAGGCCGCTGGCAAACCGGCAACGGCGCAGGCACGCCGATGTTCGACCCGGTGCTGGGCACCGAGCTGGCCCGCGTGTCCAGCAGCGGCATCGACCTGGCCGAAGGCTTTGCCTTTGCCCGCGAGCAAGGCGGCGCTGCCCTGCGTGCCCTGAGCTACGGCCAGCGCGCTGCATTGCTGAACAAGATCGTGGAAGTGCTGCAAGCCAACCGAGACGCCTACTACGAGATCGCCACGGCCAACAGCGGCACCGTGGCCAAGGACTCGGGCGTAGACATCGACGGCGCGATCTTCACCCTGGGCTACTACGCCAAGCAGGGCGCTGCCCTGGGCGACGCCACACTGCTGCTCGACGGCGAGCGCATCCGCATGGCCAAAGACCCGGCTTTTCAGACCCAACACATCCAGGTGCCCACACGCGGCGTGGCGCTGTTCATCAACGCCTTCAACTTCCCCAGCTGGGGCCTGTGGGAAAAAGCCGCCCCGGCCCTGCTCGCGGGCGTGCCCGTCATCATCAAACCCGCCACGGCCACCGCTTGGCTGACCCAGCGCATGGTCAAAGACGTGGTCGATGCGGGCGTGCTGCCTGTGGGCGCCCTGTCGGTCATCTGCGGCTCCTCCGCAGGACTGATGGACCAGCTGCAAGCTTTTGACGTGGTCAGCTTCACCGGCTCGGCCGAGACGGGCAAGATCATCCGCAGCCACCGTGCCGTAACCGAGCTGTCGGTGCGCTGCAACATCGAGGCCGACAGCCTGAACAGCGCCCTGCTCTCGCCTGCAGCCACCGCAGACAGCGAAGCCTTCAAGCTGCTGGTGGCCGAAGTCGTCCGCGAGATGACCGTCAAATCGGGCCAGAAATGCACCGCGATCCGCCGGATCTTTGTGCCCCGCGCCTTGTACAAAGCCGCCGCAGACGCCATTGGTGCGCGCCTGGCCAAAACCACCGTGGGCAACCCGCGCAACGAGACCGTGCGCATGGGTGCATTGGTCAGTCAGGAACAAAAAGCCAGCGTGCTGGCGGGCCTGACACTGCTGAAAACCGAAGCCACCGTTTTGTTCGACGGCAACAGTGCCGCACTGATCGATGCCGACGCCAACAGCGCTTGCGTGGCCCCGGTGCTGCTGGGCACCGAGTCGCCCATGACAGCCAAGGTACTGCACGCGGTCGAGGTGTTTGGCCCCGTGTCCACCCTGATGCCGTACGACAGCATCGACGAGGCCTACGCCATGATCCGCCGCGGCGAAGGCTCGCTGGTCTGCTCGGTCTACAGCGAAGACCCCGCCTTCACCGCTCAGGCTTCCATCGAGCTGGCCAGCAGCCACGGTCGTGTACATGCCATTTCGCCCGATGTGGCGGCCCTGCACAGCGGCCACGGCAACGTGATGCCCATGAGCCTGCACGGCGGCCCCGGCCGCGCCGGTGGCGGCGAAGAGTTGGGTGGCTTGCGGGCGCTGAACTTCTACCACCGCCGCACAGCGGTGCAAGGCAGCTCGCTGGCCCTGGACGTGCTGGCAGCCCAAGGCGGCAAACTGGCCCTCTGAACGCACTTGTAGGAGCCGCGCCATCGCGGCGAAAACGCCTCTGCAGGCGCATCGCCGCGAGGGCGCGGCTCCTACAGAAGATTTGCAAAATCAAACCATTTGAAAAACACTGAGCCCCCAAGGAGACAAACATGACGCAGCCCGTGAATGCCCCAAGCACCGACTTCAACTTTGCGCAGCACCTGATCGCCACCAACGCAGGGCGCAGTGCCAAAACCGCCCTGATCGACGATGTGGGTTCGCTGACCTATGGCGCGCTGACCGAGCAGATCCGCCGCTTTGCAGGCGGCCTGCAAGCGCTGGGCCTCAAGCGCGAAGAACGCGTGCTCTTGCTGATGCAAGACAGCAGCGACTGGGTGGTAGCCTTTTTGGGCTCGCTCTATGCGGGCGTGGTGCCCGTGGCCGTCAACACGCTGCTCACGGCCGAAGACTACGCCTTCATGCTGAGCAACAGCCGCGCCCAAGCCGCTTTGGTGTCGGGGGCCTTGTTGCCCACCTTGCAAGCCGCCTTGGACTTGGGCAAGACCGAAGTGAAGCATGTGGTGGTGTCACGCCCCACCGGTGCTTTGGCGCAAGGCCAACTCCACATGGCCGATGTCGTGGCACAAAACACCCCAGTGCTGCCCGCGCAAACACTGGCCGATGAACCGGCTTTCTGGCTGTACTCGTCGGGCTCCACCGGCAAACCCAAGGGCACCGTGCACAGCCAAGGCAACCTGTACTGGACCGCCGAGCTGTATGGCAAAAACGTGCTGGCGTTGCGCGAAAGCGATGTGGTGTTCTCGGCCGCCAAGCTGTTCTTTGCTTATGGCCTGGGCAACGCACTGACTTTCCCCTTGAGCGTGGGCGCCAGCGTGGTGCTGATGGCCGAGCGCCCCACCCCACAAGCGACCTTCAAGCGCCTGGTCGACCACCAGCCCACCGTCTTTTATGGTGCCCCCACCGGCTACGGCGGCATGCTGGCCAGCCCTGATCTGCCCGCCAAAAAACAGGTCGCGCTGCGCCTGTGCTCGTCGGCGGGTGAAGCGCTGCCGCGTGACATTGGCGAGCGCTGGACAGCCCACTTCGGTTGCGAAATCATCGACGGCATCGGCTCCACAGAAATGCTGCACGTCTTTTTGTCCAACCGCCCCGGCGACGTGCGTTACGGCACGACCGGCAAAGCCGTGCCCGGCTACGAAGTCCAGTTGCGCAACGAAGACGGCAGCGTGGTCACCGGGCACAACGAGATCGGCGACCTGTACATCCAGGGCCCCAGCAGCGCCTTGATGTATTGGAACAACCGCGAAAAGACCCGCGACACCTTCCAAGGCGTGTGGACCAAGAGCGGCGACAAGTACACCCGCGACCCCGACGGTTACTACACCTACGCGGGCCGCAATGACGACATGCTCAAGGTCAGCGGCATTTATGTCTCGCCGTTTGAAGTCGAAGCCACACTGGTGCAGCACCCGGCCATTTTGGAAGCGGCTGTGATCGGCAAGGAAGACACCGACGGCCTGACCAAGACCAAGGCCTTCATCGTGCTCAAAGCCGGTCAGAACCTGACGCAAGAGGAAGTCAAAGCCTTTGTGAAAGAGCGCCTGGCGCCCTACAAGTACCCACGCTTCATCGAGTTTGTGGCCGAGTTGCCCAAGACCGCCACGGGCAAAATCCAGCGCTTCCGTTTACGCGACCTGGAAAAGACACGTTAAGCACAAAAAATAATACAAATAAATTTTATAAAGTATGCTCCTCGAATCTGTCACCCACTGACCCACGACGGGAGGAGAACACCATGAAGCGTTTTGTCAAAACCATCGCATGCAGCACCGCTGGCCTTGCACTGCTGTCCGCGTGCACGCATCTGGATTTGGGTGCTGGACCAAGTGCCAGAGCCATGCTGCAGCCTACGCAAGGCAACAACACCAGTGGTCAGGTGAAGTTTGTGTCACTGGCAGATCGTGTGCGCATCAGTGGCGAAGTGCGCGGCCTGGTGCCTGGCAAGACGCATGGCTTTCACATACACGAAAAGGGTGACTGTTCCAGTGGCGATGGCATGAGCACTGGTGGGCACTTCAATCCTACGGGGCAAGCACACGGTGCCCACGGCCAAGGAGCTCACCACATCGGCGACCTGCCCAGTCTTGTCGCCGATGCTCAGGGCGTAGCACGCTTTACCTTCGAGACCAGCACACTCACCATTGGCAATGGTGCCCCCGATGTGGTGGGCAGAGGCCTGATCGTGCATCGCGATCCTGATGATTTTCAGACCCAGCCCACAGGCAATTCAGGACCACGCATTGCTTGCGCCGTCATCACACGCAACTGAACACGTCCAGACGAGTCGCGATCAGGAACAGCGCCTGACATATGCAGGCCTTTGGCTGAAACTCAGGTGTCTTTGCTGATTTTGATGCTGGGGAACTTGCTGGAAAAGTCCTTGGCCTTGGCCGCGATCTTGATCGCGACCTGACGGGCCACGGCCTTGTAGATCTGGGCCACTTCGCCCTCGGGGTCGGACACCACGGTGGGCTTGCCGTTATCGGCCTGCAGACGGATCTGCATGTTCAGGGGCAAAGCACCCAGGTAGTCCATGCCGTATTCGGCGGCCATTTTCTTGCCGCCATCGGCGCCAAAGATGTGCTCCACATGGCCGCAGTTCGTGCACACGTGCACGGCCATGTTCTCCACCAGACCCAAAATCGGCACACCGACTTTTTCAAACATCTTGATGCCCTTCTTGGCGTCCAGCAGGGCGATGTCCTGCGGCGTGGTCACGATGACCGCACCGGTCATGGGCACGCGCTGGCTGAGCGTCAGCTGGATGTCGCCGGTGCCGGGCGGCATGTCGACGATCAAATAATCGAGCTCTTTCCAATTGGTCTGGCGCAGCAACTGCTCCAGCGCCTGGGTGGCCATGGGGCCGCGCCAGATCATGGCTTCGTCTTGGTCCACCAGAAAACCGATGGACATGACCTGCACGCCATAGTTTTCCATGGGCTCCATGGTCTGGCCGTCTTCGCTCTCGGGGCGGCCTTCGATGCCCATCATCATGGGCTGGCTGGGTCCGTAAATGTCGGCGTCCAGCAGGCCCACCTTGGCACCCTCGGCGGCCAGCGCCAGCGCCAAGTTGACGGCGGTGGTGCTTTTGCCCACGCCACCCTTGCCCGAGGCCACGGCCACGATGTTTTTCACCTGTGGCAGCAGCGCCACGCCGCGCTGAGCGGCATGGGCCACGATCCGGCTCGTCACATTGGCCGACACATTGCTCACGCCGGCCACGCCTTTGGCCGCAGCAATCAAGGCCTGGCGCAAGGCCGGGATCTGGCTCTTGGCCGGGTAACCCAGCTCTACGTCAAAGGCCACATCACCGCCTTCAACGGTGAGGTTTTTCAGGGCTTTGGTCGAGACGAAATCTTTGCCGGTGTTCGGGTCGATGACGGTTTGCAGGGCTTGCAGGAGTTGTTCGGTGGTCGCCATGGGGTTCGGATGCTTTCTGCGCTGTCTAAGAGATGGGGCGCAGTTTACCGACAACGGCCCCTTGCACCCTCTAAAATCGCTGATTCCCCTACAAGTCGTCCCACCATGTCTGCCCCCACACGCCAGCTTTTTGTCACCACCGCCTTGCCCTACGCCAATGGCAACTTCCACATCGGCCACATCATGGAATACATCCAGGCCGACATCTGGGTGCGGTTCCAACGCATGCAGGGCAGCCAAGTCAACTTTGTGGGCGCAGACGACACCCACGGCGCGCCGATCATGATCGCCGCCGAGAAGGCCGGCAAAACACCCCAACAGTTCGTGGCCGACATCGCTGCGGGCCGCAAGCCTTATTTGGACGGCTTTCACATCGCTTTTGACAACTGGCACAGCACCGACGCGCCCGAGAACCACGAGCTGGCCCGCCAGATTTACCGCGACCTGCGCGACATTTCGGCTGCCGACGGCGGCTCGCTGATCGAGGTGCGCGCCGTGGAGCAGTTCTTTGACCCGGCCAAGAACATGTTCCTGCCCGACCGTTTCATCAAAGGCGAGTGCCCCAAGTGCCACGCCAAAGACCAGTACGGTGACAACTGCGAGGTGTGCGGCGCGGTCTATGCCCCCACCGACCTGATCAACCCGTTCTCGACCCTGTCGGGTGCCAAGCCCGAGCTGAAAACCTCTGAGCACTTCTTCTTCAAGCTGTCCGACCCACGCTGCGTTGAATTTTTGACCCAATGGACCCAGGACGGCAAGCTGCAGCCCGAGGTGGCCAACAAGGTCAAGGAATGGTTCAGCGTGCGCACCAACCCCGACGGCTCGACCAGCGAAGGCCTGGGCGACTGGGACATCTCGCGCGATGCGCCTTACTTTGGCATCGAAATCCCCGATGCGCCGGGCAAGTACTTTTATGTGTGGCTGGACGCGCCTGTAGGCTACCTTGCATCGCTCAAAAACCTGCTGGACAAGCGCGGCGAAGACTACGACGCCTACATGGCCAACCCGGATCTGGAGCAGATCCATTTCATCGGCAAGGACATCGTCACTTTCCACACCTTGTTCTGGCCCGCCATGCTGCACTTCAGTGGCCGCAAGACGCCCAACAAGGTGAACGTGCACGGCTTCCTGACGGTGAACAACGGCGAAAAAATGAGCAAGAGCCGGGGCACGGGCTTGGACCCGCTCAAGTACCTGAGCCTGGGCATGAACCCCGAGTGGCTGCGCTACTACCTGGCCGCCAAGCTGTCGGGGCGCAACGAAGACATCGACTTCAACGCCGAAGACTTCATGGCCCGCGTCAACAGCGACTTGATTGGCAAGTTCGTCAACATCGCTTCGCGCTCGGCCGGCTTCATCGCCAAGCGCTTTGAGGGTCAATTGGGCACTGTGAGTGCCGATGGCCAGGCGCTGCTGGCTGCGCTGCAAGCGGCCACGCCCGGCATCGCCGCGTTTTATGAAGAACGCGAATACGGCAAAGCCCTGCGCGAAATCATGCTGCTGACCGACAGGGTCAACGCCTATGTGGACCAAAACAAACCGTGGGAACTGGCCAAGCAAGAAGGCCAGGAAACGCGCCTGCACGATGCATGCACAGCCTGCATCGAAGCCTTCCGTCTGCTCACGCTGCAGCTCAAGCCCGTCTTGCCAGCGCTGGCCACACAGGTCGAGGCCTTTCTGAATGTCGCGCCCTTCAACTTTGCCCAGGCACAAAGCCTGCTGGGCGCGGGCCACGCCATCAACGCCTACCAGCACCTGATGCAACGCGTCACCCCCGAACAACTCGACGCCCTGTTCGAGCCACCGGCCGTGGTCGAAGAAAAGCTGATCCCAGGCGGCGAAGAGATCGCCCCGACGATTTCCATCGACGACTTTGCCAAGGTCGATCTGCGCATCGCCCAGATCGTGAACTGCGAACCGGTGGAAGGCTCGGTCAAGCTGCTGCGCCTGACGCTGGATGTGGGCGAAGGCCGCATGCGCAATGTGTTCAGCGGCATCGCCAGCATGTACAAACCCGAAGACCTGATTGGCAAGCTCACGGTGATGGTGGCCAACCTGGCCCCGCGCAAGATGAAGTTTGGCGTGTCAGAAGGCATGGTGCTGGCCGCCAGCCACGCCGACGAAAAAGCCGAGCCCGGCATCCATGTGCTGCACCCCTGGCCCGGTGCCAAGCCCGGCATGCGGATCCACTGATCTGCATTTCTCAGAAAGTCCCTGCACATGTTTCCCTTGATCCGAGGTTGGACCGATGTGCAGCGAAGCCCCCAAGCCAATTTGCGCCTGGGGCTGGTGTTGAGCTTTGTGGCGGGTGCCACCAATGCCGGTGGCTTTTTGGCTGTAGGGCGTTACACATCCCACATGACAGGCATCGTTTCATCGATTGCTGACGATCTGGTGCTGGGTCAACTGGGGCTGGCACTGGCGGGCATCACTTGCCTGATGGCTTTTGTACTGGGGGCCATGTGCACGGCCATCATGGTCAACTGGGGGCTGCGCCAGCATTTGCGCAGCAGCTACAGTTTGCCCTTGATGCTGGAGTCATTTGCACTGCTGGTCTTTGGTCTTTTTGGTGCAGCCATCAACGCCCATTCACCAATCTTCATGCCCATTACCGTTGTGCTGTTGTGCTTCATCATGGGCTTGCAAAACGCCGTGATCACGAAAATATCCAAAGCCGAAATCCGTACCACCCACATCACAGGTTTGGTCACCGACATCGGAATTGAGCTGGGCAAAATGGTTTACTTCAACCGATTGCACAGCACATCACCCGTGCGGGCCAATCAGGATCGTTTGCGCGTGCAAGGGTATCTGGTGGTCGGATTCATCGCAGGCGGCTTGATTGGAGCTTGGGGGTTCAATCACCTGGGATATGTCACCACCATCCCGCTGGCGGGCTTGCTGTGGCTGCTGGGTCTGCGTCCTTTGTTGGATGACTGGCACCAGCATGGCGCATAATTTTCATGACCACCTCTTCCACGACCGTGCATGAACCGGATGCAAGCAACTCATTTTTTCAGACCCCGTTTGCTGGACAGTTTTCACGGCTACACCCGTCAGCAGCTGGCACGAGACGTGGCGGCAGGCATCACCGTCGGTATCGTCGCCTTGCCCTTGGCCATGGCTTTTGCCATCGCCTCCGGGCTCAAGCCTGAAGCAGGCCTGTTCACTGCCATCATTGCAGGTTTTCTCATCTCAGCATTGGGGGGCAGTCGGGTACAAATTGGCGGCCCAGCGGGTGCCTTCATCGTGATCGTCTATGGCATCCTTGAGCGCTATGGCCTGGCCAACCTGATCTTGGCAACAGCCATG
This sequence comes from Limnohabitans sp. Jir72, assembly GCF_003063575.1. Classification (GTDB taxonomy): domain Bacteria; phylum Pseudomonadota; class Gammaproteobacteria; order Burkholderiales; family Burkholderiaceae_C; genus Limnohabitans_A. The sequence goes on from NZ_NESC01000003.1 coordinate 60,444, forward strand.
TCGGGCATCTTGCTGTTTTTGATGGGGTTGTTTCGACTCGGCAGCTTGATACGATTCATCCCCGTTGCAGTGGTGATCGGATTCACCAACGGCATCGCCGTGCTGATCATGCTGTCTCAAGTCAAGGATTTTCTGGGTCTCAAAGTGCTGACCATGCCAGCGGACTTTTTTGGCATCCTCAATGCCTTGAGCAGCCACCTCAACAGCATCAATTTGGCGGCTTTGCTGGTCGCACTGGGCTCCTTGTCACTCTTGGTGGGTTGGATGCGGCTTGGTCGGCGTCTGCTGGAGACGCCTTACCAATGGCTGAGCATGGTGCCTGGCTCCATCATTGCTTTGCTTTTTGCAACCATCGCCACCTCGGCTTTGTCATTGCCCGTTGAAACCATTGGCAGCAAATTTGGCGGGATCCCGGCCACCTTACCGACGTTCCATTGGCCTGATTTCAGCTGGGACAGTGCCCGTTTTCTGATCATGCCCACGTTCACGCTCGCTTTGCTGGGTGCCATCGAATCACTGCTGTGCGCACGGATCGCCGACAGCATGGCGCAAGATCGCCACAACCCGAATCAAGAATTGATGGCTCAGGGCGTGGCCAACTTCATCACACCTTTCTTTGGCGGCATGCCTGCGACCGGCACGATCGCACGCACGGTCACCAATATCAAAAGCGGCGGCACCAGCCCCGTTGCCGGCATGGTGCATGCACTGACCTTGTTGGGTGTGGTGATGATCGCCGCGCCCTTGGCTGGGCACATTCCCCTGCCTGCCTTGGCTGCCATCTTGATGTTTGTTGCTTGGAACATGGGCGAATGGCGCGAGTTCTTGCTGCTGCGCCAATATCGCACGCCTTACCGGGCCACCTTGCTGGCGGTGTTTTTTCTCACCGTGGTTTTTGACTTGACCGTGGCTGTCGAATTTGGTTTGGTGGCGGCCTGTCTGACCTTCATCTACAGAATCTCCAGCCTGAGTCGCAGCGAAGCCGTCAGCCACATTGAGCACGCCAGTCTGGCAGGCTACGGCACACGCATACAAGCCTGGCGCTTGTATGGTGCCTTGTTCTTTGGCGCAGTGACATTGATCGAAGAGATCGAAGACCAATTGACCTGCCCCATCTTGGTGATCGATCTGAAGAACGTGATTTACATCGACTCATCGGGCGCGGATGCCTTGATGAGCCTGATCCACACCTGCCGCAAGAAACAAGTGCATCTGATCATTTGCGGGCTGCTGCACCAACCCCTGGACATTGCGCAACGCAGTGGTCTGATAGAACACTTGGATGGTCAACTGGAAGCCAACTTGCCTGCAGGCTTGGCGCTCGCCGTCAGCCTGGCGAACCAACCTGACCGGTAAAATGGAGTGTCAACGGTTTGACGGGCTCAGCGCCAGTCAACCGCCTTTGCTTTATTGAGAAAAAACACCATGTCCATTTTTCGCCGCCCCGACTACCAGTCAGACACCACCCAGTTCATCAACCAGCTCAAAGCCCAGCAGCCCGAACTGGACGCCCAGCAGCAAGAAGGCCGCGCCCTGCTATGGGACAAGTCACTGAGCCGCGACGAGCAGCAAGCCTTCAAGGCAGGTCGGGTGCCGCAAAAGCCGTACGTCTACCAAACTCTGGCCTGATGACGCAACCACAGGCGCTTGAGCCCGTGGCACTTTGACATCGACACCCGTGAGCGCCGAAATCAACGAACTTCCTCAACCCTTGGACAGCACGACTGCGCCCATGCCGCAGGTGGTGGACCAAGTGGCCTTGGCCCGCCTGTATGGTGAGCCCTTGTTTTCGATGCCCACAGACCTGTACATCCCCCCGGATGCACTGGAGGTGTTTCTGGAGGCCTTTGAGGGCCCGCTGGACTTGCTGCTGTATTTGATCCGCAAGCAGAACTTCAACATCCTCGACATCCCCATGGCGGGCGTGACACGCCAATATTTGAACTATGTCGATGAAATCCGCCAGCACAACCTGGAGCTGGCTGCCGAATACCTGCTGATGGCGGCCATGCTGATCGAGATCAAATCGCGCATGCTGCTGCCCCCTAAGAAAGTGGCCGAAGGCGAAGAAGCCGAAGACCCACGTGCCGAACTGGTGCGCCGCCTGCTCGAATACGAGCAGATGAAACTGGCCTCCATGCAGCTCAATGCCATCCCGCAATACGGGCGTGACTTCATCAAGGCCGAGGTCTACATCGAGCAAAGCCTGCAGCCACGCTTTCCAGATGTCAGCCTGAACGAATTGCAATCGGCCTGGCGCGACATCATCCAACGCGCCAAGCTGGTCCAGCACCACAAGATCAGCCGCGAAGAACTCAGCGTGCGTGAACACATGAGCATGGTGCTCAAGCACCTGCAAGGCCGCAAGTTCGTGGAGTTTGAAAACCTGTTCGACCCCACCTTGGGCGTGCCCGTGCTGGTGGTGACCTTCATCGCCTTGCTGGAACTGGCCAAGGAAACCTTGATCGAGATCACCCAAGCCGAGGCTTTTGCACCGATCTACGTGCGGCTGGCTTACACACCCAACTGAGGCGGGCTCAGACCGATTCGCCGCGTGGGCCGCGGCCCATCAGCACTTGCACGGCTTCGCGGGCTTGCAGGCGGCCGTCCAGCAAAGCCACCACCGCTTCGGTGATCGGCATGTCCACACCCAAGCTTTGCGCCCGTTGCCAGACGGTGCGGGCGCTGTAAACGCCTTCGGCCACATGACCCAGCGAGGCCACGGCCTGCTCCAGGCTCAGGCCCTGGGCCAACAAGAGACCCACTTTGCGGTTGCGGCTCAAATCGCCCGTGGCGGTCAGCACCAAGTCACCCAGACCCGACAAACCCATGAAAGTCTCGGCCTTGGCACCCAGGGTCAGGCCCAGACGGGTCATCTCGGCCAGGCCGCGTGTGATGAGGGCGGCACGGGCGTTCAAACCCAGGTCCAGGCCATCGCACAGGCCAGTGGCAATCGCCAGCACGTTTTTGACGGCTCCGCCCACTTCCACGCCCACGATGTCGTCGTTGGCATACACCCGCAGAGCCGAGCCATGGAAGGCTTGCACCAGCGCATCACGCACAGCGGCATGGCTGCTGGCGGCGACCAGGGCGGTGGGCTGGCTGCGCGCCACCTCCAGAGCAAAGCTCGGACCGCTCAAGGCACCGGCTTGCAAATGGGGGGCTATTTGGGCTTGCACCTCGTGCGGCATGAGGCCGCTGCCGGACTCAAAGCCTTTGCACAGCCAAGCCACAGGACCGGGCACAGCATGCAAGGCCTGCAAGGTGCCGCGCAGGCCCGACATGGGCGTGGCGACAATGAAAAGGTCTTGTGCCTGGGCCTGCGCCACCAGCGGCGCCAAAGGGCCACTGAGGATGTTCAGGCTGGATGGCAAGTCCACGCCCGGCAGGTACCGGGCGTTTTGGCCCTGATCACGCAGGGCTGCGGCTTGCGCCTCATCGCGGGCATGCAGCCGCACCTCGTGGCCAGGGATGCGGCAAGCCGCCATCGCAATGGCGGTGCCCCAGGCGCCTGCGCCAATGACCGTGATGCGCATCCGCCAATGCCCTGCAGATTACTGCTGGGTCGCAGCGGCTTGGGCTTGCTGCTGCTCGTACATGGCCTGGAAATTGATCTCGGCCAGGTGCACAGGTGGGAAGCCCGCACGGGTGATCAGGTCCGCCACGTTGCCGCGCAAGTAGGGGTACACGATCTGAGGGCAAGCGATGCCCATGATGGCGCCCATCTGGTCTTCGGGCACGTTGCGGATTTCAAAGATGCCGCCTTGCTTGCACTCGGCCAGGAACACGGTCTTGTCGGCAATCTTGGTGTGCACGGTGGCGGTCACGCACACTTCAAACACGCCATCGGCCACGGGTGTGGCTTCCACGCCCAACTGAATGTCCACGCTGGGTTGTTGCTGTTCGATCAAGATGGCGGGCGAATTGGGTTGCTCCAGCGAAGCTTCCTTCAGGTACACGCGTTGGATCTGGAAAACAGGCTCTTGGGCTTCAGTGGTGTTGGTGATGTCGGTCATGGTGGCTCCCTTGATGAAAAATAGAGCAGACCAAGAGGGACTGCCCAAAATGAGACAGCGGAATTATCCGCGATCGGCAGACCCTCTTTTTTGAGGAGCCCGCCTGTGAAAACCCCTAGGGTTTCAGGCGCCTTGCAGCAAAGGCACCAGTCCACCCTTGGCGTCCAGCGCCATCAGGTCGTCGCAGCCACCCACATGGGTGTCGCCCACATAAATTTGCGGCACCGTGCGGCGGCCGGTGGTTTGCATCATGTGATCACGCTGGGCAGGGTCCAGGTCGATGCGGATTTCTTCGATCTGCTCGACCCCCTTGGCCTTGAGCACCTGTTTGGCGCGAATGCAGTAGGGGCAAACAGCGGTGGTGTACATCTTGACGGCTTGCATCAGAAACTCCTTCAGGCTTTTTCGACAGGCATGTTGGCCGCTTGCCAGGCCTTGAGGCCACCGGCGAGCGACTGCGCGTTGTCGTAACCGAGCTTTTGCGCTGTGGCAGCGGCGCGGGCCGAGCGGGCACCCACTTGGCAAACCATCACCACGGGGGTGGCTTTGTTCTTGACCACTTGGGCCAACTTGGCTTCCAAGTCACCCAAAGGCAAGTTTTTGGCCCCGATCACATGGCCTTGGGCAAATTCGCCGGGCTCGCACACATCGATGACCACAGCTTTTTCACGGTTCATCAGCTGCACCATGTCTTGCGGGCTCAGGCCAGAGCCTTTGCCCAGCACGGGCACGATCAAGGCCACACCAGAGGCCAGGGCCACGGCGATCAACATCCAGTTATCGAGGAGAAATTTCACGAAATAAACCTTTGTAAGGCATCCAAAACACCGGCCCGTCAGCGGGCCGCCAAGCCTCGATTCTAAAATGGCGGCCTTGTCCCTTGTTTTTCACAGCCTCTGCTGCCACTCACCATGTACAAACTTGTCTTGATCCGCCACGGCGAATCCACCTGGAACCTCGAAAACCGCTTCACCGGCTGGACCGATGTGGACCTGACCCCCACTGGCGTGAGCCAGGCCATGTCGGCCGGCAAGCTGCTCAAGGCCGAAGGCTGGGATTTCGACCTGTGCTACACCTCCGTGCTCAAGCGCGCCATCCGCACCCTGTGGCTGACCTTGGACGAAATGGACCGCACCTGGCTGCCCGTGGTCAAGGACTACCGCTTGAACGAGCGCCACTACGGCGGCCTGCAAGGCCTGAACAAAGCCGACATGGCCAAGCAGTACGGCGACGAGCAGGTCTTGGTCTGGCGCCGCAGCTACGACACGCCGCCACCGGCACTGGAAGACACCGACCCCCGCAGCGAGCGCAGCGACCGCCGCTACCCCAATGCCGACGCAGTGCCTTTGACCGAGTGCCTCAAAGACACCGTGGCGCGCGTGCTGCCCGCCTGGAACGACAGCATCGCCCCGAGCATCAAAGCGGGCAAGCGCGTACTGATCGCAGCGCACGGCAACTCGATCCGCGCTTTGATCAAGTACCTGGACGGCATTTCCGACAGCGACATCGTGGGCCTGAACATCCCCAACGGCATCCCTCTGGTGTACGAGCTGGACGAGAACCTCAAACCCATCCGCCACTACTACCTGGGCGATGCCGCCGCAGCAGCGGCAGCAGCAGCGGCTGTGGGCAACCAAGGCAAGGCCTGAGTCACACGGGGTGACTCTGGACCGTCGCCTTGGATCTTTACCTGAAATTACAGGCCTACCCCTGCAGGGGTTGGGCCTGCGGTGTATATTGACCCGAATCTCCTACAGGGAACAGACAAGCAATATGGGACAAAAACTCAAGATCATCGGTTGGCTCAGCGTGGGTGCGTTGGCGGGTGCACTGACCACCGTGTCGCTGCAAACCGTGGCGCGCGGCAACATGGCGCCATTGCCGCTCGAAGAGTTGCAACAACTGGCCGCCGTTTTTGGCATGGTCAAAAGCGACTACGTTGAGCCGGTCGACGAGAAAAAGCTCATCACCGAAGCCATCTCCGGCATGGTCGCGAGTCTGGACCCTCATTCCCAATACTTTGACAAAAAAAGCTTCAAGGAATTTTCCGAAGGCACCTCCGGCAAGTTCGTCGGCGTGGGCATTGAGATCAGCCAAGAAGACGGCCTGATCAAGATCGTCTCGCCCATAGAAGGGTCGCCTGCGGACCGCGCAGGCCTCAAAACCAATGACCTGATCACCAAGATTGACAGCACCGCTGTCAAAGGCCTGTCGCTGAACGACGCCGTCAAGCGCATGCGTGGTGAACCCAACACCAAAGTGGTTTTGACCGTCTTCCGCAAGGAAGACAGCCGCACCTTCCCGGTGACCATCGTTCGTGAAGAAATCAAGACGCAATCGGTCAAGGCCAAGCTCGTTGAGCCCGACTACGGTTGGGTGCGCGTGTCCCAATTCCAGGAGCGCACCGTGGAAGACTTTGCCCGCAAGGTCGAGGACATGGTCAAGCAATCTCCCCAACTCAAAGGCTTGGTGCTGGACCTGCGCAACGACCCCGGTGGCCTGCTCGACGCTGCCGTGGCTTTGTCGGCCGCGTTCCTGCCTGAGAACGTCACCGTGGTGACCACCAACGGCCAACTCGAAGAAAGCAAATTCACCTACAAGGCTTCGCCTCAGTTTTGGCGTCGCAACGCAAGCAATGACCCGATCCAACGCTTGACACAAGCCACAGGCGGCGTGCTCAAGAATGTGCCTCTGGTGGTGTTGGTCAACGAAGGCTCTGCTTCGGCCAGCGAAATCGTCGCCGGTGCCCTGCAAGACTACAAACGCGGCACCTTGATGGGCAGCCAGACCTTTGGCAAGGGCTCGGTGCAGACGGTGCGCCAACTGGGCCCTGACACGGCGCTCAAGATCACCACCGCCCGCTACTACACGCCCAATGGCCGCGCCATCCAGGCCAAAGGCATCGTGCCGGAAGTGATGCTGGATGAGACCGAAAACGGCAACCTGTTTGCCGCCTTGCGCACCCGCGAAGCCGATCTGCAAAAACACCTGTCCAACGGCAAAGGCAAAGAAGACGAAAAGCTGGACCCCGAGCGTGAAAAAGCACGCGAAGAGGCCCTGAAAAAACTCGAAGAAGATGCCAAAAAATCACCGGCTGAGCGCCGCCTTCCCGAATTTGGCTCGGACAAAGATTTCCAGCTCCAACAGGCTCTGAACCAGCTCAAGGGCTTGCCCGTTAAAGCCAGCACCACATTGGCAGAGCGAAAAGTCGAGAAGAAAGAAAACTGATCGCGATGGATGACGCCCAGCTGCTGCGTTACTCGCGGCACATCCTGCTCAATGAACTGGGCATAGACGGCCAGGAAAAACTGCTGGCCTCGCACGCCCTGATCATTGGCGCAGGCGGCCTCGGGTCCCCGGTTAGCCTGTACCTGGGCAGTGCAGGTGTGGGCCACATCACCGTGATCGACCATGACCAGGTGGACGCCACCAACTTGCAGCGCCAGATCGCCCACACCCTCGACCGCGTTGGCCAATACAAGGCCGACTCCGTGCGCACGGCGATTGCCCAGATCAATCCCGATGTGCAAGTCCGACCCATCACACAACGCGCCAATGCCGCCTTGCTGGACACGCTGGTGGCACAAGCCGATGTGGTGATCGATTGCTGCGACAACTTTGAAACCCGCCACGCCGTCAACCTCGCTTGCGTGCAACACGGCAAACCGCTGGTGTCGGGCGCGGCCATCCGCATGGACGGCCAAGTCTCGGTGTTTGACAGCACCCGCCCCGAGGCACCTTGTTATGCCTGCATCTTCCCGCCCGACCAAGCGCCAGAAGAAACCCGCTGCGCCACGATGGGGGTGTTCGCGCCGCTGGTGGGCATCATCGGCAGCGTGCAAGCGGCCGAAGCGCTCAAAATCTTGAGCGGCATGGGCAGCCATATGGCTGGGCGCCTGTTGATGCTGGACGGCCGGGACCTGTCCTGGACCGACATCCGCATGGGCCGCAACGAGCAGTGCCCGGTCTGCGCAGCGCACCGGGCATAAACCCTCTCGATCGCGACGCTTGGCTCGTGGTGACGTCCAGGCCTTGTCTCAACAAGGTGCTGTTTTCATTTTTCAGTTGACGTGGCAAGTGCCATGGAACTTTCGAAACACGGGCGGTGCCATCGCGGCGTCGGCTGCGCCGAACAAGCCTCGTCTGTCTTTTTGGGCGAGCTTTTGCAACTTGGCATAAGGCCCGGCCCCCACCCGGTAGCGGTAAGCCCAGGCCATGCCACTGCGCACCATCTCGGCCCCCAGATCCACCCCGTCCACGCGCACTTGCGCCACCTGGCGTCCATAGTGGTCTTGCCCGAATGCTTGCACTTGCACGGTTTTGCGCAGGGCCAGGCGAACCATGGCGTCGCGTGATGCTTCCCCGCCGGGCTGACAGGTCTCGGGTGCGTCGATGCCATCGATGCGCACGGTGACGGGCTCCTTGTGGCCTTGTGGCACCAAGAGCAAGGTGTCGCCATCCATGACCCAACTCACCCAGGCCGTCCAAGGCGCTTCCTGCGCCCAAAGGTGCCAGGGCCAGACCAGGCACAGCAGGCCCACCCCATGCCAGCGCTTCACACCGCGTCCTTGCCGGATCGGCCACGGCGGCGATTGGCCTTGGGCAAAGCAGGGCTCAACTCGGTCAACAAGGCCAACGCACGGGCTTGCAGGCGCTCCAGCGCCTCGTCAAACTGCTGCGCTTGCTCAGGCTTCAGGGCCATGAGGATCTGGCTGTTGATGGCCTGCACCTGCGGCATCAGCCGCTCGTACAACTGCCGCCCTTCAGGTGTCAGCCCCACGATGGCGCTGCGCCTGTCGTTGGCCGGGGTGGTGCGCAACACCAGTTTTTTTGAATCAAGCTGGTCAAGGCCCGCGATGTGCGCGCCCGGTCGCGGTGCATGCGCTCGGCCAGGACCGAGGGCGGCTGGTCATGGTGTTCGTACAGTTGGGCCACCACCGCCCATTCGCGCCGGGTGATGCCGTGACCGCCTTCGCACAAACGCACCACCATGCCGCCAGCCACTGCCGACAAGCGGCCCAGACGGTAAAGGAGAAGATCATCGATCGAAGCCAGGCGTTGGGAGGGGGACAGCGGCATCAGGGTTTTCCGGGGGGACGATTGATTAGATCAATTGTCGGTCATCACACTACATTGGCGTGTTCGAACGTGAATTCGCGCCAAACGCGGACCACACTCTCATTCACAGCCCAGAGACACCATGCCCATCACGACCCGCATCGCACGCCACATCGGCCTGCTGACCGCACTGGCCCTGACCGTGCTGTCACCCCTCGTTCATGCACATGACAAACCGCCCCTCAAGATCTTGGTGGGCTTTCCGCCAGGCGGCTCGGCCGATGTGATGGCGCGCCTGGTGGCCGATGCGCTGCGCGACGACTTCAGCCCCATCTCGCAGATTGCACGTTTTCAGTTCGGCGTGGTGGCGGGCCCCGCTTCTGGCGTGAAAAACGTGGGCGAGATGATCGCCAAAGCCAACCCCGGTGCCAACAGTTACGGCACGCCTGGCGCAGGCACCCTGCCCCACTTCATGGGGGTGCTGATGGAACAGTCGACCGGTGTGCAACTGAACCACGTGCCCTTTCAAGGGGGTGCGCCCGCCAACAATGCCTGAGCCCCTTCACACCCACTCAACCATCTCTTGCTCAGCGCAAAAAATTGTCATGAAACTCTTCCGCCAACCTTTGTGCGCCAGCCTGTGCCTGGCCCTCGCCGCCTGGACCGCCAGCACGGCTGCATGGGCACAAAGCTACCCCACCAAGCCCATCAAATTCATCACCAACTTCCCTGCTGGCGGCCCCGCCGACTACCTGGCCCGCAGCGTGGGTGAAGCCATCACCACCCAATACAAGCAGCCCGTGGTCGTGGAGAACAAGCCCGGCGCGGGCGGCAACATCGGGGCCGACTTCGTCGCCAAAAGCCCCGCCGATGGTTACACCGTGCTGTTTGGCATCGACACCACCTTCACGGTCAACCCCTACATCTACAAGGGCATGGCCTTCAAGGCGGCGGACCTCAAACCCATCATGGTCATGGTGTCGTCGGGTTTGCTGGTGGGCGCGCATCCCAGCACCGGCTTCAAAACGCTCAAAGACCTGATCACCCAAGGCAAAGGCAAGGGCCTGAATTTCAGCAGTGCAGGCAGCGGCAGCCCCGGTCACCTGGCCGCTGAAATCTTCATGGACGCCGCGAACATCAAGATCCAGCATGTGCCCTACAAAGGCAACACACCGGCCGTGACCGCTGTGCTGGCAGGTGAAGTCGATGCAGGCGTGCTGGCCACGCCCGGCATGCTGCCTTATGTGAAGACCGGCAAGGTCACTGCCCTGGCCGTGACCAGCCGCCAACGCTCGCGCGCGGCCGCCGACATCCCCACGGTGGCCGAATTGGGCCTGAAAGATCTGGAGCTGGAAGTGCTCTACATCGCCATGGTGCCGGCAGCCACGCCCGAGCCGGTGGTGCAGTTGCTGCAAAAATCTTTCACCGACGCCTTGAAACGCCCCGACACCCAGACCCAACTGGCCAGCATGGACCTGTTTTATGAAGGCCTGACCGGCCCCGATGCGGTCAAGCGCCTGAGCGATCAATCCCAACGCTACGGCCGCGTGGTCAAATCCACCGGCATGAAAGTGGAATAAGCCAATGTCCAACACCCCCACACCACAACGCCCCAACATCATCTTTATCGTCGCCGACGACCTCGGCTTTGCAGACCTCGGCTGCTACGGCGGCCGCGACGCCAAGTTCGGCAAGGTCTCGCCTGTTCTGGATCAGTTGGCAGCCAACGGCCTCAAGTTCACACAGGGCTACTCCAACTCGCCCGTGTGCTCGCCCACCCGCTTTGCGCTCATGACAGCCCGCTACCAGTACCGCCTGCGCGGCGGTGCCGACGAGCCCATCAACAGCCGCAGCCGGGGCAGCGCCGTGCTGGGCCTGCCGCCCGAACACCCCACAGTGCCGTCCCTGCTCAAGGCCAGCGGCTACCGCACCGCCTTGATCGGCAAGTGGCACCTGGGCTACCCACCGCACTTCAGTCCGCTCAAGTCGGGTTACGAAGAATTTTTTGGCCCCATGTCGGGCGGGGTGGACTACTTCACGCATTGCGCCTCCAACGGTGCGCACGACCTGTTCACCGGCGAAGAAGAAACCCCCGAAGACGGCTACCTGACCGACATGCTGTCCAAGCGTGCGGTCGATTATGTTGAACGCATGGCCCCAGGCGCCGCACAGGGCACGCCCTTCTTTTTGAGCCTGCACTACACCGCGCCGCATTGGCCCTGGGAAACCCGAGAAGACCATGCGTTGGCAGCTGAAGTGAAAGACAACATCTTTCACCTGCACGGCGGCAACATCCACACCTACCACCGCATGATCCACCACATGGACGAAGGCATTGGTTGGGTGGTGGATGCGCTCAAAAAAACCGGGCAGCTCGACAACACCCTGATCGTCTTCACCAGCGACAACGGCGGCGAGCGCTTTTCTGACAACTGGCCTCTGGTGGGTGGCAAGATGGACCTGACCGAAGGCGGCATCCGCGTGCCGTGGATCGCGCACTGGCCAGCCGTCATCGCGCCCGGCAGCACCTCAGCGCAGCACTGCATGACCATGGACTGGTCAGCCACACTGGTCGAGTTGGCAGGTGCCAAGGCCCAAGACGACTTGCCGTTTGACGGCGTGTCTTTGGCTCCCGTGCTGCGCGACGCCAAACACCAATTTGACCGCCCCCTGTACTGGCGCATGAACCACCGGGGCCAGCGCGCCTTGCGCATGGGCGACTACAAATACCTGCGGGTGGATGGCAACGATTACCTGTTCAACATCCCAGCCGACGAACGCGAACGCGCCAACCTGGGCGGGCGCCAGCCCGAGCGCCTGCAAGCCATGCGGGCCGCCTGGGAAGCCTGGGACGCCACCGTGCCTGCCATTCCCGAAGACGCCACCGTCAGCCTGGGCTACTCGGTCAAGGACATGCCGCAGCGCTGAGGCGCAGGCGGCTAAGATCAAACATGGCTTCAATCCAACGCTTTCTGACCTTTCGCCAATGGCCGCGCTTGAGCGCTGATCTGGCACGCACCGAAGTGCTGGCTGGCCTGACGGTCGCGCTGGTGATGGTGCCCCAGGCGGTGGCCTATGCGGGCTTGGCGGGCATGCCCTTGGTCACCGGGCTCTACACCTGCCTGGTGCCCGCTTTGCTGGCCGCTTTGCTGGGCAGTGCCAACCGCTTGTCGGTCGGCCCTGCTGCGCTGACCTGCGTGCTGATTGGCGCATCGCTCACAGGCATGGCCGAGGCAGGCTCGCCTGAATGGGTCTCACTGGCCGTGTGGTTGTCATTGTTGTCGGGCGGTATCCAGCTGCTGCTGGGTCTGGGCAAGTATGGCTGGCTCATCAACCTGGTCAGCTCCCCGGTGATGATGGGCTTCACGCAAGCGGCGTCCTTGCTGATCATGGCTTCGCAAGTGCCTGCCCTTCTGGGCGTGAAAGCTTGGAGCTGGGACGTGCAGACCTGGGCTGCTTGGATGACCGGATGGCCGGCCTGGTTTGGCTTGGTGAGCCTGGTGGTGCTGCTCTTGATGCGCAAATTCAAGCCACGCTGGCCCAGCGTGATGCTGGTGATGGCCTGCGCCTCGGCCCTCGGCTATGCCAGCGGATATGAACAACACGGCACCGTGGTCGGCCTGCTGCCCGCTGGGTTGCCCGACTTTTACTGGCCACACTGGCCTGGCCTGGACATGCTCAACCAGCTGTGGGTGCCCGCCATGGTGATCGCCTTGGTGAGCTTTCTGGAGACCGCATCGAGCGCCCGCATCGAATGCCAGCGCGATGGCAAACGCTGGGACGACAGCACCGAGTTGTTTGCACAAGGCCTGGCCAAACTGGCCTCAGCTTTTTCGGGCAGTTTCCCGACCAGCACCTCGTTTTCACGCTCGGCCCTGATGTTGTACGCAGGCGCCCGGTCAGGCTGGGCTTTGGTGGCCTCCATCGGTTTCGTCCTTTTGGCCTTGCTCTTGCTCATGCCCGCACTGCAATACGTACCGCGCTCGGTCATGGCGGCGGCCGTGATCGTCGCCGTACTCAATCTGTTCCAACCCCGGCAGTTCCTCAAACTCTGGCGCATTGACCGGGTCGAAACCATGACGGCGGCTGTGACTTTTGCGATCACCCTGGCCACGGCACCGCGCATCTATTGGGGCGTGATGGCGGGCGTGCTGGTGGGCCTGAGCCACTTCTTGCACACACGGCTGCACCCCCGCATCATCGAAGTGGGCCTGCACCCGGATGGCAGCTTGCGTGACCGGCACCTGTGGAAACTCCCGCCCCTGGCGCCTCAGCTGTATGCCTTGCGCATGGACGCCGAGCTGGACTTTGCCGCCGCCAGCGGCTTTGAACGCGCCATCACCGAACACCTGGCCTTGCACCCCGATGTGCAACACGTGTGCCTGTTTGCACAACCCATCAACCGGGTCGATGCCACCGGCGTGGAAACCTTTGGTCAACTGCAAAGACAATTGTCGAGTCGGGGCATCACGCTGCACATCAGCGGCATCAAACTGCCGGTGGAGACCGCCCTCAAACGGGCGGGCGAATTGCCCCAAAGCCCACTGCTCAAGATGTACCGCACCGATGCCGATGCGCTGCACGCCCTGCGCCAACTGGCGCCACTGCCCGACGACATGGCCGCCGCGGCGATTTGAAGCGCAACGACGTCAATCGATGGTCACGCCACCGTTTTTGATGACCTGACGCCAACGCTCGGTGTCTTCCTTCATCCATTGCGCCATCTCTTCGGGCGTATTGCCCACAGGCTCGGCACCCACCTCGGCAAAACGGCGCACCATCTCGGGGGTGCGCAAAATGTCGCTGATCAAGCTGGACAAACGGTGTGCAATGGCCATGGGTGTTTTGGGCGGTGCCACCAAGGCAAACCAGGCCACCGCCACCACGCCGGGAACAATTTCCTGCAAGGCAGGCGTCTGCGGCATGCTGGGGATGCGCTTGGCGCTGGTGACGGCCAGAACCTTGAGCTTGCCACTGCGCAAATGGGCAGAGGCTTGCGCCACATTGCCGAACATCACATTCACATGCCCGGCCAGCAAATCGGCCATGGCTGGCGCATCGCCTTTGTAGGGCACATGGACCAGCTTGGTGCCGGTTTTTTGCTTGAACAACTCGGCCGTCAGGTGCGCAGTGGAGCCGTTGCCCTGCGAGGCATAGCTGAGCTTGTCCGGGTTGGCCTTGGCATAAGCGATCAACTCTTGAACCGAATTGGCGGGCACCGAGGGGTGCACCATCAAAGCATTGGGCACCAAAGAGAACACGGTGATCGGCACGAACTTGGCCGGGTCGTAATTGAGCTTGGGGTACAAGCTCACGTTGATCGACAAGGGCGGCGGTGGCGCGGCCATCAAGGTGTAGCCATCGGGCTCGGCATTGAAGAGCATTTCGGCTGCGATGTTGCCTGCTGCGCCCGGTTTGTTTTCAATCACGATCGTTTGCCCCAGCTTGCTGGACAGGGCTTCCGAGACCAGTCGGGGGAACAAATCAGCGCTGCCGCCTGCAGGGTTGGGCACCAAAATCTTGATGGTTTTTTGCGGCCAGGCCGCAGGGCTTTGCGCCCCCGCCGTAGCGACCCACGCAGGCAGACTCAGCGCCAAAGAAGCACTTAGAAATTCACGGCGGCGGTGTGTCATGGCACGCTTTCAGGGATTCAAAGGGGAATGACCAACAAGGTCTCGATGATGCGCGAGTCGTACAAGAACAAGCGCCGCTTGAAGCGCGGCCCCTCGGACGTGATGACGACCTCGTCCCGACATTGGCCGGTCGAAAAAATGGCCATGTCCCCATCCAACGACATGGTGCGCACCACCAAATAATTGGATCGCACCAGCAGCGCGCCATCGGCCTCGCCCACGATTTGCACACCGGACAGGATGTGCCGGTAATGGTGCGGCTCGTAAATATTGGCCACGCGCATGGACTTGATGCGGTCACGCAGTTGCGCAGCACTGCGGGCGTCGATGATGGCCATCGGCAAACCACGGTCGTGGTTGAACCGTGACTGCACGGTGTAGCGGCCATCGGGCAGTAGCAACTCAGAAATGGCCTCAACCCGGTCCTCGTCGATGGCGCGGGCCCATTCGTAAATCAGGTTTTCAACCGCCCGGTGATGTTGATCGTGTTGCGCGCTCATGCCAAATCCATGTCTGATCGGTAGTTGTGCCAGAAGTTGCGAATCGCACGCTCCGAGAGTTTGCTGGTGCCACCGCTTTCCAGGGTTTTGCCGCCCATCTCGATGAAGCTTTCACCGCTTTGCCCATCGGCCATGGCTTTTTGCATCATCTCGCAAACGGCCGCGTCTTCTACCGAAATCATGCCGGCCGATCCGGCCAGATTGGCCTGCACCAAGCGGCTTTGCGTGGTGGCCTCATCGTCGTCGGCGAAACCAAAATAAGTCCACACCAGGTCCGACTCGCCCACCCCGCGCGGAATGAGTTGGCGTGTCGCCAGACTGTTGGCAATTTGGTGCAGCACAAAGCTGGGGTAGGTCGTGAGGATCTGCACGCTGACCCCATCGCCGAACTCATCGCGCCACTTCAAGATGCTGGGGTCTTCCAGCTTCATGTCGTCGTTGACGGAACGCAAGGCGGCGCTGGTCTTGTCAAAGTCTTCTGACTTTTTCTCGGTGCCGGCCTTGGTGTAGAAATAGACATGCCGGCCGTTTTGGTCGAGTGTCATGCCCGACTCTTGAGACTGGCGCGACAAGCCAAAGGTGCCGTAAAAAGTGTGCAGGATGTTGGCGTGGTAAGAGTCCCGAGGGTTCTCGTGGTACGTCTTCCAGTTGGCATGGATGCGCTGGGTGTCGTAGCCCAGCACCTTCAGGGGCTTGTGCAGCACACGGCGAATGCCTGCGGCCACATCACCAAGCCAAGCTTCGAGAGGTTCAACTTCATGAGAGAAGGTGGCAAAGACCAGACCGCAAATCGTGGCCACGCGCAATTTTTGCAGGCCATGCTCAGACAGTTGAAAGTCTTTGGGCAATCCGCCCTCACCGCGCAAACCGTGGCTGAAAGCCGCATGCGTGAGGTCGCCCTTGAGGTTGTAATTCCAGGCGTGGTAGACGCAGTACAGCTTCTTGGCCTGCCCAAACGCATCGCGGCACAGCATATTGCCCCGGTGCGCGCAGCGGTTGACCACCGCATGCAGTGAGCCGTCTTCGGCCCGGGTCAGCACCACGGATTGGTCGCCGATGTAGGTGGTTTTGAAACTGCCCACCTCCGGCACCTCGGACTCCAAGCCCAGATAGTTCCAGGTCTTGCCCCGGAAAATCTTGACTTGCTCTTGGGCGTAAATGTCCGGGTCGGTGTAGGCCCAATAAGGGGCTCTGGTGTAGCCCTCGGCCGGCCATGGACGGGCCGTCTTTTCTCGCGAGCTGGTGGGGCCGCGCACCACGGCCTCGTGGCTGGCTTGGGCAGGGGTGTTCATGTCGGTCAAGCTGGGCCTTCACGTTGAGAGAATATTCGGCCCAAACATAAGGCCAAGTCCTCAGTGCACTTGTCATGCAGATGACTGAGCCAGCTTGCGTGCACAGCCGCATTTTCCCAATGAGCCTACAGGCTTGCGCAGGCGCAGGCGCAGTAACTCAAAAGTTCAACTTGGAATCTCCGCCTCGACCAGCAGCGCCAGCAACGTCAAAGACTCTTGCCAACCCAGACAGCACATTTCCGGCGGGATCATCTCCGGGATGCCGGACTGCTCGATGTTCACCTCGGTGCCCACCAGCACGGGTTTGAAAGTCACCGTCGTGGTCATCTGCCCTGTCAAATTCGGGTCATCAAAGGTGTCGGTGTGGCTCAAGCGCTCGCCCGGGACCAGCTCCAAAAAAGTACCGCCAAAACTGTGCGACTGACCATTGCCCAGGTTGGTGAAGGACATGCGATAGCCCCCGCCCACACGCGCATCCATCTCGTGCACCCGACCGGTGAAGCCATGCGGGGGCAACCATTTGGCCATCGCATCGGGGTCGATGAACGCACGGAAGATGCGATCAGCAGGGGCACGCAGGACGCGTTGAAAACGGACGGTGTGGGTCATGGGGAATCCTTCAAAACATCAAGCGAAGCTTAATCGGTCAAAGCCCAATCAACAGCGGCTTGTGCATGCAAGGTGGTGGTGTCAAACAAAGGCACCGGACTGTCTTGGGCACCAATCAGCATACCGATTTCGGTACAGCCCAAGATGATGGCCTGTGCGCCCTGCGCGACCAGCTCATGAATGACACGACGGTAAACATCGCGCGACGCGTCGCAAACATGGCCAAGGCACAGTTCTTCGTAAATGATGCGATTCACATCGGCGCGATCATCTGTGTTGGGCACCATCACTTCAAGGCCATGTGCGTCACGCAGACGTGATTTGTAAAAGTCCTGCTCCATTGTGAATCGGGTTCCCAGCAGCCCAACGCAGTGCAAGCCCTGAGTCACAATGGCCTCAGCCGTTGCGTCGGCGATATGAAGCAAAGGAACATCAACAGCCGCTTCAATGGCTGGCGCGACCTTATGCATGGTGTTGGTGCACAACACCAAGGCTTGAGCGCCAGCTGTCTGCAAGGCCTGCGCGGCCTTGGCCAGCAAGCCCCCTGCGGCAGCCCAATCACCCGCCCGCTGCAGTTGCTCCATCTCTGCAAAATCCACGCTGTACAGAACAAGCCGCGCCGAGTGCAAACCACCCAAGCGCGCCTTCACGCCTTCATTGATGAGCCTGTAGTACGGCATGGTTGACTCCCAACTCATACCGCCTAGCAAACCTATGGTTTTCATGTGTAGTCCCTTTGGATGTCCGTGCTCAAGCTCAGTCAATCAAACTTCTCATTAATGGCCCCATGCTGAACGAGGCCGTTTGAATCAAACCATTTTCTACTTGGTACACACACACCAATTCAATACGCATGGCTTGACCCTCAATCGTTCGAGTGACATCTTCATGGTCAACGACCACGGAGCCAAAAACCTCTCGACGGATCAAACGAGCCTGAAGATGATCTTCTGTGAATCTGCTCTCTGTACGTGCGCGAATGGCTGTGTGACCCTCGGCAAGCAATGCACCTCCCAATTCGAACTGTTTGGCATCGGCTGCGTAGGTTGCCAACCAAGCATCCATGTTCTTGGAGTTGTAGGCCTCCAACTGTCTCTGAACCACGACTTCTGGCGATGTATGCAATGACATTTTTTCTCCCATTTATGAATAAACACGCTCACTTTTGAGTTGTGCAGCCGCTCATGTCAAAGCCAAGTGATAGGTATAAAACTTTTGATCACGCCCCCAGCCCTCTGATTCGTACAAAGCTTGAGCAGACTGGTTATCCACTGCCGTGGTCAATGACAGACGAACTGCACCCAATTGTCTCGCGTGGACAGCTGCCGCATTCAACAGTGATTGCCCCACCCCCAGACGTCTGGCCGTTGGGATCACGTACAAATCATTGAGCACAAACACCCGCGCCACCGATACCGATGAAAAACTGGGATAGAGCTGGGTAAACCCGAGCGCTTGGCCTTCAGACTCGGCCAGAAAAATGGTCGACTCGCCGTGTTCAAAACGCGCTTTCAAGAATGCCCTGGCTGCGGCCAAATCACTGGCTTGGCCGTAAAACTGACGATAGTAGTCGAACAGGTCTGCTAAAGCATCGAGGTCAGCAAGTACAGCTTGCCTGACATGACTCGCATTCATCTCTCAACTCCTTTTTGTTGAACACCATACGCTCGAAGCGCGGCATCCACTTGTGACGACTCCGTGGTCTCGTCCGGGTAAAACCGGTAACTGGGTGCCACGATCGGTGCCACCGAGGTCACGCGAATGACCAACACGCTCTGAATGGTGAAGCGCTGCCCCACCATGGCCTGCAGCGGTACAGCCCAATCAGAAAATTCCGGATCGTTGGCAGGCACCTCACGGGCCACGCCCTTGAGCTTGAAGCCTTTTTGCACAAACACATCGACAAAGCTCAGACAAACCTGCGGCTGCCGCGCAATGTTTCGTGCCGTCACGGGCGAGGCAATGTTGGCGACCACAACATGCCGGTCATCGGCAATGGTCCAAACCTCTTTGGGCGAGACATTGGGTTGACCGTCTGTGTCAACCGTGGCCAGCCAGCACAGCACGCTGCGGCGTGCGCTGCCGCGCACTGCGGGGGTGAGCGGTCCTGAGAAATCACTCATGATGAAATTGATTTCAGCGTGACTTGTGGAACGCCACCAGCGCATTGGCATGGCCGTGGCCCAGTTGGTGCTCACTCTTGAGCAAGGCTACTTGCTCCATGTGCTTCTTGTCCTTCATGCCGTCCAGAATGGCCAACCAATGCGCGATGGGCTGGCCATAGGTTTTCTCGATGGACGGGAAGTAAGACGCGGGGCCTTTGGGTTTGTCGACATTCGGCATGACAACTCCTGTGAAAAGAAAGATTCAGACACCCGCAGGCGCGGGGTAAAGATCGGGCTATGTGCCCCATAGCGTAGCCAAAGGAGCAGCCCAAATGTTGCCCCCTAAAGGCATGGTCTCATCTCCGTCGTAAAGCAAGATTCCCATTTTGAATTGGTCACCGGCCAAAGTGGCCAGTTTTCTCAAACCCCTCAGATCACTTTCTTTCACAGTGGCAGAGGCTTTGACTTCAACGCCAACCAATTGCCCAGCCGCGTTCTCAATGACCACATCGACCTCGACCTTGTCTGCATCACGGTAGTACATCAGCGCATACTCCCCCTCTGCCGTGGTGGTCGCCTTGAGCAGTTCGCCATAGACAAACGATTCCAGCACATGGCCGAATCGGGTTCGGTCGCGCTCAACCTCTTGAGCAGTCAACTCAATCAAGGTTGCCAGCAAACCAGAATCGATGAACTGCAACTTGGGCGTCTTGACGACCCGGTTCAGCCTGTTGCGAGCCCAGACATCCACACGCCTGAGCAAGTACATCTGCTCAAAAACGCCGACGTACTTCGCTGCGGTTTTGCTGTCCAGGCCCACCTGTCCACCCAGTTGGCTGTAGTTGCACATCTGACCCGCAGTCTGCGCCAAAGCACGTAAAAAACGCGGCAGCTGATCAAGCTTTTCAATGCCCGAAACATCGCGCACATCGCGTTGAATGAGGGCATCGATGTATTGCCGCGCCCAGACTATCCGGCGCCTTGGGCTGGATCTGGAAATGGCTTCGGGGTATCCGCCGCTCAATACGCGATCGACCAAGCCCATTCCCAAGGCTTTCGTACCCGGCTTGGGAATCCGTCCAGCGAATACGCTGTCAAGCCAGTTCGTTGACTGCCTCTCGATCTCGCTTTGGGACAATGGCAGCAGTAACAAAGTCTCCATCCGACCTGCCAAGGAGTCTGCAACGGTCGGCAAAGCCATCAGGTTGGCCGAGCCCGTGAGCAAAAACCGCCCGGGGCGCCGGTCTTCGTCAACGCTCTTCTTGATGGCCAACAACAAGGAAGGTGCCCGCTGAATTTCGTCAATGACTGCACGATCCAAGCTGCGGATCATCCCGACGGGGTCTTCTCTGGCAGACATCAGGGTGAGCTCATCGTCCAGCGTCAGATAGCGTGCCCGGTTGCCAGCGATTTGGCGAACCAGCGTCGTTTTGCCGGCCTGACGTGGTCCAGCCAGCAAAACCACCGGTGTATCCTCCATGGCTTCTGCGATACGTGACCCGATCAGGCGCGGGTAAAGAGATGGCTCAGGCATGCGTTACATGATATCGTGAATTTTGGATTTTACGGGCATAAATTATGGAATTAACTAACCGAAATTTTGGATATTTTGTCTTTTTTAAACACCCACAAGCATCTCGATCAACTCAGTCCACATGCGTTCGAGCGGCAGCGTCAAACCGCGCTATAAAAAGTGTCTACAGGTTTGGGGGAATGCCGCTAACGACTCGAAGAGAATACGAAATCAAGCATTTCCATATTTTTGATTGAATTTTTCATCGCTCATGGTGAGCTACAGAATGAACTCAATGAACGCAACAATTGCGGGAATAAATGTGCAACAAAAAAGCAGATATGCAATTCCAATTTCAATTTGTCCTAAATAAAATTTATGCCCACCTAGACCACCAAGGAAAAAAGCAAACAGTGCCGCAGCGATGCGACTTTTTCCATTAGCAGTTGTTGGCCCGAGGTTGAGGGAAGCTGGACTTGCAAGTTGCCGCACCCCACATTTGGGACAAATTTCAGCTTTGGCTTTGATGACAGCACCGCATTCACTGCAATATTTTTCATCGGCAGCTTTGGTAACAATTTAGCTCTTAAACACACTCTTTTAGTAAAAATTTAGACATCACCCGCTGCATTCGCCGTCAGCTAGCCAGTCCATCTGAATCTCACCCAAGGATCAGACAAGGCTGGGCGCAAAGTCATGTTAGATCTCTTGGAAAATGCTGAGAGCTGTATAAAATACCAGCATCACTCAAGCACATCGATTGCAGCCTAGGATGTTTTTCAGCGAGGCACTATAGCCTGAATATTCAAAAAATTAAATCTAAAGAATCAATTTTATTGAAACTGATCTTTCATCTCATACGCTGATCTTTCGCCCCACAAGTCACATGCTCCGCACCCTCTTCGTTGACTTCAACAGCTACTTCGCCTCGGTCGAACAGCACCTGAACCCTGCCCTGCGCGGTCGGCCGGTGGGGGTGGTACCGGTCATGGCCGATTCGTCGTGTTGCATTGCGGCCAGCATCGAAGCCAAGGCGTTCGGAGTCAAAACGGGTACGGGTGTGGCCGAGGCGAAACGTTTGTGTCCGGGCATCGCCATCGTGCTGGCAGACCACGCCAAGTACGTTGAAATTCATCAGCAAGCGGTGGCGGCGGTGGACCGGATCGTGCCGGTGCGGCAGGTGTTGTCGATCGATGAGATGGAGTGCGAATTGACGGGCCGTTGGCGCGAGCGTGACCGGGCGATCGCATTGGCGCACCAAGTCAAGACCGAGGTGCAGCGCAGCGTGGGCGAATGCCTGCGCAGCTCGATTGGCATCGCGCCCAACACCATGCTGGGCAAACTGGCAAGCGACATGCACAAGCCCGATGGGCTGACGGTGATCGAACAACACGAGTTGCCTGAGCGGCTGTTCCATTTGAAGCTGTCCGACATTCAGGGCATCGGGCCGCGCATGCGTGAGCGCTTGTCGCGTTGCGGCATCGAAACCATGGCGCAGTTGTATGCCGCGCCCCGTGATTTGCTGCACACGGCTTGGGGCGGTCTGGCGGGGGCTGACATGTACGACAAGCTGCGCGGCCAGTGGTACGGACCACGCGCCACGGTGGCAAGGTCGCTGGGACATTCGCATGTGTTGCCACCCGACTTGCGCCACCCCGAAGGGGCCAGGCAAGTGCTGCACCGGCTGACGCAAAAGGCAGGCATGCGGCTGCGCAAGCAAGGCTTTTACTCCACGGCCATGCAGGTGTTTGTGCATTGCGCACACCGCTGGGAGCGCGAGGCCGGTGGCGAGCGCTATGTGCATGTGGGCGAGACGCAGGACACCGGCTATTTGCTGCAAACGCTAGACCAGCTGTGGTTCAGCGGGCTGCACTTGCTGCAGCACCCGAAGGCCGTGGGCGTGCAGTTGTGCGGTCTGGTGCTGACCAGTCAGCACACGCCCGATTTGTTTGATGCGCTCGGAGAAGCACCGCCGCCGTCTGTGCAGACGAAACAAAACCACGAAGTCCACCGCGACCGCGCTCGGTTGATGTCGGCCATGGACGCGCTCAACCGCAAGCAGGGCAAGAACACGGTTTACTTTGCCAGCGCGCACCACACGCTGGACGCCGCACCGATGCGCATCGCATTCAACCGGATTCCGGATCTGGAGACAGAGCGCTGAAACCTGGTGGCCACGGGCCTTGGCATGCGGTAGAGGCACCAGATTGCACCGGCTTCAAATCGCCCACAGGGTGGGCTCCTACTCGGCATACGTTTAGCCGCGATACACGGGCTGCATTGATCAGGCCGTGACGATCCAGCCTTCGAGGGGGTCGCACGGCGGCAAGCCGTATTGCGGGTGACCGGCTTCGTGTTGCTGCTGCGCCCAAGCCGCTTGCATCAGGCACAAGGCGGCGTCGAGGGCGTCGCCGCTGGCGTCATCGGCCAAGCGACCAAGCAAGGCATTGCTGGCCACCAGACGCAAACCAAGACGGGTTTGCCCACGCTCGAGTGCGCCCAACAGTTCGCGCCGGGCCAGCAGGCGCTCGGGCGTTTGTTTGGCTTTGTCGTCGCTTTTGTAGCTGGTGTTGCCCAGCACCTCGCGCGCCAGCAAGCCGGGGTAGGCTTCCAGCGCTACACGGCGCACATCGCCCGCGTGCAGGCCGGGCAGCTGCACACCTGCTTGGCGCAACAGGGGCACGCCCGCGTGCAGCATGTAAGCCACAGGCGGGTTGACCCACTTCATGGACGGGCTTGAGCCTGCGGGTTTGTCGGCAGCGCGGTGCGCAAACTTGGCCCCCACTGGGCGGTCGTTGCAAAACGCTGCAAACTGCTCGCGAATTTGAGGGCGCTCCAAGGCGCAATAGTGATCCATGCAGGCGGCCCACTCGTTGGGCCAACCCAAGGTCTCGACCAGCTCACGCGGCAGGCCAAAGGGCAAGTCAAAACCGCCCACCCAATCGGCAGGCTGCGCCAGCCAGTCGCCAAACGCGCTCAGGGTGTCAAAGGTCTGCAGGGCTTGCAGCTGCACCCTGCCCTGCCGGGCTTGGCCCAGCGCCAGCACGATGGGTTTGCGCTTGCTGGGGCGGCTGGAAAAATCGCAGCCTATGAGGTTCATGATTCACATCGCGACGAGGGCGTCGCTCCTACAAAACAATGGGGATCTGACCCCAATTGAATGGGTTCAGGCGCGGCCGATGATAGACGCCGTGGCCATCAGCTCTTCGAGCAGGGCCAGTGAAACTTTGCCCGACACGCTGTAGGGGTCCAGCTCGGCGCGTTCGGAGTATTTGAGCAAGATGTTGGTGTTCACGCGCGAGGCATCGACCTGGCCCATGGTCCAGCCACCAAAGCGGCGCTCGCTGATTTCTTCGTAGTGCAGCAAGACCACGTCTTTGTGGCGTGGGTCTTTTTGGATGTGACCATACAAATCGCTCACCGCGTTGCGACCGCCTTCGATGGCTTGCAAAAAGATGCCGCCGCCGTAGCACAGGATGCCAGTGATGCCACTGGACGGGTTGAACTGGCGGGAATGGGACAAGATAGATTCGATGGTCTCTGCGCGGGTGTCCTCCGCGCGGCTGGCGTAAAGCAGGCGTACCAACATGGTCAGTTCTTTCCAGGAATCAGGGACAGGAATTCACGACGCAGATTTGGATCCTTCAGGAAGGCACCGCGCATGACCGAGTTGATCATCTTGCTGTCCATGTCTTTCACACCGCGCCAGCCCATGCAGAAGTGGCTGGCCTCCATGACGATGGCCAGGCCATCGGGCTGGGTTTTGCGCTGGATCAGGTCGGCCAGTTGCACCACGGCTTCTTCCTGAATCTGGGGGCGGCCCATGATCCACTCGGCCAGGCGAGCGTATTTGGACAGGCCAATCACGTTGGTGTGTTCGTTGGGCAGCACACCGATCCAGATCTTGCCGATCACGGGACACAAGTGGTGGCTGCAGGCGCTGCGCACGGTGATGGGGCCGACAATCATCAGCTCATTGAGGTGCTCGGCATTGGGAAATTCGGTGATCTCGGGGCCTTCGACATAGCGGCCTTTGAAGACTTCTTTCAAATACATCTTGGCCACGCGGCGAGCGGTGTCGCCGGTGTTGTGGTCATTGACGGTGTCAATCACCAAGCTGTCGAGCACACCAGACATCTTGCTGGTGACTTCGTCCAGCAACTTGTCCAGCTCGCCGGGTTCGATGAATTCCGCAATGTTGTCGTTGGCGTGGAAGCGCTTGCGGGCAGCGTGGATGCGCTCGCGGATCTTGACGGAAACAGGTACGCCATCGTCTTCGGGCGTGGCGGCAGAAGCAGTCATGGCGTCTGGGGCTTTCATTAACATGGTGAGGATCGTAACAGCGATTACACAGGCTGGCCCGACCGCCCGGTCAACGCCCATGCACGGGCCAAGGACTACAGCTTCAGTAGCGGTTGCCACTCAGGAACAAGGCCAAGCGCATCAGGCCAAAGGCCACCCGGTCGCGCAGCCTTTGCGGCCACGGTCTTTGGGTGTAAGCATCGGCCACCACAGGGCTGCTTTGCGCATCAATGGCGCGGCTCAAGCGCTGGTGCAATTGCCGCGCAAACAGCTTGTCGGCAACCACCACATTGGCCTCGCGGGCCAGCAGCAAACTCAAAGGGTCCAGGTTGGACGACCCGACAGTGGCCCAAGGGCGGTCGTGATCAGGGTCCACAACAGCCACTTTGGCGTGCAGGAAACTGGCTTCGTACTCGTAAATCTCTACCCCTGCGGCCAACAACACGCCATAGACGGGCCGGGTCGCGTGGTACTGCATGAAATATTCGTAGCGCCCCTGCAGCAGCAAGCGCACCCGCACGCCCCGCTGCGCTGCATGGATCAAAGCCTTGCGCAAGCGTCGTCCGGGCAAAAAGTAGGCATTGGCGATGACAATTTCATGGCGCGCCGCGCCAATGGCCCGCAAATAGGCTTTCTCGATCTGCGTGCGGTGCAGGACGTTGTCACGCAAGAGCAAGCCGGCTTTGGCCACGACATGGGTGCCCTGAGCGCCATCGGCCTCGTGCGACCAGGGCAAGTACAAACCCGCCGCCCGAAAGGAGCTGAAGGCCTCGGGAAATTTTTGTTGGCGGACATGGCGTACACCCTGAATGCGCCACCACAGCTGCGACATGGTCTCTTGCATCTGCTGCACCAAGGCCCCTCGAGCGCACACGGCAAAATCAAAGCGAGGCTCGGGCAAGGTGCCATAACGCGGGTCATACCAATCGTCCAGGATGTTGATGCCGCCGCAAAACGCCAAGTGCCCATCGATCACGCACAGCTTGCGGTGCAGCCTGCGCCAACGGCTGGGTATCAACAGCCCCAAAGTGCCCAAGGGCGAATAAATGTGCCAGGCCACACCGGCCCGCTCAAAACGCTCACGCCACTGCACGGGCAACTGCGGTGTCCCCACACCGTCCACCACCAGCCAAACCCGCACGCCTCGCAAGGCGGCGCGCTCCAGCGCTTGGGCCACCATCAAGGCCGCGCCGTGGAAATCAAAAATATAGGTTTCCACGTGCACCTGCGAGCGGGCTTGCTCAAGCGCCAACACCAGCGACTCGAAGTAGGCCTGGCCGCCCTCAATCAACTCGATCTGGTGGCCGTCGAGCAAGGGTGGGCTGTGGCGCATGGTCAGTCCGCCCAGGCCAGCTCGGCCACCAGCGGCAAGTGGTCAGACATGCGTGGCCAGATGCGCCCGGCGGGCACCATGGCGCGCACCGGGCGCAAGCCACGGGCATAGACATGGTCGAGCTGGTTCAATGGCAGGCGCGAGGGGTAAGTGGGAGTGGGCTGCTCGCGCCACTCGGCAAAGCCCGAGGACGCCATGCGCCGCCCCAGTCCTGTGCCCCAGTCGTTGAAATCCCCGGCGACCAACACCGGCGCATGGGCCGGAATATGGCCTGCAATGTAATCCAGCAAAGCCTGCGTCTGACGCACGCGGCTGGCAGGCACCAGCCCAAGATGCACCACGATCACATGCACCACGCGGTCGACCACCTGCACCTCGGTGTGCAAAAAGCCGCGCTGCTCAAACCGATGGTCCGAGATGTCATGGTGCTGGTGCGACAGCACGGGCCAACGCGACAGCATGGCGTTGCCATGTTCACCGTGGCGCGTGGTGGCGTTGGTGCGGTAAACCGCTTCGTAGCCTTCGGGTGCCAAATAGTCGGCCTGCGGCTGGGCAGGCCAATGGGCAAAGTGAAGTGCTTCACGCCGATTCATGCGCCGCACCTCCTGCAGGCAAACGATGTCGGCATCGAGCTGCTCCACCGCATGGCCAATGTTGTGAATCTCTAGCCGCCGCGCAGGCCCCAGGCCCTGCACGCCTTTGTGGATATTCCAGGTGGCCACCCGCAACGTGGGGTGTTCGTGGCGCTGGGGCATCAGGCGCAATCCAAAAAGCGCGGCAGCATCAGAATCGCCTCAGCGTTCGAAGGTGAAAAACAGGTATCCGCCGCCTGTTGCCAATGCAGCCACTGCCAATCGGTGTGTTCCCGTGGACTCAGCGTCACCGGTGTGCCCTCGGGCACCAAGAGGCCAAACACGCGTTCGGTGTTGCGGCTGACTTCAGGCGCGTAACGCCAGCGCCAGGCCGGGTAAATGTCATAAGTATTTTCCAGTTGCCAATCCTGCAACTGACACTGTGGGTGCAGCGCATCGATGCCGGTTTCTTCCTGCACCTCCCGCACGGCGGTCTCGGCCCAGTCTTCGTGCGGGTGGTCCTTGCTGCCGGTGACCGACTGCCACGTGCCCGCATCCACACGGCGGATCAGCAGCACATGGTGGCTGGGGGTGTAGATCACCACCAGCACGGATTCGGGGATTTTGTAAACGGGTAACGCAGCGTCCATGCGGTCATTCTAGGACGCTGCGTTCAGCCCGCCGGGCTGTCAGATCACAAAGGCACAGACAGTTTGATCCCGGTCATCCAATTGCGGGGCAGCCCTGGCTCGAAATATTGGGCAGTAGCTTGATTGACAATTACGGAACCGACATATGGACGATCCATCAGATTGTCCACCCCGGCCCACGCCTCCAAGCGCACGGTGCCCCATTGGCTGCGGTGACGGACCCGAAGGTTCACCACGTCGTAGCCCGCCACGCGTGAAACAGCATCGTTCATGTCGCTGGCCCACATGGCCGAACGGGACACCCAGTCTGCTGATGCCGAGAACCCCAAGGCCTTAGGTGCAAAGCCCTGATCAGCCCATTGCAGCGATGCATACATTTGCCGCTGAGGAATACCAGGCATCCGGTTGCCCGCAGCAATTGACTTGTCTAGCAGGGGTATGGGTGATGGTGGGGACGTTTTATATGTATCAAATTTGCTGTCATAGGTGGCGTCTAGCCAAGCCATGGAAAAGAGACTTTTCCAATGTTCGGACCACATTGAATTCCATCCCAGCTCGGCACCTTGCCTCAAAGTCTGGGCTGCATTGACATACGCTGTTTTACCGGAATCCGAAAGAGCGGTGACGATTTCATTTTCGGTCGAAATTTTGAACAGCGAGGCGCTCAGGCGCTGGCCAGAACTGGGTGTCCATTTGGCACCGATCTCACTGTGTTGACTTTTAGACGCCGTCAAAGCCTGGTTGAATCTCGGAATCACAGAATTCAAGTTGTCTGCTTTGGAATAGGCTGCCTCTGCCAAAGTAGGCGTTTCAAAACCACGCCCCCAATTGGCGTACAGATTCAATTGATCCGTTGTGTGCCAGGTGACACCCAAAACTGGCGATGCGGCCTTGCTGTTCAGATTGCCGATGCCACTGTCCCCCGAGGCGGGGTTGTAGTTCACACTGTCCAGCTGAACATTGCTGTAACGCAGTCCGGAAGTGACCGTGAAAGGGTTGTGACCGGCTGCATCCACCCAGTGCCAATTCATTTGCATGAAGGCATCCGTGTTGCGTGCCTTGCTCAACTCGTCTCTGTAAACCTTTGAAGTGCTGAGCGTCGCGATTTTTTCTCCACTGGATGTTTCACCGCCGTTGCGCCGCTCTGAGGACTGGTCCAAATCAAAACCCAAAACCCAGTCCATCGAACCAAATTTCAAATTCGATTCCTTGCCCTTGAGCTGCCCCCCCAAGCCAACGTAGTCACGCTGCAAATCAACCCAACTCGCAGGATTCGAAGTCTTGGCTTGATATTGCAAATTGCTGCGTGTACCGCCATACAAGCGCCACTGCATTTCAAGCGAAGGGCTGAATTGGTGCAACAAAACAGCCCCTAACTGGTTTTGCTGCACGCTCTTGCGGGTCCGGTCCGATTCTGCTTTGTTTCCGGCCTGCCGTGGATCTGCCTTCAACTGATCAGCCGTCAAGCCCAATGGATCCTGTGCCTGGGGCATGTCAAACAGGTTGGCCACCAGCTTGAGTTTGGTGTCGTCTTGCAACTGGGAAGTCAACACACCGTTGAATTGTTTGCGTTCTGCTGCACTGTTTTTGCGATAACCGTCGATCTGGAACGTGCTGTAGTCGGCCACGATACCAACGCTGCCCGTGCGGCCGCTGAACTGCGCATCATGGCGGCGCAGACCGTAGCTGCCAAAGGTGGTGGAGAGATCCAACTGCGGCTGGTCACCGGCTTCACGGGTGAAGGTCTGGATCACACCGCCGGCAGAATTACCATACAGCTGCGCCAGTGGGCCGGTCAGCACTTCAATGCGATCAGCCGATGTCAGGCTCACCGTGGAGGCTTGGCCTTGCCCATCGGGCGTTGTGGCGGGAATGCCGTCGGTGATCAGGCGGATACCGCGCAGACCAAATGCCGCCCGAGAGCCAAAGCCGCGAATTGAAATTTGCACGTCTTGGGCATAGTTGTTTCGGTTGAGCGCCACCACACCGGGGGTTTGTGCCAGAGCCTCGGACAAGTTCACTTGCGCGCCTGCGTTGCGAATGGCGTCGCCATCGATCACGCGCACAGAAGCCGGGGCATCGAACTGTTTTTGCGCCAATCGACCACTTTGCACAGTGACTTCGTCCGCATTTTGTGCACAAACAGCGGTGCTCAGCAGCCCGAGAACGCTTCCCCAATGAATTCGATTTTTCATTTTCTGACTTCCCTATGCATTTGTTGATTCGACGACATTCCAATTCCTTGCGTCAAGGCAGTTCAACCGTGACCTTGATGGCACTGTACCAAGCTGCAAGCTGGGAAATTTCAGCATCTGTCAGTGGTTTGGCAATCACACCCATCACGGCATTTTGACGTTGACCACTGCGGTAACTCTTGAGTTGTTCACTCACGTAAAAGGCCTGCTGCCCCGCGAGATTGGGCGCATTGGGTAGCGTCGCTACCCCATTGGGGCCATGACACAAAGCGCAAGCCACATCGGCTTTGGCACGACCTGCACTCACGTCATCGGCATAGCTGCTGGACATCACAGCCATCAAACCGATCAATAAGATATTTTTCATAGCATAGGACTTCAATAAACGGGGCCTCGCGCAGAGGCCCCGAAGCACAAACGATACAGGCTTGCGGCTGGCAGCCTGGGCCTGTATCTAGACCG
Source organism: Limnohabitans sp. Jir72 (assembly GCF_003063575.1). Taxonomy (GTDB): domain Bacteria; phylum Pseudomonadota; class Gammaproteobacteria; order Burkholderiales; family Burkholderiaceae_C; genus Limnohabitans_A. The sequence continues at coordinate 90,684 of NZ_NESC01000003.1, forward strand.
ATCAGTTACCCACGTAGCTGATGCGGTAGATGGCACCAGCGTAGTCGTCAGACACCAAGATCGAGCCGTCAGGCAAGTTGGCCACGTCCACTGGGCGAGCCAAAGCGCGACCGGTGGTCTTGTCCAAGAAGCCATCGGCAAAGACTTCTGAAGCACCGGCTGAGCCATCGGCCTTGATAGGCACGTAGTTGATCAGGTAGCCGCTCGGTGTGGTGCGGTTCCATGAACCGTGCGAAGCCACAAACAGACCGCCTTGGTACTTCGCAGGGAAGGCCTTGCCGGTGTAGTGGGTCAGGCCGAGCTGCGCCTGGTGCGCTGGGAACTCGACTTGAGGATAGATCGCGCCGGCAGGCTCTTTCATGTCCTTGAGGTCAGCTGCAGCAGCGGAACCTGCGACTTTGAAGTGGCCGTTGTAGTAAGGGAAGCCAAAGTGTTCGCCTGCCTTGGTGAGTTTGTTCAACTCGCCTGGTGGGATGTCGTCGCCCAAACCGTCGACCTGGTTGTCTGTGGTCCAGATGTCACCCTTTGGTCCGATGGAAATACCGGCTGGGTTGCGCATGCCCTTGGAGTACACGGTGCGGCCGGAACCATCGAGGCCATTGAAGCGCAGAACGCCGCCAATGCCCAGTTGCTCAAACAACTCGACTTTGTCTTTGGGCTGCACGTTGTAAGGCTGGCCCATGGTGACATAGATCTTGCCATCGTTGGCGACCTTGCAAACACGGCCTGTGTGGTTGAAAGATTGCTCTTCCACAGGAATCAACTTGCCTTCTGGCACCACCAAATCGACGGCCACGTCCGGACCTTCGTAGAAGTATTCGGCCGCAGGGAAATGCAAGATGCGGTTGGATTCAGCCACGACCAAGAAACCGTCTTTGGTGAAACACACACCGTTGGGGTTGCTGAATTTGATGGAAGGTGCGAATGCCTTGACTTCGGTCGCAGCGTCACCGTTGTTGCGGTTGGTCACAGCCCACACGGTGGTCTTGCGAGTGCCGACAAACAGCATGTTGGTTGAAGGCGCAACGGCCATGTAGCGCGCATCGGGCACCACGGCGTACAAGTCAATCTTGAAGCCATCTGGCAGTTTGACTTTTTTCAGGTTGGCACGAATGGCGTCCGCATTCTTGCCCTCTTGGGGCACAGACGGAATATTCATGTTGGTGGACGTGTTGCCCATGCGCTGAAGCGTGGACAAATTTTTGTCTTGAGCGGAGGCATTGGTCGCAGCCAAGGCTGCAACAGCCAGGGTCAGCGCGGAGAGTTTGATCAAGTTCACAAGGCACCTTTAATCAGTTGAAGGGAACATTCCCTGCACGCATCGTAAGTTTGGGTATGCGCATCAAATACCTAGCAGTAACCCTAGCAAACCGGGCAAAACAGACACGCATGTGACTGTTTGAAATCAAAACTGAAATAAATTAATAAAACTCTGATAAAAAATTTCATACCTCTTTTTTTTATACTCAAATTCTAAGAAGAATTCCCCAGGCCCCCCGAAAAGCAGCAAGGTTTGTCACCTCAGCTTTGGGCCGGGACGAACAATACCCTGCCTGCATCAATAGACCGGTTGGTATTTTTTCAAGATCGCAAGCACTTCCGCCGTCAACACAAAGGACACGCCAATCAATCCAAAGCAAACCTTGCTTCTTGGCGTGGGCACAACCGTCAAGCCTTGCTGCAACTGTTCAACGAAAAGCCATCGGCCTTGAAGTGGTGGCGACCATTTAATTTGACTTGCCATGCGAGCCACCCAGCGCTGCTCAACGCTTCAAATCCCTTTAGAAATTTTCGTGCGGCCCCATGGCTTCCAGTTAGACCAAGCGCACGGTGTCTTCTCGGGTGTAGCCCAGCAGGTACAACTGGCCCTGGCTGCAAAACTTGTACACCCACAGCTGGGCCTAGTCGCCTTTTTTGCGCTCACCCACGTCGGGGTTGTCGGCCACCACCACCACCACCACCACCACAGCGGCATCGGCTCGGCATCGGTGCGGTGTCGGCAATCAAACTGGCCTGGGTCAACTTTTTGTACACGCGGGCAAAACGCCGCGTTTGCTGACCCGCTTTATGTTGAGAAGCAAAGGAAAGCGCAGTTCTAGCAGTCAATGAAAACGCAGCACCCCGGTCACCCGGACGCTGCGTTGATTCTTGAAGGCCCATATCCTGGGCCAAGCCTTCAATACACCGGTTGGTGCTGCTTCAAGCTCGAGATCACTTCCGCCGTCAGCGCAAAGCCCGCCCCATACAAGGCTGCCAATTCAGCACACCGCTTGGCAAACGCATCCACACCCTGGCCATAGATGAACTGCAGCGCACCACCGGTCCAAGCCGGAAAGCCAATACCGAAGATCGAGCCGATGTTGCCGTCGTGCACCGAGGTCAGCACGCCTTCTTGCAGGCAGCGGGCGGTTTCCACGGCCTGGCGGTACAGCAGGCGGTCTTTGATGTCTTGCTGGCTGTAGGCCACATCGGCTTTTTCAAAGCGGGTTTTGAGTTCGGGCCACAGCACTTTTTTCTGGCCTACAGGGTAGTCGTAAAAACCACCGCCTGCGGCGCGGCCGGGGCGCTTGAGTTCTTTGACCATGCGCTCGACCAGCAGCTCGCCTGGCGTGGCAGTGTGGATTTTGCCTGCTTTGGCAAAGTCCTCGCGGGTCTGGTCCAGCACATGCACCGAGAGCGACAGCGCGGTTTCGTCCAGCACGGCCAACGGGCCAACGGGCATGCCCACTTGCATGGCCAGGTTCTCGATCACGGGGGCGGGGATGCCCTCGCCCAGCATGGCCGCGCCTTCCATCACAAAGGTGCCAAAAGTGCGGCTGGTGTAGAAGCCGCGCGAGTCGTTCACCACGATGGGCAGCTTGCCCAGCGCCTGCACGTAGTCGTATGCGCGGGCGATGGTTTCGTCGTCGGTCTGTGCGCCGCGAATGATTTCCACCAGCTGCATCTTGTCGACGGGGCTAAAGAAATGGATGCCCACGAATTTGTTGGCATTGGCGCTGGCCGTGGCCAGGCCGCTGATGGGCAAGGTGGAGGTGTTGCTTGCAAAGAAGCCGCCTTCTGCGAGCATCGGCTCGGCCTCTTGCGTGACACGGGCCTTGAGCTCGCGGTTTTCAAACACGGCTTCGATGATCAGATCGCAGCCCTTCAGGTCTGCGGCGCTGGCCGTGGGCTGGATGAGTGACAACAGGGCCGCTTGTTTGTCAGCGGCCATGCGGCCTTTGTCCACGCGCTTTTGCGTGAGCTTGTGGCTGTAGGCCTTGCCTTTTTCGGCAGCTTCCACGCTCACATCTTTGAGCACCGTGGCGATGCCCCGGCTGGCTTGTGAATACGCAATGCCCGAGCCCATCATGCCCGCACCCAAAATGCCCACCTTTTGTGGCTTGTAGCGCGGCGCAGCCTTGGGGCGACTTTGGCCGCCCTTGATGCTGTTCATGTTGAAGAAGAAGGTGTTGATCATGTTGCGCGCCACCTGGCTGGTCATGAGACCTGCGAGGTAACGGCTTTCGATGCGCATGGCGGTGTCAAAGTCCACCATCGCGCCTTCGACCATGGCAGCCAACGCCGCTTCGGGCGCAGGGTACAGGCCGCGTGTTTTTTGCTTGAGCACTGCAGGAGCCACACTCAACATGCCCGCGATCTTGGGGTTGCTCGGCGTGCCGCCGGGCATTTTGTAGTCCTTGCGGTCCCACAGGTGTTGGGCTGCTTCGGGCTGGCCTTGGCTTGCCGCAATGTGCGCCAAAGCGCGTGGGCGCAGCTCGTCGTCGCTGGCCACGATCTCGTGCACCAGGCCGAGCTTTTGCGCTTCTTCGGGGCCAAAGAGTTTGCTCTCCAGCACATAGGGCTGTGCGGCCAGCAAGCCCAGTTGGCGCGTCATCTTGGTGATGCCGCCGCCACCGGGAATCAAACCCAGCGTGACTTCGGGCAAACCAAATTGTGTTTTGGGGTTGGCCGTGGCGATGCGGTGATGGCCGATCAGCGCGACTTCCCAGCCGCCGCCAAGCGCCGTGCCATTCAGGCAGCTGACCACCGGCACGCCCAGGGTCTCGATGGTGCGAAAAGCTTTTTTGATGCCTTCAATCTCCACAAAGACACGCGGGCCGTCCGAGGCTTGCGAGCGCATCACGCCCTTGAGGTCAGCCCCTGCAAAAAAGGTGGACTTGGCCGAGGCCAGGATGACACCTTTCAAAGCCGCCTTGTCTTTGGCCACCTGCTCGGCCACCTGGGTCAGGTCAGCCTGCCATTGCAGGCACATGGTGTTGACCGGCGAGCCCTGCTCGTCAAAGGTGATGGTGGCGATGCCGTCAGCCAGTTCGTAGCGCAGTGTTTTCAAAATCATTTTGGTGTCTCCCAATCAAACCCGTTCAACGATGGTGGCGATGCCCATGCCACCGCCCACACACAAAGTGGCCATGCCGTAGCGCAGTTGGCGGCGGTGCAGTTCGTCGATCAGGATGCCAATGATCATCGCGCCCGTGGCCCCCAACGGATGGCCCATGGCGATCGCGCCGCCGTTCACGTTCACCTTGTCGTGCGGCACATGCATCTCTTGCATGAACTTCATGGGCACGGCAGCAAAGGCTTCGTTGATCTCGAACAAATCGATCTGGTCAATCGTCAGCCCCGCCTTGGCCAGCGCCTTGCGTGCGGCCGGCATGGGGCCTGTGAGCATGATGGTCGGGTCAGCGCCCGACAAGGCCACCGAAACGATGCGGGCACGCGGTGTGAGGCCATGGGTTTTGCCTGCGGCTTCCGAGCCGATCAACACCGCCGCTGCGCCGTCCACAATGCCGGACGAGTTGCCCGCGTGGTGCACATGGTGGATGCGTTCGACTTGCGGATAACGCTGCAAAGCCACCGCGTCAAAGCCCATGGCCCCCAGTTGCTCGAACGAAGCTTTGAGGCCGCCCAGCGTTTCCACCGTGGTGCTGGGCTTGATGAATTCGTCTTGCGCCAAGATGACCTGGCCCAGCTTGTCTTTGACCGGCACCACCGAGCCATCGAAGTAACCCGCAGCACGCGCTGCCGTGGCGCGCTTTTGAGACTCCACCGCGAAGGCATCGACATCGTGGCGGCTGAAGCCACTCATGGTGGCGATCAAATCTGCGCCAATGCCTTGCGGCACAAACAGTGTGGCGCTGTTGGTTTCGGGGTCTTGCGCCCAAGCGCCGCCGTCCGAGCCAATCGGCACGCGGCTCATGCTTTCCAGGCCACCGGCCACGACCAGGTCTTCCCAGCCGCTGCGCACTTTCATGGCGGCCATGTTGACCGCTTCCAGGCCCGAGGCGCAAAAGCGGTTGAGCTGCACGCCCGAGCAGCGCCAGTCCCAACCGGCCGCCAAGGCCGCCACTTTGGGGATCACCGAGCCCTGCTCGCCAATGGGCGAGACCACGCCCATGACCACGTCGTCCACCGCAGCGGTGTCCAGCTGGTTGCGGCTTTGCAGCTCGCGCAGCACGCCTGCCAGCAAGCTGATGGGTTTGACTTCGTGCAGGCTGCCGTCTTTTTTGCCCTTGCCACGCGGTGTGCGTATGGCGTCATAAACAAATGCTTCGCTCATGCTGTCTCCTGGGGGTCATCAGGGGGTTTGCCCTGTGTTGCGGGGGTTTTCAAACAGTATAGACTTTTACCAAGCAAACGCTTTGTATAAATCTCAGAACCCCAGTCTTGAAGGTGACACCGATGATTGAACGCACACTCTTTACCCCCGACCACGAAGCCTTTCGCGACAGCTTTCGCCGCTTCATGGACAAAGAAATCGCCCCCCACCACGAGGCATGGGAAGAGCAGGGCTACGTGGACCGCGCCGTCTGGAACAAGGCCGGTGACAACGGCTTTTTGTGCATGACCCTGCCCGAGGCCTATGGCGGCTCAGACGCGGACAAGCTGTATTCGGTGGTGCAGATGGAAGAACTTTCACGCGCCGGTTTCAGCGGCATTGGCTACGGCCTGCACAGCGAGATCGTCGCGCCCTACATCCTGCATTACGGCACCGAAGCCCAAAAGCAAAAGTACCTGCCCAAGCTGGCCACTGGCGAGATGGTGGGAGCGATTGCCATGAGCGAACCCGCAGCGGGCTCGGACCTGCAGGGCGTCAAAACCACCGCCATATGGCAAGCAGGCCCCTCCGGTAGCGTGCCCGACGGTCACTACGTGATCAACGGCAGCAAGACCTTCATCACCAACGGCTGGCACGCCGATTTGGTGATTTTGGTGGCCAAGACCGACCCAGCTGCAGGTGCCAAAGGCACCAGCTTGTTCCTGATCGAACGTGGCACGCCTGGCTTTGAAAAAGGCAAGCGCTTGAAGAAGCTGGGCCTCAAAGCACAAGACACTTCCGAGCTGTTTTTTGACAACGTCAAGGTCAGTGCCGACCAGCTGCTGGGCGGCACCGCCATGCAGGGCAAGGGCTTCATTTGCCTCATGGAGCAGCTGCCTTGGGAGCGCCTGCAAATCGCGATTGGCGGCATTGCCGCTGCGCAAGCGGCCATCGACTGGACGGTGCAGTACGTGAAAGACCGCAAGGTGTTTGGCCAGGCCGTGGGCAACTACCAAAACACCCGCTACACCCTGGCCGAGCTGCAGACCGAAGTGCAGGTGGCGCGTGTGTTCGTGGACAAGTGCTCTGAACTGCTGCTGCAAGACAAGCTGGACACCGCCACCGCCAGCATGGCCAAGTACTGGTGCTCGGATTTGCAGTGCAAGGTGATGGACGAGTGCGTGCAGCTGCACGGCGGCTATGGCTACATGTGGGAATACCCCATCACCCGCGCCTATGCCGACGCCCGCGTGCAACGCATCTACGGCGGCACCAACGAGATCATGAAAGAAGTGATCTCCCGCAGCATGGGTTTGGCGGGGCGATGAGCACACCACTGCCCCCCCCCCGCAGGAGCCCACCCCTGTGGGCGATTGACCTCACAAGGCCGTGTGCCACGCCCATCGCCCACGGGGTGGGCTCCTACACCAATACAAGCCGTTGAGCGAAGGGGCAGAGCGGCCATGAGGCCTGCTTCACCGCTGCCCTCCCCCGCAGGAGCCCACCCCTGTGGGCGATTGACCTCACAAGGCCGTGTGCCACGCCCATCGCCCACGGGGTGGGTTCCTACACCAATGCAAGCCGTTGAGCGAAGGGGCAGAGCGGCCATGAGGCCTGCTTCACCACTGCCCTCCCCCGTAGGAGCCCACCCCTGTGGGCAATTGACCTCACAAGGCCGTGTGCCACGCCCATCGCCCACGGGGTGGGCTCCTACACCAATGCAAGCCGTTGAGCGAAGGGGCAGAGGAACCTTGGGGTCTGCATCACTTCTGCCCTTCCCTGTAGGAACCCACCCCTGTGGGCGATTGACCTCACAAAGGCGTGTGCCTCGCCTATCGCCCACGGGATGGGCTCCTACACCAATACAAGCCGTTGAGCGAAGGGGCAGAGCGGCCATGAGGCCTGCTTCACCACTGCCCTCCCCCGTAGGAGCCCACCCCTGTGGGCGATTGACCTCACAAGGGCGCGTTCTACGCCCATCGCCCACGGGGTGGGCTCCTACAAATGTGAGTGCGCATGTCTGAGTTGACCGAACCCAAACGCGCACGCGGCCGCCCCCGCAAGACCGAGGGCGAACGCGACGATGGCAACCGGCGTCAGGCGCTCATCTCGGCTGCGGCGCAGCTGTTTCACCGCAAGGGCTACGACGCCACCAGCACCCGCGAAATCGCGGCGCAAGTGGGCATGCAGCCGGGCTCGCCGTTTTATCACTTCGGCAACAAACAAGACCTGTTGCTGGCCGTGATGGTCGAGGGCATGAAGCAAGCCAGCCATCGGCAAACGGCCGCTTGCGCTGACCTGCCGGATGACCTGCCCCCACGCGAACAACTGCGCGTACTGATCCGCAACCAGTTCGATGTGCTGCTGGGACCGGACAGCGACTTCATCCCGGTGATGCTTTACGAATGGCGCTCGCTGAGCGCCGAACAGCGCCAAACCATCACGCAAATCAAGGACGACTACGAAGCCGCCTGGACGCCCGTGTTGCAAACGCTGTATGACAGCGGGCAACTGCAAGCCCCCGTGGGTTTGGCCCGGCTGATGATTTTTGGCGCTTTGAACTGGGCGGTGCAGTGGTACCAGCCGACCGGCCAGAACTTGGCGACAAATGCGGCCAAGCATTCGGTTACACGCTCAAGCCAAACGGCGGCGAAAGCAACAGAGCCCAGTGCCCCACGCGCCTCCCTGGACGATTTGACCGAGGCCGCTCTGGCCTTGTTTTTGAGAGACCCCGCATGAACCCCGCCACAACTTACCAATCCGTCTTTGCCCCCGACCTGCTGAGCGGACAAGTCATCCTGGTCACCGGCGGCGGCTCGGGCATTGGCCGCTGCACCGCGCACGAGCTGGCCAGCCTGGGCGCACATGTGGTGCTGGTGGGCCGCAACCCCGACAAGCTGAGCGCCACAGCGCAAGAGATCGTGGGTGACGGTGGTCAGGCGAGCTGGCACAGCACCGACATCCGGCGCGAGGACGATGTCAAAGCCATGGTCGCGCAGGTGGTGCAGCAGCACGGCCGCATTCATGGCGTGGTCAACAACGCGGGCGGGCAATACATCTCGCCCCTGGCCAGCACCAGCGCCAAGGGCTGGCAAGCGGTCATCGACACCAACTTGACGGGCGGCTTTTTGGTGGCGCGTGAGTGCTTCAACCAAAGCATGCAACAGCATGGCGGCGCGGTGGTCAACATCGTGGCCGACATGTGGGGCTCCATGCCCGGCATGGGCCACAGTGGCGCAGCGCGCGCGGGCATGGTCAGCTTCACCGAAACCGCCGCACTGGAATGGGCGGCGCACGGTGTGCGCGTCAACGCCGTGGCCCCAGGCTACATCGCCAGCAGCGGCATGGACCATTACCCGCCCGAGGCGGGAGACATGCTGCGCGCCATGCGCAACACCGTGCCACAAGGCCGCTTTGGCACCGAGGCCGAGACCTCAGCAGCGATTGTGTTTTTGCTGTCACCCGCAGCGAGTTTCATCAGCGGCACAGTGCTGCGCGTAGACGGTGCCCGCCCGCAAATGCGCATGGGCTGGCAGCAAGGTGTGGCCCAAGCCGATGTGCAAACACGCGATGCGGTCAAACCGTTTAATGGCTTTCACCGTGCCGTGACCCCCAAGGTATTCCAATGAATTTCGAATCCACCTGGAACCCACACAGCCCCGTGGCGCAGCAAAGGCGTGAGGCCGCGCTGGCCCGCATGGCGCAGTGGCATGCCCTGCAAGACCGCGCAGCCCTTGCCTCTGCCCAGTCCAAACCGGTGTTCGACAAACGCGGGCAGTTGTTGCCGCGTGAGCGCGTGGCCTTGTTGCTGGACCCTGGCGCACCTTTCTTGCCACTGTGTGCTTTGGCAGGCTTCATGCAGGACACGCCGGACCCGACCAAATCGGTGCCCGGCGGCGGCATGATCACGGGCATTGGTTTCATCAGCGGTGTGCGCTGCATGGTGGTGGCCAGCGACTCGGGCATCGAGGCCGGAGCGATTCAGGCACGCGGCCTTGAAAAGATTTTGCGCGTGCAAGAAGTCGCACTCGAAAACAAACTGCCTTTTGTGCACCTGGTCGAAAGCGCCGGGGCCAACCTGATGCAATACAAGGTCGAGGGTTTTGTGTTGGGGGGCAGCCTGTTCCGCAACCTCGCCCGCCTGTCGGCGGCGGGCTTGCCGGTGCTCACGGTGCAACACGGCTCGGGCACCGCAGGCGGGGCCTACATGCCGGGCCTGAGTGACACCGTGATCATGGTACGTGGCAGGTCGCGCGCCTTTCTGGCCGGGCCACCTTTGCTCAAAGCCGCGACGGGCGAAGTGGCGACCGAAGAAGAACTGGGCGGGGCCGAGATGCACACCAGCGTGTCGGGCCTGGGCGAGTACCTGTGCGAAGACGACCGCCACGCGCTGGGCACCGCACGCGATGTGGTGGCGCGTTGGGACTGGGCTGCGCGCAGTAACCGACGGGATGCCAAGCCCCCGCGCCTGGACGCCGAAGAACTGCTGGGCCTGATGCCCGCGCACCACCGCGAACCGATCGACATGCGCGAAGTCATCTTGCGCTTGGTGGACGACTCGGATTTTCTGGAATTCAAACCGCTGTTTGGCGCGGCCACGGTGTGCGCGCAAGCGCGCATCGGCGGGCATGCGGTGGGCATCATCAGCAACAACGGTCCGATCGATGTGGCCGGGGCCAACAAGGCCACGCACTTCATCCAGTGGATGTGCCAGCTGGGCCACCCCATCATTTACTTGCAAAACACCACCGGCTACATGGTGGGCAAAGACAGCGAGCAAGGCGGCATGATCAAGCACGGCTCCAAGATGATCCAGGCCGTGACCAGCGCCACCGTGCCGCAGATCACCATCCAGTGCGGGGCCTCGTTTGGTGCGGGCAACTACGGCATGTGCGGGCGGGGTTATGCACCGCGCTTTTTGTTCAGCTGGCCCGGCGCCAAAACGGCGGTCATGGGCGGCGAGCAAGCGGCCCGCACCATGCAGATCGTGGCCGAAGCCGGTATGGCCCGCAAAGGCATCACGCCCGACCCCGAGAAAATGCAAGCCCAGTTCGACAAGATCGTGGCCCTGTTTGAAGCGCAAGCCGATGCCTTCTACACCAGTGGCCTGGTGCTGGACGACGGCGTGATCGACCCGCGCGACACCCGCAGCGTGCTGAGCTTTTGCCTCGACACCTGTGCCGAGAGTGCAGCCCGCCAACTCCGCGCCACAAGCTTTGGCGTGGCCCGGATGTGAGTTGTCCGTCATGACATCCACCTGCACATCTTTGAAATCGCTGCGTGACTTGTCATTGCGAGCGAAGCCTGACTTGTCATTGCGAGCAAAGCGTGGCAATCCAGCTTCGCGCCTGTGCAGGCACTGGATCGCCGCGCTTCGCTCGCGATGACGGACTTCATTTTCACGATTGAACGCTGTCACAGCCATTGAAACCCACTATGACGCAAAAGGAGACACACCATGCAATACACCCACGAGCACCGCGAGATCCAGAACACGCTCAAGCGCTTCATCGAAGCCGAGATCAACCCCCATGTGGACGAGTGGGAAGCGGCCGAGATTTTCCCGGCGCACGAGGTCTTCAAGAAAATGGGCAATTTGGGTCTTTTGGGCCTGACCAAGCCCGAAGCCTTTGGCGGCGCGGGCTTGGATTATTCGTACAGCATGGCCATGGCCGAGGCACTGGGCCACATCGACTGCGGCGGCATCCCCATGGCCATTGGTGTGCAGACCGACATGGCCACGCCCGCCTTGGCACGCTTTGGCAGTGACGAATTGCGCGCACAATTTTTGGCCCCGGCGATTGCGGGCGACATGGTGGGCTGCATTGGCGTGAGCGAGCCCGGTGCGGGCAGCGATGTGGCGGGCATCAAAACCGTGGCCCGCAAGGACGGCGACGACTACGTGATCAGCGGCCAAAAAATGTGGATCACCAACAGCCTGCAGGCCGATTGGATGTGCATGCTGGTCAACACGGGGGAAGGCCCGATCCATAAAAACAAAAGCCTGGTCATGGTGCCCATGCGCGAAAACGGCAAGTTGCTGCCCGGCATCGAGGTGGGCAAAAAGATCAAAAAGATCGGCATGAACAGCAGCGACACGGGCTTGATTTATTTCGACGAGGTGCGTGTGCCGCAGCGCTACCGCATTGGGGCCGAGGGCCAGGGCTTCATCTACCAGATGCAGCAGTTTCAGGAAGAGCGCCTGTGGTGCGCGGCCAGCACGCTGCAATCCCTGACCAACTGCATCCAGTGGACGGTGGAATGGGCACAAGAGCGCAAGCTCTTTGGCAGCACCCTGGCCGACCAGCAGTGGGTGCAGTTCAAGCTGGCCGAACTCAAAGCCGATGTGGAGTGCCTGCGTGCCCTGACCTACCAGGCCTGCGAGCACTACATCGCAGGCGAAGACGTGACCGAATGGGCCACCATGGCCAAGCTCAAAGCGGGCCGTTTGAACCGCACGGTGCCCGATACCTGCTTGCAGTTTTGGGGCGGCATGGGCTTCACTTGGGAGAACAAGGTCTCGCGCATGTACCGCGACGGGCGTTTGGCCTCGATTGGTGGCGGTGCGGACGAGGTGATGTTGGGCATCTTGGCCAAGATGATGGGCATTGCCAAACGGCCTCAGAAATGAACACAACCATCAACATGACAGTGAGCAACGCGTTGCAGATCACGCGCGAAGGTTCTGTCGAGACTTGGACCATGAACGACCCGGCCACACGCAACGCACTGAGCGACGCGGTGGTGGACGGCTTACTGCAAGCCTGTGCGCGAGCCGCAGCCGACAACACGCTGCGCATCGTGGTGCTGACCGGCGCAGGCGGTGCCTTTTGCGCGGGTGGCAGTTTGGGCGGCTTTGCCAGCCTGATTGGCCAGCCCTTGCAAGACGGGCAAACCGACCCGTTGCTGGCGATGAACCGGGGATTTGGTGACCTGCTGCACGCTCTGAGCGCCCTGCCCCAGCTGCTGGTGTGCCGGGTGGATGGCGCGGCCATGGGCGGCGGTTTTGGCCTGGTGTGCTGCGCCGACCATGTGGTGGCCACAGCACGCTCGGTATTGGGCACACCCGAAGTCACCCTGGGCTTGACACCGGCGCAGATCGCGCCTTTTGTGTGGCAACGCCTGGGCGAGAGTGCTGCACGCCAGTGCCTGCTGCAAGGGCTGAGCTACACCGCCGCCCAAGCACTGCAAGTGGGTCTGGTCCATGAAGTGGTTGAGCAGCACAGCGACGAAGCCTGGCAGGCCATTTTGCAGCGCCTCATCCGTGCTGCGCCCGGCGCAGTGGCCAGCACCAAACAACTGCTGCGGCAACTGCGTGGCCCTGTGCCTGATTTGCGCGATGCCGCTGCACAAGCTTTTGCACAAGGCTTGCGCAGCGCCGAAGCCGCGCAAGGTCTGGCCGCGTTTGCACGCAAACAGCCTGCGCCTTGGACACTTTCTGGCAAGGACCCTGCATGACATCCACTTTGCCCACCACTGTGCCCAACACCGTAAACGCCCAAGTCACCCGCCTGCTGATTGCCAACCGGGGCGAGATCGCCCGCCGCGTGATCCGCACGGCCCGCCGCATGGGCATCCAGACGGTGGCCGTTTATTCAGACGCCGACCGCGACGCCTTGCATGTGCAAGAAGCCGACACCGCGTTCGCTTTGGGCGGCACCTTGTCGGCCGACTCGTATTTGCGCATCGACAAACTGCTGGCGGCAGCGCAGGCCACCGGAGCTGATGCGGTGCACCCGGGTTATGGCTTCCTGAGTGAAAACGCCGAGTTCGCTCAGGCCGTGATCGACGCGGGCCTGACCTGGGTCGGCCCACCGCCCGAGGCCATCCGCGCCCTGGGCAGCAAGTCGGCCGCCAAAGCACTGGCCCTGCAGCACGGCGTGCCTTGCTTGCCTGGCTACTTTGGCGCGGACCAAAGCGATGCCACCTTCACCGCACAGGCTGAGCAATTGGGTTTGCCGCTGATGGTCAAGGCCGTGGCCGGAGGCGGCGGACGCGGCATGCGCTTGGTGACCGACATGGCGCAGCTGCTGTCCGCGCTGCACAGCGCTCGCTCGGAAGCACTGGCCGGTTTTGGCAACGGCGACTTGCTGATGGAGCGCGCCTTGCTGCGCCCCCGCCACATCGAGGTGCAAATCATGGCCGACCAGGATGGCCACTGCATCCACCTGGGTGAGCGCGACTGCTCAGTGCAGCGGCGTCACCAAAAGATCATCGAAGAATCGCCAAGCCCGGCCGTGAGCGCTGCGCTGCGCGAGCAACTCGGGCAAGCGGCCATTGCCCTCGCACAATCGGCGGGCTATGTGGGTGCGGGCACGGTGGAGTTTTTGCTGGACGAGGCCCAAGCCGACAAACCGTTTTATCTCATGGAGATGAACACCCGGCTGCAGGTGGAACACCCGGTGACCGAGATGCTCACGGGGCTCGACTTGGTCGAGTGGCAGCTGCGCATTGCACGCGGTGAAGCGCTGCCCCTGGCGCAAGCCGATGTGCGCCTGCAAGGCCACGCCATCGAGGTGCGCCTGTGCGCCGAAGACGAACACTTCACGCCGCAGACTGGCACGGTGCAAGCTTTTGCAGCGCCAAAGGGCTTGCGCTTTGACCATGCGCTGCACGCGGGTGCAGTGGTCACGCCCCACTACGACGCCATGCTGGGCAAGCTGATTGCCCACGCGCCCACCCGCGCTGAAGCCATCGACCGCCTGCGCACGGGCTTGGACCAGACCGCTGTGCTGGGCCTGCCCACCAACCGCGCCTTTTTGGCCGCGTGCTTGCAGCACCCGGTGTTCCGTGCGGGTGAAGCCTTGATCCCTTTCCTGGCCGAACAGGCCGATGCGGTGCGCCAAAGCTTGCAAGCCACGAACGAAGCCCGCACCGTGGCCGTGCTGGCTGTGCTCTTCGCCGATCAAGCACCCGCAGCCGCGATGCCCAGCCCGTTCATGCGACCCGTGCGCATGGGCCTGGGTGAAGAGGTCTTGGCGCTGAACCTGCAGGAACTGGGGCAAGGCCGAGTGCGCATTCAAACAGGCGAGGCCACACACGAGGCCAGCGTGCAGCGCATCGCTGAACAACTGCACATCGACTTGAACGGCTGCCGCTGGCAAGCCCGCGTTGTGGCATGCCGGAGCACCACCAACGCTGTGCAGTGGCATGTGCAGCTGCAAGGCCACGAATGTTTTGAGCTGTGGCTCACCGACCAAAGCCACAGCGCGCCCAGCACAGGCGCCAGCGCACAAGCCGCGCAGTCGTTGCGCGCACCTTTCAACGGCAAGCTGATCGCACTGCATGTGCAAGAAGGCCAATCGGTCCAACAAGGCGACGCCGTGCTGGTGATCGAATCGATGAAGCTGGAACACATTTTGTGCGCCCCACGCGATGCGGTGGTGCACAGCCTCTCGGCCATCGTGGGCCAGCAAGTGGGCCCAGGCCAAGTGCTGGTGCAATGGAAGGACGCCGCATGAACAACGCTGGACTCACCACCGATTTCACCACCGAAGATCTGCAAAGCCTGCAGGCCACGGTGGAGCGCTTTGCCCGTCAGGCCATCGCCCCGCAGGTGCCCGCGTGGGAAGAAGCCGGTCAGTTCGACCGATCGCTTTACACACGAGCCGCTGAGCTGGGCCTGCTGGGCCTGGGCTACCCCGAGCATTTGGGCGGCACGCCAGCCCCTTGGCGAGCGCGCAACCTGCTGTCGCAAACCCTGGCCCGCTACGGCGGCAGCGGCGGCGTGATGGCCAGCCTGTTCTCGCTCAACATCGGCCTGCCCCCGGTCATGGCGCACGGCAGTGCCGAGCTGCAGACCGAAGTCGTGCCCCCGGTGCTGCGCGGCGAGCGCATCGCCGCACTGGCCATCACCGAGCCCGGTGGTGGCTCCGACGTGGCCGGCCTGCGCACCACCGCACGCGCAGACGGCAGCGACTATGTCATCGACGGCGAAAAAGTCTTCATCACCTCGGGCCTGCGCGCCGACTGGATCACACTGGCCGTGCGCACCGATCCGGCCAGCAAGGGGGCCAGCGGCATCTCGATGGTCGTGGTGCCCGGCGACACACCCGGCATTTCGCGCACACGGCTGCACAAAATGGGCTGGCACAGCTCGGACACGGCGCAGCTGCGCTTTGAGGGCGTGCGCGTTCCCCAACGTTACCGAATCGGCGACGAAGGCGCGGGCTTCAAGATGATCATGGGCAACTTCAATGGCGAGCGCCTGGCCATGTCGGCCATGGCGCTGGGCTTTGCCCAGGCTTGTTTTGATGAAGCCCTGGCCTGGAGCCGCCAGCGCCAGACCTTTGGCGCGGCCCTGATCGAGCGCCAGGCGATTCGCCACAAACTGATGGACATGCACATGCGCATCTCGTCCACCCAAGCCTGGGTGGATGCCGTGACGCAGCAAGCCGATGCGGGCCAGACGGGTGCCGAGTGGGTGGCGCAGGTGTGCCTGCTCAAAAACCACGCCACCCAAACCATGCAGTTTTGCGCCGATGCCGCGGTGCAAATGCTGGGCGGCATGGGCTACATGCGCGGCACGGTGAGCGAGCGGGTTTACCGCGAAGTCAAGGTGATGATGATCGGCGGCGGGGCCGAAGAGATCATGAAAGAGTTGGCGGCCAAGCAGTTGGGCATTTGATCCCATCCAAGAAAAAACCGCCAGGCCCTTGCGGGCACTGGCGGTTTTTTTGTGCAGCCGAAGCTGCATCGATCACTTGGCTTTGGGGTAGTCGGAGACGACTTTCCAGCGACCGTCCTGGATCTGCGACATGCGCGAAATGTTGTTGCCCAAACGCTTGGTGGGGCTGAATGTCATCTCGGGGCTGCCGAAGATGTCCGAGGGAATCTTCATGGTGTCCATGGCTTTGATGAAGGTTTCGGTGGTCAGATTGGCACCGGCTTTTTCAACCGCACGCAAATACGAATCCACGGCACCATAACCATAGGCCGAGAAGACGGTGGGGTCTTCGTTGAACATGGTTTTGTACTTGTTGGCCCAGAAGCGAATCGGCTGCGAGGCCTCGTCCAGGTAGGGCTGCTGCGAGGTCATGGTGGCATAGAAACCGTTCATCGCCGCACCACCCAACTTGTGAATCAGGTCGGTGTAGGCTGCGCTCGAACCGACGAAGGTGGGGTTAAAGCCCAGGCGACGTGCGGTGGCGATGCCGCCAATGGTTTCACGGATGATGGTGCCCATGACCACAAAGTCGCACTTGGCCGAAGCCAACTTTTGCATCTGCGATGCGAAGTCGGTCGCGCCGCGCTTGTAGGTGGTGACTTCAGCGAACTGCAGGCCCGCATCCTTCAAACCCGCTTCCGCACCACGGAAGACTTCCAAGCCGAATTCATCGTCTTGGTACATGGTGCAAATCTGCTTGGCGCCTTTTTCCTTGACCAGCGCAGGCACCGCCTGGCGCATCTGGTCGTAATAAGTGGCGGCGAAAGAATACTTGAGCTTGTGGAAGGGCTCGTACATTTCGCGCGCTGCGGTCACAGGGAAAAAGTTGACCACGTTCTTTTGGAACTGCACTGGCATGGCGGCCATGTTCTGCGCGGTGCCGATGTGGGCCACCATGGCAAAGATCTTGTCTTGGTTGACCAGTTTTTGTGCGGCCAGAACGGCGCGGCGTGGGTCATAGCCCGAGTCTTCGATCAGGAGCTTGACCTTGCGGCCGTTGACGCCGCCTTGCTCGTTGACCTCGTCCACGCGCAGCATCATGCCCAGGCGAACTTGCTTGCCAAAGCCCGCCAAGGGGCCCGACAAGTCCTGGATGGAGCCGATGACGATTTCATTTTTGCTCACGCCCTGGGTTTGGGCCATGGCGCTGCCTGCGGTCAGCGCCATCGCCGCGGCGATCAGACTGAGTTGGATTTTCATGGGGCTTGTCTCCTGTTGAAAGTGAAAAGTGAATCGGTCAGCGGTACATCGCCTCGATCTGAGGGGCGTATTTTTTCTCCACCAGTTTGCGCTTGAGCTTCATGGTGGGGGTCAACTCTTCGTCTTCGGCCGAGAGTTGGGTGTCGAGCAACCAGAATTTCTTGAGCTGTTCAACGCGGGCAAACTTCTTGTTCACACGCTCCATCTCGCCCTGAATGAGGGCCTGCACCTCGGCAGCATGGGTCAGGCTGGCGTAGTTGGAGAAGGGCACATCGTTGTCTTGTGCGTATTTCTCCACGTTTTCCTGATCGATCATGATGATCACAGTGAGGTAGGCCCGTTTGTCGCCAATGACCACGGCATCGGTGATGTACGGCGAGAATTTCAATTCGTTTTCCAGTTCGCTCGGGGTGATGTTCTTGCCCCCTGCCGTGATGATGATGTCTTTCATGCGGTCGGTGATGCGGAAAAACCCTTCCTCATCGACCACACCCACATCGCCCGTGTGCAGCCAGCCTTCGGCGTCGATGCTCTCGGCGGTTTTCTCGGGCAGGTTCAGGTAGCCCATGAACACATTGGGGCCGCGCACCAAGATCTCGCTGGTGACCGGGTCCAAGCGCACTTCGTTGAAGTCAGCGGCCGGGCCAATCGAGCCGGGCTTGATGTGGTTGGCTGGCACGCCAGTGGCAGCGCCACAGGTTTCGGTCATGCCCCAGACTTCCAACATGGGCAGACCCAAGGCCAAATACCAGCGCACCAGATCGGGCGAGATGGGGGCCGCACCTGTGACCAAAAAGCGGGCTTTGTGGATGCCGATCATCTTGCGCACATTGTTCAGTGCCAGCAAGCGCGCCACATGAAAGCGCGCCTTCAGGTGAGCAGGTACAGGCTTGCGCGACAACACCAACTCGGCCACCTGCTGGCCCACACCGATGGCCCAGCCATACACGGCTTGTTGAAAGCCGCCGGCTTCCTTGAGCGCGATCATCACGCCGGAATAAAACTTTTCCCACACACGCGGCACGCCGGTGAACACGGTGGGGGCAATTTCGCGCACGTTTTCGGGCACGGTTTCCGGGTTCTCGACAAAGTTGAGTTTGGCACCGGTGTAGAGCGAGAAATACTCGCCGCCCATGCGCTCGGCGATGTGGCACAGCGGCAAAAAGCACATGCACTCGTCGGTCTCATCGCGAGCGATCAGGGTGTTGTAGCCGCGCACGCTGTAGACCAAACCACGGTGGCTGTGCATGCCGCCTTTGGGTTTGCCAGTGGTGCCCGAGGTGTAGACCAAAATCGCCAAATCTTCGGGGCGGCAAGCGGCTGTGCGTTGCGCCAGCAGGTCGGGGTGGGCCGCCAGATGCTCGCGGCCCAAAGCGCGCAAGTCAGCGAGACTGATCACTTGCGGGTCTTTGAACTCGCGCAGACCGTCCATGTCGAACACAACGATTTTTTTGAGCAGCGGCAATTTGTCGCGCACGGCCAAGGCTTTGTCGAGTTGCTCGTCGTCTTCGACAAACAACACGGACGTGCCCGAGTCTTCGCTCAGGTAATGCACCTGATCGGCCGCGTCGGTGGGGTAGATGCCATTGGCCACGCCACCGGCACTGAGCACCGCCAGATCACACAGCACCCATTCGATGTTGGTGTTCGACAGGATGGACGCGGTGTGGTGGGCCTCAAAGCCCAGTGACATGAGGCCATGGCCGATCTCGCGCACGGCCTGTGCGGTTTCGTTCCAAGTCCAGCTGCGCCAGATGCCCAGCTCTTTTTGGCGCATCCACACATTGGGGCCGCGTGCGGCCACAGCGTTCCAGAAAATGGCGGGGATGGTCTCGCCCGCCATGACGATGTTTTTGTTAGGCGCAATGCGCGAGGCGTCCCAGAGGTTGCTCATCTCTTATCTCCAGGTTTTCTTCTTTTTCCAGCGGCGGTCGGCGCGCACGCCCTCTTCCTTCATGCCCAGATAGAACTCCTTGATGTCGTCCTTTTCACGCAAGCGGGCACAGCTGTCTTCCATCACGATGCGGCCGTTTTCCAGCACATAGCCGTAGTCCGAGGCATTGAGCGCCATGTTGGCGTTTTGCTCCACCAGCAAGATGGTGGTGCCGCGTTCGCGGTTGATGCGCACGACGATCTCAAAAATCTCTTTGGTCAGCTTCGGACTCAAACCCAAGCTGGGTTCGTCGAGCAAGATCAGATCGGGGTTGGCCATGAGGGCACGGCTGATCGCCAGCATCTGCTGCTGACCGCCCGAGAGCAAGCCTGCATCTTGCGCGGCACGCTCACGCAGGATCGGAAAGTAGTTGAACACCGCTTCCATGTCGCGGGCCACACCATCGCGGTCGTTGCGGGTGAAAGCCCCCATGAGCAGGTTGTCGCGGATCGACAGCAGAGGGAACACCTCGCGCCCTTCGGGCACATGCATCAGGCCGCGCTGCACGATGAGCGCCGGGTCCATGGCGGTGATGCTTTGGCCCTTGAATTCAACCGAGCCTTTGCGCGGGTCGATGATGCCGCTGATGGTTTTGAGGATGGTGGTCTTGCCCGCCCCGTTGGAGCCCAGCACGGTGGCGATTTCGCCTTTTTTGACCTGCAAGCTCACGCCCCGGATGGCCTTGATCGGGCCATAGGCGCTTTCCACGTTGAGCAGTTTGAGGACGATGTCCTCGGTCACGACGTCGTTCATGCGGCCTCCGCTTTGTAATTTTCGCGGCGCAGCGCAGACACATCGTCCACCGAACCCAGATACGCCTCGATGACGCCGGGATCGCTTTGCACCTGGCTGGGCGTGCCGGTGGCCAGCTCCTGGCCTTGGCTCATGGCCAGCACGCGGTCAGACACTTTGGACACCAGGCCCATGTCGTGTTCGACCATGAGCACCGAAATGCCCAACTCGTGTTGGATGTCGGAAATCCAGAAGGCCATGTCTTCGGTTTCTTCGACGTTCAAGCCCGAAGAAGGCTCGTCCAACAAAAGCAGCTTGGGCTCGGTGCACAGGGCGCGGGCCAGCTCGACCACCTTGCGCACGCCATAGGGCAAGCCCGCCACCATCGAATCGCGGTGGTGTTGCAGGTCCAGGAAGTCGATGACTTCTTCGACTTTCTCACGCGCTTCGACCTCGGCCGCACGGGTTTTGCTGCTGAAAAACATCTCGCGCCACAGCCCGGTTTTGCGGTGCGTGTGGCGACCGATCAACAGGTTTTGCAGCACGGTGGCGTGTTCGAACAGCTCGATGTTTTGAAACGTGCGGGCAATGCCCAGCCCGGCAATGTTGTGTGGCGGCTGGTCGGTCAGGCGCAGCGTGCCATCAGGCCCCGCATAGTCGATCGTGCCCGTGGTGGGCGTGTAGATGCGGCTGATCAGGTTAAAGACCGTGGTCTTGCCTGCGCCGTTGGGGCCGATCAGGGTGAACACTTCGCCGCGCTTGACGTCAAAGCTGACGTTGTTGACGGCCAACACACCGCCAAAGCGGACGCTCAGGTTTTGAGCTGATAAAAGGATGTCGTCGTTCATTTGAGGCGGTCCGACTTCTGGAAGGATTTCTGGCGCTTGAACATGCCACGGCGGTAAAACGGAAACAGCTGGAACCAGGTGCGTACCTTGAGCCAACGGCCGTACAGACCCAGCGGTTCAAACAACACAAAGGCGATCAGCACCATGCCATACACCGTGCCTTGCAAGCCGGTGGCACCGCCAATGGCAGCAGGCAAAAAGTCTTTGCCCATGGCAATCAGCTGGGGCATGACGATCAAAAAGATCGCGCCCAAAAATGCGCCATGCACCGAACCCAAACCACCGATCACCACCATCAGCAGCAAGTCGATCGACTGGATGATGTTGAACTGGTCGGGCGACAGGAACTGGATCTTGTGCGCATACAAAGCGCCGCCAATGCCGGCCAGCGCGGCCGACAAGGCAAAGGACAAGGTCTTGTAGCGGGCCAAGTGGATGCCCATGCTTTGCGCCGAAATTTCAGAATCGCGGATGGCGACAAAGGCGCGGCCGGTGGAAGAGCGCAGCAAGTTGAGGATGGCCAGCGTGGCCCCTACCGCCACCACCAGGCACAGGAAATAAAACGCTTCGGTGCTGTCCAACGTCCAGCCCAACATGGCCGGAGGATTGACGCTCAGACCTGCGTTGCCGCCGGTCATGTGTTCCCAACGCGCAATGCCTTCTTCGACGATGAAGCCAAAGGACAAAGTGGCCATGCCCAGGTAAATGCCTTTGACACGCAGCGCGGGCAAACCCACCACCACACCGGCGATGGCTGAGAACAGTCCCGCGCAAATCAGCGCCAGCGGAAAGGGCACACCGGCATTGACCATCACCGCTTCGGTGTAGGCACCCACCCCCAAAAAGGCCGCGTGCCCCATGGAAAACAGGCCGGTGAAGCCCGCCAACAGCATGAGGCCCAGGCCCACCACCGCGTAGATCAGCACAAAGGTCAATTGCGCCAGCCAGTATTCGGCCAGCACCCAGGGTGCGGCTACAAGAAACACAGCCAGCAGGCTGTACCAAAAGACATGGCCGCCATGCTTGGCCAGCGTGATGTCCTGGTTGTATTGGGTTTTGAAAATGAATCGCATGCGAGGGCCTCAGACTTTCTTGCGCAGTTTTTCGCCAAACAAGCCATTGGGCTTGAGCACCAGCATGAGCAAGACCACGATGTAGGGCGCGATGTCTTTCACGCCCTCGGGCAAATAGAAGCCGGACAAGGACTCGACGATGCCGATCACCAAGCCACCGACAATGGCACCGGGCAAACTGCCAAAGCCGCCGACCACCGCTGCGGGGAAGGCTTTGAGGCCAATGAAGCCCATGTTGGCGTGCACAAAGGTGATGGGCGCGAGCAGCAAACCCGCCACCGCCGCCACACCTGCGGCCAGGCCCCAAACCAAGCCGTTCAGGCTTTGCACCGGGATGCCCATGTAATAAGCCGCCAACTGGTTCTGCGAAGAAGCCTGCATGGCGATGCCCAGCTTGCTGTACTTGAACATGGCAAATAGCCCCAAGCAAAGCACAGAAGTGAAAGCGATCACCACCAGCTGCTCGGCCGCCACCACCAGCGCGCCCATCTGCAAAACCTGCCCGGCATAGGGCACAGGCATGGTGTGGGTGTCGGTGCCCACATCGGGGATCATGGTGATCAGGCCGCGCAGCACATAACCCACGCCGATGGTCAGCATGACGATGGAGAAAGCCGGTTGACCCAGGATTGGGCGGATGACCAAGCGTTCGAGCAAGACGCCAAACACGCCCATGGCCACGATGGCGGCAGGCACCGAGACCCAAAACGGGAAACCCAGCCACGTCATGGCGCCCAAGCCCGCAAAGGCCCCGACCATCATCAGGTCGCCCTGGGCAAAGCTCACCGTTTCGGTGGCCTTGTAAATCAGCACGAAACCCAGGGCAATGAGTCCATAGATACAGCCCTGAGCCACGCCGCTGATGAGCAGTTGCAGCACTTGCACGCTTGTCTCCTTTTTTGTACTTCTGTCGTCCTGCACCAGTCCGGATGGAACCTGTGGTTCATGCCCTGACCATTTGCGAACGGTCGTGCGATTGTGTATGTCTTTCACGAGACTGACCCTAGGGGTTGTCCCCCATCCACAGTCACGTGCGGGGCATCAAGATGGCCCCATGACGCAATCCATACGCATTGGCTCAGGACTCGGTTTTTATGGTGACAACTGGGAGCCTGTGGTCGCCAGCATTGAACGCGGCGAGGTGCAGTACATCGCCAGCGACCACCTGGCCGAATTGACCTTGGCCATCTTGCACAAAGACCGGCAACGCGACCCCACGCTGGGCTATACCCGCGATGTGGTGCCCATGCTCATGCGCCTGTGGCCCTTGATGCAAGCGCGCGGTGTGAAGTTTGTGTGCAATGCCGGAGGCCTGAACCCCATGGGCGCGGCACAAGCGGTGCAAACAGCGCTGGCGGGCAAAGGTTGGCACCCGCGCATTGCGGTGGTGTCGGGCGACGATGTGCTCGGTCTCTTGCAAGACGAACAAACACGCTTTGACCACCTGATGAATGGCAGCGACGTGGGCACGGTGCGTGAGCGCTTGGTGTTTGGCAATGCCTACCTCGGGGCACAACCCATCGTGGATGCCTTGTCGCAAAGTGCGGACATCGTCATCACCGGCCGCGTGGCCGACGCGGCCTTGTTTCTGGGCCCCTTGGTGCACGGCCTGGGTTGGAGACTCAGCGATGCCCAATCGCCCGAAGACTTCAAGCGCTTGGCACAAGGCCTGACCGTGGGGCATTTGCTGGAATGTTCGGGCCAGGGCAGCGGCGGCAATTTTGGCGACCAAGGGCACTGGCAAAGCATTCCGGATCTGGGCCACATCGGCTACCCGATCGCCGAAGTTTTTGCCGACGGCACGGCCATCATCACCAAAGCACCCGGTACAGGCGGGCTGGTGAACTTTGACACCGTGCGCCAGCAATTGCTCTACGAGGTGCACAACCCGCACGCGTATTTTTCACCCGATGTGGTGCTCGACATGGGGCAGATCCAGTTGCAAGACGAAGGCCACAACCGCGTGCGTTTGACCGGCGCACAAGGCAGCGCACCCACCCCACAACTGAAGGTGGTGGCAGGCTTCAAGGACGGCTACAAGGCCGACATCAGCTGGGGCTTTTCATGGCCCGATGCTTGGGACAAAGTGCAGGCGGCCGAGCGCATCGTCCGCGAGCAATTGCGCGAACGGAAAATACCTTTCGATGAATTGTTTGTGGAGTACCCGGGTCTGAACTCCGCGCACGGGGCTTTGGCCCCTCTGCCGCCCGCCGCCGAACTCAATGAACGCCACGAAATCTGGGTGCGCATGGTGCTGCGCACGCCGAGCAAAGCCGCTGCCGATGGCTTTGGTCGACTGTTCCCGTGGATGGCTTTGAGCGGCCCGGCCTACACCTGCGGATTTCAGGGCCTGAACAACACCAGCGAGCTGCTGGGCATCTGGCCTACGCTGATCGACCGGCATCGGGTGCAGGCCCGCGTAGAACTGCTGGAGGTGCAAGCATGAGCACGACACGGCGCATCCCCTTGGTGCAACTGGCCCACGCCCGCAGCGGCGACAAGGCCGACTGGGTCGACTTCGGCCTGTTTGCCTGGAACGAAGCGGGCTACCGCATCCTCGAGCGCGAAGTGACTGCGGCCAAAGTGCAGGCGCATTTTTCGCCCTGGCTGCCAGGCCAAGTTGATGTCTGGCAGTTGCCCCATATCCTGGCCATCAAGCTGGTGCTGCACGGCGCCTTGCAAGGCGGCGGTGCGCGCAATCTGCGCCTGGACAACCTGGGCAAAGCCATGGGCGCAGCGCTGCTGCGCATGGAGATCGAAGTCAGCGACGAAGAATTCGAGCAAGCACAAAAAAGCCCCCGAAGGGGCTGGTGGCCCGGGGTGCCACCGCGGCCCTGAAACAGCGGTCACGCCGGACTTGCAATCAATGGTCACCCCGGACTTGATCCGGGGTCCATCGCTCAAACCCGCTCAATGATCAGCGCAATGCCCTGACCCACGCCAATGCACATGGTGCACAGCGCGTAGCGGCCGCCTGTGCTGTGCAGGCGGTTGATGGCGGTGGTGGCCAAGCGCGCACCCGAAGCACCCAGTGGGTGACCCAGCGCGATCGCGCCGCCCCAGGCGTTCACACGGGCGTCGTCGTCCTTCAAGCCCAACATGCGCAGCACGGCCAGGCCTTGTGCAGCAAAGGCTTCGTTCAGTTCGATCACGTCGATCTGGTCCAGCGTCAGGCCCGTTTGCGCCAGCACCTTGAGGGTGGCAGGTGCTGGGCCAATGCCCATGATGCGTGGGGCCACACCGGCAGTGGCCATGCCGACCACGCGCGCTTTGGGCGTCAGGCCGTTCTTGGCTGCGGTGGCTTCATCGGCCAGCAACAAGGCGCAAGCGCCGTCGTTCACGCCCGAAGCGTTGCCTGCGGTCACGGTGCCGTCTGGGCGCACCACACCTTTGAGCTTGGCCAGCGCTTCGAGGCTGGTTTCACGAGGATGTTCGTCGGTGTCGACCAGAACAGCGTCGCCCTTTTTCTGGGGGATGCTCACGCCCACGATTTCACGGGCCAGGTGCCCGGCCTTGATCGCGGCTACAGCGCGCAGCTGGCTGTTGTAGGCCATCAGGTCTTGCGCTTCCCGCTCAATCTTGTAATCGGTGGCCACGTTTTCGGCCGTTTCGGGCATCGAATCGACGCCGTATTGCGCCTTCATCAGCTTGTTCACAAAGCGCCAGCCAATGGTGGTGTCGTACACGGCGTTGTTGCGGCTAAAGGCAGTCTCGGCCTTGGGCATGACAAACGGAGCGCGGCTCATGCTTTCAACGCCACCGGCAATCATCAAACCGGCTTCCCCGGCCTTGATGGCACGCGCTGCCGTGCCCACGGCGTCCAGTCCCGAGCCGCACAGGCGGTTGAGGGTGGCGCCAGGCACGTCGATGGGCAGACCGGCCAGCAAGCTGCTCATGTGGGCCACGTTGCGGTTGTCTTCACCGGCTTGATTGGCGTTGCCGTAGAGTACGTCGGTCACAGCGGCCCAGTCCACGTTGGGGTTGCGGGCCATCAAGGCGCGCAGGGGCACAGCGCCCAGGTCATCGGTGCGGACGCTGGAGAGTGCGCCGCCGTAACGGCCAAAAGGGGTGCGGATGGCGTCGCAAATGTAGGCTTGGCTCATGTTTTGTGTCTCCAGGTTAAGGTTGCATGCATTTTATTGCATGTTTCATGCGCGTGCTGAAGTCATTCTAGGGCTTGAATCCGCAAGGGGCCTGTGCGGCGCTGCCCGGGCTCAGAGGCGCTTCGCTTTGCCACATCGCCCGAACAGCGCCGCACTGGCCCCTTGCTCGCTCGATGGACTTGAGGATCACAGCGCCCCCGCTGGTGTGTGGGGGTCAGGGGCCGGGGTGATGTGGCAAAGCGAAGCGCCTCTGAACCCCGGCCCCTGACCCCCATACACCAGCCCACAGGGAGCAACATGAAGGACAATCCACCCCATGCTGATCCAACCTTCACAAGCCGATGTGCGGCGATTTTTTTGTGGCGTTTACGCCAAAGCCAAAACCGCGGCCCCGCTGGAACCCATGGAAATGCTGGTGAGCCAATGGATTGACGAGCACCCCGAATACCACGCCGAACTGGCAGACGTCGACGCCGCCCTGGCCAGCATGCTCAAAGTCGACCCCAACAAGGACAACCCCTTTTTGCACTTGTCCATGCACCTGTCGATCAGCGAGCAATGCAGCATCGACCAGCCCCGAGGCATCCGCCAGGCGGTGGAATTGCTGACGCACAAACTCAACTCACTGCATGACGCGCACCACCAGGCCATGGAATGCTTGGGCCGCATGGTCCATGAAAGCCAACGCTCAGGCCGCTTGCCCGATGGCGCGGCCTACATCGACTGCGTGCAAAGGCACGCGACCAAGGACTGATTTTTTCAGCGGTGCGTGGCGCCGCTGAACTGGCGCTCTTCGGCCAGCCAGGTCAACACGGGAACAGTGCCGGGCAACACCGGCACCACCGCCACCGGCAATTGCTGCCAAGCGTGGGTTTGCGCTTCGCGCATTTGCAAGTCGCCCTGCCAGTCCCACACCTTGCAAAAGTGCAGGCGCACAAGGGCGTGCGGGTAGTCCACCATCTGGGTTTTCCAGATCTGAGCTTGACCGATCACGATGCCCAGCTCTTCTTGCAACTCACGGCGCAAGGCCTGTTCCACCGTTTCACCGGCTTCGAGCTTGCCGCCCGGGAACTCCCAATAACCCGAATAGACCTTGCCCTCGGGGCGCGAGGTCAACAAGAAATGCCCATCGGCCTGCATCAACACGCCCACAGCCACGTCGACCACGGGGCGGTCTGCACCGCCTTCGCGCTGACGCTCGCCGTCGGCAACCAGCAGGCCACTCATGCGGCAGCCTGACGGCCCATGAAATCACGGGCAAACTGGTAAGCCACGCGGCCGCTGCGCGAGCCACGCTCCAGGGCCCACAGCAAGGCATCGGGGCGGGCTGCTTCGATCTGCGCGGGCGAGGCGCCCAAGCTGCTGAGCCATTGGCCCGCAATGGTGAGGTATTCGTCTTGCGAGAAGGGGTAGAAGCTGATCCACAAACCGAAGCGCTCGGACAAGGAGATCTTCTCTTCCACGCCTTCACCGGGGTGCACTTCGCCGTCTTCGGTGTGTTTGTAGGTGAGGTTCTCGCTCATGTACTCGGGCAACAAATGGCGGCGGTTGCTGGTGGCGCAGATCAGCACATTGGGGGTGGAAGCTGCCACAGTGCCGTCCAGGATGGACTTGAGCGCCTTGTAGCCGGGCTCGCCGTCTTCAAAGCTGAGGTCATCGCAATAGACCATGAACTTTTCAGGACGCGAAGCGACCACTTCGATGATGTCGGGCAAGTCGGTCAGATCGGCCTTGTCCACTTCGATCAGGCGCAAGCCTTGCGATGCGTACGAGTTCAAACACGCCTTGATGAGCGAGGACTTGCCGGTACCGCGTGCGCCGGTCAGCAGCACATTGTTGGCCGGGCGACCGTGGACGAACTGCTCGGTGTTGCGTTGCAGCTTTTCCTTTTGTGGTTCGATTTCCTTCAGGTCATCGAGCGACATGGCCGCCACATGGCGCACGGGTTCGAGCACGCCATGACCCGATGAACGCTTGCGGTAACGCCAGGCGATGGCCTGAGCCCAGTCGGGCGCCGACAAGGGCTGGGGCAGGACGGATTCGATGCGGTCGACCAGCTGGCTGACTTTGGCCAGCAGTTGATCCAATGCAGAGCTTGCAGGTGAATTCATGAACGGTAATCCGCGTTGATGGTGACGTAGTCGTGGCTGAGGTCGCAAGTCCAGACCGTGTCGCTGGCGGTGCCGCGGCCCAAGCCCACACGCACGGTGATCTCGCTGCCCTTCATCACGCGTTGGCCGTCTTCCTCGCGGTACTCGGGGCGGCGACCGCCTTGCGAGACCACGTGCACATCGTCCAGGTGCAGCTCGATCAGGCCCTGGTCCAGATCGGCGATGCCCGCATAGCCCACCGCCGCCAAGATGCGGCCCAGGTTGGGGTCGCTGGCAAAGAAAGCGGTTTTGACCAAGGGCGAATGCGCGATGGCGTAGGCCACCAGGCGGCACTCTTCAGAAGTGCGGCCGCCTTCGACCTGCACGGTGATGAACTTGGTGGCGCCTTCGCCATCGCGCACGATGGCGTGGGCCAACTGGCGCGCCACCTGCATCAGGCCATTGAACAAGGCCTGACCGTCAGCGCTGTCCAGCGAGGTGATCTGCGCGTGGCCAGCCTGGTGGGTGGCGATCATCATGAAGGAGTCGTTGGTCGAGGTGTCGCCGTCGATGGTGATGCGGTTAAAAGACCCATCGGCCAAGGCCTTGACCAAGGCGGGCAGCAAAGCCGGATCGATGTTGGCATCGGTGGCCACAAAGCCGAGCATGGTCGCCATGTTCGGACGGATCATGCCCGCGCCTTTGCTGATGCCGGTGATGTTGACGGTCTTGCCGCCCAGGCTCAGCTGCACGCTGGCGGCCTTGGGCTGTGTGTCGGTGGTCATGATGCCTTCGGCGGCCTGGGCCCAATGGGCCGCTTGGGCATCGGCCAAAGCCGCGGGCAAAGCGGCCACGATGCGATCAACCGGCAAGGGCTCCATGATCACGCCGGTGGAGAACGGTAGGATCTGCTCAGGCGCGCATTGCAGCAGGCTGGCCAAGGCATCGCAAGTCTGGCGCGCATGGGCCAGGCCGGGCGCGCCCGTACCGGCGTTGGCATTGCCGGTGTTGATGACCAAGGCGCGCACAGCGCTGCCTTGCGCCAGATGCTCACGGCACAGCTGCACGGGGGCGGCGCAATAGCGGTTGCTGGTGAATACACCGGCCACGCTGGCACCCGCATCGAGCAACATGACGCTGAGGTCTTTGCGATCGGCTTTGCGTACACCGGCTTCGGTGATGCCCCAACGCACACCGGCAACGGCATGCAACTGGGCGGGATCGATCAGGGGCAGATTCACAGGCATGGTGATCTTTCAAAAATAAAGATGAATTCAAAGTCCACAAACAAAACGGGCCGAAGCCCGTTGAGTGGATGGCGGCATGCTCAGGCCAGTTTGCCGTGGCATTGCTTGTATTTTTTGCCGCTGCCGCAAGGGCAAGGATCGTTGCGACCCACCAGCCCCCAGTCCTGTCCGGTCTGGTCAGCCGCCACGGTCTGCGGCTCGCCAGACTCATCGGGTGCGCTGTAGATCACGTTGCTGATGTGTTCGGCCCGCTCTTCGATGTCGTGGGCGGCTTGCTCGATCTGCGCTTCGGACTCCACGCGCACCAGCATCAGCGTGCGGGTGACTTCGTTCTTGACCGAGTCCAGCAACTGACCGAACAGCTCAAACGCTTCGCGTTTGTATTCCTGCTTGGGTTGCTTTTGGGCATAGCCGCGCAAGTGGATGCCTTGGCGCAGGTAATCCAGTGCGCTCAGGTGTTCGCGCCAGTGCGTGTCGATGCTTTGCAGCAAGACCATGCGCTCAAAAGGCGTGAAGTTGACAGCGCCGACCTGGTCGAGTTTGGCCTGGAACTGGGCATGGGCTGCAGCCACCACCATCTCCAGAATTTCGTCATCGGTGATGGCGCTGGAGGCTTGCACTTTTTCGCGCAGGTTCAAAGGCAATTGCCATTCATCGGCCAGCACCTTTTCCAGCGCGGCCAAGTCCCACTGCTCTTCCACCGTTTCGGCGGGCACGTACTGGCGAACCAGGTCGGTAAAGCACCCTTCGCGCAGTGAGGCGATTTGGCTTTCCATGTCTTGCGCATCGAGGATGTCGTTGCGCTGCTGGTAGATCACCTTGCGCTGGTCGTTCGAGACGTCGTCGTACTCCAGCAATTGCTTGCGGATGTCGAAGTTGCGCGACTCGACTTTGCGCTGCGCGCTCTCGATGCTGCGGGTCACGATGCCCGCTTCGATGGCTTCGCCTTCGGGCATCTTCAAGCGGTCCATGATGGCGCGCACACGGTCGCCCGCAAAAATGCGCATCAAAGGATCGTCCAGGCTCAGGTAAAAACGCGAAGAGCCGGGGTCACCCTGGCGGCCCGAGCGGCCACGCAGCTGGTTGTCGATGCGGCGCGATTCATGGCGCTCGGTGGCGATGATGCGCAAGCCGCCGTTGGCTTTGACTTGCTCATGTGTCAGTTTCCATTGTTCGCGCAAAGCGGCCACTTTGGCTTGGCGATCGGCTTCGGACAATGACTCGTCCGTTTCGATGGCTTGGACATCTTTTTCGATGTTGCCGCCCAACACGATGTCGGTACCGCGACCGGCCATGTTGGTGGCGATCGTGATCATGGCAGGACGTCCAGCCTGCGCCACGATGTCGGCTTCGCGGGCATGCTGCTTGGCGTTGAGCACCTGGTGTGGCAGCTTCGCTTGCGTGAGCAATTGCGAAATCAGCTCCGAGTTCTCGATCGAGGTGGTGCCCACCAGCACAGGTTGACCGCGCTCGTGGCATTCACGGATGTCTGTGATGGCTGCGGTGTAACGCTCATCGGATGTCTTGTACACGCGGTCGAGTTGGTCTTCGCGCTGGCTCTTGCGGTGCGGTGGGATGACCACGGTCTCCAAACCGTAGATTTCCTGGAACTCATAAGCCTCGGTGTCGGCCGTACCGGTCATGCCACCGATCTTGTTGTACAGACGGAAATAGTTCTGGAAGGTGATCGAGGCCATGGTCTGGTTCTCGGCCTGGATCTGCACGCCTTCCTTGGCTTCTACGGCCTGGTGCAGACCATCGCTCCAGCGGCGACCGCTCATCAAGCGACCCGTGAACTCGTCCACGATCACCACTTCACCGTCTTGCACCACATAGTGCTGGTCGCGGTGGTACAGGTGCTGCGCACGCAAAGCAGCGTTCAAGTGGTGCATCAGGGTGATGTTGGCCGGGTCATACAGGCTGGCACCTTCCGGAATCAAGCCCAGCTGGGCCAGCACCGCCTCGGCTTTTTCGTGACCGTCTTCGGTCAGGAAAACCTGGTGTGATTTTTCATCCACGGTGAAGTCACCGGGGGTGATGATGCCCTCGCCCGTGCGGGGATCGGCTTCACCCTCTTGCCGTGTGAGCAAGGGAATGACCTGCTTCATCGCCACATAGGTGGCGGTGTGGTCTTCGGCCTGGCCGCTGATGATCAAGGGCGTGCGGGCTTCGTCGATCAGGATCGAATCGACCTCATCGATGATCGCGTAGTTCAGCGGGCGCTGCACACGGTCTTGCGCTTCGTAGACCATGTTGTCGCGCAAGTAGTCGAAGCCGTATTCGTTGTTGGTGCCGTAGGTGATGTCCGAGTTGTAAGCGGCCTGCTTTTCTTCACGGGACATCTGCGCCAAGTTGATGCCCACCGACAGACCCAGAAAGTTGAACAGCTTGCCCATCCACTGCGCATCGCGGCTGGCCAGGTAATCGTTCACGGTGACCACGTGCACGCCGCGGCTTGCCAGGGCGTTCAAGTACGCGGGCAAAGTCGATGTGAGCGTCTTGCCTTCACCGGTTCGCATCTCGGCAACCTTACCGTTGTGCAGGGCGATACCGCCGACCAATTGCACATCGAAGTGCCGCATCTTCATGACGCGCTTAGAGCCTTCACGCACCACAGCAAAAGCTTCGGGCAACAATGCACCGAGCGTTTCGCCTGCGGCCACGCGTTGCTTGAAGCTTTCGGTCTTGGCGCGCAATGCGTCGTCACTCAAGCCTTCCAGACCGGCTTCCAGGGCATTGATGCGCTCCACCGTTTTGCGGTATTGCTTGAGCAGACGATCGTTGCGGCTGCCGAAAATTTTGGTGAGGAATGGGATGGCCATGCTTGCGAGATCCACCTTCAGCCTGGGGCCGAGGAACAGACCGTCTATCCTGTCAAGTTAAAAGGTTCATTTGAAGCCGGGCCCACAGAAAACAAGTCCTGCAGCACCCTGACGTGGCCCTGTCAGACCCACTTGCCATTTTAGCCTCTGACTGTGACGCTTATGCGCTGGACTCAGAGCCTGTGAGCTGGCGCTGCGTGATAATGCTTGGTCTTCGGTTCACCATGCAAAGACGACACCACCCCATCCCCCTGCAACAAGCTGCACAAGAATCACCCACTTTTGCGCTCCTGGCCAGCCGTGTACGCGAATCGTCCGCACGACTTCTTGCCATCCGCGGCCTGCTGCCTGCGCCTTTGCGCGCCAGTGTTCAAGCCGGGCCCATTGAGGAGGGCTCCTGGTGCTTGCTGGTCAGCTCCAACGCTGTCGCAGCCAAGCTACGTCAATTGACACCCGCACTGCAAGCGCATTTGAACCAGAAAGGACTGCAGGTCAACGCCATCCGCATCAAGGTTCAAAACCGCAGCCTTTGATCGGCCCACGCCAAAGAAAAAGCCCCTGATCTTGCGATCAGGGGCTTTTTGATTTTGGTGCCGCTTGTCGGATTCGAACTGACGACCTACCGCTTACAAGGCGGGTGCTCTACCAACTGAGCTAAAGCGGCACGGGCTAGATTCTAACTTGCCAATCGCATCATGAAGGCTGGTTCACAGTATTTTTTTATTTCACACGCGTGAGTGCGGGGCGGCCCGTTGCGGGCGGCGGCGTGGGCTCATCGTCAATGCTCTTCGACTCAGGACTATCCACCGCCGCCAAAGCCTGGGCAGCGCCATCGTCGCTCACGGGAAAGGCCATGCCCTGTCCGTTCTCTCGGGCATAAATGGCCATCACACGTTCAATGGGCACCATGATTTCGCGAGGCTTGCCACCAAAGCGGGCCTTGAATTCAATGAACTCATTGCCCAATTTGAGTGAACTGGTAGCGTCCATGCTCACATTCAGGACGATCTCACCACCTTGCACATATTCACGCGGCACCTGCACCGTAGCATTGACCTTCACCGCCACATAAGGGGTGAAGCCGTTTTCGGTGCACCACTCGTACAACGCACGGATGAGGTACGGTCGTGTGGAAGGCAGTTCGGTGTCACTGAACATGGCTTTGCACATACGCAATTACTTGCGCATGACCTTTTCAGAAGGTGTCAATGCTTCGATGTAGGCCGGACGCGAAAAAATGCGCTCGGCGTATTTGAGCAAAGGTGCGGCATTCTTGCTCAGCTCGATGCCGTAATAGTCCAGACGCCAAAGCAGCGGCGCGATGGCGACGTCCAGCATCGAGAAGCTGTCACCCAGCATGAACTTGTTCTTCAAGAACACGGGGGCCAACTGGGTCAGGCGATCACGGATGTGGGCGCGTGCCTTTTCCAATGCCTTGTCGTTGCCCTTGAGGGTGCGGTTCTCCAGCGTGACCACGTGGGCGAACAGTTCTTTTTCGAAGTTCAGCAAGAACAAGCGCACACGTGCACGGTCCACTGGGTCACCGGGCATCAACTGAGGATGCGGAAACCGCTCGTCGATGTATTCGTTGATGATGTTCGATTCGTACAAAATCAAATCACGCTCGACCAGGATAGGTACCTGACCGTAGGGGTTCATCACGTTGATGTCTTCGGGCTTGTTGTAGAGGTCCACATCACGGATCTCGAAGTCCATTCCTTTTTCAAACAGCACAAAGCGGCAGCGGTGTGAAAAAGGGCAAGTGGTTCCGGAATAAAGCACCATCATGGCGGGAGGCTCCTCAAAAAATCAAAAAGAGTGGGAGGCCACAAAGGCCCACCACTCCACAAGACCCAGCTCAAAGACCGGGTGGAAGATCAATTACTTGATGTCTTTCCAATAGGCTGCATTCAGTCGCCAAGCAACAAAGGTGAAGCAAACCAGGAACAACAACACCCACACACCAATGCGCACGCGGCTGTTCTGGGCTGGCTCTGCCATCCATTGCATGTAGCTGACCAAATCGCCCACCGCAACATCGTACTGCTGAGGTGTCATGGTGCCGGGCGTGATCTGCTTCCAGCCTTTGAAAACTTGCACCGCATGACCGTGTTCTTCATGCTCTTCATAGACTGGCTCACGCTCGCCTTGCAATTGCCACAATACGTTGGGCATGCCCACGTTCGGGAAGGCCAGGTTGTTCCAACCTGTAGGTTTGGCGGCATCGCGGTGGTAGCTACGCAAATAGGTGTACAGGTAATCGGCACCCGTGCCACCGTGACCGGAACGCGAACGGGCCATCAAGGTCAGGTCAGGCGGATTTTTGCCGAACCATTCCTTGGCTTGCTGGGGATCGATCGCAGCCTTCATGGTGTCGCCGACTTTGGTCGTTGCGAACAGCAGGTTGTCCTTGATTTGCTGCTCGGTCAGACCGATGTCTTTCAAGCGGTTGTAACGCATGAAAGCGGCGGAGTGGCAGTTCAAGCAGTAGTTGACGAACAACTTGGCGCCGTTTTGCAAAGCGGCCAGATCATTGGTCTTAGAGGGGGCCTTATCCCAGGCGATGCCACCGCCACTGGAGGCGTGTGCACCGGACAGGAGACCGAGGGCCATCACAAAGCCCATTGCGAGTTTCTTGAGGTTTTTCATGTTCTTGAATCTCCGGATCTCAGTGAGGCGTGAAAATCACACGGTCGGGAACCTGCTTGGGCGTGCCCAGCTTGCTCCACCAAGGCATCAACAGAAAGAAGCCAAAGTAGAACAGGGAACCGACTTGGGAGACGCGCTCACCGATCGGGGAAGGAGGCTGCACACCCAGATAGCCCAGGATCAGGAAGTTGATCACGAACACGGCGTACAGGTACTTGTGCCAGTCAGGACGATAGCGGATCGACTTGACAGGGCTGTTGTCCAGCCAAGGCAGGAAGAACAGAATCACCACAGCACCACCCATGACGACCACGCCCCAGAACTTGGCATCAATGGCCAACATCATGGCGGAAACCACCACAGCTGCACCAATCACAGCAACCTTGATGAGCTGAGGCAGCTTGCCTTTGGCTACAGCCAAGACCGCACCAATGACCACGCAAGCGATCAAGGCGTACATCATCTCGCTGGTGATGGCACGCAGCATGGAATAGAACGGTGTGAAGTACCAAACCGGTGCAATGTGCAATGGTGTGGTCAGTGGATCGGCCGGGATGAAGTTGTTGTACTCGAGGAAGTAACCACCGAACTCAGGCGCAAAGAACACAATCGCGGTGAACACCATGAGGAACAGGCTGACGGCAAAGATGTCGTGCACTGTGTAGTAAGGGTGGAATGGAATGCCGTCCAAGGGGTGGCCTTGGGCATCCTTGGGAGCGTTCGGGCCCTTGATTTCGACGCCATCAGGGTTGTTAGAACCCACTTCGTGCAGCGCAATGATGTGCGCCACCACCAGACCCAGTAGGACAAGAGGCACAGCGATCACGTGGAAGCTGAAGAAGCGGTTCAGCGTGGCATCGCCCACCACGAAGTCACCACGGATCAACAAAGCCAGATCGGGACCGATGAAAGGAATGGCCGAGAACAGGTTCACGATCACCTGAGCGCCCCAGTAGGACATCTGACCCCAAGGCAAGAGGTAACCCATGAAAGCTTCGGCCATCAAGCACAGGAAGATCGCGCAGCCGAAGATCCAGACCAACTCGCGCGGCTTGCGGTAGCTGCCGTACATCAGGCCACGGAACATGTGCAGGTACACCACGATGAAGAACGCCGAAGCGCCTGTCGAGTGCATGTAACGGATCAGCCAACCCCATGGCACATCACGCATGATGTACTCGACAGAGGCGAATGCCACATTGGCATCTGGCTTGTAATGCATGACCAGGAAAATGCCGGTGACGATCTGGATGACCAGAACCAACAAAGACAAAGAGCCAAACATGTACCAGAAGTTGAAGTTCTTCGGTGCGTAGTATTCGCTCAAATGCTCTTTGTAGAGCTTGGAAGCTGGGAAGCGGTTGTCCACCCAGTTCAGCAACTTTTCGCCAGCGGGGGCGTTCGGAGAAATTTCTTTGAATTCAGCCATGTTGTTCTCCATCAAGCCTTCTTGTCTTCACCAATGATCAACTTGGTGTCAGACAGGTACATGTGAGGCGGCACTTCGAGGTTGTCGGGTGCGGGCTTGTTCTTGAACACGCGACCGGCCAAATCGAAGGTCGAGCCGTGGCAGGCACAGAGGAAACCACCTTGCCAGTCGTCAGGCAGCGACGGCTGTGGGCCTGCTGCAAACTTGTCACCGGGCGAACAACCCAGGTGCGTGCAGATGCCCACAGCCACCATGATTTCAGGCTTGATCGAGCGATGGCCGTTCTTGGCGTACTCTGGAATGGGGTATGCCTTACGGCTGGAGTTGGGATCAGCAAGCTGGCCTTCCACCTTCTTCAGGGATTCAACCTGTTCAGGTGTGCGCTTCATGATCCAAACTGGCTTACCGCGCCACTCGACAGTGAGCTTCTCGCCAGCCTTGAGGGCGGAGATGTCCACTTCCACGGCTGCACCAGCGGCTTTGGCACGTTCGGAAGGTTGGAAGCTGCTGACGAAGGGGGTGGCCACAAAGCCAGCGCCTACGGCGCCTGCGCAAGTGGAGGCAATCAGCCACGTCCGCTTGCTGCTGTCGACTGGGGTGTCACTCATGGGATTCCTCTAGCGAGTCGTTATCGGGGTCAACCCGTGATTGTAGCGGAGTGAAACAGACCAGCGACTTACAAAGCCAGAGAACACTTGATTTGATCCCGACAAATAATAAACTTTATGATTCACATTTTCAAAAGGTGTTTGCCATGTCATTTTTTCAAGAATTCAAATCTTTCGCCGTCAAAGGCAACGTCATGGACTTGGCGGTCGGCGTGATCATTGGCGGGGCCTTCGGCAAGATCGTGGATTCCGCCGTGGCTGACCTGATCATGCCGCTGATCAGCAAGGCGTTCGGCGGTCTGGACTTCTCTAACTATTACTTAGGCTTGGCGGGGCAAGCGGCCGGCATGAGCTTGGTGGAAGCCAAAAAAATGGGCGCCGTGTTCGCCTACGGCAGCTTCATCACCGTGGCGCTGAACTTCATCATCCTGGCTTTCATCATTTTTGTGATGATCCGCCAGATGAACAAACTGGCGGCCGAGGTGCCCGCCGAAGCAGCAGCCGAAACCATCGCGCCAGAAGACGTTTTGTTGCTGCGCGAAATCCGCGACAGCCTCAAGAACAAAGCTTGATGCAAGGCATGGTCAGTGCGCCCCACTGACCAGCTGCCGGGCCATGCGGATGGCCTGGACCATGCTGCTGGCATCGGCCACGCCACGGCCCGCCAGGTCCATGGCGGTGCCATGGTCCGGGCTGGTCCTCACCAAGGGCAAACCCAGCGTGACGTTCACGCCCTGCTCCACCCCCAAATATTTGACCGGGATCAAGCCTTGATCGTGGTACATGGCGATCACCACATCGAATTCACGTTGGCCATCAGCCTGACGCCGTGCCCGCATGAAAACTGTGTCGGGTGCATAAGGGCCATGCACATCCAGCCCTTCCACTCGGGCTTGCGCCAAGGCCGGCTGCAGGATGTCGATTTCTTCACGCCCAAACAGCCCCCCTTCCCCTGCATGCGGATTGACGCCCGCCACCGCCATGCGCGGCGCACGGCCTAGCACCCGTGACAGCGACACATGGGTGATGCGCAAAGTCTGCAAGACGCGATCCACCGTGATGGCGTCCAATGCTTCGCGCAAGGACACATGGATGCTGACCAAGACCGTGCGCAATTCGTCGTTGGCCAGCATCATCCTCACAGGCATCTGCGCCAAGGGCACGCCCGCATGCCGGGCCGCTTCGGCCTGCAGCAATTCGGTATGCCCCGGGTACTGGTCATAAGGCGCACCAGCAGCATGCAAAGCTTCCTTGTGCAAGGGCGCAGTCACCAGCCCCGCTACCTCGCCTCGCAAAGCCGCTCGCGTGGCCCACAAGACCGATTCACCAGCCAACTGACCGGCACGCGCATCCACCTGCCCCCAGGGCAACACAGGCGCTGCGGGTACCACCTGCAGCACCGGCAAGCAACGGGGCGGCACGTTCAAGGCTTGTGCTGGGCTGTCAATTTCGCACACGGGGAAAGCCGGTGCCGCCTGCACCAAGGCCATGGCCCGGCGCATCACGCCCACATCGCCCGCGACAAAACAGTCGCGTGTTTCCGCGGGCGCGATGCACCAAACGCGAGCGATGATTTCAGGGCCGATCCCGCAGGGATCACCCGGAGTGATGGCCAAAGGCAGGGACAGTTGAGTCATGTGGGTCAAGGCCATCAGGCGGGGTTATCGATCTCAATGAACCGGTGCGCCAAGCCCAAGTCCTGCGCCATGCGCGCACCCACGGCGGCAGCACCATATCGTTCGCTGGCATGGTGGCCGCAAGCCAGAAAGGCGACACCCGTTTCACGTGCCAAATGCGCTTGCGGCTCGGAGATTTCGCCGGTGATGAAAGCCTCTGCGCCCGCCGCCATGGCCGCTTCAAAGTAGCCTTGCGCACCGCCGGTGCACCAGGCCACTCGGCGAATCGGTCGGTCAGCGCCAGCAACACAAGTCACCTGTCGCCCCAGCAAGCGCGCCACATGATCGGCCAGGCTTTGGGCTGTGTCCCAAGTTTGATCACCCTGGCCCATGAATCCAAGACTTTGCTCACCAAAACGCCCATCTGCCCGCAAGCCCAACACCCGGCCCAACTGGGCGTTGTTGCCCAATTCGGCATGCGCATCCAAAGGCAAGTGGTACGCAAACAGATGGATACCATGCGCCAGCAGCAGACGC
Organism: Limnohabitans sp. Jir72; assembly: GCF_003063575.1. Taxonomy (GTDB): domain Bacteria; phylum Pseudomonadota; class Gammaproteobacteria; order Burkholderiales; family Burkholderiaceae_C; genus Limnohabitans_A. The sequence goes on from NZ_NESC01000003.1 coordinate 129,773, forward strand.
AGACGCTCGCGCATCCAGCCGGTCACACGACCATCCTGTCCACGCCAAAACAAACCATGGTGAACCAAAATGGCATCGGCATTCGCCTCGATGGCCGCTTCGATGAGGGCACGGCTGGCCGTCACGCCGCTGACCAGCAGGCGCACCTCGCGATCGCCTTCGACCTGAAGGCCATTGGGTCCGTAATCTTTGAATTTTTCAGGTTCCAGCAGCGCATCCAGCGCTTGGCCCAGGGTTTTGGCATCGGTCATGTGAGCGTCTCTTGGCAATGGCTTGTATTGTGGCCCAAGGGCGTCTGGGCCCGACAACACCTCTGAACGCGCTTTGCCAAAGATCAAGGACAATGACTGGCATGAAACGTTACTGGCTTTTTTTCTCCCAATGCATCACCGTCTTGTTGGCCGCCTGGTTTGTCGTGGCCACGCTCAAGCCCGAGTGGCTGCGCAGCGCGCAACGCTCAGCTGACGGCATGACGCTGCTGCAAGCGCCAGCGGCATCGCCCCTGAGTCGCGCTGCCGGCAGCCTGAGCGCACCTGCCCAAAAAGCATCGCCTGCGGTGGTGAGCATCAGCACCAGCAAAAACCGCACATCGCGCAACACCGATCCTTGGTCACGCTTTTTTGAGGGTGACACAGAAGAGAACACCGGTGGCTTGGGCAGCGGCGTGATCGTCAGCCCCGAGGGCCATATCCTGACCAACAACCATGTGGTCGAAGACGCCGACGACATCGAGGTGATTTTGGCGGACGGAAGACGTGCAGCTGCCAAAGTCATCGGCACCGATCCGGACACGGATCTGGCGCTCCTGAAAATTCAGCTCGACAAATTGCCGGTCATCGTGCTGGGTCAACCCCAGGACTTGCAAGTCGGTGATGTGGTGCTGGCCATTGGCAATCCTTTTGGCGTGGGCCAGACCGTGACTTCGGGCATCGTCAGTGCGCTGGGGCGCAGCCACCTGGGCATCAACACCTTTGAGAATTTCATCCAGACCGACGCCGCCATCAACCCCGGCAATTCGGGCGGTGCGCTGGTGGATGTGCATGGCCACCTGATGGGCATCAACACCGCGATTTATTCGCGCTCTGGCGGCAACATGGGCATTGGCTTTGCCATTCCCGTCTCCACTGCGCAGCAAGTCATGCAAGACCTGCTCAAGAACGGCAAAGTCTCACGCGGCTGGATCGGCGTGGAACCTCAAGACCTGACACCCGAATTGGCCGAGAGCTTCCAGCTGCCTGCAGCTGGCAAACAGGCCTGGCCACAAGGCGTGGTCATCACCGGTGTGTTGCAAAACGGGCCTGCGGCCAAGGCGGGCATCCGCCCAGGTGACGTGATCGTTCAAGTCGCTGGCCAGAATGTGGGCAATGTCTCGGAATTGCTGACACAAGTGGCCAGCCTGCAACCGGGCACCACCACCGATGTGAAGGTCTGGCGCAGGCATGGTGAGTTGGTTTTACGGCTGACACCCAGCGAGCGACCAACGCAGCGCAAACCCAACCGCTGACCCGGGCAAACCAGCCGGGAATAAAAAAGGGAGCGTGTGCTCCCTTTTTTCATGACATCCTCTGCTCAGATCAAGCTTCAGCTTCTTCAGCTTCTTCGGGTGCCTGGGTGTGCTTGATGAAAATCTGCGCCGCCCAAATGCCCAGTTCGTACAACAGACACATGGGAATGGCCAGTGCCAGCTGAGAAACCACATCGGGCGGTGTGACCACGGCGGCGATCACAAAAGCCAGCACCACAAAATAGCCCCGGAAGTCCTTGAGCTTTTGCACAGTGACCACGCCCATGCGGGCCAAGACCACCACGGCCACAGGCACCTCAAAGGCCAGGCCAAAGGCCAGGAACATGGTGAGCACAAAACTCAAATAAGCCTCAATGTCAGGTGCTGCGGTGATGCTCTTGGGGGCAAAGCCCTGGATAAATGCAAAGACTTGTCCAAAGACGAAGAAATAGCAAAACGCAACACCGATCAAAAACAAGAGTGTGCTGGAAACCACCAAAGGGAGAACCAACTTTTTTTCGTGGGCATACAGACCCGGCGCCACAAATGCCCACACCTGGTAAAGCACCACCGGCAAGGCCAGCAAAAAAGCGGCCATCAACATGATCTTCAGGGGCACCATGAACGGAGAGATCACCGAAGTGGCGATCAAGGTCGCCCCTTTGGGCAAGTGGGCTACCAGGGGCTGCGCCAGGATGTCGTACAGCTCGCCGGGGCCTGGAAACACCGCCAAGACCATCGCAGCAATGCCAATGGCCGCCACCGCACGGATCAAACGATCGCGCAACTCGATCAGATGGGCAACAAAAGGCTGCTCGGTTCCTGCGAGTTCGTCTGGGGAGTTGGAATCGGACATAAGGAAATTGGTTGAACAGCCAGCGCGATCAGCGCTCAACCATCAAGAGTTGAGTGACTTGGGTCGGTAACGCGCCACACGGGCAGCGCCCGACAAGGCCTTGGTCCGCACACCTGCACGGGCTTTGTACCACTGCGGGGTGGCACCGCGTTTGAGGCGCCAATTTTTGTCCGGGTGTTTGTAGCTGGGGGGGCTGGGCTCCCAAGTAGACGAGCTGGTCGTCATGCCGGTCATGCCCGCCGTGGTCTCGGCCCAGTCTTTTTCAAATTCGGAAGCCGTGGTTTGAACCGACTGCTCGACATCGCGGGCAGCGGTCTCCATGGTTTCCTTCATTTTCTTGAGCTCTTCGAGGTCCATCGAGCGATTGACCTCGGCTTTGACGTCGGCCACGTAGCGCTGGGCTTTGCCGATCAGGTTCCCAAGTGTGCGCGCCACACGGGGCAGCTTTTCGGGGCCGATGACGACCAGCGCGACCACGCCGATCAGCGCCATTTTGGAAATGCCTAAGTCAAGCACAGCAACAAGCTCGGTGGTTCAAGCGATCAAGACTTGGTCTTGGCTTCGACATCGATGGTGGTCTTCTCGACGGCAGGCGCTGCCACAGGGGTCGCAGCCTTGTCGTCAGCAGCAGAGCCGCCTTCTTTCATGCCATCTTTGAAGCCTTTGACGGCACCGCCCAAGTCGGAACCGATGTTTTTCAGCTTCTTCGTGCCGAAAACCATGACCACGATCAGCAAGACGATCAACCAGTGCCAAATGGAAAAGGAACCCATGAAATTCTCCTAATGTTGCGTGGATTCTAAGGGGATACAAGCCCCGAAGATGAACGGCCTTGTCCAGGCCAGGAATTTGACTTCTGAAGTACAGCTTCAGCCCTTGAGCCAGGGGCGCGAACCGCCCATCACATGCATGTGCAAATGGTGGACTTCCTGACCGCCTTCGGCACCGGTGTTGAGCACGATCCGGAAGCCGCCGTCCGGATAGGGCTTGCAGCCTTCTTGCAGCGCCAGCTTGGGCGCCAGCGTCATCATGTGCCCCATCAAACCTTCATGCGCGGGCGTCAAGTGCGCCATCGAGGGCACATGCAGCTTGGGAATGATCAGGAAATGCACAGGCGCCCAGGGCGAAATGTCATGGAAGGCGAAGACATGTTCGTCTTCGTGCACTTTGCGCGAGGGGATCTGGCCCGCGATGATTTTGCAAAAAATACAGTTGGAATCGCTCATCGTTCACACACTTTCGGAATCACTCGGTCACAGGGCGTTGCGCATTCAGACGCACCATGCCCAGGACAATCCGGTACAAAAACCAGATGGAAATCAGCCCCCAAGCCACCCAGCCTGGGAACACGAAGAAAAACCACAGGGGCAAAGTGATCAGGTACAGCACCGCAGCCCAGAGCACCGTGCGGATGCGGAAGCTGAAGTGCGTGGCCTCCCAACCGCTGACGTCACCTTTTTTGACCAGGTCGATGATCAAGGCCACCACCAGCAAGGCTGGACCCATTTGCCCGCCCGGTGTGACTGCGCTGACCGCCACAATCAAGTGCAAGATGTAGCTGACCCAGCTGACGGTGAGGTTGTTGTCGTCGAACGATGGTGTGCTCATGGCTGCAGCTTACTCGCCCAGACGCTCGCGCTCTTGCACTTTACGCAAGGCTTTTTCTTCCAAACCGCTCAGGCCTTCGCGGCGGGCCAGTTCATTGACCACATCCGCGGGCGTCAGGCCATAGTGCGCCAGCGCGATCATGCTGTGGAACCACAGGTCGGCCACTTCATAAACCAACTTGGCGGCATTGCCACCATGGTCCACATCCTTGGCGGCCATGACGGTTTCCGTGGCTTCTTCGCCGATTTTCTTCAAAAAGGCATCCGGCCCTTTGTGCAGCAAGCGCGCCACATAGCTTTTTTCGGGGTCGCCACCGTTGACCGCTTTGCGGCTTTCGATGATGGCGGCCAAACACGCCAGCGTGTCAGAAGTGTTGGTGGTCATGGCTTATTTGTAAATGGTTTCAGGGTCTTTGAGCACGGGATCGGCCGGGACCCAGTCTTCGCCTTGCAGGCTCTGGAAGAAGCAGCTGTGACGACCCGTATGGCAGGCAATACCGGGCTCATGCCCCAACTGAGTCACCTTGAGTAACACCACATCGCTGTCGCAATCGATGCGGATGTCGTGCACGGTCTGCACATGGCCGGAATCCTCGCCCTTGAACCACAGTTTTTTGCGTGAGCGGCTGAAGTAAACGGCACGCTTGAGCTCGGCGGTTTTTTGCAGCGCTTCACGGTTCATCCACGCGAACATCAGCACATCGCCCGTCGATGCTTCTTGGGCAATGGCCGGCACCAGGCCGTGTTCATCCCATTTGATTTGATTGAGCCAGTTCATGGTGGCGCTCACAGTCGGACAGAAATGCCGCGCTCGCGCATGCGCTGCTTGGCTTGTTGCACGGTGTATTCACCGTAATGGAAGATGCTGGCGGCCAGCACAGCATCGGCGCCGCCGATGCTCACACCGTCGGCCAGATGGTCGAGGTTGCCCACGCCACCCGAGGCGATGACGGGCACGCTGACTGCGTCGCTCACGGCGCGGGTCAGTGGCAGGTCAAAGCCGCTTTTGGTGCCGTCGCGGTCCATGCTGGTCAGCAGGATTTCGCCTGCACCGTACTCGGCCATTTGGGTGGCCCAAGACACCGCGTCCAGGCCCACGTTTTTGCGGCCACCATGGCTGTACACGTCCCAGCCGGGGCCCATGGGCAGCCTGTTGGTACCAATGCGCTGCTCGTCTTCAGCGGTACGGCGCTTGGCGTCGATGGCGACCACGATGCACTGGGCACCGTATTTGGCAGAGGCTTCGCGGATGACTTGCGGGTTGGCAATCGCGGCCGAGTTGAAGCTGGTTTTGTCAGCCCCAGCGTTCAGCAGGCGGCGCACGTCTTCCACCGTGCGCACACCGCCGCCAACGGTCAGCGGAATGAATACTTGGCTGGCCACGGCTTCGATGATGTGCAGGATCACATCGCGCCCGTCGCTGGTGGCGGTGATGTCCAGGAATGTGAGTTCGTCAGCGCCCTGCTCGTTGTAGCGGGCTGCGATTTCGACCGGGTCTCCGGCGTCGCGCAGTTCGACAAAGTTGACGCCCTTGACCACGCGACCACCGGTCACGTCAAGGCAGGGAATGATGCGTTTGGCCAGCATGGAAATGGGTTTCGGTTTTGATGAATGTCGTCACTGCCAGCGCAGCACGGATAGCAAGGGCATGAACGTCACACCACAGACAGGCGCTGTGCACCTTGCCAGAAATCGCCCGGTTCAATGCAGACAGGTTCATACACCTGCGCTGCTTCAACGCACAGCATGTGTTGCCAGCCGTCGGCAGGCATGTCGGCCAGCGCTGCGCATTTGGCGGCACCCGGGTTCCAGACCACGGTCTGCGCCCAATCCATGTCTTGTTCAATCGACAGTGTGTGAGGACCGTCTTGTAATTCATAGCCCATGGGAGCCGCAGAGTAAACGCGATCAAACTCACCCAGAAAACGCAACTCGGGCACCGCAGTGGCATGGCGATCCTTGACCGCATCCCATTCGGCTTGACCACCCAGGCCGAACAACCGTGCCTGCGCCACATCGCTGACCGCGAAATAAGTGTGCAGCGCCCCGGTAAAACTCAGCGGCTTGCTGTCGGTATTGCGCACTGCGAGGTCCACCTGCAATGCGTCGGCAGACAACTCAATCAACAAAAGCGCTTCAAAGGCCTGATCCCACCACTGCCGCGTCGATGCGCTGTCACTCAGCGCCAGCACCATGTGTGCCTTGTCGCCTTCCAGACGTGCAGGCTTCACGGTCCACGCCAGGTTGCGCGCAAAACCGTGCTTGGGCAAATCTCCACGCTGGTTGAATTGGGGAAAACAGATCGGGATGCCGCCACGGATGGCCGCATGACCATCCATCACGCTTTGCGGACTCAAATACAGGCGCTCACGCCCACCAGCCACCCAGGACAGCACATGCGCACCGTGGTGCGCCACAACCACACGGTCACCCCCAGGCAGCTGCAACTCGGTCGCAGGCAGCCCCGCAAAAGAGATCTCGCGGCATGAGGCACCTGTGTTCATGTTCAACCGTTCAATTCGTCAGCACGTTGCTGCGCCAGGGCGAAGTCCAGGTCACCCGAATACACGGCGCGACCGCAGATCACGCCCTCCACACCCTCGTCTTCCACCGCGCACAATTGCTCAATGTCGGCCATGTTGGACAGACCACCCGAGGCGATCACGGGGATGGTCAGCGCTTGCGCCAGCTTGACGGTGGCGTCGATGTTGATGCCACTCAACATGCCGTCGCGGCCGATGTCGGTGTAGATGATGGACTCGACGCCCCAGTCTTCGAACTTCTTGGCCAGGTCCACCACTTCGTGGCCGGTGAGCTTGCTCCAGCCGTCCGTGGCCACTTTGCCGTCCTTGGCGTCCAGGCCGACGATGATGTGGCCACCAAATGCAGTGCAGGCGTCTTTCAAAAAGCCGGGGTTCTTGACGGCGGCGGTGCCGATGATGACGTAGCGCAGGCCGCTGTCGATGTATTTTTCAATCGTGTCCAGATCGCGGATGCCGCCGCCCAACTGCACCGGGATGTCGTCGCCCATGGCCTTGAGGATGGACTTGATGGCACCGAAGTTCTGCGGCTTGCCGGCAAACGCGCCGTTCAGATCCACCAGGTGCAAACGGCGTGCGCCTTTTTCGAGCCAGGTACGGGCCATGGCAGCGGGGTCTTCACCGAAGGTCGTGGCTTGGTCCATATCGCCCTGCTTGAGGCGAACGCAGTGGCCGTCTTTGAGGTCAATGGCGGGGATCAGAATCATGGCGAGTTAAATGCAGGTGGGTTGAAAACGGCAGTGAAAACCACTCAAGGCTGCCAGTGGAGGAAATTGCGGAACAAGGCCAGGCCCTGAGCCGCGCTTTTTTCGGGGTGAAACTGGGTAGCAAAAATATTGTCACGGGCGATGGCGCAAGCAAAGCGGCCACCGTAATCGGTTTCGGCCGCGCTGTGCGCCGGGTTGGCCACTTGGGCATAAAAGCTGTGCACAAAATAGTACCAGCTGCCGTCGTCAATGCCGTGCCACAGCGGGTGCGCAGGCGTGGCGTGCCAAACTTGGTTCCAGCCCATTTGCGGCACTTTGTAGCGGGTGCCATCGGGCTGTATCTGCCCGGCCAGCTCAAACTTGACCACGCGGCCGGGGATCAAACCCAGGCCCGGCGTGTCGCCTTCGTCGCTGTGGTCCAGCAGCATTTGCATGCCCACACACACACCAAACAATGGCTTGCTGGCAGCGGCTTCGAGCACGGCTTCCATCAACCCCGACTCGCGCAGCTCGCGCATGCAGTCGGGCATGGCGCCCTGCCCTGGCAAGACCACGCGGTGCGCGTCGCGCACGACTTGCGGGTCAGAGGTGACCGTGACCTCGGCGTGATCGACGCTCGATGCGGCATGGATCACCGCCTGCGCCACCGAGCGCAGGTTGCCCATGCCGTAATCGACGACAGCAACGCGGTTGGTGCTCATGTCAGAGGCTGCCTTTGGTGGAAGGGATCACACCGGCCGAGCGGGGATCGAATTCGAGCGCGGCACGAACAGCCCGTGCAAAGGCCTTGAAGATGGTCTCGCACTGGTGGTGTGCGTTGACACCTTTGAGGTTGTCGATATGCAGTGTGCACAGGGCGTGGTTCACAAAGCCCTGAAAAAATTCGTAAATCAACTGGGTGTCGAGTGAGCCCAATGAGCCGGAGGTGAACTTCACCTCCATGTGCAGACCGGGCCGACCAGAGAAGTCCACCACCACGCGGCTCAAGGCTTCGTCGAGCGGCACGTAAGCATGGCCATAACGGCGGATGCCTTTTTTGTCGCCAATGGCTTGCGCAAACGCTTGGCCCAAGGTGATGCCGATGTCTTCCACGGTGTGGTGGCCGTCGATGTGCAAGTCGCCTTCGCAAGCGATGTCGAGGTCGATCAAGCCGTGGCGCGCAATCTGGTCCAGCATGTGGTCCAGAAAACCAATGCCACTGGCCAGCTTGGCCTGGCCCGTGCCGTCCAGGTTGAGGGCGACGCGGATGTTGGTCTCTGCCGTCTTGCGGGTCACATTGGCTGTACGGTCAGCAGTGAGGTTCATAAGGAGGCTTTCAAGGCGGCGAGGAGTTGGTCGTTTTCTGCGGCGGTGCCCACGGTCAGGCGCAAGCAGTTGGCCAACAATGGGTGCATTTTAGAAACGTTCTTGATCAGCACGCCATGGGCCTTCAGGCCGTCAAAGGTTTTGGCCGCATCGGGCACGCGGGCCAAGATCATGTTGGCCTCGCTCGGGAACGGCGTCACACCGGGCAAGGCGGCCAGTTCTTTCAGCAAACGGGTGCGCTGCTCGCGCAGGTCTTTGGCCTGGGCTGCAAACACCTCGGCATGCTCCAGCGCAAACAAAGCGCACTCGGCATTGAGCACGCTGATGTTGTAAGGCGGGCGCACTTTGTCGATCTCGGCCACCAAAGCTTTGGGGCCGATCATGTAGCCGAGACGCACACCGGCCAAGCCAAACTTGGACAGCGTGCGCATCAAGAGCACATGCGAGTGGCGTGTGATGCGGTCCATGTAGCTCTTGTTGGCAAAGGGCTGGTAAGCCTCGTCCATGACCACCAAGCCGCCTTGTGCGCCCTGGGCCAGCACGATCTTCTCGATCGTCTCGTCATTCCACAGGTTGCCCGTGGGGTTGTTGGGGTAAGACAGGTAGACGATGGACGGTTTGTGCTCGGCAATAGCGGCCAGCATGGCGGCTTCATCGAGTTCAAAGTCGGCCGTGAGCGGCACACCGTGGAAGGCCAAGCCTTGCAGCTGGGCGCTCATGGCGTACATCACGAAGCCCGGCAAAGGCGACAGGATGGACGCGCCAGGGACGTCGCATGCCATGGCCAGCAAAGAGATCAACTCGTCCGAGCCGTTGCCCAGCATGATGTCAAAGCCTTCGGGCATGCCTGCGTAACTTGCCAGCGCATGGCGCAGTTCGTTCACGCGCTCGCCGGGGTAGCGGTTGAGCGCCAAAGCGCCCAAGCGTTCGCCCAAAGCTTTTTGCAAATCAGCAGGCAAACGGTGCGGGTTCTCCATCGCATCGAGCTTGACCATGCCCGCCGAATCCTGGATGGCGTAGGCGTGCATGGACTGCACGTCCTGGCGGATGCGTTGCATGAGTTGGGGACTGACGTGGCTCATTGGGGATCTCGCATCGGGGGCACAGGGTTCAAACGCAACTCGGCGGCACGGGCGTGCGCTTGCAGGCCTTCACCATAAGCCAGCTCGGCAGCGATGCGGCCCAAGGGCTGCGCTCCGGTTTCGCTCACTTCGATCAGGCTGCTGCGTTTTTGGAAATCGTACACACCCAGGGGCGAGGAGAAACGCGCCGTGCCGCTGGTGGGCAAAACGTGGTTGGGGCCAGCGCAATAGTCGCCGAGCGACTCGCTGGTGAAGGCACCCAAAAAGATCGCGCCCGCATGGCGCAGCAGCGGCTCCCAGCGGTGCGGGTCGTGGCTGGAGACTTCGAGGTGCTCAGGCGCGATGCGGTTGCTGATGGCGCAGGCTTCTTCCATGCTGCGTGTGAGAATCAGCGCACCCCGGTCATTCAAGCTCTTGGCGATGATCTCGCGGCGGGGCATCTCGGGCAGCAGGCGGTCAATCGCGGCTTGCACCTCGGCGATGTAGACCGCATCGGGGCACAACAAAATGCTTTGCGCCAGTTCGTCGTGCTCGGCCTGGCTGAACAGGTCCATCGCCACCCATTCGGCGGGCGTACTGCCATCGGCCAAGACCAGAATTTCGCTGGGGCCCGCAATCATGTCGATGCCCACGGTGCCGAACACACGCTTTTTGGCGCTGGCCACATAGGCGTTGCCGGGGCCGGTGATCTTGTCCACCTTAGGGATGGTGGCGGTGCCATAAGCCAAGGCAGCCACGGCCTGCGCACCGCCCACGGTGAAAGCACGGCTCACGCCGGCCACACAGGCGGCGGCAAGCACCAGCGGGTTGCGCACGCCTTGAGGCGTAGGCACCACCATGATGATCTCCTGCACCCCAGCCACATGCGCTGGGATAGCGTTCATCAACACCGACGAAGGGTATGCGGCTTTGCCACCGGGCACATAGATGCCCACGCGGTCAAGCGGCGTGACTTTTTGGCCCAACAGCGTGCCGTCTTCGTCGCGGTAGCTCCAGCTCTCGCCAGACGCTTTCTTTTGGGCTTCGTGGTATCGGCGCACACGGGCGGCGGCGGCCTGCAGGGCTTCACGCTGCGCAGCGGGCAGGCTGTCCAGAGCGGCTTGGAGTTCGGCTTGGGTGATCTCCAGCGCCTTCACGTCGGCGGCTTGCAGGCCATCAAAACGCTGGGTGTATTCCAGCACGGCGGCATCGCCACGTTTTTGCACATCGGCCAGGATGTCGGACACGCGCTGCTCGATGGCGGCATCGGTGTCGGCAGACCAATGCAGGCGCGCCGCGAAGGCCGCTTCAAAACCGGCGTCTGCCGTCTTCAGTTGCGAGGGTTTGGCCTGCAAGCCCAACGTGTCCATGGCGTTCAGTCTTTCTTCACCGCACCGGCAAAGGCGTCGATGATGGCGCGGATAGGCGCTTGTTTGAGCTTGAGCGCGGCCTGATTCACGACCAGGCGCGAGCTGATGTCCATGATGCGTTCGACTTCAACCAAATGGTTGGCCTTGAGGGTGTTGCCTGTCGACACCAGGTCGACGATGGCATCGGCCAAGCCCGTGAGGGGTGCCAATTCCATGCTGCCGTACAGCTTGATCATGTCCACGTGCACACCCTTGGTGGCAAAAAAGTCACGCGCTATTGATGTGTATTTGGTGGCCACTTTCAGGCGCGAGCCAGTGCGCACCGCACTGACGTAGTCGTAATCGGCACGCACCGCCACGCTCATGCGGCATTTGGCGATGTTCAGGTCCAGCGGCTGGTACAAACCTTGACCACCGTGCTCGATCAGCGTGTCCAGGCCCGTCACGCCCAGATCGGCACCGCCGTATTCCACATAGGTGGGCACGTCACTGGCACGCACCAGCACCACGCGCACGTTGGGCTGGTTGGTGGGCAAGATCAGCTTGCGGGATTTTTCGGGGTCTTCGAGCACCTCAATGCCAGCGGCTTTGAGCAACGGCAAGGTTTCGTCAAAGATGCGTCCTTTGGACAGGGCCAGCGTGATCATTTCACTCTTTCGATGTCGGCGCCCACGGCGCGGAGTTTGGCTTCCATGCGGTCGTAACCGCGGTCCAAGTGGTAAATGCGTTCGACCGTGGTTTCACCCTCGGCCACCAAACCTGCAATCACCAGGCTGGCCGAAGCCCGCAAGTCCGTAGCCATGACCGTTGCGCCCGAGAGTTTTTCCACGCCTTCGATCACCGACACCTTGCCGTCGATCTGGATGTGCGCGCCCAGGCGCACCAGTTCGTTGACGTGCATGAAGCGGTTTTCAAAAATGGTTTCGGTCACTTTGCTCGCACCTTGCGAGATGCAGTTGAGCGCCATGAACTGGGCCTGCATGTCGGTCGGAAAACCAGGGTATTCGGTGGTGCGAAAGCTCTGGGCCTTCAGGCGACCTTCGGATTGAACACGGATGAAACCTTCGCCCGCCTCGATGGTGGCTCCGGCCTCGCGCAGTTTTTCGATGACGACTTCCAGATGGTCTGCGCGGCCGTGGCGCAGCACCACGTCGCCGCCTGTGGCAGCCACTGCACACAAAAAGGTGCCCGCCTCGATGCGGTCGGCCACCACTTGGTGTTCGCAACCATGCAAGCGCTCCACACCCTGAATGCGAATGCGACGCGTGCCGTGACCTTCGATCTTGGCTCCCATCTTGATGAGCATCTCGGCCAAATCACCAATCTCAGGCTCTTGGGCGGCGTTTTCAAGCACTGTCTCGCCTTCGGCCAAAGCTGCGGCCATCATGAAGTTTTCAGTGCCCGTCACCGTCACCATGTCGGTCGTGATGTGCGCACCTTTGAGGCGTGTGCGACCCGCGGGCAAACTGGCCAGCATGTAACCGTGTTCGACCGTGATCTCGGCACCCATGGACTGCAAGCCCTTGATGTGCTGATCCACCGGGCGCGAACCAATGGCGCAACCGCCAGGCAATGACACCTTGGCGTGGCCAAAGCGGGCCAGCAAAGGGCCCAGCGCCAACACCGAGGCGCGCATGGTTTTCACCAACTCGTACGGCGCTTCGGGGTTGTTCAGGCCACCCGCATCCAGCGTGACGCGGCCGTCTTCGTGGTGCTCGGCCATCACACCCATGTTGCGGATCAGCTTGAGCATGGTGGACACGTCTTGCAGACGAGGCACATTGGCCAGCGTGACAGGCTCGGCACTCAGCAGCGCAGCGCACAGTTCAGGCAAGGCTGCGTTTTTGGCTCCCGCCACATCGAGCGTACCTTGCAGGCGTTTGCCGCCGCGAATTTTCAGTTTGTCCATGGGTCAGTTCGGTCTGCGTTGAAGCCAGAAGGGGTCAGCGGGCTTGCGCTGCCCATTCGGCGGGCGTGTAGGTTTTCATGGACAGGGCGTGCACCTCGTCGGTGTGCATTTTCTGGCCCAGCGTGGCGTACACACGTTGGTGGCGGGCAATGAGGCGCATGCCTGTAAAGGCATCAGACACCACCACGGCGCTCCAGTGGCGGCCATCGCCATCCACCGTCAAATGTGTACAGTCGAGGCCTGCTGCGATGATGGCTTGAAGTTGCTCTGCGTTCATGGGCTCAGCTCCGGATTTTGTAGCCGGTGCGCAAAAGGTAAAGGGTCAAGCTGCTGACGAGGGCCAAGGCAGTGCCCACCACGGTCAGGCTGATCCAAGGGGAGACATCGCTCTGGCCAAAAAAGCCATAACGGAATCCGTCGATCATGTAAAAAAACGGATTGAGATGGCTCAACTGTTGCCAGAAAGCGGGCAGTGAATGGATGGAATAAAACACGCCGGACAGGAAGGTCATGGGCATGATGATGAAGTTCTGAAAGGCGGCCATCTGGTCGAACTTTTCGGCCCACAGACCGGCGATCACACCCAAAGAGCCCATCAGCGCAGCGCCCATGAATGCGAAAGCGAAAATCCACAAGGGGTAGATGAAATGGATGTCAACCATCCAGCCGGTGATAACCAACACGCCCAGGCCAACCGCCAAGCCGCGCACCACGGACGAGCCCACGTAGGCCACAAACCAACTTCGGTGCGACAGGGGCGTGAGGAGCAAAAAGACCAGACTGCCCATGATTTTGCTCTGCACCAAACTGGATGAGCTGTTGGCAAAGGCGTTTTGCAACACGCCCATCATGATCAGGCCAGGCAAGAGAAATGAGGTGTAGGCCACATGGTCATACACCTTGACATGGTCTTCTAGCACATGACCGAAGATCAGCATGTAGAGCACCGAGGTGAGCACGGGCGCTGCGATGGTCTGAAAAGCGACTTTCCAAAAGCGCAGGACTTCTTTGTACAGCAGGGTTTGCCAGCCGGTCATTTCTTGCCTCCAGACTGGCTGCGGCTCATCACCTCGAGGAACACGTCTTCCAGATCAGCCTGGCGAATCTCGACGTCCTCGGCCACCAAACCCGCTGATCGCACCGTGTTCAGGCACGTCTCGATGTCCAGCGCATTGTTGACAGGCACTTGCACGACGCGACCGGTGACACGCGCCACAGCTGCCACCGCAGTGGGCAACTCGCCATCGACCTTGAAGCGCAGCACCTGGCTGGTGGCGGATTTGAGCAAGACCGATGTTTTCTCAAGCGCCACCATCTGGCCGCGCTTGAGCATGGCGATGCGGCCGCACAAGGCCTCGGCCTCTTCGAGGTAATGGGTGGTCAACAAGACGGTGTGGCCTTGTTTGTTGAGTTTGGAAATGAACTGCCAAAGTGTTTGACGCAGTTCAACATCCACACCCGCCGTGGGCTCGTCCAGAACAATCACACGCGGCTTGTGCACCAAGGCCTGGGCTACCAGCACACGCCGCTTCATGCCGCCCGAGAGCTGGCGCATGTTGGCATGGGCTTTGTCGGTCAGACCCAGGCTATCGAGCAGCTCGTCAATCCAAGCATCGTTGTTCTTGACGCCGAAATAACCCGATTGAATTCTCAACGATTCACGGACGGTGAAAAAAGGGTCAAACACCAGCTCTTGCGGGACCACGCCCAACAAGCGGCGTGCAGCTGCGTAATCGCCTTGCACATTTTGGCCATGCACCAAAACCTGCCCTTGGCTTGCACGGGTCAAGCCCGCCAGGATGCTGATCAAGGTGGTTTTGCCTGCGCCATTGGGGCCCAGCAAACCAAAGAATTCGCCCTCCTCAACTTCAAAACTGACCTGATCGAGCGCACGAAATGCAGCAGCGCCCGCCTGTTTGGCAGGGTAGGTTTTCGAGACGGTTTGGAATGAGAGCGCAGACATGGGAGGGTTTTATTTTAAGTGCTGGCCCACGTTAAGGCTGCTCCATGCCCCGGAACAAAGCAAAAAGAGAGGGGATTTGACCCCAAAACAAGCTCAGGCGGGCTGCAAAAGGTCGAGCACGCCGTACAAAGTGGCCAATTCGCTCAAACGGGCCGACATACCCTGAACCAAGACCGAACGGCCCTGGGCTTTGGCCACACGCCGCAAACCCAACAATACAGCCAGCGCCGACGAGTCAAAGTCGCTGAGCGCAGAAGCATCGACCAACACCGGCTCCGGCTGAGCCGCAGTCGCCTGCGATTGAAGCTGACGGATCCATTGCGACAAACAAGCATCGGCCTGATCATGCATCAGACTGGGTGGCAACTTCAAAGCATTCATGGTCTCGACTCCGGCGTGGGCCATCAAGAATTGCGGGCGTTGGACTTGTTGCGCGCCACCAAACTGGCGATCAGCGCATCAATGCCCCCAGCATTGATTTCCTTGGTGAACTGCGTGCGGTAGTTTTCGATCAACCAGACCCCCAAAACATTCAGATCAAAAATCATCCAACCAGCGCCTTCGCCGGGTGTTTTTTCAAGTCGGTAGTCGAGCTGGATCGGGTCGCCCTTACCGCGCACCTCGGTGTTGACCACCAGGTTCTTGTCTTCCTGTCCAGAGCGCAAGGGCTTGACCACAACCACCTGATCGCTGACTTGACCCAAGGCTCCGGCGTAGGTGCGGACCAGCAAGATCTTGAATTCATCTTGCAAGCGCTTTTGCTGTTCTGGTGTGGCTTTGCGCCAAGACGGGCCTGTCGCCAAAGACGTCATGCGGCGGAAATTGACATGCAGCATGAGCTTGTCATCGACCAGCTGGGTCAATTTGTTCACATCGCCGTTGCGCAGGGTCTTATCAGCCTTGATGATGTCCAGCGTTTCATTGGTGATGCGTTTGATGAACGCTTCTGGGGCCTCATCAGCGGCCCAAACGGTGCCTGAAGATGACAAGACAGCCGATGCAAAAGCCGCCCCCAAAATCTGGCGACGGTTCAATGAAAAGAGGGGGATTGAATTCTTCATGCGGAAACTATAAAGGCGATTGAGCAAGCGCTTGTGAGCAACTGTAACGAGGCTAAGTGCTCTCACTGCGTATCGATATCGCTGTAATCAAAACTGGACGGCGGGTTGCCGTCATACACATCGTTTTCACGCTTTTGCAGATACGCATCGCGAACAAACGAGTAAGGATCGAGGGAGGCTTCTTTGACCGTGTCCACGGTTTTGAGCAAATTAGCACGCACGTCCACGATGCGAACGGCGGTCAGACTGTTGCGCGTGGCTTGATCGCTCAAGCGGTGGGTGATATCGCCTTGGTAATCCACCGGAAATGTCAGGCCGTCACGCAAGGTGGAAGGCCCCAGAATGGGCAACACCACATACGGCCCCGGCTTGACGCCCCAGTAACCCAAGGTTTGACCAAAGTCTTCCTTGTGCCGCTCAATGCGCATTTCTGTCGCAATATCGAGCACGCCACCCAGGCCAAACACAGTGTTCACCGCCACGCGCATGAAACTCTCTGCCGCATGCTGGCCCTTGAGCTGCAGGGCGCTGTTGGCCATGGACCAGACATCCCCTAAATTGCTCACCACATTGTGCAGCCCGGTTCGAACAAAACTGGGCACCACATTCACATAGGCTTGTGTGACCGGCTTGATGGCCACCGTGTCCACCGCATCGTTGAAGTTGTAGATGCTCCGATTCATCGATTCCCAGGGATCGCGTGCATCGGCACTTTTCACACTGGCACAGCCCTGTAAGAACAACAAGGCAACGGCAGCAGCGCACGCAAGCCAGCGCATGGTATAGCGGCTCATGGTTTGCCACCCTCAGCTTTGGGTTTTTCTGCTTGGCTGTAAA
Organism: Limnohabitans sp. Jir72; assembly: GCF_003063575.1. Lineage (GTDB taxonomy): Bacteria > Pseudomonadota > Gammaproteobacteria > Burkholderiales > Burkholderiaceae_C > Limnohabitans_A. The sequence continues at coordinate 146,493 of NZ_NESC01000003.1, forward strand.
GGAACTGACTGATCAGGTTTTCCAGAATCACCGCCGATTGGGTCGAGCCGATTTTGTCGCCTGCCACCAGGTTCTTCTCATCTGCGCCAGGCGCGATGTCCAGGTATTGCTCCCCCAACAGTCCGCTGGTCAGGATCTTGAGCGAGCTGTCTTGAGGAAATTGGTTTTGCGATTGCAAAGCCAGCGTGACTTTGGCCTGAAAAGACTCGCCATCGAAGGCAATGGTTTTAACGCGCCCGACCACAACCCCTGCGCTTTTCACGGCTGCGCCGGGTTTGAGGCCACCGATGTTGTCGAACTTGGCTGTGACTTCGTAATCCGAGCGGAAGTTCAAGCTGAGCAAATTGGCCGACTTGAGCGCCAGAAACAGCACAGCCACAGCGCCGAGCAATACGAAAAAACCTACCCAGATATCATTTTTTGAACGCTGCATGTCGTCCTCCTCAAATGCTGAACATCATCGCGGTGAGGATGAAGTCCAGAGCCAAAACCGACAAAGAAGAAACCACCACACTGCGGGTGGTGGCGCCGGCCACACCCTCGGGGGTGGGCTTGGCCACATACCCTTGCAATAAGGCGATGAAAGTCACGGCCACACCAAATACGATGCTTTTGATGATGCCGTTACCGACATCCTTGAACACATCCACACCGCCTTGCATCTGGCTCCAGAACGAGCCCGCATCGACGCCGATGAGCAGCACACCCACCACATAGCCACCGAAAATACCGACCGCGCTGAACACAGCCGTGAGCAAAGGCAGAGCAATCACGCCCCCGATAAAGCGCGGTGCCAAAATGCGTTGAACCGGATCCACGGCCATCATTTCCAAAGCCGTGAGCTGTTCACCTGCACGCATGAGACCAATCTCGGCCGTGAGCGACGCCCCGGCACGACCTGCATACAAAAGCGCCGCCACCACCGGCCCCAACTCACGCACCAGGCTGAGTGCGACAAGCAAGCCCAAGGCCTCAGCCGAACCATAGCGTTGCAAGGTGTAGTAACCCTGCAAGCTCAGCACAAAACCAACAAACAGGCCCGAAACTGTGATGATGGCCAGCGAATAATTGCCCAAGAAATGCACCTGATCGCGCACCAGAGCAAAACGCCTCAGTGCGGAACCCGACATCTTGAGCAGCTTGAGAAACAAACGGGCGCCAAAGCCCCAATCGGCCAAGGTCTCACGGGTGGCTGCGCCCAATGCGCCCAGCAACTGGATCACACCCATGCAGACCTCCGGTCGTAGTCCTCGTCCGCCGTGGGCGCGGGGTAGTGGAAGGGCACAGGCCCATCGCTCAGCGCATGCACAAACTGGTGGATCAGGGGGTCGGTGCTCGCACGCAATTCGGCAGGCGTGCCTTGCGCGGCCAGGCCGCCATTGGCCAGGATCACCACATGGTCGGCGATCTCGAAGGTTTCGGTCACATCGTGCGAGACGATCACACTGGTGATGCCCAAGCTGTCGTTCAGGCGGCGAATCAAACGTGCCGCTGTGCCCAAGGAAATCGGATCCAGGCCCGCAAAGGGCTCGTCGTACATGATCAAGTCAGGGTCGAGCGCAATCGCACGGGCCAAGGCCACCCGGCGGCTCATGCCACCCGAAATTTCGGACGGCTTCAGATCCCGTGCACCACGCAAACCCACCGCATCGAGCTTCATGAGCACGATGTCGCGGATCAGGTCCTCCGACAAAGCCGTGTGTTCCCGCAAGGGGAAAGCCACGTTGTCAAAAACACTCATGTCGGTGAACAAAGCACCAAACTGGAACAGCATGCCCATGCGGCGACGTGCGACGTACAGCTCGGTTTGCTGCATGCGGCCCACATCCTGGCCATCCAACAGCATTTGCCCCTGCTGCGCCCGGATTTGCCCACCGATGAGGCGAAGCACGGTGGTCTTGCCGCCCCCGGATACGCCCATCAGGGCCGTGACTTGGCCACGCGGGATCTTGAAACTGAGATTTTTCAAAATCAGCCGATCCCCGTAGCCAAAGCTCAGGTCACGCAGTTCAACAAGGGTGGATGGAGTGGACGTATTCATGAAAAAAACAAGAGCCGGGAAAACCGGCTCTTGCGATCTTAGAGAACCAAAGTAAACAGGACGTAAACCTTGGCATTCTAGGGATTGTACCTAGAACGAGCTTCTGTCAGCGTGGTAGATCGCTTTGCCCCATCAGGAACTCGTCCACGGCACGCGCGGCCTGACGGCCTTCACGGATCGCCCACACGACCAGCGATTGGCCACGGCGCATGTCACCGGCGGCGAACACTTTGTTCACGTTGGTGGCGTAGCCGCCTGTGAAGTCGGTGCTGGCTTTGGCGTTGCCGCGGGCGTCCTTGTCGATGCCGAATGCGTCGAGCACGGTGGCGACCGGGTTGGTGAAACCCATAGCCAACAAAACCATGTCGGCTTTGTATTCCTTCTCGGTGCCGGGCACTTCGACCATCTTGCCGTCTTTGAACTCGACGTGCACGGTTTTCAGACCCGTGAGCTTGCCTTTTTCGCCGATGAACTCCTTGGTGGAGATAGCGAATTCGCGGTGGAGCAGGCCTTTTTCGGCGCTCTCGTCGTGGCTGGAGCTGGTGCGCAGCTTCATGGGCCAGTAGGGCCAGACCATCGCCTTGTTTTCTTTTTCGGGTGGCTCAGGCATCACCTCAAACTGGGTCACACTGACGGCGCCGTGGCGTGTGCTGGTGCCCACGCAGTCGCTGCCAGTGTCACCGCCGCCGATCACGATGACGCTTTTGCCGTCAGCACGCAGCTGGCCTTTGATCTTGTCACCGGCATTGACCTTGTTTTGCTGGGGCAGGAATTCCATCGCGAAATGGATGCCATCGAGGTCACGGCCGGGCACGGGCAAGTCACGCGACTGCTCGGAGCCGCCGGTCAGCAGCACGGCGTCGAAGTCTTTCTTGAGCTGTTCGGCGCTGATGGTTTCCTTGGCCCAGTTGGTGACCTTGGAATCCTTGGGCCACTCGCCCACCAACACGCTGGTACGGATGGTCACGCCTTCGGCTTCGAGCTGCTTGACGCGGCGGTCGATGTGCGTTTTTTCCATCTTGAAGTCGGGGATGCCGTAGCGCAGCAAACCACCCACGCGGTCGTTCTTCTCGAACAAGGTCACGTCGTGACCTGCGCGGGCCAGCTGCTGTGCAGCGGCCAAACCTGCAGGGCCTGCACCGATCACAGCCACTTTCTTGCCCGTCTTGACCTTGGCAGGACGGGGCGTGACCCAGCCCTCGGCCCAAGCGCGGTCGATGATGGCGTGCTCAATCGATTTGATGCCCACGGCGTCGTCGTTGAAGTTGACCACGCAAGCAGCTTCGCAAGGTGCGGGGCAGATGCGGCCGGTGAACTCGGGGAAGTTGTTGGTGCTGTGCAGCACTTCGATCGCGTTCTTCCAGTCGCCCTGATAGACCAGATCGTTGAAGTCCGGAATGATGTTGTTGACCGGGCAGCCGTTGTTGCAAAACGGTGTGCCGCAGTCCATGCAACGCGCCGCTTGTGTTTTCGACTGATCTTCGGTCAATCCGATCACGAATTCGCCGTAGTTCTTGAGGCGATCGACAACGGGCTTATAGCCTTCTTCGATGCGCTCAAATTCCATGAAGCCGGTGATTTTTCCCATGATGTTTCCTTCGATTCTTGACGTTGGCCTCAGGCGGCGACGGGCTGGGCGGCCTTGGCCGCTTTCTTGGCGTTGATCTCGCCCAAAGCACGTTTGTATTCGTTCGGGAACACCTTCACGAACTTGGCACGGGCCGTGGCCCAGTTGTCCAACAACTCACGGGCGCGCTGGCTGCCGGTCCACTTGAGGTGGTCTTCCAGCAGTTTCTTCAGTTGCGCTTCGTCGCTCTGGTCGCGGTGCCACACATCGCGCTGGATCTGATCGGTTTGCTCTGCTGCAGACAACACCTTTTCCATGCTGACCATGGCGGTGTTGCAACGCGAAGCGAACTCGCCATCTTCGTCGTACACATAAGCGATACCGCCGCTCATGCCCGCGCCGAAGTTGCGGCCGGTCTTGCCCAGCACAGCCACGGTGCCACCGGTCATGTATTCACAGCCGTGATCGCCTGTGCCTTCGACCACCGCCGTGGCACCCGACAGGCGCACCGCGAAACGCTCGCCAGCGACACCAGCGAAGAAGGCTTCACCGGTGGTCGCGCCGTACATGACGGTGTTGCCCACGATGATGTTTTGCGAGGCCACGCCACGGAAATCGAGGCTGGGGCGCACCACCACACGGCCGCCCGACAAACCTTTGCCGGTGTAGTCGTTGGCTTCGCCGATCAGGTACAGCGTGATGCCGTTGCACAGGAATGCGCCGAACGATTGACCGCCCGTGCCTTCGAGCTGGATGCGGATGGTGTCGTCAGGCAAACCTTCGGGGTGCACCTTGGTCACCGCGCCGGACAACATGGCACCGACCGAACGGTTCACGTTGCGTGCAGCTTCCATGAACTGGACTTTCTCGCCCTTGTCGATGGCTGGACGGCTCTTGGCGATCAACACGTTGTCGAGCGCCTTGGCCAGACCGTGGTCCTGGGTTTGCACATGGCGCACGTCGGCGTCCATCGTGACTTGCGGCACGGCCAGCAGGCGACCGAAGTCCAGACCACGGGCCTTCCAGTGGCTCACGCCAGCGCGCATGTCGAGCAGGTCGGCACGGCCCACCAGATCGTCGAACTTGGCAATGCCCAGCTGGGCCATGATCTGACGCACTTCTTCGGCGATGAAGAAGAAGTAGTTCACGACATGCTCAGGCTTGCCGGTGAACTTGGCGCGCAAAGTAGGGTCTTGCGTGGCCACGCCCACCGGGCAGGTGTTCAGGTGGCACTTGCGCATCATGATGCAGCCCTCCACCACCAGCGGTGCGGTGGCAAAGCCGAACTCGTCCGCGCCCAGCAACGCGCCAATCGCCACGTCGCGGCCGGTCTTCATCTGGCCGTCGGCCTGCACGCGAATGCGACCACGCAAACCGTTGAGCACCAGAGTCTGTTGGGTTTCGGCCAACCCGATTTCCCAAGGCGAACCAGCGTGCTTGACGGACGACCAGGGCGAAGCGCCCGTGCCGCCGTCGTGGCCCGCGATCACCACATGGTCGGCCTTGCACTTGGCCACACCGGCAGCGATGGTGCCAACGCCGATTTCGGACACGAGCTTCACGCTGATGTCGCTGTGCGGAGCGACGTTCTTCAGGTCGTGGATCAGCTGGGCCAAGTCCTCGATCGAGTAGATGTCGTGGTGCGGGGGTGGCGAGATCAAACCGACGCCTGGCACCGAATGGCGCAGCTTGCCGATGTACTCGGACACCTTGCCGCCGGGCAACTGACCGCCTTCACCGGGCTTGGCACCCTGGGCCATCTTGATCTGGATCTGGTCGGCGCTGGACAGGTATTCGGCGGTGACACCGAAACGGCCCGAAGCGACTTGCTTGATGCGCGAGCGCAGGCTGTCGCCCGCCTCCAGAGGCATATCCACTTCAACGTTCTCGGCACCGATCACGCTCTTCAAAGAGTCGCCCAATTTGATCGGGATGCCTTTGAGTTCATTGCGGTAACGGTTGGCGTCTTCACCGCCTTCACCAGTGTTGCTCTTGCCGCCAATGCGGTTCATGGCCACTGCCAAGGTGGCGTGCGCTTCAGTGGAGATCGAACCCAGCGACATCGCGCCGGTGGCGAAACGCTTGACGATCTCAGCCGCAGGCTCGACTTGCTCCAGCGGGATGGCTTTGGACGGGTCGATCTTGAACTCGAACAGACCGCGCAGCGTCATGTGACGCTTGCTTTGGTCGTTGATGATCTGCGCGTATTCTTTGTAGGTGCTGAAGTTGTTGGCACGGGTGGAGTGCTGCAACTTGGCAATCGCGTCAGGCGTCCACATGTGCTCTTCGCCACGGGCGCGCCAGGCGTATTCACCGCCAGCGTCCAGCATGGTGGCCAGCACAGGGTCGTCGCCAAACGCAGCGGTGTGCATGCGGAAGGCTTCTTCGGCGATTTCGAACACGCCGATGCCACCCACGCGGCTGGCCGTGCCGGTGAAGTACTTGTTGATGGTCTCGGTGTTGATGCCGATCGCCTCAAACAACTGCGCACCGCAATACGACATGTAGGTCGACACGCCCATCTTGGACATGATCTTGGACAGGCCCTTGCCGATCGCCTTGACGTAGTTGTAGATGGCTTTCTCGGCCGACAGGTCGCCAGGCAGCTCTTTGTGCAGAGCGGCCAGGGTTTCCATCGCCAGGTAAGGGTGCACGGCTTCGGCGCCATAACCGGCCAACACAGCAAAGTGGTGCACTTCGCGGGCGGTGCCGGTTTCAACCACCAAGCCTGCGGTGGTGCGCAGACCTTCGGTCACCAGGTGCTGGTGGATGGCCGACAACGCCAGCAGCGCGGGCACAGCCACTTGTGTGGCATTCACACCACGGTCGCTGATGATCAGGATGTTGTGGCCGCCCTTGATGGCGTCCACCGCTTCAGCGCACAGCGAGGCCAGTTTGGCCTCCACGCCTTCGCGGCCCCACATGGCGGGGTAAGTGATGTCCAGCGTGGCGCTCTTGAACTTGCCCTTGGTGGCTTGGTCGATGTGGCGCAACTTGGCCATGTCGGCGAAGTCCAGGATCGGCTGGCTCACTTCGAGGCGCATCGGCGGGTTGACCTGGTTGATGTCCAGCAGGTTCGGCTTGGGGCCAATGAAGGACACCAGGGACATCACGATCGCTTCGCGGATCGGGTCGATCGGGGGGTTGGTCACCTGCGCGAACAACTGCTTGAAGTAGTTGTACAGCGGCTTGTTTTTGTCAGACAGCACGGCCAGCGGGCTGTCATTGCCCATAGAGCCCAAAGCTTCTTCACCGGCGGCAGCCATGGGGGCCAGCAAGAACTTGATGTCTTCTTGCGTGGTGCCAAAGGCTTGCTGCAGGTCGAGCAAGGCCACATCAGAGGCGGGTGCCACGGTGGCTTCGGCCACGTCGTCGAGCTTGATGCGCAGGTTTTCGATCCACTGCTTGTAGGGCTTGGCGCTGGCCAAACCGGCCTTCAACTCTTCGTCGTTGATCATGCGGCCTTGTTCCAGATCGATCAGGAACATCTTGCCGGGCTGCAGACGCCACTTGCGCACGATCTTGCTTTCGGGGATCGGCAGCACGCCGGTCTCGGAGCCCATGATGACCATGTCGTCGTCGGTGATGATGTAGCGCGAAGGGCGCAGGCCGTTGCGGTCCAGCGTGGCGCCGATCTGGCGGCCGTCGGTGAACACGATCGAGGCGGGGCCATCCCATGGCTCGAGCATCGCAGCGTGGTATTCATAGAAGGCCTTGCGGCGCTCGTCCATGGTGGTGTGGTTTTCCCAAGGCTCGGGAATCATCATCATCACGGCCTGGCTGATGGGGTAGCCCGCCATCGTCAGCAGTTCGAGGCAGTTGTCAAACGTGGCGGTGTCAGACTGACCGGCGAAGCTGATGGGGTAGAGCTTTTGCAGGTCGGCGGCCAAGACGGGCGAAGACATCACGCCTTCACGGGCCTTCATCCAGTTGTAGTTGCCCTTGACGGTGTTGATCTCGCCGTTGTGCGCCACATAGCGGTACGGGTGAGCCAATGGCCACTCAGGGAAGGTGTTGGTGGAGAAGCGCTGGTGCACCAAGCCCAGGGCCGAAACGCAACGCTCGTCTTGCAGGTCCAGATAGTAGGTGCCCACTTGGTCGGCCAACAGCAAGCCCTTGTACACCGCAGTGCGGCTGGACATGCTGGGGATGTAGTACTCGTTGCTGTGTGTCAGGTTCAGGGCCTGAATGGCCGCGCTGGCGGTCTTGCGGATCACGTACAGCTTGCGCTCCAGGGCGTCCTGCACGATCACATCGGTGCCACGGCCGATGAAGATCTGACGCATGATCGGCTCTTTTTCGCGCACGCGGGGCGACATGGGCATGTCGCGGTTGACCGGCACATCGCGCCAGCCCAACACCACTTGGCCTTCGGCCTTGACGGCGCGCTCGAGTTCTTGCTCGCAAGCCATGCGCGAAGCATGTTCTTTGGGCAAGAAGACAATGCCCACGCCATACTCACCAAAGGGTGGCAGATGGATGCCTTGTTTGGCCATCTCTTCGCGGTACAGCGCATCGGGCAACTGGATCAAGATACCGGCACCGTCGCCCATGAGCGCGTCGGCACCCACAGCACCCCGGTGGTCCAGGTTTTCAAGGATCTTGAGGGCCTGCGTCACGATGGCGTGGCTCTTTTGACCTTTGATGTGGGCAACGAAGCCCACACCGCAAGCATCGTGCTCATTGGCCGGGTCATACAGACCGGTCGATTGGAAATGTTCTTTTTCGGATGCCGTGGTCATGGCGCACTCCTAAGGGTTTTTACGCAGATCGGTGAGTGTAGTGCACTGCAGCATCCATGCCAAACTTTTTAATTGGGGTCAGATCCCAATTAATTTTGCTTTTGATGGCATCTAGATTCAATTGGGGACAGATTCAATCCACCGCCTTTTTGAAAGGTCGCCCTGGCTTGCGGGGAGCCAGGCGCCGCGTGGTGGACTGCTGCAACTCTCCTACAAATTCGGAGGAGCCCAGTGCCCAACCCGACAATGCGCTGCGGGTGAGTTTGTCCTTATCGGTCTGGGCCAGTCCGGTCTGAACGAGCTCAGCATAAGCGGCCTCGCGTGCAAATGGCGTGTTGCCCAAGCCCCAAAAAAGGGCATGCGGCGTCACCAATTTGTCGCTCAGCTGCCCAATACAGTGCCGATGGCTGGACCATTTGAAATCAGACGGCTGCTGCACCATACCAGCCCGCACAGGGTTCAGGTCGATGTAGACCATGCAAGCCAAGAGATAGCGCTCGCTCTCGATCAGGTTGCTGCGGTAGCGCCCTTCCCACAGGGTGCCTGTGCGCTGGTGCCGCAAATTGAAATAGCGCACATAGGCACGGCCCACCGCCTGCATCATCTGCGGCAATCCATCGTCGGTTTCCGGTGTGACCAGCAAATGGAAGTGGTTGTCCATGATCACATAGGCATGGATAGCCACTTTGAAGGTCTGCGCGTGCTCCTGCCACAGTGCCAGCATGCGCTCACGGTCTGCATCGTCACGCACGATGGGCTGGCGATCGTTGCCGCGCTGAATGACGTGGTGCGGGTAAGCGGCAACGGTGAGACGGGGTTGACGAGCCATGGAACTGGACAGATTTCTAAAACGCCATCTTAGTTGGGATCTTCGCTACGCCTTGGGGAGACCATCGCCAAAGTCTCTATTTTGAAAATAATTTGCACGAAATTATTAAATTGTCTTAAAATTTCGTTTCATTTCAAATTAGTCTTTTTTGCAATTTTGTAGAAAATAGGAACTCAAAGGAGCATTCATGAAAAAACGTTTGACTAAAAAAATATCTTTCTTCTGGAAAATCGCGATCAGCGCTTGCGCAGGAACCCTCATCGCATGCGGAGGGGGCGGAGGATCATCAACAGCAACGATGCCCTCACTGAGCGGCACAGTCGCCATCGGAGCTCCAGCAACGAATGCCGACATCACGGTACAAGATGCCAAAGGCAACACCATCACAGCCAAAACCGATGCCACGGGCCAATTCAGCATTGATTTGAGCAAAGTGACAGGCCCAGCCGTCATGTCAGTGTTGCTCAGCGATGGCAGAAAAATGTATTCCATCTGGGATGGCAGCAAACAGGGCTCATCTGCCACGACCAACATCACGCCTTTGACGGATGCGGTGGTCAGCGAATACGCCAAAGCACAAAACTTGTCGCCCTCAGACATCACGCCCAAGAGCGTCAGTCCCGATGCGCTAAAAAAAGCAAAGGACACAGTCAAGGCGTGGATTGCAGCGGCCTATCAAAAAACAGGTGGAGATGCCTCCAACCTGGACATCATGAACACCCCCTTCCAGGCCTCGGGCAAAGGCTTGGATGCAGTTTTGGACTCCTTGAACTTCACCAAGGACAGCCAGGGCTTGACCGTTCTTTATCCCAAAGAGGTGATCCTGGCAGATGGTGCATCACCATCCGCACCAACCCCTCTCAGTGCCAGCAATTCACTCACAACGGTCAGCAGTGGAGACTCTTTCTTCCCGCTTTCACAGTTGGGCACCTGGCGCACTCGGATGAATGACTGCATGACCATTCAAGTCAGCGCCAGAGCCGCAAGCTCCGCATGTGCAGGCATTGCACCGCTGGCCTACAAGCATGACAGTGTGAATTTTCAGACACACATGTTTTCGGATACCGGCGAAAACAATTCAGTGGGCTCGGTTTTCGAGTTCCCTCGGTTGCTGTCCATGAGCAAATCAACAAACGCTATCGCAGTGGACACCGCCTTGGTCGAGTTACGCTGGTATCAGCCATTGACACAAACGACACACAGCCGCATCGGTGTTTTCCGTGACTTGGGTGAGTCGGGCCGCTTGCAAGACAACAAAGTAGCTTCCGCCACAGGCAGCACTTGGTGGCTTTATGGCAACCAAAATGATCTGGAGATCCGTATCGAGCCTCGCTTGAGTCGCTATGAGAATTTGAACCCAGACAGCCAAAGCACGTCACCCAGCCTCTACTTTGCAGGGATTCACATCCTGATCAACAACAAAAAACAAGTCAGCGGAAAATGGGTGAGCGCGGACATCATGGCCGCCAAAGTGACAGGACCTGGTCTTCCCGCCTCCGGTCTGGTGCTGGCCCCAGTCGACCCCGACCAGTACAGCTCCGATTACTTGGGCATCTTGAACCGAACCGGCCAAATGCCAACATCACTCACCTACGCAGCCGACAGTGTGAATGAATTCAGGCTGGGTGCCGTCCCTTTGAACGCAGACTCCTCAAGCAGCCTCGACACCTGGTGGAACGCACAAAGTGCCAAGAGCCCGTTTTACAATGAAACTCGATTACAGGACTTTTCCAGCATCCAGAGTCAAGCCAATTACACGGTGCAGTTGATCTACAACTCGAAACTGACTGATATCAAAAATATCCGCCTGCCGGGTGCTCTGCCATCGCCCCAAGAGGCCAAGTCGATCACATGGCCCGTGTTGAAGAACACCTCAGCAGTGCTGAGCGCCATGAAGACCCCGTCAGCCCTCATCACGGCGGATTGGTCATTTGATACATCCTCCCTCGTTCCTGAAGTGTCCTTCATCAGTGCTTACGCGCCCGCACTGGACCAATGCATCAACAAAAAAGCACGCATCTGGCAAGTTGAAAAATACATGGGTAAAAAAGACACAGCCATCGCATTCGCACCAACGGATACTTCGGTGTGCTGGGGATCGACCTTCCCTGGAATTTCAAACAACTCCATCACAGACCTTGGTATCCGTGCTCTACAGAACGGCACCCGCTACTACGCGTTCGTCACCTGGAGACTTTGAAACACATGCACGCCAGCTGAAACTGGTTTGCCGTCAGTGCCGCCACCCAGGCGGCACTGACGGCATCCTGCGGCTTACAGCGCTTTGGCATGCTCAAAACGTTTTTCTAGCACACCCTGCAGCCCAAACTCCTTGAGCAAGGCCTGCAAGCGTTCACCGGAGGTATGTTTTTTCTGACCGGTGTACTTGGCCAGAATCAGCTCGTTCTTCATTGAGTGCTCCCAGCCCACCAGCTCGGTCACGGTCACTTGGTAGCCTTGTGACTCCAAGTACAGGCAGCGCAGCACATTGGTGAGCTGGCTGCCCACTTCGCGGGTGTGCAGGGGGTGGCGCCACAGCTCGGCCAAGGGCGTGCGTTGCAGGTTCAGCGCCTTGTTCTGGTTCAACGCCCGCGCCAGCTCCGCCTGGCAGCATGGCACGAGCACCATGTACTTGGCTTTCTTTTGCAAGCCAAAGGCGATGGCGTCGTCGGTGGCGGTGTCGCAAGCGTGCAGTGCGGTGACCACATCGATCTGTTCGGGCAGCTCGTCGCTCTGCGTGGATTCGGCCACACTCACGTTCAAAAAGCGCATGCGCTCAAACCCCAACCTCTCAGCCAATTGGCGAGAAGACTCGACCAATTCGCTGCGGGTTTCGATGCCGTAGATGGTGCCCTGACCCAGCGCTTTGAAGAACAGGTCGTAAATGATGAAACCCAGATACGACTTGCCTGCGCCGTGGTCGGCCAGCGTGGGGCCGCTGTCGCTGGCAGGCAGCTGCAGCAGCAATTTTTCGATGAACTGGAACAGGTGGTACACCTGTTTGAGTTTGCGGCGCGAGTCCTGATTGAGCTTGCCGTCGCGCGTGAGGATGTGCAGTTGCTTGAGCAGCTCAACCGACTGGCCGGGGCGCACTTCTGCTGGCAAGTCAGATATAGCGGTCACTGCGAGGACACGTTTTTTCATGGGTAATATTCTTCGCCCGCAGCATCGGGCTCCTATAAAAGATCAGGGACGCGGGCCGACATCCAAGGCACGCCAGCCATCTGCGCCCAATTTTTCAAGGGTCTCGATGTTGGTCTCGTAAATCATTTCGGCTTCAGGGAAAGCATCCACCGCCCGGTCGATGCTTTCCTCGCGCAGCAGGTGCAGCGTGGGGTAAGGCGAGCGGTTGGTGAAATTGGTGATGTCGTCCGGCTCGGTGTCGGCAAACTGGAACTGCGGGTGAAAACTGGCCACCTGGAACACGCCTTCCATGTCCAACTCTTGCAACACCGCATCGGCCTCGTCCAGAAAATCATTGAACTCCAGAAAGTCTTGCAGCATCTGCGGCACGATCAAGAGCACGGTCTCGCGCGCTTCGGCAGACGCTGCGGCCAGGGCCTGCAACTGCTCAATCAACTCATCGCGCAGGCCCTCCAGGCCCTTGGCTTCGCTGACGGCGTAATGGATCTGACCCTTCACATGGGGGGCTTTGGCAAAGGGACACAGGTTCAGGCCAATCACGGCGCGCTCCAACCAGCGCACGGTGTCGGCGATCTCGATCTGTTGTTTGGGGGAAATCTCGTTCATCCGTCGATTGTGCCTGCGCTATGCCGCATTTCAGGCACTTTGGCGCGTCAGCAGACGGCCTGCTGCCCAGGCCAATGCAGCACCGACCACGCAGCACCCCACCGTGACCAGCGGCGTGAACTGCCAGCCCCCCGCACGCGCCGCCACCGCAGCCACCACGGGCGGCCCCACAAACTGACCCAAGGCCGACATCTGCTGCACCCAGCCCACGGTGGTGGCCACCTGTTGTTCACCCGGCGCCAGCCGCACCGCCAGGCTGAACAAGGTGCCAGGCACCAAGCCGCCCACACCCGAAAACAGCAGCACCCCCGCAAAGCGCAACCAGGGCGAGCCTTCGGTGAATGACGCAAACGCCAACGTGCTGCCCAGCGCCATCGCGCCAAAGCCCAGCCACAAGGTCGAACGCGGCGCCCAGCCGCGTTGTAACAAGCGGCCCGAAGCCATATTGCCCAGCATGTTGACGGCAGCGGCCAGAGCCGTGAGGACACCGAGCAGCGCACCGCTCGCGCCTGCAGCCGCGTAGATGGACGGCAAAAAGCCCACCACCGCCAACCACTGGCCCGAGTACATGCCAAAGGTGAGCGCGACCCACCACGGGCCCGGTGCGCTCAAGGTGCGGCGCAAGCGGCTCCAGGCGCCCTGCCCGGCAAGGGCCGCACCGCCAAGCGGGTCTGCAGGCACGGCACGGTCAAGCCAAAGCGCCATGGCCAGCGACACCAGCGCAAACAACCACCACCAGGCGCTCCAACCCCAGGTCGGGATGAACAAGGGCCCAAGCAACAGCGCCAGCGCCGTGCCGGTGGGCATGTAGGCGCCCCACACACCCAGCATGCCGGGCAGTTGTGTCGGCGAGACCAAACGCCGAATCAAAGCGGGCGCAGGCAGCGCCACCAACAAGAAACCCAGGCCTTCGATGGCCCGCAAGGCCAACAAAGCACCCACCGAGGTGGCGAAGCCGCCCAGACCACTGGCCAGCGCCAGCAGGCAAAGACCGCGCACCATGCTGCGCTTGAGCCCCATGCCGTCGGCCAAAAGCCCGATGAACACGGCCAGACTCAAACCCGCAAGCTGCACGGTGGACAACAAAAAGCCCGACTGCACCAGCGTGAGGCCCATCTCGGCCTGCAGCTCGGGCAAGGCCGGTGGCAACTTGCCCACCTGCAAGGCGGCCACGCCGCCAGCAAGCACGACGATCCAAGAGGCGCGGTCTTTGCTGCGTTCAGTCATGGCTGCGGCTGTGAAATGCCATGGTGGAAAGGCAGAGCCCGGTGGCGCTGACGGGCGCTAGTCGGACCTGAAGGTGCCGACCTGCCAGAAGACACCCAACACCGATCACAGCAGCTTGCGCCCGGTCAGGCGTTCGTGTTCACGCAGCGCAAAGCGGTCGGTCATGCCCGCGATGTAATCGGCCACCGAGCGGTGCAAGTCCGCACGCACCGCGAAGTCTTCGCGCATCTCGGCCGGTCGGTCCACATAGGCGGCAAACAGCTCGCGCACGCCTTGCTGGGCTTGCCCGGTGGTCTGCATCACCTGCGGGTGACGGTACAAACGGGCGAACAGGAATTTCTTGAGTTCCGCCGTGCGGGCCTTCATGTCGGCACTGAAACCGACCAGCGGACCCGTCAGACGGGCCTGGGCAACAGTTTGCACACCGGCTTGCGCCACCGCATGCCGCGTGGTGTCGATCACGTCGTACACCTGGTCGCTCAGCATGCGCCGAATGGTCTCGTACAGCAGACGACGGGGTTTGGCCAACAAGCCGGGGTGCTCGCTCAGGGCCTGCTGGTGGTAATGCGCAAACAGCTCGACCTCCAGCAATTGCTCGGTGCTGATCAAGCCGGAACGCACACCGTCGTCGATGTCGTGCGCGTTGTAGGCGATGGCATCGGCCAGGTTGCACAGCTGCGCTTCCAGACTGGGCTGGGTGCGGTCAATGAAGCGCCGGGCCACACCGCCGGGCTCGGTCAACTCCAAATGTTCGGCGTTGACCCGAGAGCAGTGTTTGAGCACACCTTCGCGGGTTTCAAAACTCAGGTTCAGGCCATCAAACGCGGGGTAACGCTCTTCAAGCTGGTCCACCACACGCAGGCTTTGCAAGTTGTGCTCAAAACCGCCGTGCTCGGCCATGCATTCGTTCAGTGCGTCCTGCCCGGCGTGGCCAAAGGGCGTGTGCCCCAAATCGTGCGCCAGCGCCACGGCCTCCACCAGGTCTTCATTCAGACCCAAAGCTCTGGCGATGGACCTGCCCAGCTGCGCGACCTCCAGCGAATGCGTCAGCCGCGTGCGAAACAGATCGCCTTCGTGGTTCAAAAACACCTGGGTTTTGTAGACCAGGCGCCGAAACGCGGTGGAATGGACGATGCGGTCGCGGTCGCGTTGGTAGGCATTGCGCGTGGGCGCAGGCGCCTCGGCATGGCGACGGCCCCGGGTGAGCGCCGGGTCGCTGGCCAAAGCCGACAGCTGCCCCAGCGTGGGGGCGAGGTCGGGCGACAGCAGCGTGGGCATGTCCATGGATTCAGGCGCAGCAGCTGTTGATCACGTCACGCACCATGTCGTCAGGTGCGCCGCAGACGGTGGCCTGGCCGGGGCCGTCGATCACCACAAACTGGATGTCGCCGCCCACCGCCTTCTTGTCCAGGCGCATGTGTTCGATGTAGTGCCCGGCGTTATCGGCCGCATCGATGATGGGGCCGCGCACGGGCAAGCCTGCACGTTCGATCAAGGCCTTGAGGCGATCCACAAAGGCGGCGTCGACTTTGCCCAGCCTGTGCGACAGTTCGGCGGCCATGACCATGCCGCAGCCCACGGCCTCGCCGTGCAGCCACACGCCAAAGCCCAGCCCCGCCTCAATGGCGTGGCCAAAGGTGTGGCCAAAATTCAGGATGGCGCGCAGGCCGGCCTCGCGCTCGTCTTGCCCCACCACCCAGGCCTTGATCTCGCAACTGCGCTTGACGGCATGGGCCAGTGCTTGCGGGTCTTGCGCCATCAAGGCGTCGATGTTCGACTCGATCCAGTCCAGGAAGGCCATGTCGGCGATCGGGCCGTATTTGATGACTTCGGCCAGGCCCGCGCTCAGCTCACGCGGGGGCAAGGTGGTCAGGGTGTTCAGATCGCAAATCACCCGCACTGGCTGGTAGAACGCGCCGATCATGTTCTTGCCCAGTGGGTGGTTGATGGCGGTTTTGCCGCCCACCGACGAATCGACCTGCGACAGCAGCGTGGTGGGCACCTGCACAAAGGGCACGCCGCGCATGTAGCTGGCAGCGGCAAAGCCGGTCATGTCGCCGATCACGCCACCGCCCAGCGCAAACAGCACGGTCTTGCGGTCACAGCCTTTGGACAGCAAGGCATCAAAAATCAAGTTCAGGGTCTGCCAGTCCTTGTGGGCCTCGCCATCGGGCAGCACCACGGTGTGGACTTGCTTGTAAAGCGGACTGATCGCGCTGCGCAAGACAGCTTCGTACAGCGGCGCGATGGTCTCATTGGTCACGATCATGGCCGTCTGGGCTTTGGGCAAGCCGCCCCAAGTCTCGGCGCGGCCCAGCAGGCGCTGGCCAATGTGGATGTCGTAACTGCGGTCGTCCAGTGAAATGGCGACCTGTTCAAGGGAAATGGTGGACTCGGACATAGCCCCCAAGTGTAGGGCTTTGACGGGCTGCTCAGCGCGTGGCTTGAGGCGCAACACTCTCTGGGCGGGCGGGCAACTGGCCAGACAGTTCGAGCTGCATGATGATCATGTTGACCAGGGTGGACACCGAGGGGCTGCCTGTGTCGATGACATGGTGTGCGGTTTCCCGGTACAGCGGATCGCGGGCCTCGTACAGTGACCGCAGGCGCCCCATTGGGTCGTCCACCTGCAGCAAGGGGCGACCGGTGTCGTGGCGCACCCGGCGGTAGACGTCTTCCGGCGCAGAGCGCAAGTAAATCACATGGCCACGCTCGTGGAGATGGCGACGGTTGACTTCGCGCAAGACCGAGCCACCACCGGTGGCCAGTACACCTGGGTGGTGCTGACTCAGGTCATCGAGCACTTGCTGCTCGACATCGCGGAAGCTGTCCTCCCCTTCGCGGGCGAAAAATTCCCTGATCGAACAGCCCAGACGGTCTTCAATCACATGGTCGGAATCCACAAAAGGCAGGCCCAAGCGGCGGGCCAATTGCCTGCCGATGGTGGTTTTGCCCGAGCCCGGAAGGCCCACGAAGAAGATGCTCAAAGGGAAATCTCACACAAAAACCAAGACCACCGCTGAGACAAATGGGTGACCTGAACAGAGGCCCCAAGTGTATTCGACCCGGCCCCCACGGCCAGGCTGTGGCCTCATTGCGCTGACACCTTGCCCGCATCCAGCACCACTCGGGGCGTCAAGAAAATCAGTAATTCCGATTTGCGCCGTGTCTGATTGCGGTTTTTGAACAACCACCCCAGGCCGGGCACATCCGCCAATCCAGGCACTTTGGCTTCGTCGTTGCGATCGGCATCTTCGTAAATGCCCCCCAGCACCACGGTGCCGCCATCGTCCACCTGCACTTGGGTTTTGACGTGCTTGGTGTTGATGGCGTAGCCTGCAGGCGTGAGCTGCCCCACGCTGTCGCGGTTGACGTCCACATCGAGCACCACAGCACCCTCAGGCGTGATCTGCGGCGTCACCTCCAGCTTGAGGTTGGCCTTGCGAAAAGTGATGGCCGTCACACCAATGCCTGAAGACATTTGATAAGGCAACTCGGTGCCCTGCTCGATCAGGGCTTTGGTTTGGTCCGCCGTGATGACTCGGGGCCGCGAGACCACTTTGCCACGGCCATCGGCTTCCAGCGCCGAAATCTCTACATTGATGAAGCGGTCAGCCGCAGCGTTGAACAGTGATACGGCAAAGGTTGAGGGCACATTGAGCGTCTGCCCCGCATTGCCGGCCGGTAAATTGACCTGATTGCCCATCTCCACGCCCGCGCCACTGGTGGCATTGCTTGCGCCCAAATTGAGGTGCCTGGCCCCCACCGTGCCTGCAGACCCTAACCCCAGACGCACCCCCAGCGATTGACCGAATTGGTCATCGGCCTCAACAATCTGCGCCTCAATCAGCACCTGCCGGATGGGTACATCCAGTTTCTGGATCATCTGATTGACATCGGCCAGCCGCCCCGGCACATCAAGGACAAACAATTGATTGGTGCGCGGCTCGGCCATCGCACTGCCACGGGGGCTCAACCATCGCGTTGCGCTTGAGCCTGCACCCGTGCCTCCCATCAGACGTTGCACCACTTCAGTGGCGCGGGCGTACTGGAGGCGCAAAGGCAACATCTGCAAGGGACTGACCGCTTCGAGTGCCGCTTGAGATTCCAGATGCTTTTTCTCTCTCAAAGCCCATTCCTCCCTGGGCGCAACCCACAACACATTGCCTTCACGGCGAGAGGTCAGACCTTTGGATTGCAAAACAATGCCTAGCGCCTGGACCCAAGGCACATCGACCAGACGCACAGATATCTGCCCCGTCACCGAATCAGCCACTACCAAATTCAAGCCCGAAAATTCAGCAAACACCTGTAGCAAAGCACGGACATCGATGTTCTGAAAATTCAAACTGATGGGCTGACCATCTGCCGCCACCACCATTCGGGATGCGGGACTCAAGCCATCGACATCAACCACCGGATGGGGCTGCGCCCAAGCCAAAAAGGGCACACAAACACAGTACAAACACCCAAAACGCCAACCGCTCATCGCTCACCTCCTGGCCATTTCAATTCAAGCTTTTGTCCCTTCGCAGATCTGAAAATCACGGCATCAGCTTGTATGGACTCCACCCTATGCCCTTCCATTGCGACACGTCGCCCCACTTGGACCGGCACCCAGATCCCGCCGACACCGAGAACCGCCTGCCACTGAGCCCCCTGACGCCAAGTGCCCAGCAAACGAACCCGGTCCATCGGCCAGTACAGGGGATCATCGAGGGATGGCATGTTGTCCAGCACTCGCGGTTGCGCTACAGCGAGGTGTCCAGGATGAGAAAAAATCTCCGACCTCTGCGTCATGCCCGCGCTTTTGCGCAAGACGGGGATGGGACCATGCGACTTGGCAGACCCGGACAAGCCCCCAATTGGTTCAGGGTTGAACCACAGATGCAACACAACATCCAATTGCACACCCCGGGCGGTGGCTTGTGGTGCAGCGCTCAAGCGTTCAATAGACAACAAAGGGCCTGAATCGGCGACCCAACGCCAAGCACTCACCCAATCTGAAAAAGAAGCATTCAATCGCATGGCCACCTTTTGGCCTTGCAATGGACCAGCCAGAACCTCAGGCAACAGATGCAGTGATACCACCTCCACACCCTGCGCCATGAACGCCTGCTGCAAATCAATCCAGCTTTGTGCAGGCAAGCTGTCTGCCAAACGCGACCACAATGGCCCTGCAACATGGAAAGAAGAGATCATATTTTCCGCAATAGGCAGCGGCTGCACTTGCCAACGGACCAACGCCGTGTCCACTGCTTGCTGTGTCTGCTCATGCGCAGAAAGCGCATCACTGCCCCACCACAAGACCGCACCACCCCCCAGTGCGGCGCCACTCACAGCAAACAACCAACGCTTCAATTGCCGCATGCACGCACGCCACAGCGTCTCCCATCGCACGGTGCGGGCCAACGCCAACAAGATGCGCTGTGGTTTCAACGTCATGGCTTGACCTGCTTGGCCTGCGTGAGAGGCACCACTGTATCGCCCAAGCCGGGCCAATTGGCTTGCCAGGCAAAGGAGACCGGCGATAACGCCGCATCGCCCACAGACATCATCTCCATGCTTACCAGACGCAGGGGTTGCCCCCAACGCTCAGACAAGTGCTGCAGCGCATGGGACATGGCTTGCGCTGTGGGGGCCTGCCCCTGAATGTCGATGCGTCCCGCCTCCACTTGCAAGCGCTGCAAACTCAAACCCAAGCGTTGAGCATCTTCAAGCAAACTGCTCTGGAACAAGGTCCAAACATGCTGCCGGGACTGCAATTGTGTCAACTGCGTCCATTGCTGCTGCAAAGCCTGGTTTCTTTTCGCCGCCTGCTGATGCAATTGAGCTTGACGTTGACGCTCATTCAAGCGGGTCTGCAATTCATGCAAGGCCTGCTGCAGTTTGTCTGTTTCAATGATCTGCCACTGCACCCAACAGCCGGCCAACACAAACCCGAAAGCCACACCCATCCAGCCCGAGTGCCACTGACGACGCCAAGTTTCCTGGCGATCCAGTGTTGGAAAGTGCAACAAATTGAAGTCGGCCATCAGGCCCACGCCTTCAATGCCAAACCCGATGCCACAAGCCGCGCTCCAACGGGAGCAGACAACACCTCCTGCAACACTCCATCCCAATGCACATCGTCCCTGCTTGAGCCATCCAAGTCTGGCAGTACCTTGGAGCCCCATCGGAATTGCCAATCTTGCGGTGCTTGTTGCAACAAGCTGGGTAGACCGCCCACCAACGCCTGTGCCCCGCGCCGCGCAGCATCCATCTCTGGCTCCACAAGAGCCAAGCGCCACCCCTGAACTGCAGCAATCCAATTTTGGTAGTCAGCCACCAAGGATCTGGCACAACCGACCCACCGGATTTGACCCGCCATACCTGCACCCGAGGCTTCGGATTCAAAATCAAAACTGACCTCTTCGGGCGGCAAACTCAAAGCTTGCGCGACCTCTAGCTGGACCTCTGATGGCCACGCTTGTTGTGGCACATCCAACGGGCAAGCCATTTGGCCTGCAGCCAGCGCATGGGCAGGCACGCTCATGGCCAAGCGGTAACGCGGCCCGAACTTGGGACGAGGCGCATTCACCAGCGCCTGGCTGAGCCAAGACGCATGGATGACCGAAATGCCTTGCGGTGGCACGAGAACGTTCAAAGTGTGGACACAACACAAATCTGCACTTTGGCGAGTCAAGCCCAACAATACCCAAGCTGGGCCGTCCTGCGCCAGACCCCATGCTTGGCGCGCAACAACCCCCTCCATTTTTTGCCAAAGTCGTCCAAATATTTGCATGACCTGCTCCCTTAGCGGGGTCTTCTTGACCCTCTGGTGCATCTTTTGTAACAGGTAATTCACGTTTCCACAAACAAAAACTAACTCCAAAGAGTTCAATTAATGTGAAGAAACTTGGTGGAGATGGGTGAAGATTTTTATAATGCAACATGGTGGCCAGTCGGCTTGCCAAGCCTATCTCGCCCTATGCCCTCCAAAGACAAACAACTGCCAGAGTCCGAACGCAACCCTCGTGGCTCGGCAACGACTTATGTGCCTTCATGGCTCTTGACACTCGCTGCATGGGGATCTGGCATCGCCATCGCCGGACTGCTTTCCATCTTGCTGGTTGTTGGTGTAGCCATGGTCGTGGCCTACCCCAACTTGCCCGATATTTCAGACTTGGCGGACTACAAACCCAAGCTGCCTTTGCGCATCTACACGGCCGATGGCCAATTGATGGGGGAGTTTGGTGAGGAGCGCCGCAACCTCACGCCGATCAAAGACATCCCACAAGTCATGAAAAATGCCGTGCTGTCTATTGAGGACAACCGGTTTTACCAACATGGCGGTGTGGATTACCTCGGCATTTTGCGAGCTGGCGTGGCCAATATCGGGCGCATGAAAAGCCAAGGTGCCTCAACCATCACCATGCAGGTCGCGCGCAATGTGTACCTGTCATCCGAGAAAACCTTCACTCGCAAGATTTATGAGATTTTGCTGACCTACAAACTTGAGAACATGCTGACCAAGGACCAGATCCTTGAGATCTACATGAACCAGATTTTTCTGGGCAACCGTGCTTACGGCTTTGCCTCGGCGGCTGAAACATATTTTGGCAAATCATTGAAAGACATCACCCTCGCCGAGGCGGCCATGCTGGCAGGTCTACCCAAAGCACCTTCGGCGTACAACCCCATCAGCAACCCCAAGCGCGCACGCTCTCGCCAGCTCTACATCATCGAGCGCATGGAAGAAAATGGTTACATCAACTCAGAACAGGCCAAGGCAGCCAAAGCAGAACCACTCGTCTTGCGCACGTCAGGGGACAGACGCACTTTGCACGCCGAATACGTAGCCGAAACGGTGCGCCAAATGGTTTTTGCCCAATATGGCCAAGAAACTTACACCCGCGGTCTGAACGTTTACACCACATTGCAATCGACCGAACAGATGGCGGCCTATAAAGCCTTGCGACAAGGCATCATGGATTTCGAACGCCGACAGATCTACCGAGGTCCCGAAAAATTCATCGATCTGCCAGCGGACCCGAAGAAGATGGAAGACGCCATCGACGACGCCTTGGAGGAGCACCCAGACAACGGTGATGTGATATCTGCCGTGGTGCTGGAAGCCACGCCCCGCAAAGTGGTGGTTGTCCGACAAAACGGCGAACAAATCAGCGTCACTGGAGACGGCTTGAAACCCGCGCAATCGGGCCTGTCTGAGAAAGCGCCACCCGCCAAGCAAGTGCGCCGAGGTGCCGTCATTCGCATTGTCCAAACACCCAAGGGCGTCTGGGAAATTACCCAACTGCCAGAGGTAGAAGGTGCTTTCGTGGCCATCACGCCGCAAACCGGTGCCATCCGCGCTTTGGTGGGCGGCTTTGACTTTACAAAAAACAAATTCAACCATGTGACCCAAGCTTGGCGCCAGCCAGGCTCCAGCTTCAAGCCATTCATTTATTCCGCTGCCCTGGAGAAAGGCTTTACCCCTGCAACCGTGGTCAATGACGCACCTTTGTTCTTCGACGCTGGCGTGACCGGTGGTCAACCTTGGGAGCCCAAGAACTATGACGGCACTTTCGATGGCCCCATGACTTTGCGCAAGGGCTTGGCCAAATCGAAAAACATGATCTCCATCCGAGTGCTGCAATCAGTGGGCCCTCGCAATGCACAGGAATGGATCGGTCGATTCGGTTTTGATGAAGAAAAACACCCGGCTTACTTGACCATGGCTCTGGGTGCCGGATCGGTCACACCCATGCAAATGGCTACCGGCTATTCGGTCTTCGCCAATGGTGGTTTCCGTGTACAACCCCACTTGATCACACGAATTGCTGATCACAAAGACCGTGTACTGGTGGACAGCCCCGTTCCCGCACAGCCCGAAGAAGAACAACGCGCGATCCCTGCACGCAATGCCTTTGTCATGACCAGTTTGCTGCAAGAAGTCACACGCTCGGGCACGGCCGCAAGGGCACAAGCCACGCTCAAGCGCCCAGACATTTACGGCAAGACCGGCACCACCAACGACTCGATGGATGCTTGGTTTGCGGGCTATCAGCAAAACCTGACCGCCGTGGTCTGGATTGGCTATGACACCCCTCGCAAATTGGGAGACCGTGAAACCGGCGGTGGCCTGAGCTTGCCGGTCTGGATCAGTTTCATGGAAACCGCACTGCGTTCGATCCCAGTGTCCGAACCCGCCGTGCCAGAGGGCCTGGTCAATATCGGCGGTGACTGGATGTTCGACGAATTGTCTAAAGAAGGCAGCATCACATCACTGGGCATAGGTCAGGAAAACCATGCCAACAAGCCCCTTACGGCCCCTGCAAGCGACGAAAAGAACCGTATTTTGGATTTATTCCGCCGCTGAGATGAACGACACCCAAAAAGACGGGGTGTCGGGCAAACCAGCTCAAGCGCAGAAATTCAGCGTCATGCCCGACTGATCTGACGCGTAACGCGACAGACTGTTCCAAAACTCACCCTGGCCTTTGGTATCTTGCCAGAGCTGCCCATCAAAGCGGTAATGAAATCCTCCGCAGCGTGCCGCCAACCACACCTCATGCAAGGGCTTTTGCAGATTGATGACGATCTGGCTGCGGTTGGCGAAAGTCAAAGTCACCATGCCGCCCACGCGCTGGTTGTCGATGTCGGCATCGGTGTCGTCGTTCAGACGATCGCAACCCGTCTCTACGCCGGCCAGCAGGCGCTCGGCTTGGTCCATGAATTCAAGGTCGGTCATTACAATCGCGGCATGTTGAAAGTACTGTGGATTTTAGTCAGGACGCTTACCCTTGCGGTATGTGCGGTCGCATTGTGCGCATGCGGGCAGAAAGGCGCACTCAAATTGCCAGACACGCCCGCCTCGGCAGGTCGCGCCACCTTACCGCAAAGCATCAATCCCTGGCACGTTGCGCCCCCACGGACCCAGCGCCCCAAAGCCCAAGCCCAAGACACCCTCCCGGCCGACACCCCTGCCGCGCCCGAACTGGGCAATGACACGACCCCCTCTTCCTCTTATCTGAAGCCATGACCGCACCCTCCAACGCCCTTGCCTTGCCCGGACAACCTCACATTGCCTACCAGGGCAGCGAGCTCATGGTCGAAGGCGTGCGCCTGTCCGACTTGGCCCGAACGCATGGCACGCCGCTGTTTGTGTATTCCAAAGCAGCCATGTTGTCGGCCCTGGCGGCCTACCAGCGCGGCTTTGCAGGCCGCCAAGCGCAAATTTGCTACGCCATGAAAGCCAACTCCAGCCTGGCCGTGTTGCAGGTGTTTGCCAATGCCGGGTGCGGCTTTGACATCGTGTCGGCTGGTGAACTGGCCCGCGTGCTGGCCGCTGGCGGTGACCCGGCCAAAGTGATCTTCTCGGGCGTAGGCAAGACCCGCGCCGAGATGAAGCAAGCCCTGAAAGTGGGCATTGGTTGCTTCAACGTCGAAAGCGAAGCCGAACTCGATGTGCTGAGCGATGTGGCTGCTTCCATAGGCCTCAAAGCCCCGGTCAGCCTGCGCGTGAACCCCAACGTGGACCCCAAGACCCACCCCTACATCTCCACAGGGCTGAAAGGCAACAAATTCGGCATTGCCCACGAAGACGCCTTGCGCGCTTACCGCCATGCGGCCAGTCTGCCGGGCCTGAAGGTGGTCGGCATCGATTGCCACATCGGCTCGCAGATCACCGAGATGACGCCTTACCTCGACGCCATGGACCGCGTGCTCGACTTGGTGGCCGAGATCGAAGCGGCGGGCATTGCCATCCACCACATCGACTTTGGCGGGGGCCTTGGCATCAACTACAACGGCGACACCCCGCCCGAGGCCGATGCCCTGTGGGCGCAGCTGCTGGCCAAGCTGGACGCACGCGGCTACGGCCAGCGCCAGCTGATGATCGAACCCGGTCGCTCACTGGTGGGCAATGCAGGCGTGTGCCTGACCGAGGTGCTGTACCTCAAGCCCGGTGAGCAAAAGAATTTTTGCATCGTCGACGCGGCCATGAACGACCTGCCCCGCCCGGCCATGTACCAAGCCTTCCACCAGATCGTGCCCGTCACAGCGCAAGCTGGCGAAGGCACGGTGTACGACGTGGTCGGCCCTGTGTGCGAAAGCGGCGACTGGATTGGCCGCGACCGCCAGCTGCAGGTCGCAGCGGGCGACACGCTGGCCGTGCTGTCGGCGGGCGCTTACTGCATGAGCATGGCCAGCAACTACAACACCCGAGGCCGTGCGGCAGAAATCTTGGTGGACGGCACAACAAGCCACCTGATCCGCCAACGCGAATCGGCGTTCGACACCTTTGCGCTGGAGCAGCTGGTCGACTGACCTCCTGAGACCACCACAGACAAAGGGGCTGAATTTCAGCCCCTTTTTTCATGCCGGCGTGGCCGCTGAGCCCACCAAGGCGACCTGCACCAAACAGTCGTAAAACACAGGCGCCCGCCCCAAATCGGTCAGGTGCTGGCTGGTCAGTTCGTTGACGTTGGTGCCATTCAGGCCCAGCTTGCGCCACCAGATGCCCAAGCCATTGACCACGCCCGAACGCGCCCGCTGGTTGAGGCGAGCCTTGCAGTGGTAGGTGCCCCGGTCGTTGAACACGCGCACCACCGCGCCGTCGGCAATGCCGCGCTCGGCCGCGTCTTGCGGGTGCATCTCCAGCACCGGTTCGGCTTCGATGTCGCGCAGACTTTGCACGTTCACAAAGGTCGAATTCAAAAAGTTCCGCGCCGGTGGCGAAATCATCGCCAACGGATAGCGCCCGCCAGCTTGCGGCACTTCGTAGTTGGGCACATGGTCGGGCCAGCCGTCCAGGCCTTGGTCCACCAAGCGCTGGCTGAAGAATTCACAACGCCCCGAAGGCGTCGGGAAGCCGCCCTGCGCAAACGGTGCATCGGGCACCGGCAAAGAGGCAAAACCATGCGCCAGCAACTGCTCAAAATCATCCGCATCGCCGATGGCGCTGCGGCACAGGCTTTCATCGCTCTGCGCAAAACACGGATCGTCAAAACCCATGCGCTGGGCCAGCGCCCGGAAGATGTCGGTGTTGGTGCGCGCCTGCCCCACCGGCGCAATGGCCGGGCGGTTGAGCAAGACATCGGTGTGGCCATAGCTGGTGTGGATGTCCCAGTGCTCCAGCTGCGTGGTGGCGGGCAAAATGAAGTCGGCGTAGTCGGCCGTATCGGTCTGAAAATGCTCCAGCACCACGGTGAACAGGTCTTCGCGGCCAAAGCCCTGCACCACCTTGCCCGACTCGGGGGCCACCGCCACCGGGTTGCTGTTGTAGACAATCAAGGCCTCGATCTGCGGGCCGAACTCAGGGGATGCAGGACGCAACAAATCGTCCCCGATCGTGCTCATGTTGATGGTGCGCGGGCGCCGCTGGCCCAGCAAATCGGGCCGCTGCAAGGCGGCACGCCGCACCGGAAAATGGCCTGAGCTGCTCATGAGCAAGCCACCGCCCGGGTGACGCCATGCGCCCGTCAGCGCGGGCAAGCAGGCCACTGCACGCACCGCATTGCCGCCACCGCGCACGCGCTGCATGCCGTAGTTCAAGCGGATCGCTGCGGCGGGGGTCGTGCCCCAGTCCTGGGCCAGTTGGCGGATTTGCGCGACGGGCACGCCACACACTTGGGCCGCACGCTCGGGTGACCACTGCAAGGCACGCTCACGCAGCCCCTCCCAGCCCAAGGTGAAACGGTCGATGTAGTCTTGATCGAGCCAACCGTTGACGATCAGCTCATGCATCAAGGCCAGCGCCAGCGCGGCATCGGTGCCAGGCCGAATGGCGATGTGTTCATGGCATTTGTCGGCGGTCTCGCTCTTGCGCGGGTCGATGCACACCAGTCGGGTGCCCTGGCGTTTGGCCTCTTGGGCGATGCGCCAAAAATGCAGGTTGCTGCCGATCGAATTGCTGCCCCAAATCACGATCAGTTGGGAATGGGCAAACATGCGCACCGGCATGCCCACTTTGTTGCCCAAGGTTTGCGTGAGCGCCTCGGCCCCCGCCGAAGCGCAAATCGTGCGGTCCAGCAACGACGCGCCCAGTTGGTGGAAA
This sequence comes from Limnohabitans sp. Jir72, assembly GCF_003063575.1. Lineage (GTDB taxonomy): Bacteria > Pseudomonadota > Gammaproteobacteria > Burkholderiales > Burkholderiaceae_C > Limnohabitans_A. The sequence goes on from NZ_NESC01000003.1 coordinate 173,688, forward strand.
AACCGCGCCGCGATCGACTCGCTTTGCACCAGGCCCATGGTGCCCGCATAGCTGTAGGGCAAGATGGCCTGCGGGTCACGCGCGGCGATGGTTTTCAGGCGGGCGGCGATCTCGTCCAGCGCCTCGTCCCACCCGACCGGCTCAAACTGACCCGCCCCCTTAGGACCCACACGCCTCAAAGGTTGCAGCAAGCGCTCAGAGTGGTAGGTGCGCTCGGCGTAACGCGAAACCTTGGTGCACAAGACCCCGTCGGTCGCAGCATGCGTTGGGTTGCCCTGCACGCGCACCGCTCGGCCGTTTTCCACCGTGGTCAGCAAGGCGCAGGTGTCAGGGCAATCGTGCGGGCAAGCGCCTCGCACCACGGTCTGAGCAGGGTCGGCAGTGGTCATGGTTTTGAGAGAACAAGCAAATTCCGATGAGCCATTGTGACCGAAGCCCCCCATAGGCTGCGATACAAGCCCCCCAAAGACGCAGGGGTGATGGCAAGGGCCACAAAGTCTCGCTAGACTGTCTGCATGAATCTCATCGACTCTATCCTCACCGACGCGGCCAGCATTGCGGCCATTCGCAAAGACATCCACGCCCACCCGGAGCTGTGCTTTCAAGAAGTGCGCACCGCCGACGTGGTCGCCCAGCAGCTGATCGACTGGGGCATCCCGGTTCACCGGGGCATGGGCACCACAGGCGTGGTCGGCATCGTGCGCGGACGTGACGGTGGCGCTTGCGGCTTGGGCATTGGCCTGCGCGCCGATATGGATGCGCTGCCCATGCAGGAGTTCAACACCTTTGCCCACGCCAGCAAACACCAAGGCAAGATGCACGCCTGCGGTCACGACGGCCACACCGCCATGCTGCTGGCCGCGGCCAAGCACTTTGCCAAGCACCGTGACTTTGACGGCACCGTGTATTTGATCTTCCAGCCCGCCGAAGAAGGCGGCGGCGGCGCCCGCGAAATGATCAAGGACGGCTTGTTCGACAAGTTCCCGATGCAGGCCGTGTTTGGCATGCACAACTGGCCGGGCGCGCCCGTGGGCACCTTTGCCGTGAGCGCTGGCCCGGTGATGGCGTCGAGCAACGAGTTCAAGATCACCATCCGCGGCAAGGGCAGCCACGCCGCGCTGCCGCACAACGGCATCGACCCGGTGCCGATCGCTTGCCAGATGGTGCAGGGCTTTCAGACCATCATCACCCGCAACAAAAAGCCCGTGGACGCAGGCGTGATCTCGGTCACCATGATCCATGCAGGCGAAGCCACCAACGTGGTGCCCGACTCGTGCGAACTGCAAGGCACGGTGCGCACCTTCAGCATCGAGGTGCTCGATTTGATCGAGACCCGCATGAAGCAGGTGGCAGAGTCGATTTGCGCCGCCTTTGAGGCGGAATGCGAATTCGAATTTGAGCGCAATTACCCGCCCACCATCAACAGCGCCACAGAAGCCAACTTTGCACGCCAAGTCATGACCGGCATCGTGGGGGCTGAGCATGTGGTGAACCAAGAGCCCACGATGGGGGCGGAAGATTTCTCTTACATGCTGCAGGCCAAACCCGGGGCCTATGTGTTCATCAGCAACGGTGACGGTGCCCACCGCGAGATGGGCCACGGCGGCGGTCCCTGCACCCTTCACAACCCCAGTTACGACTTCAACGATGACCTGATTCCTCTGGGCGGCACCTATTGGGTAGCGTTGGCCACACAGTGGTTGGCCCAAGCCGCACACAGCAAGCCATGAACCATCCGTCTCGCATTCTGGTTTTGGGTGGCACAGGTTTTGTCGGTCGGCAAGTGTGCGAACAACTGGCCCGTCTGGGTTGGCGCGTCACCGTGCCCACACGCCGCGCAGTGAATGCCGCCGCCATCCAGAACTTGCCAGGCCTGACCGTGGTCGAGGCCTCGGCGCACAGCGCCAGCGACCTGGCACGCCTGATGCCCGGTCACGATGCGGTGGTCAATCTGGTGGCGGTGCTGCACGGTGACGAGGAACGCTTTGAACAGGTCCATGTGCACTTGCCAGCCCTCGTGGCGCAGGCCATGCACCATACGGGCGTGAAGCGCTTGGTGCACATCAGTGCTTTGGGTGCCGATGTGCAAGGGCCTTCGATGTACCAGCGCAGCAAAGCCCAAGGCGAAACCGTTTTGCGCAACGCTTTGTTGGACCTGACCATCTTGCGTCCCAGCGTGATTTTTGGTGCCGAGGACAAATTCCTGAACCTGTTTGCCGACCTGCAAACCGTGTTCCCTTTCATGCCTTTGGCAGGGTCGGGCACGCGCTTCCAACCGGTTTGGGTTGGGGATGTGTCCCGAGCGGTGGTCACTTGCCTGCAAGACAGCCGCACCATCGGTCAAACCTATGAACTGGCAGGACCCGAGGTGATGAGCTTGGGCGAGCTGGTGCACAAATCCGGTCAATGGGCCGGCGTGCGTGGCGGCCACGGGCGGCCCGTGTTGCCTTTGCCCCACTGGGTGGGCTGGCTGCAGGCCGCGTGCATGGAACTGGCCCCGGGCGAGCCCTTGATGAGCCGCGACAACCTGGCCTCGATGAAGGTGGACAACGTGGCCTCAGGCCAATGGCCTGGCTTGAAAGACTTGGGCATCCAAGCCAGCAGTGCCGCCGGTGTGGCACCAGGCTATTTGGGCCACCGCGGCCCACGCTCCAGGCTCAACACCTGGCGTGCCCGCTCAGGTCGGTAGCTAGACAGAGGTACGCTTGGCTGCGCGCTGGCGCCTTCTTTGCCAGGCACGCTGAAGCCGCCAAGCCAGCAGTGCGCCCAAAATCACCGCGTACACCAGCACCTCGTTGAAATTGCTTTTGGCGGCCCGCATCCACCAAAAATGCAGCACGGCCAGCAGGGCCACGGCGTAGACCACACGGTGCAAAGCTTGCCAACGAGCCCCCCCAAGCCAACGCACGGCCCGGTTGAACGATGTGGCCGCCATCACACTCAACAGCAACCAAGCGCTCGCCCCCAGCCAGATGAATGGCCGTTTGAGCACATCCAGCACGATTTCCCTCACATCCAGCCCCATGTCAAACAGGACGTAACAGGCCAAGTGCAAGCAGGCATACAGGTAAGTCAACAAGCCCAGCATGCGCCGATAACGGGCCAGTTCGGGCCAGCCCAGTTGGGCCCGCAGCGGGGTGATGGCCAAGCCCAGGCACAGGCCCCGCAAAGTCCAGTCGCCCGTGGCGCGGATCAGGTATTCGGCAGGATTGGCGCCCAGGCCGTCCTGCACCGTCAGCACGACCAGCCCCAGCAAGGGCCACAAGCCCACGCACAAGACCCACCACCACGCGGCGCGCGTGAGCAGGAACCGGCGCCCTCGGCTCAGCATCAAAAGAATTTCTTCAAATCCATGCCCGCGTACAACTGACCCACCTGCGCTTCATAGCCATTGAAAATGAGCGTTTTGCGCTTTTTGGCCAGCAGACCGTCTTCGCCAATGCGCCGCTCGGTGGCCTGGCTCCAGCGCGGGTGGTCCACTGTCGGGTTGACATTGGAATAAAAACCGTATTCCTGCTGGGCGGCACGGGTCCAGGAGGAGACGGGTTGTTTGTCCACAAAGCGGATTTTGACCAGGCTCTTGGCGCTTTTGAAGCCGTATTTCCAAGGCACCACCAGACGCACGGGCGCACCGTTTTGTTTGGGCATCACTTCGCCATACATGCCAAAGGCCAACAAGCTCAAGGGGTGCATGGCTTCGTCCATGCGCAAGCCTTCTACGTAGGGCCATTCGAGCGATCCCGAACGCACGCCCGGCATGGTTTTCTCATCGGCCTGCGTGATGAACTCGACATACTTGGCACCGGCTTGGGGCTCCACCCGGCGGATCAAATCGGCCAGCGAATACCCCACCCACGGAATGACCATGGACCAGCCTTCCACACAGCGCAAGCGGTAGATGCGCTCTTCCATGGCGCTCCACTTGAGCAGGTCTTCGAGGTGGTAACGGCCCGGTTTTTTGACCAAGCCTTCGATCTCGACACTCCAAGGGTCGGTTTTCAGGGTGTGTGCACGTCGGGCCGGGTCGGCCTTGTCGGTGCCAAATTCATAAAAGTTGTTGTAGCCCGTGGCGTCCTTGTAGGCCGTGGGTTTGTCCATCACGACCGCACCGGCAGCCGTCGAGGTCACCACGTTCATGGCCGGCAGTGCACCCGGGCGCGCCGTTTGCGCAAAGGCTTCTCGTCCTACCCAGTCCGACAGGCCCAAGCCTGCAGCACCGAGCGCCATGCCTCGTACGATGCTTCTGCGAGAAAGGTATGCGCCCTGAGGCGTGATTTCACTGGCAACCGCATGGACAAACCCATCGTTGTTGGAACGTATGATCATGTGAACTTTCCTTGAACAATTCAAGATCATTGCATTGTGCCGATTTCCCTTGGCCATTGCAGTCACTGCCCGAAAGCACCGCCTTGTTGATACATCCTGCCCACGAATTACTGGCACTGATCGTGATTGCCCTGCACGTCGTGTTGCCCTTGGGCACTTGGGCGATGCTGTCCGGATACCGGGATCCCCATGCCAAGCTTTGGTTGTCAGGTCTGGCCTGCTACAGCCTAGGCTTTTCGCTGTCTGCGCTCAACACCCTTGCCCACAACGACATCCAGACCATATTGCTGTCCATTTTTTATCTGACGGGCATCTTGTTGATGCTGGAGGCCCTGGCCAGAGACCTGGACCCCTCACGCCAACTCACCCTCAAAGTCTTGTGGGTAACCGTGTGTATGGGTGGTGCTTATTTCACTGTAATCATCCTCCATGGTTTTTACCCGACCTGGGGTTTGATGAGCTTGTCCACCCTGTTCGTGTTCTTTTCGACTACAGGCATCCTTCTGAGCGCGCAACTGATTCAACGGCATCGCAGCCGCAGTCTCTACTTGATCGTCACGGCCTTGGTGCTCTTGATGTCTGGTCACCTGCTGCGATTGGGCATGCTGTTGTCTGGCAGGCGAGCAGAGAGCTTTCAAGTCGCCGCCTTCACCTGGAACAGCAACTACCTGGTGCTCAGTACCGTGCTGACCATGATCTTGATTTCATTCGGTTACTGGGGCTATTTGCTGGACAAGATGCGTCACAAGACCAGTGAGATGCAAGCCAAGCAATGGGCCGCTGAGATGCTGGCTGAAGAATCCCAACTGTTGATCAAGGAGCGTGACCAACTGCTGATGGTCAATGCACGCGTCTCGGCCATCAGCAGCCTTTCTTCTTTTTCAGCCATGCTGGTGCACGACATCAGCCAACCCTTGCAAGCTTTGGAGTTTGGTTTGTACAACTTACAACACCAAATCAAATCCGACCTGTGCGCCGACCATTTGCGCGAGCGCATCCATGAATTGCAAGTGATGTCTGGCAAAGCAGGCGAAATGGTGAGCCATTTGCGCCAATTGATGGTTCAGGGACAAGACCATGTCTCGCCCATCAGTCCGCACAAGGCCATGCAAACGATCTTGCCCATCCTTCAAGGGGAAGCGGCTCAACGCAAAATTTCCCTGACCTATCGCAACCACTTGGACGAACAAAGTCAGGTCATGGCCAACACAGTGATGCTGCAGCGCATCATTTTCAACGCAGTTGGCAACGCACTGGACGTACTCAACAACAAGCAATCAACCATCGCGCCTGAAATCAAGCTGGCAGTTTTCTCAGGCAACAAAGGCGGTAAAAGATGGACCATCTTGCAAATCGCAGACAACGGCCCAAGATTCAGCACCGAGGTGCTGTCGCACCTGAATACCCCCATCCAGACGAGCAAACCCCATGGCATGGGTTTGGGCTTGTTGCTGCTCCAGAGCATGGTCCGCCTGTGGGACGGTCATGCCGTTATCGGAAACACGCCAGCAGATCAACCACCTGGTGCCAGGATTGAACTCTGGCTCACCCCCGCATAACCATGAAAAACAATTTAGAATCTACTTTTTGTAGTTTTTATTAATTTAACCCGTGCATCAGCGAGCCACTATTGAAGTCGTAGACGACAACCCGGACATCCGGAGAATGTTGTCCCTGGTACTCAAAAGCCATGGCTTTGAAGTACGCACGCACGATTGCGCTGAAAATTTCTTGACAGCTGAGAACCTCCAATCTCCAAGCATTTTGATCCTTGACGTGCGCATGCCTGGCATGAGTGGTCTTGAGTTGCACGCTCAGTTGGAGGCGAAGAACCAGAAATTTCCGGTGATTTTCATGAGCGGTGAATGCCAAGCCCACGAAACCACAGCGGCCCAAGCCTCTGACCCCATTGCCTTTTTGTGGAAACCGTTCAATACACAACAACTGCTCGATGCCATCCAAAAGGGCCAACGGCAGCTGCAAGCGACCCTCTGACACCAGGCGGTGCTCCATGAGAAAAGGCCCTTGACGGGCCTTTTCTCATGGAGCCAACAGCTCACAAAGGGTCAAAGCGTGCCGTAGCTGTGCAAGCCGCTCAGGAACATGTTCACCCCCAAGAAGGCGAAGGTGGTCACCGCCAAACCCGTCAAAGCCCACCAAGCGGCCACCGTGCCACGCAGGCCCTTCATGAGGCGCATGTGCAGCCAGGCGGCGTAATTCAACCAAACAATCAGGGCCCAGGTTTCTTTGGGGTCCCAGCTCCAGTAGCCGCCCCAGGCTTCAGCCGCCCACAAGGCGCCCAGCACGGTGGCAATCGTGAAGAAGGCAAAGCCAACTGCGATGGACTTGTACATCACGTCGTCGAGCACCTCAAGCGCCGGCAGGCGCTCGGCAATGCGGCGACGGCCCAGCAAAATCCCTGCGGTAATGCACACCGAAACAGCGGCATAACCCAGCCAATAGCTGCCCCCCGCATCGGCCGCCACACGCACACGAAAGGCAATGGGCACAAAACACAGCGCCACGCCCAGCAACCAAATCGGGGTCAGTTTGTACCAGCGCGTTTCACCCGCTTGTTGCTTGATCAGGTAGGCAAAAGCCACCATCGCGGCCAGTGCAAAGGTGCCGTAGCCGATGAAGTTGGCCGGTACATGCAGCTTCATCCACCAGCTCTTGAGGGCGGGCACCAGCGGCTGGATGGCATGCGCCTCACGCACCAGCGTGTACCACAGCAAAAAGCCCACGGCCGCGCTGACCACCAGCATCACAAACGCGCCCAAAGCGCGGGTTTGGTAATGCTGCTCGTAGTACAGGTAAAAACCTGTGGTCATCCAGCAAAACATGACGAAGACTTCGTACAGATTGCTCACCGGAATGTGGCCGATGTCCGGGCCCAGCAGATAGCTTTCGTACCAGCGCACCATGGTGCCGATCAGCGCCAGCGCCATACCCACCCAGGCCATGCGCGAGCCCAAGGCCTCTAGGGTTTGCCCTTGGCCTTGAATGAACATGCCCGCCCAGTAAAAAACGGTGCTGATGAAAAACACCATGCTCATCCACAGAATCGCCGACTGGCTGGACAAGAAATACTTGAGCCAAAAGACCTGCTCGGCCCGGCCCAGATCGCCCTGGTAGGAATAGATGGCCAGCAAAGACAAGGCGGCAACCGCCAGCATCAAGGTGCGGGTCGATCGCCAGAACCAGGCCAGCGCTACAGCGGCAGGCACACTGGCCACCAAGATGCCTTGCTCGTACACATCCATCGCTTGGCTGTAGCGCGAGAAAGCCCATGCCATGCCCATCAGGGCCAACAGGGCAAAACCCCAATCGGCCAGGCTTCGGCGAGAAAAATAGCCCGGATTCAAAGTCACAGTGGAAGTCATTGGGTACTCTCGGGACGGCCCAGCAAACGGGCTGCCAATTGGTCAAATTCGCGGTCAAGGTCCATGGTCTGACGGTTAGACGACAAGGCCAAACTGACCTGCGCCCCATCGCCGTGCGCAGACAGCCAAACCCACAGGCGACGCTCGCGCACATAGAGCATCGCAAAAACACCCAGGATCAGGAAAAAACAGCCCAGATAAACCACGTTTTTGCCGGGGGCTCTGGCCACCTGAAAAACACTGGCCTGCACTTGCTTGAAATCCTTGAGCATGAAGGTCATGGGGGCCGGGTAAAACGGCGCATCGCTGAGCGCCAGCACCGACTGCGCCATGAAGCCCTGAATCTTGTCGGCGGGCAAGGGCTTGACCTTGGCCTGCTCGCGGGCAACCGTGTCCAATTCGAGCAAGGCGCCATTCAAGATGCGCACAAACATCTCACCCGCGCGAGCGCGCTCGGACTCGGGCACGTTGGTCTCTAAAAAGTCCGACAGCGCCTGCAAACCCGCGACCTGTTGGCCTTTGACTTTTTCAAGGCCCGCAAACAAACCCAATGCGCGTGCCGCCGAATCGGCCAATTGCCGACTCAAATCCGGCCGTTTGGGATCTACCACTTTGAAGGCGTAGCGTTGCACCGCACGTTCACGCAAGGCCGCATCGGCCAAGGCACCACGCAAACGGATGAAGCCGGTCAACTCGCCGTGCTCGTCAGCCGGTGGGCGCAAATAGCGGTAAGGCTCACCCGGGTTCTCGCGCATGCCCAGCAAGAACACCGGCACGCCATCGCCCGCATCCACCGGCACCATGTAGTTGTTGTATTCACGCGCCTGGCCGGCCGCATCGCGCAGCTTGTAGCTCACGCTGGGGCCCACGTTGCGCAGCTCTTTGGTTTCGCTCGTTTTGTGGCCAGCGCCCATGCGCTGGTCAATGGCGCTGCGCAAGTCCACCTTGCGCACGTCCACGCCTTGCGCCGCGCTGCCAGCCATGTTCTCGACGTTGATGACGCGCAAACCGGTGAACTCCAGGCGCATTTTGTCTTTGCCGTTGCTCAGCTCGCTGCTGCTGCCAATGACGCCTTCCACCTCGAAAGGCACAGTAGCGGCCGACATGGGCACAGCTTGCAGCTTGACGGTGGAGCCGCCATCGTCAAAGCTGGACTGGTAAATCTCGATGCCTTTGTAGCTGGCCGGGTGGTTCACCTCGACTCGGGCATCTTGCTTGGCACCGGTGGCCTTGTCGTGGATCACGATGTCGCTGGCAAACAGCTTGGGCATGCCGGTCGAGTAGTACTCGACGATGAACTTTTTTAACTCAATCGAAAAAGGCAACTCTTGCAGCAAAATGCCATCGGACGGGTTCAGGATGGCGGTGCTGGCGGCGGTGTTCTCTGCCACCATCACGTTGCCACGGAAGGCCAAGTTGCGTTCGGACAAGCGGTGCTGCGCGGGCACATCGGCGATCAAGCCGCCGCCGTTGTACACCGCCTTGCCGCCGAACCACATCTGGGCGCGGACCATCAAATCACCATCGAGCAAGCCCCCCACGCACACCAGCACGATGGCCGAGTGCGCCGCAATGTAGCCCAGCTTGTTGGCTGCGCCGGTCTTGGCCGCGATCATCCAGCCTTGGCCCTGGGCCGATTCACGCGATTGCAATCTCACCTTCCAGCCACCGGTGGCCAGCAACTGGCCCAGGCGATGGGCTGCGGCTTTTGGGGTTTCATTCAAAACGCCTTCGGCTTTGTGGTGGAAGGCCTTGAGGCTCTGCTCGCGGATGTTTTCCTTGTAGGACTTCAGGTCCGCCAAGATCTTGGGGGTGTTGCGGGTAATGCACAAACTGGTGCTGGTGACCAGGAAAGCCAAGATCAACAAAAACCACCAAGCGCTGTAGACCGAATGCAGCTTGAGCGTGGCGAACACCTCGGCCCAAAAAGGTCCGAACTGGTTGATGTAATTGCCAGAAGGCTCGTTTTGTTTGAGCACCGTGCCGATGACCGATGCGATACAAATGATGGTCAACAGCGAAATCGCAAAACGCATCGACGACAGCAACTCCATCACAGCTTGCCAGCGAGGGGAGCCGCGTTCGGATTCTGTGCTGGATGAATCGAGGGTCATGGTGCAAAAGTCTTGGCAGCGTCCGCAAACGCCACAGAAAGAAGAAAAGGGCCAGAAACGACAAAGGCCGGAAAGCCGGCCTTGTCAGTTCAAGTTCACAGCTGGGTGTCCGATTGTGACCGAGCCTCAGGTGTGCAGCCCGAAGGCCCCATCACCACCGGGGACAAGCCCCGATGCTCAAGCGTTCAGCGCAGACCGGCCATGTAGTCGGACACGGCCTTGATTTCGCGGTCGTTCATCTTGGCCGCCACCTGGGTCATCTGAACGCTGTTCTTGCGGACGCCATCGCGGAAAGCGACCAACTGGGCAGTGGTGTAGTCAGCGTGCTGACCCGACACGCGGGGGTATTGGGCAGGCATGCCTGCGCCGTTGGGCGAGTGGCAGCTGGCGCAAGCAGCGATCTGACGGTCGGCAATGCCACCGCGGTAAATGCGCTCGCCCAAGGCCACCGTGTCTTTGTCTTTGGCAAAACCTGGCTTGGCTTGCTTGGAAGCGAGCCAATAAGCAATGTTGCGCATGTCGTCGTCACTCAAAGCAGCCGCCATGCCGCTCATCACAGCGTTGGCGCGTTTGCCGGATTTGAATTCGCTCAATTGCTTGATCAGGTATTCGGGGTGTTGCTGAGAGAGTTTGGGGTTGACTGGGGTGGTCGAATTGCCGTCGGCGGCGTGGCAAGCTGCGCACATCGCAAAAGCGGCTTCGCCTTTGGCCAGATCAGGTTTGGCCGCTGCAGGCGCAGCAGCGGGATTGGCCAGAGCAGAACCCGCCACCAAAGCAGACAAGGTGGCAGACATCAGGAAAGAGACAATTGACTTCATGGGGCGTCGTCCAATGGGTGGGAAGAATGGGCGCAAAACCCAAGGATTCTACAATGAGGTCTGCGTCAGTTTCCTGACGACCCAAGGTTCCCCCATTTATGAGCTCCAGTCCCCGCGCCCCGACCCCCAACCCTAAAGTCACGCCGACGATCCCTGCCGCCGTGACCCCTCTGGGCTGGATGCACACTGCCCGTTTTTTGACCACTGCCGCGCAACTGCACCATTTGCCTGCGCTGGAGACCCCAGAAATCGCTTTTGTGGGCCGCTCCAACGCGGGTAAGTCCACCTGCATCAACACCTTGACGCAGCAAAAACAGCTGGCCTTTGCCTCCAAAAAACCCGGCCGCACCCAACACATCAACCTGTTTGCCTTGGGCAAGCAAGGCATCACCGATGCCGTATTGGCGGATCTGCCCGGCTACGGCTACGCGGCAGTGGCCAAGATGGACAAGCTGCGCTGGCAACAGGTCATGGCCAATTACCTGGTCAGCCGCGAAAACCTGATGGGCATCGTCATGATGTGCGACCCGCGCCATGGCCTGACCGAGCTGGACGACATCCTGCTGGAAGTCATCCGCCCACGGGTGGAGCAAGGTCTGAAGTTCCTGATCATCCTCACCAAGGCCGACAAACTCACCCGTGCCGAGCAGGCCAAAGCCCTGTCGATCGCGCGACTGCAAGCGGGCGGCGGTGAGGTCAAACTCTTTTCTGCCTTGAAAAAACAAGGCGTGGACGATGTGGCCCAGCTGCTGTGGGATTGGACGCACCCGAAAGACGGTGCACCTGCCCCGGCACAAGCACCCGCCGAGCCCCCCGAAGACGAACCCGAAGCGCTGGACGAGTGATCTGAGCCGGATCACAGCGGATCGCTTCACGGCATGGAGTGATCCTCTTTTGAATCCCAGCATCCAAACCTGGCAGCAAGCGCTGCCCCACGGCATCACCCTCAGCTGCAGAGCTTGTGGCGACAAAGGCCGCCCTGTGTTGATGTTCCTGCACGGATTCCCGGAAGCTGCGTTTGTGTGGGACGAGCTGCTTGAACACTTTTCGCGACCCGAGAACGGCGGCTACCGCTGCGTGGCGCCCAATCTGCGCGGCTACGAACACTCCAGTGCACCCACCGATGTGAAAGACTACCGCGCCAAATTTCTGGTGCAGGACATCGCAGCCTTGATCGAGGTCGAATGCGGCCCCCACCAGCCCTTGGCAGCCTTGGTGGCCCATGACTGGGGCGGTGCCGTGGCCTGGAGCGTGGCCAACACGCACCACGAGCGCCTGTGCCAGTTGGTGATCATCAACTCGCCACACCCTGGCCCATTCGTGCACGCCATGCGCAACAACCCCGCCCAACAAGCGGCCAGCGCTTACATGAACTTTCTGATCCAGCCTGATGCAGCGAGTCAACTTTCAGCCAACGGATTCAGGAAGTTGTTCGGTTTTCTCAGAGGCAACGATCACGAGCTCAGTGGCATGCACAGTCTCACGGCACGGGCCGCCCCATGGCTCACACCCGAACTGGAAAATCGCTACCGCGAAGTCTGGGGGCAAGGCCTGCAGGGCGGACTCAACTACTACCGGGCATCGCCATTGCGTCCGCCCAGTCCAAAGGACCCGGGCGCTGCAGCCATTGCACTGCCACCCGAAATGCTGCACATTGCCGTGCCCACATTGGTGCTGTGGGCACAAGACGACATCGCTTTGCTGCCTTGCCTGACAGAAGGGCTGGACCAACACATCCCTGATTTGAAACTGATCCCCTTACCGGGAGCAACGCATTGGGTGGTGCATGAACAAAATGAACGCGTGATCTCAGAGATTTCGGCCTTCCTCAAGCCTGCTGTTCAGTAAACGCTCGGGTCACCCTCGGGTCGCGTTTTGAAACGCTTGTGCACCCAATAATATTGGGCAGGCATGGTCAGGATGCATTGACCCAGCCATTCGTTCATAAAACGCGTGTCGGCCTCGATGTCACTGCTGGGAAAGTTGCTCCAAGGCTCGCCCACTTCGATGTCATAGCCCTGCGGCGTCAAGCGTGTCACCACGGGCACCACTTTGGCACCCACCATTTTGGCCATCCGCGAAAGCGATGGAACGGTGGCGGCCTGCACACCCATGAAAGGTACAAAAATCGACTCTTCACGCCCCAAATCCATGTCGGGTGACAAGTGCAAGCGCTCGCCACGCTTGAGACCCACGATGATTTTGCGAATGCCTTCATGCCGAAAGTAAGGCTTGGCATGCCCCCAGCGTTCCCGCCCCTGACGCACCCACGCTTCCAACTGGGGGTCGGATTGGGTCACATAAATGAAAGCCACAGGCTGCTTTGCCTGTAGCGCAACGGCAGCGCCCCCGGCATCCAGCCCCACAAAGTGCGGCGCAAACAGCACCAAGGGTTGCGTTTCACCGAGGATGTGCGTTGCACCCCGCCAACGCAAACGTGAGCGGACCACTGCCTCAGGGGCATGCCACAGCCAAGCACGGTCCAGCAAGGACTGTCCCACCCATAAAAAATGTTGCCGAGCCAGACTCTGACGTTCAGCATCGTCCACATCCGGCATGCACAGCCGCAAATTGGTCAACACAATGTGCCGGCGCGATCGGGCAAAGCACCAAAGCACCCACCCCAAAACCCAACCCAGCGCACGAATCCAAGACAAAGGCCAAGAGGCCATCCAGCGCATGCACGCAATGAGCAAAGAAATCATGAGTCCTGACGAGGGGTTTTGTATCGGGCATAACCCCAAAGGTACTGCTCGGGGCACACCAACACCAGACGCTCCATGGCCTGGTTGATTTGCACCACCGCCACATTCAGATCAGGCGATAAATCGTGCCCAAGCGCTTGGGTATGCAAGCGAAACCCTCGGCCAAAACTCAAGCGCTCACCCCAAATCAAAACCACACGGGCACCAGTTTGCAAAGCCAAGCGAGCGCCCAAAGTCATGGTGTAGGCAGGCTTGCCAAAATAGGGTGCCCACTGGCCCATGCCCTCTGGCGGCACCTGATCTGGCAACAAGCCCACAGCGTGGCCTGCGCGCAAAGCCTTGATCATCTGCCGCACCCCCGCCAAGGTGGTGGGCACGGCTTCAAGACCCGGACGGTTGCGTGCCAGCGCCATGACTTCACCCAAACCGGCATGGCGAGCCGGGCGGTAAAGCACCGTCAAAGGACCGTGCTCTGCACCAAAACGCAAAGCCAAAGCCTGAGCCGTGATTTCAAAGCAGCCCATGTGAGGGGTCAAAAATAAAACGCCCTTGCCTGAACCATACGCATCAATTGCAGCCTGGTCTTCGGCCCATTGCACAGGCGCAGGCCTGCCCAACCACAAACGGGGCAACTCGGCAGACATGCACCCCGCATGCCCCACAGCCCCCAAGACAGCCCACCAGCGCAAACCCGCTTGGCGGGCATTGGCCAAAAAGCGGCGTCGGTAAGCAGGCGACAAAGTCCAGGCCAACCATCCCCCCAGCCAGCCCAAGGCATGCAGGGCCCAAAAAGGCCAAGCCGAAAAGAAACGAAACCATCTCAACATAGGGGGTGATTTTGCCTTGAACTGAGCGGGGTCCAAGCTTCACGTCCTTCATCCAGTCGCCCAGCATGGGATCTACCTGTTTTAGACACCGGGCTACCGGTTCCGCACCCACACAAACGCATCATCAATTCATATCATCAAAACAGCTCAATGCTGTCAAAGACAGCATTTCCACCCACGCACCCAGGAACCTGTATGAAAAACGACAAACTGTCCCCCACCTATTTCAGCACCAGCGAAGTCGCCAAATACCTGGGGCTGTCCGTGGGGACCGTCCAGCGCATGGTCGAGACCGGCGCACTCCAGGCTTTTGTCACCCAGGGGGGGCATCGGCGCATTTTGTCGGCATCGCTCCAGCAGTTTTGCCAGTCGCAAGGGTTTGCCAGCCCCCCAACGCAAACAGCCTCGGCCATGATTTGTATCTTGCATGCCAGCGACAAAATCACGAGCACGCTCACGCAACTGAGCCAGTGGTCTGAGGTGAAGGTGATCACCCAGCCACTGGACTTGATGGGCATCCGGCGTCCAATCAGCGCCTTGTTCATCGATGCCCGCATCGCCTGGGTCCATGAATCGCCCATGCATCTGCAAGAGACGACAGCCCGCGATGCGCACATCGTCGTTTACAACAGCAGCGCAATGCCACCGGGCAGCGACTTGCAAAACGCCCCTCATGTATCGCGAGTGCCCAGCGACATCAGCCCCGATTTGGTGTTTGGCTATTTGCTGGGCACCACGGAACACCACACGCACCAGACTCAGGAACACAAGATGCACCCGGCACCATCGCTGTCCATGGCCGCACAGCCGAGCCAGATTCAGAGTCCCGCCAAACAGCGCGCCTCTTGAAATGCGCTCAAAAGGCCTTATCATTAGCACTCGATGGGGCTGAGTGCTAACACCTCCCCTCAAAGTTAACGAGCACCAACATGTGGTGCTCTTTTTCAGCAACCCTTGTTTCAAATCCAGGAGATTCCATGAAACTGCGTCCTTTGGGCGATCGCGTGATCGTCAAGCGTATCGAAAGCGAAACCAAAACTGCTTCGGGCATCGTGATCCCCGATTCCGCAGCTGAAAAGCCTGATCAAGGTGAAGTCCTGGCCGTCGGCCCAGGCAAGACCAACGACAAAGGCGAGACCAAAGCCCTGAGCGTCAAAGTCGGCGACCGCGTGTTGTTCGGCAAGTACAGCGGCCAGACCGTCAAGGTCGCTGGCGACGAGCTGTTGGTCATGAAAGAAGAAGACCTGTTCGCAGTGGTCGAGTGATTTGCGGGACAGACCGAACGACGCGCGAAGCGCCCGGTCGCTCTGTCCTCAACTGATTAATCTGAATTTAGGAGCTTAAAAATGGCAGCAAAAGACGTAATTTTCGGCGGCGAAGCCCGCGCACGCATGGTTGAAGGTGTGAACATTTTGGCCAACGCGGTCAAAGTGACTCTGGGCCCTAAGGGTCGCAACGTGGTTCTGGAGCGCTCGTTCGGCGCCCCTACCGTGACCAAAGACGGCGTGTCTGTGGCCAAGGAAATTGAACTCAAAGACAAGCTGCAAAACATGGGCGCGCAGATGGTCAAGGAAGTCGCTTCCAAGACGTCTGACAACGCTGGCGACGGCACGACGACTGCCACCGTGTTGGCTCAAGCCATCGTGCGCGAAGGCATGAAGTACGTGGCCGCTGGCATGAACCCCATGGACCTGAAGCGCGGCATCGACAAAGCTGTTGCAGCTTTGATCGACGAGTTGAAGAAAGCCACCAAGGCCACCACAACGACCAAAGAAATCGCCCAAGTCGGTTCGATCTCTGCCAACAGCGACCACAGCATCGGTGACATCATCGCCAAAGCCATGGACAAAGTGGGCAAAGAAGGCGTGATCACTGTCGAAGACGGCAAGTCTTTGGACAACGAACTCGACATCGTTGAAGGCATGCAATTCGACCGCGGCTACCTGTCGCCTTACTTCATCAACAACCCCGAAAAGCAAGCCGCTTTGCTGGACAACCCCTTCGTGTTGTTGTTTGACAAGAAGATCAGCAACATCCGCGATCTGCTGCCCACACTGGAAGCCGTTGCCAAAGCTGGCCGTCCATTGCTCATCATTGCTGAAGAAGTCGAAGGCGAAGCCTTGGCAACTTTGGTGGTCAACACCATCCGTGGCATCTTGAAGGTTGTGGCTGTCAAGGCTCCAGGCTTCGGCGATCGTCGCAAAGCCATGTTGGAAGACATCGCCATCTTGACCGGCGGCAAAGTGATCGCTGAAGAAGTCGGCCTGACCCTCGAAAAAGTGACTTTGGCCGATCTGGGCCAAGCCAAGCGCATCGAAGTGGGCAAAGAAAACACCATCATCATCGACGGCGCTGGTGCTGCTGGCGACATCGAAGCCCGCGTCAAACAAGTCCGCGTGCAAATCGAAGAAGCCACTTCTGACTACGACCGCGAGAAGCTGCAAGAGCGCGTGGCCAAGTTGGCTGGCGGTGTGGCCGTGATCAAGGTGGGCGCTGCCACCGAAGTCGAAATGAAAGAAAAGAAAGCCCGCGTGGAAGACGCCCTGCACGCGACACGCGCTGCTGTGGAAGAAGGCATCGTGGCTGGTGGCGGCGTGGCATTGCTGCGTGCACGTCAAACCGCTGGCGCCATCAAAGGCGACAACGCTGACCAGGACGCCGGTATCAAACTGGTGTTGAAAGCCATCGAAGCCCCATTGCGCGAAATCGTTTACAACGCTGGCGGCGAGCCATCGGTGGTGGTGAACGCTGTGTTGGCCGGTTCGGGCAACTACGGCTTCAACGCTGCGAACGACACCTACGGTGACATGATCGAAATGGGCATCTTGGACCCCACCAAAGTGACACGCACTGCTTTGCAAAACGCAGCGTCCGTGGCCTCTTTGATGTTGACCACCGAGTGCATGATTTCCGAAGCACCAAAAGAAGAGTCCGGCGCTGGCGGCATGCCTGACATGGGCGGCATGGGTGGTATGGGCGGCATGGGCATGTAATGGCCCCGTCTGTCACCCCGGTCATAACCGGAGGTCCATGACCCTCAAAGCCCCACAAGGTTCACCCCTTGCGGGGCTTTTTTCTTTGTCCGTACACGCCAATGGCTTGGAGATTTCATGACCGCTTCTTTCCAAAAAAACCACGCCACGATGCTGCTCAAGTATTCGGGCATCAGCTTCATTTCGGGCGCCGTGAACCATGGCTTTTTCAGCGGCACACGTTCGCTGTGGACGGCTGCCCTGGGCACCGTGCTGTTTGTGCTGGGGGCTTGGCTGGAGCACCGCCAAAGTGAGCAACGCTCGCAAGGGCTGGGGCAGGCGCTGGTTTGGGGCGCTTTGCTCTCGGTGGGCCTGGGCTTTTTCACCGGCGGTTTGCAGCACTTTCCCGATTCACCCGCACGCAGCGCCTGGGTGGTGCCGCTGGGCTTTGCCCTGTCGGTGCTGGCCTTGGCTTTGAGTTCGCCAAGCCTTTGGCGACGCAGCGCCAGCATGTATGTTCTGACCGGTGCGCTGCTGGTCAGCGCTGGCAGCTGGGGTGCCTACCAATGGTTGCTGAGCCATCCAGACTTTGCGGCCACCGACCACAGCCATGGCGAAGCATCGCCAGCCGAACACGATGCCGGTCCCCTAGCCCAGGTGGTCAGCCGCAGCATCGCGGTCCAGATGGACGATCAGATGCATTTCACGCCATCGGCCATTGACGTGCAAACGGGCGAAACCATCCGCTTTGTCGTGCGCAACACAGGACGCACAACGCATGAGATGGTGCTGGGCAGCGAGACCGATATCCAAGCCCATGCCGAGGCCATGAAACAGGCCAGCGCCGCAGGCCATGAAGCGCCGCACAGCCACGGCACGGGTGCGGCCATCACCGTGGCCGCAGGCCAAACAGGGGAGTTGGTGGTGAATTTCGCGCAGACCTCCACTTTCCAGCTGGCCTGCCTGATTCCAGGTCACTACGAAGCGGGCATGAGAGGCACGGTGAACGTCAGCCCAGCGGCCGCCTCGACCACGCCATCGCCCTCGAAACCCGCCTCATCACACGATCACAGCGGTCACCAGCACTGACGAAAGCCCCGCGACAGCAGGGCCCACCCACCTCAGGCTTCGACAATGTCGAAGCTGGTGGTGATCTCGGCGGTCTTGCCCAGCATGATGCTGGCCGAGCAGTATTTGTCGTGGCTCATGGCTATGGCCCGCTCCACGGCCAGCGCGGGAACGCCTTTGGCCGTCACGGTGAAATGCATGTTGATTTTGGTGAACACCTTGGGGTCCACTTCAGCGCGTTCGCTGGTCAGTTTGACGCTGCAGCCACGCACATCGTGGCGACCGCGCTTCAAAATCAGCACCACGTCATAAGCCGTGCAACCACCCGTGCCTGCCAACAGGGTTTCCATGGGGCGTGGTGCCAGGTTCTGACCGCCGTTTTCGGGTTTGGCCGCATCCGGGGCACCGTCCATGGCGATCATGTGGCCTGAGCCCGTTTCCGCCAAAAAACCCATGCCCGAACGGGTGCCGGCCGCGCCGGTCCAGGTGACTGTGCATTCCATGATCTTGTCCTTGTGTTGCCTTGCGCACTTGAGCCGCTCAAGCTGGCGCTTGGCAGCGATCGTAAACGGATTTACGGGCGTCGCTTTACCGGAATTTTGCAAAATGACACACTTGACTTGCTGCAGTGCAACAGAAACACCGCTACAATTTCGAACATGCGTGCTTTTTTGCTCGCACCATTTGTCTCCTCCACCCTCTGAAAAGGTGGATTTGCCCCGAACCGCAAGGCTCGGGGCATTTTTTTTGCCCGTTATCATCAAAGACAACTCCTCCAGAAAGCACCAACCCATTGGGTTGCAGACGATACGCCATGTCCAAACACCTCAAACCTGCCGATTACCTGAAAAAAATCCTCAATGCCAAGGTTTATGACGTGGCCACCGAGTCGGCGTTCGAGAACGCCAAAAACCTCTCGCGCCGTCTACACAACAAAGTACTGCTCAAGCGCGAAGACCAGCAGCCCGTCTTCAGCTTCAAGCTGCGCGGTGCGTACAACAAAATGGCGCACCTGACGCCCGAGCAACTCAAAAAAGGCGTGATCTGCGCCTCGGCCGGCAACCATGCCCAGGGCGTAGCGCTCAGTGCCAGCAAACTGGGCACGCGCGCCGTGATCGTGATGCCCACCACCACCCCGCAAATGAAGATCGACGCGGTCAAAGGCTTGGGCGGTGAAGTGGTGTTGTTTGGCGAGAGCTATTCGGACGCTTACAACCATTCGGTCTTGCTGGAGAAAAAACAGGGCCTGACCTTCGTGCACCCCTTTGACGACCCGGACGTGATTGCCGGCCAAGGGACGATTGCCATGGAAATGCTGCGCCAGCACCAAGGCCCGCTCGATGCCGTGTTTGTGGCCATCGGCGGTGGGGGCCTGATCTCGGGCGTCGCCAATTACATCAAGGCGGTGCGCCCCGAAGTCAAAGTCATCGGTGTGCAGATGAACGACTCGGACGCGATGATCCAGTCGGTCAACGCCAAAAAACGCGTGACATTGCCCGATGTAGGCCTGTTTTCGGATGGCACGGCCGTCAAGCTGGTAGGCGAAGAGACCTTCCGCGTTTCGCGCGCTTTGGTGGACGACTACATGACAGTGGATACCGATGCGGTCTGCGCGGCCATCAAGGACATTTTTGTGGACACCCGCTCGATCGTAGAACCCGCAGGCGCTCTAGCGGTAGCCGCGATCAAGCAATACGTGGCCTTGCACAAGACCAAAGGCGAGACCTATGCGGCCATCCTGTGCGGTGCCAACATGAACTTTGACCGACTGCGTTTCGTGGCCGAACGCGCCGATGTGGGCGAAGAAAAAGAAGCCCTGTTTGCAGTGACCATTCCCGAAGAGCGCGGCAGCTTCAAGCGCTTTTTGGAGCTGATCGGCAGCCTGCCCGGCGGCCCGCGCAATGTGACCGAGTTCAACTACCGCATGAGCGATGCCAACAAGGCCCATGTGTTTTTAGGCCTGAGCACGCAAGGCAAAGGTGAGAGCGCCAAGATCACAAACAACTTCAACAAGCAAAATTTTGCCGCGATCGACCTGAGCCACGACGAGCTCGCCAAGGAGCACATCCGCCACATGGTGGGCGGCCATTCGGCCTTGTCGCAAGACGAGCGCCTGCTGCGCTTTGTGTTCCCCGAACGTCCCGGTGCCTTGCTCAAGTTTTTGAGCCTGATGCGCCCGGGCTGGAACATCAGCCTGTTCCATTACCGCAATCAGGGCGCCGACTACGGCCGCATCCTGGTCGGCCTGCAAGTGCCACCCAAGGACGACAAGGCATTTGCCAAGTTTCTGGACACACTGGGCTATCCCTTCGCGGAAGAGACGAACAATCCGGTGTATCGGATGTTCTTGCGTGCTTGAGGCTGAACCGAAAAAGCCAAGGCCACTGTTGTTTTTGGGCTGACTCCCGAGCCCGCATGTGCGCTCAGCGTGGGCATTGAGTCTTCGGGTCACGCCATGGCGAGCGACTGCCTCGCCATCAAGGCGCTTTGTCAGCTCCAGGCAATTGAAGCGTCCAGCCATTGGCTGGGCCTCCGCCCAGCGTGGCCTGGCGTGAACCGAGGCTTTGCAGCACCACGCCGTCGTCAACCGTTTGGCCCACACGGTAGGGCTTCGGGGCTTGTCCATCGATGGCAATCAAAGCACTGCCTTGACCACTGGACGATGCAATGAGACCGAGCAGTTTGAAACGACTCTGGTCAGAGGTCTTTGAATTTTCTGATGCAGTCACACCCAATATGCGCTGAATGTCTGGCGCATGAACACCCCTTTCAACGATGGATTGCGCCACGTTCACATTCACCGTAGCCTCATGGGTGGGCCATTTCAAGACCCAATATACCGCACCTGCACCCGCCAGCATCCAAATGAGCAGAACACTGAGGCCTCTGCCCATCACAGGCCATGACAGATGATTTTTTTTGAGCAACTTCATTTTCGATTCTTAGATTCGGATGGTGGATTCAATTAGGAGGTGCAACAAAGATGACCCCGGTCATGGATGGCCAAGCAAGCGAAGGCATCGTGGCCACTTAAGCCGGCAAGTGCAAGTTTCAAGATATACAAGCACTTGCACCGAGAAGAACGATACCAAACTCACAAGCTCTTTTGCAGTGGTCAGCACGGCAGCAACGAAAATTTCAACGGGCTGCTGCGCCAGCACACAAGCAAGTAACGGCACATAGAAACTGTCACCGATGAGGCGTTGGCCATGATCCCAAACAGGTTGAAACACCGACCCAGATAGCGGCAGGGACTCAAGACACCGTGCGATGTGTTTCACGCTTGGGCAAACCGTCTTGAGCTTGGTTATTGAATTCGCCAATTGCGCGCAAGCACAATTCGTGGGTTATTCGAACACACCATCCGTCCAACAGTCCTGCGTCTTCCCTCAATGCCTTGGGCGAAATCCGTTTTGTGCTGTCGAATTCATGCTGGCAGGGGTGCACGGGCGTCATGATTCCGTGCTTGTCAAGGATGCCCTGAACGCTTTGGCGCGACTCGCCATGTTAAATTCAGCGCAAGAATGGATGTACCCATCATCCTCCCATTTTTTCGATAACGGCAGTTCTCTATGACACTACGTAAGCCAGCATCCAAACTGCATCAAAATCGCCGCCAACGCGGCTTCACCCTGATCGAACTCATGGTCGTGCTGGCCATCATTGGCGTGCTGGCTGCGCTCATCGTGCCCAATGTGCTCAGTCGCGCAGACGATGCACGCATCACGGCCGCCCGCACCGATGTGGGCAATCTGATGCAGGCGCTCAAGCTCTACAAGCTGGACAACCAGCGTTATCCCACTGGCGAACAAGGCCTCAAGGCCCTGAGTGCCAAGCCCACCACCGAGCCCGTGCCCGGCAATTGGAAGCCTTACTTAGACAAACTGCCCAATGACCCCTGGGGCCGTGCTTACCAATACATGACCCCCGGCATCAAGGGCGAAGTGGATGTGATGTCGTTTGGCGCTGACGGACAGCCCGGCGGCGAAGGCAACAATGCCGACATCGGCAGCTGGCAATAAGCCCCGACGCCTGGCACAAGCGCATTCGGGCGGCTTCACCTTGCTGGAGTTGCTGGTCGTGGTGGCCCTGATCGCCATCGCCACAGCCGGTGTCAGCCTGAGCCTGCGTGACAGCGCAGACAGCGCCCTGGACCGCGACGCCGACCGCCTGGCCGCCTTGCTCGAAACCGCCCGTGCCCAGGCCCGCGCCAGCGGCTTGCCCGTGGTCTGGCGGGCAGAAGGATCGGGCTTTGTGTTTGAAGGCCTGCCCGCACCCGGCTTGCCCAAGCGGTGGCTTTCAGACACCACCCGCGCTCAGACCGAGCAGCCCATTGTGCTGGGCCCTGAACCCTTGATCGCACCCCAAGCCATTGCCTTGAACACCCCCGCTGCCACGCGCACCCTGTGGGTCGTCACCGATGGCCTGCGGCCCTTCAAGGTGCAAAGCACTCGCACAGGACTGGCGCCATGAGTGGTGTATCAGGCAAGCAGCGGGCGGCGGGGCACACTGGCTTCACCTTGATCGAGGTGCTGGTGGCGCTGAGCATTGTGGCGGTGGCTTTGCTGGCGGGTCTCAAGGCCACCGGCTCGCTGAGCCAGAACGCCGAGCGCCAAGGCGTGAGCATGCTGGGCCAAATTTGCGCCGAGAACGAATTGATCCGCCTGCGCCTGCTGCGCCAATTGCCCGATACCGGTAACGCCCAGATTGAATGCCCGCAGGTGGGCCGCTTGTTGGTGGTGGACCTGTCGGTGCGACCCACGCCCAATCCCAATTTCAGGCGGGTCGATGCACGCGTGCTGGACCATGGGCAATATGTGCTGCAGCTGTCCACCGTGATGGGGCGTAATTGATGACACGGTTTGTATTGGGTAGGCATCAAGCTGTGCGTCGTGCTCGCCAGGGCTTCACGCTGATTGAGGTGCTGGTGGCCATCAGCATCATGGCCTTGATGTCGCTGATGGCCTGGCGTGGCCTGGACGGGATGCTGCGCACGCAAAACAGCTTGCAAAAGCGCTCGGACGAGATACGCACCTTGCAAGCAGGTTTGGCGCAATGGCAAACCGATTTGGACCAGCTGGCGGAGTTGGGCGGCACGCCCAGCTGGGACTGGGACGGCAAGGTGCTGCGGATCACGCGCCGTGCAGCTTTGAACGCCGAGGTGCAGGTGGTCGCCTGGACCTGGCGAGACAATCCAGGGCGCCCCGATGGCGGCGACTGGCTGCGCTGGCAATCGGTGCCCTTGCACCTGCGCGGCGACTGGCAAAACGCATGGAATTTGGCCAAGGAATGGAGCCAGACGCCCACGCCTGCTTCGCAGGCAGGCGAGGTCAACATTCACCCCTTGAGCGGCTGGCAGCTGTTTGTGCACCGCGGCGGCAGCTGGACCAACCCGCTGTCCAGCGATGCGGTCACGCCCGGTTCATCCACCAGCTCATCCGGCAGCACCGCAGCCATGCCCCCACCGACCACCGGCAGCGCAGCCAGCAGCACGCCGCCCGACGGCGTGCGCCTGATCCTGACGCTGCCACCCGGCCCGTCTGGCGCCGGCGTCTTGACCCTGGACTGGATACGCCCGACCTTGTCAGGAGGCCAGCCATGAGCGCAGCACGTCAGCCATTCGCCAAGTCACCATGCGGCATGAAACGCAGCCCAGAACGCGGCGCGGCCTTGCTGACCGCCATGCTGATCGTGGCCCTGGTCGCCACACTGGCCAGCGCTGCTCTGTGGCAGCAGTGGCGCCAGGTCGAGATCGAGTCGGCCGAGCGTGGGCGCAGTCAGTCGGCCTGGATGATGACTGGCGCCTTGGATTGGACGCGCTTGATCTTGCGCGAAGACGGTTTGTCCAGCGGCGGTGTAGACCACTTGGGTGAGCCCTGGGCCTTGCCGGTGCAGGAATCCAAATTGTCCAATTTCCTGTCGCAAGACCAAAAGTGGCAAGAAGGCGATGCCGAAGTTTTTTTATCGGGCCAGATCACCGATGCACAGTCACGCCTGAATGTGCGCAACCTGATCGAGGACGGCCAGGTGTCCAAGGCCCAGCTGGCGAGTTTTGCGCGCTTGTTTGAGCGCCTGAACTTACCGCCGCAGGAGTTGCAAACGCTGTCGCGCCAATTGCAGGCGGCGCTGCAAAACACGCCCACAACATCAGCCACATCCTCTGCCACAGCGGGCAATACCGCCCAAACACCCCTCTTACCTCAGCAAACGGCCCAGCTGGTCTGGCTGGGCCTGAGCCCATCCACGGCGCAAGCCCTAGAAGGCTTTGTCAGCGTGCTGCCCGAAGCCACGCCGGTGAACCTGAACACGGCCAGCGCCGAGGTGTTGATGGCCAGCTTACCCGGACTGGATTTGGCTGCCGCACGCCAGTGGGTGGCGCAGCGCGACAAGGCACCCTGGCCATCGCTGGACGCCGTACGCCAGACCGTAGGGGCGGCAGGCACAGGGGTCAACGAGCAACAACACAGCGTGGGCAGCCGTTATTTCGAGGTGCGCGGGCGCATGCGCATCGACAGCGTGGTGCAGCAAGACCTCGCCTTGGTTCGGCGCGAAGCCAACCAAGTACGCATGCTCTGGCGCGTGCGCAGTCCCCAGCTCACGCTGGCCCCGCCTCTACAATGAAACGCTCATGCGAACCTTGATCATTCAACTGCCCATTGGCATGCCTGGTGCCACCACGGTGTATGCGCATGCATGGGCGCAAACCGATGCCCCATCGGCCTTGCTGAACGTGCAATGGGCGCAAAGCCCTTTGCTACCCCGCACCGATCGGCAGACCGAAGTCGTGGCCTTGGTGCCCGCCTTGGCTTTGTCCTGGCACCGTGTTTCGCTGCCGGCCGGGCTGCACAAACAGACTTCACGCCTGCAAGCCGCTCTGCAAGGACTACTGGAAGACGCTCTGCTCGACGACCCAGCGCAGCTGCACCTGGCCTTGCAAGCCCAATGGAAAAACACCGAACAGCCCTGGGTGGCCGCCTGTGACCGCGCTTGGCTGAGCGCCCAGCTGCAGGCCTTGGAGTCGGCTGGCATCACGGTGCACCGCATCGTGCCCGAGTTTGCCCCCGTGGGCGCGGCGCTGCACATCACGGCCATCGGCCCGGCCGATGAAGGCTGGCTGTGGCTGCAGCAGGCCGATCGCGGCGTGTGGGGCCTGCCCATGGCCAGTGTACTGACGGCCCAAGATGTGCTCAGCGACGAGGACAGCGCAAATGCCAACCTGAGCGCCGAGCCAGGGGTGGTGACCTGGGTGTCCGAACGCTTGGGTCTGAAGGCACCCATGGTGGTGCCCAAGCAGCATTGGCTGCAGGCCCTGGACACAGGCTGGGATTTGGCGCAGTTTGAGTTTCAAGCCAACGCCCGTGCGCGACGCCTGAAAAACTGGCAACGCAGCACCAGCCACCTGTGGCACAGCCGCGACTGGCGTCCGGCCCGCTGGGGATTGGGCGTGTTGCTGGCCAGCCAATTGCTGGGGCTCAATGTGTGGGCCTACAAAACACGCGCCGACTGGCAAGCCCAGCAAAGCAGCTGGGCACAGATGCTGCGTGAGACCTTTCCCCAAACCCTGGTGGTGGTGGATGCGCCTTTGCAAATGACCCGCGAAGTGGACAGGCTGCGCCAAGGCTCGGGCCAACTGAGCGCGCCCGACATGCAAACCATGCTTGGCGCACTGGGGCAATGCTGGCCCGCTAGCACGGCTACCCCCTTGCAGTTTCAATTTGAGCCGGGCCATCTGCGCCTGCCTGAGCTGAGCTTGAGCGTCAGTGCGCAACAAGCTCTAGAAAAAGCGCTGGCCGCACAAGGCTATGCTTGGCGCACCGACGGCACAACCGGGGTCATGACCACCAAAGAGGGGCAACCATGAACACCTGGCACAAGCAACTTCAGGCCGCTGCAGCCCCACTGCGCACCGCTCTCAGCGCCGCCTGGGCCCAGCGCAGCGTACGCGAACGCCAACTGCTGAGCCTGGTTGCCGTGGTCTTGGCCCTGGCCGCTGTCTGGCGCATCGCTCTGGCCCCGGCCCTGAACACATGGCACGAAGCCCCCGCCCGCCAAGCCGCACTCGACCGCCAAAGCGCCCAAATGCGCCAACTGCAAGCCCAGGCCCAAAGCCTTAAAAAACCTTCGGCCGTCACCCGCGCTGACGCCTTACAGTGGCTCGAACGTAACCTCGCAAGCCTAGGCACCGACGCCAAGCTCAGTCTGCAAGGTGAGCGCGCCAGCGTGAGCCTGCAAGCCACCCCCGCCGATGGCCTGGCCCTCTGGCTGCAACAAGCCCGCGAACACGCCCAAGCCCTGCCCGTACAGGCACAGCTGCGACAAACCACCTCGCCCGCAGCGCCCAAGCTTGGTCCGGCATCCCCTGCGGCCAAGGCTTCCGATGCCCCTGCCAGCAGCAGTGCTGTGCGCTGGAGCGGCACCGTGGTTCTGAGCCTGCCTTGATGCGCCCTGTCGTGATGCAAACCGCCCTGCCCCGCCCGGACTTGAAGCGCTCGGCCTTGAAGGGTCCAACCTGGCGCTCAGGCCCGCTCCCGTCTGCTGCCCCGGCACGCAGCCCTTGGCGCCCGGCCGTCTGGGGCGCGTGCCTAGGCCTGTGCCTGGCGCTGCTGGTGTGGGCACCCGCTCGCTGGCTGGCCTGGGGCGTTGGCCAAGCCAGCCAAGGACAAATTCAGCTGCAACAAGCTCGGGGCACGGTCTGGCAAGGCTCGGCCCAGTTGGCGCTCAGTGGCGGGGCAGGCAGCCGCGACGCTCAGGCCTTGCCTGGGCGCTTGGAATGGCAAATTTCACCCCAATGGGGTGCTTTAAATCTGCAATTTTTAGCCAACTGCTGCATGCAGCAACCCGCCAGCGCACGGCTGCAAGCGGGCCTGGCCACGCTGCAGCTGCAGTTGAACGACCACACCTCGACATGGCCTGCCGCTTTGCTGTCGGGCTTGGGTGCCCCTTGGAACACCTTGCAAGCGGGCGGACAATTGCAGCTGCGCAGCCAATCCCTGCACCTGCACTGGGTGGCCGGCCGTTTTCACTTGCAAGGCCTGGCCGAACTCGACGCCTTGAACATGTCCTCCAAACTCAGTACCCTGCAACCCATGGGCAGTTACCGCATCCAGCTGCGGGGCACGCCCGAAGGCTCGGCCACGCCCGACCTGCAGCTGAGCACCCTGCAAGGTCCCTTGCAACTGCAAGGCCAGGGCCAATGGGTGGGCCAGCGGCTGCGCTTTAGTGGCGAAGCCAGTGCCCAAGAAGGCAGCGAGGCCGCCTTGTCCAATTTGCTCAACATCATCGGCCGCCGTCAGGGCGCGCGCAGCCTGCTTTCACTGGGATAAACCCATGCACCACATGCCACCTTTCACCATCCGCTCATTGCACACACTTTGGACAGCCGCCGTGCTTTCCTGGGCCTGCCTGGGCACGCCCGCCGGGGCACAAACCGCCAAGCCGATCAATCCCAAAGAGCCAGTGACGCTGAACTTTCAAAACGCCGAAATCGACGCCGTGGCCCGCACCCTGGCCACTTTGTCAGGGCACAACGTGGTGGTAGACCCGCGTGTCAAGGGCACGATGACGCTGTCGAGCACTGTGCCCGTGCCCCCGGCGCAGGCGCTGCGCCTGTTTACCAGCCAGCTGCGCACCCAGGGCTTTGCCGTGGTGGAGTCGGCCGGTCTTTACACCGTGCTGCCCGAAGCCGAAGCCAAGCTGCAAAGCGCCAGCGTGTCGGCCGGTGCCGTGCTCGCCAGCAGCGGCCAGATCGTGACGCAAATCTTTCGGCTGAACCACGAAAACGCCAACAACTTGGTGCCCGTGCTGCGTCCGCTGATCAGCCCCAACAACACCATCAACGTGAACCCCGGCACCAACGCCTTGGTGATCACCGACTATGGCGACAACCTGCAACGCCTGGGCCGCATCATTGCCGCGCTCGATGTGGCCAACGCCACCGGGGTCGAGGTGATTCGCCTGCAACACGGCATCGCTCCAGATGTGGCCACGCTGGTGCAGCGTCTGCTGGATTCAGGGGCCGCAACAGGCGCTCCGGCCACGCCCGGCCAAGCCGACACCGGCTTCAAGACCACGGTGCTGGCCGAAGTGCGCACCAACAGCTTGATCGTGCGGGCGGCCAACCCGGCTCGTCTGGCGCTCACGCGCAGCCTGATCGAACAACTCGACCAACCCAACGCCAGCGGTGCCAACGCAGCCAGCGGCAACATCCATGTGGTGTACCTGAAGAACGCCGACGCCACCAAACTGGCCACCACACTGCGCGCTGCCATCAGCTCCAGCGCCAGCGGGGCAGGCAGCACGTCAGGCATTGCACCCAGCTCAGGGCCTTCCAGCATGCCTGCGGGAGCAGGGGCGGCAGCAGGCACAAGCGTCAGCGCACAGCCATCCACCGGTGGCCAGATCCAAGCGGACCCCGCCACCAACGCGCTCATCATCACCGCGCCCGAGCCACAATACCGCCAGTTGCGCAGCGTCATCGACATGCTCGACCAGCGCCGCGCCCAGGTGTTTGTGGAAAGCCTGATCGCCGAAGTCAGCGCCGACAAGGCCGCCGAGTTTGGCGTGCAGTGGATGAGCGGCACCGGCACCAACGGCAGCGCGGTGGGTTTGCTGGGCACCAACTTTTCAGTGGGGGGCACCAATTTGCTGACGCTGGCGGCCAATGCGGCCACGGGCAAATACAGCGCCTCCACCGGGCTCAACGTGGCCGTGGGGCAGCAGCGCAACGGGGTGCTGGCGCTCGGGGCGCTGGCCCGTTTTCTGCAAAGTGAAGGCGACGCCAACGTGCTGTCCACGCCCAATTTGCTGACCTTGGACAACGAAGAGGCCAAGATCGTGATCGGTCAAAACGTGCCCTTTGTGACCGGCCAATACACCGCCAACAACAGCACCAATGGCGCGGTCAACCCCTTCCAAACCATTGAACGCAAGGACGTGGGCCTGACGCTGCGGGTCAAGCCGCAAATCAGCGAAAACGGCACGGTGAAGATGCAGATCTTCCAGGAAGTCAGCAGCATCGACAGCAAGAGCTCGTCCACGGCGGGCTTGATCACCAACAAGCGTTCGATTGAATCGAGTGTGCTGGTCGAAGACGGCTCGATTGTGGTGCTGGGCGGTTTGCTGCAAGACGACACCAGCAACAGCCAGGAAAAAGTGCCCGGCCTGGGGGATTTGCCCTTTTTTGGCAACCTGTTCAAGTCTGAAGCGCGCAGCCGCAAGAAAACCAACCTCATGGTTTTCCTGCGCCCGGTGGTGGTGCGCGACGGTGCAGCCACCGAAGCCTTGTCCCTTGGCCGCTATGAGCAAATGCGCTTGAACCAGCAAAGCGTGCAACCGGCCGCCAGCGGCGCCTTGCCCATCTCGGGCGCGGCCGTGCTGCCCGCCTTGCCTGTGCCTGCGCCAGCCAGCCAAAAGCCCTGAGCCCGGTATGCGTTACCCCCTGCCCTACGCGTTTGCCCGCGCGCACCAGTTGTTGCTTGAAGACGACGGTCAAGGCCTGACCCTGTGGCTGTGCCCGGACAGCGAGCGCCAAGCACTGTCCGAAGTCACCCGCAAATTCGGCCCAGCATCTGCCCAGCCGCTGGCCCTGCACTTGCAGCACAGCACGCTGTCCGAGGTGAGCCGACGCATCCACCAAGCCTATTCCGGCGGCCAGGCCCACAGCAGCTCGACAGCGGCGGCCGTGGTCAATGAGGTCGAGTCCGAGGCCGACCTCTCGCGCATGATGCAGGACCTGCCCGCCGTGGAAGACCTGCTGGAGGCCAGCGACGACGCGCCCATCATCCGCATGCTCAACGCCTTGCTCACCCAGGCCGCACGCGACGGGGCCAGCGACATCCACATCGAGCCGTATGAACGCCATTCGAGTGTGCGCTTTCGCATCGACGGCACGCTGCGCGAGGTGGTACAACCGAACAGGGCGCTGCATGCCGCACTGATCTCGCGACTGAAAATCATGGCCGAACTCGACATCGCCGAAAAACGACTGCCACAAGACGGCCGCATCAGCCTGCGCTTGGGTTCCCGCGCGGTCGATGTGCGTGTGTCCACCCTGCCCAGCGCCCATGGCGAACGGGCCGTGTTGCGTTTGCTCGACAAAAGTGAAGCGCGTTTGACACTGGAAGCCGTGGGCATGCAGGGCCGCGTCTTGCAGCAAATTGACCAATTGATCCACCAGCCGCATGGCATTTTGTTGGTCACAGGCCCCACCGGCTCGGGCAAAACCACCAGCCTGTATGCCGCGCTGCAGCGGCTGGACGCCACGCGCAACAACATCATGACGGTGGAAGACCCCATCGAATACGAGCTGCCCGGCGTGGGGCAAACGCAGGTCAACGCCAAAATCGACCTGACGTTTGCCAAAGCCTTGCGCGCCATCCTGCGGCAAGACCCGGACGTGATCATGATCGGCGAGATCCGCGATTTTGAAACTGCGCAAATCGCCATACAGGCATCGCTGACTGGCCACCTGGTGCTGGCCACGCTGCACACCAACGACGCGGCCAGCGCCGTCAACCGCCTGATCGACATGGGTGTGGAACCCTTTTTGCTGAGCTCATCGCTGCTGGGCGTGCTGGCCCAGCGCCTGGTGCGCCAGCGTTGCAAGGCCTGCGCAGGCCAAGGTTGCGATGCCTGTGGCCACACCGGCTATGCGGGGCGCACCGGCATTTTCGAGCTGCTGGTGGCGACCGATGAGATCCGCGCACAAATCCACCAGCGGGCTGCCGAAGCCGAGTTGCGAGTCACCGCACTGAGCCAAGGCATGGTGCTCATGCGAGACGACGGTCGTCGCTTGGTCGATTCTGGCGTCACCACGGCCGAAGAACTGCTGCGTGTCACGCGCGATTGAATTGGCACGATGAAAGACCTTCCCCATGCCCACGGCTTGGCCCTTGGTCAGCGATTCGCATGGGGTTTGGCCTTTTGCATGACTCTGAACGCATGGGCACAAGAGGCCGCACCGAGCACATCGGTGACCAACGCACTGGCCCCGATGGCCGAGACTTGGACTTACAGCATAGGCCTGAGCACCGACATACAGCATCTGAACCAGCCAGGCAGCATGAAATTGCGCCCCAGCTTGGGCTTGCGCTACGGGCGTTGGCGAATCGGACAAACCGATGGATCAGACTGGCACCGCTTTGGCCAAGTGCTGCAAGACAACAACCTGACCTATGACTTGCAAAAGGACGCCAAATGGAGCGCTTCATTGTCAGGCAACATCATCAACTTGGACAACGACAGCCATTTTGATACGTTCAAGTCCGGCCGAAAAACCCTGCGGGCCAAAGCCGGACTGGACTACCGCCTCACCAAGCTCTGGTCAGTCGGTCTGATCGCCACGCAAGACCTGTTCATGCGCGGCGATGGCACTGCGTGGTCCCCTGTGCTGACCTACCGACACCCCCTGACAGACCGCAGCACCTTGATGATCAGTCAATCCATGACCTGGGGCAGCGCCTCGCATTGGCAAACCCAGCAACACCTTGCGCCGGATGGCCCCAGCCACTTCGGCACTGGCTGGGGGGGTCTGGGAACCCAGTTGGCTTACCGGCAAAAACTGTCCGCGCATTGGGCATTTTTTGGCCAACTTGCCGCACAGCGCACACTCCAGCCGATTTTCCCGTCTACCCTGTATTCCACGCTTGAATGGACCTACTCGGGTCAACTGGGCGTGGTGTACTTCGAGCATTGAGCGCCTGACATGCCTGCTTACCGTTTTGAAGCCCTGCAAGCCGATGGCATCACGCGCAAAGGCGTGATTGAAGCCGACAGCCAGAAAGCTGCGCGCAGCCAACTGCGCAACCAGTCACTGGTGCCACTGGCGGTCGAGGCCATCGCCGCCACATCAGGGGATGCCCACAGCAAGCAGTTGCCTTGGTGGCAACGGCCCATTGGCCACTCACGGGTCTTCAGCACCAGCGAACGTGCCGTCTGGACACGCCAACTGGCCGGACTGGTGAGCAGCGGCCTGTCGATC
The DNA here is from genome assembly GCF_003063575.1 of Limnohabitans sp. Jir72. Lineage (GTDB taxonomy): Bacteria > Pseudomonadota > Gammaproteobacteria > Burkholderiales > Burkholderiaceae_C > Limnohabitans_A. The sequence continues at coordinate 205,879 of NZ_NESC01000003.1, forward strand.
GAACGCGCCCTGTCGGCCCTGACGGATGAAGCCGAAGACGAAAAACAAGGCCAGCTGATGGCCGCCATCCGGGCGGAAGTCAATGCAGGCAGCAGCTTGGGGCGTGCACTGGCCCAACACCGTGGCGAATTTCCCGCCATTGACCTGGCTGTCATCGCCGCGGGCGAACAAAGCGGTCACCTCGGTCAGGTGCTGGAGCAACTGGCCGATGACCTCGAAGCGCAGCAAGTCCTGCGCGCCAAACTGTTGGGCGCGGCACTTTACCCTGCCATCGTGAGTCTGGTGGCGTTGGCCATCGTGGTGTTTCTGATGACCTCGGTCGTGCCCCAGGTGGCAGGGGTATTTGCAGGCACCAAACACCAATTGCCCACGCTCACCGTGGCCATGCTGGCCATCAGCGATGCAGTGCGCCAGTGGGGCTGGCTTTTATTGCTCATGCTCGCCACGGGCATTGCAGGTTTTCGCATGGCCTTGCGCCAAAGTGAATTTCGCTTGCGCTTTGACGCGGTCTGGCTGCGCATGCCGATCGTGGGCCGCCTGGCCCGTGGTTACAACAGCGCCCGCTTTGCCTCCACGTTGGGCATGCTCACGGCAGCGGGGGTGCCCATCCTCAAGGCCTTGCAGGCCGCGGCCGACACCTTGTCCAACCAAGCCTTGCGCGCCGATGCGCTCGAAGCCCTGGTGCGTGTGCGCGAAGGCGCGCCTTTGGGCACGGCCTTGGCGCAACATGCCCGCTTTCCGGGTTTGCTCAGCATGTTTGCCAAACTGGGCGAACAAACCGGCCAGCTGCCAGTCATGCTGCAACGCGCCGCCCAACAACTGTCGGCCGAGGTGCAGCGCCGCGCCATGGCCCTGGCCACCATCCTGGAGCCTTTGCTGATCGTCGCCATGGGCGGCATGGTCATGCTGATCGTACTGGCCGTCCTGATGCCCATCATGGAACTGAACCAATGGGTCAAATGACCCGAAGGAGTCCACATGCCCGTCACACTTGAAGGCCAATTGGTCGTGGCGATTTCGTCACGGGCCCTGTTCGATTTTGAAGAAGAAAACAAAATCTTCGAGCAGGGCGATGACCGGGCGTACATGAAGCTCCAACTCGACCGGCTAGAAGAGCCTGCTCGCCCCGGCGTGGCTTTTTCCTTGGTGCGCAAGCTGCTGGCCTTCAACGATGCCCAGGCCCAGCGCGTGGAGGTGGTGATCCTCTCGCGCAATGACCCGGTCTCCGGCATGCGGGTGTTCCGCTCGGCGCAGCACTACGGCTTGCCCATCCAGCGCGGGAGCTTCACGCGCGGACAACCACCCTGGCGTTACCTCAAGCCGCTCAACGCCAACCTGTTTTTGTCTACCCACCTGTCCGATGTACGGGCCGCGCTGGGTGCGGGCGTGCCTGCGGCGCAGGTGTACCCACACTCGGCGCGGGCGTCCGAAGCGCACCCGCAAGAAGTCCGCATCGCTTTCGACGGTGATGCGGTGCTGTTCTCGGATGAAGCGGAGCGCGTGTTCCAGGCCGAAGGCTTGTCGGCTTTTCAAAAGCACGAAAGCGACAAAGCGACCCAACCCTTGTTGGCCGGGCCCTTCAAGCCCCTGCTGGCAGCGCTGCAACGGCTGCAGCAAGAGGGCACACCGGCCATGCGCATCCGCACCGCGCTCGTCACAGCGCGCAGCGCGCCCGCGCACGAGCGCGCCATTCGCACCCTGATGAACTGGAACATCGAAGTAGACGAAGCCATGTTCCTGGGAGGCCTTCCCAAAGGCGAATTTTTACGCGAGTTTGAACCGGATTTTTTCTTTGATGACCAGACCGGCCACATCGAATCGGCGGCACGCCATGTGCCCTCGGGGCACGTGGCCTCGGGGGTGAGCAACACACCCAATACCTGATCACCGTTCAGCGCGTGTCGGCCACACGCATCACGGCGAGGGTGTTGAAGAGCTCTGGTCGCGCAGGCCTGACGACCCTCGCTGATCTTGCAGGCCGCGCGCCAACTGCTCAAGCTGCGCTTGGTCTTCTGCAAAGAAAGCCTGTGCCCACTCAGGGCCCAAGAGCGAGCGGGCCTGACGGAAAAAGTCCAACCGTGAAACGATCCATTGGTCCGCGGTCAAGGCTTTCAGATCCAACTGGTTTTGCATGGTTTCGTCCCATATCAGCAAATTCAGGTAGTTGTCCCAAATCTGAACCACCGCCTGCACGCCCTCTGGGCTGAGGTCGTGCATGGCCAGTGCCTGCACCGTATTGCGCATGTCCGACCATGCTTGCGTCGTCCGTTGCGCCAACAGCTGATCAAAGCGCCTGCGCAAATCGCTGTCGGGACGCAGCTGTCCCCGTTCAAACTGCCCCCATCGGCCTGACCGCAAGGGTTGCGCGGCAAGCACTGCCAGCCCCTTCTCGCCCTGCCCCCCATTGGCCAGCAAGGCCTGATCCGCAGCTGACGGCACAGCCATAGACAGTGCCAAAGGCGCTGTCACGGACTCATCGGGCTGGGACGCTGTATAAAACGCCCCCCACAGGCACAGACCGGTCAGCGCCAAGCCAAGCACCCACCAGGCATAAAAGCGTTCGTTCATGAATCAACGGCCCTGATGGTTCTGCATATCCAAACCATCGCGTCGCGCCAGAGTGAGCAGCTGCACCGATTCCTGCACTTGGTCTCGCAGCATGCTGGCCGCAAAGCTGCGAAAACGACTGGTCTCCGCATGGTCTGCAGCAAAGCGGGTCATCACGATCGCTGCGGCATGGTGCCGGATCATCAATTCCAACCAAAGGTGCTGGAACGCAACGCCCGTGGCCTGCTGCAATCGGCTGAGCTCATCTAGCGTGGCCATACCTGGCATTTGGTCGGGATGGGCCTGACAAGCCAAGATGAATTTGTCGTACTCCGGGATATGCTGGCCCAGGCGGGCGTATCGGTCAGCCATCCATCCCATCATCGGTGCGCCTGATGCCTGTGCTGTTTGTGTTTCGGCCATCGTCCACGCGTGCATCATGCCCATTTCCAGACTTTGGCCCCGGATGATTTTCAAAGAGGTGGCCTGGATATCTGGTGATCCTTTGACGGCACCCAACAAAGCCAAGTTCACAGCCTGGTTGTGGTGCACACCCATGTCGCGCATGAAACCGGTGGCCACGGCGGGCTGGACCGGATCATGTACACGCTCAAGCGCCCACCAAGCGACAGCAGCCGTCAGCCACAAGCCCACTGCGGCGATGGCTAAAACCCGCCAAAGGCGGTGCACGCCGCCCGCTTGGCCGGTGGTCAGGAATCTCACGACAACACGCTCACGGCCGCTTGAGCTGCAGCACCATGAAGCCATTGTCGGTGCAGGATACCCAGATTTGATCGCCCTTCCAACGTGGAATTGAGGTGCAAAAATCGGCGGTGAAGTTGGCTTTCCCAAGTGCCTGACTCATATCCAGCAAACCCACATCGACATCAGACAACAGCGGCTGCTCAACGGGCAGGTTGTGTGCGGAACCGACCAGCATGGCATTTTTTCCTGTCTGTGCAGGTGGGTTGAAGTAAGCGACTTCTCTCGGTTTTTGAGGATCCGCAATGTCAAACACGCGCACGCCCGACTGGAAAAAAGTGCAAGCCAATAAGGATGGATCTTTGTCTTTGTCGGGTGTGCAGTAGTGAGACTCATAGCCAAAACCGCCTGTTTTCGCCAACTCCTTTGTTCGGGTGACTTTGTGCTCGGGTAACTGTATCGACAGTCGGATGTGCGTCACCACTTTGGGATTACGATCATCTGCGATGTCGATCAAACGCACACCACCCGAGCGACTTTCATCCGTATAAATCAAATACGGGCGAGTGCCATACATCACCGGGTGTGGGCGCTGACCGATGAACCCATCTTTCCAGAACAGACTGCTCACAGGGGTGATCTGCTTGTTCAGCTTGCGGTCCTGAATGGCGCTGACATCCAGCACCAGCAAGCCAGCGATCCCGTCCGTGGTCATGTACAACCGTCGCCCATCCGGACTGAAGGACATGCCATGAACCACGGGGGCCCCTGCCCAGCCATGATAAATCGTCACAGGTCTGGCTGGGTTGCTGACATCGATAGCGCTGACCGTGCCGCTGATAAAGCCCGTCGTCCAGTAAGTCTTGCTATCCGGCGACCATTCGCCCTCATGGCCGATGTTCAGAACCAAGGATGACTCATTCGGGTTGAGCAATTGCTTGTTGAGCAATTTAGGGTTGGTGCAATCGCGGATGTCGTAGAGGTCAAACTTGTTGAAATCGATTGTGGCACCGCCGGAGACGGCGGCCAACATCGCGCCGTCGGGGCTGATGCGCAAAGACTCCCATGTGCCCGAACGGGCGGCGCGGGTGGCCAATGTACGCACATAACGGGGTTTGGCTGGATCGCTGAAGTCGATCACTTGGATGCCACTTTGGGCATGCGTCCCGCCGGTGGTGCCATGCCAACTGGTGGGCATGTAGGCGCAGCGACCGTTGGAAGCCGATACCCAGTCGCTGCCCACCCCCTGGTATTGACCCACCAAGGCCATGTTGCACTGGTAACCCTGAGCACTGCGCCCGCTTTGCCGATCGGCCAGGGAGACTTGCCCTTGCAGACCCGTTTCGGGCCGCGAGCCGGGCCCACACTGCGCCCGAGTCACAGCCACCGGGGGCGGGGCCTTGTATGCGTTGAGCCCAGCCCAACTGAGCGGAGGCACTTTGGACATCAACAAATCCATCAGCGCCGCGAATCCAGAACCATCCTGTGCACTGACCGGCGCGGCAACCATCAATGAAGCCATCATTAAACCCGTCAGCCCGTGCTTTATTTTCCGAAACATCATGACCAGCGTCTCCTCCAGATGTCCGGATTATGCGCATTTAAAAAATATACTTAAAAAGTATTTTTCATGATTAAAGTTTCATTAAGTTCATAAAAAAATTTACAAAATACCATTGCCGCGCGCAATCTTGACCCCACCCCACAAAATCACGAACACCCCCGCTGGAGGGACTGGTTGGGCACACGGTCAAACACCTGCCAAACGAGCAGCGACGCCTAGCCCAACGCGTGGAGCTGGACGAAGCGATGTTCCTTTGCGGCCTGCACCAAGGAGAATTTTTGCTGAAATTCGGGCTGGATTTGTTATTTGACGAACCGACCACTCACATCGAATCGGCAGCACACCATGCGCCCGCCAGACCCTTGGCCTAGGGCCTCTCCAGCGGCCAACGCCTCAGTCGGGCAAGGCCACGGGCCTGCGGCCTTCGCGGCGGGCAATCCACACCGTAGCACCCAAGATGACCGCTGCACCCAACCAGGTGGATTGGCTGGGTACATCGCCAAAGATCAGCCAGCCCAGCAGGGAAGCCCAGACCAAGTCCAAAAAGCGCAAGGACTGGGTGGCCGAGATGTCGGCAATGGCAAAGGCACGCGTCAGGCAATAATGCGCCATGCTGCCGAATGTGCCCGTCAAGAAAAATCCAAACCACTGCCACGGCGTCGGTGTTTGCCAGTGCGGCAAAGCCATGGGCAGGCTCAGCACCGTCACGGTGATGGCTTGCCACAACACGATCACGCCGGGCTTTTCATAACGGGTCAGCGCCTTGGTGATCAGGAACGAGGCCGCAAACACCGGCGCAGACGCCAGCATCACCAGGTTGTACCAACCGCCACTGCCCGACATCTTGGGCAACACCACCACCAGCACACCGGCAAAACCGATCATGGCCGCGATCCAGCGGTCACGCCGCATGGTCTCGCCCAGAAACCAAGCGGCCCCCAGCATGATGAAGATCGGTCCGGTGAACCCAATCGCCGTCATGTCGGCCAAGGGAATTTGCGGCAGTGCTGTGAACCACAAAATCAGGCCCACGGTGTGTACAGCGCCGCGCCAGAACTGCCCACGGATATTGACCGGTTTGTAAGTGCGCCAACCATCGCGATACACCCAGGGCAGCATCACCAGCATGCCCATCAGATAGCGTAGAAATTGGGTTTCATAGGCGTCCAATTGCATGGACAGGCCCCGCGCCACCGTGTTGAGCAAGGAAAACAAAATGCCACCCGCGACCATCCACAGCATGCCGCGCACAGGCGCAGGCCAAGATGCCAGCCGCCGCCGCCCGCGTCGATGGGCCATGGAGACCCTCTGTGGGGCAGAAAAGAAACGCTTGCGTGCTTTCATGCAAGCGACAGTCGGGAATGTTGGATCACCGGCCCATGATAGGAGAAGCTGCTGCTTGCGCCAGTCGCTTGCGTTACCGCCTTATGGGGCGCAAATGCAAGACCGTGAAAAGTGTGAAGCTCGCCGATAAGCCGGATTCTGTGCACAGCGGTTGCCCGCTGTGTGACCGCCATTACTCTGGGCCGGGAGTCGCCCACCCGGCTCGATGCTACCTACCCGCCAACTCTGCGGAACCACATCAACGTTGGCCTACTTGGTATTGCTGCGCGTAGAGATTGCCCGTTTCACCCGAACCAGGTTGCGCCGGTTCGACTCGTCTCTGTTGCTCTGATCCTCACCTCACGGTGGAGAGGCGTTACCTCCTACGCTGTCCTGTGCAGTCCGGACGTTCCTCCAGTGCACCCTTTCGGGCATTGCACCAGCGGCGGTCTGGCGAGCTTCACCACCTGATTATCACCTGTGGGCATAAGCTCATGCCGCAAAAGGTCTGAACTTTCACGCACAATGTTTTTTTCAGCGTTTTTTCACACGGAGACCCGATCATGAAAGCCCACAACATCCTCGCCACCATTGGCAACACCCCCCATGTGCGCATCCAACGCCTGTTTGGCGTCGGTGCCAATGTGTGGGTCAAGTCTGAGCGCAGCAACCCCGGCGGCTCGGTCAAGGACCGCATCGCACTGGCCATGATCGAAGACGCCGAGACATCCGGTGCCTTGAAGCCCGGTGGCACCATCATCGAACCCACCTCGGGCAACACCGGCATCGGCCTGGCCATGGTGGCGGCCGTCAAAGGCTACAAGCTGGTGCTGGTCATGCCCGACAGCATGAGCATTGAGCGCCGCCGCCTGATGCTGGCCTACGGCGCGAGCTTTGACCTCACCCCCCGCGAAAAAGGCATGAAGGGCGCGATCGCCCGCGCCGAAGAGCTGGTGGCCAGCACACCCGGAGCCTGGATGCCCCAGCAGTTTGAGAACCCCGCCAACATCGAGGTGCACGTGCGCACCACCGCACAAGAGATCCTGGCCGACTTCCCCGAAGGCATCGACGCCCTCATCACTGGCGTGGGCACCGGGGGCCACTTGACTGGCGTTGCTCGCGTGCTCAAGGCCAAGTACCCGAACCTCAAAGTGTTCGCGGTCGAGCCTACCGCTTCGCCCGTCATCTCGGGCGGCGCGCCTGCTCCCCACCCCATCCAGGGCATTGGTGCGGGCTTCATCCCCAAGAACCTCGACACAACATTGCTTGATGGCGTGATCCAGGTCGATGCAGAGGATGCCCGTGAGTACGCCCGCCGCTCGGCCCGCGAAGAAGGTCTGCTGGTCGGCATCTCGTCGGGTGCCACCTTGGCTGCGATTGCACAAAAACTGCCCGAACTGCCAGCGGGTGCCACCGTGCTGGGCTTCAACTACGATACGGGCGAGCGCTATTTGTCAATCGAGGGCTTTTTGCCTGCTTAAGACGGTCGTCCTGCCACTGCCTCGCAGTGGCAGGACGACTCGGTCAAACGAGATTCTTGGCATGCGCTGCATCCTCAACACACCTCAAGAACAGATGCAAAAGTCGGATTTTTCTCGTTGTACCCATTCTTCCATGGGCTGGCACACTGTTCACCGCGATGGCTGACCACACCACAACGTTCAGCAACACAACCATCTTGGTGGATTAAAGCAGCAGCAGCTCAGCCTGCAAAACCCTGAACTGCAAAAAGCCTGTAGAACACCGGCTGAAGCATGTCCGACGCGGGCAAAGCCATCATTGACACCTCGGACACTGGCCGTGAGCGGTATTTTTGAACTGCCCGATGGCACCTCGCCGCACGAGCTACGCAACACTGCAGTCACAGGCAAGCGCAGCAATATGCTGGCACACTCGGCCCAGTTTGAATACAAAACTGCCGTCCGACAAGTCGATGCGGGTCCAAGCGGCAGGAAAGGCTGGTGCGACCTGCTCCACTTGAAATTCGAAGCTGCTGTATCAGCACCCGACCCCTACAGCATCTACAAACTGATCAACTACGGCGGCAGACACCAAAAGGGGCCACAAGGACCAAGCAGCCATTGGGCACAATGGGGCCATGCGAACCCCCATCCCTTTCATCGCCCCCGAAGTTTTTGACAACGCCGATGCGGCCTTGGCCCGCGTGCAGGCCATTTACGCGCAAAGCGTGACGCACCTGCGCCAAGCCATGCAGCGCTTTGTGGCCGGTGACGAGCTGCACGACCGGGTGCGCGCTTGCTACCCCTATGTGCGGCTGGAGACGGCCACCGACTGGACGCCACCAGACGACGCCGAAGCCGAGTTGCTGAGTTATGGCTTTGTGGCCAGCGCCGGGCAGTACGCCACCACCCTCACCCGCCCGGACCTGTTTGCCACGTATTTGCGCAAGCAGTTCGAGCTGTTGATCCTCAACCACGGGGTGCGGTTGGAGGTGGGCACGAGCAAGGAGCCGATGCCCGTGCATTTTTCGTTTGCAGAAAACGAGCACATGGAAGGCGAGATGAGCGCTGCACGCCGCGCCCGATTGCGCGATGTGTTTGACTTGCCCGACCTGACCGCGATGGACGACAGCATTGCCAACGGCACTTGGCGCGGTGCGCAGGGCCAGGCCGAGCCGCTGTCGCTGTTTACCGGGGCGCGCACCGACTATTCGCTGCACCGCCTGCGGCATTACAGCGGCACCAGCCCGGCGCACTTTCAGAACTATGTGCTGTTCACCAACTACCAGTTCTACATCGACGAGTTCATCGCGCTGGGCCGCGCTGAGATGGCCAAGCCGGACAGCCCCTATGTGGCTTTTGTGGAGCCTGGCAATGTGGTCACGCGGCGTGTGGGCCTGAGCACCGAGCCTGACGATGCCCTGGGTGCCACGCCACCGCGCCTGCCGCAAATGCCGGGCTACCACCTGGTGCGCGAGGGGCACAGCGGCATCACCATGGTCAACATCGGGGTGGGCCCGGCCAACGCCAAGAACATCACCGACCACATTGCGGTGCTGCGCCCGCACGCTTGGCTGATGGTAGGCCACTGCGCGGGCCTGCGCACCACGCAGCAGCTGGGCGACTATGTGCTGGCCCACGCCTATGTGCGCGAAGACCATGTGCTGGACGAAGAGCTGCCGCTGTGGGTGCCGATTCCGGCGCTGGCCGAAATCCAAGTCGCGCTGGAAAAAGCCGTGTCGGAAATCACGGGCTGCCAAGGCCATGAGCTCAAACGCCTGATGCGCACTGGCACCGTGGCCAGCACCGACAACCGCAACTGGGAGCTGCTGCCCGACAACACGCCGCAGCGGCGTTTCAGCCAAAGCCGCGCCGTGGCCCTGGACATGGAAAGCGCCACGATTGCGGCCAACGGCTTTCGCTTCAGGGTGCCCTACGGCACGCTGCTGTGCGTGAGCGACAAGCCGCTGCACGGAGAGATCAAGTTGCCCGGTATGGCCAACCACTTTTACCGTGAGCGGGTGAACCAGCATTTGCAAATCGGCATCCGGGCGCTGGAACTGTTGCGCGCCGCAGGCCCGGCCCAACTGCACAGCCGCAAGCTGCGCAGCTTTGCCGAGGTGGCGTTCCAATAGGTCATGACACAGGTCCTGCTGAACCCCCACGCCCAAGGTGGCCGCGCTTCGCGGATACGGCCTGCCCTGAACGCATGGCTGCAGGCGCATTCGCCGGACGTGACGCTGTCAGCGCCCAGCACCTTGGCCGAAAGCGTGGCGCTCTTGCGCAGCTTGCCGACCGGTAGCCGCGTGGTGGCGGTGGGTGGTGACGGCACACTCAACCGCTGGCTGCCCGCCGTGCTGGAACGCCAATTGACCTTGGGCCTGCTGCCCATGGGCAGTGGCAACGACAGCGCTCGGGGCTTGGGCCTGCAGGGCGTGCCTTGGGCGGATGCCCTGGCCCACGCCCTGAGGGCCTCGCCGCAGACGGTGGACACCGGCCTTGCGAGCTGGAGCGACATGCAAGGCCATGAGCACCACACGCCATTTTTGTCGAGCCTGACGGCGGGTTTTGATTCGGCCGTGGGTTTAAGAGCGCTGAATGGGCCACGTTGGTTGCGGGGTTTGCCGCGCTATTTGTGGGCCACGCTGAGTGAATTGCTGCATCTGAAGGTTTGGGATCTGCATGTGCACAGCGATGGCCAGTGGCTTCACCAAGGGCCGGCCCTGTTTGCATCCAGCCTGAACACACCCACCTTTGGCTCGGGCATCCCTGCCGTGCCACTGGCACGCATGAACGATGGGCAGTTGGATCTGCTTTTGGCCGGGCCCTTTTCGCGGACAGGGGCTTTGCTCATGCTGCCACGCCTGTTGATGGGCTGGCATTTGAGCCACCCACGCATTGACACCCGTGCATTTGAGGCTCTGACGATCGCCTGTACCCGTGGCGTGCCGCTGGCGGCCGATGGCGAGTACTTGGGGGTGGCCAAGCACGTGGTGGTTCGCAACCGCCCGGCCAGCTTGCAAATCGTCCGCGCCATTTGAAGCTGACCACCCAAGTTTGCATAGGCGGGTACAGCCCCCACCTGTGGCTCGCACCAAGGCCCTGCGATCTCGGACCTGAAGGTCACGACCTACAATGCCCAGCATGAAAATCCTCTTCGTAGCAGACCCACTCGAATCGTTCAAGATTTACAAGGACACGACCTTTGCCATGATGCGCGAGGCGCAAAAGCGCGGGCATCAGGTGGCCGCATGCGAGATGACCGATGTGCGCTGGCAGCGCGGCCAATCGGTGTCGGCCCTGGTCCGCGAGATTCGCCTCACAGGCGACGCCGATGTGTGGTTTGTCGAGACTGGCAAGGCCCGCGCTGCTCTGAAGGATTTTGACGCGGTGCTCATGCGCAAAGACCCGCCCTTTGACAGCGAATTTTTCTACGCCACCCACCTGCTGAGTCAGGCCGAGCGCGAAGGCGCGAAGGTCTTCAACAGCCCAGCTGCGCTGCGCAACCACCCCGAAAAGCTGGCGATTTTGGAGTTCCCCCAGTTCATCGCGCCCACGCTGGTCACGCGCAACGAGGCGGACATCCGCGAGTTCCACGCCACGCATGGCGACATCATTTTGAAGCCGCTGGACGGCATGGGCGGCATGGGCATTTTCAAGGTGGGGGCCGACGGCCTGAACCTGGGCGCGATCATCGAGACACTCAACCGTGACGGCGCACAAACCGTGATGGTGCAAAAGTTCTTGCCCGGCATTGCACAGGGTGACAAGCGGGTGCTGCTGATCGGCGGCAAACCCGTGCCGTTTTGCCTGGCCCGCATTCCACAAGGCGGCGAGGTGCGTGGCAATCTGGCCGCTGGTGGCAAGGGCGTGGCACAACCGATTTCGGCACGCGACCGCGAGATTGCCGAAACGCTGGGTCCGATCCTGATGGCCCGTGGCCTGATGCTGGTGGGCCTGGACATCATTGGCGAGAGCCTGACCGAGATCAACGTGACGAGCCCGACCTGTTTTCAGGAAATCACGGACCAGATGGGTTGCGATGTGGCAGCGCTGTATGTGGATGCCATTGAGCAAGCGCTGGCCGCTTAAAAAGCCGCATGAGATGCCCTGTCATCGGGCATTCATGCCCACGCGATAGGATCGGGTGTTTTTCCGATTTGTGAATACCCATGCATTCTTTTTCAATGATCCGCTTTTTACTGGGCTTAGGCCTGCTGGGCTTGGGCCTTTCTGCGTGGGCGCAAGAAACCGAGAACACCTCGGCCCGCTACCAAAGCACTTACAACTGGCAGCAGCACCCAAGCTTTGGCAGCAGCGGCGCCACCTCGGCCAACAGCCTGAGCGCGCAACGAGAGAAGATGTACACCTTCTCACTCACAGGCCATTGGGGCTTGCGCCTTGAATCGGGTGCTGAGGTGTATGCCAACGTAGAACTGGCTTCGGGCGTTCCGTTCAGTGACAACTTGGTGGGCCTGGGCAGTTTCACCAACGGCGAGATCACCCGCGCTGCGGGTACCACGCCCAAGCCCTATTTGCAACGCCTGTTCTGGCGCAAGACCTGGAACCAGGGCGGCGAGAAAGAACAGATCGCCTCCGACTTCAACCAGATGGCCCAGGTGGTCGACAAGAACCGCTTTGTAATGACGGCGGGCAACTTCTCGACGCTGGACGTGTTGGACGACAACGCCTATGCCAAGGACCCGCGCACCCAGTTCATGAACTGGAGCCACTGGACTTATGGTGCCTACGACTACGCCGCCGATGCCCGTGGCTTTGGCTGGGGCGTGGCTGGCGAATGGTACCAAGGCGATTGGGTGCTGCGCGCAGCCCGCATGACCGGCCCCAAAAAGCCCAACGAATTGCAAGTCGACACCGACTTGCTGCGCCACTATGGCGACCAGGTCGAGGTGGAGCATGCCCACACGCTGATGAACCAGCCCGGCAAGGTGCGTGTACTGGCCTGGCGCAACCGCGCTGTGACGGCCAGCTTCAAAGATGCGACCGCCTACCTGCTGGCAAACCCCGACAGCAACCGGCAAGCGTTTTTCAATGTGCGCCAGGGCGAGAAAATCAAATACGGTCTGGGCGTGAACCTGGAGCAGGCTGTATCGGATCAGGTGGGGGTTTTCCTGCGGGCCATGAAAGCCGATGGCCGCACCGAAACCTATGCCTTCACCGAGATCGATGCTTCTCTGTCAGCAGGTGTGCGCGTCAACGGTGCCGCTTGGCAACGCGGCCAGGACAGTGTGGGCTTGGCGTTCATGGAAAACCGTTTGTCACGCGACCGTCGCGAATTTCTGGCGGCAGGCGGCATTTCGTATTTCATTGGCGATGGCCAGTTGCAATACAAACCCGAGCGCGGGCTGGAGACCTTCTACAGCTGGGGCATCAACCGCCAAACCTGGTTGACGGCGGACTACCAGTACATCCAGAACCCGGCCTACAACGCGCTGCGTGGCCCGGTGAATGTGTACGCGGTGCGATTGCACGCAGAATTTTGAGGCACTGCGCGTTCAGCGCATCAAATCGCCGTCTTCAAAGGTGTACACCCGCCCAGGCTCAAACGCCACCCAAGTCTCGTTGGTGGTCAAAGGCTGGGTGACGACCACGGCAACGCGGTCGGTCTCGCGGGTGTGCTCGGCAAAGTTCACACTCAGGTCTTCGTCGCTCAAGGTCGCTTGGCTGAAGGGGTGGCGGCGCAACACGTAGTGCAGCTGCGTGTTGGCATATGCCCACAAGGCCTGGCCGTTGGACAGCAAGAAGTTGAAGGTGCCGTGCTTGGCGATGTGTGGCACCAGCTCGCGCAACGTGAGCGACAGCTCTTGCACGCTGGGCACGCTGGCGTGTGACTTGGCCAGCTCCTGCATGATCCAACAAAAGGCGCGCTCGCTGTCCGTCTGCCCCACGGGTTTGAAGTTGCCGTGCAGGCGCGGCTCAAAGTCGACCAAGTTGCCGTTGTGGGCAAACACCCAGTAGCGGCCCCAGAGCTCGCGCACAAAGGGGTGGCAGTTTTCCAGACTGACCTCGCCTTGCGTGGCTTTGCGGATGTGGGCGATGACGTTTTTGCTTTTGATCGGGTAACGGCGAATCAACTCGGCAATCGGTGAGCTGCTGGCGCTTTGGTGGTCCACCATGTGGCGCACGCCGCGCCCTTCAAAAAATGCAATGCCCCAGCCATCGCCATGGTGGTCGGTGATGCCGCCGCGCTGCGCAAAGCCGCTGAAGCTGAAAGTGACATCGGTGGGGGTGTTGCAGTTCATGCCGAGCAGTTGGCACATGGGTCAGTCTTTCTTGTGGGCGGGCGCGGACATGAGCCAGGCCGGGATGATGGCCAAAGCCGTGAGCACGGCCAAAAACCAAAAGGTGTCGTGAAAGGCCAGCAAGCGGGCATGGGCGTCGCCCGCGCCCAGCAAAGCCACGCCCTTGGCAGCCAGCCGCCACTCGAGCACGATGGCGCACAGGCTCACGCCGGCTGCGCCGCCGAGCATGCGCAAGAAATTGACCACACTGGCACCCTGCGGGATCAGGTGCGCAGGCATGCCCTGCATGGCGCCGAGGTTGAGCGAGGGCAAGATGAAGCCCAGCCCCACGCGGCCCACAATGGTCCACAGCCACAGCGTGAGCAAGCCTTTGTCCGGGTCCACCGTGCTCATGAGCGCAAACGAGCTGGCCAGCAAGGCCAGGCCCACCAACACCAAACGCCGTTTGTCGGTGCGGTCGGCCCAGCGCCCCACCAGCGTGATGGTGATGGCCAACATGAAGCCCGCTGGCAACAAGGCCGAGCCCACATACGAAGCCGACAAACCCAAGCCGCTTTGCATGAACACCGGCAGCAAATAGGTGGAACCAAAGAGCGCGGTGCCATAGGTCACGGCCACCAAAGAACCCATGAGAAAACTGCGGTGGGTGAACACCCGCAAGTCCATCAGCGGCGCCTGCGCACCGGTGGCGTGGTGCTGAAAGCGCCGCTGCAAGCGCATTTGCCAAGCCACAAAGCAGGCGGCCATGAAGGCGGCACCCAGCAGCAAAGGCAGGCCCTGCGCTGTGCCCGATTCGCGCCACGCCACCATGCCATTGAGCAAGAGCACGGTGCCCACCAGCGCCATCAACAGCCCCCACCAGTCCAGGCGGCCCGAAGCGGCATTGGCCTGCACGCCGCCGGGTGCGGTGGTGGGCACATAGCGCCGCGCCAGCCAAAGCGCCGCCAGCGCCAGCGGCACGACCATGAAGAAGATGGAACGCCAGCCAAACGCATCGACCAGCAAGCCGCCCACGCTGGGGCCAATGGCCGGGGCCAGCACCACGCCGGTGCCAAACAAGCCGCTGGCGCGGCCGCGTTCTTCGGGGGCAAAAGCGTTCATGATGATGATCACAGGGATCGGCTGCACCACACCGGCAGCCAGGCCCTCCACAATGCGGGCCACCAGCACCCAGCTGTAGTCGTCGGCCAAGCCACCGGCAATGCCGCCACCCAGCAGCATGAGCATGCAAATTTCGTAGGTACGGCGATAACCAAAACGCGAGAGCAACCAGGGCGTGGTCAGCATGGACACGGTCATGGCCACCATGAAGCCCGAGCTGACCCACTGCACCCGCGTCTGGCCCAGCGTGAAATGCTGGCTCATGTCGGGGATCGCCACGTTCATGATGGTCGACGACATGACCGAGGCCATGGTGCCCAGCATCACCGACAAAAGCAGCAGCCAGCGGTGGCGCTCGCCATAACGGGCTTTGAGGGCCTGCAGGCTGTGGGTATCGTGGCTCATGTCGTCCGTGCTGTTTTTTGGACACAGCCCTGACAAATGCAGGCCTTGCCTTTGGCCGCATCTGGAATTTGCTGCAACAAAGCTGCGCTGAATTGTTCGCGGGTGCACCAGCAAGCCGCTTGCGCATTTGTGGGGGCCTGTGCCGCCATGGCGCAACGGTTGTCTTGCCCGCACAGGGGGCAACGACAGGGGTCTAGGGTGGAACAAACGCTCATGGCCTGATCATGGACATCAAAGCCCCAAGTTTAGGGCTTGGCGGCGGTGCGTCTGTGATGGCGAAAACAAATCGGGGCTGAAGCCGCCGACCTACAGTGTGTCTTGTAGGTCGGTGGCTTCAGCCCCGACAGGAGTCCCCACGGGTGTGGGGACAAAGGAGATCAGGCTGCTTTCACCTTCAGGCGCCAAGCGTGCAACAGGGGCTCGGTGTAGCCAGAAGGCTGTGCCTTGCCTTTGAAGACCAGATCGCAAGCGGCTTTGTAAGCCGCCGACTTGGCAAAGTTACCGGCCATGGGCTGGTAAGCGTCGTCGCCCGCGTTTTGTGCGTCGACCACGGCAGCCATGCGTTCCATGGTGGCTTGCACTTGGGCTTCGGTCACCACGCCGTGGTGCAGCCAGTTGGCCATGTGCTGGCTGCTGATGCGCAGCGTGGCGCGGTCTTCCATCAGGCCCACGCCGTTGATGTCGGGCACCTTGGAGCAGCCCACGCCCTGGTCAACCCAGCGCACCACATAACCCAAGATGCCTTGGGCGTTGTTGTCGAGTTCTTTTTGCTTGTCTTCGTCCGACCAGTTGGCCGCGTCTGGGGCGACCACAGGGAACTGCAGCAAAGCGTTGAGGGTGGTTTCGCGCAACTCTTTGGCGTCTTGTTTGGCGACCGCTTTTTCCATCTGCTTTTGCAAGGCAGGCACGTCCACCTGGTGGTAGTGCATGGCGTGCAGCGTGGCGGCGGTGGGGCTGGGCACCCAGGCGGTGTTGGCACCGGCCAGGGGGTGGCCGATCTTGGCTTTGAGCATGTCGGCCATCAGGTCGGGCATGGCCCACATGCCTTTGCCGATCTGGGCACGGCCGCGCAGGCCACAGGCCAGGCCCACGTTGACGTTGTTCTTCTCGTAAGCGGCCAGCCAAGTGCTGTTCTTGATGTCGCCCTTGCGCATGACGGGGCCGGCCAGCATGCAGGTGTGCATCTCGTCGCCGGTGCGGTCCAAAAAGCCGGTGTTGATGAAGGCCACGCGGCTTTTGGCAGCAGCGATGCAAGCCTTGAGGTTGGCGCTGGTGCGGCGCTCTTCGTCCATGATGCCCAGCTTGACGGTGGAAGGCTTCATGCCAATGACTTTTTCCACGCGGCCAAACAGCTCGTTGGCAAAGGCGACTTCGGCCGGGCCGTGCATCTTGGGCTTGACGATGTAGACGCTGCCGGTGCGGCTGTTGCGCAGAGGGTGCGACGATTTTTTCTGCAAGTCGACCAAGGCGCAGGTCACGGTGATCATCGCGTCCAGGATGCCCTCGGGGATCTCTTTGGTGCTGCCGTCTGCAGCTTTGTAAAGGATGGCGGGGTTGGTCATCAGGTGACCGACGTTGCGCACAAACATGAGCGAACGGCCGTGCAGCTTGACGGTGCCTTTGCCGGTGGGCTTGGTGTATTCGCGGTCACCGTTCATGGTGCGGGTGAAGGTCTTGCCGCCCTTTTGCACTTCTTCGCTCAAGGTGCCCTGCAAGATGCCGAGCCAGTTGGCGTAGGCCAACACTTTGTCGTCAGCATCCACAGCGGCCACCGAGTCTTCCAAGTCCAAGATGGTGGACAAGGCGCTTTCAGCGATCAGGTCGGACACGCCAGCCGGGTCGGTCTTGCCGATGGGGGTGGTCTTGTTGATTTGCAGGTCGAGGTGGATGCCGTTGTGCACGAACAGCACCGAGGCAGGCGCCTTGGCATCGCCGGTGTAGCCCACGAACTGCTTGGCATCGGCCAGCGTGGTGTTCTTGCCATTGGCCAAGGTCACGACCAGCTTGCCCGCTTTGACGATATAGCCCTTGCTGCCCACGTGCGAGCCGGTCTTCAGGGGGGCGGTGCGGTCGAGCACGTTGCGGCAGTAGTCGATGACTTTGGCGCCGCGCTTGGGGTTGTAGCCCGTGCCTTTTTCGCAACCATCGGCTTCGCTGATCGCATCGGTGCCGTACAGCGCGTCGTACAAAGAACCCCAACGGGCGTTGGCGGCGTTCAGGGCGTAGCGGGCGTTCAAGATCGGCACCACCAGCTGAGGACCCGCCAGCTTGGCCAGTTCGGCGTCCACGTTGGCGGTGGTGGCTTGGGCATTGCGGGGCTCGGGCACCAGGTAACCGATCTGACTCAGGAACTTGCGGTAGGCCTTCATGGCCTTGCCTTCGGCCACAGGGCCGGGGTTGGCGGTGTGCCACTGGTCCATGGCGGTCTGGATGCGGTCACGTTCGGCCAGCAAGGCGATGTTCTTGGGGGCCAGATCGGCCACGATGCTGTCAAAGCCAGCCCAGAACTTGTCCTTGTCCACGCCGGTGGCGGGCAAAAGGGTGTCGTTGATGAAGCTCAGCAAAGGGTTGGCCACTTGCAGCTGGTGGATCGCGGTGCGTTCGGTCATGGGAACCTCGGATGTTGGAAAAAGGAATACGGACACTCTGCCAGCCCACACGCCTTGCGGTGCGGAACACTTTGCAGCTTGGAAAGGACTTTATTCTAAGTTTCGATGCGGATAAAGACGACAAAAATTCATTAACCCATGACTTTTTTGCACAAATACACGGCAAATCAGCATAATTGCCGTCATGGACAAGCTCAAAGCTTTCGACACCTTTGTCTCGGTTGCCACCAAGGGCAGCCTGACGGCCGCTGCCCGTGGCGAGGGCGTGGCCCCGGCCATCATCGGGCGCAGGCTGGACGCGCTGGAAGAGCACCTGGGCGTGAAGCTGCTGGTGCGCACCACGCGGCGCATCACGCTCACCCACGAAGGCAGCGCCTTTTTAGAAGATTGTCAGCGCTTGCTCTCCGATGTGGCCAACGCAGAAGCCAGCGTGTCTGCAGGCGGCGTCAAGGCCAGCGGGCATTTGCGCATCACGGCACCCGCCGGTTTTGGGCGCCGCCATGTCGCACCACTGGTGCCCAAATTCCGCGAACTGCACCCCGATGTGACCATCTCGCTGAACCTGTCAGACCGTGTGGTGGACCTGGCGGGCGAGGGCTTTGACTGCGCGGTGCGCGTGGGCGATTTGCCCGACTCGTCTTTGGTAAGCGTGCGCATGGCCGACAACCGCCGCTTGTGTGTGGCCACACCGGCCTACCTGGCCCGGCGCGGCACACCTGAGCAACCGTCCGATTTGCTGCAGCACGACTGCCTGACCTTGTCGAGCGATGCTTCGCAGACGCGGGGCTGGGCCTTTCGCACACCGGACAGCAGCGATGTGATTCATCTGCGCCCCGGTGGCCCCTTGGACTGCTCGGACGGTCAAGTGCTGCACGACTGGTGTCTGGCCGGTTACGGCATCGCCTGGCGCAGCACCTGGGAGGTCGAGGCCGAAATTCAGGCTGGCCAGTTGGTGGCGGTGCTGGAAGACTATGCCGCGCCACCCAATGGGATTTTTGTGGTGTTTCCGCAGCGCAAGCATTTGCCTTTGCGGGTGCGCCTGTGGATCGATCACCTGAAGCTGCACTACGGTCAAACCGAGTTCTGGCAAGGCACCAGCCTGTGAACACGGGCCATAAAAAAGCCTGACAAAGGTCAGGCTGGGTCAGGCGGTCAACGGGGCAGGCGCCCCGCTGCGCTCATCACTTTTTCAGGCATTCGGACATGAAGGCTTTGCGCTCGTCGCCCTTCTTGCCGGTTTCCTTGGCTTCAGCGTTGCAAGTTTTCATCTTGTTTTGCTGAGTTTCTTTTTTGTTGGCGCTCAGGCACTCTTTCATGAAGGCCTTGCGCTCATCGCCTTTTTTGCCGTCGGCATCCTTGTTGCAGGTGGCCATTTTGCTTTGCTGGGGTGTTTTTTCAGCGGGGGCCGGGTCTGCGGCCTGCGCCCAACCCGAAGCCAATGCCAAACCCAAAGCCAGAACTGTGAAACCGTGACGCATATGAAACTCCCTGATGGTGAAGATGGATGGTGGCGCGACATGCATTCCAACGCCACGTGCATTAGGGCATTTGGGCAGGCGATTTGTCCAGCTTGGGCTTGTAATCAACTGTAAATGAACACACACACAAAAGCGTTCATCCATTCAGACCAGGCCACGCCCCGTAAAATCCACCCATGCTTTCTGCCAAACAACATTTGCTCGCGGCCTTGGCCGCCGAGCTCGACAAACTCCAGCCCGGCGCCGGTAGCCGTGCTGCCTTTGAATCCCCCAAGGTCGCCGCCCATGGCGACTTGGCTTGCACAGCCGCCATGCAGCTGGCCAAAGCCCTGAAACAAAACCCCCGGCAACTGGGCGAAGCCCTGCGCACCGCCTTGCTGGCCACCCCCGCTTTTGAGCGCTGGGTGGACGCCATCGAGCTGGCTGGCCCGGGCTTCATCAACATCAGACTGAAAGACGCGGCCAAGCAAGCCATCATTCACGAAGTGCTGCAAGCGGCCGAGTGCTTTGGCGACCAGCCTGCGCAAGCCAACAAGGTGCTGGTCGAGTTCGTCTCGGCCAACCCCACAGGCCCGCTGCACGTGGGCCACGGCCGCCAAGCGGCTTTGGGCGACGCGATCTGCAATTTGCTGGCCACACAAGGCCAGCAGGTCTACCGCGAGTTCTATTACAACGATGCGGGCGTGCAAATTGGCACCCTGGCCAAAAGCACCCACATGCGCGCCTTGGGTGTCAAGCCGGGCGACGATCGCTGGCCAACCGACCCCGAGAACCCCGAAAGCAAGGCGTTCTACAACGGCGACTACATCCAGGACATCGCCAACGACTTTCTGGCCAAAAAGACCGTCAAGTCCGATGACCGCGAGTTCACCGCCAGTGGCGATGTGAATGACTTGGACGGCATGCGCCAGTTTGCTGTGGCTTATTTGCGCCACGAGCAAGACCTGGACCTGAAGGCCTTTGACGTCAAGTTCGACAACTACTACCTGGAGTCCAGCCTGTACACCAGCGGCAAGGTCGACGCCGCCGTGCAAAAGCTCAAAGACGCAGGCAAGACCTACGAGCAAGACGGCGCGCTGTGGCTCAAATCGACCGATTACGGCGACGACAAAGACCGCGTCATGCGCAAAGGCGACGGCACCTACACCTACTTTGTGCCCGATGTGGCCTACCACATCACCAAGTGGGAACGCGGCTTCACCCGCGTGGTCAACATCCAGGGCACCGACCACCACGGCACGATTGCCCGCGTGCGTGCGGGCCTGCAGGCGGCCAATGTCGGCATTCCCGAGGGCTACCCCGATTACGTGCTGCACACCATGGTGCGCGTGATGCGTGGCGGTGAAGAGGTCAAAATTTCCAAGCGCGCAGGCAGTTACGTGACCTTGCGCGACCTGATCGAATGGACCAGCAAAGACGCGGTGCGTTTCTTCTTGCTGTCGCGCAAGCCGGACACCGAATACATCTTCGACATCGACTTGGCGCTGGCCCAAAACAACGACAACCCGGTGTACTACGTTCAGTACGCCCATGCCCGTATTTGCTCGGTGCTGGCGGCTTGGGGTGGCGACAAGGCCAGCCTGACGCACGCCGAACTGTCGCCTCTGCAAAGCCCACAGGCCCACGCGCTGATGCTGGCCCTGGCCAAGTACCCTGAGATGCTGACCTCTGCGGCCAACGACTTCGCGCCGCACGACGTGACCTTCTATTTGCGCGACTTGGCTTCGCTGTACCACAGCTACTACGATGCTGAGCGTATTCTGGTGGATGACGAAGCAGTCAAAAAGGCCCGTTTGGCATTGGTCGCTGCCACCGCGCAAGTGCTGCACAACGGTCTGAAAGTTCTGGGCGTTTCAGCACCTCAAAAAATGTGAATCAAGATGGTTAAAAAATCTCAACACGGCGGCACATTCATTGGCTTCATCATGGGTTTGGTGGTGGGTTTGGCCAGCTCACTGGCGGTTGCAATTTATGTGACCAAGGTGCCCACCCCCTTTTCCAACAAGAACCAACCAAGGTCATCTGAACAGGACAGCGCCGAAAGTCAGAAAAACAAAGATTGGAACCCCAATAACATTTTCCAGCCCAAAGCCCCCGCCGAAGGGCCTGCAACAGCTGTTAACGATGCGCCGGCCAAACCGGTCGACGCCCCTGTCAACAAGCCCACCGCCGAAACCGTCAAATCAGAGCCTGCAAAAGTCGAAAGCCGACCCACCGTCACGGCTGACCCGCTGGGCGACTTGACCAAAGCCAAGTCAGGATTAACCACCGCTGCACCCACGCCCACCGGATCAGACCCTTTTGATTACGTCATTCAGGTTGGGGCCTTTCGCAGCACCGCTGACGCAGATGCCCAAAAAGCCAAACTGGCACTGATGGGCATGGACGCCAAGGTGTCTGAACGCGACCAAGGTGGGCGCACGGTTTACCGCGTGCGCTTGGGACCCTTTGCCGACAAAACAAGCGCCGAAAAAATTCGCACCCGACTGGAAACCAACAGCATCGAGAACACCTTGGTGCGCGTTCAGCGCTGAGCCTCTACAAACCATCCAACCGCTTCAGGAGCCTTCATGAAACGTCGTCATTTCTCTTCCGCATTGCTGGCCACGTCGGCTTGGGTCAGCCAATCAACTGCTTGGGCGCAAGCTTTGTTCAAAGCGGGCAAAGATTATTACCCGCTCGAACGCCCTGTGGCCACCGATGTCGACAAGGGCAAGATTGAGCTGATCGAGTTCTTCTGGTACAGCTGCCCCCATTGCAACGCCTTCGAGCCCACATTTGCGCAGTGGATCAAGACCGCACCCAAAGATGTGGTCGTCCGCCGCGTGCCTGTGGCTTTTCGAGATGACTTCGCACCCCAGCAACGCCTCTTCTACGCCCTCGAGGCCATGGGCTTGCTCGAGAGCTTGCATGCCAAAGTATTCGCTGCCATCCATGTGGAAAAGCAAGCCCTCAACACCGAGACAGCCATTGCAGACTGGGTCTCCAAACACGGCGTTGACAAAATCAAATTCACCGAGACCTACAAATCGTTCGGCGTGGCCAGCAAGCTCAAGCGTGCGGTACAACTGCAAAACGATTACAAGGTCGAGGGCGTGCCTTCTTTTGGCATTGCCGGGCGTTTCTACACGGATGGCTCAATCGCAGGCAGCATGGAGCGCGCCATCAAGGTGGCCGAATCCCTGATCGCGCAAAACCGCTGACACGACCGACTGCACCTGTCACATCCATTTGGTGCAAAGCCCGCCAAGGAAACCCCAGGCGGGCTTTTTTTATGGACAGTCCAGATCGGGCAACGCTTGCGCCTACAATCAAAAAGTGATCACCAGCAAGATTCATGCCTTTTAAAGCCTTTTCCCGCTTCACCGCCTTCATAACCCTTAGTCTGACGCTGCTCGGCGGGCCCGCGCTTGCCGAAAAAGCCGACAAAGACAAACCCATGAACATCGAGGCGGACAATATGCGCCACGATGAGGCCAAAAAAACAAGCCAGTTCACGGGCAATGTGGTCGCCGTCAAAGGCACCATGGTCATGCGTGCGGCCCGCATGGAAGTTCAAGAAAACGACCAGGGTCAACAAATCGCCTACTTCTGGGCTGCCCCCAAAGAGCGGATTTTCTTTCGCCAAAAACGCGATGGTCTGAACGAATACACAGAGGGCGAGGCCGAGATGGCCATCTACGACAAGCAGTCGGATGTGATGACCCTGATCCAACGTGCTGAAGCCCGCGTCTTGCGTGGCACCGAAGTGAGCAACCAAGTCACCGGCCAAAAGATCGTCTACAACAACACCACCGAAGTGATGAGCGTGGATGGACAAGCCAAAGGACTCAACCCCAGCGGGCGCACAGAACGCGTGCGCGCCGTACTGACGCCCCGCAAAGACGGTGCAGCACCCGCCGCCTCAAGCACCCCGATGCTGCGCACCAGCCCAGATCTTGGCGAAAGCAAGAAACCATGAGCGATACCTCCGTCGGC
Source organism: Limnohabitans sp. Jir72 (assembly GCF_003063575.1). Lineage (GTDB taxonomy): Bacteria > Pseudomonadota > Gammaproteobacteria > Burkholderiales > Burkholderiaceae_C > Limnohabitans_A. The sequence goes on from NZ_NESC01000003.1 coordinate 229,309, forward strand.
AGCCGACTGCAAGCGCGGCACCTGAAAAAGGCCTATGGCAGCCGCAAGGTGGTGCACGACGTGTCAGTGCAAGTGGCCAAAGGCGAGGTCGTCGGCCTGCTCGGCCCCAATGGCGCAGGCAAGACCACTTCGTTTTACATGATCGTCGGCTTGGTGCGCGCCGATGGCGGACAGATCCTGATCGACGGGCAGGACGTCACGCGCATGCCCATTCACAAGCGCGCGCGCATGGGTCTGTCCTACCTGCCGCAAGAAGCCTCAATTTTCCGCAAGCTTTCAGTGGCCGACAACGTCCGCGCCATCCTGGAATTGCAAACCGATGCCCATGGGCATGCCTTGAGCCGTGCGGACGTTGAATCGAAACTGAACGAACTGCTCAGCGATTTGCGCGTGGACCACCTGCGCGACTCGCCCGCCGTGGCCTTATCGGGCGGCGAGCGCCGCCGGGTGGAAATTGCCCGTGCCCTGGCCACCGACCCGCGCTTCATCTTGCTGGACGAACCGTTTGCGGGTATCGATCCGATCGCCGTGATCGAGATCCAGCGCATCATCGCCTTCCTCAAGCAGCGCGGCATTGGTGTGCTGATCACCGACCACAACGTGCGCGAGACCTTGGGCATTTGCGACCACGCCTTCATCATCAGCGACGGTCATGTGCTGGCCCAAGGCACCCCCGAAGAGATTGTGGCCAACGCCGATGTGCGGCGCGTCTATCTGGGCGAACACTTCCGAATGTGATGCGCCCTGCTTTGAACCCTGACATGAAAGCCGCAGCGTGAAACCGGGTCTGTCGCTGCGCATGTCGCAGCACCTGGCGCTCACGCCCCAGTTGCAACAATCGATCCGCCTGCTTCAGTTGTCCACGCTGGAGTTGACGCAAGAAGTTGAGCAAATGCTCGACGAAAACCCGTTTCTAGAACGCAGCGATGAAGAGGCCCCGCAAGAGGCCTTCGGCCTAGAGCAGGCCGACAGCCGCGTGAGCCTGGGAGACCGGGTGAGCGAAAGCGCCACCGAATCCAGCCACGACGATGGGCCCAGCGAAGTCACGGGCGAAGCGGTTGCAGATGTGGCCGAGAGCTGGGACGGCGACGGCAGCGTCGAGATGCGTCCCGACGACAGCGAATGGGGGGGCGAAGCCGGATCGCGCCAAAACAAGGGCGAAGACACCGCCGACGCCACCGAGCTGGCCCGCAGCGTCGGCTCGCTCACCGACTTTTTGCACCGCCAAGCCCTGTCCCTGCGCCTGTCCGAAATCGACCGTGCCGCGCTGCGCTTTCTGATCGAGTCGCTCAATGACGATGGCTACCTGACCGACACCCTGCCCGAGCTGGCCGCCAGCCTGGCGGGCACAGATGACTTTGAACAACTCGACGAGTTGGTGCACCGCTTCACGGTGGCACTGGGCTTGTTGCAATCGCTCGAACCCGTGGGCGTGGGCGCACGAGACCTGGCCGAATGCCTGCGCATCCAGATCAAGGCCTTGCTGCAAGACGACCCGACCCACGCGACCATGCAAGCCGCGCTCAAAGTGTGTGGCCAGCCCATGGAATTGCTGGCCAAGCGCGACTTCAAGCGTCTGGCTGTGCTGACCGGTGACAGCGAGGCGCTGATCAAAGCGGCCATCCCCTTCATTGCCCGGCTCGAACCCAAGCCTGGACGCCCCTTTGTGCAAGCCGAGCAAAACATCATCGTGCCCGACGTGATCGTGACCAACCTGCGCAAAACCGGCGCGCCCAAGTTCCGCATCCAGCTCAACCCCGATGTGATGCCCAAGCTGCGCGTGCACGACATCTATGCCAACGCCTTGCGCGGTGGCAAGGGCGAGTCGCACGCAGGCCTTCAGCAACGCCTGCAAGAAGCGCGTTGGTTCATCAAGAACATCCAGCAGCGCTTTGACACCATCTTGCGCGTGTCCTCAGCCATCGTGGAGCGACAAAAGAACTTCCTGGTGCAAGGCGAGCTGGCCATGCGCCCGCTGGTGCTGCGCGAGATCGCCGACGAGCTGGGCATGCACGAGTCCACCATCAGCCGCGTGACCACGGCCAAATACATGTCCACGCCACAAGGCACCTTTGAGCTGAAATACTTCTTTGGCTCGGGCTTGGGGACCGACAGCGGCAATGCGGCGTCGAGCACCGCGGTGCGCGCCTTGATCAAACAACTGGTGGCCGCCGAAAGCCCGGCCAAACCCCTGTCGGACAACCAGATCTCGGAAATGCTCAAGGAGCAAGGCATCGACTGCGCCCGCCGCACCGTGGCCAAATACCGCGAAGCCCTGAAGATCGCGCCCGCCAATCTGCGCAAAACACTTTGAGAAACCTGCTGCCGTGAACTCACTCCAACTTTTCATGCCCTGCGCCGCCGGCGTTGAAGGCTTTCTGGCCGACGAAATCCACCAGATCACCGGCCTGACGGGCCAAGACCTGCTCACCGCTCGCGGCGGCGTGATGGCACGCGCTTCGTGGCGCGATGCCCAGCGCATCAACCTGCACAGCCGCCTGACCCAGCGCGTGCTGGTGCAGCTGTCCGAGACGCCCTACCGCAACGAAAACGACCTGTACCAAGCCGCCAGCGCGGTGGCCTGGGAGATTTGGTTCACGCCCAAACAGACCTTCAAGATCGAGATCACCGCGCAACACAGCCCGCTGACCAGCCTGAACTTTGCAGCGCTCAAGATCAAAGACGCGGTGGCCGACCGCTTTCGCGCCAAGCGCGGCGAGCGCCCCAGCGTGGACACCACCTGGCCCGACGTGCGCATCTACGCGCACGTGACGCCGGAAACACTCAACCTGTACATCGACACCTCGGGCGAGCCTTTGTTCAAGCGCGGCTGGCGCACCGACAAGGGCGACGCGCCCCTGAAAGAAACCCTGGCCGCCGCCATGATCGCCGCCAGTGGCTGGGACGCCACCGTGCCTTTGTACGACCCTTGCTGCGGCAGCGGCACCATCCCGATCGAGGCGGCTCAAATCGCCTGCGGCATCGCGCCCGGCTTGCAGCGCCGCTTTGGCTTTGAAAAGCTGCTGCCCTTCCAGAACCACGTGTGGCAAGGCCTGATCGAAGAGGCCCGTGACCTGGAACACGAACCTACCGCGCCGGTGTTTGGCAGCGATGTGGCCTTCCGGATGGTGGATTTTTCGGAGCGCAATGCCGAGCGGGCGGGCGTGTCCGGTGTGATCGAGTTTCGGGGTGGTGATGCCCTGCAGCGCATGCCGCCCAGCGAGGCCCCCGGCGTGATGCTGCTCAACCCACCTTATGGCGAGCGCATTGCCGCCGCCGGTGTGGCTGGGCGTGGGCGCGACAACTTCCAGCCGGGAGCCCTGGCCAGTTCGCGTGCAGCAGACCAGAGCCACCACCGCGAAACCGCCCAAACCGACGACGGTGGCGACTTTTTTGCCCAATTGGCCAGCCACTGGAAGAAGAACTACAGCGGCTGGAGCGCCTGGATGCTCACGCCCGACCTGAAGCTGCCCAGCAAAATGCGCCTGAAAGAATCGCGCCGCGTGCCCATGTGGAACGGCCCGATCGAATGCCGCTTGTTCCGCTTTGACATGGTCAAGGGCAGCTTGAAGCGCGTGCCTGGCGACGGCACCAACAGCCCAGCGGGCACGCCCGGCCCCGACGCCTCGGGATCGTCTGCACCATGAGCATGGAGCTGGGCGCGGCTCTGCTGGAAGGTCTGGGTACAGACGGGGCGAAAACCCCGGTGCGCCGCGTGCTGGACACCAACATCGTGCTCGACCTGTGGGTGTTTGACGAACCCAAGGCCGAGGCACTTCGCACCAGCGTTGAGAGCGGCAGCACGCAGTGGCTGGCCACCGCCGCCATGCGCGAAGAGCTGGCCCGCGTGCTGGCCTACCCGCAAATCGCCAAACGCCTGACGCACCGCTGCTTGACCGCCAGCACCGTGCTCGGCCACTTTGACCGCTTGGCGCAATTGCAGCCCGATGCCCCCAAAGCCGAATACGCCTGCAAAGACCCGGACGACCAAAAGTTCATCGACCTGGCCGTGCAACACACCGCCGCCTTGCACAGCAAAGACGCGCAAGTGCTGTGCATGCGCAAGCGCCTGGAGCGCTGCGGCGTGGCGCTCAACCCTACAATCCTCGCCTGAATACAGGAACACACCATGAACACCACCGCTGGCTTGCAAGCCGAAGACTTCGACACCCTGGACAACATCCTCGACGACCTGCGCGAGCGTTTTGAAGAAACGCCGCAATGGGAGTTCTGCGAAGGCTTCATGGCCGCCATGGTGTGCAGCCGCCGCCCCATCCCAGAGAGCGAATGGCTGCCCATGCTGTTGGGCGTGGACGAAGGGACAGATGCAGGTGAGGACGGCGGCAGCTTTGCCGACGATGCACAGCGTGCGCAATTCCTGTCACTGTGGCAGCGCCGCTTTGACGAAATCAAGCTGTCGCTCGACACCCCGGTGGAAGCGCTGGACGACGACAAAGCCTACGCCCCCGAGGTGATGGACGTGCGCGGTGCGATCGCCACACTGCCCGAAGAAGAACGCGCCGAAATCGACGACAACGAAATCCCCTCCTTCGCACAAGTCTGGGCGCTGGGCTTCATGTTCGCGGTCGAAAACTGGGCCGACGAATGGGCCGCCCCCAAAGACAAAGAAGCCGCCAAGTGGCACGACCTGTCGCTCGAAGCCATCGTGGCCCTGACCGAAGACGATGCCGACACGCCCACTTTGTCAGCCTTGTCCGAAGACGGCCCGCCCAGCGTGAGCGAGAACCGACTGAACGCCTACGGCGAAGCACTGTGGGCCGTGTACGACCTGCGCGAAATCTGGCGCAACATCGGCCCCCGCGTCGAACAAGTCATCAAGGCAGCCACCCCCGGTCGCAACGATCCTTGCTCGTGTGGCAGCGGCAAGAAATACAAGAAGTGCTGCGGGGCTTGAGCGCCTGCTGACTCAGTAGAAAAAACCAGTCAGTGCTTCGCTGGTCGCCTCGGGCAATTCTTCGGGAATGAAGTGGCCCGCAGGCATGGCCTGGCCCGAGACACGCCCTGCGCATTGGGCTTGCCAAAGCTCAAGCGGTTTGAAGAGGCGGTTGACCACCCCACGCTCACCCCAGAGCACCAAGGTGTCGCAGGCAATCTTGTGTCCTTGTGCACGGCTTTCGCGGTCGTGCTCCAGGTCAATGCCTGCGCTGGCACGGTAGTCTTCGCAGGCACTGTGGATGGCGGCAGGCTGGCCATTGGCATTGAGCGCAGGATGGCAGAAACAGCGTTCGTATTGGGCCAAGGCTTCGGGCTCGATGTAGCCCAGGCCTTGGCTGCCCCAGCCGCCCAGCTTGGCGTGCAGATATGACTGAGCGTTGCCTGCGATCATGAACTCGGGCAAAGGTGCGGGCTGGATCAGGTGAAACCAGTGGTAATACGCTCGGGCGAAGTCCATGTCGGTGCGGGCGTACATATCGAGGGTGGGCGCAATGTCGATCACACACAGCTTTTTTACGCGCGCGGCATGGTCCAGCGCCAGCCGATGGGCCACACGGCCGCCACGGTCGTGGCCGCACAGATAAAAATCGTCCACGCCCAAAGCATCGAGCAAACCAATCACCTCTTGCGCCATGGCCCGCTTGCTGTAATGGGCATGCTCGGCATCGCCCACCGCGTGTGACGAGTCGCCGTAACCACGCAGGTCGGGCATGACCAGGCGGTAGCGCCCCCGCAGCAGCTGGGCCACGCGATGCCACATCACATGGGTTTGTGGAAAGCCATGCAGCAAGACCAGCACCGGCAGGTGCGCTTGCGCAGACCAGTCCGATGATTGCCGAAAGGCCACGGGCAAACCCTGAACGTTCAGACACTTGCGTTCAAATCCGTCAAACCAGGCCATCAGTCCACCTTGGCACCTGAGGCCTTGACGACTTCGGCCCACTTTTTGTGTTCGCTGTCGATGAGGGCGGTGAATTGCGCGGGCGTGTTGCCGCTGGGAATGGCACCCAAGGTGGCCAAGCGCTCTTTCATGGCGGGTGTGGCCAGGGACTTGGCCACTTCTTGCTGGATGCGGCTGACCACATCGGGCGGTGTGCCTGCGGGTGCCAGCAGGCCAAACCAGCTGCTCGCTTCAAAGCCTTTGAGGCCCGCAGCTTCCTCAACCGTGGGCACATCGGGCAAAGCCGCCGAGCGCTGGGCGCTGGTCACAGCCAAGGCCTTGATCTTGCCGCCCTTGATGAGCTGCATGGCCGAGGGCAGGTTGTCGAACATCACGTCCATGTTGCCGGCAGCCAGGTCGAGCAAGGCCGGGCCCGAACCACGGTAGGGAATGTGCGCCATGAAGATGCCGGTCTTGCTTTTGAACAACTCGCCCGCCAGGTGTATGGAAGTGCCATTGCCGCTGGAAGCCATGTTGAGCTTGCCCGGATTGGCTTTGGCGTACTTGATGAAGTCGTTCACGTTGTTGATCTTGTTGGCCGCAGCTTTGTCCACGTTGACCACCATCACATTGGGCACACCGGCCACCAGGGTGATGGGTGCAAAGTCCTTGAAGGGGTCATAGGGCAGCTTGGGGTACAGGGCCTTGTTGATGCCGTGCGTGCCCACGGTGCCCATGAGCAGGGTGTAGCCGTCACCGGGCGACTTGGCCACGATTTCAGTGCCCAGGTTGCCGCCCGCGCCGCCTTTGTTTTCGACCACGAACTGCTGGCCAAATGCCTTGGACAACTCCGGTGCAACGGCTCGGGCCAGGATGTCGGTGGTGCCGCCGGGTGTGAAGGGCACCAAGATCTTGACGGGCTTGGTCGGCCAGGGGGTCTGGGCCCCAGCAGACACGCCGATCAACGACAACGCCAAGGCGGCTGTGTTCCATAACATACGGCGAGTGAAAGGGGTCATGTGCGTCTCCAACATCAGGGTTACCTGCCCATGATGCCATGCCAGGCCCAAAAAACTGTCACCGGTGCGATGGCCTTTCATCAGGGATTGCGAGCATGTTCTTCATCCAAAAATACTTCTTTTGTAAACCCTACAATCGAATGCCATGAATCTTATGATGCCATCTCACGCAAGGGACACCTCCAGCATGAACACCCTCTGTTCACCGTCTGATCTGGCGCTCTCTCTGATGGGCGACATTCGGAATTTGATGCTCATCAGCCGAACTCACGCCAACTTGACGCAATTTTGCGAACGTATGGTGACGAGCATCCTGTCTATGGCACCAGAAACGGTGATCAACGAGTACAACGGCCGCGATTTTTTGCCCATGATCGGCCGACTGAATCAGGAAGTCGCTGCCCGGCTGCATGCGCACGAGCAAGCAAGGACGTCACCATCGGCGGTGCATATTTGGATCATCCACGATGCCGAGCGACTTTCGGCTGCGCAACAGTCGCTCATTTGTCGGCTCATGGAATCATTCCCGGCATTGCCTTTTCGGGTGATCTGGCTGAGCAGTCAGGCCCCTTCTGAATGGCAAAACCCTGATGGGTTTGATCGCATCGTCCTGGATCTGGACGCAGCAGTCCCCACGAACACCACACCACGGTCCGGCATGCCTTTTGACAAGCCGTTGAACATGGGCATCGCACTGGCGGGAACCGCGCTCTTGGGCTCATGGGTGTGGATGACTTCATTTGCCCCGTCCGCCGCCCCCACCCGCAACACCCCCAGTCCAGCAGCCAACGCGCCCGCACGAAATCAGGCCAGCGATGCCGCGACTTCCGTTGAAGTGAGCGCCCCTGTCAAAATAGCCGGACCATCGTCCGGGTCGACCCAAAACGAGCCGCGATCAACCTCCCAAGACGAGCTGCCGTTGCCTGCAATTGTCAGGGCAGGTGAACGCTGGCTCAAATCACTGCCTGCAGACAGTCATGTGGTTGAACACGGCGCGTTCAACACGCTGGAACAAGCCCAGAAGTTCCAGTCCAAACACAAAGAGCTCGACATGGCCCATGTCCTTGCAGTGCGCAAAACGCCAGAGGCTCTGAACTGGCAATACACCGTGGTCACCGGCCACTTCCGGTCCGAAGATCGCGCCAAAAGGTATGTATCGCGCCTGGACTGGCGCGCGAGCACGCGCATCCGCAACACCGACAAACTCAAGCCCCTGGCGGTCTCGTCGCCCTGAACGCATTCAGGCAAAATGGACCGGCGCTTCAGCAGCGCCATCCAATCAACCCGGGCCGGCCTCACACCGGGGCCTGACCTGAAGCTTTCAACATGCTGAAACTCGATTCACTGCCCACGCGCAGCCTGCGCCCCATCGGCGTTTTCACCGACATCGACGACACCCTGACCACCGAGGGCGCCATCACGCCCGATGCCCTGCAGGCCCTGGCCAATCTGAAAGCGGCAGGTCTTTGCGTGGTGCCGATCACTGGTCGGCCTGTGGGCTGGAGTGAGCCTTTTGTGAACCGCTGGCCCGTGGACGCCATCGTGGCCGAGAACGGCGCTGTGGGTTTGCTGCCCACCCCGGCGCATGGACTGCGCAAGATTTACCAGCAAAACGCCGCTACACGTGAGCGCAACTTTGCTCGCATGCAGGCTGTTGGCCAACGCGTGCTGCGCGAGGTGCCGGGCGCGCAACTGTCGCAAGACCATGCGGGCCGCGAAACCGACATCGCGATTGACCACAGCGAGTTCACGCACTTGTCGTCTGAGGCCATCGATGCGGTGGTGCGCATCATGCAAAGCGAAGGCATGACGGCCACCGTGAGCAGCATCCACATCAACGGCTGGTTTGGCGAACACAGCAAACTCTCGGGCGCGCGCTGGATCGTGCGCGCGCTGTGGGGCCGCGATCTGGACGCCGAGATCGGGCGCTGGGTTTATGTGGGAGACTCGACCAACGATCAGGTGATGTTCGAGCGCTTCCCGCACAGTGTGGGCGTGGCCAACATCCGGCGCTTTGAAGCGCAACTCATACACCCTCCCCGCTACATCACACCCAGTGAACGTGGCGCGGGCTTTGCCGAATTGGCACAACACCTGCTGAACGGCATGGCACACACATGAACATCCCCACCCTTTTGACCTGGTCTGAAAAAGACACCGAACGCTCGGCCCTGTGGCGCTCTGACCAAAACTTGCCCGCCCGCGTGGTGCTGGCCGACGACACCCTGACCGCCGATGCGGCTTACCGCTTGGCCTGCGAGGGCACGGGCTTGCTGTGGCGCGGCGACTTTCACAACGCCCGCCAACTGCTGCAAGCGATGGCACGCCGCATCGACAAACCACAAAAGGTCAAGCGCAAAAAAGCCGATGCAACCGCGCCGGTGCCCGGTGCGGCCTTTCACACCCACCGCCAGGCGCAAGCCCAGCGCACGCGTGTGCTGAGCCAGATCCTGATCGAGCTGAACGGCGACTACGGCATCACGCTGCGCCGCGCCCCCGACGCCAAACAAGCTTGCACGCAAGCCTTTGGTGCGGCCGACGGACAGACTTCGGTGATCTCGCTGCGCGCCTTGCAAGGCGTGATCGGCGCTTTTGAATGGCGCAAGAACGGCGTCGAAGTGCCCGCATTGGGCGAAGACCTGCGCATCCACCCGCATTACGGCGTGTTCTCGCCGGTGCGTGGCGAATATGTGGGCTTGGTGGCCAAGGCACCATTGCCTGCGGCCTTGAAAGAACACTCGGTGGCTTTTGACATTGGTGTGGGCACCGGCGTGCTGTCGGCCGTGCTGGCACGGCGTGGTGCAAGCCAAGTGGTGGCCACCGACATGGCCGAGCGTGCACTGGTCTGCGCCCGCGACAACCTGCAACGTCTGGGCCTGCAAAACCAGGTGCAGCTGCTGCAAGCCGATTTGTTTCCGCCTGGCCAAGCCGCGCTGGTGGTGTGCAACCCGCCGTGGCTGCCCGCACGCCCTACATCGGTTCTGGAGCAAGCGGTGTATGACGAAGGCAGCCAGATGCTCAAAGGTTTTCTGGGTGGCTTGAAAGCGCACCTGTGCGAAGGCGGCGAAGGCTGGCTGATCCTGTCGGACCTGGCCGAACTCCTGGGCCTGCGCACCCGCGAGGCCTTGCTGGGCTGGATTCAAGACGCCGGTCTGCAAGTGCTGGGCCGCACGGACGTGAAGCCGGTGCACGGCAAAGCCCAAGACGCCACCGACCCGCTGCATGCAGCGCGAGCGGCGGAGGTCACATCGCTGTGGCGTTTGGGTGTGTAATCGCCCAATGATTTGTGGGAGCCCCGCCCTCGGGGCGATGGCTTGAGGACTGCGAGCGCCCCATCGCGGCGGGGGCTCCGCTCCTACGGATGATTCTGTAGGAGCCCCGCCCTCGGGGCGATGGCTGGTCACAGCCAAATGGCATCCCAGTGCGGATATTCACCAACACGCTTGACCAAGCCGGCCCGCACAGGATTGGAAACCACATAGCGGGCCACCGCTGGTAAATCCTCTTCTTTGCGGACGGCATGGTCATGAAAACCCTTCTGCCAAAAAGGTATGCCAAGTTGGCGCGCAGTGATGGATTTGACACTCCCCATGCATCGGGACAAGTCAATGCCCTCACCCAACTGCATGAGCCAATGCAGGTGGTCGGGCATGACCACAAAAGCCAATGTGTCCGCTTGCCGCAAAAGGGCTGCTTGCTGCAAACACCGGATCAGGCAACGGGCCGCCTGGAAGTCGACAAAAACCGGCTGACGATCTGCAGTCACAGTGGTCAGCAGGTAAATTTGCCCCGCTTGCGTGTGGCGCCCCGTGCGCAAGCTGTGCGAGTGGGGTTGATCCGCCATCTTCGGGCCTCCTTACGGGAATTATCGCGGCGAGGGCGCCGCTCCCACAAGAGGCGAAATGCCTTTTGTGGGAGCCCCGCCCTCGGGGCGATGGCTTGAGGACTGCGAGCGCCCCATCGCGGCGGGGGCGCCGCTCCTACACGCGGGCGAGCACGGGGCCCAGGGCCTTGCCGGTGTGGGTGCCCAGGATGACCAAGGCCTCGGGCGTGGTGGCGGCCACGATGCGGCCGCCTGCGTTGCCGCCTTCGGGGCCCAGGTCAATCACCCAATCGGCTTCGGCGATCACGTCCAGATCGTGTTCGATCACGATCACGCTGTGGCCCGCGTTCACCAAACGGTGGAGCACACTGATGAGCTTGTCCACGTCGGCCATGTGCAGGCCCACGGTGGGTTCGTCCAGCACATAGAGCGTGTGCGGCACCTTGTTGCCGCGCTTGCCCACTTCGTCCCGCACCTTGGTGAGTTCGGTCACCAGCTTGATGCGCTGGGCCTCGCCACCGCTGAGCGTGGGTGAAGGCTGGCCCAGCGTGAGGTAGCCCAGGCCCACGTCTTTGAGCAACTGCAAAGGGTGCGCGATGCTGGGCATGGTGGCGAAGAATTCCACCGCTTCGTCCACTTCCATCTGCAGCACGTCGCCAATGCTTTTGCCACGCCAGGTGACGGCCAGGGTCTCGGGGCTGAAACGGGCGCCTCGGCAGGTTTCGCAGGGCACTTTCACATCGGGCAAAAAGCTCATCTCGATGGTGCGCAGGCCCTGCCCTTCGCAGCTGGGGCATCGGCCTTCGCCGGTGTTGAAGCTGAAGCGCCCTGCGGCGTAGCCTCGGGCTTTGGCCTCGAGTGTTTCGGCAAACAGTTTGCGGATGGTGTCCCAAAAGCCGATGTAGGTCGCGGGGCACGAGCGCGGCGTTTTGCCAATCGGGGTCTGATCCACTTCGAGCACGCGGTCAATCGTCTCAAAGCCTTGCACATCGGCGCAAGCGGACAAGGCCACACGTTGGCCTGCGTCTTGCGCGGTGCGACCTGCGAAGGTGGAACGCTGGCTGACCAGCGCCTGCACGTTGGCCAGCAAGACGTCACGGGCCAGCGTGGACTTACCGGAGCCACTGACGCCGGTGACGGCGACCAAGCGCTTGAGCGGCACTTGCACATCGACCTGGCGCAGGTTGTGCAGGTTGGCACCGGTCAGAGTGAGCCACTGGGGCGTGGGGTCTTCGGGCGTTGCATCCACGACGGGTGAGGCGGCTTTCTTTTTGCCCTTCACTTTGGCGGATGCCGTCGCAGTATCGACGGCGCTGGCGTTTGCGGCTTGAAAAGAATTGGGATCTGACCCCAATTGATTGGGCTCAGCACCCGCTGGTTCTGCGTGGGGCAATGGCGTGGGTGACGATTTTGGCGTACCCCCGCCGTATGAGGAGCCCACGGCATTGCCCCGCGCAGAAGCATCCACCACCGACCTGCGAGCTTGCATCGGATGCTTCATCGCGTGCAACAAGTAACGCCCGGTCTGCGAATCGGCAGCGGCGGTGATGTCAGCCACCGAACCTTCAGCCACCAGACGGCCACCGCGTTTGCCCGCACTCGGGCCGATATCGATGATGTGGTCGGCGCGGCGGATGGTGTCCTCGTCGTGCTCCACCACCACCAAGGTGTTGCCTTTGTCGCCCAGCTTGTGCAGGGCATTGAGCAAGATCTGGTTGTCACGCGCATGCAGGCCAATGGTGGGCTCGTCCAGCACATAGCACACGCCTTGCAGGTTGCTGCCCAGTTGCGCGGCCAGACGGATGCGTTGCGCCTCACCACCGGACAAGGTAGGCGCCCCCCGGTCGAGCGTGAGGTAGCCCAGGCCCACTTCTTCCAAAAATTCCAAGCGGCTCTTGATTTCGGGCACCAGGTCGCGGGCGATGTCGGCATCGCGGCCCACGAGCTGCAATTGCTCAACCCACAGCCGCACATCGCTGACCGACAGGCTGGCGATGTCGGTGATGCGCCAGGCCTGGCCATTGGCCGCGCTCAAGCGCACAGCGCGGGCCGTGGCGTTCAGGCGCGTGCCTTCGCATGTGGGGCAGGCCACATCGGCCAGGTCTTCGATCTCGGGCTCGGCAAAGGTTTGTTCGCGGCCCTTTTCTTTGTCGTCGCGCACCGAGTCGTCGAACACTTTGCGCTCGTCCTTGCTGAGCTTGACACCCGTGCCCACGCAGTCGGGGCACCAGCCGTGTTTGCTGTTGTACGAGAACAAGCGCGGGTCGAGTTCGGCATACGACGTGTCACACGCCGGGCAGGCGCGCAGCGTCGAGAACACGCGGTGCTGGCCGATGCGGGCAGTGGGCTCGCCATTGAACATGGCTTCGCGCAAGTCGCCCAAATCGCTCAGCACATGCATCACGCCCTTGCCATGCTCGAGGGCCGTGGTCAACGCTTTGCGCAGCGCCGTTTCTTGCGAGGGCAACACATCCAGACTGGCCACCGGCAATTCGATGTTGTGCTCCTTGAAACGGTCAATGCGCGGGAAGCCCGTGGTGGGTAAAAACTCGCCATCCACCCGCAGGTGTGTGTAGCCACGTGGGCGCGCCCAGTCGGCCAACTCGGTGTAAACGCCCTTGCGGTTGACCACCAGCGGTGCCAGCAGCCCGATGTGCTGGCCCTTGAACTGGGTCATCAGCTGCGCGGCAATGCTGTCGGGCGTTTGCGGCTGCACCGGCGTGTCGTCGTGCACGCAATGCTGGATGCCCAGCTTGACGTACAAGAGCCGCAAGAAGTGCCAAACCTCGGTGGTGGTGCCCACGGTGGATTTGCGGCCACCGCGCGAGAGGCGCTGCTCGATCGCCACGGTGGGCGGTATGCCGTACACCGCATCGACCTCGGGGCGGCCTGCGGGCTGCACGATACTGCGCGCGTAGGCGTTCAGGCTTTCCAAGTAGCGGCGCTGGCCTTCGTTGAACAGGATGTCAAACGCCAACGTGGATTTGCCCGAGCCGCTGACGCCAGTGACCACGTTGAATTGGCCGCGTGGGATGTTGACGCTCAGGTTTTTGAGGTTGTGCTCTTTGGCGTTGACGATCTGGATGTTGTTGTTCAACACAGGGGCACGCCGAGCTGCTGGGGCAACTGAGCTAACACCAGGCCTGCCTCGAACTTTCGACAGCGAAGCTGTGGTGTCAGAGGGTGACGATTTTGGCGTACCCCCGCCGTATGAGGAGCCCTCTGACACCGCAGCCTCGCCCCCATAGACACTCAAACGCTCAGACACCACCCCCACCTCACCCATGGACTCCGCGTACTCAAGCAGCGCCAAGCCGGTGTGCGAGCTGGCGTGTTGCCGCACGTCTTCAGGCGTGCCCTGGGCCACGATCAAGCCTCCGGCATAGCCGCCTTCAGGCCCCAGGTCGATCAGCCAATCGCTGGCGCGGATCACATCCAGGTTGTGCTCGATGACGATGAGCGAATGCCCCGCTTCGAGCAGCTTGCGCAAAGCGCGCATGAGCTTGGCGATGTCGTCAAAGTGCAGGCCGGTGGTCGGCTCATCAAACAAAAACAACGTGCCCTTGCGCGCCAGACTCTGGCGGCTTTTGGAAGCGCTTTTGGCGGCTTCAGCCAAAAAGCCCGCAAGCTTGAGGCGCTGCGCCTCGCCGCCCGACAGGGTGGGCACGGGCTGGCCCAGGCGCACGTATTCCAGGCCCACGTCCACGATGGGTTGCAGGGCGCGGATCACGTCGCGGTCTTGTGCGAACAAGGCAGCGGCTTCGCTCACGGTGAGGTCCAGGATGTCGGCCACATTCAGCAGGCGGGGCTGGCCACCGATGGCCTGGCGCTCGATGGTGATCTCCAGAATTTCGGGGCGGTAGCGTTTGCCATCGCAATCGGGGCAGCGCAGGTACACATCGCTCAAGAACTGCATCTCGACGTGCTCAAACCCCGAGCCGCCGCAGGTGGGGCAACGGCCGTCGCCGCTGTTGAAGCTGAACTTGCTGGCGGTGTAGCCACGCTGGCGCGACGGGGGCGCGGTGGCAAAGATTTCGCGGATCGCGTCCCACGCGCCCACATAGCTCACCGGGTTGGAGCGGGCCGTCTTGCCGATCGGTGATTGGTCGACAAACACCACATCACTCAGGTGGTCGGCGCCCAGCAGGCGGTCGTGTGCGCCAGGGGTTTCGGTGGCTTTGCCAAAGTGGCGCATGAGTGCTGGGGCCAACACGTCCTGGATCAAACTCGACTTGCCCGAGCCACTGACGCCGGTGATGGTGACCAGACGCTGCAGCGGAAAATCCACGCTGATGTTTTGCAGGTTGTGCTCGCGTGCGCCTTCCAAAATCAAACGCGGTGTGCTGTCGGTCACCATGCGCTTGAAGCCCAGGCCCACTTGCTTGCGGCCGCCCAAATAGGCGCCCGTCAGGGTATCGGCGTTGCGCAGGTCGGCGGTGCTGCCGTCGAACACGATCTGGCCGCCGCGCTCGCCAGGCCCGGGGCCCATGTCGATCATGCGGTCAGCGGCCAGCATCACGGCCGGGTCGTGCTCGACCACCACCAAGGTGTTGCCCGCATCGCGCAGGCGGTGCATGGCCTGGGTGATGCGGTTCATGTCACGCGGGTGCAGGCCGATGCTGGGCTCGTCCAGCACGAACAAGGTGTTGACCAGGCTGGTGCCCAAAGCGGTGGTCAGGTTGATGCGCTGCACCTCGCCGCCGCTGAGCGTGCGGCTTTGGCGGTCGAGTGTGAGGTAGCCAATGCCCACGTCGCACAGGTATTTGAGGCGGGTGGTGATTTCTTCGAGCAGCAATTTGAGGGCTTGCGCTTCGGCGTCTTGCGAGGCCTCGGCCACGGCCGTGGCGCTCATGCGGTCAAAGAAGCGGCGCAGCTGGTCGATCGGCATGATCATCATGTCGTGCAGGCTCAGGCCCGGCAGGGCTTCGAGCTGGGCACGTGTCCACTTCACGCCTGCGGGCATGAAGCGCTGGGCCAGTGGCAGCACGGCGTTGGCATCGTCAGCAGAGCCCATGCGCCAGAGCAGGCTCTCGGTCTTCAGGCGTGCGCCGTTGCAGGTCGGGCATTCGGTGTAGCTGCGGTACTTGGACAAGAGCACGCGGATGTGCATCTTGTAGGCCTTGCTCTCCAGGTATTCAAAGAAGCGCTTGATGCCGTACCACTGCTGGTTCCACTTGCCTTTCCACAAGGGCGAACCGTGGATGACCCAGTGCTTGTGTTCCTCAGACAACTGCGCCCAGGCGGTGTCGCGCGGGATGCCTTCGGTCTCGGCATGGCGCATCAGGTCGTCCTGGCACTCTTTCCAAGCGGGGGTCTGGATGGTCTTGATGGCCCCAGCGCGCAAGGTGAGTTTGTCATTGGGGATGACCAAACCGTAGTCCACCCCGATCACGCGGCCAAAGCCCCGGCAGGTCTCGCAGGCGCCCACGGCCGAGTTGAACGAGAACATCGACGGGATCGGGTCTGTGTAGCGCTGGTCGCTGTCGGGGCAATGCAGGCCGGTGGAAAAGCGCCAAATGATCGGCCCCATGTCATCACGAAGAACGACATCACGTGACGGTTCAAGACTGGATTGCCGCGCTTCGCTCGCCATGACAGGCAAATCCACGTACACATTGAGGCGGCCACTGCCGCGCTTCAAGGCGACTTCGATGGCCTCGATCACGCGGATCTTTTCAGCGCTGCCCAAGCGGAAGCGGTCAGCCACCACATCCAGCACCTTGCGCGGGCCGGTGGGGGTGGCCACTTCGCGTTCGGCCTGCACCTTGGTGAAGCCGCTGGCCGAGAGCCATTGCTCGACCTGTTCGGCGCTGGTGTTGGCCGGCAGCTCGACTGGGAAGGTCAGGTACAAGCGCGGGTCTTGCGCCTGGGCGGCGCGCAGCGCCAGCTCGGCATACACCGTTTCGGGCGTGTCGTGGCGCACAGGCTGCGCCGTCTCTTTGTCGAACAACTGGCCCAGCCGCGCAAACGAGAGCTTGAGGTGGTCGTTCAACTCGGTCATGGTGCCCACGGTGGAGCGCGAGCTGCGCACAGGGTTGGTCTGGTCGATCGCAATGGCCGGGGGCACGCCTTCGACCTTGTCGACTGCCGGTTTGTCCATGCGGTCCAGGAACTGCCGGGCGTAAGCGCTGAAGGTCTCCACATAGCGGCGCTGGCCTTCGGCATACAGCGTGTCAAACACCAGGCTCGACTTGCCCGAGCCGCTGGGGCCGGTGACCACCGTCAACTCACCGGTGCGGATGTCCAGATCGATGTTCTTGAGGTTGTGCTGGCGGGCGCCACGGATGCGGATGAGACCTTGGGACATGGCTTGGCTTTTTGGGGTGGAGGCCAAGCATTCTAGGGCGCGGACCGTGACAATTCAGGCGCCCAAAAGAAAAGCCACGCTGGTGCGTGGCTTTGTGCTGGTCGCCCCACACAGGGGCGTTCAAGCGTTGGGTGGACCATCACAGGCCCTATCGCCCACGGGGTGGGCTCCTGCGGAACGCAGCAGGCCGCTGTGGATGGCTTACTTGGCAGCGCTGGCGTCTGCAGCAGGCGCAGCAGCAGGCACCGATGCGTCGGCCTTGGCGGGCTCACTGTGCACAGCGTCAGCGCCGTGCTTTTCACCACTCATGTCCAGGCTATCACCGCCCTTGCTGATCACATACAAAGCCAAAGCGGCAAAGATCACGAATCCAACTGCAATTTTCCACATAGTCATCACTCCAGAAATGAAAAAGGCCCTCCGCAGAGGGAAGGCCTTGAATTTAGCACCCGAGTGACCTCGGCTTGCTTACAGCGACGTTCAGTCGTTGGCGTAGATGTCCACGTCTTTGGTTTCTTTGACGAACAAGCCGCCGATCACCACCGTCGCACCCGCGATGATGATGGGGTACCACAGACCGTTGTACATGTCACCGGTCTGAGCCACGATGGCAAAGGCGGTGGTGGGCAGCAAGCCGCCGAACCAGCCGTTACCGATGTGGTAGGGCAAGGACATGGAGGTGTAACGGATGCGGGTGGGGAACATCTCGACCAGCATGGCCGCGATAGGACCGTACACCATGGTCACCAGGATCACCAAGTAGGTGAGGATGGCGATGACGCTGACTTTGTCAAACTTGGCCATGTCGGCTTTGGCAGGGTAGTTAGCGGCCTTGAGGGCAGCACCCAGGTTGGCGCCCAACAGGGTTGCACCAGCGGTCTTCTCGTTGCCCAGGTCCTTCACGGACTTGGTGGCAGCTTCGATGGCCTTGGCATCCTTGGGTTCAGCCGCATTCAGGGCAGCCAGCTTTTCCTCGGCCTTGGCCTTGGCAGCAGCGACGTCTTCAGCCGAGTACTTGACTTGCACGGTGGTCGCGCCAACTTTGATGAGGGCAGGCGTACCGGCTGCAGCCACTTCGTTGACATAACTCACCGAAGCGTTGGCCAGGCGTTGCTTGGCGATGTCGCAAGAAGAAGTGAACTTCTTGGTGCCGGTGGGGTTGAACTGGAACGAGCACTCGGCTGGATCGGCAATCACCACCACTTGCGAGGCAGCTTGTGCAGCGGCCAGGTCTGGGTTAGCAGCCTTGGTCAATGCCTTGAACACTGGGAAGTAAGTCACCACAGCCAGCAAGCAACCAGCCAAGATGATCGGCTTGCGACCAATCTTGTCCGACAACGAGCCGAAGACGATGAAAAACGGTGTACCAATGATCAGGGACACAGCCACCATGATGTTGGCGGTAGCGCCGTCCACTTTCAACGCTTGGGTCAAGAAGAACAAAGCGTAGAACTGACCGGAGTACCAGACCACGGCCTGACCAGCGGTCAAACCGACCAAGGCCAAGATCACGATCTTCAGGTTTTTCCACTGGCCGAAAGCTTCGGTCAGAGGTGCTTTGGAGGTCTTGCCTTCGGCCTTCATTTTCACGAAAGCAGGCGACTCGTTCATGCTCAAACGGATGTAGACCGAAACAGCCAACAACAGGATCGAGACGATGAAAGGAACGCGCCAGCCCCACTCGGCGAAGGCGTCTTCACCGATGGCGATGCGTGTGCCCAAGATCACCATCAGCGACAGGAACAGGCCCAGTGTTGCAGTGGTCTGGATCCAGGCGGTGTAGGCACCGCGCTTGCCAGCAGGTGCGTGCTCGGCCACATAAGTGGCGGCACCACCGTACTCGCCACCCAGTGCCAAGCCTTGCAACAAGCGCAGACCGATCAGGATGACGGGAGCGGCAACGCCAATGCTGGCGTAGTTGGGCAAGATACCGACGATGAAAGTCGATGCGCCCATGATCAAGATGGTCACCAGGAAGGTGTACTTGCGGCCGATCATGTCACCCAGACGGCCGAACACCAGCGCGCCGAAAGGACGCACGATGAAACCGGCAGCAAAAGCCAACAGCGCGAAGATGAAGGCGGAGCCTTCGTCCAGACCGCTGAAGAATTGCTTGGCGATGATGGCGGCGAGCGATCCATACAGGTAGAAGTCATACCATTCAAAAACGGTACCCAGAGAAGAGGCAAAAATCACCTTCTTCTCTTCCGCCGACATCGGGCGGTTTGCTGTTGTAGCCATAGAGCTGTCTCCAAAAAAGAGTCTCCAAAAGGGAAACTTCAGGCGATTCTTGGCGTGTGCACTTTCCGTCTTCTGACAACTTGCCAACATGGGCTTACAACCCGAGTGCAAACCCTTTGATTTCATTTCTTATCGTGAAATATGACGGCTTTTCGCGGGTAATCCCTAGTGATCTTTCCCTTCATAATCTTCATCACTTGAGCCTCCAACCAGCCCCATTTACCCGTGAACCCCACCCGCGCCCGTGTTTTGCGCCAAAGAATTCGCTACACCACAGGGGTGTTGCTGGCCATTTGGCTGGTGGTAGGTTTTGCCTGGGTGCCGTTTGCACGCCATCTGAACTTCAGCTTCTTCACCCTGAAGTTCAACTTCTGGATGGCCGCGCAAGGCAGCGTGCTGGTGTTTTTGCTGTTGACCGTCGTGAACGCCTGGTTGGTCAACCGCTGGGAAAAAGAATTGCAGGCACCGGACCCTGCGCCCGAAGCCTCCACCGACTGACGCGCCTCAGGCTGAGGCTGCAGCCAAGTGTTCAAACGGCAAGCTTTGCTTGACCAGGATCACCGTGCAGGCCGCCTCCATCGCCACCTTGATGGGCACCGTGGCCACAAAGCGCTGCATCTGCAAACCATGCGTTGCCGCACCCATGATGACCATGTTGACCTGATTGCCGTGGGCATACGCGAGCAAAGCACCGGCCACATCGCCCGATTCGAGCACGTGGTACGAGGTCTGATGGTCGTTCAGGTCCAGCGGCTGCGCCCATTGCTGCAGGCGGCTCAGGTGCCAGCGGTGGACTTGGGTTTCCCCTTTTTCAGACTCGGTGCTGCTGGTCTGCCCGGGCGAGATCACCGTCACGCAAGCCAGCCTTGCCCCGGGCCTGATGCCCAGCGATCGCGCCACCGCTTCGCGCAGCGAATACAAGGTGGCATCGCTCACGTCCAGGTGCGGCACCGCCACCATGATGATGGGCACCTGCTCGATCTGCTGAACCGGCACTGGGCTGGGCTGGTAAGACAAACCTGCGGCACGCACCCAACGTTTGAAGTGGGTCCAGAAGCCCGTGCCTTCGGTCTTTCGACCGCGATCGGTCACCTTGACCTGATCTGGGTGGGTCAAGTCAAACGCCAGATGCGAGGCCGAGGGGTAGCGTTGGTCGGCCACCGGCTCCAGGCAGCGCAAGATCACCTCTTGCAACCACTCGGGCAAATCAGCGCGGAGCTTGCGCGGCGGCACCGGGTCCATCCACAAACGCTGGCGCAAACCGCCTGGCGTGGCCGGCTCACCAAAGGGCAACTCGCCGGTGGCCAGTTCGTACAGCATGACGCCGATGGCAAAGATGTCGCTGCGCGGGTCCCCGCGCACACCCACCACCTGCTCTGGCGAAATCCAGACCGGTGAGCCCACGGCCTTGCGCATTTCCTCGGCCAGCAGATCGGGGTAATTCGCATGGCACGACAAGCCAAAGTCCAGCATCACCGCAGTGCCGTCGGCTCGGATCAGCACATTGGCGGGTTTCAAATCGAGGTGACACACGTTTTGCTGGTGCAAGCTGTGCACCGCACGCGCCATGACCGCGCCCAGCGACGCGATCTCTCGCACCGGCAGCGGCTGCGGGGCATCCAGCCAGTGCTGCAAGGTCTGGCCTTGGACATACTCCATCACCAGATAAGGCACCCGCGACAAATCGCCCGCCGCTACAAAGCGCGGCACATGGCTGCCCTTGAGCTCGGAGAGGATTTGCAGCTCGACCTCGAAGCTGATGATGTTTTCCGCGCCATCGCCCGCCGTCATGCGCGGGATCTTCATGGCCATGGGGAACTCGCTGATGCGGCGGCTGCCATCGGCGGCGGGCGCATACAGCACCTTGTACACATGGGCCATGCCGCCTGCGTGCATGCAGGATTCAATTTCGAAGCCGTCGATGGCGTGTCCGGGGTTCAGGAGTTTCAACGTCCTCGCTCCAGTCGTTGTGCAAAAAATTCTGGCAGCTGCGCCAGCCGGATGGCCTGCGCTGCCTCGGTGTGGTTGTAGGGCACACGGTGAAAAGTGAGCTTGCGCACAGCCCGGTCGTACACGGTGTACATGGCCCGAGGGTCCCCATCGCGCGGCTGACCGCAAGAGCCAACGCAAGCCACCCAAGGCCGGTGCGCAGACACGGGGACCGCCAGACCCGGCTTGGGCTCGAACCGCATCAACAAGCGGCCTGCGCCTTGGTAATACAAGGTCTGGTGGTGCACATGCCCCACCAACACGTGCGAAGCGCCTTGTGCCATCGCCGCATCCAGGCAATGGCCTGCGGCACGCTCGCTGTCTACATAACGCCAAGCCTCGGGCTTGTCGGCGCTGGCGTGCACCAGCAACAAGGTCTCGCGCTGGACCGTCAGGGGCAAATCGGACAAAAAGGCCTTGTGCTCGGCACTGAGCTGCGCGTGCGTCCATGGCGCGCCCTGGCCGCCTTGGGTGGCTTCGCTGCCTTGGGCGGTGGGCGGGCTGAGGGCCATCTCATCGTGGTTGCCTTTCAAGACCCAGGCACCTTGGGCGGCCAAGTCCATCACCTGATCGAGCACCGCGACGGGCTCGCCCCCGTAGCCCACCAAGTCGCCCAGAAAAGCCAACTGGTCAAAGCCTTGTTGACGGGCGTGCGCCAAGCAAGCCTGCAAAGCTTGTCGGTTGGCGTGGATGTCCGAAATCAGGGCCAGTCGCATGTTTGCCTCCTGCCCCATGATGGCAGGACTGCCTGATGCGCAGCTTGCAGCAGATCAAACTTCACTGGATCGCCACGCTTCGATCGCGATGACAAAAATTCGAAATGCCGAGGCTGGTGCTTCGCAGCCTTTGAGGCATCAGGCCTTGCGCTGCACACCCACGGGCAGCTGGGCCACGCCGGTCCAGTCGGGCGACTGGAACCACGGATCGCCCTGCAAATACGCCCGCAGCATGGGCAGTGCGTCGTTGCCCCAGAACACCTGGCCATCGACCACGAGGCTGGGCACGCCAAACAGGTTCAGGGCGATGGCCTCGTCGGTGTGGGCTTTGAGTTGTTGCTTGACGGTGTCGCTGGCCGCATCGCCTGCGGGTTTCAGGTCAGCGTTCAAGGCCGCCAGGCGCTCGGCATCGGCCGCTTCTTGGCCGGTGCACCACACGTGGCGGAAGATTTTGTCGCACACAAAGCGGTTGGGCGTGCCGTCCGCATCGCACGCGGTGGCCAAGCGCAGCAAGGCCAGCGAATTGAAGGGGTGGCTGGCGGGCAATTGCAAAGGCGTGCCTTGCGAGCGCGCTTGCCACTGCACTTGGCGGTAAGTCCAGTCGCGCTTGGCCGGGATCTCGGCCGGGCCCAACTGGCCGTGGTGCTTGAGCATGGCGCCAAACACCACCGGCTTGAACACCACGCGGTGGCTGATGCCCTCCAGCGCTTGGGGCAAGGTATCAAAAGCCAGCCAAGCGTAGGGCGAGATGAAGTCCAGATAGAAGTAGATGGTTTTCATGGTCGGGCCTGGGCCTGTGGTGTCAATGATGGGGCTCAGAGGTCGCTGGCTTGGTGCTCGCGCAGGCGCTGTGGAATGGCCTGCCAGACGGACAGCTTTTCGGCGTCGGTGGCGCGGCTCCAGCCGCCGATCTCGGGCAGCGTGCGCAGGCAACCTTCGCACCAGCCGCCGCTGGGGTGCATCAGGCACAGCGACACGCAAGGCGAAGGCAACGAGTTGGGCGCAGGCGGTGTGGGCTGGGCCAGCACTTGCTCGGCCAGGGCGCTGAGTTTTTTCCAGTAATGCTTGTTCATGCGGAGACCTCGGGTGCCGATTGCACCACATCGGCCACAGCTGCGCCGGTCAGGGGTTTCAGGTCGTCAGGCCGCAAGCGAAAGACCGCGTGCGGATGGCCAGCTGCGGCCCAAATCTCTTCAAAGCGCCACAGGTCCTGGTCGAGCAGGGTCACGGGCGGGAACAGGTGGGCCACGGGCGAGACACCGCCGATGGCAAAGCCGGTCTGCGCTTTGACAAAGTCGGCATCGGCGCGGCCGATTTTGCCGACCAAGGCCGAGACTTTTTTCTCATCCACCCGACGATCGCCCGAGGCCACCACCAGCACGGCCAGGCCGTCTTGCTTGCGCTTGAAGATCACGCTCTTGGCGATCTGCCCCAGTTGCACGCCCAGGCCGTGGGCGGCCTCTTGCGCGGTGCGGGCGGCGCCATCCAGCATGAGCGGCGTGTGCGGGTGGTTCGCATCTTGCAAAACCCTGGCCACGCGTTGCACACCTTCGGGCAGGGCATGGAGTTCAGCGCCGCACATGCTTCAGCCCAAGCGTTTGTTGAGGATGGCTTTGGCCACGTTCGAGTTGGGTGGACGCCCCAAAAAACCGCTGATGAACGCGCCCGCGTCGACCAGCTTGTCGAGGTCAATGCCGGTGTCGATGCCCATGCCGTGCAGCATGTAGACCACGTCTTCGGTGGACACATTGCCCGTGGCGCCTTTGGCATAAGGACAGCCGCCCAAGCCCGCAACGGAAGACTGGAAGTTCCACACCCCCATTTGCAGCGCGGCCAGGGTGTTGGCCAGCGCCTGGCCATAGGTGTCATGGAAGTGGCCGCAGATGTGGTCCACATCGAAGTACGGCAAGGTGGCCTCGATGGCTTTTTGTACCTTGAGCGGTGTGCCTGCGCCAATGGTGTCGGCCACATCCACACGCTGCACACCGATCTGCTTCATGAGGCCCGCCAGGTAGGCCACGCGCTCGGGCGCGACATCGCCCTCGTAAGGGCAGGCCACGGTGCAGCTCATGGCACCGCGCACCGCAATGCCCGCCGCCAGCGCGGCTTGGACCACGGGCGCGAAACGCTCGATGCTCTCGGCGATCGAACAATTGATGTTTTTGTGGCTGAAGGCTTCGCTGGCGGCGCCAAACACCACGATCTCGTCGGGCCGTGTTTTGAGGGCCGCTTCAAAACCTTGCGCATTGGGTGTGAGCACCGAGTAGCGCACACCCGCTTGGCGTTGGATGCCGTTCATGACCTCGGCGTTGTCGGCCATTTGCGGCACCCATTTGGGGGACACAAAACTGGTGACTTCGATCTCGGTCAGGCCTGCAGCTTGCAGGCGGTGCACCAGCTCGATCTTGACCGCAGCGGGCACGGGCTGCTTTTCGTTTTGCAGGCCATCGCGGGGGCCGACGTCGATGAGTTGAACGCGTGAGGGAAGTGTCATGGTGTGCTTTCAATAACCGCGCTGGGGGTCAACCACGCCCTTGATCGGCTCCCCGCGCTGCAAGGCTTGGATTTTGCCGACGATTTGCGCGATGCTTTCTTCGCGCAGTGTGCGGGCGGAGGTGTGTGGCGTGACGGTGATTTTGGGATGACGCCAAAAAGGGTGTTCGGCAGGCAGGGGCTCGGCGCGGAACACGTCGAGCGTGGCCCCGGCCAGGTGGCCCTTGTCCAGCAAGGCGATCAGGTCTTCTTCGACCAGGTGCTTGCCGCGGGCCACGTTGATGACGTAGCCGCCCGTCTGCAGTTGCGCGAGCGTGTTTTTGTTCAGGATGTTCTCGGTCTCTGGCGTGAGCGGCATCAGGTTGACCAGCACGCGCGTGGCTTGCAGAAAATCAGACAAGCCCTGCGCCCCGCTGAAGCAGCGAATGCCCGGCAAGTCTTTGGCGCTGCGGCTGTAGCCGTTGACGGGAAACTCGAACACCTGCAGGGCTTTGGCCACACGCTCGCCCAACACGCCCAGGCCCATGACGCCCACAGCAAAGTCGGCGCGGCTGCGCGGCTTGCGGTAGGACCATTTGCCCGCTTGGGTGTCGGCGTCGTAGCCATCGAACTCGCGAAAGTGGCGAATGACCGCATGGCAAACGAACTCGGCCATCTGCACCGACATGCCCGCGTCGTCCAGGCGCACCACCTTGAGGCTTGGCGGCAGCTTGAGCTGGAGCAAGGCGTCCACGCCCGCACCGATGTTGAACAGGGTTTGCAGGCCAGGCTGCTCGTCGATGAACTGCTGGGGCGGCGCCCAGACGATGGCGTGGTCGGCGGGCGCTGCGCCGGGTGCCCAGGCGGACACAGAGGCCTCAGGGAAGGCTTGCTGCAAGCCCTGCACCCAGGGCGTCGGGTCCAGCTTTTCAAAGCAGATGGTGATGTTCATGGGCAGATTTTGTCAGCAAGGTACCGGCCCTTCTGTCGCATGGGTTAGGCAGCCATTGTGGGAGCCCCGCCCTCGGGGCGAATGCCTGTGGACTGCGGGCGCTCCATCGCGGCGGGGGCGCCGCTCCCACACAGAGCAGTCACGGCAGACTACGCCGCCAGCTTGAGCAACTCCGCCCCCTCGGTCACCTGGTCGCCCGGCGCGTAAAGCAGTTCGGCCACCGTGCCGTCTTTGGGCGCGCTGATGGTGTGTTCCATCTTCATGGCTTCCATCACCGCCAGCGGCTGACCGGCTTTGACCTTGTCACCCGCCTTGACGGCAAACGACACGACCTTGCCGGGCATGGGGGCCGTCAGGCGGCCGCCTTCTTGCGCGGCTTCGCCGGCATGGGCCAGCGGATCGAGCAGGCCGATGCGGGTGGCGCCTTGAGGGGTAAACACATGACGGGTTTCGCCTTGTGCGTGCACCGTGCTGTGGATGCGCGCACCGTTGAACTGAACCCACAAACCATCGCCCTGGGGCGTGAACTGCAGCGCAGCTTCGGCCCCCTCCCCCACTTGCAACAACAGCTGCGGGCCATAGGTCAAGACGGCGCGCACGGGCTGGCCGTCGTACTCCAGCTCAAAACGGCGGCGTGTGGTGCCGTGCGACTGCCAGCCGTCGCGGCGGCTGAACGGGTCAGCGCCTTGCGCAGCGGATTCCGAGCGCAAGGCGTCGGCGATCACGGCAGCGGCAGCAGCCTGCAGGCCCACCGGATCTTGCTTGAACAGCACAGCGCTTTCGCGCTGGATCAGCGCAGTGTCGAGCTGGGCCTTGGCAAATGCGGGCGAGCGCACCACATGGCGCAAGAACTGCACATTGGTGTTCAGGCCCACGATGTGGGTCTGCGCCAGCGCAGTGTCCAGACGCGCCAGCGCCTGCTCGCGGGTGTCGCCGTGCACGATGAGCTTGGCGACCATCGAGTCGTAAAACGGGCTGATGGTGTCGCCCTCGCGCACACCGTCGTCGATGCGGGTGGTGCTGCGTTCAAAGCTGGTCGCTTGTGGCTTGCGGTAGACCTGTAAAGTGCCTGTCGCGGGCAAAAAGTTGTTGTCGGGGTTTTCGGCGCAGATGCGCGCTTCGATGGCGTGACCCTGGATGCGCAACTCGTCCTGACGCAGCGGCAGCGGCTCGCCACTGGCCACACGCAGTTGCCACTCCACCAAGTCCAGGCCGGTGATGGCTTCGGTGACCGGGTGCTCCACCTGCAGGCGGGTGTTCATCTCCATGAAGAAGAACTTCATCGACTCGGGCTGGTCATAAGCCGTTTGCTCGACGATGAATTCCACCGTACCGGCACCCACATAGTTCACCGCCTTGGCCGCCGCCACAGCGGCTGCGCCCATTTGCGCACGCAAGGCCTCGGTCATGCCGGGGGCCGGGGCTTCTTCGAGCACTTTTTGGTGGCGGCGCTGCACCGAGCAGTCGCGCTCAAACAGGTAAACGCAGTTGCCTTGGGTGTCGCCAAACACCTGGATCTCGATGTGGCGTGGGCGCTGCACGTACTTTTCGATCAACACCGCATCGCTGCCAAAGCTGTTGATGGCTTCGCGTTGGCAGCTGGCCAGCGCTGCGGCAAAGTCTTCAGACTTCTCGACCACGCGCATGCCCTTGCCGCCACCGCCTGCGCTGGCCTTGATGAGGGCGGGGTAGCCGATGCGGTCAGCTTCGCGCTGCAGCAATGCAGGGTCTTGGTCAGCACCGTGGTAGCCGGGCACCAGGGGCACACCGGCAGATTCCATCAAGCGCTTGGACTCGGCCTTGAGGCCCATCGCCAAAATCGCCGAGGCAGGCGGACCGATGAACACCAGACCCGCTGCGGCGCAGGCCTTGGCGAAGTCTTCGTTCTCGCTCAGAAACCCGTAGCCGGGGTGCACCGCCTCAGCGCCGGTGTCTTTGGCCGCTTGCAAAATGCGCTCCCAGCGCAGATAGCTGTCTTTGGGGGCCGAGCCGCCCACATGCACGGCTTCGTCGCAGGCCTGCACATGCTTGGCGCTGGCGTCGGCATCGGAATAAACCGCCACGGTCTTTAACCCCAAGCGGCGGGCGGTGGCCGCCACGCGGCAAGCGATTTCGCCACGGTTGGCGATCAGGATTTTTTTGAACATGGAAAACCTCATTCAGTGTTTGGTGTGGGAGCCGCGCCCTCGCGGCGATAGGGCATTCTTTTCGCGACGAGGGCATCGCTCCTACAGCATCAAGCCAACCAGCCCGGCTGACGTTTGTCGAGGAAGGCCGAGAGGCCGTCCTGTGCTTCAGGGGTGGCGCGCAGCCCTGCGATGCGTTGCGCGGTGTCTTCCACCACGGCGTCGTTGATGGGCTTGTTGTCCACGGCGCGAATCAGGTCTTTGGCAGCGGCTTGCGAGAGCGGGCCACCCTGGATCAGCGCGTCCACGATGTCCTGCACCTTGGCGTCCAGCTGCTCGGGCTCGACCGCCTCGTGCACCAGGCCCAGTTCGCGCGCACGCAGCGCATCGATGCGCTCGGCCGACTGGAAGTAACGATAACTCTGGCGCGCACCGATGGCCCGCACCACATAAGGGCTGATGGCGGCCGGGATGATGCCGAACTTGACTTCGGACGTGGCGAACACGGCCTTGGTCGAAGCGACGGCAATGTCGCATGCGGCCGTCAGGCCCGTGCCACCGCCCAGCGCGGCACCTTGCACGCGGGCAATGGTGGGCTTTTTCATCTCGGCCAACACGCGCAGCATGCGGGCCAGAGCGCGCGCATCGCGCAGGTTGTCTTCCACGCCGTTTTGCGCGGCGCGTTTCATCCAGTTCAGGTCAGCACCTGCTGAAAAGCTCTTGCCGCGCCCAGCCAGCACCACCACACGCACGCTGGCATCTTGGTCCAGCGCTTCGCACGCAGCAGTGAGTTCGGCGATCAGGTTTTCGTCAAAAGCGTTGTGCACATCCGGGCGGTTCATCCACACGGTGGCGACGCGGTTGTGGCGTTCGATTTCAAGGGTTTGGTACATGGTGAACTCCTTACATGCGGAACAGGCCAAACTTCGTCTCAGGAATCGGCGCATTCAGCGATGCACTCAAACCCAGCGCCAGCACACGGCGCGTGTCGGCCGGGTCGATCACGCCGTCGTCCCAGATGCGGGCGGTGGCGTAGTAGGGGTGGCCCTGCACCTCGTACTGTTCTTTGATGGGGGCCTTGAACGCGGCTTCTTCGTCTGCGCTCCACTGGCCACCCTTGCCTTCGATGCCATCGCGCTTGACGGTGGCCAAGACGCTGGCCGCCTGCTCTCCGCCCATGACGGAGATGCGGGCGTTGGGCCACATCCACAAAAAGCGGGGGCTGTAGGCGCGGCCGCACATGCCGTAGTTGCCCGCGCCAAAGCTGCCGCCAATGATGATGGTGAACTTGGGCACTGCGGCAGTCGCCACGGCCGTGACCATCTTCGCGCCGTTGCGGGCGATGCCTTCGTTTTCGTATTTGCGGCCCACCATGAAGCCGGTGATGTTTTGCAAAAACACCAGCGGAATCTTGCGCTGGCAGCACAGCTCGATGAAGTGCGCGCCCTTGAGCGCTGACTCGCTGAACAGAATGCCGTTGTTGGCGATGATGCCCACGGGCATGCCTTCGATGCGGGCAAAACCACAAATCAAGGTGGTGCCAAAACGCGATTTGAATTCGTCGAACTCGGAGCCGTCGACGATGCGGGCGATGATCTCGCGCACATCAAAAGGCTTGCGGGTGTCGGTCGGGATCACCCCGTACAACTCTTTGGCCTCGTACTTGGGCGGCACAGGCGCGTGCGTGGCGATGTTGGGAGCTTTTTGCGCGTTCAGGTTTTTGACCGCCTGACGCGCCAAGGACAGCGCGTGCACATCGTTTTGTGCCAAGTGGTCGGCTACACCCGAGAGGCGCGTGTGCACATCACCGCCGCCCAAATCTTCGGCGCTCACCACCTCGCCCGTCGCGGCTTTCACCAAGGGCGGGCCGCCCAAAAAGATGGTGCCCTGGTTTTTAACAATGATGGTTTCGTCACTCATGGCGGGCACGTAGGCACCACCGGCCGTGCACGAGCCCATGACGACCGCGATCTGCGCGATGCCCTGCGCACTCATGTTGGCCTGGTTGAAGAAGATGCGGCCGAAGTGGTCGCGGTCGGGGAAGACCTCGTCTTGGTTGGGCAAGTTGGCACCACCCGAATCCACCAGATAGATGCAAGGCAGCTTGTTTTGCTGCGCGATCTCTTGCGCCCGCAAATGCTTTTTCACCGTCATCGGGTAATAGGTGCCGCCCTTCACCGTGGCGTCGTTGCACACGATCATGCAGTCCACGCCACTCACGCGGCCGATGCCCACGATCACGCCGGAGCTGGGCGCGTCGTTGTTGTACATGTTGAGTGCGGCCAAGGGCGCGACTTCGAGGAAAGGCGTGCCAGGGTCGAGCAGCATCTGCACACGGTCTCGGGGCAGCAGCTTGCCTCGGGCGGTGTGCTTGGCGCGGGCGGCTTCGCCACCGCCTTGGGCCACACGCTCCAGATGGGCGCGCAGGTCATCGACCACGGCCTGCATGGCGGCGGCATTGGCCGCAAATTCGGCCGATCGGGGATTGAGTTGGGTTTGCAAAACGGTCATGGTGTTTCCAGTGGATTCGCTTGTAGCCGTCAGCATACGGGGCCGCCTGCACATGGGGATGCCAAGCAGGTTGCAAATGCTGCCAAAATACACCGCTTATGGTCACCACCCCCACCTCGCGCGCAGAGACCCCCATTGCCTTCATCAAAGCCATGGTGGATGCCTATGCTTTGCGCGGCATGGACCCCACCGAGGCTTTAGAAAAGGCACAAATTGCGCCAAAACTTTTGAATCGCAGCGACGCACGCGTGACGGCGCTGCAGATGGAGTGGATGAGCGAGGCCGCCATGCGCGAGCTGGACGATGAGGCGCTGGGCTGGTTTCGCCGCCGTCTGCCTTGGGGCAGTTACGGCATGCTGGTGCGCGCATCTCTGACCGCGCCCACTTTGGGTGTGGCGCTTTCCCGTTGGTGCCGTCACCACAACCTGCTGACCGACGACATTCGTCTGGCGCTGACGCAGACCGAAGGCCTGGCCCACATCGAACTGCATGAATTGCACGACCTGAAAGGGCTGCGCGAGTTTTGCACGGTGTCGGTCTTGCGCAATGCACTGGGCGTGGCCTGCTGGCTGACCGACTCGCGCATCCCGCTGGCCGCCACCGAGCTGCACTTTGCACCGCCACCGCACGCCGACAGTTACCGCGTTCTGTTTGACGGGCCCTGCCAGTTCAACGCGCCGCACAGCCGCCTGAGTTTTGACGCGGGCTACCTGCAGCTGCCCCTGCGCCGCGACGAAGCCGCGCTGCAGCGCATGCTGCAACGCGCCTTGCTGCTGACGGTGCGGCCCTACCGGCGCGACCGCCTGCTGGTCGAAAAAGTCCGCCAGACCCTGGCCGAGCACCCCGAGCACAGCCGCAACGCGGGCGACCTGGCCGCTTGGCTCAACCTGTCGCCGCGCACACTGCACCGACAACTCAAAGAAGAAGGGGCCAGCTTGCAAGCCCTCAAGGACAGCGTGCGCCGCGACACGGCGGTGGACTTGCTGCTGCGCACCTCACGCCCCATCAAACAGATCGCGGCGGAAGCGGGCTTTCAAAACGAAAAGAGTTTCATGCGGGCTTTCAAGGGCTGGACGGGCCAAACACCCGAGGCGTTTCGTCAAAACATCTGACAACAAGCCCGGCACCGGTTGCTCGAAGTAAGCAAAAGGTCAGTCGCCTCTGCGACATTAACCACCAGGCAGACAAACAACTTACTCAGATCAAAAGATCGGGTGAATTGGGGGTCTGCCTTTTTTGTTTTTAAAGCAGGACATAACAATGATTGACCCCGTGATCGCCAAGATCCAAAGTCACCCAAAGTACGCTCAGCTGCGCAAGCAGCGCAATACTTTTGGCTGGCTCCTGACCGTGTTGACCCTGGTCGTTTACTACGGCTTCATCGCACTGATCGCCTTCAACAAGCCCTTTCTCGCACAGCCTTTGGGCGCTGGTGTGACCTCGATTGGCATTCCGCTCGGCATGGGCGTGATTGTGTTCACCATCGTGATCACCGGCATCTACGTCAACCGCGCCAACAAGCGCTATGACGCGCTGACGCAAGACATCTTGAAGGACGCCACAAAATGAACAAGGCGATGCAATTTTTCTTGGGCACTTTGGCCCTGATCGCGGGTAACGCCGCTCTGGCTGCCGGTGCTGACATTGGCGACGCCGCCAAGCAGTCCACCAACTGGACCGCCATCTTGATGTTCGGCACTTTTGTGCTGGGCACTTTGTGGATCACCAAATGGGCTGCGGCCAAAACAAAATCCGCCGCTGACTTCTACACCGCTGGTGGCGGCATCACCGGTTTTCAAAACGGCCTGGCCATTGCGGGCGACTACATGTCGGCCGCGTCCTTTCTGGGCATTTCGGCGGCCGTGATGGCCTCGGGCTATGACGGCTTGATCTACTCCATCGGCTTTTTGGTCGGCTGGCCTGTGATCACCTTCTTGCTGGCCGAGCGTCTGCGCAACTTGGGCAAGTTCACCTTTGCCGACGTGGCCGGTTACCGCTTCAAGCAAGCGCCCATCCGAGCGTTTGCCGCTTCGGGCACGCTGGTCGTGGTGGCGTTCTACCTGATCGCCCAAATGGTGGGTGCCGGTCAACTGATCAAACTGCTGTTCGGCCTGGAGTACTGGATGGCCGTGGTCATCGTGGGTGCGCTCATGATGGTGTACGTGCTGTTTGGCGGCATGACCGCCACCACCTGGGTGCAGATCATCAAGGCTTGCTTGCTGCTGTGCGGTGGTACCTTCATGGCCATCATGGTGTTGGCGCAGTTTGGCTTCAGCCCTGAAGCGCTGTTTGCCAAAGGCGTGGCTGTCAAAACCGCCATCGCCGAGGCGAGCGGCAAGACGCCCGAAGAAGCGGCCAAAGCCGGTCTGTCCATCATGGGCCCTGGCGGCTTCATCAAGGACCCGATCTCGGCCATTTCTTTTGGCATGGCGCTGATGTTCGGCACCGCCGGTTTGCCCCACGTGCTGATGCGCTTTTTCACGGTGCCTGACGCCAAGGAAGCACGCAAGTCGGTGTTCTGGGCGACCACCTGGGTGGGCTACTTCTTCATCCTGATCTTCATCATCGGCTTTGGCGCGATCACCTTGGTGCTGACCAACCCCGAGTTGGCCGACACCGCCAAGGGCGTGATCAAGGGCGGCGATGTGTTTTACGGCTTCATCTCGGCCGTGGCTTTTGCCACCATCCTGGCGGTGGTCGCGGGCCTGACCTTGTCGGGCGCATCGGCTGTGTCGCACGACCTGTACTCGACCGTGTTCAAAAAGGGCCAAGCCGACAGCGCCTCGGAGCTGCGTGTCTCGCGCATCACCACCGTGGCTTTGGGCGTGATTGCCGTGGGCCTGGGCATCGCGTTTGAAAAGCAGAACATCGCCTTCATGGTGTCGCTGGCTTTTGCGATCGCGGCTTCGGCCAACTTCCCGGTGCTGTTCCTGTCGGTGCTGTGGAAAGACTGCACCACACGCGGTGCGGTCGTGGGCGGGTTCCTGGGCCTGATCTCTTCGGTGGGCCTCACGGTGGTGTCGCCTGCCGTGTGGGAAGTCACCCTGGGCAATCCCAAGGGCTCGGCTTGGTTCCAGTACAGCTCGCCTGCTTTGTTCTCGATGACCATCGGCTTTGTGAGCATCTGGCTGTTCTCGGTCCTCGACAAGAGCGAGCAAGCGAAAAAAGAACGCGCAGCCTTCCCGGCCCAGCAAGTGCGCTCCGAAACCGGCTACGGCGCTGCCGCAGCGTCGGACCATTGATTTTCAGCGCAGGCTGAAAACCCTAAGGGCGCTTCGGCGCCCTTTTTTTGTGCCCGCGCCTCAGCGCGAACTGCCCGCCGATCGGCGGCCGGCATCGCGGCAAGCCTGTGAGCAATATTTGATGCTCTCCCAATTCTTGGCCCAAGATTTTCGCCAGGTCATTACGCGCTGGCAGTGTTCACAGATTTTGCTGGGCAAGAAGGACTTGTTGCCTTTGAACGGTTGGCTCATTGGCGATCAGGCATGCCAGGCCACAGCCGGTTCAGCCACGAACTGGGACAACTGAAACACTGAGTTAGGGGCTTCGGGCATCCAGCGCGGCACCAGCGGCTTGATGCCGAAGCTCCAGTTTTGCGGCTTGCCGCTGCGCTGCAAATCGGGCACCGCCTGCACATGGTCGGCGATGAAGGTGGCCGACAACACCGCCTCAAATTGCGCATCGAAAGCCATGCCCAAAGCGGCCTCCAGATCAATCTGGTCCGGCCCATTCACAGACAGTGGCTGTGGGTGCGGATCGAACACCGCCACCACCGACCACACGCTGATGCGCGATGCCGACATGGCCAAGTCATAGCCACCACCGGGCCCACGGGTGGAACGAATGAAACCCCCTTCCCGCAAAATTTTGAGCAGGCTTTCCACATACGACACCGACAAGCCGATCTGGCTGGCCAGCTCGGCCGTGGTGACGCTTTCGCCCGCAGGCAGCGAAGCGATGAACACCAGCGCATTGACGGCGTGAATAGCTTTTTTACTGAGCATTTGGTGATTCCCCTGTGGTGATGCAGGGGAAATCTAACATCAACCCCTCCAAAATCTACACACTCATTAAGATAAACCATAAATTCAACGCAATACCTACTCAAAACAAGCGCCATGACCACAGCCATTGCCAACCACCGGATCGGCGCCGTCTCGGCCCTGAGCGGCGTACCCGTGTCCACTTTGCGGGTGTGGGAGACGCGGCATGCGGCTTTTGCACCGGCCAAGTCCGAAGGCCGACACCGGCTGTATTCGGACGAAGATGTTCTGCGCGCCTCGCTCATCAAGCAGCTGACCGAGTCGGGCCACAGCATCAGCACCCTCGCGCAGCTGCAAGCAGCGCAGCTCAATGGCCTGCTGCAGCAACAAAAAACCGCGCACCGTTTGCAACGCGCACCGGCATCCAGCACAGCGCCCGTGGCCATGGCCGTGGTGGGTGTGGGCATGGCCACTCGCATAACGTCAGGTCTGGGGGCCACAGGCCTGCCCGATCGCCCTTTTCAAATCACGGAAATCCTGCAAGACCTGGAAGAAGCCAGCACCGCCAGCATGCGCTCGCGCCCACAAGTGCTGTTGGTGCGCGTGAACTCGCTGCACGTCCTGGCCGGGGCAGACATCCAGCGGCTGGTACAGGCCCACCACTTTCAACAAGCGATCGTGCTCTACAACTTTGGCCAAGAGCCCGTTGTCGCGGCTTTGAAAATGGCAGGCATCAAAGTCCGCCGCGAACCTGTGTCCAACGCGGAACTGGCGGAGTTGATCAACTCCGTTTTGTGGATGGGCCACACCCAGGAAGCCCACGATGTGCAGCAAGGCGGCCTGGTGCCCCCGCGCAAATACAGTGACGAAACCCTGAACCAAGTGGCCAACACCAGCAACCAGCTGCTGTGCGAATGCCCAAGGCACGTGGCCGAACTGATCTCGCAGCTGGCCAGCTTCGAGCAGTACAGCCAGGAGTGCCTGAACAAAAGCGCCGAGGACGCGCACCTGCATGCCTACTTGAGCTCGGTCTCGGGATCGGCGCGCGCCTTGTTTGAAAAAGCACTCGAGATGGTGGCCGCGCACGAAAACATCCCGCTGCCGCAAACACCGGCATGGACCCGCACTCAGGCCTGAACGTCCCCGAGCACAACAACACCTGTCACGCTTCATGAAACCACGCATGGCCATCGCCCTGCTGTTGGCCACGGCCATCGGGGTCACCCTCAGCCACCTCCAGGTGCAAGCAACCGACCATGGTTTTTTGCTGGATGTGGACGGACGCCCTGTGGACGTCCAGGGCTGGTGGTCCGACACCCTCAATGGTCTGCAACGCGACTGCGCCCGGGTGCAACGCTTGCCCACGCAAGATGCACAGCTGGCCCCAGCCTTGCACGCACTCCAAGCAGAAAGCCCGCCCGCTTCACGAACAGCGCGCATCACGGCCGCTTGGGTGGCAGGTCCATGGCTGCTGGTCCAGGCCGAGTTTGACGAACTCTTGCCTGCCGTGGTGCTGTTGCAATCGCACGATGGCACATGGACCGTCGTGCCGCAAGGCGTGTGGAGCGGGCAAACCCATCCGTGGCGCGCAGGCCCCTTGATCCGAAGCTATCTGCAAGGCCGGGTGCCCAACGCACCAGCCACTTTGCTCAGCTGTTTTGAACCCCAGGCGATCGGCCACGCCCCAGCCGATGCCGGGCCGCATTGACATGGGCACACAACTGGTTTGGTTCAAACGCGATTTGCGGGTGCACGACAACGCCGCCCTGAGCAGCGCCGCAGCGCTGGGGCCGGTGATGTGTGTGTACATCGTGGAGCCGTCTTACTGGCGCAGCCCGGACGCATCGCAAAGGCAGTTTGATTTTTTGCGTGAATGCCTGCGCGACCTGTTTGTGCAGCTCAAAGCCTGCGGTGTGCGGCTGCAGGTGGTGACTGGCGAAGTGACCGACGTGCTGGACCGTCTGCACCAAGCCCAAGCCTTCAGCCACCTGCACGCGCACGAAGAAACTGGCAACGGCATGACCTTCGAGCGCGACAAGGCCGTGGCCCGGTGGTGCGCCACACACGGCGTGCAGTGGCAAGAGCACACCCAAAACGGCGTGGTGCGCAGACTGCAAAGCCGCAACACCTGGACCGATGTGTGGACGCAGCGCATGCAAGCGCCCCAGCTGAGCACGCCGGTGATCACGCCCGCCGCTTGGCCCTGGCCCGCCGAGCACTGGCCCGACTGGCAAGCCTGGGGGCTGTCCCCTGACTTGGCCCCCGAGCGGCAAACCGGCGGCAGGTCAGCGGCCTGGCACACCTTGCAGAGTTTTTTGAACTCGCGCAGCGGCCAATACCGGGGCGGCATTTCTTCACCGTTGAGCGCCGCCAGCGCCTGTTCGCGGCTGTCGCCCTACCTGAGCTGGGGGTGCCTGAGCATGCGCGAAGTGGTGCAGGCCACCGCCCACACCTTGAGCCAACCCAACCTTGACCCGTGGACCCGCAAGGGCCTGGTGGCGTTCACCAGCCGCTTGCACTGGCATTGCCACTTCATGCAAAAACTCGAGAGCGAACCCGCCATCGAGCACCGCAACATGCACCGGGGCTACGACGGTCTGCGCGAAGGCGACTGGAACGCGGCGCACTTTGAACGCTTGCGCACAGCCACCACAGGCTGGCCCTTGGTGGACGCCTGCGTGACCATGCTGCAGCAAACCGGCTGGCTCAATTTCCGCATGCGCGCCATGCTGGTGTCGGTGGCGGCGTACCCGCTGTGGCTGCACTGGCGCGAAGTCGGTCAGTGGCTGGCCGGGCAGTTTGTGGACTACGAGCCGGGCATCCACTGGAGCCAGATGCAAATGCAGTCGGGCACCACCGGCATCAACACCACACGCGTGTACAACCCGATCAAGCAAGCGCAAGACCACGACCCGCAAGGCGTCTTTGTGCGGCGCTGGCTGCCGGTCTTGCGCCAGGTGCCCGACACCTGGCTGTTCGAGCCCTGGAAGATGCCGCCCTCGGTGCAGGCGCAATGCGGTGTGGTGGTCGGCACCCACGTTGGCGCCCATATTGGCGCTCACTGGCCCGAACCGGTGGTGGACCTGCCCGCAGCCACACGCCAGGCCAAAGCCCTGCTGCACGCCCGCCGCAACACACCCAAAGTGCGCGAAGGCAAACAGGCCATCGTCGAACAACACGCTTCGCGGCGCGTGAAGGCGCCCAGCCCACGCCGCCGCGCAACCCCGGCCACACCCGCCGCACAGACCGAATGGGATTTTTGACATGAACGCACAGATCCGCCATCTGGTCCTCGTGCTGGGCGATCAGCTCGCCGAAGACGCCAGCGCACTGGCCAACTTTGACCCGACCCAAGATGTGGTCTGGATGGCCGAGGCCATGCAGGAGTCCACGCATGTGCCTTCGTCCAAACAGCGCATCGCCGTGTTCCTGAGCGCCATGCGGCACTTTGCGCAAACGCTGCGCGACAAGCACTGGCCGGTGGATTACAGCGAACTGGATGATCCGAGCAACAGTGGCACGTTGCACGGCGAGTTGACCCGCGCCATTGAGCGCCACCGCCCGGCTGCGCTGCTCATGACCGCGCCGGGCGACTGGCGCGTACTGCAAGCCATCAAGGCCGTGGCCAAAGCCCATGACTTGCCACTGGTGCTGCGCGACGACACCAGCTTCTTCACCACGGTGCGCGACTTTGCAGCGCACACCAAAGGCCGCAAGCAGCTGCGCATGGAGTACTGGTACCGCGAACAACGACAGCGTTTTGGCATCCTGATGGAGGGCCAACAGCCCGTTGGTGGGCAATGGAATTTTGATGCCGACAACCGCGAATCGTTTGGCAAAAAAGGCCCGCAAAACCTGCCTGCGCCCAAGCGCTTCGCGCCCGACGAGACCACGCAAGCAGTGCTCGGTGTGGTGGCGCGGCTGTTGGCCGACGCACCCGGGCAGCTGCAAGACTTTGCCTGGCCCGTCACGCGCTCGCAAGCGCTGCAAGCTCTGCAGGACTTCATCCAATACCGCCTGCCGCTGTTTGGCCAGTACGAAGACGCCATGTGGGCGGGCGAGCCCTGGCTCTACCACTCGCAGCTGTCGGTGTGCATGAACCTGAAGCTGCTGTCGGCCCACGAAGTGGTGCAGGCCGCACAAGACGCCTGGCGACAAGGCCATGCACCGCTGGCCGCGGTGGAAGGGTTTGTGCGCCAGATTCTGGGCTGGCGCGAATACGTGCGCGGCATCTACTGGACGCAGATGCCCGGCTACATCGACCTCAATGCACTGGACGCCCAGGAAGACCTGCCTGCATTCTTCTGGACCGGCGAGACCGACATGGCCTGCCTGCGCGATGCGCTACAGCAAACACTGCGGCACGGCTACGCGCACCACATCCAGCGCCTGATGGTGTTGGGCCTGTATGGCTTGCTGCGTGGTGTGCGGCCCCAGCAGATGCACGCGTGGTTTTTGAGCGTGTATGTGGACGCGGTAGAGTGGGTGGAACTGCCCAACACGCTGGGCATGTCGCAGTTTGGCGACGGCGGCCTGATGGCCAGCAAGCCCTATGTGGCCAGCGGCAAATACATCCAGCGCATGAGCAACCACTGCCAAGGCTGCAAGTTTGACCCCGGCCAATCCACCGGAACCACGGCCTGCCCGTACACCACGCTGTATTGGGATTTTTTAAAACGCCACCAACCACTGCTGGCGAAAAATCCGCGCATGGGCATGCAGCTCAAGAACCTGCACCGTTTGACGGAAGATGCGCTGAGTCTGATCCAAAGCCAGGCGCAGGCCCACCGCGAAAGCCATTGAACCCAGCGTGGGTCGCCTCTCATTCAGGCGCATCAAAGCGGTAGCCCACGCCATACACGGTGGTCAGGACATCGGCCTGAGCGTCCACCTGCTGGATTTTCTTGCGCAGGTTTTTGACATGGGTATCGATGGTGCGGTCGCTCACCTCGCGCAGGTCGCCATGGGCGTGCGACAGCAACTGCTCACGCGAATAGACCCGGCCGGGGCGCCCCATCAACAAGCTCAGCATCCGGTACTCCACGGGCGTCAGTGGCAGGACTTGAGCGCGCCAAAAAATGCGCAGAGCATCTGCATCGATCTGCCAGACCGGCTGTTCGGGCGCGGACATCGTGCGGCCTTGTGCGCGGCGCAACAAGGCATGCACGCGGGCCATCACCT
The DNA here is from genome assembly GCF_003063575.1 of Limnohabitans sp. Jir72. Lineage (GTDB taxonomy): Bacteria > Pseudomonadota > Gammaproteobacteria > Burkholderiales > Burkholderiaceae_C > Limnohabitans_A. Next base: position 268,465 of record NZ_NESC01000003.1, read on the forward strand.
CGCGCGGACTGAAAGGTTTGCACACATAGTCGTCCGCACCGGTTTGCAAGCCCAACAAGCGGTCAATCTCATCGACGCGGGCCGTCACCATCATGATGGGCACATCGCTGAACTGCCGCACGGCGCGGCATACGCTCACGCCGTCCATGCCAGGCAACATGCCGTCCAAGATGACCAGATCGGGGCGGTGTTTGCGGATGTCGGCCAAGGCCACCGCGCCATCGGCCACAGTGCTGGCTTGCAGGCCTTCGCAGCGCAAGTAGTCGAGCAAGAGCTGAGCAATGCGCGGATCGTCTTCCACCACCAGGACATGCGCGGGGCTCATGCGGACGCCTGACTGCGCAGCACATGCGCTTTTGGGGCGGTGGGTAAATCGACGTGCACACACAAACCGCCCAAGTGCGAGGCACGCGCTTGCATATGCCCTGCATGGGCTTGCGCAATCGCTTGCGCGATGGCCAAGCCCAAACCACTGCCCCCCAAGGCACGCGTGCGCGCCGTGTCGCTTCGGTACAAAGGCTCCCACAAACGCGGCAGCTCCTGCTCGGGCACCCCGGGCGCGGTGTCCTCGACTTCCAGATGCACGCGCTCTTGCACAAGACGCACGCTCAGCACCACCTGGCCTGGGGACTGGGTGTAACGGATGCTGTTTTCGAGCAAGTTCACGCACAGCTGCTCGATGCGCGCGGCATCCCAGCAAACTCGCCCCAAGTCATGCACCAAGACCAATTGCAAATCCAGGCCTTGTTGATGTGCGCGTGCAGCATAACGGCTCACCAGCTGGCGCAGCATGTCTGCGGGATCGAGCCACTGGAAATCACAAGGCAAGGCCTGCAAATCGGCCACCGCCAGGAGGTGCAAGTCATTGACCAATTTGCCCAAATGACGAACATCGTTGCGCAAGACTTGCACCGCATCGGGCGTCAGGGGGCGCACCCCATCGCACAGGGCTTCGATGTCGCCTTGCATCACCGTCAAGGGGGTACGCAACTCGTGCGAAATGTCGGCCAACCAGCGCCTGCGCGATTGCTCCAGCGTTTGCAAACTCTCGGCCATGCGGTTGATGTGCAACACCACGTCGCCGATTTCATCGGTGTTGACCTTGTGCACGACGCTGGCGTCCAGACGCACCGAAAAATCCCCCATGGCCAGCTGCCGAGAAGTCTTGGCCACCGCCTCCAGGGGCTTGACCCAGCGCCTGGCCAACCAGGCCGCACTGAGCAAAGCCAGCAGCACCAGCCCCAGCGATGCGCCCGCGATGACGCCGTATTGCTGGTACAAAAAGTGGGAGCCCCCAGCGTCGACCTCATCGCTGCGCTCCAACCGGACCCAGGCCACATGCAGATCGCCCTGACGCACCGGGCGGTCCACGTGCCCGGCGGCCGATGACCGCGCTTGGCGGCCCAACAAAAGTTGCCCATCGAGTCCGCGCACCGACAGGCGCTCGGGCCAGGCCGCAGGCGGGGCGGGCGGCGGCGGGCGCCATGCTCCCCCAACTCCGGGCGGCTCATGCCCCGGTGGCGGCCCGCGATGGGGGGCGGGCGCATCCTGCGGCAAACCCTGAAACCCATTGAGCAAGGCGTGCATCGACAAGTCTTGCAGCTGCACAGCGGGCTGAACCTTGCTGTTGAGTCGGCTTTCCAGATAGTCCCTGAACGCTTCCAGCTGAACCACTTCACGGGCGGCCAGGTATTCGCCAAAGCCATGCCGCAAATTCCAAGCGGTCAGTCCGCCCAAGGCAAGCACCGCCAGCAGGGCAAAGCTGAGCATCAGCAAAGAAAGTTTGTGTACAAGCCGCAAGCGCATGGTGGGTATCGAATCGGAGGCCCGAGTAAAGCCGAACAATGTGAAGGAACTGTGTGCCCCTTCCACCAACGAACTTTACACACACCGCACATGGCCTTGACTGGGGCTGCCCACAATCGCCTCCGATCGTCGCAACTGTCTTGCGGCGACATTCCCTTAAGAGGTTCCATGCCATCACACATCTCCCCTGGCCCCACACACGCCAAGCTCTTGCTCGCTTGGAGTTGCATCGGTTTGGCGATCGCCTCACACGCGCAAGGCGTAGATGACGAGGCCTGGCATTTCAGTGCCGGTATGGGTGTCATGTCGCAAGCCAAATACCCTGGCAGCAGTGAAACCCGCACGGGCGCAATGCCCACATTCAGCGCCAGCCATGGCCGCTGGCAAATCGGTGCCATCCCCGGTGCCGGTGTGCCACTGGGGGTGAACTACACCTTGGTGCAGGACGGCCCCTGGCGTTTGGGTGTCGGTGTGGGCACAGGTTTGGGCCCATCACGGGGCGCCAACGATGGCAGCAGCTTTGCCAAATTGGGATCGATTGAACAAACCACCTGGGGCTCGGTATCGGGCAGTTACACGCTGGGTGCAGTGGCCGCCAGCGCCAGCATTGTGAGCGATGCAGGCGGACACCAGCAAGGCACACGCGCCATGCTGGACGTGGTGTACCGAACTCGGCCCACAGACCGCTTGTCGTTGAGCGTGGGCCCCGGCCTGACCTGGATGGACAGCCGCTACGCCAGCACCTACTACGGCGTGAGCGCCCAACAAAGTGCCACCACGGGTTATGCCGCTTACCAAGCGGGCGCCGGTTTGAACGCCCTGCGGCTCAGCGCCGGTGCGGACTACCAACTCACACGCGAATGGGGCCTGTCGGCCAAGTTGGGGCTGACACAACTGCAGGGCGATGCGGCCAGCAGCCCCACTGTGGACAAGAAAAACCAGACCAGTTACGGCCTGTTTGCCCATTACCGTTTTTGAGCTGACCCGGTCATGGGCATGCCCATGGCCCCGGCACTGCGGGCCTGATCTGGCGAGTAGCAAAAGCCCGCCGCTTCGGCCGCAGCCCATTGCCGGGCGGGCACATGCCCGGCATAGCAGCGCATGGCCGCGTGGTGTTGCACCACGCCGCTGGGCAGCACGTAGTGGTAAATGCCTTGCGGGAATTCAGGGGTGGGGCTGGTGATGCCATTGCAGCCGTCCAACGTGGTCGGATCGATTCTTTGGCCCTGCATGTCGCGATCGCCATAAATCGGAAAGCCGTCGAGCGCCACCCCAATCAAGTGCGACGGCTGATCCGGGCGGTCCACCAAGGCGGTCACGCAATCGGAATGTCCGTGGTAGTGGTAGCTGTTGCCCGCATTGGCCGGGGTCGGATGGCCACTGCAGCGGTCCAGGAAACCAGCAAGCGTGGGCTGACCATCGATACCTTTGTAGCGATGAACCACGTGGTCATTGAGAGCAGTGGCACGGTGCCCGGCAATTTCAGCGGCCTTGTACAAGGTCGCCCCAGAAATCATCCAGCCGATCACCCCGTTGTTGGTGGCGGTGGCCACTGGCGCCTTGCGCGGGCAAATGCTCACGCTGAAAGGCTCGTGCACAGCCGGCCCCTCATAGGCGCGCAGGACCAGCGGCATCTGGCTGATGGCGGTTTTCGTCACCACCAGGGACTTGGCTGCTGGGTCTGTGCTGGCGGACTGAACAAGCAGCGGTGCCAGATAGACGGGCTCAAGCTCGTGCACAGGCCGGGGCGCAGGCAGCACAGTCATGGTGCATTCGGAAGGGAAGCTCACCGACATGCCCCGCGCCCAAGGCGCGGCGCGGTAAATGGCCGCCAGCGATTGCGCCGCCGATGCCTGCGACATGACTGCCTGCGCGCCAGATGGCGCCCCCGTGCCCGAGGCATTGCTGGCAGTGACCTGGCACTGGTAGCGCGTGCCTGCGGACAGCCCATGCACCGTGACCGGGCTACTGGCGGCCTGCGCAGTCAATCGCTCACCGGCACCGCTGCAGCTGGCGGTGTAAGCAGAAATAGGGCTGCGCCCCGCGTTCAGCGGCGCACGCCAAGACAAGCGCACGCTGGCCAGACCGGGCTCGGCCCGCCACAACAGCGGTGCACCAGGCAAGGCACTGCGCTCGCACCCGGCCAGCAAAGCGAGCGCGCCACACCAGACTGCAGCGAAGGGAATGCGTGCCATTCACTGCACCACGAATTGCCCCATCAGACCCAAGTCTTCGTGATTGACCATGTGGCAGTGGTACATGAAGGGGTAGGTGGCATCGGCCGTTTCATCGAACTTGGCCACAAAAGTGAGCGATTCATTGAGCGGGATGTAGAAGGTGTCTTTCCAACCTTGCTCGTAATTTTTCACAGCGGCGGCGCTGCCGTTGCGGGACACGATTTTGAATTGCACGCCGTGGATGTGAAACGAGTGCCCAAAAATATTGCCTCCATTGACCGTCCACGCCTCGGTGCTGCCCACCGCCACCGTCTGGTTGATGGTGTTCATGTTGAAGCCCACGTTGTTGAAGGTGAACGGGGCTCCAGGACCGGTAGCGGTAATGTTGAGAGTGCGCGACTGCGTTGCTTGCGCAGCCGTGGGGTAAGTGTTGCTGACCAGCGCTGAGGGCACTTGTGTGATGGGATTGGCCGTCGTCGCAGCCACCTGGATTCGCAACACGCTGAAAGTCTTGTTGTTGATCAGGCTGCCAAACTCACCGCTGCTGGCCGGCTCTAGGCCTGCAAAACCGAAGCTCAATCCGGCGTCCGAACCGTTGTAGGCGTTCAAATCCAGCGCCTTGCCAATGGCATCGCCAGAGAGGTCCAACAAAATTTCATAGCGCTCGCCAGGCGCCACAATCAAGCGCGTCACGGCCACCGGTGCGCTGAGCAAGCCGCCATCGTTGCCGATGACATAAAAGCTTCGCCCATCGCTGACACCCAGGTTGTAATCACGCTCGATCTCGCCGTTGAGGATGCGCAAACGCACCAGCTGCCGAGGCAAGCTCGCTTGTGCGTTCATCACGCCATTGCTGAGCAAGTAGTCGCCATAAGCGGTGGTGGTGTACAGGAACTGGTTGGCCACGCCATTCGTGGTGGTGAAACGGCGGCTGGTCAGCACCAGCGGGATGTCGTCCGTGCCATAGGTGCGGGGCAAGGCCAAGGCCGACTCCTCATCGTCTTGCACAATGATGAAACCACCCGCCCCCAGCGTGAGTTGCTTTTGCGTCATCTCGTGCATGTGGGGGTGGTACCAGTAGGTGGCGGCATTGTTCTTCATGGTGAAGGTGTCCGTCAGCCAAGTGCTGTTGGCCGCCACCACCTGGTGTGGTCCACCGTCTACAGAGCCGGGCACCAGCAAACCATGCCAGTGGGTGGTGGTCGCTTCGTTCAACTGGTTGTTGACCTGCATGCGCGTGCGCGCACCTTTTTTCATCAGCAAGGTCGGCCCCCAAAAACCTGCGCCGTTGTACCCGTAGGTGTTGGTCTTGGCCCCTGATTGGTATGACACCGATGCGTTGGACAAGGTCAAGTCAAATGTGGTGACACCATCGGCCGTCGTGCCCGTGAGCAAGGGCGGAATCCACAAAGCGTTGTAGGTGACCGTGCTGGATCCGCTGCTGGTGCTGTCGGTGCTTGCGCTGGTGCTGGAGCCGCCGCAAGCATAAAGCAAGCTGCTCGTGGCCAGCGCCGATCCGGCGATGAGTTTGAGATTTTTTCTTTTTTCCAGATCCACTGACTGACCCCATGACTTTGTCATGACCCCTCCCTTTGCGCATGAATGAACCCGGCCAGTGTGGCCCACGAATGTGGAGCAAATGTGGAGCAGGAAACGTGGGTGGATGTGCGCCGAAGGTTTGCTCACATTTCCCACACACTGTTTGCGCACAATGGCGGGCGGGGCTTCATGCGATGCCCGATTTCAAACAAGGATTCCCATGCCCATTTCATCCACGCTCTGCGCACGTCTGGCCCTGTCTTTGGGACTGGCACTCACTGGCCTTACCGCCCTGGCGCAACCCGCCATGAACAAAGACATGCCACGCATGCCCCCCGCCGAAGCATTGAGCGCCTGCAAAGCGGCCAAGTCCGGACAGGACTGCAGCTTTGACAGCCCTCAAGGCCAGGTCAAAGGCACATGCTGGGCCCCCGAAGGCAAGCCCCTGGCCTGCAAACCCGCCACGCCCCCCGAAGGCCGCATGCCGCCCAAACAGTGAATGCAGCAAATGCGGCATTGGCGGTTAGCCGTTCTTAGCCGCCCAGCGCAACCGAGGCCACATGGGCATACAGGGGTATGCCCAGCAGGATGTTGAACGGAAACGTCAGCCCCAAGGACAAGCCCACATACAAAGACGGGTTCGCCTCGGGCAAGGCATAACGCAACACCGCAGGCACGGCGATGTAGGACGCGCTGGCGGCCAGCACCATCAGCAAGACCGCATCCCCCTGGGGCACACCCAGCGTCCAGCACAAGGCCAGCGCCATGCTGGCATGGGTCAGCGGCGCCAGCAGGCCATAGACCATCAACCACAGCGACTGGCCGCGCAAGCCCGGCAAGTTGCGCGCCGCCATGAGCCCCATGTCGAGCAGAAAGAAAGCCAGCATGCCTTTGAACAGATCGCCCGAAAACGGCTGCATGGCGCGCTGACCGGCATCGCCACTGAGCATGCCGATCAGCATCGCGCCCAACAACAAGAGCTGAGCACCGTCGGTGAACGATTCGTGCAACACCTTGCCGATCGGCATGCGCGGCCCACCGGCGGGTGCGGTCTGGGCCATCTGGCCGCGCAAACGGTTGGCCATGAGCACCGCAAAAATGATGGCCGGTGACTCCATCAGGGCCATGGCCGCAGCCATGTGCCCACCATAAGCCAAGCCATGGGTTTCCAGGTGGTTCATGGCGGTGATGAAAGTCACCGCACTGACCGAGCCGTAGGTCGCTGCCAGCGCCGCTGCGTCAAAACCACTGAGCAAGCGGCGCAGCCATTGGTAACTCAACCAAGGCACCAACACCGCCAAGAACACGGCCAGCGACAGGCTCACCGCCACTTGCGGCGTGAGCCCCGACTGCGCCAGCGCAAAGCCGCCTTTGAGGCCCAAGGCCATCAGCAAATACAAAGACAGAAATCGGGAAATCGCCGGCGGGATCTCCAGGTTCGATTTCACCAAACCGGCAAAGACGCCGAACACAAAAAACAAGATCGCCGGGTCCACCAAGGGGTTCATCGTTTCATTCCAATGCAACAGTGGCCGCGATTGTGTCGGTTTGAATGCATTCGGTAAAATCGATTCTTCAATACAGATACATCAATAAAAATCTATGAACATCACTTTCCGTCAATTGCGCCTGTTTCTGGCCACGGCGGAAACGGGCAGCGTCAGCGCCGCAGCCCGGGCCATGCATGTGACGCAACCGACCGCCTCCATGCAGTTGCGCGAGATCAGCGAATCGGTTGGCATGCCGCTGTACGACATCATCGGCCGCCAATTGCACCTGACCGATGCCGGGTGCCGCTTGGCCCAGACGGCGCGCAGCATCGTGGGGGAATGGGAAAACTTCGAACAGTCCATCCACGCCATGCAAGGCCTGACACAAGGGCGGCTGCGTGTCGCGGTGGTCAGCACCGCCAAGTACTTTGTGCCGCGTTTGCTGGGCCGCTTTTGCGAGAGCCACCCCCACATCGACATTTCGCTGGAAGTGCTCAACCGCGATGGCGTGGTGCAGCGCTTGCGCGAGAACCGCGATGATCTGTATGTGATGAGCACACCGCCCGCAGACATGGCGCTGGAAGACCAGGTGTTCATGAGCAACCCCTTGGTGCTGATTGCCCCTCGGGAGCACGCCCTGTCCACTCGCAAACGTCTATCACTGGGCGCTTTGCAAAAAGAGCGCTTCCTCTTGCGCGAAAAAGGCTCGGGCACACGGCTGGCGACCGATCGCTTTTTTGAAGCACAAGGCTTCGATCCCTCCTCTCGTTTGGAGCTGGGCAGCAACGAAGCCATCAAGGAAGCCGTGGCAGGTCACTTGGGCGTGGCGGTCATTTCCAGGCACGCACTCAAAGACAGCGAGCTGCGTCAGGAACTCTGCGTCTTACCCGTGAACGGGACACCGATCCCATCGCAATGGCATCTGGTCTACCCCAAGGCCAAACAGATCTCGCCCATTGCCGCCGTGTTCCAAGCCCATTTGGTGCAGCAAGCCCGTCTGTGGGCCAAGGAATGAAGCCTGCCTTCAGCGCAGGCGCAAGGCGTGCATGCCCGTGAACACCCGCGCAGCCCCAGCTTGCAGCAGCGGCTCGTGCGCCGCTGGTGGTGCGGCATAAGCCCACACCGTGGCGCCAGCGGCCACACCCGCCGTGATGCCCACCGTGGTGTCTTCCACCACCAAACAGCGCGCAGGGTCGACTTGCAAATGCGCAGCAGCAGCCAGGTACACATCGGGGTGCGGCTTGCTGCGGGGCATCTCGTGGCCGCTGAAAATGCGGCCATCAAAAAAGCTGTGCAAGCCCACTTGCTTGAGCATCATCTCGACCTTGAAACGGTCGGCACCCGACGCCACCGCGATGCGGCCTTGGCAGTGGTCGTGCAGATGCGCCACGGCCTCGTGCACGCCTTCGATGGCGGTGATGCTTTCTTGCAAGCGCACATTGCGACGCTCAAAAAACGCTTGAAGCCATTCATCGGTGAGCGGCTCGCCGGTATTGGCCTCGATGGTCACGCGCTGGCTTTTGACCGTGTGGCCCACAAAGCGCTGCATGCACTCGGCCAGCGTCATGCGCCAACCCTGCTCCTCGAACATGTCGCGCAGCACGCCGCAGGTGATGGCTTCGCTGTCCACCAGCACGCCGTCACAGTCGAACAAAATGGCTTCAAATGTCATGCGGGGATCATCAGGTTTGTGCTGAGGTGCCAACAGCAGGGCTGGCTTTATGCACGCCTTGCCTGGATCGGTTCAAAACAAGCCCATCCATCAATGCCTGAAGTGGCGCACACCGGTGAACACCATCGCCACACCGCGCTCGTTGGCCGCGTCAATCACTTCCTGGTCGCGCATCGAGCCACCGGGCTGGGCCACGCAGGTCGCGCCGGCGTCCACCACCACGTCGAGGCCGTCGCGGAAGGGGAAGAAGGCGTCGCTCGCGACCACGGTGTGTTGCAGACTCAGCTTGGCGGCTTCGGCCTTGATGCTGGCGATGCGGGCGGAGTCGAGGCGGCTCATTTGGCCTGCGCCCACGCCCATGGTCATGCCGTTTTTGCAGAACACGATGGCGTTGGATTTGACGAATTTGGCCACTTTCCAGGCGAACAGCAGGTCGTTGAGTTCTTCAGGTGTGGGTTGTTTGACGGTGACGATCTTCAGATCTGCCAAAGCCAACTCGTGGTTGTCGGCGCTTTGCAGCAACAGACCTGAGCCCACGCGTTTGGTTTCCAAAGCGTTGCGCACGTTGCCGTAGTGGGCGGGCAAGGCGATTTTCATCAAGCGCACATTCACTTTGCTCTTGAACACTTCCAGTGCTTCGGCGCTGAAGTCAGGGGCCATCAGCACTTCGACGAACTGCTTGCTCACGGCTTCGGCGGCGGCTTTGTCCACGGGACGGTTGAAGGCGATGATGCCGCCAAACGCGCTGGTGGGGTCGGTTTGGAAGGCCTTGCTGTAGGCCTCGAGCGGGTTCGCACCCACGGCCACGCCGCAGGGGTTGGCGTGTTTGACGATGACGCAGGCTGTGGTCTCGAAGCTCTTCACACATTCCCACGCCGCATCGGCGTCGGCGATGTTGTTGTAGCTGAGTTCTTTGCCTTGCAGCTGCACACCGGTGGCGAGCGAACCAGCGGCAGGTGCCAAGTCGCGGTACCAGGCGGCTTGCTGGTGGCTGTTTTCGCCGTAGCGCAGGTCTTGTACTTTCACGTATTGCTCGTTGAACTGGCCTGAGAACTGGGCACGCTCGGGCACGTAGTCTTCGCTGAGTTTTTCAGCTTCAAAGTTCACACTCGACAGGTAGTTGCTGATCGCGCCGTCGTATTGGCTGATGCGGTTGAACGCGGCCACGGACAAAGCAAAGCGCAGTTTGTCGCTGAGTTTGCCGTTGGACTTCAGCTCGGAAATCACGTCCGCGTATTGGCTGGCGTCGGTGACGATGCCCACGTCTTTCCAGTTTTTGGCGGCAGAGCGCACCATGGCGGGGCCGCCGATGTCGATGTTCTCAATGGCGTCGGCCAGTGTGCAACCGGGCTTGGCCACGGTGGCTTCAAAGGGGTAGAGGTTGACGATGAGCAGGTCGATGGTCTCGATGCCATGCGCCTGCAAAGCGGCCATGTGCTCGGGCGTGTCGCGCCGGGCCAGCAAGCCGCCGTGCACTTTGGGGTGCAAGGTTTTGACACGACCGTCCAGCATTTCTGGAAAACCGGTGACTTCGGCCACTTCGGTCACAGGCAAGCCTTGTTCAGCCAAGAGCTTGGCGGTGCCGCCGGTGGAGATCAGGCCCACGCCCAAAGCGTGCAGTGCTTTGGCCAGATCAACGATGCCGGTTTTGTCAGAGACAGAGATGAGTGCTCTCATGGGGACTTTCTTGAAAATTTAAAAGGTACGCAGTGGGTGGCCGAGGTACACGGTTTCGGCCTGTGGTGTGCAGCGGCTGGGCATGCGCTCAGCCTGAATTCATTTGAGCAGGTCGTGCTCCAGCAATTTCTTGCGCAAAGTGTTGCGGTTCAGGCCCAGCCATTCGGCGGCGCGCGACTGGTTCTGGCCAGATTGGGCCATCACCACGTCGAGCAAGGGCTTTTCCACCAGCTTGACCAGCATGTCGTACAGACCGGTCGGATCGGTTCCGTCCAAGTCGCGGAAATAGGTTTCCAGGTTGCCCCGGATGCAGTGTTCAATCGATTGTGGTTCGCTCATGCCAATGTCTCCAAAACCCGCTGCGCTGCCATGACGGGCAAGCGGTCCATCTGGCTGGCCAGGCCATCCAGAAAGCTCGCCACCGCATCCAGCTGCTGTTGTGCCGTTTCGAGGGTGTTCATGTGTTTTTTGAAAAGGTCACCGCCTGGCAGTGCATGCACATACCAGCCAATGTGTTTGCGCGCCGAGCGCACGCCGGTGTATTCGCCATACAGGCCATAGTGGTCTTGCAGGTGCTCTAGCAAGGCGCGGCGCACCTCGGCCACCAGCGGCGGGGCCAAGTGTTCGCCCGTGGCCAAAAAGTGGCCGATCTCGCGAAAGATCCAAGGGCTGCCTTGCGCGGCGCGGCCAACCATCACCGCGTCTGCGCCAGTGAGCCTGAGCACATCACGGGCTTTTTCGGGCGAGTCGATGTCGCCATTGGCCACGACCGGGATCTTGAGCGCGGCTTTGACGGCGGCCACGGTGTCGTACTCGGCAAAACCTTTGTAGCCCTGCTCACGGGTTCGACCGTGCACGGTGACCATCTGCACCCCGGCGCTTTCGGCGGCGCGTGCCAAGCTCAGGGCGTTCTTTTCGGCGTCGCACCAGCCGGTGCGCATCTTGAGTGTGACGGGCACACCGTGCGGCAAGGCCGCCTCGACCACAGCACTGATGATCTGAAGCGCCAGCGGCTCGTCTTGCATCAGGGCCGAACCGGCCCATTTGTTGCAGACCTTTTTGGCCGGGCAGCCCATGTTGATGTCGATGATCTGTGCACCCCGGTCGATGTTGTAACGCGTGGCGTCGGCCATCATCTGCGCCTCGGTGCCTGCGATCTGCACCGCGATCGGTCCGGGCTCGCCGTCGTGGTTGGCGCGGCGCGAGGTTTTGAGCGAAGCCCACAGATCTGGCCGAGAGGTCACCATTTCGCTCACGGCATAGCCCGCCCCGAACTGCCTGCACAACTGGCGAAAAGGCCTGTCCGTCACCCCGGCCATGGGGGCGACAAACAAGTTGTTCGGCAATAGGTAAGGGCCAATCTGCATGACTGGAAGGTGTGCTGGAAAAGGGAATGCCTAAAAAGGAGGCACGATTGTAGTTGCTTAATATTTCAGCAAATGAAAGCTGGGTGTGTTATAGGGCAAGCTGTTGCCGGGTGAGGCAAGGGGCCTCAAATCTGACTTATCGGCTCAGCCGCTTGGTGCTGTAGCCACCGGCCCATCAACTCCAAGATCTGCCTGCGCATAAAAGGTTTGGTCAGGTAATCGTCCATGCCAGCGGCCAGGCAGTTGGCCTTGTCATCGGCCAAGGCATTGGCGGTCAGCGCCAGAATAGGTTTGCGCACCGCGCCCAAAGCCAACTCTCTGGCTCGGATGGCCTTGGTGGCCGCGATGCCGTCCATCTGCGGCATTTGCACATCCATCAAGATGATGTCGTAGGCCTCGGACGCACTCAGCTCAACCGCCTGCTGGCCATTGTGGGCCTGCAGGATGCGGCAACCGGCCGCCTTGAGCATGGTGACCAAAATTTCACGGTTCACATCGTTGTCTTCGGCGATCAGGACGGTGCAATCGAGCGACAAGGGCACTTGCGCTGCATGGGTGTTTTTCTCGACGGACATGTCTTTGAGTCGCGGACCACACACTTCAAACCAGAAACACGAACCTTGGCCCTGCTGGCTGCTGAAACCCACCTGTCCACCCATCAGTTCGGCAAGTTGGCGCGAAATGACCAAGCCCAAACCACTGCCGCCATAGCGCCGCGCCATCGAAATGTCTGCTTGCGAGAAAGCGCTGAACAAGCGCTGCGCTTCTGCTTCGCTGATGCCAATGCCGGTGTCCTGCACGGTGCACCGCACACGGATCTGACCATCTTCTTGAACGGTGTGGCTCAGGCTCACGGTCACCTGGCCGTGTTCGGTGAATTTGACAGCATTGGAAATCAGGTTGCTGATGATCTGGGTGAAGCGGTGCGGGTCGCCCAAAATCATCAAGGCCGAACCGTCGCCGGGAGGCTGGAACACCAGATTGAGACCTTTGTCCTGCGCATGCGGCTCGAACAAGGCGCACACCTGCCGGGCTGCAAACTCGGGGCCATAAGGCACTTTTTCGAGATGGAGCATGCCCGCTTCAATTTTCGAAAAATCGAGGATGTCATTGATCAGGTACAACAGCGTCGACGAAGACGAGCTGATCATGCTGATGAGTTTTTTCTGCTGCTCGGTCGGCTCGGTAGAACCGAGCAACTCCGACACGCCGATCAAACCGTTGAGGGGCGTGCGGATCTCATGGCTCATGTTGGCCAAAAATTGACTCTTGGCGCGGTTGGCGGCATCGGCATGCTCTTTGGCCAGCAACAACTCGGCCGTGCGGGCCTGGACCTCTGACTCGAGCTCCTGGCTGTATTGACCCAGGGCCTTGTCCTTGTGTTCAATCTGGTCCAGCATGGAGTTGAAGCCGGCCACGAGCTCCCCGATCTCATCCTGACTTTGAACTTGTGCGCGTTGGCTGTAATCGTGCACACGGGTGATGCGCCCCATCACGTCAGCCAGATCCAGAACGGGCTGAATGATCACCGCAATCCAGCGCCCCAAGAAGTGGCGCACCAAGGTGTAGGCCAGCCACATGGCCACCACAGCCACCAATAAGGTGATGGCAATGCCCCACCAGAAACTGTCCAGTCGGGTGCGCACCACCACCACACCAAGATGCTCGCCGTCTTGCACGATGGGCAGGCGGATGCTGTAGGTACTGAAAGTGAGGAGCGACGTGCGCTCACCCTTGATCAGCTCAGCGGGGACGTCATCCAGTGGGCGAGCCCCCGCCTTGAGCACCGGGTAATGCGCAAAGGGTTTGGCGCGGGCCGGGTCAACATAGATGTCCACCATCTCCACATTCTGGATGTGCCGAAAAATCTCCAGCTGCTTTTGTGCACCCGCCTGGTCATCAAAACGGACAGCGGCGGCATTGCTCTCGGCGGCCAGCTCGGCCAGACTTTTGGCGGCCGCTTGGGTGGCTTGCAAGGTTTGGCCGGCTTGCCACAGAGAAGTGACCACAAAGAACAGCAGCAAAACGCACCAAATCCCCAGCGCCAAGATGTGGTTGAGCTTGTGCTGCATGGGCAGATGCAAAAGTCTTTCTCGACGCCAAAAATTCATGCGCACCACTGTATGACGTTTTTACCGGATCACGGCTCGGGCCAATTTCAGCATTTGACTGCTGGCTTTGATGTTGGATTTTTGCAGGTTCAGCAAGTTCACATCAAACTCCACGCGGTCATCGCTGAAAACCAGTGACAAGTGTGCCCCCAAGTCCATGGCCTGGCGGGCATCGCTGACCAACAAAACCTGTGCGTTGCCCAACTGGCGTGCGGCAGCGGACAAGAGACGGGCGTCGCTCTCGCCAATGAACGCCATGGCGCAGTCTTTGATCTGGTCCATGGGCACATCTTTGCGCACCAGGATTTCGCGGCCTTGCGCCATGCGGCGGTTCAAACTCAGCATGGCCCCATTGAGGTCATCCTTGCCCAACACACACAGGCGGATGGTCTTGTCATCGGTGCCGGACATTTCGACGAACTTGGCGAAGTTGTACACATAGGCCGCTTTGATGCGGTCAGCCGTTTGCATGTCGGGTTGAGCGCTCACGGTCAGTGCGAAAGTACCGATCAAGCCGCACAGGCTGCGCGCCAAAAATCGGACGGTGGAGGTGATGAATGGAAGGTGCATGTTCATGGTCATGTCCTTCAAAAACGTGTCACTGCTTGAACCAACGCACTGCGTTGCACGTCATAGGCGCGCGTCGTGGGGAAGATGTTCATGAACTCCGTGTGGCGGTCCTTGAGCAGATTGCGCCCCATGACCGACAACTCGGTGTTGCGACTGACTTGCCACGCCAAACGCATGTCCAGCCCTGTATAGGCTGCAATGCGTGTGGGTTCAGATGTGTTGATCGTGTAGAAGGCCGTTTCCGACTGGTATCGCAAACGCACATCCAGATTCAGGTCATGCGCCAAACTGAAGTTGTTGTTCAACGAAATTTGATGCCTTGGCGAGGCGTTCTCATGCGAAGTCAGCTGAATGTTGCCCAGCACATCCCCGGTGCGCTCGCCTTTGATGCGCACATGGCTGTAGGACGTTTGCAGTTTCCACCAAGAGTAAGGATGCCACTCCAATGACACTTCGCCGCCCCAAGAGCGGGCTTTGTCCAAGTTGGTGTTGTAGCCCGACACGGTGAAGTAACAGGCACCCGGACCGAATTGGTACAGGCACGCCATGGCTTGCTGCACATCCAAAGGCGAAAGGGGGTTGGCCGCCATGCGGCCACCGCGCAACTGGCTGTAATCGGTCAGGAACAGCGATGAATCGATGCTCAGGAAGTTGGAGAACTGCTTGCGCCAACCCGCTTCCAGACTGATGGCTTTCTCGGCTTGCACTGAGGCATTGGCCAATGGCGACACCTGCGTCAATGCGGTCAGCATGTTCGCTGGCTGGTTCAGTCCCGTGATCTTATTCAAACTGGCGGCATCGGCCGCGCTGATGTCGATGGTGGACATGCTTTCCGTGCGCCGTGGCGAACGCACCGAGCGCGACAATGCGCCCCAATACGCCTCTTTTTGGCTTGGTGTGTAAAGCACCCGTGCATTGGGCTGCACGTTGAAACCGGTCAAGCCGTCTTTCTCGAACTTGGAGCCGAGAATCAGCTTGAAGCGCTCAGGCACCAAGGCAATTTCATCGTGGACGAATGCGCTGTAGCTGAGCCGCTGGTCCTTGCCATTGCTCAGGTAATACGGCGATGCCGGCAAGACCAGGTCATCGCGTGTGTGCCGCAAATTCAGGCCCCAGATGAAATCGTGGGCGTCATACAGCTTGCGCTGCTGGAAGTCGACATCGAAATCGGTCTTGACACCCCCCATGGTCATGAGCGCTGGCACCAGGCCCAGCGGCATGGTCAATGAACTGGCCCCTGACCCCCAGACCCCTTTGTGCATGGTGCTTTCGTGGTCAAGCGAAGCTTGCAGCATGTTCTCGGCGCCATCGGCGGTTTTCCAGCTGTAGCGGCCTTGCACAGAGCCGCCCTGGTCGTTGGCGGACAAAAGCGCGTCCCTGGAATACGGCGTTTTGGCATCGCTGAAAGCCAAGATCGATGGGGTGACCCAACCTTCTTTGGTGCGGTGCTGGTACAGCTCAGCCTTGATGCTGAGCTGGCCGCTGTCGACTTGCGGCTCCAACTTGAGACCCACGCGCTGCTGACTCGACCCGTCTGGAGAGACCCCGCCGGAATTTCGCTCTGATGCGCCGCCCATCGAGCCAAGCTTGCCATACACCTTGTAATGACCGCCTTGCTCCAGCACACCGGCATGACGCAAAGAAGTCGATGCCAAATCCCCAGTACCCCCCGTCGCGCTGAGCAGCGTGCCTTGGCTCGACGCCGCCGAACGCGTGACGATGTTGATCACGCCATTCATGGCATTGGTGCCCCACAAGGCGGCACCAGGCCCACGAATGACTTCGATGCGCTCGATGTCTTCCATGACGGTGTCTTGTGTTTCCCACAGCACACCCGAAAACAGCGGCGAATAAACACTGCGCCCATCGACCTGCACCAGCAACTTGCCCGAGAAGCGTTCGTTGAACCCCCGGGAACTGACCGCCCAGCTGTTGCGGCTGATCTGTGCCACATTGAGCCCGGACACCTGACGCAAAGCTTCGGGAATGGATTGCGCACCGGATCGGCGGATTTCTTCGGCAGAAATCACGTAGGCTGCGGCGGCCATGTCGGCCACCCGCTGCTCTTTTCTGGACATCGACATCAGGCGGTAATCCACCAATTCTTCGAGCGACATGTCCAGAAACTCGTTGCTGGCTGCACTGGCCGTGGTGACCTGAACCGCACACGCAAGAAGAGTCCATCGCCGCAAGAATGCACTTCGTTTTTTGTTTTGCAACATCAACAACTCCTGCTTGGGCTTTAGGCCTCATGAAAATCAATTATTTGATTTTACATTTTTTGTTTTTATACATCTAAATAATTTCAAAATACCATCAATTCATCAAATTCAATTTAAAGTGCAGAACACCGCCGAACCACAGGCGTGTGCCTGCGCGTCACCACGGACAGGTCCGCTACACTGACCTGCATGGAACTTTGGCTTGATCAACTGCTGCATTGGCTGGCCCTGCCCCAGCATGGCCTGAGCACGGTCTTTGTGGCCGCCTTCGTCTCGGCCACCTTGCTGCCACTCGGGTCTGAACCAGCGGTGTTTGGCCTGATCAAACTCAACCCAGAACTGTTTTGGTCGGCCATTGCGGTGGGCACCGCAGGCAACACCTTGGGTGGCATGCTGACCTGGTGGATGGGCAGAGGGGGGCGCGCAGCGATGGGCCCTCAGCAGGCGTCAACCAGCCACCTGAGGGCACTGGCTTGGCTTGAAAAGCTCGGCCCCAAGGCCTGCTTGCTCAGCTGGCTGCCGGTGGTCGGCGACCCGCTGTGCGCGGTCGCGGGCTGGCTCAAGCTGCCGTTTTGGCCCTGCACTTTTTACATGGCCATCGGCAAATTCTTGCGCTACCTGTGCATGTCGCTGGCCTTGCTCTGGTTTTTTCCTCAAGGGGTGATGGCATGAAAACAATGCGGTTGCTGCGCTGGTCGGCGCTGATCTTGGTGGTGGTGCTGTTTGCGGGCATGGGCCTGGCGTGGGCACCCGACCGCAGCGTGGACAACCTCAAAGAGCGGTGGGCACCCGCCCCGTCGCAATTCATCCCCTTGCAAGGCATGCAGGTGCACTTGCGCGACGAAGGCCCACGCAATGACCCCGAGCCCATCGTGCTGATCCACGGCACCTCGGCCAGCTTGCACACCTGGGACGGCTGGACAGCGGCGCTCAAAGGCCAGCGCCGCGTCATCCGCATGGACCTGCCCGGCTTTGGCCTGACCGGCCCCGCGCCCGATGGCGACTACCGCATGACCCGTTACGCCGACTTCATCGCCGCCCTGCTGGACCAGCTGGGCGTGCGCCGTGCGGTGCTGGCAGGCAATTCGCTGGGCGGCGGCGTGGCCTGGCGCACCGCGGTGCAGCACCCCGAACGGGTCAGCCGTCTGGTGCTGGTAGACGCCACAGGCTACCCGTTGCAATCGACCTCGGTGCCACTGGGCTTTCGGCTGGCCCAGATCGAGTGGCTCAAGCCGGTGATGAGCCGACTCTTGCCCCGGCGCATGATCGAATCCAGCGTGCGCAACGTCTACGCCGACCCGGGCAAGGTCACGCCCGAACTGGTGGACCGCTACTACGAGCTGACGCTGCGCGCGGGCAACCGCGAGAGCCTGACCCAGCGCATGAAGCTGCGCGAAACCGATGCCCAGTCCGCCGGGCTGATTGCCACCATCGGGCAGCCCACGCTGATTTTGTGGGGCACACAGGACCGGCTCATCCCCGAGCCCTCAGGTCAACGCTTTCACCAAGACATCCCTGGCAGCCAATATGTGGTGTTGGACGGCCTGGGCCATGTGCCGCAAGAGGAAGACCCACAGCGCAGCGTGGCTGAGGTGTTGAAATTTCTGGCGGCCAAACGCTGACCCAGCGCCTTGGCACCACAAAAAAACCGCTCCTCAGAGCGGTTTTTTGTTGAAGCCTCGGCGGGCTCAGGAGCTGAACAAGAAGTTCATCACATCGCCATCCTTGACGACGTATTCCTTGCCTTCGGCGCGCATCTTGCCCGCGTCTTTAGCACCCTGCTCGCCTTTGAAGGCGATGAAGTCGTCAAACGCGATGGTTTGGGCGCGGATGTAGCCCTTTTCAAAGTCGGTGTGGATCACGCCTGCCGCTTGCGGACCGGTGTCGCCCACGTGGATGGTCCAGGCGCGCACTTCCTTCACGCCGGCGGTGAAGTAGGTTTGCAGGCCCAGCAAGGCGTAAGCCGAGCGGATCAGGCGGTTCAGGCCTGGCTCATCCTGGCCAAGTTCCTTCAAGAATTCGAGGCGGTCTGCATCGTCCATCTCGGACAACTCGGCCTCGATCTTGGCGCAAATGGCCACCACGGGTGCGTTTTGCTTGGCGGCAAAGGCTTTGAGGCGGTCGAGGAAAGGGTTGTTTTCAAAACCGTCTTCCGACACGTTGGCCACGAACATGGCCGGCTTGGCGGTGATGAAGTAGAACTGCTTGAGTTCGGCGCGCTCTTCCTTGCTGAAGTCGATGGTGCGCACCGGCTGGGTGTCGTTCAGTGCCGCCAAGCACTTTTCCAAAACAGCCATCTGCTTGACAGCTTCCTTGTCGCCGGAGCGGGCGATTTTGCTCACGCGGTGGATGGCCTTTTCGGCTGCGGCCAGGTCGGCCAGGCACAGCTCGGTCTGGATGACCTCGATGTCGGCAATCGGGTCCACCTTGTTGGCCACGTGGATGACGTTGTCGTCTTCAAAGCAGCGCACCACGTTGACGATGGCGTCGGTCTCGCGGATGTGGGCCAGAAACTTGTTGCCCAAGCCTTCACCCGTGCTGGCCCCAGCCACCAAACCGGCAATGTCCACAAACTCCACGATGGCCGGCACGATGCGCTCGGGCGTGATGATCTCGGCCAACTGCTGCAAGCGCGGATCGGGCACCTCGACCACGCCCGTGTTGGGCTCGATGGTACAAAAGGGGTAGTTTTCAGCGGCGATGCCGGCTTTGGTCAGGGCGTTGAAAAGGGTGGATTTGCCGACGTTGGGCAAACCCACGATGCCGCATTGGAGGCTCATGAATTTTTTCCTTATAAATCAAGATCGCACATGCACGATCGAGCCCGATTTGGGTGGGGTCGAATGCCCGGTCCGCGCAGACAAGTGGATGCCACTGCGCAGCGGCATACCGTCAAAAACCGCACCCAGGGCGCTGTTTTTTTCATGGTTTTGCCCTCGGGTGAATGGGCTCGATTGTACTGATCAGCGAACTGCGACTTCTTGGCACCGCCGCGCCTGGAAATCGACCCCGAGCGGTGCTCCGCTTGTGGACGGCATGCCATTGTTGCGCGAAGAATTGCCGCGGGTGCTCCTGTCATCTGGCGTCAGAGCACGCCCTTGCACGGCAGCGCCAGCGCGATCCCATCATCTGACCACGCCCTTGATTGAAGATCTGGCACCTGTGCTGGCACTGACAGAAACAGCCCGCCATTGATGCGCTTGCTCAACCCAATAGCTGGGTGTCGCCCAACTGGGCTGTCCCATGACCGAGGCTTCTGAACCAGACAAGATGGCCGCCATCTTGCGGCCTTGCGCTTGCCAGCTCAACAAAGCCAGCGTGTCATCTTTTCCTTTTATCGCGTTGTTTTGTCCAAGCGCCTTCAATGGGTCTCTCAAATTCTTGTTCTTTTGGGGGGGCACCCACTCAATCTGCGGCAGGATGAACACAGGTGTACCCGCTGGCAGTTGAAATTTCAGCAACGCCTCCATGTCCGGATTGGAAAGCACGACACAGCCATCCGTAGACTCTGGAGCCTGGGCATACTGATCGCTGGGCGAGCCATGGATCCAGATACCCGAACCGGTTTTTCCGTCGAGCAGGTCCAGCTCATTTGGGTAATTCAGCGTCAGCGCCCCCGAACCATAGAGGTCGGGTAAGACATGCCCTGGGTAGGATTTCTGAACCACATAAGCGCCCAATGGGGTCTTGCCATCGCCGCGTTGCTGCTTACCAATGCCGCGCTGACCCACGGACATGTAACTTTCAAAAATGACCTGCAAACCTGGGCCTGCGTCTTGAGCCCCTTCGGAAGATGCGTGCCCCATCAAATACAAGCGGGAATGCAACGCATCCACGACCACGGCAAATGGCACTTTGGGTGACAAATAGACCAGTCCTTCAGGCTCTTTACCGGCATAAACGGCAGCATCGGGTCTTGTCAGGCGCTGCCGAGCTTCATCGTTGAGCTGTTTCAAGCGTTGTTGCGTCACCCCTGGCTCGCCGATGTGCAGTGCAGAACGCGCATCGATGGGTTGATCCGATGTGAGGTTGAGCAAGTCGGCAAATAACAACTGTCCGAGCTGGAAGTTTGGGTGACGCTCAACAAGTTCTTGCGCAATACCCAATGCCTCAGCCCTCTGTCCTTTCAACAAGCGCCGATGGGCTTCACGCAACAAAGACTCTGCATCGGGCTGCGCAGGAGGCTCCTGAGCTGAGGCGTTCTCAAACTGCGTTTCCCAAGGAATGACATGCAAGTTCAGGCGCTGACCAGCAACGACTTCCCAGCTCTTATCGGGCAACAAGCCCAGCGGCAGCACAATCAAAAAGACCAATAGGCCATGATGCGCCCAAGCGCTTTGCTTGATCCAAGCAAAGCACCAGACAAACCGCACAGATGCCGTCCGCCAGTTCAATTGGCACTCTCGGAGATGATGCGCCACCTGACGCCCTCCCTTTGCAGACGCAGGATTTTAGGACCGACCCAGTGCGTTTGCGCTGTGGCGTACAACTGCTCAAACTTAACAGTCGCCATCTCACCGTCCAAGGTGACTTGCAAGTCACGGATTTCGTGCGTGATCTGCCCCTTGGACAAGATCCTTTGGCGGCGCACTTTTTCCCAGGCAGATCGACTCAGACCGCCCGCAGGAACAAACGACGTCGCGTACTGATCAAAGTAAGCGTCCATGCTGCGTGAGCTCCACGCCTGACTCCAGCGCTCCAGAACCTGGCGAATCTGAGCACGGTCGTCGAGCCGCATTGCCGTTGGCGCGGGGTTCACCACATTTTTGACCACCTGTGCTGACTTCTCAACAAAGGGCGTCGGTTGCGCACGGCTTTGCGCATCCGATACTGAAGGCATGGATGCAGGAACAAGCAAAGCTTGCGGCTCCTGTGAAACGATGGTGACACCTGGCGGTTCAATAGGGGACTGCCAAGCCCAGTCATCACGTTTTATCTCTTTGGGGTGCATCAGAAGAACGACGACACTCCCTACCCCCAAGAGTGCGAGCAACACCCAACCTGCCCTTTGTGTAGCGTTGGATTTGAGAAACAGGTTCCTTGATCTCATGATCCAGCACCAATAACCATCTCGCGCGTGATCAACCATTGGCCCTTGTCCTCGGACAGCTCCAGCGTCTTTCGTCCTACCGTGACGATGGTGCCCGATTGGTAACTTTGAAGGAATGTTGCTGTGGCTGTGGCTTTCGCATTGACCTTGGAGAAACTGATGTTGAAATCACTCAACTCAATTTGGATTTGTTTTTTGGACATGATGCGGTCACGGCGCTGCGCTTCCCAAGCGCTGCGTGACAAATTGACCCCTGGATTGAAACTGGGCGAATAAGCCTTCAGATAAGCATTCAGGTCTTTCTTGCTCCAGGCATTCGCCCAAGCCTGAACCGTCTCGCGAACCTGTGATGGGTCATTCAGATCCGTTGTCTTGTCGGGTGACTCCGCTGCCTGAACAGAAGCGGACATGACTGGTGACGTCTGGGTCAACTTCCCCGCAAGCTGGCCCTTTGCCACCTCGGGACCAACAACAGGAGCGACAAGCGCCGTTGCCTTGCCAGGCAAGGCGGCACCAGATGAACTGAGCAACGGAGAAGTTGCCTCCGGTAAAGATGTGAGCTTTCCCAGCAGACTGAGCTTGGGTGGAGCGTTGCTTTTGGAAATATCCAATTGCAAGGCCGCTGCATATGCATTCCGATTGATCTCAGCCTGAAGATTCAGCAAATTCTGATGCAATACGGCATAAGCCTGTTGCTGCTTCAAGCCGCGTTCAAACCACTTTCTCGCCTCGAGTTGCACGCCGATTCCAGCATATAAAACGCCAATGTTGTTGTAAATCTCAGGCATCTCAGGATGCGCCTGTGACAGCTGCTGAAAGCATGCAATCGCTTTTTTAGCCGCCGACTGTTGGGCCAGCAATACGCAGGCCGAAAACTTCAACTGCGCACTGTCACCATCGGCTGCTTGTGCCTGGCGAATTTCTTTTTCAGCCTCGCCATAACGGCCGTCTTTCAACAGCTTTTCAACCCGCGTTCCAACGCCCTCATTGCTGCCATGCACTTGTGCTGGCAACAAACAAGCAGCCGATACAAGAAGACACAGTCCGCCGAAAGACAAAAACCAACGGCCGCTGTATTCAGACAAACCAGTCATTTGCTTCACCGATTTTTTCCAAAGCCATGCCGCAGCCACGTGCCACGCAAGTCAGCGGGTCTTCGGCCACCAACACGGGCAAGCCGGTTTCTTCGGCCAGCAAGCGGTCCAGGTCACGCAGCAAAGCGCCACCGCCCGTGAGCATCATCCCGCGCTCTGCAATGTCGGCACCCAGCTCAGGAGGCGTTTGCTCCAAAGCCGTTTTGACGGCCGACACAATGTTGTTCAGCGGATCGGTCAGCGCTTCCAGAATTTCGTTGGAGCTGATGGTGAAGCTGCGATGCACGCCCTCTGACAGGTTGCGGCCCTTGACTTCCATCTCCTTGACTTCGCTGCCAGGAAAGGCCGAGCCGATGTTTTTCTTGATGGCTTCTGCCGTGGGTTCACCGATCAACATGCCATAGTTGCGACGGATGTAGCTGATGATGGCTTCATCGAACTTGTCGCCACCCACGCGCACGCTGCCTTTGTAGACCATGCCGCCCAGCGAGATCACGCCCACTTCGGTGGTGCCGCCACCAATGTCCACCACCATGGAGCCCGAAGCCTCCGACACGGGCAGACCCGCGCCAATGGCTGCGGCCATGGGTTCTTCGATCAGGTACACCTCAGAAGCGCCTGCACCCAGCGCCGATTCACGGATAGCGCGACGCTCGACCTGGGTAGAGCCACAAGGCACGCAGATGATGATGCGCGGGCTGGGGCGGAAAGTGCTGCGGGGGTGCACCATGCGGATGAACTGCTTGAGCATCTGCTCGGTCAAAGTGAAGTCGGCGATCACGCCGTCCTTCATGGGGCGGATGGCATCGATGTTGCCAGGCATCTTGCCCAACATGGCCTTGGCTTCGTGGCCCACGGCCTGCAAGGTTTTCTTGCCCTGGGGGCCGCCTTCGTGACGGATCGCCACCACCGAGGGCTCGTCGAGCACGATGCCCTTGTCTCGCACAAAAATCAGGGTGTTGGCCGTGCCCAAGTCAATGGCAATATCATTTTTGAAAAACTTACTCGAAAACATTATTTTTTTGCTGTTTTTATTTATTTATTTGAATCGAACAATTTTACATTATTTATTATCTTTAAACCCCTGGCATTTCATCGTCAAGTTCAATGAACGGGGCAGCACCACAGGCTCCCAAAAGGGAAGGTTTTGGCCCCTGTTTCGTCAACCGTGCGCATCCGTCGGCATGCCTACAATGCAGCCATGGCAAACCAACCCGATATTTGCATCCGAGGCGCCGGCATTGTGGGCCGCACTTTGGCCCTGTTGCTGGCCCGCGAACGGGTGCGCGTGACGCTGGTCGAGTCGCCCGCTCCGCCCAGGGGCCCCGATGTGCGGGCCTACTCGCTCAACAGCGCTGCGCAGCGCATGCTGCAAGACCTGCGCTGCTGGCCCGACAGCCCCGCTGTAACACCGGTGCACCAGATGCGGGTCTTTGGCGACCACGGCGGCGATTTGACCTTTGGCGCACAAGGCCTGGGCGCAGGGGAGCTCAACTGGATCGTGGACGTGCCCGTGCTCGAAGCGCGTCTGGCTGCGGCCGTGCAATTTCAACCACAGATCGAAGTGGTGCAAGCCCCCGTGGCTGCGCCGCTGACCGTGATTTGCGAAGGCCGCGCCAGCCAAACCCGCGCCGAACTGGGCGTGGCTTTTGCCATCACAGCCTACGAACAACACGCGGTGGCCGCCCGCTTGCGCTGCGAAGAGCCTCACGGCGGCGTGGCGCGGCAATGGTTCACCTGGGGGCAAGTGCCTGGCCACGCCCAAGCCCAGGCCGAGATTCTGGCGCTGCTGCCCCTGGACGGCGAAGGCGGCCACGAGGTCGCGCTGGTGTGGTCAGTCCACCCCTTGCGCGTGCCCCACCTGATGGGTCTGAGCGCCGAAGACTTTGCCAGCGAACTCAGCCAAGCTTGCCACATGGCCCTTGGCCCCATGACGCTGAGCGCTGAACGTGCGGTCTGGCCCTTGCAACTGGCCCATGCCTCGCGCTGGATCGGCGAGATGCCCGGCACCACGAAACAGGCTTTTGCACTGGCTGGTGACGCGGCACACAGCCTGCACCCCTTGGCGGGTCAAGGTTTGAACATCGGCCTGGCCGATGTGGCCGAGTTGGTGCGCGTGATCCAGGCCAAAGAATTCTGGCGTCCACTGCACGACAGCAAACTGCTGCGTCGCTACGAACGCGCCCGCCAAGCAGATGTGCAGGCCATGGCTTATGTCACCGATGGTCTGCAGCGCCTGTTTGCCCGGCCCGGCCCGGCATGGCAAAACCTGCGCAACTGGGGCATGCGCGGCTTTGACCGCAGCGGTCCTTTGAAAAACTGGATGACACGGCACGCCATGGGTGCCGATGCACCCCATGCGCATTGAACACACCATCCCAACCTGCGTTTTTGATACGGAACCTCCCCTCATGACACCTTTTCGCTCACTGGCCTTCTGTGTTTTCGCACTGGCCATCAGCCCGGTCTTCGCCCAAGAAGCCACCATCCGCAAAAGCCTGAGCGAGCGCTTGGCCAATTTGCCCAAGATCGACGAGATCAGCAAAACCCCTATGAACGGCTTGTACGAAGTGCGCATGGGCAGCGACATCATGTACAGCGATGCCGAGGGCAGCTTCCTGATTCAGGGCAACCTGATTGACGTCAAGCAGCGCCGCAACTTGACCGAAGAACGCGTCGAGAAACTGTCGGCCGTTGCGTTCGACCAACTGCCCCTGAAAAACGCCTTCACCCAAGTGCGTGGGAACGGCAAACGCAAGCTGGTCGTGTTTGCCGACCCCAACTGCGGTTATTGCAAGCGCTTTGAAAAAGACCTGCAAAAACTCGACAACGTGACGATCCACCACCTGCTCTACCCCATCCTGGGCGAAGACTCCAAAGTCAAATCCAAGAACATCTGGTGCGCCAAAGACAAGGCCAAAAGCTGGAACGACTGGATGCTCAGCGGCACCACACCCGTGACCGCCAACTGCGACACCGCTGCAGTGGATGCCAACGTCGAGTTTGGCAAGAAAAACCGCATCACCGGCACGCCCACGCTGTTCTTTGCCGATGGCACCCGCGTGCCGGGCGCCGTGCCGATCGCCCAAGTCGAGAAACTCTTGGCTGACATCAAATGAACGCCCTCAAGCACCCCGAAGACACCACCTGGCGCTTGATCCGCCGTCTGGGCTTTGCCGGCCTGATCCCTTTTGTGTTTCTGGCACTGTGCCTGTGGCTGGTTGGGCCTGATTTGCACCCTTATGTGGCACTGGCCATGCAAGGCTATGGGGCGGTGATCGTGTCATTTTTGGGCGGCATCCATTGGGGCGTGGGCTTTCGCAATGCGCTGATCACCCCGCAGGCGCCGCGCATCCATTTCACCTGGGGCATTGCCCCCTCCATCCTCGCTTGGGTGGGCGTGATGATGCCCGCCTTTGCAGGCTTGCCCCTGCTGGGCTTTGTGCTGATTGGCTGCTACGCGGTGGACCGTCGCACTTGGCCTGCCGCAGGTCTGGCACCGTGGCTACCGATGCGCTTGCAATTGACCATCGTGTCTGCACTCAGCTGCTTTTTGGCAGCAGGCGCAACCTGAGCCGAGCGCTGCCGTCATGGCGAGCGACTCGCGGTAAGGTCTACCGCCAAGGCCTGCGACACCCCTCTGTCAACTGAAATCAAACATGCACGCCATCCATTACGCCGTTGAAGCCGCCGACCTGCACGCCCACCTGTTTCGGGTGACGCTCACCATCCCAGCGCCTGCAGCACAACAAACCGTGTCACTGCCGGTATGGATTCCCGGCAGTTATCTGGTGCGCGAATTCTCCAAAAACCTGCAGGGCCTGACGGCCCGACAAGGCCGTCGCAAGCCTGCGCTGGTGCAACAAGACAAATGCACTTGGCACATCACTTGCCGTGCAGGCGAGCCGCTGGTGTTGCGCTACGAGGTCTACGCCTTCGACAACTCGGTGCGCACCGCTTGGCTCGACAGCCAGCGGGGCTTTTTCAACGGCACCAGCTTGTGCCTGCGGGTGCATGGGCAAGAAGCCATGGCGCACCACTTGCACCTGTTGCCAGTGAAAGAGCAAGCCTCATGGCGAGCGGCCACAGGGCTGACGCCGACCAAGGTCGACAAGCGCGGCTTCGGCCATTACACCGCCAACAACTACGACGAGCTGGTCGACTGTCCTGTCGAACTGGGTGACTTCTGGTACGGCAGCTTCAATGCTTGCGGCATCCAGCACCGCTTCGTGGTGGCGGGTGCCTTGCCATCGTTCGACGGCGACCGCTTACTCGCCGACACGCAAAAAATCTGCGAAACCGAAATCCACTTCTGGCATGGTCAAGGCAAATCCGCCGGTCAAAAAACCCCGTATAAAAATTACCTGTTCATGCTCAACGCTGTGCACGACGGCTACGGCGGTCTGGAGCACCGTAACAGCACCGCGCTGATTTGCAAGCGCAGCGACCTGCCTCGGTTGAGCAGCCCCCGAACCAGCCAGGACTACACCACCTTGCTGGGCCTGATCAGCCACGAATACTTCCACACATGGAACGTCAAGCAACTGCGCCCGCATGCGTTTGCGCGCTACGACTACACACAAGAAAACTACACCCAGCTGCTGTGGTTCTTTGAAGGCTTCACCAGCTACTACGACGACCTGCTGCTGCGCCGCGCAGGGCTGATCGACGATGCCGCTTACCTCCAGCTGCTGAACAAAACCATCACCCAAGTGCAGCAAACGCCGGGCCGCCATGTGCAGACCGTGGCCCAGGCCAGTACCGATGCTTGGGTGAAGTATTACCGCCAGGACGAAAACACCCTCAACGCCACCGTGAGCTACTACACCAAGGGCGCGCTGGTGGCCCTGTGTCTGGACCTGTCTTTGCGCCAGGAGGGCCACGGCAAAGGCCACACGCTGGACGATGTGATGCGCGGCCTGTACAAGCGCTGCAAAGCCGGACCCATGCGCGAGCAAGACCTGCTGGACGAACTGCAAGCCCAGACCGGCCGCAGCTGGCAAGCCGAAATCACAGCCTGGGTACACTCCACCGCCGAATTGCCTTTGGCCCCGCTGCTCAAAAGCCAGGGTGTCCAGATCCATGTAGAAACCGGCAGCTTTGCAGACCGCTTGGGCCTGCGCCACACCGACAGCGCCAGCGGCGTACAGATCAAAGCAGTCCTGCGCGGCAGCGCCGCCGAACTGTCGGGCATCGCCGCACATGACGAATGGCTGGGCGTGGAAGTCGGCACCAAAGGCCGGGGCGGTAGCTGGCGCATTGCCAAACTCGCCGAAGTGCCCGAATTGCTGGGCAAGGAACGCCAACTCACCGCACTGGTCTCTCGCGACCGACAACTGCTTCGCCTGCCGCTCACGGTGCCGCAGCAAAGTTCCGTCTGGCGACTCGAAATGGCCACAGACCGCACCAGCCCTTGGCCCGCAGCCTGAAAGGCATCCCCATGTTCCGTTCATTTTTTGGCAACCAACGCTGGTGGGTCTGGGCCTGGTTGGGCAGCGGCCTGATCTTGCTGGGCACCTGGTACAAGGTGCAACTGAGCGTGCAGATCAACGACTGGTTCGGCGCATTTTACGACTCGGTTCAAAAAGCCTTGAGCCAGCCCGGCTCGATCACCGAAGCGAGCTACTTGAGCTTGTTGCTGAGCTTCTTCCAAATCGCGGCCATCTTTGTGCTGGTGGCCGTACTGCAAGAGTTTTTGGCCAAGCACTTCGTGTTCCGCTGGCGCACCGCCATGAACGATTTTTATGTGGCACATTGGTCACGGCTGCGCCACATCGAAGGCGCTTCACAGCGCGTGCAAGAAGACACCATGCGCTTTGCCCGCCTGATGGAAACACTGGGCCTGGGCCTGATGGACAGCTTGCTCACCTTGCTGGCCTTTTTGCCCATTTTGTGGACGCTGTCCGAGAAAGTCACCGCCTTGCCCTGGATCGGCCCGGTGCCGCATTCGCTGGTCTATGTGGCTTTGCTGTTCGCGATCTTTGGCACCGTGCTGCTGGCCGGCGTGGGCGGCAAATTGCCTGGTCTCGAATACGCCAACCAACGCGTGGAAGCGGCTTACCGCAAGGAACTCGTGCTTGGCGAAGACGACCCCCTGCGCGCCACACCGCCCACACTCAAAGACCTGTTCACCGCCGTGCGCACCAACCACTTTCGCATGTACTTCCACTACATGTATTTCGATGCCGCCAAGTGGAGCTACCTGCAAGCGGGCGTGCTGGTGCCTTATATCGCGCTGGCCCCGAGCATCGTGGCGGGCGCTTTCACCCTGGGCGTGATGGAGCAGATTGCCCGTGCGTTTTCTCAGGTGCAAGAGTCTTTCCAGTACCTGGTGCGCAGCTGGTCCAGCATCGTGGAGTTGGTCTCGGTGTTCAAGCGCTTGCGTGCTTTTGAGAAAACCTTGTAGGAGCGCGACCGCGTCGGCGATGGCCAGTGAACCACTTACCCCATCGCGCACGGGGTGCGGCTCCTACAAATGAGAAACCCCGACGGGTGACCCGTCGGGGTTTTTCTTTGAATCAATCACGCTTTACTTGCCGCGCAAATCCACCACGCGTTTGGCCTTGCCCTGGCTGCGCTCCACACCGCCTTCGGCCTTGAGTTCGATCGCCACGCTGGAGCCAATGTAGACCTTGATCTCGTGCTGCAGCATCTTAGCGGCGGCGCGGGCTTCGCTGCCGTCGGGGGCCACACCGGGTTTGGTCTCGATCAGCACCTTCAGATTGTCCATCGGGCCTTCACGGGTCAGCACGCACTGGTAGTGCGGCGCCAGCTCGGCACGCTTCAAGATCAGCTCTTCGATCTGGCTGGGGAACACGTTCACGCCGCGGATGATCATCATGTCGTCGCTGCGGCCGGTGATCTTTTCCATGCGGCGCATGGTGCGGGCGGTACCGGGCAACAAGCGCGTCAAGTCGCGCGTGCGGTAGCGGATGATGGGCAGCGCTTCTTTGGTCAGGCTGGTGAACACCAGCTCGCCCATCTCGCCGTCGGCCACCGGCTCGCCCGTGTCGGGGTTGATGATCTCGGGGTAGAAGTGGTCTTCCCAGATGGTCGGGCCGTCCTTGGTCTCGATGCATTCACTGGCCACGCCCGGGCCCATCACTTCAGACAAGCCATAAATGTCCACCGCGTCGATGGCCATGCGTTTTTCGATAGCGGCTCGCATGTCGTTGGTCCACGGCTCGGCACCAAAGATGCCGATGCGCAGCGAAGAAGTCTTTGGATCGATGCCTTGGCGCTCAAACTCGTCGGCAATCGCCAGCATATAGCTGGGCGTGACCATGATGATGTTGGATTTGAAATCCTGGATCAGCTGCACCTGGCGCTCAGTCTGACCGCCACCAAAGGGTACGACTGTGAGGCCGAGTTTTTCTGCGCCGTAATGCGCGCCCATGCCGCCCGTGAACAGGCCATAGCCATAACTCACATGCACCATGTCGCCGGGCTTGGCGCCGCCTGCGCGGATGCTGCGGGCCACCACGGTGGACCAGGTGTCGATGTCTTTGAGGGTGTAACCCACCACCGTGGGCTTGCCGGTGGTGCCGCTCGATGCGTGGATTCGGGCGCAGTTCTCACGCGGCACAGCAAACATACCAAACGGGTAGCTGTCGCGCAGGTCGGCCTTGGTCGTGAAAGGGAACTTGGCGATGTCGCTCAAGCTTTTGCAGTCGCTCGGGTGCACACCTGCTGCGTCGAACTTGGCGCGGTACACGGGCGAGTTGGCATAGGCGTGCTGCAGGGTTTGCTGCAGGCGCTTGAGCTGCAGGCTGCGCAGCTCGTCGATGCTGGCCTTTTCAATCGGCTCCAGGGGGAAGGCTTTAGGGTTCATTCAATACTCCACTTGATCTTTGAGACAGCGCTGTAGGCCTGTCCCCGTTGATTTATTCAGGCACCACAGAGCCCGGGATCTGCGCGCTCTTGCCACGGAACATGGCAATCACTTCGCCGTTCTGGTTCGTGACCTTCATGTCGTAAATGCCGTGGCGTCCGCTCAGGGTCTGCTCAACACCTTCGCAAGTCAGCACGTCGCCCAGCTTGCCGGGCTTCAAAAACTCGATGCTGCAACCGGCCGCCACCGCGTTCTTGTTGTAACTGTTGCAGGCAAAGGCAAAGGTCGAGTCGGCCAACGTGAAGATGAAGCCGCCATGACAAATTTGGTGGCCGTTCAGGTGCAGTTCTTTGACCACCATGCGCATCACGGCACGGCCGGGCTCGCAGGCCAGCAGTTCCATGCCCATGGTGTCTTTGGAGGCCACGTCCACCGCGAACATGGTCTCGCCCACCAAACGGGCGAGGGCTTTGGGATCGGAGGTGCTCATCATTCGCCTTTGAATTGCGCCGGGCGTTTTTCGAGGAAGGCTTGCACCCCCTCGAAGTAATCGTGTGTGCGGCCCAGCGCCGACTGGGTGTCACGCTCGGCGTCCAGGTGTTCAGACAGTGTGCGGGTGGTCGCAGACTGCAGCAAGGCGCGCGTGGCCACCAGGGCTTTGGTGGGCATCTGTGCCAAACGCTCGGCCATGGCCAAGGCCGCGGCCAAGGCATCGTCAGCCACATCCCAAATCATGCCCCAGTCCTTGGCTTGCTGAGCGCTCAACTTGTCGCCGGTCATGGCCAGAGCCATCGCACGGGCCAGACCTAGGCGCTCGACCAACAGCCAGCTGCCGCCCGCATCGGGGATCAAACCGATCTTGCTGAAAGCTTGGATAAAGCTGGCACCAGGCGCGGCAATCGCGATGTCGCAGGCCATGACCATCGAGGCACCAGCGCCAGCAGCCACGCCATTGACGGCTGCGATGGTGGGCATGCGCAGCGATTGCAAACGGCGCGTGCTGGGGTTGAAGGCTTGATCGATGATCGGGCCGGGATCGGCACGTTCGACGCGGTTGGGGCCGGGCGTGAAATCGAAGTCGGACAAATCGGCGCCTGCACAAAAGCCGCGCCCTGCGCCGGTGAAGACGGCGGCGCGGATGGCAAGGTTGGCCTCGGCCTGATCGAGCGCGGCCCACAGATCGTGGTGCATCTGGCGTGTGAAGCTGTTCAATGCGGTGGGGCGGTTGAAGGTGATCACGGCTACAGCGCCTCGCTCTTCGTACAGCACTGTGGGAACGGTGGATTCGGTCATGGAATGTCTCCTTAATCTTCGAATTTACCATTAACCGACCGATCGGTTGGTTAATGTTTTCCCCTAGTGAGACGACTGTACGCGTGCGCCGCTGCGCCCGGTTTGACAGACTTGCGGCAGCTGCCTTGGTTATAGTGACCTTTGCAATTCACATCCCATTTGGAGAAGTCCTTGAGCTACGAAAACATCGAAGTCCGCACCGAAGGCGGCAAGGTCGGCATCATCACCCTGAACCGCCCCAAGGCCCTGAACGCGCTTAACGGCCCCTTGATGGACGAGCTGGGCGCCGCCCTGAAAGCCTTTGACGCCGACGAGGCGATTGGCTGCATCATCGTCACCGGCAGCGAAAAAGCCTTTGCTGCGGGCGCAGACATCTCGGCCATGGCCAAGTACAACTTCCACGAGGTCTACAAGCAAGACTTCATCACCCGCAACTGGGAAACCATCCGCTCGATCCGCAAGCCTGTGATCGCGGCTGTGGCCGGTTTTGCCCTGGGTGGCGGCTGCGAGCTGGCCATGATGTGCGACTTCATCATCGCCGCCGACAACGCCAAGTTCGGCCAGCCTGAAATCAAGATCGGCATCATCCCCGGCGCGGGCGGCACGCAGCGCCTGCCGCGCGCCATGGGCAAATCCAAAGCCATGGACCTGGTGCTGACTGGCCGCATGATGGACGCCGCCGAGGCCGAGCGCGGCGGCCTGGTCAGCCGCGTGGTGCCATTGGACAAGCTGATGGACGAGGCCATGGGCGCCGCACTGATGATCTGCGGCTATGGCCAGTTGTCGGTGATGGCCGCCAAGGAAAGCGTGAACCGCGCCTTTGAAAGCGGCCTGAGCGACGGTGTGATGTTCGAGCGCCGCATCTTCCACGGCCTGTTTGCCACCCACGACCAAAAAGAAGGCATGGACGCCTTCCTGAACAAGCGCGCACCGAACTTTGTGAACGGCTGACGCTTGCGTGGCCTGAACACCAAGGCCTCAAAGCAAAAAACCCCAACTCTTTCGAGTTGGGGTTTTGTACTTGGTGGTGGTACCGGGATTTGAACCTGGGACATCAGCATTATGAATGCTGCGCTCTAACCAGCTGAGCTATACCACCGAAAACCAGTTGCTTCAAAACACAAAGTTTTTCAGCGGACAACTTGCGTCATCAAGCCAAAAATTATACACAAAAATTAAGCTCGCCCCAAAGCCAAGGAACAATCGGACCATGAACACCCCAGGCGCCCCACTCCTGCCGCATGCCGATCTCGCTGAACAAGCAGCCCAGGTGATCTGGTCACACTGGCAGTCGGACCAAGTGCTGAGCACCCTGCCCGAAGCCTGCCGCCCACTGACCGCCGAGCAAGGCTACGCGGCCCAGGCGCAATTGCCTTGCGTGTCTGGCCGCACGGTGCTCGGCTGGAAGATCGCTGCCACCAGCACCAATGGGCAAAAACATATCAATGTGAGCGGGCCACTGGCCGGGCGCTTGTTGTCAGGCCAGGTGTTTGACAGCGGAGCCACCGTGCCCTCGGCAGGCAACCGCATGCGCGTGGCCGAGCCCGAGTTCGCCTTTGCCATGGGGCAGGACCTGCCGCCGCAAAGCACCCCCTACACACAGCAGCAGGTCATGACCGCCGTGGCCACCCTGCACCCGGCCATCGAAGTGCCAGACTCGCGCTTGGAACCCTTCACGGCCGCAGGCGAAGCGCAGCTGCTGGCCGACAACGCCTGCGCCCGGCATTTTGTGCTGGGCCCGGCCGCGCCCGATTTGTGGCGCACTCTCGATTTGAGTACCTACCCTGTGAACGCGCGCGTGGATCAAGGCCACGCGCCTCGGTACACACGACAGGGCACCGGTGGCAACGTGCTGGGCGACCCGCGCATCGCGCTGACCTGGCTCGCCAATCAGCTGTCCCGCCTGGGTATCACTTTGCAAAAAGGCCAAGTGGTGACCACCGGCACCTGCATGGTGCCGCTGGAACTTGAACCCGGAGACAGCGCCAACGCCGATTACGGTCCACTGGGCACTGTCTGTATGACTTTTGCCAAATAAGTAGCCGCCGGCTGCGCACGCCCCGACTTGGGTGACAGATCCGTCAAAGCCGTGCATCCCGACCAAGCACATGCACCAGCAGCGCGCAACCATGCCCTTGCACATGGCCCCATGGCTGGCACACGGTTTGCAGTGTCCACCGTGGGGTCAACTGGCCCCGCTCACAAGGAGTACTGCATGTTGGACAAAACCGGAACCCTGTTCTCCCACGTCAAACCCGCCGACAAGGGCTATGTCAGCGGCGGTCTGCGTGATTTCTTTTTATACCGCGACTTAGGCATTGCCGAGGCCACCCACGGCCAAGTGATCGCCCATTTGGTCAAGGCCAATATGGCACCCGAAAAAGGCACCGGATGGCATCGCCACGAGGCGGACTTCCAGATCGTGATCATGGTCAAGGGCTGGGCTAAATTCATGTACGAAGACCAAGTCACTTTGGTCGAGGCCGGTGACTGCGTGCACCAGCGCCCGGGGATTCGCCACTTCCTGTTCGACTACTCGCCCGACATGGAGTACCTGGAGATTGTCTCGCCCGCGGACTTCAAAACCATCGAGGTTGACCCCGTGTGCGAGATCCCAGCGCCCACGCCCTGGAACTGATGCATTCAGACCCGCTGCATGCGGGCCTGAAGGGCGTCTCAAATCGGTTTCAGAACTCGGCATCCAGCTCATCGATCTCATCGGGCTCGCTCTGCGCTGCAGCCACCCATTCCTGCATGGCGGGCAAGGCCATGATGGTTTGGCAATAGGCCTGGCAAACCTCATCGAGCAGCACGTCGTAGGTCATGAAACGCGTGACCACCGGCGCGAACATGGCATCGGCAAGGCAGGGCTTTTGGCCAAACAAGTAAGGCCCGCCATACGTCTGCAGGCACTCCTGCCAGATGCTCACGATGCGGGCGATGTCGCTTTGCGCGCGCGACCACAGCTTGAAGCCGGGAAAGTGGCCCTTGATGTTCATGGGCAAAGACGAGCGCAATGCGGTAAACCCCGAATGCATCTCGCCGCAAATGGCTCGGCAATGGGTGCGCGCGTCCAATTCCGTAGGCAGCAATCCCGCACGGGGTTTGATCTCGTGCAGGTACTCACCAATGGCCAGCGTGTCCCAAACGTGGATCCCGTTGTGCACCAAAGCGGGCACGCGCATCGAGGCCGACAACAGCAACATCTCGGCCTTCATGCTCGGGTCATCGGGCGAGATGATGTGCTCCTCGAAGTCGAGCTTGACCAGCTTGGCCATGAGCCAGCCGCGCAAGGCCCAAGCACCGTAGTTCTTGCTGCTGATGGTGAGGACAGTTTTCGTCATGGGTTTCTCCTGTTGAAGCCAATGACGCAAGGGCCGTGCCAAAGCATTGAGCGTTCACAGCACCATGCCAGTGCAACACATCTGGCCCGCAACTTGCGTCAGGTCAAGCACCTTCTCCAACAAAGTCCGACATGCTGTACCAGGCCTACCAACTCCAGTCCGACTTCACGTCACCTTGGCGCCTGATGGCGCAGCACCTGAGCAGCGCCTTGTGGCTGCAAGACACCGAGCGCAGCGTGCTGCGAAAGATGTCTGCCGCCTGCGATGTGCTCTCGCGCATGAGACTGACACACACCCGACCGGCTTACGGCATCGCCCGCGTGCAGTCGGCAGGACAAAGCTGGGGCATCCAAGAGGAGACCGTCCTGAGCCTGCCCTTTGGTTCCTTGCTGCATTTCAAAAAAGTGGGCGAGGCCAACGCACCCGAACAGCCACCGGTCTTGCTGGCCGCGCCGCTGTCGGGCCACTTCGCGACCTTGCTGCGTGAGACGGTGCGCACCTTGCTGCAAGACCACGACGTTTACATCACCGACTGGCACAACGCCCGCGATGTGGGCCTGTGGCACGGCGGCTTCGGACTGGACGACTACATCAGCTACCTGATGCAGTTTTTGCAAACCATCGGCCCGGGTGTGCACATGGTGGCGGTCTGCCAGCCCTGTGTGGCGGCATTGGCGGCCACGGCACTGCTGGCCGAAGACAAGGACCCGGCGCAACCGCGCAGCCTCACCCTCATGGCCGGGCCGGTCGATTGCCGCGTCAACCCGACTGGCGTGAACGAGCTGGCCGTGAGCCAGCCGATTGAATGGTTCGAGAAAAACCTGATCAGCCATGTGCCCCTGCCGCACCCCGGCTTCATGCGGCGCGTGTACCCCGGCTTTGTGCAACTGAGCGCCTTCATGAGCATGAACCTGGAGCGCCACAAGGACGCCTTCAAAAACATGTACCGCCACCTGGACGAAGGCCGCGTGGACGAAGCGCAGGCCATTCAAAAGTTCTACGACGAGTACCTGGCAGTGAACGATTTACCGGCCGAGTTTTACCTGGAGACAGTGCGCAAAGTGTTCCAGACCTACGACCTCGCGCTGGGTCAGCTGACCTGGAAAGGCCGCACCGTGAACCCGGCCGCCATAAGGCGCACCGCCCTCATAACGGTGGAGGGCGAACGCGACGACATCTGCTCGGTGGGCCAGACCGTGGCCGCACAAGACCTGTGCACCGGCATCAAACCCTATTTGAAAACGCACCACATCCAAACGGGCGTGGGTCACTACGGCGTCTTCAGCGGCCGCAAGTGGAACGAGCAGATTTACCCCCGCGTGCGCGACGCGATCCACGTCAGCCTGGTCTGAACGGGATCACGCCCTCGGCGTCAAACGATCTTGACGCTCAGGTTGGGAAAGCCATCGACATGCATCTCGATCACGTCGCCGCGCACCACAGGGCCCACGTTCTCGGGTGTGCCGGCGTAGATGATGTCGCCGGGGAACAGCTCAAAAGCCTCGGACAGTTGCGCGATCTGCTCGGCGACCGACCAGATCATCTGGTTCAGGTTGGCGTTTTGCTTGGTCACGCCATTGACCTTGAGCCAGATGCTGCCTTGCTCAAAATGGCCCGATTGCGCCACCTTGCGGATCGCGCCAATCGGGGCCGATTGGTCAAAGCTCTTGCCGATCTCCCAGGGCTTTTTCTGATCGCCCATGCCACGCTGCAAGTCACGGCGTGTCATGTCCAGGCCCAGCGTGTAGCCATACACATGCTCCAGCGCTTTTTCTTTGGGGATGTTGCGCCCGCCTTGGCCCAGCACGGCCACCAGCTCGGCCTCGTAGTGGTAGTTTTTGGTCAGCGGTGGATAGGTGTGGTTGGCCACCGTGCCCGCCTTCACATACTGGATGGCGTCGGTCGGTTTTTGGAAAAAGAACGGCGGTTCGCGCGTCGGGTCCGAGCCCATCTCACGCGCATGGGCCGCGTAGTTGCGGCCGATGCAATAGATGCGCCGCACCGGGAACATCTCGTCCGTGCCCTCGATGGGGATGTAGGTCGCAGGCACCGCGAACGGTGTCTTGGGCTGGCTTTGCGCCATGCCCGGCGTGGCACAGCCGACCACGGCGCCCGTGGTGACCAGCGCTGTGCTTTGGAAAAAATGACGACGGTCCATGCTTGTCTCCTTGTGTTTCAACAACGGTCTCTGACCTGTG
This sequence comes from Limnohabitans sp. Jir72, assembly GCF_003063575.1. GTDB lineage: Bacteria > Pseudomonadota > Gammaproteobacteria > Burkholderiales > Burkholderiaceae_C > Limnohabitans_A. Next base: position 305,906 of record NZ_NESC01000003.1, read on the forward strand.
GAATCATTCAGCCGAAATCTGCTTGGTGCGGATCACGGCACCCCAGCGCGGGTAATCCTTGGCCACGATGGCAGCCAGCTCGGCTGGCGTAGAGGCTACTGCATCCAGACCGGCTTTGCCCAGCAGTTCTTTCACATCGCTTTGGCGCAAGATGGCCGACATCTCGGTGTTCAAGCGAGTGACCACGGCGGCAGGCGTCTTGCTGGGCACAAAGAAGGCATACCAAAGGTCCACATCGATGCGCTTGACGCCCACTTCCTCAAAGGTGGGCACATCAGGAGCCACCGGATGGCGCTTGGTGCTGCCCAAGGCCAGGGCATTGAGCCTGCCGTTTTTCACAAAGCCCTGCGCGATGTGCACCGGCAAAAAGCCCACGTTCAACTCACCGCCCAACAGGTCTTGTGTATAGCCTGCCGTGCCCCGGTAAGGCACATGCAGCATGAAAGTGTTGGTCTCCAGCTTGAACAGCTCCATGGCCATGTGGTGGGGTGTGCCCACACCCGGCGAGCCAAAGCTGATCGAGCCCGGCCGAGCCTTCACCTGCTTGACCAGATCGGCCACCGACTTGATGCCGGTTTTGGGGTTGGCCACCATCATCAGGGAGCCATAAGCGGCCATCGACACGGCAGACAAATCCTTGACCGGATCAAACGTCACGTTCTTGTACATCTGGGCCGCGATCAACATGGTGTTGGCACCCATCAAGATGGTGTGGCCATCGGGCACCGCTTTGGCCACCGCATCGGCACCGATGTTGCCGCTGGCACCCGGTTGGTTTTGCACCACCACCGATTGCCCCAGACGCTCGGCCAGGCGCGGTGCCACCACGCGGGCGATGGTGTCCATGCCCGTGCCTGGGGTGAATGGCACGATGATCTTGATGGCCTGAGTGGGGTAGGCGCTTTGCGCAGCCGCTCCCAGGCTGAAGGCCCCGAGCAACAGTGCGGCGCAAGCCGCGATTTTCTGGCGATGGATGCGGTTCATGGGTGGATCTCCCTTGGGTTGATTCAAGCGGTCTTGGCTGCTGGCGGGATCTTGAACAGCCGCTCGGCGTTGTCCTGGAAGAACGCCTTGCGCACCTGCGGTGCCATGTCCAGGCCCTCCAAAATGCCCACTTCTTCGGGCGCATATTGGTAGGGGTAATCCATCGCGTACAGCACGCGGTCAGGCCCCATGAAGTCTTGCGTGAACTTGAGTGCAGCGCCCCAAGCCACACCGCTGTTGGTGATGTGGAAGTTCTCGCGCAGGTAATCGCTGGGCTTTTTCTTCGTGGGCTGGATGCTCGGGTAGCGCTTGGACTTGACGGTGGCCGCGTGCATGTAGTCAAGGCGGTAAGCCCAGAACGGCAAGGCCTCGCCCATGTGACCCAAGATGATCTGCAGCTTGGGAAAACGGTCAAACACACCCGAGGTGATCAAACGCAGCGCATGCAAGCCGGTCTCCACACCAAAACCGTAAATCGCGCCATCCAGACCCGCTTCGATGAAGTGCTGGATCATGCTGGCCGGCATGGCATTGGGGTGCAAATAAATCGGCGTGCCCATCGCCTCGGCGGCTTCAAAAATCGGCCAGAACTTGGTGTCTGACAAATACTCGCCCTGGGTGTGCGAGTTGATCACCACCGAATGCATGTTCAGCTGGTTCACACCGCGCTGGATTTCCTTGGCGGCTGCGGCAGGGTCTTGCGGCGCGACCGCGATCATGCCCACCAGGCGATCAGGGTGACGGCGCATGGCCGCAGCCAGGATATCGTTGGCCACAGGCGCAAACGACACCGCCGTGTCTTTGTCCATGATCTGCACGCCGGGCGAGGTCAGGCCAATGACCTGCACATCCACACCCGCTTCGTCCATGTGTTGCAAGCGCAAATCGTCCAGATCGACCAGACAACGCATGATGTGCTGCGCCCGTTCGCTGGGGCTGCTCATGTAAAAGCCCATCAGGTGCTTGAAGCCCACATCCACATCGCCCTTGGCCAGTATCTGGTTGTAGATGTCCAGCATCTCGGGCGGGCAAAACGCCTCCTCGGTGGCAATGCGGCGATAAGGCCGCTGGGGCAGTTGGATCAAGGTCTTGCTCATGGGGTTTCTCCTGCTTCGTAACGCTGACCCTGTGCCAGCAATTGGGGTGTCTCAATGACGGCGTTCAGGCCATCGAAGTCCAGCATCTTTTCTTGCCAAGGCCGTGTGGTCTGGTGCGTGTGCAAGCTGGCGTAATAGCCTTGCAAGGTGTGCAGCACGGCCCGCGCCGTGCCGCCCGGAAAGATCACGATCTTGAAGCCGCGCTCGCCCAATTCGGCCGCGCTTTGCACCGGTGTCTTGCCACCTTCGACCATGTTGGCCAAGAGCGGCACACGCTTGGCAAACTGGGCGCAGGCGCGGTTCATTTGTTCATCGGAGCGCAGGGCTTCGATGAACAGCGCATCGACGCCACATTCCAAATAACGCTCGGCCCGCTCCAGCGCCGCGTCCAGTCCTTCCACGGCCACCGCATCGGTGCGGGCCAGGATCAAGGTGTTCTTGTCGTGGCGGGCGTCCAAGGCTGCACGCAGCTTGCCTTGCATCTCGGCCACGGGCACCACACCCTTCCCGTCCAGATGGCCGCAGCGCTTGGGAAATGTCTGGTCTTCGATCTGAATCATCGCGGCCCCGGCCCGCTCGAAGTCGCGCACCGTGCGCTGGGTGTTGAGCGCATTGCCAAAGCCGGTGTCGGCGTCCACGATGACCGGGATGTTCACCCGGTCGGTGATGTGCGCCAGGGTCTGCGCCACTTCGGTGGCGGTGGTCAGACCGATGTCAGAGCGACCCAAGCGCGTGTAAGCGATCGATGCGCCCGACAGGTACACGGCTTCAAAACCGGCCTGCTGAGCCACCAGCGCGGTGAGTGCGTCGTACACACCGGGGGCGAGCAAAGCCTGGGGTTGTTGCAGGCGCTGGGCCAAAGTGGTGTGCTGGCTCATGGCGTGTCTTTCAAAAGTTGTTGTGCGGTGTGTGCCGCAATGTGCCCACCCGCAATGGCGCTGAGCAAACCGTTGCCCGACAAATAACCCCAGACCGCTTGCCCCGACACGCCCCGCGCTGCGCCGCCTGCTGCCAACACATTGGGCAAGGGGCTGCCGTCTTGGCGCAACACGCGGGTTTGCGCGTCGATGTCCAAACCGCCTTGGGTGTGGAACAAAGCGCCGGTCACCTTGATGGCGTGAAACGGCGCTTGCAAGGCGCGTTTGAACGTGCGGCCCGTGGCCGGGTCGGTGCCGGGCTGCACCGCGTTCAAGGTGGCTTGCAAAGCGTCTGGCGGGCAGCCGATCAGTTGCGCCAGTGCGGCCGCATCGGCGGCGTGTTGCACCGCGCCCGCGCCTTGGGCTGCCACAAAATCCGGGAACTCTTGCGCAAAATTCAAAAGCGCGCCGTCGAACACATTCCATGCCACGCCGCCCGGCTGCGCCAGCACATGCACCGCAGCCTCCGAATAGCCTTGGGTTTCGTCATGAAAGCGCTGGCCTTGGGCGTTGATCTGCACGCCGCCTTCCATCATCAGCGCCCACGAGATCAAGGCCCCTTGCGGCACGGCCCAAGAGCCGTGGCCTTGGTACGCACCCAGGTCGGCCAATCGCGCGCCCAGTTGTTGGCCCCAGGCGATCGCGCTGCCATCGTTGCCCACATGGCCTGCATAAGTGGCCTCGGCCATCTCGGGCAGCATCTCTTTCACCATGGCCGCAGCCCCGCCAAATCCGTTGCAAGCCAAGATCACCGCATCGCAGCGGATGCGCTCGGTCTGGCCATCGGGCCGCACAAAACCCACACCGTGGATGCGCTGCGCGTCGTCGGCCCACAGCTCGGTCACTTGCGCTTGCGTGAGCACCACCACGCCTGCGGCGTCGGCCGCCGCTTGCAGGCGGCTCATCAGACCGGCGCCGGTTTTTTCGGGCACGGCGTGCATGCGGTGGGCGCTGTGGCCCGGGTACAAAAAGTTGTCCAGCACCTGCCAGGGCATGCCGTGGTGTTGGGCCAGCGCGTCCATGGCGGGGCCGATGTTGTGAGCATAGGCTTGCACCAGGTGGGGTGCAGCTTGGCCATGGGCCTTGGCTTGAATGTCTGATGCGAACAAGTCCACGCTGTCGGTGATGCCTTGGGCCTGTTGGGCTTGCGTACCAGGCGCAGGTACAAAGCCAGAAGACAAGGCCGTGGAGCCAGCAGCAAAGGCATCGCGCTCCAGCACCACACACTCCACACCCAGCCTGTGCAAAGCCAGCGCAGCCGTGAGGCCACAAGCGCCAGCGCCCACGATCACGACCGGTGTGTGGTCCTCGGCTTGCAAATCAGCAGCCCGGCGAACTTGCGGCAGCGGCGCGTTCATGGCTTCAACCCAGTTGTTTCAAAAAAGTGGCGCTGTCCATCACATCGCCCACCGACGCCATGTCGGCCAACGCGGCTTGGTGCGCGGCGTCGCTGAAGGCGGCGCAACCGTCGGACAACACGATCACATGGTAGTCACGCACATGCGCATCGCGCACCGTGCTGGCCACGCCACCGTTGGTGACGATGCCGCACACCACCAAGGTGTCGATGCCCGATTTCTTGAGCACCCAATCAAGCTGCGTGTTGAAGAAGGCCGAGTAAGCCACCTTGAACACCGACACATCCACCAGCGGGGCGAGCAAGTCCACATTGGCCTGACCCCGGCTGCCCGGCGCAAAGTCGCCTTGGCGCAAAAACGGGCGGCGCTCTTTCAGGTGTGCCGAGATCATGGGCTCGCCCTGCGCGTTGGGCCACAACGTGAACAAACTGGCCGTGACCAAGCCGCCATGGGCTTTGATGGCACGCGCCACCGGCGCCATGCGCTCGGGCAGCTTCACGGCTTCGGCGCTCAGGGTGTTGCCCCGGGCATAAGCGCCGTCGGGCGCGAGAAAGTCGTTTTGCAGGTCGACGATGACCATGCCGAGTTTGGCGTTTTGCAAATTCATGCTGTGCGCTCCACCAACAAGTTGCCCAGTTTGTCGACACGGCCATCAAAGCCCGGCTCCAGCCAAACGGTGGTGTCGGGCTGCTCCAAAATCGCCGGGCCTTGCACCACGGTGCCGACGGGCAGGCTCAGGCGCTCGTAGCGCTGCGCGGTCCACCACTGGCCTTGGTGGTACACCTGCTGCTCGCCCACCGGGGTGGTGCGGCCTTCGCCTTGCGGCGCCAGCACCGCCAAGTCGAACTTGGGACGCCGTCCGATGCGGGCATAACGCAGGTTCATCACACGGATCACCGGGCCTTGCAACACACGGCCAAAGGCGTGTTGGTAAGCGGCCTCAAACGCGGCCAACAAACCGGCGGCATTCAATTGCTCGCGCTTCACAGGCACTTGCAGGGTGTGCGTCTGGCCCATGTAGAGCATGTCGAAGCTGATGACTTCATCGACCCGTACAAAGTTCACACCGGCGGAGTCCAGGCGCACCTGGCAAGCCTCGGCCAGTGCGTCCACACGTTCCATCAAACTGGGCCAAGCCACATCGGCCAGGGCCACGTTCAAGGTCTGCACCGCGTCGTGGCGCATGTCGGCCATCACGCAGCCCAGCGCCGAAGTGACACCCGGATAACGCGGCACGATGCCGGTGGTCACGCCCACCTCGCGCATCATGGCGCAGACATGCAAACCACCGCCGCCGCCAAAGGGCATGTAGGCGAACTGGCGTGGATCGTGGCCACGCTCAATCGACACCACACGAATCGCACCCGCCATGCGGGCATTGGCCACCGTCAAAATTGCCTCGGCCGCGGCCAGTGCGGTCAAGCCCAAAGGCTCGGCCACATGCTGGGTGATGGCTGTTTCGGACAAGCCCGAATCGAGCTTTTGCAACAAACCGCCGCCCAAAGGCCGGTCGGCCGCAATGCGGCCCAGCAGCACGTTGGCATCGGTCAAGGTGGGCCGGGTGTTGCCGCGTCCATAACAGGCCGGACCGGGAATGCTGCCGGCCGACTCGGGGCCCACTTGCAGCATGCCGCCCGCATCGACCGAAGCGATCGAGCCGCCCCCGGCACCGATGGTCTCGATCTGGATCATGGGCGAGCGCACCACCAGGCCAAACTCAATCGACGTTTGCGCCGCCAGTGCCGCTTCGCCCCCCGCCACCAAAGACACATCAAACGAGGTGCCGCCGATGTCGCCGGTGATGACGTTCTCAAAGCCCGAAGCGCGCGCAATCTCGGCGCAGGCCATCACACCCGCCGCAGGCCCTGACAAAGCGGTGCGCACCGGCACATCACAAGCAGTCTGGCGCGACATCACGCCGCCATTGCTTTGCACAATCAGCAACTCACCACCAAAGCCCTGGGCGCGCAAGTCGCCATCGAGGCGCTGCAAATAGCTGCCCACCACGGGCTGCAAAGCGGCGTTCAGGGTCGCGGTCGAGCAGCGCTCGAACTCACGGATTTCGGGCAGCACTTCGCTGGCCGCCGTCACATAGCTGTTGGGCCAGATCTCGCGCACAGCCGCCACAGCGGCTTGTTCGTTGCCGGGGTTGGCATAGGCGTGCACAAAGAACACACACACCGCCTCGCAGCCTTCGGCCAGCAGAGCGCGGGCTTGCTCGCGCACCTGATCCAGATTCACGGGTGTGTGCAGTTGGCCATCGGCCAGCACGCGCTCGTCCACTTCCAAGCGCCATGCACGCGGCACCACCGGGGTGTAGCTGCCGCGCAGGCCCCAGGTTTGCGGACGGTCGCGGCGACGCATTTCCAGCACATCGCGGAACCCGCGTGTGGTGATGATGCCGGTGCGGGCGATCTTACGCTCCAGCAAGGCGTTGGTGCCCACCGTGGTGCCATGCACGATGGTGGCGATGTCTTTGGCGCCTTCGGCACCCGTGACCCCGGTCACTTTGGCGATGCCGTTCATGAAGCCCCGGGCTTCTTCACCCCGGGTCGAGGGCACTTTCACGATGCGGGCTTGACCGGTTTTTTCGTCCAGCACAAACAGGTCGGTGAAGGTCCCGCCCACGTCCACGCCCACCACCCAATGCGGCTGATTCAATGTTGGCTCGCTCATGCTTGCTCCTTGGTGTAACCGAGTGCCGCGTCATTGGCGCGGTCTTTTTCAGTGCGCTCAGCCGGAGCGCCCCAGCCGCCGCCGCCGGGCGTTTGCAGGCGCACGCGGTCGCCCTTTTTCAAATGGATGCCCAACATCTTGGACACCATGGGTGGGGTCTTCCACTCGCCGTTCTGGCAATACTCAAACACGTTGGGCAGCGCAGGCTTGCCGCCGTGGATGCCCTTGGGCGCGGACTTGCCACGCTCGCCAAAGATGAAAGCCTCGGCGCTGTCTTCAAGCAATTCGATCTCGTAAATTGCGCCCAGACCGCCCCGGTGCTGGCCATCGCCCCCCGAGCCAGGGCGCAAGGCCCACTGGGTGAAGCGCACCGGGTAAGCCGCTTCGAGAATCTCCATCGGCGGGATCGTGGCGGTCGAGATCGGCGCATTGCCGTGCGACAAGCCGTCGCCATCCGAGTGGCCGCCGTGTCCACCGCCAAAGAAGCTGAACATCACCCAGCGCTGGCCTTTGCGTTTGTCATCGGTGCGATGCCCGGCGATCGACAAGGCGTTGATGGTGCCGTAGGCATGGGCCACGGCACGCTGTGGGTCGGCCAAGGCCGTGGCGCTGAAAATCACGTCGATCATGCGCAAAATGGTTTCGGTGTAGCCGCCCACCGGACGCGGACGCGAAGCGCTGATGACCAAGCCGTCGGGGATCACAAAGTCCACTGCATCCAGCACACCCGCGTTGGCGGGGACGTCGGGGAACACATGCTTCAAAGCCACATAACAAGCGGCCACCGCCGTGGCGCGAGAGATGTTCACGGGACCTGCGCACTGCGCCGAGGTGCGCGAAAAGTCCAGCGTCAACCGGTCACCGGCCACGGTCATGTCGAGCGCAATCGTCAGCAACTCGTCTTTCACGCCATCGTTGTCCAGCACGTCTTCAAAGCTGTAGCGGCCATCGGGCAGGCTGCCGATGTGCGAGCGCATCAGGCGCACAGCGCGGGTGCGCAGCTCCACCAGGGCCTGGGCCACTTTGGCGTCGCCGTATTCATCCAGCAAGCCGTCCAGACGGCGAGCGCCCAATTCGAGCGCGGCCAGTTGGCCGTTCAAGTCGCCCCACAGGCTGTCGGGCAGGCGGGTGTTGGCGCGCAGGATGGCCAACACATCGTCGTCCAGCACGCCGCCGCGCAAGATGCGCACCGGCGGAATCTGCACCGCTTCTTGCCAGCACTCGGTGGCCGCCGGGTTGTAGTTGCCGGGCACCGCGCCGCCCACGTCGTGCCAGTGCGCGGCCGATGCGAGGAAGCAATACAGCTGCCCGTTGCGAAAGCAAGGCTTGACCAGCTTGAAGTCGTTGGCGTGCGTGCCGCCTTCGTAGGGGTCGTTGAACAACCACACATCGCCCGGCTGCATGCCGCCGCGCTCGGCCGCCACGCGCATGGCGGCGCGCACGGCAAAAGCCATGGCGCCCACAAACACGGGCAGGCCCGACTTGCCCTGAATCAGGGTGTCGCCAGTGATGGCGTCATACAAGCCGTGGCAAGCGTCATGCGCCTCGGCAATGATGGGGTTGAAGGCGCTGCGGTACAGCGTCGCGTCCATCTCGTCGGCGATTTGTTCCAGTCGGCCGCGCAGCACGGCCAAAGTCACGGGGTCCATGACCGGGTCCATGCCTGTCGGTGGTGAATTGGGATTCATCGGGTTCATCCTTGCTTTCTTTGTTTGAGCAGGGGCAGCAAGCCGCCTGCGTCGACCATGTCCATCAAAAAACCGGGAATGGGCGCACACGCCAGGCGTTGGCCATTGGCGCGCAGCACCACCGGGGCCTCACCCTCAAACAGCACGCCCACGCGCTCGCCCTCTTCGATCTGGTCGGCCTCGGGGCAGGTCAAGAGCAGCAGCCCCAAGTTGAAGGCGTTGCGGAAATACAAGCCGCTGTAAGACGGTGCGATCACCGCTGCCAGGCCCAGGTGCCTGAGCACACCCGCCGCCTGTTCACGCGACGAGCCGATACCGAAGTTGGCACCCGCCACGATCACATCGCCCACTTGCACGCCCGAGGCAAAGTCGCTGCGCACCGCCTCCAGGCAATGCCAGCCGATCACCTCCAGACCGTGCTTCATGTAGGCCCCGGGCGCCAAGGCGTCGGTGTCCACGTCGGCCCCCAAGCGCCAAACGCGTGCGTTGGCCATCGATCGATTGCTCATGCCAGCACCTCCCGTGCATCGCTGATGCGCCCGCGCAAGGCCGAAGCCGCCACGGTGTAGGGCGATGCCAAATACACATTCACACTGGCCGGGCCCATGCGGCCTTTGAAGTTGCGCGCTGTGCTGGAGATCACGGTGGCCCCTTCAGGAAAAGTCGCGCCGTAACCCGCGCACGCGCCGCAGCTGTTGGACAGCACCACAGCACCAGCGTCTTGCAGGATCTGCATCACGCCTTCTTGCTGGGCCTGGGCTTGTTCGCGGGCGCTGGCGGGCGCCACCATGAGCTGCACGCCCGCAGCCACGCGCCGGCCTTTGAGCACCGATGCGGCGGCCCGCAGGTCTTCGAGCTTGGCGCCAGTGCAGGCGCCGATGTAAGCAATGCTGGGCACCACGTCGGCAAACTCGGCCACACCGCGCGTGTTAGCCGGGCTGTGCGGCGCGGCCACTTGCGGGCTGAGGGTGCTCGCGTCAAAACGGTGCTGTTCAAACTCGGCGTCTTCGTCGGTGAACCATTGTTCGGCCCCGGCCAATCGCTCGGGCGATACCCCGATCGACTGCAAGTGCGCGGTGGTGGTGGCGTCGGCCGCAATCAGCCCGGCCTGCGCGCCCATCTCGGCGCTCATGTTGGACAAGGTCATGCGCTCGGCCATGGACAAGGCCTGCACAGCAGCGCCTGCAAACTCCACCGCTTGGTATTGGCCGCCGTTCATGCCAAAGCGGCCGATCATGTGCAGCATCATGTCCTTGGCCGACACACCGGCTTGCAAGCGGCCCGACCAATGCATGCGCAAGGTGCGTGGCACCTGCACCCAGATCTGGCCGGTCACGCACACGCCCAGCATTTCGGTGGCACCGATGCCGAACATGTAGCAACCAAAGGCACCGCCCGTGGGCGAATGCGAGTCGCCGCCGACACAAAACATGCCGGGCTTCAAATGGCCCCGCTCGGGCAGCACCACATGGCAGATGCCTTCGCTGTCGATCACATGCGGCAGCTGCCATTGTTTGGCGGTGTCGCGGGTGATCTGGATGATTTTTTGCGCATCCGCGTCTTGCGCGGGCACGTAGTGGTCCAGCACCAGCACGACTTTGTTTTTGTCCCAGATCTCGGCGCCCAACTCGTCCAGCATGGGCTTGAGACGCCGGGGGCCGGACGAGTCGTGGAACATGGCCAAGTCCACGTTGCAAGTGACCACCTCACCGACGGCGACATGGCTGCGCCCGGCGGCGCGGGCAATCAGCTTCTGGGCCAAGGTTTGTGGCAAAGAAGTAGTGGCGGTCATTCGGCTTGGGCTCCTGCATACTGGACCACGGCTTTCCAGCGCACGATCTCGTGGCTGACAAAGCGTGAAAATTCTTCGGGGCTGTTGCCCACGGGGCTGGCCCCTTCGCTTTCGATGCGGCGCCTGACCTGCGCCGTCTGCACGGCAGCGCGGGCGGCATCGGACAAGCTCTTGCTCAATTCGGGGCTCATGCGCGCAGGCCCGAACAAACCGAACCAAGCGCTCGACTCGTAGCCGGGCAAGCTCTCGCCAATGGCCGGCACATCCGGAAACGCCGCCAGGCGCTTGGCGCTGGTCACGCCCAAGGCCTTGAGCTTGCCCGCCTTGATGTGCGCCTGCACATTGCCCACGGCGGCAAACATCAAATCCACCTGCCCAGCCAGCACGTCCTGCACGGCAGGGGCGGTGCCACGGTAAGGGATGTTGACGATGAAGACACCCGCTTTCATCTTGAACGCATCGCCCGCCAGATGCAGCGACGAGCCCATGGCGCCAATGGCAAAGTTCAGCTGACCGGGCTTGGCTTTGGCCATGGCGATCAGCTCGGACACATTGTTGGCGGGCAGCTTGGGGTGGGCCACCAACACCGAGGGCGAGGTGGACACCATGGTCAATGGCGTGAAGTCTTTGACGGGGTCAAAAGGCAAATGGGGGTACAGCGAGGCGTTGATCGCGTGGCTGGTGAAACTCATCAGCAAGGTGTTGCCATCGGGCGCGGCCTTGGCCACCGCATCGGCCGCCAGGTTGCCGCCCGCACCGGCCTTGTTGTCCACCAGCACCGTGCGGCCCAGCTGCAAGCCCAGCGCTTGCGCCAAGGTGCGGGCCATGGTGTCGGTGGTGCCACCGGCGGGCGCCCCTACCAAAATGCGGATGGGCGGCTGCGCAGGCACCTGCGCCGCAACTGGCATGCACACAGGCATCCACAGGCCAAGGCCAAGCAAGCTGCTCAAGCAACGTGTCAGGCGGCGCGTCCACACAGCGGGCTTCATGGTTTTCACATGCCCAAATAAGCCTGGCGCAGCGTGTCGCTGGCCAGCAGCTCGGCGGGCGTGCCCGCAAAACGGATCGCGCCGTTTTCCATCACATAGGCGCGATCGGCAATGTCCAGCGACTGGCCCACGTTTTGCTCGACCAGCAAGACCGCCAGACCCGTGCTGCGCAATTGGGCAATCAGCGCAAACATTTCCTCGACCAAGAGCGGCGACAAGCCCAGCGAAGGCTCGTCCAAAATCAACAAGCGCGGCTCGGCCATCAGGCCTCGGCCAATGGCCAGCATCTGCTGCTCGCCACCGCTCAGGGTGCCCGCGAGTTGCGTCACACGCTCTTTGAGGCGCGGAAAAGTCTCGTACACCTTGTCCAGGTTTTGCGCCCGGCGCTCGCGGCCCCGGGTGAAGGCGCCCAGCTCCAGGTTTTCGTGCACGCTCAGGTTGGGGAAAACCTTGCGGCCTTCGGGCACATGGATCAGGCCATGCGTCACCACCTCGCGCGAATGCAAGCCGGTGAGGTCGCGCCCATCGAACTGCACCTGCCCGGCCCGCGTGGTCACCAGGCCACTGAGGGTGAGGTTGAGCGTGGTCTTGCCTGCGCCATTGCTGCCCAAGAGCGCCACGGTCTCGCCGGGCATGACCTGCAAATCCACACCGCGCAAAACCTCGACCGCACCGTAGCCCGACTTGAGGCCTTGCACATTCAACAAAGCGTTCATGGCTGAGCCTCCTTGGCGGCTTGCGCTTTGGCCACGTTCTTTTGCAAGCGCTCGGCCGTGCCGTGGCCCAGATAGGCCTCGACCACGGCTTTGTTGTTCGTCACCTCGGCCGGCGTGCCGTGGGCAATCAATTGGCCTTGGGCCAGCACCCAGACCTCTTGCGCGAGGCTCATCACCGCTTGCATGACGTGCTCGATCATGAGCACCGTCACCCCGCTTTGGGCAATGCTTTGCACCACCGGGATCATCTCGGCAATCTCTTGCGGGTTGAGACCGGCCAGCACTTCGTCCAGCAACAACAAGCGTGGCCGCGTGGCCAGCGCACGGGCCAGCTCCAGCCGCTTGCGACCAGCCACCGTGAGGTCACTCGCCAATTTGTCCAGCTGCGGCGTCAAGCCAACTTGGCTTGCCACCGACTCGGCAAATGCCAGCGCTTGGGCACGACCGGGCAGGTGCAGGTGTGCACCCACGGCGATGTTCTCGCGCACCGTTTGCGCCGCAAAGGGCTGCACGATCTGGAAGGTGCGGGTCAGGCCCATGCGGGCGTTCAGGTGCGGGGCTTGGCCGGTGATGTCTTGCCCGGCAAAAACCACCCGACCGGTGCCCGGCTGGATGAAACCGGACATGAGCGCAAACAAGGTCGTCTTGCCTGCGCCATTAGGCCCGATCAGGGCGCTGAGACGCCCTTCGGTCACCGACAGGCTGACGTTTTGCACGGCCTTGAGTCCGCCAAAGGATTTGCCCACGCCGTCGATTTGCATCAGCGTGCTCATGGTTTGCCTCCATGTTGTTCGCCATCAGAGGCCTTGCTGCCGCGCAACCACTGCAGCGGCGTGATGGTGCCCAAGCCAGCAATGCCGCGGGGCAAGAACATCACAATGCCGATCAGCACCACGCCGTAAATGACCATGTTGATGCCCGGCAATTGGCCGAACAAATTGCGCGTGAGGTCGGCCAGGATGTGCAAGCTGACAGCCCCCAAGAGCGGCCCCCACAGCGTGCCCAGGCCACCCACGATCGCGCCCACCAAGGCCTCGACCGAGGTGTGCGAGCCAAAGGCAATGCCCGGATCGATGTACTGGAAGACCTGCACATAAAACGCGCCGCCAGCACCCATCAGGCCGCCTGACAAAATGGTGGCGATCAGTTTGACGCTGAAGGGGTTCACGCCGATGGCGCGGGCTGCGTCCTCGTTGTCGCGCACCGCCTGCAAATAAGCGCCAAAGCGCGAAGCCTTGAGCCATGCTGTGACGCACAGCGCCAGCGTGACCAGCCCCAGCATGAGCCAGATGAAGCCGGAACGGTTGGCAAACTGCATGTTGGCAGCCGACTCCTGGAGCGGCAGCATCAAGCCCACGCCTGCGCCTGTGAAGGGCACCGAGGTGGCCACGATGCGGAACACCTCGGCAAAAGCCAGCGTGACCAGCGCAAAGTAAGAGCCCTTGAGGCCGTAGCGGAACGAGGCCGCGCCCACAAACGCACCCACACCGGCTGCAAAAGCCATGGCTAATGGCAAAGCCACCCAGGGGCTCAGGCCCCACTGCATTTGTGCGATGGCCTGCACATAAGCACCCGTGCCAAAAAACAGCGCATGCCCAAAAGAGAATTGACCGCCAAAACCGCCCAACACGTTCCAAGCTTGCGAGAGCAAGCAAGCGTACAGCGCGGTCATCACAAAGTTGAGCACCACACCCGATTGGGTGAAAAACGGAACGGCGCCGATGACCAAGGCAAACAGCGCGATGCGGCGAAAGTCTTTCATGCCTTCGCTCCAAAGAATCCTTGCGGCCTGAACATGAGCACCACAATGAAGATCACAAAAATACCCACCTGACCGAGCGATTCACCCAGCAGCAAACCGCCCAGCGACTCCACCACCCCAATGAGCAAACCGCCCAGCAAAGCCCCGGCAAAGCTGCCCATGCCGCCCAGCACCACGATGGTGAAGGCCACCAGCACAAAGCCATTGCCCACTTGCGGGTTCACGTAATAGGCGGGCAGCAAAAAGCAGGCCGCAGCGCCCAAGCTGGCCAGCCCCAAGCCAAAGCACATGGCGTAGACATGGTCTACATCGATGCCCATCAGGCGAGCACCCTGCTTCTCCTTGGACACCGCACGGATGGCCCGGCCCAGATCGGTCTTTTGCACGATGAGCAGCAACGCTGCCGACACCACCAAGGCCCCACCAAACGCCACCAGCTTGGGCAAGGCGATGAAGGCCGGGCCAATCTCGACCGTGCTCAGGGTGTACGCGGTTTCGATGCTGCGCGTGTCGGACTTGAAGAACAACAGCGCCAGGTTTTCCAGCACGATGGACATGCCCAGCGTGACCAGCAAGATGTTTTCGTCCTTGCCGTGGCTGGCGCGGTTGATGACAGTGCGCTGCAAGGCATAGCCCAGCACGAACATGGCGGGCACCATGATGGGCAAGGCCATGTAAGGATCGATCCCGAGCTTGTCCTTGAGCATGTACACACCGTACAGCGCCACCATCAAAGCCGCGCCGTGCGCGAAATTGATGATGTGCAGCACGCCATAAATCAGCGTCAGGCCCAGCGCAATCAGCGCATACACGGCACCGGTGGTGATGCCGTTGAGCAGTGACGGAAACAGGATGTTCAAGTCAAGCATCGAGAATCTTTCAGTTCAATACCAGATCAGCCCTTGAGCGGGAAGACTGGCTCGACTTCGCGGTAGTCGCGCGGCACGATCACCTTGATGTCGCCCTTGTAGACCTGGGTCATCAAAGGCTGTGCGCCCATGTTCTGGCCATTCACAAACTGCGTAGGACCGTAGGGCATGATGTGGTTGGCAAACTTGCTGGACGCCAGCGCATCGGTGATGGCGGCGCGGTCAGGCGACTTGGCGCGCTCGATCGCATCGGCCAACAGCATCATGGCGGTGTAGGTCATGAACACTTCGTAGCTGAAGAACTGGCCTTGTGCTTCGACACGCTTTTTGAGTTCGGCCGAGCGCTTGTCCTTGGGGTTGAACCAGTGGTTGCAGTCGATGATGCCGTTGGCCGCCTCTGGAAATTCCTTGACGAACTTGTAGCTCGACGCCGCGCCACCCAGCACCGAATAAATCGCCTTCGGTGTGATTTTTTGCTGCTGCAAGGTGCGCACCAGCAAGGCGTATTCGTTGTAGTAGTTGGCGGGGATCAAGATGTCGGGATTGACCTGCTTGATGCGCAGCGCGATGTTGTTGAAGTCACGCGTGGGGTTGGCGTGCTTGATGATTTCTTTCACTTCGTAGCCATAGCCAGGCAATTCTTTGGCCAACAAGTTGGCGGTGCCTGTGCCGAACAAAGACTCTTCGTGCACGATCATCACGGTGCGTGCAGGCTTGCCTGCTGCGGTGTTCAGGGCGTGCAAGCTGGCCACGGCCACTTCGGCGCACTTCTTGTAGCCAGGGCCAAAGCGGAAGGTGTTTTTCAGGCCGCGCTCAACGATCTGGTCGGCCACGCCGACGTCGACCACATGGGGCAGGTTGTACTTGGCAGCCGCTTGCGTGGTGGCCAGGCAGATGGCCGAGGCAAAAGCACCGACGACAGCGCTCACACCGGCTTCGTTCATCTTCTCGATTTCGGCAATGCCCGCTTGCGGGTTGGACTGCGCATCGCCCAGCATGGCCTCGATCTTGGCGCCGCCCAGCGACTTGATGCCACCGGCCTTGTTGATGTCCTCGATCGCCATTTGCGCACCCATGCGGCACTGCTGGCCCGAGTAAGCCAAGGCGCCCGTCACGGGGTGCAACACACCGATCTTGATGGGCTTGGGTTGCGCCCCTCCCACCAACGGAAACGCGAGTGCCGATGCCGCAGCAGCGGACTGGCCCATAAAGGTACGACGTGTGGTCATGAGAACATCCTTTTCGTGAAGGTCAATGAAAGTTGGCGGACAACTCTTGGCTTACCCACACCTTGGCATCGATGCTGCCAACGCGGGATAACTGCATCTGGTATTCGTACCGGTCCGGTCGGTACAAGCCATGCAGCCATTGGACGGGACGGTCGTCCTCGTCGTAAATCAACCGCCGCACGGCCAACAAGGCCGATCCGACGGACACATCCAGGTGCTGGGCCATGCCCACATCGGCCAGGCGGGCCGAAATGGTTTGCTCAGCACGGCCCACCTTGACGCCCGATTCTTCGAGCAGCACCAAGATGGGCTTTTGCATCAGTTCACGTTTGCCAAAGCCCGCAGAGATCGACTCGGGCACCCAGGTGGTGATGTGCGACAAGGGGCCTTCGGGGGTGCTGCGCACACGTTCGGCTTTTTGCACGGTGGATCCGGCTTGCAGCTGCAAGGCGGCGGCCACATCCACCGGGGCGCGCATGCGCTCGACCGACAAGACCCTGACCTTGGTGCGCAGGCCCATGGTGACCAGGTTCTCGAGCAAGCCCGTCAGGCGTGCTTGCTGGCCTGTGGCCATGGTGGAGGCCTGCATCTGCACTTCGTTGGCACGCGCTGCCACCGGGCGGGTGCCGCGACCGGGCTCACGGCTGATCAAGCCCTCTTGCGCCAACTGCGACAGCGCACGGCGCACCGTGACACGGGCCACACCGAACTGGCCCATCAAGGCCATCTCGCCGGGCAAGCCCGCATCAAAACGGCCTTCGCGCAATTGCTCGCGCAGCACCAGATAAATCTGGTGGTACTTGGGCAATGGCAAATTCGGATTCATGCCGCTATCGTTGATCAGTCCTAATGTCCTGTCAATAGAACAATCAAGTCCTATTGATAGGACATTTCACTAGGGATTTCCCGCACCCGTATGCGTCGCGCATGCACCATGAATGGGCAGGTCTGTGTTGCAAAATCGCGGCCACCTCTTTGGGCACAACCTGGCATGCCGGGCACCCTGACTTAGACGAATGGAAGCCATGCAAGCAAGCGATATCGGCCTCGTGGGCCTGGGCGTGATGGGTGAAAACCTGGCCCTGAATCTGGAGCGCAACGGCTTTGCCGTCAGCGGCTTTGATCTGGACGCGACCAAGCGCCAAAGTTTTTCTGCACGCACCCAGAACCTGAAAGCCCAAACGGCTGACTCACTGGCCCAGTTGGTGGCCAGCTTGCAAGTGCCGCGCCGCGTGTGGCTGATGGTGCCTTCAGGCGCCCCGGTGGACGCCGTGCTGACCGAGCTGCGGCCCCTGCTGGCTGCGGGCGATGTGCTCATCGATGGCGGCAACACCTTGTTCACCGACACCCAGCGGCGCATCGCAGCGCTTGAAGGCTCGGGCATCTTGTATGTGGGCGCGGGCGTGAGCGGCGGCGAAGAAGGCGCGCTGCGCGGCCCAGCGCTCATGCCCGGCGGCTCGCCCGAGGCCTGGCCACTTGTGAAACCCCTCTTGCAAGCCATCGCCGCCAAGGCCGACGACGGCCAGCCCTGCTGCGACTGGATGGGCCACGGCGGTGCCGGTCACTTTGTGAAGATGGTGCACAACGGCATCGAATACGCCGACATGCAAATGATTTGTGAAGCCTATTGGCTGATGCAGCAATGCCTGGGCATGAGCGCCGCCGAGATGAGCCCGGTCTTTGCGCACTGGAACGAAGGCAAGCTGGGCAGCTACCTGATCGGCATCACCGCCGACATCTTGAAGCACACCGACCCCGAGACCGGCGACGCCTTGGTCAACGTGATCTTGGACACCGCCGAGCAAAAAGGCACCGGCAAATGGACCAGCCAGATCGCGCTGGACATGGGCGTGACCGCGCCCACGATTGCCGACGCGGTGTTTGCCCGCACCATCAGCGCCATCCAGCCCGAGCGGGCGGCCGCATCCCACATCTTGAAAGGCCCTGCGGCCAAGGTGGCGGGCGAGCGCGAAGACGTCTTGCCCAAGATCCAGCGCGCCTTGCTGGCCGCCAAGCTGTGCGCCTATGCGCAAGGCTTTGCGCTGCTCAAAGCCGCTGACCGCGAACACCAATGGGCACTGCCCATGGCCAAGGTGGCCTCGGTCTGGCGTGCGGGCTGCATCATCCGCGCCCACCTGCTGGAAGACATGCGCCGCGCCTTGGCCGCAAACAACGATTTGCCTAACCTGCTGGTGGACAGCCACTTTGCCCACGTGATGGCCGACTGCGAACAAGACCTGCGCGAAGTGGTCGCCATGGCCGCCCTGAACGGCGTGGCCGTGCCCGCCTTCATGAGCGCGCTGTCGTATTACGACGCCTACCGCTCGGCCCGCCTGCCCGCCAACTTGCTGCAGGCGCAGCGCGACTACTTTGGTGCACACGCCTACCAGCGCACCGACAGGCCCGGCAAATTTCACACCCGCTGGGGCGCTTGACGTCCCCAGCCTGGCTAACGTTCAGGCGTAGCGCAGACGCAAGTCGCGCTTGAGCAGCTTGCCGCTGGGGTTCTTGGGCAGCGCGTCGGTGAAGACCACGCGCTTGGGTGTCTTGAAGCCGGCCATGTGTTGGGCGCAGTGCGCGATCACCGCCGCCTCGTCCAGCGTGTGCCCGGCCTTGACCACCACCACGGCTGTCACCGCCTCCACCCACTTGGGGTCGGGCAAACCGATCACCGCCACTTCGCTCACTTGCGGCAGGCGGTAGATCATCTCTTCCACCTCACGGCTGGCCACGTTTTCGCCGCCGGACTTGATCATGTCTTTCTTGCGGTCCACCACGGTGATGTAACCCTCCTCGTCGATGATGCCCAGATCCCCGCTGTGGAACCAATCGCCCTCAAACGCAGCTTTGGTGCGCTCGTCGTCGTGGAAGTAGCCCAACATCAAATGCGGTGAGCGGTGCACGATCTCGCCCACCTCGCCCACGGCCACGTCCTGCATGTCGTCGTTGACAACGCGGGTCTCGACGTTGCGCACCGCCTTGCCGCAGGAGCCGGGTTTGCGCAGTTGGTCGTCGGGGCCCAACAGGGTGGCCAGGGGCGCGATTTCGGTCTGGCCATACAAGTTCCACAAACGCACCTTGGGCAGGCGCGAGGCCAGCTCTTTGAGCACCTCGACCGGCATGATGGACGCGCCGTAATAGCCCTTGGCCAGTTGGGCGAGCTTGTCGGCATCGAGCAGCGGCGAGCGCAGCAGCGCGATCCACACCGTGGGCGGCGCAAAGAAGCTGGTGATGCCGAACTTCTCGAGCATCGGCAGCAGGTTGTCGGGCGTGGGCTTGGAGGTGATGACGTTGGTGCTGCCCATGTAAATGGCCGGGCCAAAGAACACATCGAGCTGGGCGCAGTGGTACAGCGGCAGCGCGTGCAGGGCCAGGTCGGCCTCGGCAATTTCGGCATCGATCACGCAGCTCACGTATTGCCACATGACCGCATCGTGCGTCAGTTGTGCGCCTTTGGGCGACGACTCGGTGCCGCTGGTGTAGACGATCTGGGCCACGTCGTAGCTACCCAACTGCAAGTCGGGCAGTGCATCGCTGCAGGCGGCCAGCGTGTCAAAGTTGTGCATGCCCGCCACCGGCTGGCTCGGGTCTTCGGAGGGCAGCCAGATGAATTGCTCGACTTTGGTGTCCAGCTTGGATGCGGCTTGCGCCAGTTCGGCCAAGCCGCTGTCGGTGGCCAGGGTCTTGGCCCCTGCGTGGCGCAAGATGTAGGCGACTTCCTCAGACTTGAGCATGAAGTTGATCGGCACCATGACCGCGCCCCGGCGGGCCAGCGCAAAGCGCAGCGCCGCAAAACCGTGTGAATTGCGGGCCAGCACCGCGACCTTGTCGCCCTCGGCCACGCCGATGCTGGCCAGGCCAGCGGCCAGGCGGCTGACCAGCGCATCGAACTCGGCATAGGTCCAGGTGGTTGCACCGCACACGATGCCGGTCTTGGCGGGCAAGCGGATTGCGGTGCGGCGCAGGGCATCGGCAATGGTCTGTCGGCGAACGGCGGGGTGGATGGCGGTTTGGACTGCGTGCGACATGGTGTGGGCTCCTGCATCGATATGATCGGAAGATTGAACACCAGACCCGCGAGAATTCCATTGGCACTACCCCCATCATCCCCCCGAAAACTGTCACATACGCGAACCGTCGTTTACAACGGTTATGACCGCGAAGACGGTCTGTGGGACATCGAAGCCGATCTGACCGACGTGAAAACCTTTGGCTTTCAGGTGCCCAACGAGCGGCCCTTCCCGGCCAACGAACCCATCCATGGCCTGAAAATCCGCGTCACCCTCAACAACAAAATGGTCATCCAGGACATCGTCACCGCGATGGACGACATCCCCCACCCCGAATGCGCGGGTGCCCCGCACGGCATGCACAAACTGATCGGCCAAACCATGGGCCCGGGCTGGCGCAAGATCATCAACGAACACGTGGGCGGCACCGAAGGCTGCACCCACCTGCGAGAACTGTTGTTCAACATGGCGACCGCCGCCTACCAAACCCTGCCCGCAGGCCAATGGCACCGCCGCGAACAAGCCGGCCAGCCGCAACCAGAAATCACCAAACCGCCCTACCACCTGGGCCAATGCCACAGCTGGGCTTATGACAGCCCGACGGTGCAGAGGGCGTATCCGATGTTTTTCAAGCCGAAGGCCGAGTAAATCACTTACCCGATTACCAGTCGGCCAGGCTCAACGGTCATAATCCGCATGTTTACCTCAAAGAGGTGCTGCCTCCCGCCTAGGATCGGTCGAAGGAGTTTTGTACAAGTGGGTTCGCAAGTCCAAGGCCGCTGATGGTGTTCCGTTGGGAGGCATGCGAGCGATACAGGCCGAAGTGGCCAAGCGCAAGGCTGAGTTAAGGCGCACCACTGAGGAGCGCGACATCCTAAAAAAGGCCGCAGCGTACTTTGCAAAACAGTCCGGGTGAAGTATGCGTTCATGCAAGCCCACCGATCCGAATTCAAACTCACCAGCATGTGCCGAGACCTCAGGGCTCACCGCAGCGGTTTCTATGCCTGGCTGCACGTGCCGTTATCACCTCGTGCCAAACTCAACGAGGGGTTAACTCTGAAGATCAAAGAGTTCTATGACCAGCGTATGGGTATCTACAGCAGTCCGCGCATCTTCTGTGACCTGCGTGAAACAGGTGTGGCCTGCGGAGAAAACCGTGTCGCGCGACTCATGGTAATCGTCCCCTAGAACCAAAGGGCTGAGAAGTAGAATTTTTTCCAACGGAAGAGGTTCTACATGAGAAAGTCAAAGTTCACCGACAGCCAGATCATGGATGCGGTCAAACGGGTCGAAGCGGGCTTTGCGGTGCCCGACATTTGTCGGGAGCTGGGCATCAGCACCGCGACGTTTTACAAGTGGCGGGCCAAATACGGCGGCATGGACGTGTCGATGATGTCGCGCATGAAAGAGCTGGAAGACGAGAACCGGCGGCTCAAGAAGATGTACCTTGAGGAAAAGCTCAAGGCCGAGATCGTGGCGGAGGCGCTCGAAAAAAAGTGGTGAGGCCATCTCGCAGACGGGAGATGGCCCAAAAAGCAGTGACAGAACGCGGCGTGTGCATACGGCAGGCGTGCCAAGCGTTTGGCATCAGCGAATCTTGCTACCGCTACGAGCGCAAACTCGATGCCGAGAACGCCGAGGTGGCCAATTGGCTGATGAAGCTGACGGACAACCACCGCAGCTGGGGCTTTGGCCTGTGTTACCTGTATCTGCGCAACGTCAATGGCTTCAAATGGAACCACAAGCGTGTGTACCGCGTCTACAAGGAGCTGGAGCTCAATTTGCGGATCAAACCCCGCAAGCGGCTGGTGCGCGAGAAACCTGAGGCGCTGACGCTGCCACAGGGCATCAACCAGGTGTGGTCGATGGACTTCATGCACGACCAGCTCGAAGACGGCAGAACGTTTCGGTTGTTCAATGTCATTGACGACTTCAACCGCGAAGCCATTGGTATGGAAGTCGACTTCTCGTTGCCCTCAGAGCGGGTGATTCGGGAGCTCAAGCAGATCATCTCGTGGCGAGGAAAGCCACAGGTGATTCGGTGTGACAACGGCCCGGAATACATCAGTTCGTAAGCAATGGGATGGACGCTCCCACCTACACGGCATCGAAATGTGCCAAAGTGGAGATGCAAATCAACCACTTGAACAGACAGGAGCGTCCGACATGAAGGTTACAACAGTAGGCATCGATCTGGC
>NZ_NESC01000030.1 GCF_003063575.1 Limnohabitans sp. Jir72
GTCGTCCCTGCAAAACCTCTACAACCCGCATGAATGCTGATGATCTGGGGTGAATCCGGATGGGCAGAACTCTCAAATAGATATCCAATGGAGCCTGTTTTCTGGGAGTTTTTGAAAGCAGCGCCATGACCGATGACTTTTTCCGCAACCGCCTCGATCAGATGATCGATTTGCGCCATCCGCTGGCAGTGCTGGCCAACCGCATGCCTTGGCAAGAAATCGAAGCTTCCCTTGCGCAGCGCTGGGCACGTCAGGTCAAGGCGGGCAAGAAGATCGAAGACTTGGACTTATTTGGCCCGGTCTCGGCCGTAGCCGGTGGCGGCGTCTCCAATGCTGGTCGGCCTCGTCTGCCCACTCGTTTGATGGTGGCGCTGCTGTACCTCAAGCATGCGTTCAACGAGAGCGACGAGGACGTGATCCAACGCTGGGGCGAGACACCCACTTGGCAGTACTTTTCTGGCAACGAGTATTTCGAGCACCAGTGGCCGTGCGACCCCACACAACTGGGGCGCTTGCGTAAAGCCCTGGGCGAAGAAGGCGTGGAAGAGCTGCTGGCCCGCACCATGGAGGTGGCCGTCACGCTCAAGCTGATCGCCAAGAAAGAATTGACCCGCGTGATCGTGGACTCCACGGTGCAAGAGAAAGCCGTGGCACACCCCACCGACAGCAAGCTGCTGGAGACGGCCCGAGTCAAAGTGGTTGACGCCGCCAAGGCCAATGGCATCGAGCTCAAGCAAACCTACGCCAAAGAAGGTCAGCTGCTGGGCTACAAGGCTGGGCGTTACGCCCATGCCCGGCAGTTCAAGCGCATGCGCAAAGTCATCAAACGCCAGCGCACCATCGTTGGCAGGTTGCAGCGCGAGGTGGCACGCAAGATGACCACGCTCAGCCAAGCCGTGCAGGAAGCCTTGGGCCAGACCTTAGACAAGGCCAAACGCTTGGTCACGCAGACCGGCAGCCGCAAGGCAGTGGACAACCGCGCCAAGCTCTACAGCTGGCACGCGCCAGAGGTGGAGTGCATCAGCAAGGGTAAGAGCCGCAACCCCTACGAGTTTGGTGTGAAGGTCGGCCTGACCATGACGCTCAAGGGCAATCTGATCGTGGGGGCCAGGAGCTTTCCCGGTAACCCGTATGACGGCCACACCATGCACGAGCAGATCGAGCAAAGCGTCATCCTGATGCAAGGACTGGGAGTCAAGCCAGAGGTGGTGTACGCCGACTTGGGCTACCGGGGTGTGGACAAGGACAACCCGGACATCCAGATCAAACACCGGGGCAAGGACAAACGGCTCACCGATGAAGAGCGCAGACTGCTCAAACGCCGCCAAGCGATCGAGCCGATCATCGGGCATCTGAAGGCGGATCACCGGATGAACCGCTGCCACCTCAAGGGGTCAGAGGGTGATGCGTTGAATGCCGTGCTGTGCGCTGCGGGTTACAACATCCGCTGGCTGCTGCGGATGATCGCCAAAAAAGGCCTAGGCCTTTTGTTGTGCCTGTTGCGGGTGAGCGGTTTGAAGGGATTGTTTGAGAAATTGGCCGAAATCATCGGCAGTAACCGGCTGCAAAACTCAGATCAGCGCTGGGCGATGGCTTGA
>NZ_NESC01000031.1 GCF_003063575.1 Limnohabitans sp. Jir72
GTAAGCAATGGGATGGACGCTCCCACCTACACGGCATCGAAATGTGCCAAAGTGGAGATGCAAATCAACCACTTGAACAGACAGGAGCGTCCGACATGAAGGTTACAACAGTAGGCATCGATCTGGCCAAAAATGTGTTTCAACTGCACGGGGTCAATGAGTATGGCAAGACCGTAATCAAGAAGCAGATTCGGCGCGATCAGATGGCCGAGTTCTTCGTAAATCTGCCTGCTTGCCTTATTGGCATGGAGGCCTGCGGTAGTGCACATCACTGGGCTCGCAAGTTGCAAGGCTTTGGCCACACAGTCAAGTTAATGGCGCCTCAATTCGTCAAGCCCTACGTTAAGACCAACAAAAACGACTCAGCCGATGCTGAGGCAATATGCGAAGCTGTGGCCCGGCCTAATATGCGCTTTGTGCCGATCAAGAACATCGAACAGCAGGCGGTTTTGGC
Organism: Limnohabitans sp. Jir72; assembly: GCF_003063575.1. GTDB lineage: Bacteria > Pseudomonadota > Gammaproteobacteria > Burkholderiales > Burkholderiaceae_C > Limnohabitans_A. Next base: position 455 of record NZ_NESC01000031.1, read on the forward strand.
TCTTCATCGGGTCCGTCAGGGCTTTGTAAAGGCACGCACGGCCCAGGCTAACCAGATTCGAGGTTTGTTGTCGGAGTTTGGCCTAATCGTTCCACAGGGAATTGGCTACATCGCGTCCCGTGTGCCTGAACTTATTGAAGATGCCAGCAATGAATTGCCAGGTTCATTCCGAATTCTCGTTCAACGGTTGCTTGATCACCTCAAGGAGCTTGACCGCCAAGTCGATGAACTAGAGATGCAGATCGTCAAATGGCATCGCCAAAGTGATGCCAGCAACAAACTGGCACAAGTTCCTGGCATTGGCCCCATTACTGCCAGCGCGCTGGTGGCTTCACTGGGGGATGCGAAGAACTTTGACGGTGGCCGTCAGGTTGCCGCATGGCTGGGCCTGGTGCCCAAACAGCACTCGAGTGGCGGCAAACAAAATCTGCTGGGTATCAGCAAACGCGGCGATACTTATCTGCGAACCCTATTGATTCACGGTGCGCGTTCAGTGATTTACCGAGCGCAGCACAAGCCTGAATCCTGCAGTTGGATTAACGGGGTGGTTAGTCGGCGGAACAAGAACGTAGCGGCCGTGGCGCTGGCCAATAAAAATGCGCGCATCGTGTGGGCCTTATTGGCCAACGAGCGAGAGTTCCAGCCTGACTACACGACCGCCAAAGTGGCCACATAGTCAATCCGGCCAAGTGAAGTAATGTAATAAGAAATCCAGACAGGGAGAGCTTTACCACCGATTGCTCAGGCAATCATGAAGTGATGGCAAGACAGGTTAGACCGTGGTTGGCAAAGCCCGTGCCGGACGAGGCACCCAGAGTGCGTGTAAGCGATTGAGGCGTCAACCAGCGAATCCCATCAGGGACAGTGGCCAAAAGTCACACCAAAAGTCCGAATGTACGGGTGCAATCTTTACCTTCGAGTCGTCATGAATTGAAAGCTTGGCAAACCGGGAGCGTCCATGTACGTCCGGCCATCCC
>NZ_NESC01000032.1 GCF_003063575.1 Limnohabitans sp. Jir72
TGACCTGCCCCCTCTGAGCCGTACCAAATCGATGGAACGAAGTCCGCTAATTTTGGAGAATGGCGGATATGAAGACCACACGATTTACCGACGAACAGATCATCGGATTCCTCAAGCAAGCTGAAGCGGGCATGGCCATCAAGGACATTTGCCGCTCTGGCGGCTTTAGTCAGCCGACCTTTTACAAATGGCGCTCGCGCTTTGGCGGCATGGAGGCCTCCGATGCGGCCAAGCTGCGCGACCTGGAAGCGGAGAACAACAAGCTCAAGAAACTGCTGGCCGAGGCGCACTTGGACATCCATGCGCTCAAAAGCGTCTTCGGCGTAAAGCGCTAGCCCCGCAGGTCAAACGCGAGGCCATCACCCAGATGATCCAGACCCATCTTCTGTCTGAGCGCCATGCGTGCTGCCTTGTGGGGCTAAGCCGTGACAGCTTTCGCCACCCGCCTAAGCGTGATGCGCTCACGCAGGCCCTGGGCGAACGCATCGTGGACATTGCCCACGTACGCCGCAGATTTGGCTACCGTCGCATCCACGATCTGCTGCGCCCGGAGTTTCCGGGCGTCAACCACAAGCGGATCTACCGCTTTTACAAAGATGCCAACTTGGCCGTGAGAAGGCGCAAGAAGGCCAAGCGCCCACCGTGTGAGCGTGTGCCCTTGCAACTGGCGCAAAAGGTCAACGATGTTTGGAGCATGGATTTCGTCTCGGACAGCTTGTCCAATGGCAGGCGCATCAAGTGCCTGACTGTGGCCGATGACTTCAGCCACGAGTGCGTGGACATTGCCGTGGACTACGGGATCTCGGGGCAATACGTGACGCGCTTACTCGACCAAGCGGCCACCTTCAGAGGCTACCCACTGGCCGTGAGAACAGACAACGGTCCAGAGTTCACAAGCCGGGCCTTCATGGCTTGGGCTACAGCTCATGGCGTGCGGCACATCTTGACCCAGCCGGGCAGGCCGATGCAAAACGGCTACATCGAGAGTTTCAACGGCAAGTTCCGAGATGAATGCTTGAACGAGCAGTGGTTCTTGAGCTTGCCCCAAGCCAGGCAGTGCATTGCCGATTGGCGCCAGGACTACAACGAAGTCAGGCCCCACAGCAGCCTGGGCCGGATTCCCCCGGCTCAGTTCGCGCAGCAGCAAAGGATTCAAACCAATGCTGTTGCAAATCTCAACCCTCAAGTTTTGGATTAACCTTGAACCCT
>NZ_NESC01000033.1 GCF_003063575.1 Limnohabitans sp. Jir72
AGGCGGATTCAAGTACGAGGTGCAACACGGTTTAACGAGGCGTGAAACACCTCGTGGGGCGTCTTGAATCCGAGCCGCTTTCTGGGTCGGTGATTCAATCTGTTTTCGATCATAGTCAACTCCTCATCGGTGACAGTTTCCATGCGCCGCTTCTTGGGAATGTATTGGCGTAGCAGTCCGTTGAAGTTCTCGTTGCTGCCGCGCTGCCAGCTGCAATACGGATCGGCAAAGTAGGTCTGGATGCCAAGGGCCTGATCGATGGCCTGGTGATCCGCAAACTCTTTGCCGTTGTCCACCGTCAAAGTCTTCACCCGTGAGTTCAAGGTCTTGAGCTTGGCTTCAATGGCCCGGCCCACCAAATCAGCAGACTTGTTGTTCACCTTGGCCAGCACAGCAAAGCCACTCTTGCGTTCTACCAGTGTCACGATGGCTTGTTTGTGAGCCGCGCCAATGACGGTATCACCTTCCCAGTGACCCACTTGCTTGCGATCTTCAATGTGGCTTGGTCTCTCGCTGATCGGGCGGCGATTCGGGATTTGCCCGCGTCTGTCATGCCCGCACAAGTGGCGTTTGCGCCGAGGCTTTTGGCTGCGCAGGTGCGTGTGTAAATCACCACCGGCGGCTTTATTCGCATACACATGCAAATAGACGCTCTCATGGCTGACAGCCACTTTTCCTGCAATCTGCTCGGGGCTCCATTGAATGCCAAGGTAAAAATCCACATCGGCCCAGAGCTTGGGGTCAACACGGCGGGCATTACGGCTGCGCTGGGCCCTCTCAGACGCCTTGGCGCAGGCTTGTTCGGCGCGATAGCCACGCTGGCCACGGCCACGACCGAGTTCGCGGCTGATTGTGCTGCGGCTCCTGCCCAGTAATCGGGCTATCTCGCTGAGGGTCTGTTTGGCTTTCAAGAGGCTGTGAATTTGGTATCGTTCTTCTCGGCTGAGGTGCTTGTACATCTGGCAACTTGGACTTGGCGGTTTGAGTGACCATGATGCCTTGACATCCTCAGCCACCTATTACCGGGTTCATCTTTGTTGCACCTCGTACTTGAATCCGCC
>NZ_NESC01000034.1 GCF_003063575.1 Limnohabitans sp. Jir72
GGTGAACAAGTTTGCCGACCACCTGCCGCTGTACCGCCAGGAAGCCATCTTTGGCCGAGCTGGTGTGGCGATCCCCAGATCAACGTTAGCCCAATGGGTGGGCAGCTGCGGGGTTGAGCTGCAGCCGCTGGTGGACGCTTTGAAGCGCGACATTCTGAGCCGCAGCGTGATCCACGCTGACGAAACCCCGGTGCGCATGCTCAAACCGGCGAGCCTGCGCGATGGCAAAACACACAGAGCGTATTTGTGGGCCTACGCGGCCGGAGCGCATGAAGACATCAAAGCCGTGGTGTACGACTTTTGCGAAAGCCGAGCGGGGGCGAACGCCAAAGCGTTCCTGGATGAATGGCGAGGCTCGCTGGTGGTCGATGACTTCAGTGGCTACAAACAACTCATGGGTGATGCGTCGGATCAGATCACCGAGGTCGGCTGCTGGGCGCATGCTCGGCGCAAGTTCCACGATTTGCAGCTGGCCAACCAAAGTCAGATTGCCGAACAAGCGGTCAGGCAAATCGCGCAGATCTATGCGGTGGAGCGGGAGGTCAAAGATCTCAGTTGCGAAGAGCGACTGGGAATACGGAAAGACAAAAGCCAGCCGTTGGTGCAGACCTTGTACGAGTGGCTGGTGCAAAGCAGGCAAAAGGTACCCGAAGGTTCGGCGACAGCCAAAGCCATTGACTACAGCCTGCGTCGCTGGAGGGCGTTGACGCGTTTCCTGGAAGATGGCCAATTGCCGGTAGACAACAACTGGATCGAGAACCAAATCAGGCCAATTGCGATTGGCAGGAACAACTGGTTTTTTGCGGGCTCGCTGCGAGGCGGGCAAAGAGCGGCGGCGGCCATGAGTCTGATTCAATCGGCCAAGCTCAACGGGCACGACCCACATGCTTACCTCAAAGATGTGCTGACGAGGTTGCCGACGCACATGAACAGCAGGATCGAAGAGCTGCTGCCGCACCGCTGGAGACCGGTTTAGTGTCTACGTGTCCACGATC
>NZ_NESC01000035.1 GCF_003063575.1 Limnohabitans sp. Jir72
CGCCTGCGTTCGCTGTCACCAGACCGTCCGCTTGAACGGTGCTGTTGAACACCGCTGCGCCTGTTGTGGTCAAGCTGCCGTTCGCTGTCGTCGCGCCGTTGAACTGCGTTGTGCCTGTGCTGGTCAGGTTGCCTGTGTTCACCAGGTTGCCTGTGTTGGTCAAGCCCGCTGTGGTCGTCGCACCCACCACGTTCAAGCCACCCGTCACGTTCGCGCTGGCCAAGGTCGTTGCGCCTGCACTCAGCGTGCCGGTGATGTTGGCGTTGCCTGTGTTCGTCAGCGTACCTGTGTTGCTCAGACCTGTTGTGGTCGTCACGCCCAGGTTCGTCACCGTCGCGTTCAGACTGTTCAAGTTCGACTGACCCGTCACGCTCAAAGTGTCGCCCAGTGTCGTCGCGCCGTTGGCGTTCAAGGTACCTGCCGTTGTCAAGTTACCCGCAGTCACCGTGCCGTTGACCGTGCCTGTGCCAGACACCGTCAGGTTGCCTGCGCTCACGGCCAAATTGCCGTTGGCCACCGTCACGCCTGCGTTCGCTGTCACCAGACCGTTCGCTTGAACGGTGCTGTTGAACACCGCTGCGCCTGTTGTGGTCAAGCTGCCGTTCGCTGTCGTCGCGCCGTTGAACTGCGTTGTGCCTGTGCTGGTCAGGTTGCCTGTGTTGGTCAAGCCCGCTGTGGTCGTCGCACCCACCACGTTCAAGCCACCCGTCACGTTCGCGCTGGCCAAGGTCGTTGCGCCTGCACTCAGCGTGCCGGTGATGTTGGCGTTGCCTGTGTTCGTCAGCGTACCTGTGTTGCTCAGACCTGTTGTGGTCGTCACGCCCAGGTTCGTCACCGTCGCGTTCAGACTGTTCAAGTTCGACTGACCCGTCACGCTCAAAGTGTCGCCCAGTGTCGTCGCGCCGTTGGCGTTCAAGGTACCTGCCGTTGTCAAGTTACCCGCAGTCACCGTGCCGTTGACCGTGCCTGTGCCAGACACCGTCAG
>NZ_NESC01000036.1 GCF_003063575.1 Limnohabitans sp. Jir72
AGGACATAGTGATCCGGTGGTTCTGTATGGAAGGGCCATCGCTCAACGGATAAAAGGTACTCTGGGGATAACAGGCTGATACCGCCCAAGAGTTCATATCGACGGCGGTGTTTGGCACCTCGATGTCGGCTCATCTCATCCTGGGGCTGTAGCCGGTCCCAAGGGTATGGCTGTTCGCCATTTAAAGAGGTACGTGAGCTGGGTTTAAAACGTCGTGAGACAGTTTGGTCCCTATCTTCCGTGGGCGCTGCAGATTTGAGGAAGCCTGCTCCTAGTACGAGAGGACCGGAGTGGACACACCTCTGGTGTATCGGTTGTCACGCCAGTGGCATTGCCGAGTAGCTAAGTGTGGAAGAGATAACCGCTGAAAGCATCTAAGCGGGAAACTCGTTTCAAGATGAGATCTGCCGGGGCCTTGAGCCCCCTAAAGAGTCGTTCAAGACCAGGACGTTGATAGGTCGGGTGTGGAAGCGCAGTAATGCGTTAAGCTAACCGATACTAATTGCTCGTGCGGCTTGACCCTATAACTTTGATCACACATTGAAAGATGTGCATTGATCAAGGAAGTTATGCCAAGTTGACGCATTCAAAAATGGCTGAAAGGCTGGGTAAAAAGCCCGGCTGAAAAGCCAAAAAATCTGATTCGAAACTCTATGAATTCGTTGTCTTGATGAGAGTCAAGACGACACCAAGTTATGCCTGATGACCATAGCAAGTTGGCCCCACTCCTTCCCATCTCGAACAGGACCGTGAAACGACTTAGCGCCGATGATAGTGCGGATTCCCGTGTGAAAGTAGGACATCGTCAGGCTTTTAACAGCCCGAAACGCCTCACCGTACGGTGGGGCGTTTTCTTTAGAAGATAGCCAAAATCTTTTAAAGAAAACGCGAAAAGTG
>NZ_NESC01000037.1 GCF_003063575.1 Limnohabitans sp. Jir72
GCTGCGCAGACAAAGCGAAAGCCCTGATCGAACTAAGGCAGCATCACCCCTTGGCCACTTTGCTCCAGGTGGCCGAGCTGCCTCGCAGCACGTTTTACTACCAAGTCAAGGCGCTGCAAAGGGATGACAAGAACGCCGATTTGAAGGTTCGCATTCGGGAGATTTACGACTGCCACAAGGGGCGTTATGGCTATCGGCGCATCACAGCTGAGTTGTGTCGAAGTGGCTGCGAGGTCAATCACAAGGCGGTTCAACGCCTGATGAAGCTGCAAGACCTCAAGTCGCTGGTGCGCCCCAAGAAATACCGCTCATACCGAGGGCAGTTCAATGCGAATGTGCCAAATGTTTTAAATAGAAAATTCCGCGCAGACCGGCCAAACAGCAAGTGGGTGACGGACGTCACGGAGTTCAATGTTCGAGGCGAAAAGCTGTATCTCTCGCCTGTGCTGGACCTGTACAACGGGGAGATCGTTGCCTATGAAATGCAAGAGACTCCGAGGATGCCTTTGGTGAGCGAGATGCTCAAGAAAGCGTTGGGCAAACTCAATAGCCAGGAGGCGCCGCTGCTGCACTCCGACCAAGGCTGGCAGTATCAAATGGCTTCATACCAACGCCAGCTTGCCGCTAGAGGCTTGACGCAAAGCATGTCCCGCAGGGGCAATTGTTTGGACAACGCTGCCATGGAGAGCTTCTTCGGAACTCTCAAATCGGAGTACTTCTACTTGAACAAATTCGAGAATGTGAAAGAGCTTGAGATGGGCTTGAAGGAGTACATCCACTACTACAACAACGATCGGATCAAGATCAAACTAAAAGGGCTGAGTCCTGTGCAGTACAGAACTCAGCCCTCTATGG
>NZ_NESC01000038.1 GCF_003063575.1 Limnohabitans sp. Jir72
CCGCTGGTGATGGCGTGGTGCTGGCCGCTGTGCTGGTGCGTGCTTTGCGGTGTGGTGCTCTCGATGCCCGCTGGGCTGGTCAGGACCAAATGCGGTTCACTCAGTTCCGGGAATTTCCCTTCTGTTTTACCGTCCCCTGCAATGGCCTTGTTTTGCGCTTCAATGGCATGGGCTACGTCGCCTTGGTCGCCTTCTTCCTGCGCTTGGTGTTGCATCGCCAAGTCGCCCAGACTGTCGTGCTGGCTTTGGCCGTTTTGTAGTCGCGCTGCAGTCTCGCTCAGGTCGGTGATGTGGCCATTGGCGTTGGGCCGGCCTTCCGTGCTGATGATCAAGCCGTCTTTGGCTCTGACTGCGCCGTGTCCGTCGGTTCTGAGTTCGAAGCCTTCGCCACGGTGGTCTTTTCTTCCCGCGTTGTCTTCGATGCGCGTGATGTGCCCCAGGCTCAAGCTGCTGTGCTGGTGGTCGCTCTTGATTTGCGCCTGGATCTTTTGTTCGGTGTCGTCCAGCACCAGGTGGTTGCTTCTGCCTGCCGCGCTGTTGCCCCCGCCGGGTTTGAGCTCTCGGCTTCTGAAGCCGCTTAAGGCTTGCTGCGCGGGCAGTGCCCAAGGCGGCGTGTTCATCTGGTTGTACACCCGGCCGGTGCAAATGGGCTGGTCCGGGTCTCCGCCCAGAAAGTCCACGATCACTTCTTGCCCGATGCGCGGCACGTGCATGGCGCCCAGTTGGTTACCGGCCCAAGCTGCAGACACCCGCACCCAGCAGCTGCTGTTGTGGTTCTTGGCGCCGTAGCGGT
>NZ_NESC01000039.1 GCF_003063575.1 Limnohabitans sp. Jir72
TGCGTGAGCATGCTGGCCAACATCTGGCGCACTTGCTCTTCGTCCATGGCTTGCAGATCAACGACTTCACTCATGGCCGCAATCATCGCCGAAGCAACGCCATCAGCCCATTGGCAGATGCCCCAATTGAATTGCAGTCAGCGCATCACCCACACTCACAGCACCGTGATCACGCTCGCATCGCCCATGCGCTGCCAAGGCAAGCCCAGCACCAAAGCGCTCAGCTGGGCCGCGTTCATCGGCAGGCGTGGCGACAGCCGGGCATCCCCCCAGACAAACTTGCCTGTGTTCAACCTGCGGGCAGCCAGCCACACGCCAACGCCGTCATGCACCAGCACCTTCATGCGGTTGGCGCGGGCATTGGCAAACAGATAAGCGTGATGCGGGTGTGCTGCGCCAAAGACTTGCACCACGCGGGCCAGGGCGGTGTCGGCACCGGCGCGCATGTCCAGCGGCTCGGTGGACATCCAGACGGCATCGATGCGAATCAACGCAAAAGCTCACGAAGCCACACCGCGCATTCGGCGGCACTGGATGAAGGCCAAGACAGCTTGAGAGACAGTTCACCACGTTGTAGTTCGAGGTGAACGCATCCTTCAGTGGTGGCTGGTGTGCTGGGTGGTGATGGAACAGGCAAGGGCGCTGGCATGGGTAACTCGATGAAGCCAGGTGGCGTCAAATCAACGGCCGACTGCATGCGAGGCTGGCCGCTGTCAGGCAGCTCACGCAACCAGCGGTGCAGGATGTTGTGATTGATGCCGTGGTTTCGGGCCACGGAGGCGACCGAC
>NZ_NESC01000004.1 GCF_003063575.1 Limnohabitans sp. Jir72
GCAAAGGTGCGGGCAAAGGCTCCGACACCGCCCAGGCCAACCAAACCGAGCCCCAAGGCCAACACCTGGCACGCCTGCGCATGCAAGCGCTGCGCCAAGCAGGCCAACGCGCCAGCGGCGCAGGCCACGTGCGCGGCATCGCCACGGGCCACACCTTTGCCCTGCACAAACACCCACAAGACGCGGCCAACATCGAATACCTCACGCTGTCCACCCACACCGTCATCGAAAACGTCAGCGAAGACACGGCGCGAGATAACAACAGCAGTAAGAACAACATCGGCCAAGCACCGATCCCGCAAGCACTCTCCGACGCCCAACGCCTCTCCGGCCAGTGGCGCATCGAGGTGCGCTTTGAAGTGCAGCCCGCCACCGAACTGCTGCGCCCCGAAGGCATTCAGCCCAAACCCCACACCCATGGCCCCGAGACCGCCCTGGTCTGCGGGCCAGACGCCGACACCGCCCAAAGCGACATCTACACCGACCCCTTGGGCCGCATCAAAGTGCAGTTCCCCTGGGACCGCTATGGTGCCAAGAACCACAACAGCAGCTGCTGGGTGCGGGTGTCTGCCGCTTGGGCGGGCAACCAACTGGGGGCCATGCACGTGCCGCGCATCGGGCAAGAAGTGATCGTGGACTTTCTGGGGGGAGACCCGGACCAGCCCATTTGCACCGGGCGGGTCTACAACCAGATGAACACGCCCCCCTGGGCCTTGCCTGCACAGCAAGCCTTAAGCGGCTTCAGAAGCCGAGAGCTCAAACCCGGCGGAGGCAACAGCGCAGCGGGCAGAAGCAACCACTTGGTGCTGGACGACACCGAACAAAAGATCCAGGCGCAAATCAAAAGCGACCACCAGCACAGCACCTTAAGCCTGGGGCACATCACGCGCATCGAAGACAACGCGGGAAGAAAAGACCACCGTGGCGAGGGCTTCGAACTCAGAACCGACGGACACGGCGCAGTCAGAGCCAAAGACGGCCTGCTCATCAGCACCGAAGCAAGAACACAAGCCAGCGGCCACATCACCGACCTGAGCGAGACCACAGCCCGACTACAAAACGGCCAAAGCCAGCACGACAGTCTGGGCGACTTGGCGCTGCAACACCAAGCGCAAGAAGAAGGCGACCAAGGCGACGTAGCCAAAGCCATTGAAGCGCAGAACAAGGCCATTGCAGGGGACGGCAAAAGCACAGGCACCAACACAGGTGAAGGTCAAGCGAAATTCCCGGAACTGAGCGAACCGCATTTGATCCTGTCCAGCCCAGCGGGCATTGAAAGCACCACACCGCAAAGTACACACCAGCACAGCGGCCAGCACCACGCCATCACCAGTGGCGGGCACACCAGCGTGAGCGCGGGCAAGAGCTGGCTCGTCAGCGCCAAAGAGGCGATCAGGCTGTTTGCCTACAAAGCGGGTATGAAGCTCATCGCCGCCGGTTCCGATATAGAAATCAAGTCACTCAGCCAAAACATCCAATTGCTGGCCAAGCTGGACATCACCCACACGGCCAACCGCATTGAGATCACCGCCAAAGAAGAAGTGCAAATGAACGGCGGCGGCAGCTACCGCCGCTGGAGCGCGGGCAGTATCGAAGAAGGCACCAGCGGCAGCTGGACAGCGCATGCGGCGGGTCATGATTTGAATGGGCCAGCCAATGCGCCGGTGCCCAAGGTCGAACTCACCGCCATGCCTTACCAGCCCCAGCAAGGCCTAAGGCTACAGCTTGATCACCTGCCGGACATGCCGCAGGGTCTGTTGGCCGGCCAACCCTATACCTTGATCAAGAACGGGCAGCCGCAAATGAGCGGTGTGATTGATCCACAGGGATGTATCGACATCCAAGAGCACCAAACTGGCGACCAGTACCAAGTGCAACTCTTCAATGGTGCCGTGGTGGATGTACCCGTGGTGGAAGAGTTTGCAGCACACGGCACGGCGGCACATGCAGAACAAAACCTGGCCAATCAGGGTTTGCGCGCTGATGGACAAGGGACACAGCAGCGGCTGCACCAACAAGGGCGTGATGCCTGAACACCCACACAGGAAAATCAAACATGAGCAACCCGCTTTTTGATCTGCTGCAAAAAACCCAGAACAAGGACCGCACCCCGCTGAACGAGCAAAGTCGCGTGGGCAAAACCACACTGCAATGGTTTCTGGAAAAAGACGTCAAGACCCACCCCATCCACAACAAAAACGAGTTGGAGTTTTTGATCTGCAGCGAAGGGTTTTCTGCGCTGGAGCAAGACCTGCGCAAAGCCAGCAGCACCATTGATCTGGTGTGTTGGGGTTTTGATCCGGCGATGGAACTCTCGCGCATGAATGCCACTGCAGACCCCGCCATGGATGGCTACAAGACCTGGCCACGCGGCACGCCCTATGGTGATCTGCTTGCCCAAAAGGCAGCGCAAGGCGTCAAGGTGCGTATCTTGCTGTGGTACGACTCGGCCTTTCTGGACGCCATCCAGAACAGCCCATTGGCCGTGGCCTACAGACCCATGTATCTGATGCACATGGTCAGAGGAGGCGTCAAACAAGCCATCAACGTGTTGGCTGTCAACGCGCCAGACATGCCCATGGCCTGGCAACCAATGCCCGTGTTTGCCTCGCAGTACCAACAAGGGCCACGGGTACAGATGCGCCACGCCAAGCCGACCAGTGCTCAAGTGCGCACGGCCTATGCCAAAGCTTGGTGGCAGGCGGCTTTGTCTGGCGGCATCCCCAATTTGGAGGTGCGGTTTCGGCAAGGCGATGCCGATGCTGCGGCAGCGCTCAAATCGGCGCATCTGCCCAAGGGGCGCGATGTGATCGAAGACATGGCACTGAACTTCGCCGCCACCCACCACCAAAAGCCTGTGCTCATCGACTACCACCCCGGTCAAGGCGCTGACCCCAAAGCTGCGCCCAACACCTGCGGCTATGTGATGGGCCTGAACAGCGTGACCGACTACTGGGACACGCCCGAGCACCTGTACAACGACCCACGCCGCGAAGTCGCGTTTGGTAAAGGGGCGCACTGGCTCAAACCCTGGCACCTCAAACCCTATCGCGACTACGCCATGCGCGTGCAAGGCCAGTCGCTCACCTGCCTGAACCAGAACTTTGTCAAGTCGTGGGACAGCGCGCAAACCACGCGCCTGGCTTGGCCGGCAGGTTCACTGCAAAAGGCCCGTGCCGCCATCGTGCCACCGGCGGTGGGCGCACACCGGGCCCAGATCGTGCGAACGCAACCCGAAGAGAGCGATGCCACCATCCTCAAGACCTATGTGCAAGCGTGCAGCAACGCCTGCAACTACATCTTCATTGAAAACCAATACTTCCAGCTGGCCGAGTGGGTGCAGTTCATCAAGCAAGTGCGCCAAGACACGCTGGACAAGCTGCGCAAAGCTGGCGGCAGCAAGGAGAAACTGCCACCCCTGCACCTGATGGTCATCAGTCCGCAAGCTGAGCGCAATGAAATGGTGCCCCGCACCTACGACGCACTGGCGCAGATGGGCCAGGCCACCAGCGTCAAGGGTTATCACCGTCAGGTCGAGCAAGTGCAAGGCGGCAAGGCCGTGACGGACAACGAGGGTAAAAACATCCAAGCTAAAGGCATCAGTTGGGAACGTGACATTCCTTTGGGCTCAGCTCTCGATGACAACCGCATGGAGATGCTGCGCCGCTCGGCGCAGATCAGTCAAAGCCAGATCAAAAAAGAGCTGGACCGTCTGAACATCAAGACCTTGGCGGGCATGCTCATGAGCTATGACCATGCCCAAGAAGCCCGGCATCTGCAGATCAATGCCCGCGACAACAAAGCGCAAGACGCACAGGCCGTGCAAGAGCGCGCCGAACACAAGCAACAAAACGCCCATGTCAAAGACGCCCTGGCCAAGGACGAGATCGAGGGCGATTACTCCGAATACCACATCCGTCCCGCCCGTTACCGCGAGATCTACATCCACTCCAAGCTCATGCTCATTGACGACAGCTTCATCACCCTGGGCAGCGCCAACCTCAACACCCGTTCCATGGTGGTGGACAGCGAGATCAACATCGCCAGCGCCGAATACAAATTGGCCAGCGGCGCACGCCAACGCGTCTGGGCCAATTTGGCCGGGCCTGACTTGAATGGGGGGGATGGGAGTTTGCGCACAGTGGGCAAACATTTTCGGGATTGGGAAGAGCGCATGCAAATCAATGCTCAAAGACGTGTTGATGGCAACACAGCCGAAGCGCCAATCAACGACAGCTTCATCCACACGCACGACGACCCGCGCGATGCCCCGCTGGTGCGGCTGGCTTGAGGCGTCAACGAGAACATCACCATGCCATTGCCCTCAATCCTCTCCACCCTGTGGCCGCGCCTGCGCCGCCCCTTGGAGGCCGCCTTGGCCCTGGGCCTGTGCATCCTGGTCTATCTGGCCTCCAGCGTCATCACCCAACCAAATTCCCGCATCATGAACCCCGACTTGCCCCGCTTCACCGAGCTGCCCGCGTTTAACCCTTACCGCAAAACCTTCACCTGCCAGCACGAAGCACAGGCCAACCCTGTGCCCAGCGAAGCCGCACAGACTTTGTTTGAAGCAGCCAAGACGCTGGATGAATACGACCGTGACCCCGCCGAGATCGACTACAAACAAGTCGTCAGCCTCTACCGCCAGGCCATGGCCTTGGGCCACTGGAAGGCACAGTTCAACCTGGCCGGGTTGTACCTGGAGGGCCAAGGCGTGCCCTTTGACCCCAACGAAGCCTTGCGCCTGACCGAAGACCTGATGCGCCAGGGCGTGCCTGCGGCCTGGTTCAACATGGGTAATTTCTACATGAGCGGCGTGGGCCCGCTCACGCCAGACGCCACCGTGGCCTATGCCTTTTGGCAACGGGCAGCCGACATGGGCAGTCTGCACGCCCAAGCCATGCTGGGCAAGGCACTGGACTCAAAAATCAATGAACCGCCGCGCCTGTGGGCCAACCGCCCGATTGGCCGTCAGATGCTCGAATGTGCCTTCGCACAGGGCAGTGGCGAAGCCGCATATCAGTTGGGCCTCACGTACAGGGTTGAGGCCGATGGCATCTTCGACCGCGTCGAACGCGAAGCCCTGTACGCCAAGGCCGTGCAGCGTTACCACGAGGGAGTCAAGTTCGGAGGGATGGAATGTGCTCGAGCCTTGAGTTCTCTTTTTGGTTTGGGTGAAGCCGCTGTTGGCAACACCAAAGACCCTGTCAGAGAGGACCGCTACTTTGCGATCTCAGAATACCTGCGCCACCACCCCGACACCCGCTTGCCCAACCTGGACCGTGTGCTGCCCCTGCCCCCCGCCAAACTGCCCACCTGGGACGGCGAAGCCGAAAGCCTGATCAAAGCCGCCCAAGCCGTGCGCGTCACACCCAAACAACCCCCACAACCCGCCGCCAACGCCCCAGGCCGCGCCCACATCCCCGAAGGCCACAGCCTCGTCATGCCCGCTGACCGCAGCCAGTGGGCGCAAACGCCCATCGTGGGCTTCAAAGACATCCTCTCGGCACCCGGTGTGCGCACCGGCTTGTCCATGGCCGCATTCGATGGTTATTACCAGCCCCTGCACATCTGGGCCACACACCCCCAGTCTCGCCCGGCTGGCGGCATCCCGCCAGGCGAGTACGAATCGCTGCGCATGCGCGCCATGGCCGATGTGCCCCCGCTGCACTACCGCGCTGGCGAGCCACTGGACCTGCGCACTGCCGATGCATGGAACATGAACCACTACTTTGCGCAAGAAGGCGATCACCGTTTGGTCTACTGGTTCTACAAAGGCACAGCCCGTGCGGTGCAGCCACTGACCGACCACCTGGCCCGTGCGGGTCTGGTGCAAGCCATCGCCCAAGCCACCGACACGCGCTGTGCCGACGGGCAAAGCTGCCCCACCAGCGGCATCTGGCAGCCTGAGGTGACGAACACTGAGCATCCACTGGCCCAAGTCTTCAACGGCACGCTGGCAGGCGACAGCTGGCGGCGTCAGGCCTTTGTGTCGTCAGGCCAAAACCTGCCCCAGTTCGCGGCGCAGCTGGCCCCGGTGCTGGCCGATGGCGAAGCCGCGCAGTTGCAGGTCAAGTGGCGGCTGATGGTGGCTTGTGAGGCCGTGTGTGAGGCGGGGTTTGAAAAGATCGCCTGAGTTGTTGCGTGGTGGAGTGAATCAGCGTTTAGGCATCATGCTGATGGCATTTGCGCACACCGACCCGGCCTGGTTTGCGGCGCAGCCGTGCGGTCGCTTGATCGACTGGCTGGCCGCTTTTGAAAGCTCTGAGGCTTACGTGCAGATCATGGCCCAGCATCCGGCTTGGCAAGATCAGGTGGTTTGAGTCACTGACGCACCATCAGCGCCGATCTGCAGCGCCCGCTTGGGCAGAGGCGGGCAAGCCGAAGACCCGGTCAAAGCACCAAGTGAACGCGATGGCATAAAAGAAAAAGAAGGCCAGCAAACCCAAATTGGCCACCAAGGCAGCGGTGAGCGAAATGTCCAGCCACAGCGACATGACGGGCAAGAGAATGATCACCAAGCCGCCTTCAAAACCCGCACCGTGGGCCACCCGCCGGACAAAGGAGCGGCCTCGCACGGCTTGGCGCGACTCCCAACGCTCGAAGAGCCAGTTGAAGACGTAATTCCACGTCAGTGCAATGCTCGACAACACAACCGCCAGGCCCAATGTGGAAGCGGGCGACTTGTCAAAAGCCAAGCTCAACACGGGCCCGACCACGGCGATGGCCATGGTCTCGTACAAAAGGGCTTGGACAACGCGGCGGGTGGTGGGGGTCATCTTGGGGAATGCGGCGAATGCGTTCACTGCCGCGCCGTGCGCACGTTGGGTGGCACCGCGCCCGGTGCGCTGGTGCGCCAGGGGTTGATGTCCAGCCCGCCGCGCCGCGTGTAGCGGGCGTAAACCGTGAGCTTGGTGGGTTTGCAGCGCGACCAGATGTCCATGAAGATGCGCTCGACGCATTGCTCGTGGAACTCGTTGTGGTTGCGAAAGCTCACGATGTATTGCAGCAAACCCGCTTGGTCGATCTGCGGGCCGCTGTAGGTGATTTGCACGCTGCCCCAGTCGGGCTGGCCGGTCACCAGGCAGTTGCTTTTGAGCAAGTGGCTGACCAGGGTTTCGGTGACCGGTGCCTCGTCGGCAGTGGCGCTGAGCAGGTCCGGTGCGGGCTGGTAGCGGCTGCATTCGATGTCCATGCGGTCGAGGTTGAGGCCGTCGAGCTCGTGCACCGGCTCGGCGTCAAACTGTTCTTGCAGCAGCAGCTTCACGCCCACGCTGGCCTGCATGGTGCCGCCGTGCCAGATGGCAGCGCTGATGTCGCGGCGGATCATGTCGCGCACCACGTCGGCGCTTTCCAGCCGGGTGTTGTTGAAGCTGTTCAGATACAGCTTGAAGGATTTGCTCTCCACAATGTGCGTGCTCTCGGCGGGCACGGTGATGTGCGCCAGCGCCACCTGCGGCTTGCCTTTGGTGTTGAGCCAAGACAGCTCAAACGCGGTCCACAGGTCGGCCCCAAAAAACACGGGTTGCGCGGTGATGCCGATCTCGGCCCGCTTGGTGGCGCGGGGAATCGGGAACAGCAAGCTGGCGTCGTACTGGTCGATATAGGCGCTGGACTTGCCCAGCTGGGATTGCTCGGGGGTGTTGTTGGGGGTGCTCATGCTTGCAATTTGCGGCGAAAGACCAGGCGGTCGGGATCGGACACGGCGGCGTCGTAGGCATAGCCTTCGAGGTTGAACTTCAGCAAACCTTCGGGCTTCGTGATTTTGTTTTGGACGGCATAGCGGGCCATCAGACCACGGGCGCGTTTGGCGTTGAAGCTGATGATCTTGTACTTGCCGCCTTTGAAGTCTTCAAACACGCATTCAATGACGCGGGCTTGGAGCGTCTTGCGGTCCACCGCCTTGAAGTATTCCTGCGAAGCCAGGTTGACGATGACGGGGGTTTTGTCGGCGGCCAGGCGTTCGTTCAGGTGCTCGGCAATTTGCGGCCCCCAAAACTTGTAGAGGTTGCTGCCCTTGTCGGTTTGCAGCGTGGTGCCCATTTCCAGGCGGTAAGGCTGCATCCAGTCCAGTGGTCGCAACACGCCATACAGGCCGCTCAGGATGCACACATGGTTTTGTGCCCAGTCCAATTGCTTGGCCGTCAGGGTTTTGGCGTCCAGGCCTTCGTACACGTCGCCGTTGAAAGCCAGCACGGCTTGCTTGGCGTTCTTGGCGGTGAATTTGGGGCGCCAGGCTTCGTAGCGCGCCACGTTCAGCGCCGACAGTGCATCTGACAAGTCCATCAACTCGGCAATTTGCTGGGGCGACTTTTGGCGCAACACCTCGATCAGGGCCTGCGACTGCGGCACGAACTGCGGCAGCGTGTGCGGCACATCGCCTGCGGGGGTTTCATAGTCCAGGGATTTGGCGGGTGACAATAAGAACAACATGCTCGACATCCTTTACCTGGACGATTATCTCGCCATCGTGCACAAGCCCGCAGGCTGGCTGGTCCATCGCACCCCTCTGGACAAGGGCGAAACCCGCTTTGTGCTGCAAACGCTGCGCGACCAGATCGGCCAGCACGTCTGGCCTGTGCATCGGCTGGACAAAGGCACCAGCGGCGTGCTGGTCTTTGCCCTGAGCGCGGATGTGGCCCGCACACTGGGGCAGGCTTTTGAAACGGGCGAGGGCCTGCACAAGACTTACCGGGCCATCGTGCGGGGTTGGCCTCTGCCTGAGGGTTTGATCGACCACCCGCTCAAGCGCATGCCCGACGACATGCGCTCAGAGCGCGAGGAGGTGCAGCCCGCGCAAACGCGTTACGAAACCCTGCGCCGGGGAGAGCTGCCCATTGCGCAAGGTGAATTCCCAAGCCTGCGCTGGGCCGAGGTGCAGCTGCAGCCCCTGACCGGCCGCCGCCACCAGCTGCGCCGCCACATGAAGCACATCGCCCACCCCATCATCGGAGACGCCACGCATGGCAAAGGGCAGATCAACCGCGCCGTAGCCGAGCACCTGGGCCTGCAGCGGCTGTGGCTGCACGCGCTGCACCTGGACTTGACACACCCGGTGAGCGGCCAACTGCTGCACATGGAATCGCCCTTGCCCAGCGATTGGGCACTGTGGCCCTATTGTGCAAGCCCACCCTGAAGACCATAGGCGCATGCTGCAGAAGCCCACCCTGTGGGCAATAAGCTCTGTAGTGGGAGCCCACCCTGTGGGCAATGAGCTCTGTAGTGGGAGCCCACCCTGTGGGCAATGAGCTCTGTAGTGGGAGCCCACCCTGTGGGCGATGGGCGTGGAACGCGCCCTCTGGAAACCATCGCGCACGGGGTGCGCTCCTACAAAAACCATGGTCACCGAGGCCCGGCGAATTTCCATTCGTAACCGTGCTGCGATAGCCCTGCCCCTGAACGATGGGACCCTGTTGCAAGAGCCCACCCTGTGGGCAATAAGCACTGTAGTGGGAGCCCACCCTGTGGGCGATAGGCGTGGAACGCGCCTTGAAAACCATCGCCCACAGGGTGGGCTCCTACAAATCGGTGCGATTGTCACCCAACGGATAAGCATCTGCGCGGTTTTCCATAAGATGCACGCTGCGCTTCCTATCGCGAGCCCAGCCTCCAACCACCCAGACTGAATTCCCATGAGCCTGCTTTTCACACCCTTCACCTTCGACGCCCCCAGCGGCCCGCTCACCTTGCCCAACCGCATCGTGATCGCGCCCATGTGCCAGTACTCGGCCGACAACGGCCAAGCCACCGATTGGCACCTGACACACTGGACCAACCTGCTCAACAGCGGCGCGGGCATGTTCACCATCGAAGCCACAGCGGTGTCGGCCGTGGGCCGCATCAGCCCCGGCTGTCTGGGCCTGTGGGACGACGCCACGCAAGCGGCGCTGGGTGACAAACTGCAGCGTGCCCGGCGCCTGGCTCCGCACATGCCGGTCTGCATCCAGATCAGCCACGCAGGCCGCAAGGCGTCAAGCGCCGCCCCCTGGAACGGCGGCATGCTGATCGCCCCGGAAGACGGCGGCTGGCAGACCGTGGCGCCCAGCGCCCTGCCCCACCTGCCGCAAGAAGCAGCGCCGACCGAGTTGAGCCTGGCCGACATCGCGCAAATCAAGGCCGACTTTGTGAACACCGCCCGACGCAGCCATGAGCTGGGCATCGAGGCCGTCGAGCTGCACGCCGCGCACGGCTATTTGCTGCACCAGTTTTTGTCGCCTTTGTCCAACCAGCGCACCGACCAGTACGGTGGCTCGTTTGAGAACCGCATCCGCTTTCCGCTGGAAGTGTTCCAAGCCGTGCGCGAGGCCTTTGGCGGCACGCTGGGCATGCGCATCTCGGGCACCGACTGGGTCGATGGCGGCTGGACGATCGACGAGACCTGCGAACTGGCGGTTTTGCTCAAACAAGCCGGAGCGCAGTTCGTGCACATCTCCTCGGGCGGCGTGTCGCCCTTGCAAAAAATCACCTTGGGCCCCGAGTACCAGGTGCATCTGGCCAAAGCCGTCAAAGAGCGCTCGGGCCTGACCACGTTTGCCGTGGGCCTGATCACCGAGCCCGCCCAGGCCGAAGCCGTGCTGCAGCGCGGTGACGCCGACCTGGTGGCGCTGGCCCGTGCCTTTTTGTACAAACCCCGCTGGGGCTGGGAAGCCGCCGTGGCGCTGGGCGGCACCGTCGACGCGCAGCACCAGTACTGGCGCAGCCTGCCCCGCGAAGCCAAGAACATTTTCAACGACGCCAAGATCGGCATGCGTTGAACCCGCACATTCAGGACACAAACATGAACCATTTCACCTTCACCCGCCGGGCCGCATGCTTGGCCGCCCTGGCACTGGCTGCGCCTTTGAGCTTGCTGGCGCAGGCCTTCCCCAGCAAAAACATCAGCCTGGTGGTGCCCAACCCGCCCGGCGGGCTGGTGGACACATCCGCCCGCTTGGTGGCTGAGCCTTTGGCCCGTGTGATCGGCCAAGCGGTGGTGGTGGACAACAAGCCCGGCGCCAGCGGCAACTTGGCCTACCAAACCGTGGCCCGCAGCGCCAAAGACGGCCACACCTTGCTGGTGTCGTATTCGGGTTACCACATCGCCAACCCGATCCTGATGGACAAGCTGCCCTGGGAACTGAAGGACCTGACGCCCGTGGGTTTGATCACCGTGGCCACCAATGTGATCGCGGTGCACCCCTCGGTGCCGGCCAACAACCTCAAGGACTTCATCGCTTGGGTCAAGGCCAACCCGGGCAAAGTGAATTACGCCTCGCAAGGCAATGGCTCGGTCTCGCACATCGGCACCGAGATCTTCAAGCAACAAACCGGTGTAGACATGACGCACGTGCCCTACAAGGGCTCGGGACAGGCCATTGCCGATGTGCTGGCTGGCCAGGTGCAGGTGTTCATCACCACACCGCCTTCGGTGATGCAGCATGTGCAAGGCGGCAAGCTCAAGGCACTGGCCGTGACGGGCAAGACCCGCCACCCACAAATGCCACAAGTGCCCACCGTGGCCGAAGCGGGTTTGCCGGGCTTCTCGCTGGAGTCTTGGGTGGCCTTGTATGCGCCTGCGGGCACACCAGCGCCGGTCTTGCAAAAGCTGTCGGCTGACGTCAAACGCAGCATAGAACTGCCCGAGACCAAGCAACGCGCCGACCAGGCGGGCATCGAGGTGCGCTATTTGCCGCCTGCCGACATGACCCGTTTGCTGGAGCGCGAAACCGCCGAATGGACCAAAGCCATCAAGGCGGCCAACGTCAAGATGGATTGAAGTCCCCAGCGAGGCTGGCCAAAGTGGGCGCAGCCAAGTCGGTGCGCATGGGGTAATGCGTGTGGTCGCAGCCCAGCCGCACACCTGCCCCGGCCTGAACAAAGGCCACCATGGCCGCATCCAACTCAAAACGCAAAAAGTGCACCGCTGAGGTTTTGGTGGCGGTGTCCCGCACTTGGTCTTCGTCCGCGATGGCATAAATGCGGGGATGCCCCTCCACCTCGACAAACACATGGCTGGCCACCCCAATCAGCTTGGCCAGCTCGCGCTGACGCTCCTGGGCGTCGGGATAGCCCAGCAGCAAGGTGGCCTTCCAGTTGCTGCCATCGGGCACCAGGGGCGCATAGGCGGCGATCTCTTGCACGATGCCGTCTTCTTCAAAGATTTTTTCGACGCGCAGCATCTCTTGGATCTGGTAGCGCACCGTGGCTTCGTTTTCGAATTGCACCCGCAGGTGCTCGCCCAATTGCACGCTGCGCAACTGGCGCAGCGCCACCATTTCGGGCTGGTGGACCTTGCGCCACTTGGCGTAGGTCTCCAAAGACATCAGGTTCTCGGGGCTGATCTGGCCGGGACCGGGCATATCGGGGTTCAGCTTTCCAAGCTGTCGATGGCTTTTTGGTAGCGGTTGGCGTGCGAGCGCTCGGCCTTGGCCAAGGTTTCGAACCAGTCGGCGATGTCGTCAAACCCTTCGTCACGGGCCGTTTTGGCCATGCCGGGGTACATGTCGGTGTATTCGTGGATTTCACCGGCCACGGCCGAAGCCAGATTCAGCGCAGTGGTGCCAATGGGCAAGCCGGTCACCGGGTCGCCAGACAGGGCCAAAAAGTCCATGTGCCCGTGCGCGTGGCCGGTTTCGCCATCGGCGGTCGAGCGGAACAGG
This sequence comes from Limnohabitans sp. Jir72, assembly GCF_003063575.1. Lineage (GTDB taxonomy): Bacteria > Pseudomonadota > Gammaproteobacteria > Burkholderiales > Burkholderiaceae_C > Limnohabitans_A. The sequence goes on from NZ_NESC01000004.1 coordinate 12,639, forward strand.
GCCGCCACTTCGCTCAGGCCTTCGATGTCGGCTTGGTTGGCAAAGTAGAGGTAACGGCGGTTGGCTTGCGCCTCTTCGGCAAAAGCCTGCTTGAGGCATTGCTCGGTGCGGGAACCTTTAAGGGCGGGCATGTGGATCTCCTGAAAGCGGTCTGTCTGCGCAATGCGGGGCCAGAAATGGCCCTTGGCAAAGCGGATTGCCGGATTGTCCGCCCAGAAGGGGCTTTGGCGGGTGCGAAGGGCCACAAAAGTTAAAATCAGCACAGTTCGACTTGTGTCGCCTTTTCGCTTCTGAAACGAAGCCGCACCTATTTCCAAAGACCCCCATGAGCAACGCACCCGCCACCCCGGTCCAGCCCGGCCTTGAGAGCCTGTCCAAATCCTTCGAGCCCGCCGCCCTGGAAGCCCATTGGGGCCCCGAGTGGGAAAAGCGCGGCTACGGCGTGGCCGGCTTTCGTGGCACCGGTGCCCCAACGGCGGATGCACCGGCCTTTGCCATCCAGCTGCCGCCGCCCAACGTGACCGGCACGCTGCACATGGGCCATGCGTTCAACCAAACCATCATGGACTCGTTGACCCGCTACCACCGCATGATGGGCTTCAACACGGCCTGGATTCCGGGCACCGACCATGCAGGCATTGCCACGCAAATCGTTGTGGAGCGCCAGCTGCAGGCCAAAGGCATCAGCCGCCATGACATGGGGCCGACCCCTGCCGAGGCCCGCAAGAACTTTGTGAGCAAGGTCTGGGAGTGGAAAGAAGAGTCCGGCAGCACCATCACCAGCCAGATGCGCCGCATGGGCGACAGCGTGGACTGGAGCCGCGAATACTTCACGATGGACCCCAAGCTGTCCAAAACCGTGACCGAAACCTTTGTGCAGCTCTACGAGCAAGGCCTGATCTACCGTGGCAAGCGCTTGGTGAACTGGGACCCGGTGCTGATGAGCGCGGTGTCCGACCTCGAAGTCGAGAGCGAGGAAGAAGACGGCTCGATGTGGCACATCCGCTATGACTTGGCCGATGGCAGTGGTTCACTGACCGTCGCCACCACCCGCCCCGAAACCCTGCTGGGTGACGTGGCTGTGATGGTGCACCCCGAGGACGAACGCTACAGCGCTTTGATTGGCAAACAGGTCAACCTGCCCCTGTGCGGCCGCACCATTCCCGTGATTGCCGACGACTACGTGGACAAGGCATTTGGCACGGGCGTGGTCAAGGTCACGCCCGCGCACGACACCAACGACTACCAAGTCGGCCAGCGCCACAAGCTGGACATGATCTGCGTGCTGAACTTGGACGCGACGATCAACAACAATGCGCCCGAGAAATACCGGGGCCTGGACCGCTTTGTGGCCCGCAAGGCCGTGGTGGCCGACCTCGAAGCCGCAGGCGCTTTGGTCGAGGTCAAGAAACACAAACTCATGGTGCCCCGCTGCGCCCGCACAGGCCAGGTGATCGAGCCCATGCTGACCGACCAATGGTTTGTGGCCATGAACCAAGTGGGCCAAGGCGACGCCACCGGCAAGAGCATCGCCCAAAAAGCCATCGACGCGGTGCAATCTGGCCAAGTGAGCTTTGTGCCCGAGAACTGGGTCAACACCTACAACCAGTGGATGAACAACATCCAGGACTGGTGCATCTCGCGCCAGCTGTGGTGGGGCCACCAGATCCCGGCCTGGTACGACGAAGACGGCAATGTCTACGTGGCGCGCAACGAAGCCGAGGCACAGGCCAAGGCACCTGGCAAAACACTCAAGCGTGATGAAGACGTGTTGGACACTTGGTACTCGTCAGCCTTGGTCCCCTTCTCCACTTTGGGTTGGAGCAACGACGCAGCTGGCGAGCGTGCCGGGCTCGGACGCAGCGATTTGGCGAGCGAAGCGAGTATGAGCCAGGCCGAGTCCGGTGCGATCGCCAGCGGAACAGATTACGACCTCTACCTGCCTTCATCCGTCTTGGTCACAGGCTACGACATCATCTTCTTCTGGGTAGCCCGGATGATCATGATGACCACCCACTTCACCGGCAAAGTGCCCTTCAAGCACGTCTACATTCACGGCCTGGTGCTCGATGCCCAAGGCAAGAAGATGAGCAAGTCCGAAGGCAACGTGCTCGACCCGGTCGACCTGATCGACGGCATCACGCTCGAACCGCTGCTGGACAAGCGCACCCAAGGCCTGCGCAAGCCCGAGACCGCGCCCAAGGTGCGCAAGCAAACCGAGAAAGAATTCCCCGAAGGCATCCCGGCCTATGGCGCGGACGCGCTGCGCTTCACCTTTGCGGCGCTCGCGTCACTGGGCCGCAGCATCAACTTTGACAGCAAGCGTTGCGAGGGTTATCGCAACTTCTGCAACAAGCTGTGGAACGCCACCCGCTTTGTGCTGATGAACTGCGAAGGTCAAGACTGCGGCCTGAAAGAACACACCAAAGCCGAATGCGCTGCGCCGGGCATCGATGCCAATGGCCAAGCCACCGCAGCAGGTCCGGTGCACGGCTACCTGACTTTCAGCCAGGCCGACCGCTGGATCAGCTCGCAGCTGCAACGCGTCGAGGCCGATGTGGCCAAAGGCTTTGCCGAGTACCGCCTCGACAACGTGGCCAACACGATCTATGACTTTGTGTGGAACGAGTTCTGCGACTGGTACCTCGAAATCGCCAAGGTGCAAATCAACACCGGCACCGACGCTGAAAAACGCGCCACCCGCCGCACCCTGATCCGCACGCTCGAAACCATCATGCGCTTGGCGCACCCCATCATCCCTTTCATCACCGAAGAACTCTGGCAAAAAGTTTCTGTGGTGGCGGGTCGTCCGGGTGAATCGGTCAGCATCGCGGCTTACCCCGTGAGCCAGCCCGAGCGCATCGACGAGGCGGCCGAAGCCCATGTGGCCAAGCTCAAGACGCTGGTGGACGCTTGCCGCAATCTGCGCGGTGAGATGAACGTCTCGCCGGCCACCCGCATGCCCATGTATGTGCTGGGCGACACCGCCTTCATGCAAAGCGTGGCTCCGGTGCTGCAATCGCTGGCCAAGCTGAGCGAAGTCAAGGTGTTTGAGACCGAAGCCGAGTGGGTGGCTGCTGCGCAAGCCGCACCCGTGGCCGTGGTGGGTGAAGCACGCTTGTGTTTGTTCATCGAAGTCGATGCAGCTGCAGAAAAAATCCGTCTGACCAAAGAGGCCACTCGCTTGGAAGGTGAAATCACCAAGGCCAACGCCAAGCTCGGCAACGAAGCCTTTGTGGCCAAGGCCCCGCAAGCCGTCCTCGACGAAACCAGGAAGCGCGTGGCCGACTTCGGGGCCACGCTCGACAAAATTCGCCAGCAACTGCAACGCCTGAGTTAAACCTTAATGATTAACAAGGAAAACACCATGAGCCACAACGTCATTCGCAAAGCCGTCTTCCCGGTCGCAGGATTAGGCACCCGCTTTTTGCCCGCCACCAAAGCTGCCCCCAAAGAGATGCTGCCGGTGGTGGACAAACCGCTGATCCAGTACGCGGTGGAGGAGGCTTATGCGGCAGGCGTGCGCCACATGATCTTTGTCACCGGCCGCAGCAAGCGCGCCATCGAAGACCATTTCGACACCGCCTACGAACTCGAAACCGAGCTGGAGGCGGCCCACAAGGACGAGCTGCTGGCGCTGGTGCGTTCGGTGCAGCCCGACGACATGGTGTGTGCCTACGTGCGCCAAAACCGCATGCTGGGCCTAGGCCACGCGGTGCTGTGCGCAGAGCCGCTGGTGGGCAACGAACCCTTTGCCGTGCTGCTGGCCGATGACCTGATGGTCAACCAAGGCAGTTCCGTTTTGTCGCAAATGGTGGACGCTTACAGCAAGCAAGGCCGCTCCGTCTTGGCCGTACAGGAAGTGCCGCTTGACCAAGTCAAGCGCTACGGCATCGTGGCAGGCGAGTCAGCAGGCAAGCAACTGATCCGCGTCGAGCAGATCGTAGAAAAACCCAGCCCCGACAAGGCGCCTTCGCGCATGGGTGTGGCAGGCCGCTACATCTTGACACCAGGCATCTTTGACGAGATCCGCAACCAGCCCACGGGCGTTGGCGGCGAGATTCAGCTGACCGATGCGATTGCGCGCCTGATGCAACGTGAAGCGGTTTACGCCTTCCAATACGAAGGCAAACGCTACGACTGCGGCAGCAAAGAAGGCTTTCTGCAGGCGACAGTGGAGCTGGCCTTACAACACCCGCAAGTGGGCGCGTCCTTCCGCGAATACCTCAACGGTCTGAGCCTCTGAACCCGAAATCTCGCACAGGGCGCTTCCCCTACAAATAGCGGGCCCGTCTGTAGGAGCCGCACCCCGTGCGTGATGGGGTGCTGGCCCTGCTAAAAATCAGCGGCGTTTGAGCCCGAAGACAAACGCTGAATCGGTCTTTTCCTGCATGACCAGTTCATTGCCCGTCTGCTTGGCAAAGGCTTCGAAGTCGCGCCACGAACCCGGGTCGGTCGCGATGACCTTGAGCACCTGCCCGCTGGTCAGATCGTTCAAGGCTTTTTTGGCTTTCAAGATGGGCAGCGGGCAATTGAGCCCGCTGGTGTCAATTTCTTTGTCGAATTCCATCACTCAATCCTGGTTCGGTTCCTGGCTTTGCGCAGCCCGCTCTTCCCATGACATGAACTTGGGCTCGATGCCGATGGTGCGCAGCCAGTCGCCCATGGCATAGCCTGTGCCTGCGGGCCAACAAATGATGTCTTGCGGCGCAAACATCTTGTACTCGGCCAATTCGGGCGACAAGCGCACCTGGCCCTCAGCCACCGCGTGGTAGGCGATGATGACCTGGTTCATGCGCTGGAAGTCGTACACGCCAATCAGCTTGAGCGACTGCACTTGCAAGTTGGTCTCTTCGGCGATCTCGCGGCGGATGCCGTCTTCGGGTGTCTCGCCCGCTTCCATGAAACCGGTGATCAAGGCAAAGCGCCGACCGGGCCAGGCCGCGTTGCGGGCCAGCAAGATCTGATCGCCCACTTGCACAATCCCGGCCAGCACCGGCGTCGGGTTGTTCCAGTGCGTGAAGTCGCAGGCGGTGCAACGCAGGCGCATGACCTCGCCCCCGTCTTCCATTTGGCTCAGCCAAGCAAGAGGGGTCGCACACTGCGGGCAAAAACGAAATTCAGCCATGGTTCATCCTGGGTTCAGGCGGGGAAGACGCCTGTTGACAAGTAGCGATCACCACGATCGCACACGATGAACACAATGGTCGCGTTTTGTACGGTTTTCGCAATCTCCTGGGCGACCCAACAGGCTCCAGCCGCTGAAATTCCGGCAAAGATGCCCTCAGTGCGTGCCAATTGCCGACAGGTTTCTTCGGCATCGCTCTGGCTGACATAGACCAACTCGTCCACGCCTGCCGGATCGTAAATTTTGGGCAGGTATTCCTGCGGCCACTTGCGAATGCCCGGAATGCGAGAGCCCTCGCAAGGCTGGGCTCCAATGATGCGAACGGCCGGATTTTTTTCTTTCAAATACCGCGACACACCGGTGATGGTGCCTGTGGTGCCCATGGCGCTCACGAAATGGGTGATCTTGCCACCGGTTTGCTCCCAAATTTCGGGCCCAGTGGTCTCGTAATGGATGCGCGGGTTGTCTGGATTGGCGAACTGGTCCAAGATGCGCCCCTTGCCCTGCGCAGCCATGCTGTCGGCCAGGTCACGGGCGTATTCCATGCCGCCGCTTTTGGGCGTGAGGATCAGCTCGGCACCAAACGCCTTCATGGTCTGGGCACGCTCAATCGACAAGTCCTCGGGCATGATCAAAATCATGCGGTAACCCCGGATGGCGGCGGCCATGGCCAGCGCAATGCCGGTGTTGCCAGACGTGGCCTCGATCAGGGTATCGCCGGGTTGGATCTCGCCGCGCTCTTCGGCCCGCCGAATCATCGACAAAGCCGGACGGTCCTTCACAGAACCGGCCGGGTTGTTGCCTTCGAGCTTGCCCAAAATCACATTGCCACGGGGGCCCATGTCCATGGCGCTCAAGCGCTGCAATGCAACCAAAGGGGTCTTGCCGATGGCGTCTTCAATGGTGGGATAAATCATGTGCGTACTTTGCCATAAGTTGGGAGGCCATTTGGGCCGTATTGGCACGAGCGAAAACCCACCCCACTGAAGCCATTCAGGATCGCCCGCTACGGGTCTGTTCAGCTCAATTTTTTGAGTGAGGCACAGGCGCACCGAAAAAACTGCTCAAAAATGTGCCATAATTTGGGTCTTCACGAATACCTGCCCGGGTGGTGAAATTGGTAGACTCAGGGGACTCAAAATCCCCCGCCGCAAGGCGTGCCGGTTCGAGTCCGGCCCCGGGCACCATCTCTGGAAACCCTGCATCCATGCGGGTTCCAAGCGAATCAAGGCCAACCTTCACGGGTTGGCCTTTTTTTTTGGCGCATCAGCGATTCATGGCCTCATCCACCAGCGTTTGGTACTGACCACGGATGTGGGGGGGCACCACCTTGGGGTACACAGGGATAAATTGATACCGATCCCCCTGCCCCAGAAACCCTTCGACCCACGCGCCGCAAATGACGCCATCTTCTCGCAGATAGGCGCCATTTGCAGGCCATGCAGTCTGCAGTTCTTTCACCGTCTCTGATCGGCGCTGCGCTGCTACAGCCCTCACGCCAGGATCGGTGGGCGACGGCTGCTCTTTCAGGTAGACATCGGTCAACACTTCCACACCTTTGGAAAACTTGGGACCTTTGTCTGGATCATTTGAAAATACTTGCGCCAAAACACTGAAGATGGCGGCGCAATGCATGGCCTGCACTGCCAAGCGGGTCTCTTGCACTGCCAAGGCGTTCGAGCAGCCACACACCACCGCCAACAGTCCGAAGGTCAGACCGATGACATTCTTTTTCATAAGCTCTCCTTGGGTGATGAAGTCCGGGAGTATCCCAGCGTTTTCACATCAGCACTTCGTAAAGCAATGATTTACCTTGCGTGTTTTGCGTTTCAGTCTGGTCTCGATTTGAACTTCGATTCCCATTTTTCAATAGCGACTCGCCATCGCATCCATCGACACGGGCTTGATCTGACTGCCACGCCCAGCGCAGCCGAAAGCTTCAAAACGGGTCTTCACAATGGCCGCTGCCGCTTTTTTTGCAGCCGCCAAGGCTTTGCGAGGGTCGAACTCTGAAGACTGCTGGGCAAACACCTGCCGCATGGCGCCGGTCATGGCCAGGCGGATGTCGGTGTCGATGTTGACCTTGCGCACACCGCTTTGGATGCCGCGCACGATCTCTTCAACCGGCACGCCATAGGTTTCCTTGATGTTGCCGCCGTATTGGCGAATGATCTGCAACCACTCTTGCGGCACGCTGGAGCTGCCGTGCATCACCAGGTGCGTGTTGGGAATGGCGGCATGGATAGCAGCAATGCGGTCCATGGCCAAAATATCGCCTGTGGGGGGACGGGTGAACTTGTAAGCGCCATGGCTGGTGCCAATGGCAATGGCCAGGGCGTCCACACCGGTTTGCGCCACAAAATCCTTGGCCTGCACCGGGTCGGTCAGCATCTGGTCGTGGCTGAGTTTGCCCTCGGCACCCACACCGTCTTCTTCGCCCGCTTCGCCAGTCTCCAGCGAGCCCAGGCAACCCAATTCGCCCTCGACCGACACGCCCACGGCGTGGGCCATCTCGCACACCTTTTGCGTCACGCCCACGTTGTACTCGTAGCTGGCGGGCGTCTTGGCGTCGGCCATGAGCGAGCCGTCCATCATCACGCTCGAAAAACCCGAGCGGATGGACTGCTGGCACTGCGCGGGCGTGGCCCCGTGGTCTTGGTGCAAGACCACGGGAATGTCGGGGTGCGTCTCGATGGCGGCCAGCACCAAGTGGCGCAAATACGCCTCACCCGCGTACTTGCGAGCACCCGCAGACGCTTGCAATATGACCGGGCTGTCAGTGGCTTGGGCCGCCTCCATGATGGCCTGCACCTGTTCGAGGTTGTTCACGTTGAAAGCGGGAATGCCGTAGCCGAACTCGGCCGCATGGTCGAGGACCTGGCGCAATGAAACCAATGCCATGAGGGGGCTCCTTGAAAAGTAAAAAAGATGAAAAAGAGGTCAGTCCGCCGCAGCGCGTCGGCTCAGAATTTCAATGGCGGGCAAGGTCTTGCCTTCGAGGATTTCCAGGAAAGCGCCACCGCCTGTGGAGATGTAGCCCACCTGCTTGTCGATGCCGTATTTGGCAATCGCGGCCAGCGTGTCGCCGCCGCCCGCGATGCTGAAGGCGCTGGACTCGGCTATCGCCTGGGCAATCACCTTGGTGCCGTTTTCAAAGGCCGCAAACTCGAACACACCGACCGGGCCGTTCCACACAATGGTGCCGGCCTGCTTGAGCTGAGCGGCCAGCTTGGCAGCCGTCTCAGGGCCAATGTCCAAAATCATGTCGTCGTCGGCCACCTCAGTGGCTTTTTTCACCGTGGCCACTGCGTCGGCTGAGAAGGTCTTGGCGGTGACCACATCGGTCGGGATCGGCACTTCCGCGCCACGGGCCTTCATGGCCTCGATCACCGCTTTGGCCTCGCCCACCAAGTCGGGCTCGGCCAAGCTCTTGCCGATCTTCAAACCCGCTGCCAGCAAGAAGGTGTTGGCAATGCCGCCGCCCACGATCAGCTGGTCTACGTTTTTCGACAGGCTTTTGAGGATGGTCAACTTGGTGGACACCTTGGAGCCCGCCACAATGGCCGCCAGTGGGCGCTTCGGGTTGGCCAGGGCCTGCGTGATGGCATCAATCTCGGCGGCCAGCAAGGGGCCTGCGCAAGCGATGGGCGCAAACTGGGCGATGCCGTAAGTCGTGCCCTCGGCGCGGTGCGCAGTGCCAAAGGCATCGTTCACGTAGATGTCGCACAGCTGGGCCATTTGGCGGGCCAAGTCTTCGTTGTTCTTTTTCTCGCCCTTGTTGACGCGGCAGTTTTCGAGCAATACGACTTGGCCGGGGGCCACGGTCACGCCCGCAACGCTGGCGTTGCCTTGTGAGCCTGCCCAGTTGGCGACCAGCGGTACATCACGGCCCAACAACTCGCCCAAGCGTTTGGCCACCGGGGCAAGCGAGTCTTCAGGCTTGAACTCGCCCTCGATCGGGCGGCCCAGGTGCGATGTCACCATCACGGCAGCACCAGCCGCCAGCGCCATCTGGATGCAAGGCACACTGGCGCGGATGCGGGTGTCTTCGGTGATGCGACCGTCATCGGCTTGCGGCACGTTCAGGTCGGCACGGATGAAAACCCGTTTTTTCTCGGCAAAGCCACTGGCGCACACATCAGCAAATCGCAAGACTTTCATTGCGCACCCCCAGCAACACCACCCACAACACGGGCCATCTCCAGGCACTTGTTGGAGTAACCCCATTCGTTGTCGTACCAGGCCATCAGCTTCACAAAGGTGCTGTCGAGCGCCATGCCCGCTTCGGCGTCGAACACGCTGGTACAGACCTCGCCACGGAAATCGGTGGACACCACTTTGGCTTCGGTGTAACCCAACACACGCTTGAGTGCCCCCTGGCTTTGGGCTTTCATTTCGGCGCAAATTTCGGCATAGGTGGCAGGCGTAGCCAACTCGACCGTCAAATCGACCAGCGACACATCGCTGGTGGGCACCCGCACCGACACGCCCGTGAGCCGGCCCTTGATCTCGGGAATCACCACGCCCACAGCCTTGGCTGCGCCCGTGCTGCTGGGGATGATGTTTTCCAAAATGCCGCGCCCACCGCGCCAGTCCTTGTTGCTCGGGCCGTCCACGGTTTTTTGCGTGGCGGTAGCGGCGTGCACAGTGGTCATCAAACCGCGCTTAATGCCCCATTTGTCATTGAGCACCTTGGCCAAAGGGGCCAATGCATTGGTGGTGCAACTGGCATTGCTGACGATGGCCTGGCCCGCATAGCTGGCGTGGTTCACACCAAACACAAACATGGGCGTGTCGTCTTTCGACGGGGCCGAAATCACCACCTTTTGGGCGCCTGCAGCCAAATGCTTACCAGCGCCTTCTTTGTCGAGGAACAAGCCTGTGGCTTCGATCACCACGTCCGCGCCGACCTCGTTCCACTTCAGATTCGCGGGGTCACGCTCTTGTGTCAGGCGGATGCGTTTGCCGTTCACGACCAGGGTACTGCCTTCAACGCTCACGTCGCCATCAAAACGGCCATGCACGCTGTCGTATTGCAGCATGTAGGCCAAGTACTCGGGCTCCAGCAGGTCATTGATGGCAACGATCTCGATGTCGTCGAAATTTTGCAGCGCCGCTCGGAACACCATGCGGCCAATGCGGCCAAATCCGTTGATGCCAATGTGTGTGGTCATGCATTTTCCTCTTCATTCAAAACAGTTGAACTTCAAATACTTCTGGGCCGTTGTTTCTGCAGAAGCTCACCCCTGTGGGCGATGCGTTCTAGGGCGTGTTCCGCGTCCATCGCCCACGGGGTGGGCTCCTACAAAACTTCTTGGCGGTTCTGGTCTTTGTGGGTGCTCACCCCTGTGGGCGATGCAGTCAAGGGTGTGTGCCACGCCCATCGCCCACAGAGGTGAGCCCCTACAAAATCACAGCAGCGCTGAAAAATCGTCGATCACACGATCAGGGGAACAGGTGTGCACCGACTCGCCCATGTTGTAGCCATAGGGCAGCAACCAGACTGGCACACACGCATTGCGCGCGGTAGCCGCATCAATCGACGAATCGCCCACAAACAGGGCGTCTGACGCTTTGAGCTGCCAACGCGCCAGGCAATCGACCACGCTGGTCGGGTCGGGTTTCTTGACCGGGAAAGAGTCACCACTGACCACCACGTCGAAAGCCTCGTGCAGCCCATGCACACGCAGCACGGTATCGGTGTAACGGCCTTCCTTGTTGGTCACCACTGCCAGCTTGCAGCCACGGGCACGCAGCGCCGCCAGCACTTCGCGCACCTGCGGGTAGAGGTGGCTGCGCGTGCCGCAGCGGGCCTGGTAGTAGCGGTCAAAAATCGGCAGCGCCTGCTTCAGGTCGGCCCCTTGCCGTACCGCTGCCACCGGGGTCTGCGTGACGCTGGCCAGCGCCTGGATCAGCAGCTCTTTGGTGCCGTGACCGATCCAGTCGTTGACTTGTTGCTGCGACACCTCGGGCCAATCGAAATAGCGCAAGGTGTCGTTGACGGCGTCGGCAATTTCGGGCGCGGTTTCGACCAAGGTGCCGTCGAGGTCAAAGAAATAGGCTTGTGGTGTTGGCATTTTTTTCACGCTTTGCAAGGGGCTGGCGGCTCAATTTTCGGAAGGCACGATGTGCGCGGGCAGCGGCTCGGCCTGGCGGTGGGTGTGGCGGTGCACCAGGGTGCGCACCGCTTCGCACACCCGCTCGGTGGTGATGCCAAAGTGCGCATACAAAGCCGGGGCCGGGGCCGATTCGCCAAAGCTGGCCATGCCAATCACCATGCCGGTGCGGCCTACGTATTTGCGCCAAAAGTCGGGGTGTGCGGCTTCAACAGCCACCGTGGGCAAGCCCAGCGGCAAGACCATGTCCTGGTAAGCCTCGGTTTGCCGGTCAAACACATTGGTGCAGGGCATGGACACCACCCGCGTGGCCACTCCTTGTGCGGCCAGGTCAGCCTGGGCTTTCATGGCCAAGGAGGTTTCAGACCCCGTTGCCACAATGATCGCTTGAGCCCCCGGCATGTCGCTCAGGATGTAGCCGCCTTGGCGCACCTTGGCCGCATCGGCCACGTCGGTCAGCAGCTGCGGCAGGTTCTGGCGCGACAAGGCCAAGGCGCTGGGTCCATCGCGCCGCTCTACTGCACAGGCCCAGGCCACAGCGGTCTCCAGCCCGTCGGCCGGACGCCACACGTCCAGCCCCGGGATGATGCGCAAGCTGGGCACATGCTCCACGCTTTGGTGCGTGGGACCGTCTTCGCCCAAGCCAATCGAGTCGTGCGTGAACACATGGATCACACGCTTTTTCATCAGCGCCGCCATGCGGATGGCATTGCGCGAATAGTCCGAGAACGTGAGGAAGGTGCCGCCATACGGGATGTAACCCCCATGCAGCGCCATGCCGTTCATGATGGCGGCCATGCCGAATTCGCGCACGCCATACGACAGGTGGTTGCCCCAGGTGTCGCGGCCGGCCTTGGTGCAGCCTTTGAAGTTGGTCAGGTTCGAGCCCGTGAGGTCGGCGCTGCCGCCAAAAAACTCGGGCAACAAGGGGGCCAGCACATCGAGCGCATTCTGGCTGGCTTTGCGGGTGGCCACGGCATCGGGCTTGGCCACGATGGCGGCCAGGGCTTTTGCCAGGCCTTGGCCGTAGGCCTCACCCAAGTCGCCTTTCATGCGGCGCTCAAACTCAGCCGCCTCTTGCGGGTAGCGGCTTTGGTAGGCGGCAAAGCGCTCGCGCCATTGGCTTTCGGCCTTTACACCGCAGGCGCGGGCATCCCAAGCGCTGACCACGTCAAAGGGCACCTCAAATGGCGCGTGCGGCCAGTTGAGCGCTTCGCGGGTGGCGGCCACTTCGGCAGCGCCCAGCGCTGCGCCGTGCACATCGTGCGTGCCGGCCTTGTTGGGCGAGCCCATGCCGATCACGGTTTGGCAGCAAATCAAGGTGGGTTTGCCGTTGGGGCTGTGGGCTTGCGCTTTGGCCGCTTCAATGGCAGCGTGCACGGCTTGCGGGTCGTGGCCGTCCACCTGGGCGATCACGTTCCAGCCATAGGCCTCAAAGCGCTTGGGCGTGTCGTCGGTGAACCAGCCTTCCACATGGCCGTCGATCGAGATGCCGTTGTCGTCGTACAGCGCCACCAGTTTGGAAAGACGCAAGGTGCCTGCCAGAGAACAGGCCTCGTGGCTGATGCCCTCCATCAGGCAGCCATCGCCCAGGAACACATAGGTCATGTGGTCCACGATGTCCAGGCGCTGACCGCCCTCCTCCCGGTTGAATTCATCGGCCAACATCTTTTCGGCCAGTGCCATGCCCACGGCGTTGGTGATGCCTTGGCCCAAGGGGCCGGTGGTGGTTTCCACGCCGGGGGTGATGTCCACTTCGGGGTGGCCGGGGGTTTTGCTGTGCAGTTGGCGAAACTTTTTCAGCTCGTCCAAGGCCAGGTCGTAGCCTGTCAGGTGCAGCAAGGCATAAATCAGCATTGAGCCGTGGCCGTTGGACAGCACAAAGCGGTCGCGGTCGTACCACTGCGGGTTGAGCGGGTTGTGTTTAAGGTGGCGGTGCCACAGCACTTCGGCGATGTCGGCCATGCCCATGGGGGCACCGGGGTGGCCGGACTTGGCGGCTTCGACGGCGTCGACGGCCAGCATGCGCACGGCGTTGGCCATGCGGCGGGCCATCTCGGGACTGGGGTGAGCGGATAAATGGTCAGCGGTATTCATGGGCGTGATCCTTGGTGTGTTCAAGCCTGGCCCAGCGCCCGTTTGCGGCGCTCCATCATGCGCCAGACAAAGGGCGTGAAGATCAGCTGCATGGCGATTTCCATCTTGCCGCCGGGCACCACGATGGTGTTGGCCCGGCTCATCCAGGAGTCGTTGATCATGTTCAGCAGGTAGGGGAAATCAATGCCCTTGGGGTTGGCAAAACGGATCACCACCATGCTCTCGTCGGCAGACGGGATGTCGCGCGAAATAAAGGGGTTGGAGGTGTCCACCATGGGCACGCGCTGAAAGTTCACATGCGTGTGCGCAAACTGCGGCACGATGTAGTTCACATAGTCGGGCATGCGGCGCAGAATAGTGTCGGTCACCGCCTCGGTGCTGTAGCCACGCTGGTGTTTGTCACGCCAGAGTTTCTGAATCCACTCCAGGTTGATGACCGGCACCACGCCCACGCGCAAGTCGGGGTATTGGGCGATGTTGTGTTCGGGCGTGACCACCGCGCCGTGCAGGCCTTCGTAAAACAGCATGTCGGTGTCGGCAGGCAAGGCTTCCCAGGGTGTGAAAGTGCCCGGCTCCTGGCTGTAAGGCGCGGCTTCTTCGGCGTTGTGCAGGTATTTTCGCGCCTGCCCCTGGCCTGTTTCGCCATAGGTACGAAACAGGTTTTCGATGTCGCCAAACAGGTTGTTGTCCGAGCCGAAGTGGCTGAAGTTCTTATTGCCTTCTTGTTCGGCCTGGGCCTGGCGAATCTTCATTTCCTTGCGGTCGAAGCGGTGAAAGCTGTCGCCCTCGATGATGGCCGCATGCACGCCTTCGCGCCGAAAAATATTGGAAAACGTGCGTGTCACCGTCGAGGTGCCTGCGCCCGAAGAGCCGGTGATGGCGATGATGGGGTGGCGTTCAGACATGGGGGTCTCCTTTTAATTTTGTCAATCGTTTGGCGAACGGACTTGGCCGCTCAGTCGCGGAACAGGCTGCGCTCAGCAAACAGCGGGGCAAAGCTGTCTTGCTTGGGCGGCTCAGCGTGGTAACGCTCGATGCGCTCAACCTCGTTTCTGGAGCCAAACACCAGGCCAATGCGCTGGTGCAAGCGGGTGGGCTGCACGCTCAGCATGGGCACCTGGCCCGTGCTGGCACGGCCACCGGCTTGCTCCATGATGAAGCCCACCGGATTGGCCTCGTACAACAGGCGCAGGCGGCCGGGTTTGCTGGGGTCTTTGGTGTCGCGGGGGTACATGAATACACCGCCGCGCATCAAGATGCGATGCGCCTCGGCCACCATGGAGGCGATCCAGCGCATGTTGAAGTCCTTGCCGCGCGGGCCGGTTTTGCCGGCCAGGCATTCGTCCACGTAGCGCTTGACCGGGGCTTCCCAGAAGCGGCTGTTGGAGGCGTTGATGGCAAACTCCTGCGTGTCTTCGGGCACGCGCAACTCGGGGTGGGTCAGCATGAACTCGCCCATCACCGGGTCAAGCGTGAATGCGGCCACGCCATTGCCCACACTCAGTACCAGCATGGTGGTCGGGCCATACAGCGCATAACCTGCGGCCACTTGTTGTGTGCCGGGCTGCAAGAAATCGGCCTCGCTCATAGCGCCTCCTGCGGCGGTCGCCTCGGGCGCACGCAGCACACTGAAAATGCTCCCCACCGACACGTTCACGTCGATGTTGCTGGAGCCGTCCAACGGGTCAAACACCAGCAGGTATTTGCCACGGGGGTGTTGCGACGGAATGTCATAGGGCAAGTCCATCTCTTCAGAAGCCATGCCAGCCAAGTGACCGCCCCACTCGTTCATGCGGATGAACAGTTCGTTGCTGACCACATCGAGTTTTTTCTGGGTCTCGCCCTGCACGTTGATGCTGCCGCCAGCATCTGCCGCGTGGTTGCCGTACATGTCGGCCAAAGCCCCATAAGCAACCGATTTGGCAATGGCTTTGCAGGCCATGGCCACATCCAAAATCAAGGCGTTGAAATCGCCGCTGGCATCGGGAA
The DNA here is from genome assembly GCF_003063575.1 of Limnohabitans sp. Jir72. GTDB lineage: Bacteria > Pseudomonadota > Gammaproteobacteria > Burkholderiales > Burkholderiaceae_C > Limnohabitans_A. The sequence goes on from NZ_NESC01000004.1 coordinate 27,969, forward strand.
AGCGGCGACGCTCTTCAATCAGGTATTGCGTCAGGGTGGGCGTGGTGCGGGGGCTCAAGGACATGGGGCAAACACTCTCTGTAGTTTTTTAAATTCGGACTCTCGGAAACTGGCTCAAGCCACAGCAGCCTGCTTCAGGGCTTGCATCACGCCCCGGTAGCCGCCGTCGGCATCGGGCGCACCAAACACGGCACTGCCGGCCACACAGGTGTCGGCACCGGCGGCCACAATCTGGGCGATGTTGTCGGTCTTCACACCGCCGTCCACCTCCAGCACGATGGACTGGCCACCCCGGGCCACATGGGTGTGGATACGCTGGCGCGCCGCTTGCAACTTGGGCAAGGTGGAGGGGATGAATTTCTGGCCGCCAAAACCGGGGTTCACACTCATGAGCAAGACCACGTCTAGGCGGTCCATCACATGGTCCATCCACTCCAGCGGGGTGGCGGGGTTGAACACCAGGCCGGCTTTGCAGCCGTGGTCGCGGATCATTTGCAAAGTGCGGTCCACATGGCGGCTGGCTTCGGGGTGAAAGGTGATGATGTTGGCCCCCGCCTTGGCGAACAAAGGCACCAAGGCATCGACCGGCTCGACCATCAAATGCACATCGATCGGGATCTGGACATGGGGGCGGATCGCCTCGCACACCAGCGGGCCAATGGTCAGGTTGGGCACGTAATGGTTGTCCATCACGTCAAAGTGCACCCAGTCCGCGCCTGCGGCTTCAATGGCGCGAACCTCTTCGCCCAAACGGGCAAAGTCGGCGGACAAGATGGAAGGGGCGATGCAAACAGGGTTCATGCGGAGACCTGGATGGAGGATGAATGCCATTCACGGAGTTGAGCCACGCCCACGTCTTGCAAGTTGGGCAAGACGCGTAAAGCGCCCGAAAAATCGTGCTCAGCCGTGAAGTCGTTGGGCGTGATCACGGTGGCCAGGCCTGCTGCCACGGCGGCACGCAGGCCGTTTTCAGAGTCTTCAAACGCCAGGCACTGGCGCCCAGGCAAACCCATACGGGCCAGGGTTTGCTGGTAGACCATGGGATCGGGCTTTTTGCGCGGGGCGGTCGACGCGTCTTCGATCACCTGAAAGTGGCCTCTCCAGTCAGCCCCGATGGCGCGACGCAGCAATGCAGCGATGTTGACGGGTGAGGTGGTGGTGGCAATGGCCAGTTGCAAACCGGCCGCACGGGCCGCTGACATCAGCGCCAGCACACCTGGGCGCATTTGCACCTGACCGTCTTGCACCGCTTGCTCATAAGCAGCGGTCTTGATCTCGTGCAAGCGGTCAATGGTGTCTTGCTTGCCACCGCCGCCGATGTCCAGCACATCCGCAGCCTGTGTTTGCCAATAGGCCTTGATGCGCTCTTTGCCACCAGACACCGCCAGCAAGCGCGTGTACAGCGGCACGTCCCAGCGCCAATCGAGGCCCATTTCGACAAATGCGTGATTGAAAGCAGCCAAGTGCGCCATTTCCGTGTCGGCCAGTGTGCCGTCTACGTCAAATATCAAAGCCTTGAGCATGGGGAAAATCCCTTCGTGGAACAGAAGGCCTCCACTTTAAAAAAGACTGACGCTCAGGACAATTCAATATTCGCAACGTCCGAATTAAGTTAATGCTTAATGTTTGGCCTGATTGAAGACGGCTAAGTCACCTCATGCGTGAGGTGACGGCTTCCATGGCTCCGATCTATCCGGGTCACCACAACACCTTCACAAGCACAGCGACACGCGGATGACGACCCAGGACCCCAGCCAGTGGTTGGCCTACTTCGTCAAGCGCAAAAACAAACCCGCCAAGGTTTGCGGCAGTTGCTGCAAATCCTTGACCAAGGTGTAGTGCTCGCCAAACACGCTGCGCACATTGGCCTCGTGAGCCGGGTGCAGTTGGATGCACCAAACAAACACGCCTTGGGCCTGCAACTGGCGCACCACTTGGCGGGCGTCTTGCGTGAGGTAGTCTGGATCGCTCACATCCACATCCGAGGGTTCGCCATCGGTGAGCAGCAGCAAGAGCTTGCGCGGGCTGCGCCGTTGCAGCAGGGTGTGGCTGGCGTGACGCAAGGCGGCACCGGTGCGGGTGGAATACGCGGGGCTCACGGCCGCCAGGCGGGCCTTGGCCTCTGCGCCCCAGGTTTCTTCAAACCCTTTGAGGTGCATATAGCGCACTTCTTGGCGGGTGTTGGAGTGGAAACCGCCAATGGCCAGCGGGTCGCCCAGCCGGTCCAGTGCCCAGGCCAGCAAGGCCACCGCCGCCAGGCTCACTTGCAGCACGGTCTGGTCGGTACCGGGAATGCGCTCGGCCAAAGAGGCCGACAAATCCAGCACCAGTTGCACGCTCACATCGCGCTCGTGCGGCCGCCAGTGCTGCTGCACGCGCTCGTCTGGCGTGTGGCCGCTGCGCCAGTCGATCCAGGCTTGCTGGGCCATATCCAGGTCGAGTTCACTGCCCTGCTCCAGCCGACGCAGGCGCTGGCGGCCTTGCGGTTTGAGTTTGTCCAACACCCTCTCCAGTCGGCGCGTCAGACCGCTGTGCTGCGCGGTCAGGCGGTCGATGTCACTGGCCTGGCCCGAGGGGTGCAGGTATTCATAGACCTTGACCCAGTCGGGGCGCTCGCTTTGGCTGATGTGGTCCCACTCCGGGTACAGGCGGGGCGGCAGGCTGTGCAGTTCGGGCTCGGCGTCACGCCGCCTGGGGCTGCGGGTGTCTTCTTCGTCGCCGTCTTCGATGTACTGCCACAGGTGGCGGTTGTCGTCACGCCAGTCAATCAGGCTGCCTGCAAAAAACACATTCGGCAAGGCATCGCCCGCGCAGCGCGTGCAGGCCACAAACGACAGGGCCAGCATGGCCATGTCGCGTGTGCACACCAAGGGCTCGTCCAGCGCGTGTTCAAAGCGCCGAACAAAGTCATGCAGTGCAGGCTGCGTCAACGCGAAGGAAGGATCGAGCACCGCCCGGTTCCACAGCGCCAGCCGGTGGCGCAAACAAGCGTGGGTGCGATCGTCGCATTCGCCCTCTTGCACCGGGGGCAACAGGGCCAGCATGTCGGGGCGCAAACCGGGCCAGCGCGCCAGCAGCCAGCGGTCGATGCGGGCGTCTTCAAACCATTCCACCGCCAAGCGCTGTGCGGGGCTCCAGTTGTCGGCGATGCAGGTGCCCGACAAGTGCCGGTGGGCCATGGCGTGCAAAAGCATCAAGCGGTAGCGCCCCAGGCCAGTGACCCCGTTCAGGTCTTCCAGCACATCGGGCAGGCCCAACACATCGGCTTGCAGCGCAGGCGTCATGCGGGCCACGGCCGCGTTGTCGCCCGTCAAGGGGGCCAGGGGCAGATCACTTTGCCACAAAGCCTGCTGCGTCATGCCCAGTTGGCGCTGCACATCGACCAACAAGGTGCCGTGCCGCTCGCGCTGGAACATGGCCAGGCTGTCCGGGCTTTGCAGCGAGAAATAAGCCACCTGCTGCGGAGGGTGTTGCGCATGCACCCGTGCACCGTGCAGCACCCAGCGGCGCAGCCCCGCCATGGACAGCTGTTGCAGCAAAAGCGGCGCTTGCGCCAGCAAAGGCAGCAAGCCCGGGCTGGGCTGGGTTTGCTGGCGGCCGTGGATAGAGCCGGTGGTTTGCTGTGTAAAAGTTTGCAGCAGACTCAGGTACTGGCGCACGCCCTCGGCCGAAGCCAAACGGCGGGCCGCAGTGACCAAGCTGCCAATCAGGGGCGCGATGGCGGCGCTGTTGGGGGATTTGTGCAAAAACTGCACCAGCGCCAGCACATCGTCCAGCACCTCATCGCCGATCAAGTCCAACACAGCAGGCCAATGCGTGAGCCAGGCGATGACGGGTTCGGCCCCGCGTCCGAGTTGCCCCAAGCGCCGCCCCACACCCCAGAGGCCGTGCAATTGCGGCTCGGTCAGGCCCTCCAGGCTTTGCGCCACACTGGACTCGAACACCGACTGCACCCCGGGCAGGCGGCAACCCAGCTCACCCCAGGCCGTCTGCCAGCGCACATCGGCGTAGTCCGGCGGGGCTGCGGTTTCGGCGGGGCTCATGGCGCAGACCGCTCAGCCCCACAGGGCATCGATGGCGTGGTCCAGGGTCTGGCGGATGTCGGCGTCGTCGGTGATGGGACGCACCAGTGCCATGCGACAGGCCGCTTGCGGGGCCACACCCTGCGCCATGAGCTGGGCCGCATACACCAGCAAACGGGTGGACACCCCTTCCACCAAGCCATGCCCTTTGAGGTGGCGGGCGCTGTGGGCCAATTGCACCAGTTTGTGGGCGCGCTCGACGTCAATGCCAGTCTCGCCCTGCAAGATGGCCACTTCTTGTGCGGTTTCGGGGTAGTCAAACTCAAAAGCCACAAAGCGCTGCTTGGTCGAGGGCTTGAGGTCTTTCATCAGGCTTTGGTAGCCCGGGTTGTAAGAGATGACGAGCTGAAAATCCGGATGCGCTTGCACCGTCTCGCCCTTTTTGTCGATGGGCAAGGCGCGGCGGTGGTCGGTCAGGGCGTGGATGACCACGGTGGTGTCTTGCCGTGCTTCCACCACTTCGTCCAAATAGCAAATGGCCCCGGTGCGCGCAGCACGCGTCAGCGGGCCATCGACCCAGCGGCTGCCCTGGGCGTCCAGCAAATAACGGCCCACCAAGTCGGAGGCGGTCATGTCTTCGTTGCAGGCCACGGTGATGAGGGGCTTGCCCAGCTTCCAGGCCATGTGCTCGACAAATCGCGACTTGCCGCAACCGGTCGGGCCTTTGAGCATGACCGGCAAACGGGCCGCATAAGCAGCTTGGTAAAGCGCCACCTCTTGCCCCTGGGGCAGGTACAGCGGTTCCTGGGTGATCAGCTCAGACATGCAAGGCTCCTGGGTCAAACGTATCGCCCATGGGGTGGGCTCCTGCACGGGCGCGCACCGGCCTTCTGTGGGCAGATGCGCGCCTTGCAGGTTTTACTTGTGTGCGGACAACTTGTCGCGCCAGCCGGGGAACAGCTTGTCGGCATCACCCGGGAAGGACGCAAAAGCACGGGCAAACTCTTTGTGTTCTTTGGCGAACTCGATCGGGTCGGCACCCGACTTCCAGCACTCGTAGGACTGGCGCAGCGAGATCGCACCAGCTGCAGGGCTGTCGATGTGACCATACGAGCCGCCACCGGAGGTGTTGATCACGTTGCCGTGGCCCAGGTTCTGGAAGAAACCGGGCAAGCGCAAAGCGTTCATGCCGCCCGAGATGATGGGCGTGGTGGGCTTCATGCCGTACCACTTCTGGAAGTAGACCGGACCCTGGCACTCGTCGCGCTCGATCATGTAGGCGATCATGCGATCGTCGTTTTCGCCTTCCATCTTGCCGTAGCCCATGGTGCCCACGTGGATGCCCGAGGCCCCCTGCAAGCGCGAAATCTTGGCCAGTACAAAGGCGGTGTAACCGCGTTTGGCGCTGGGGCTGGTGACCATGCCGTGGCCTGCGCGATGGTAGTGCAGGTATTGGTTGGCGTATTGACGGCGTGCGGTCGTGACCATGCCGGGGCCGCCCACAAAACCATCCACCAGGAAAGCCACTTTGTCAGCGTCGGGGCCAAAGGCTTCCAGGATGAAGTCGGCGCGGGCGCACATCTCGTAGTGGTCGTCGGCGGTGATGTTGGCAGAGAACAATTTGGCTTGGCCGGTTTCGTCCATGGCGCGCTTCATGGCGTCCACCACCAACGGAATGGTTTTCTTCATCGGCGCAAACACCTGGTTGCCTTGGGGCTCATCGTTTTTGATGAAGTCGCCACCTAACCAAAATTGGTAAGCCGCGTGCGCAAAGGGCTCAGGGCGCAGGCCGAGTTTGGGCTTGATGATGGTACCGGCAATGTAGCCACCGTCCTTGAGGGGGCGACCCAACACACGCCACATGTCCGAGATGTCCTTGCTTGGGCCATCGAACAACTGGATGGCGCGCTCGGGAAAATAAATGTCGTGGATCTTGGCGTGCTGGATGTCGCCCATGCCCTGGTTGTTGCCAATGACCAAGGTCAGGATCGAGACCATCATCATGCGGCCATCGGTCACATTGCGGTCGAACAGGTCCATCGGGTAGGCGATGCGCATGTCCTCGGTGGCTTCGTCGATGTGGTACACCAAAGCATCCAAGCCTTTGGTGAAGTCGTCGGTGGTGGAAACTTCAACGTTTGTGCCGGTGGAAGATTCAGCGGCAAAGTGGGCTGCAGCTTCCAAGTAGCCATGACCCGATTTGGGCTTCATTTTGTAAGCCACCAAAATGTGGCGACCCCCGGCGATGAGTTCGGCTTCAGACAAGCTCAGGTCGGCATAACGTGCGGATTGGTCCATGTTCAGTCTCCTTTTAAAAGCCCTGTACTCAGGGAATGTCTGGACTTTAAAAACATCCAGGCATAAGGTAAATTCAATATTGATCGCTACCAAATTAAGAGATAGCTGAATGAAGAACGCCACCTTCCGCCAATTGCGTGTGTTCAACGAGGTGGCCCGCCACCTCAGTTTTGTGCGCGCCGCCGAAACCCTGCACCTGACGCCCCCCGCAGTGACCATGCAGATCAAAGATCTCGAAGGCCATGTGGGCATGCCCCTGTTCGAGCGGCGTGGCAAGCAAGTGAGCCTGACCACCACAGGTGAGTACATGCTGGTCTACACCCGCAAAATTTTGGCCACGGTCAAAGACGCCGAAGACGCCGCCGCCCGCTTGCAAAGGGCCGAAACTGGCGTGCTGACCATCGGCTTTGTCAGCACCGCCAAGTATTTTTTGATGCGCATGCTGGCCGACTTTCGCAGCAAACACCCGGGTGTGGAGGTGCAACTGTCGATTGGCAACCGCGACCAACTCGTGAAGATGCTGCAAAACAGCGAAGTCGACATCGCCGTCATGGGCCGCCCGCCCAAAGAGCTGCAAACCCGGGCCGAGCCCTTTGCCGCGCACCCGCATGTGTTTGTGGCGGCCACAGACCACCCACTGGCCCAACGTGGCCCGCTCACCGTGGAAGACTTGCGCCCCTACGACTTCATCGCCCGCGAAAAGGGCGCAGGCACCCGCGCGGCCATGGAAAAGTTTTTCGAAGACACCCATGTTGAGCCTCGTCTGAAAATCGAGCTGCACAGCAACGAAATCATCAAACAGGCCGTCATGGCGGGCCTGGGCTTGGGCTTTTTATCCATGCACACGATCGGCCTGGAGCTCGAGCACAAATTGATCGCGATGCTCGATGTGCAAGGCGCGCCGGTCGTGCGCGCTTGGAATGTGGTGCACACCCAATCCAAAATGCTCTCCCCGGCCGCAGAAGCTTTCAGGTATTTCATGCTGGAAAATGGTGAGCGACATCTGGCTGAACAATTTGGTCGCCATCTGCGCATTTGAGTCTCCACTCGGCGCAGCATGACTGCTCACGGCGTGCATCACTTCTTGAGCTTGTCTTTGAGCTTGACGATGCCCATCATGTCCATGACCATTTTTTCGTAAAAAGGCTCCGAAGTGCCTTTTTGCATCTTGCGCATGAAGTATTTCTCGAATGCCACCTTGGCCAGGTGAACCCATTTGCCTTCGGCAAACCAACTCACGTTACGCGGCGGAATCTGGGGCAAGGCCACAAACGCTGCGCCCGTGTCACCAAAATCGGCCAGACAAACCGTGTTCCAAGTCGCCTTGTGGGAAGGCTCTTGACCGTCGAGCAGTTCACGGATGTTGTGCGCTGTGGCGGTCACCATGGACTCGATCATGAAACCGGTCTTGGGTGTGCCCAAGGGCACCGGCGTGGGCTCAACCGGGGGGATCGCCACACAGACACCGACACTGAACACATTGGTGTACCGGGTGTTGCGCTGGTGCTCGTCGATGGTAATGAAACCCCGAGGATTGGTCAGGCCTTCAATGCCGAACACCGCATCCACGCCTTTGAAGGCGGGCAACATCATCGAATGCTTAAATGGCAAGACGTGTTCTTTTTTAGGTTGGCCATTTTCATCGTGCTCAGTCACGAACATCTGTCCGTTTTCAATCTTGGTGGTCTTGGCGTTGCAAATCCACTTGATGTGGCGATCGCGCATGGCCGATTCGAGCAAACCTTTGGAGTCGCCCACGCCGCCCAAGCCCAAATGGCCGATGTAGGGCTCCGAGGTGACATACGTCATGGGCACCTTGTCACGGATCTTGCGACGGCGCAGGTCCGTCTCCATGATCATGGCGTATTCATAGGCAGGACCAAAGCAGGAAGCACCCTGCACCGCGCCCACGACAATCGGGCCCGGGTCGGCCGTGAACCGGTCCCAATTGAGTTTGGCGGTTTCTGCATGAGAGACATGGCAAATCGATTGGCTAAAGCCATCTGGCCCCAAACCCGGAATCTCATCGAAGGCCAACTTCGGCCCTGTAGCAATGACCAAATAGTCGTAATCGACCTGTGTGCCATCGAGCAACTCCACCTGGTTGCGCTCGGGGTGAACCCGTTTGGCAGCTTGCGCGATCAACTCAACACCCTTGCGCTTGAGCGTGGGGGCGATGTCCATCTCGATGTCTTTGCGCTTGCGCCAATCCACCGCCACCCAAGGGTTGGATGGCACGAAATGGAATTTTGAGGACTCGCTGATCACCGTGACCCGGTCTCCGGGGCGTGCCAGTTCTTTCATCTCGAAGGCCATGGGCATGCCGCCAATGCCTGCGCCAATAATCACGATGTGAGCCATGTCGGTCTCCTTTAAAAGTTTTCTCCATCATCGGTCTCAAACGCACCCTTGAGTTGATGCAGATCAATCGCTGACCTCTCGTTTTCCCTGCTTTAGCCTATGCAATCTCAGTGCCCAAGCAAAATATGCAAAATCACTTATATGAATACCCTGCGCGGCCAACTCAAGCCCACACATCTGGACAGAGAGACGGTCATTCGTGGTCGCGTCAAGGAAGTCAAAGACCGCAAGGTGGTGGTGGAGACCACCGTTTATGCTGCGGGTGTTGCCACCGCGCGCGGCGAGGTTGTGTCGGTGAAAATGTCCGACAGTTTTGGCCAAAACCCAACTCAGAAAGAAGCCCCATGAAATTCATTCAAGACTATTGGCCCATGATGGCCTTGGCCCTTTGGTTAGGCTACAAGTGGTGGAATGCAAGGCGCGTCAAGGCTTTGCTGCCCCAACTCAAAAGTGAAGGCGCGATACTTTTGGATGTGCGATCAGAAGCCGAATTCGCCTCTGGCAATGCCCCAGGCACGCGCAACATTCCCCTCAACGAATTGGGCCAGCATTTGGCCAGCCTGCCCAAATCTACGCCCGTTGTGGTCGGCTGCGCCAGCGGCACACGCAGCGGCATGGCCAAGTTGATGTTGAAGAAGAACGGCTACCAACGCGTTTACAACATCGGTGCGTGGCGCAATTTCATGTCCTGAACACGGATCAAGGCATTGCAACCATGATGAACCGCCAACAACAAAAAGAGTTTTTGGAAGCCACGGCCTGGTTGCGCCCAGTCACACGCTGGGCTGCAGCCTTTTCCATTCGCTGGTCGGGCATTTTGCCTGCCGGCATCAGAAACTTGCCATTGAAAATCGTCAAACGGATCTTGGCGAACTATCAAACACGAATGAGCTCAGGCTGCAAGACGCACCGCTGATGCGCCTTGCAGTGGATCAACGCGGTTGACCAAAATCGAGGTTGTTGCAAGCCTCGCACTCGTCCTGAAAAATGCCCAACTTGACCAGCAAGGCATGGACCTCACAACCCAGACAAAAGCCCAGCACCGTTTCCATCCACATGAAGCCCAGGCACACCCAAACCATCACCAAGGGCAACCAGCGTGGCAAATATTGTTCGGTCGTGGGCAGCACCTGACTTTGGAAGATGAAGTTGACGGCTGCGGCGAACTTCTCGGGGTGAAAAAACACAAGGCAAACACTGATCATGGATGCCCCGATGGTCCATGCAAACCGTTTGGGTGCCAGAGGTTTCCACAAAGGACGCGCCTTGCGAGCCAGCAAGGTGGACAGCCAGATGGTGGGTGACAGGTAGGCCGTTTTGACGCTCATGCCAGCCAGCATTTCAAACAAGGCATAAATCAACAACCAGGTTTGCACCGTGTAGTCGTAGGTGCGTCGAACAGCCTCGACCATGTAAAGGATTCGGTTGTCAAAGTCGGTTTCAAACGTGTCCTTGATCACTTCCCCGGTCACGATCCATCGGCTGCCGAAGACGATGTCCCACAAGGTAAAGGCCATGAAGATCGGAATGGCCAGCATGATGCCCGCGCGAATGCGAACTGCGGTGTCATTGATGAACGGCGTGACATCGTCACGGCTTCTGAACCAGAGCAAGGACCAGGAATTGCCTGTTGTCATGCCATTTGAATCTGCCATTGGTCTCCCCTTTTTCCATGAAAATCAGTATGCTTTTTTCGCTTCGAGACAAGCCAGACTGATGTGTTTACCGAGTTGCCGGCAAAGCCATCCTGAGATGCAACTCTGTTGCATCTCAGAGCCCTGTGGGTTGATTCAAGCTCAGCCCACGTAGCCCTGGTTTGGCAATCCGCCTGTGATCTTGGGTGCATTGAGCTTGCGAGGCTTGACGCGGCCGCCGGGCTGCGTCTTGAGCCAGGTCTCGACCACTTCCCACACTTGTTTGTTGCCTTGGTTGCGCGCCTCTTCGGCCACAGGCGCCCAGCCAGCGACCTTGTATTTTTTGCCAGCATCAATCAACTGCCCATTCAGGCGCATGTCGCCAATGCGTGTGCCGATCTTGCCCAAGGGGTTGCAGCTGTAGCTCAAGCCGCCCACGCGCACCATGTCACCACCTTGTTGGTAGTAAGGATCGGGGTTGAACAGGTTGTCGCACACATCTTCCAGAACCGTTTTGATGGTCTCACCGGTCATTTCGGTCACGGTGGCATACGAGTAAGTGGTCGCGGTCATGTCCAGCAGCCACTCACGTGTGATGGCCTGACCAGGCAACAAGGATGTGCCCCAACGGAAGCCTGGCGAGAAGGCAATCTCGGCACCCTGCACATCGAGCAAGGCATCAACCAGCAGCTGGTCGCCCGTGCCGTTGAAGTTGCCACGGCGATAGAGCAAACCTTCCGAGATGCCGAGCTTCTCGGACAACTTGGCTTCATAAGGCGCACGGATCTTGGTGATCAAGGCATCCATCTCTTTGTCGGCGGGCAGCATGTTCGAGAACACAGGCAGCAGCTTATAACGGAAGTCGCTGACCTTTTTGTCTTTCACATCCAAGTCGAGCACGCCCAGGAACTTGCCATTGGAGCCTGCGTTGGTGACGATGGTCTTGCCGCTCTTGTTGGACACCAGCGTGGCCACAGGCATGCCGTCGTGGGTGTGGCCACCCATGATGGCGTCGATGCCGCTCACACGGCTGGCCATCTTCAAGTCCACATCCATGCCGTTGTGGCTGAGGACCACCACCACCTGCGCGCCTTTGCCACGCGCTTCGTTGACCATCAGCTGCATGTTCTCGTCTTGGATGCCAAAGGCCCAGTCGGCCACCATGTAACGCGGATTGGCAATCGGCGTGTAGGGGAAGGCCTGGCCGATGATGGCGCATGGCACACCATTGATCTCGCGGATCACATAGGGCTTGAACACCGGATCACCGAAGTCATTGGTCTTGACGTTTTGTGCGACGAAGTCCACCTTGCCTGCGAAATCCTTCTCGACGATTTCTTTGACACGCTCCATGCCCAGAGTGAATTCCCAGTGGCCGGTCATGACGTCCACACCCAGCAGTTTGCAGGCGTCGACCATGTCCTGACCGTTGGTCCACAGGCTGGTGCCTGAGCCCTGCCAGGTGTCCCCACCGTCCAGCAGCAAAGCGCCTGGGCGGCTGGCTTTCATGCGCTTGACCAAGGTGGCCAAGTGCGCAAAACCGCCGACCTTGCCGTAACGGTTGGCGGCTTTTTCGTAGTCCAGATACGTCAATGCATGCGCCTCTGCAGAGCCCGGACGTATCTTGGCCACTTTGAGCAAGTGCTCGCCCACCAGATGCGGCAAATTACCCTGCATCGAGCCAATGCCCATGTTGATGCTGGGCTCACGGAAGTAAATCGGCTTGAGCTGCGCATGGCAGTCGGTCATGTGCAAAAAGGACACATTGCCGAACTTGGGGATGTCGTACAGGCCATGGGCTGCGGTCGCTGCGCTGGCTTCAGAAAATTGGCCCATGCTCATGCCGGCCATGGTCCCAGCGCCCATCACTTGGATGAATTCACGTTTGGTCAAGTTCATATTTGCACTCACTGATGTATTAACGGCAAAAAAACCCGGGCACGCCGGGTTTCAGATGGATTACTGGTTGACGGGCGATTTGGGGTCCAGCAACAGGCCAACCACGTGGCGCACTTGCGCTTCAGTCAAGATACCCATGTGACCTGCACGGGGCATGTTGGAGCACGCGTTGTAGGCTTTGGAGTTCCAGATCTTGCCCCAGGTGTATTCCACAATGGGTTTGCTTTCGGGGCTGTTCGGATCGGTCACGCCGCGGATCTTGCCGTAGTTGTAGAGGCTCGGGCCAATCGTGCCGAAAGAGATTTCCTCTTTGCTGATTTGGTGGCAGTTGTAGCAATTGCCACCATTCACATCGCTGGCTTTGTCTGTCCAGGTCAAGCCACGTCCACTCTGGGCAATAGCCTCGCCTTGCTTCCAATCGCCGATGAATTTCCCATCCGAGGGCCATTTGATGGCCTTCAAATTCATGTCTTCGATGGCTTTGGCGGTCTTCTCATCCAAAGGCTTGCCCACCACATCGGCTTCGCTGCATGCGCGGTTGGTTTCATCGGTGTTCAAGACGCGATCGACTTTGACAAAACCCTCGTCGCGAAACGATGCTTTGACGATCTTGTGGGTCAGCTCATTGAGTTCAGCCACTGAAGGGGCCGATGCACAACCGACCACCAGCAAAGCTGCAGCGATACCGGTCATGACAAATTGAATTTTCTTTTTCATGGAGATCACCTTCATTCATCAGCGCTTGATGGCTGGAGCCACCGATGCTGCACCCTTGGCATTCACACCCAAATAGGTGGCCAGGGCCAATGTGGCATCGCTGCCAAAACCGGGGTATGGGAAGCGTTGCTGACGGTAGCAGTCATTCAAACGCAGTTGCATGCCCCACATTTGACCGTTGGACACGCGGTAGGCCGGCCAAGCGGCAAAACCGACACCATCACCGGGATTTTTGGTCAGCATGGGCAAGTCTTGCAGGCGAATGCGTTTGCCCTCTTCGCCGTGGCAAGAGGCACAAGAGAAATCATGCGGACCACCGCGTTGGAAAAACAAACGCTTGCCGACTTCATAAAAAGTCTTTTCCTGCGGATGCGCTTGCGACAGATTGAAACGCATGCCCTTGGACTCTGCGGCGATCCAGGTGGCCAGTGCCGTCACGTTGTTTTGCTCGCCCTTACCAAAGGGTGTCTTGTAAATCTCGGCAGCGTTGAAACCCTGAAGGGTTTCCATGCAAGTGACCAAACGGGTTTCCAGATCCTGCACGCGCTGTGTATCTGCAAAGTAACGGGGCAACTCCACGAATGCGCCTTTGACCACGCCAGGGCCTTTGCCCAGATCGCATTTCTCAAGGCTGGCATTTTTGGGGCCACGCTTTTGCGTCCACAAGCCCTCGCCTTTGGCCTCAAACAGGTCGGCAGGGTTACCGTCTTGCAACATGGCGCGGTATTCATCAATGCCTTGGCTGGCGGTCTTTTGCGCCATGGCGGGGACGACGGCCATGGCCAAAACAGTGGCCAAGGTCATTGTGGTCGCGTATTTCATGCGTCACCTCTTATTCATTCTCAAAACAAAAAAAGGGTGAAGTCAAATGCTTCACCCTTTTTGATTCACCACGTTATCAGGAAACCGTAGCTTCGTCTGTGCGGGTATCGCCCTTGTTGTCTTTCCAGGTCACAGCAACTTTATCACCGGCCTTGGCACCCTTGATGGCGAACTGCATAAAGGGGTTCTTGGAGACAGCGGGGCCCCATTCAGCGGCCAGCACTTGCTTGCCGTTCAAAGCAGCGGTGACTTCCTGGATATACCAAGCTGGGACCAATTTGCCAGCGGCGTCTTTGCGCTGACCGGATTCCATCTCGTGGCTCATGAGCACGCGGACGGTGGCTTTGTCGCCGGATACTTGGGCACGAATGCGCATGGGATCTGCCATTTTTTACTCCAATTCTTTCAATGTTTTGTGGATCGGATCAGTGAGCGTTTAACCGCCGCACCCGCCCAAAGTGACTTTGACTTCCTTCTTGGCGAAGAAAGCTTTGCCATCGGCCATGATGGCGACAGCGTAAACATCCGAAGATTGACCCATCTTGGCACGTGTGGCGAAGTTGGCATCAATGCTGTCGCTCACATGGAACAAGGCGACCAATGCTGCAGGGTTCTTCTCAACGAGAACCAGCAATTGCTTCACGCCAGCCAAAGAGGTGCTGGCACCCAATGGAACCACAGCGCCGTTTTCAGCGATGTCCGGACCGGTGATGGTCACATCCTTGCTTTCAGCCAAACTGACGGCGCCAGCGGCTTTGGCAGCATCTTGAATAGACTTGGCATCAAAGGCCACTTTGTTGAACGCGGCTTGTGCGAACTGGGGGAAGCCAGCCGTGGCCAACAGGCCTGCCACTACAGCGCTTTGCTTGAGTGTCTCGCGACGGGTTTGCATCTGATATCTCCTTGAGGTTGAGTGATGCTATTGAAACAGGTTCAGCAGTGCAACAGGTATAGCCCGTATTACTTGCTGGCCCCCTTTGAAATCCATTCGGCAATTTTCTTGGCGTCCGCTTCAGGCAGGGACTGTGCAGGCATGGGGATCGGCCCCCACACACCAGAACCACCGGCCTTGATTTTGCCAGCCAAATAGTCGGCCTTGCCTGCATGCTTTTTGGCTACTTCATTGAAGCCTGGGCCCACCACTTTCTTGTCCACACCGTGGCATGCTGTGCAGCTGTACTTGTTCAGCAATGCAATGGCGGCTTTGGCCTCGGCATTCTCTGGCTTGGCGGGTGCTGCCGCAGCAGCGGGCGCTGCAACGGCAGGCATGCCGGCCTTGGCTTCTGGCTTGGTGGTGTCCACACCGTGCTGCTGGCCCACCAGACGGTTTTGCTCCGCCAGGTTACCGTGCGCGTTGCGTGCAAAGTCAGGCAAAAAGGACGCCACTTTAGGCTCAGGCGTGCAGTCTTTCAGGCAGATCTTGTTATCGGTATCTGGCTTCTTGACACCACCAAATTCACGACCGGGCCACATGGCGTGCTGGGTCGTCATGCCGTTGCGGTTGGGCATGCGATTTTGCACGTCAGCGATGTTTTTGTCCGACAACACGAAGTCATCAGGTACCACATTGCCCAAATTCAACAAGAACGCCGTCACCGCATAGACTTCTTCTGTAGTCAAAGACTTGGGGCTGGTCCAAGGCATGGCGCGGTTGATGTAGTCCCACAAGGTCGACACCGTGGCCACCTTCATGATGGTGGTGCGGCCTGGATAGTCAGAACGATTCAAATTGGCCACGCGGCCAGTCTTGACGTCTTCGGCAGTGGTGCCGCCAATCAAGGGGCTGAACACTTCACCGGATTCACCGAACACGCCGTGGCAATGCGCGCATTTGCCTTCCCAAACGTCTTGCCCCTTGGCCACAGAGCCCGAACCTGCAGGCAAGCCTTTGAAGTCTGGCCGGACATCGATGTCCCACTTGGCGACTTCTTTGGGAGTGGCGGGGCGCCCCACCCCAGGGTATTTGGGCGACTGCGCTGTAGCCAAGCCAGCCACGGCCAGCAAGGCGACCGTCAAAACGGCATTACGAAACCTGGACATTTTTCACCTCACCGTTTTCCTGAACCAGCCACGACTGGATGGCGTTGTTGTGATAGATCGAACGCGTACCGCGCACGCCACGCAATTGCTGATAAGTCGGCTGAACATGGCCTGTCTCGTCCTGTGCTCGGCTTTGGATGATGGCAGGCTTACCGTCCCAAACCCAATCGAGGTTGAAACGCGTCAATGCCTTGGACAAAACAGGCGTTTCCAGGCGCGCTTGCCTCCAATTGCGGCCACCATCGGTGGACACGTCCACGCGCTGGATCTTGCCTTTGCCCGACCAGGCCAATCCCGTGATGTTGTAGAAACCTTTGTCCAGCAGCACCTGGCCACCAGAAGGCGTGGTCACTACGCTCTTGACTTCCTGGATGTTGGTGTACTGACGGTGCAAGCCACCGGGCTGCAAATCGATGTAATGCACGGCTTCGTCTTTGGCCGCATAGGGCTTGTCACCCACTTCGATGCGGCGCAGGTACTTGACCCAGCTGACGCCCTGCACACCAGGCACCACCAGGCGCAGGGGGTAGCCGTTTTCTGGGCGGAGCATTTCACCGTTCTGGCCATAGGCCACCAACACTTCACCCGAGGTGATCAGGCTCATCGGGATGGTGCGGGTCATGGACGAGCCATCGCCGCCTTCGGCCAAAATGAACTTGCCGTTTTTAAGATCCGCGCCAGCCAATTCAAGCAACGTGATCAAGGGCACGCCGGTGAACTCGCTGCACGACAACATGCCGTGGGTGTATTGCACCGTGGGGACAGCCACATTGCCCCAATCGACAGCGGTGTTGGCACCGCACTCGATGAAATGAAAGCGCGACACGGATGGCAATCGCATGATCTCGTCCATGGTGAACACCATGTTCTTTTTGACCATGCCGTTGATCATGAAGCGGTGTTTGGACGGATCGATGTCCCACCAGCCTTGGTGGTGTCGCTCGAAGTGCAGACCGCTGGGGGTCACGATACCGAACAAGGATTGCAGTGGCGCAAACGACACCGAAGCCTGAGTGGTCTGTGTCAGTCCCGGACTCTGACGACGTTGCAAGTTGGCTTCGAACTTAGATGGCTTGCCATACCCTTCAACCGCCACGCCCTGACCCAGATTGGTCGCATGCTCAGGCAAATTCAAGATGTTGGGATCGCCACCTTCAGTCGGCACAGGATTGCCTTGTGCCAAAGCCATGGGTGCAGCCGCACCCGCAGCAGCCGCAGCAAATGCGCTGCGAATGAAATCACGGCGACCTTTTTTTCCTTCGGCATAAACCTCTTTGATGCCAGTTTGGGTCAGGAAGTTCTCCGGTGCTTTTTGCACCCTCCCTGAGTTAATGTTGTCTTCTTTCACACAAACTCCTCGTTTTGAGTTGTCAATTCACGGCCACGTCGATGGCGACTTGTGTACTCACCGCACGGCAAACCACCACAGTTGTCTCGTCTGCAATCCGATAAAACAGTTGAGCACCTTGGCGACGTTTACCCAAAACGCCTGATCTGTACATGATGTTCAGATGTTGGGACATATTGGGTTGCGCCACATCAATGCTGCCAAGCAATTGCCCGACATTTTTCTCACCCTGACACAGCTGGCTGATGATGCGCAGACGAATCGGCGTGGACAGTACGGCAAACAACTCCGCCGCCTTATCGACAACCTCATCAACCTCATCGCTCATGCACCGCTTGCCATTAAGTTAATATATTCGGATGTGCGAATATATACGATAAATGATGAATCTGAACCAAGGATTACATGGACGATAGCAACTGATCAGGACAAACCCTGATCAGTTGCGCCCTTTGACTCAATAGCGGTAGCTCAGCAACATCTGATAGTTGGTCTGGCTGTGGCTGATGGTCAAAGGCATCTGCCCCGATGTATTGACGACCGTCACAGTTGGCGCATGGGACATCGCAGCATCCACGCTGACCGACTTGCTGATCTTGTAACCAAACCCTGCGGTGTAATGGTCTTTCACAATGGCTGGGAACAAGGGATTGACGGTGCCATCAGGAATGGGATTCGATGCATGGTTGTAGCCCGCACGCAAGGTCCAGACGTCATCCAATTGGTAGGCACCACCCAAGGCCACGACCGTTTGGTCTTTCCAGTTTTGAGGCATGGTGAAGTTGACATTGCCCCCCATGGTGGCGCTGTCGTAGCGCATGGAAAAGCCCTTCATCACACTTGACCAACCGATGCGTTTGACATCTGCTGCCACCAACAACTTGGGGCTGGCCTGCCATGCCAGGCCCACTGTGGTGGATTCCGGCATCTGAAAGTTGATCACCGAGATCTTTCCTGCATCTGCGAACCCCCCAGGGCCACTCATGCCCGCACCGGCCGCTGTTGTTGTCATGTCGCTGAGGTTGGTCTTGAGATGATGACTCAATCCCAGAGACAAGTCTTTGTTAGCCTGGAAAACCAGTCCCAACTTGCCCGTCCAGCCAGACCCTTTGGCAGCACCCGTGAATTTATTGGAATTGCTGAAATCAATACGTGCCCATGGCGCCGCCGCCAACCCTGCAGCAGCCGCTGCGATGTTGCCAGAACCACCCGTGACCATGCCACCCAACTGTGCACCACTGGCGGCCATCTTCATGTCCAAGCTGGCCCATGAATAGTCGAGAGAGGCGCCAATATTCAACTGATCATTGACCTTCAAGGCCACCGGAAAAATCACGCGCCCCACTGCCAACTCGGAACGCACGTCCTGACCGGTTTGCATGGCCAAGAACGCGTCAGCGCCGTATTCAGTACCCATCCCACCTTGACCAAAAACACCCACACCCCAGGTCATCCGGTCGTCTTTGCGAACCCAGCCCATGGCGGGCATGACATAAGAAGTTCCGCTGGACGATGCCGTTGGCATGCCGGTCATGCTGGATTTGACGTTGGGTCCCAACACGCCCACAGCCACATCCAAGCGAGAACCATTGGCCCCCAATTGCAAAGTAGCGGGGTTGTTCATCATGGCCGCCGTGCCATTGTCAAACGCCGTGGCAGCGCCACCCATGGCCAGTGATTGCGGGCCATAGCCCTCCATCAACATGCCGTTGGTGGCATGTGCCGACAAAGAAGCCAGCAGCAGGGCTGATGCAGTAACCGTTGCGCGCAGTGTGTGTGTCGTTTTCATGTTTTGTCTCCTCGTGTCGGTTTAAATCAGAACTCACCCTTGGAGCCGCGCTCCATCATTTCCCAAATGGTGTCGCGCACGGCTCGGGCTTCTTCCTTCAGTGGGGAAGGCAACTGGCGGCCCATCTTGACCATCATGTCCATGTTGAGCGTGTACATCCACAGGCCATCTTCTTTCTCAACCAATGAGATGCGGCAAGGCAAGTAAGCGGCCATGTGGGGGCTGAAATCCACCATGCGACGTGCCGTGGTGGGGGTGCAGAAGGAGTAGACCGTCAGCAGTTTTTGTTTTTGCCCGGTACGGGCCTCCAGTTCTTTGGACAAAGGCAACGTGCCCACGTCTTTCATGTTGCGCTCAGTGGCCACTTGCTTGAGAACTTGCTCCACTTCGTTGGCCGTGACACCGGCCTTGACCTTGCGCTCCCATGTGGTCGCCACAGCGATGTCACCATTGCCATCCACCCAACGATCCCACATGCGACCAGCTTCGGCGGCGGCACCCGTCTCAAGCTTGCCCATCGTGCCGATGGTTCCACAACCAGTCAGCCAGACAGTACTGGCCAAAACGCACCACTTCACCCAGGTCCAAGATTTGCGCATTTGTATCTCCTTCAGATTTGCGACATTTGAACAGCGGGTCCCACCTCTCGGAGAGACCCCGCCTTTGATTCAAATCATCAAAGATATTCGCGAAAACTGATATAGGAGATACCCTATATAAGCAGGTGTTTATTTAAATTTGTAGTAGTTCTTGTTCAAGACGGCTGACACGGCATCGACCTCTTCAGGGAACATGCCCATGTTCAGCTCGGTGTTGCATTGCTCGACCATGCCACGCAACATGCCAGCCGTGTTGATTCGCCCTTTGGGCTTGTAGATCGCACTGCCGTCACCCGGAACCTTTGACGCGTGGCATTCGACGCACTTGTTCTCATCGATCAATTTTTGACCCAACTTCAAGTCTGCCCCGTGAAAAATGGCAGGCTGCGCGTGTAGCCCTGTGAATGCGCCCGCCAACATGAAATACAAAACCCATCGAATTGATGCAGGCATGGAATGTCTCCCCCAAAAAAAACCGCTCTTCAGTTGCCCGAAGAGCGGAATATAAAAGCCACGAGTACCAATCGAGCTTTCACAACTTCAACACCCAATTGACAAGCAATTGGCCATAACAATTACTTGGCACCCGCCAAAATCCAGGCTGCCAATGTGTTGGCATCTGCATCGCTCAAAGCAACTTGTGTAGGCATGGGAACTGGACCCCACTTACCGGAACCACCAGACTTGATATTCTTTGCCACCGCTGCCACCGCTGCCACAGCGTCCTTTTGGCCTGAATATTTCTTGGCCACATCTTGGTAGGCTGGACCCACCACTTTTTTATCCACTGCATGGCATGCCATGCAGGCATTTTTCTTGGCAAGGTCCAAGTTGGCAAAGGCCGGTACAGCAAACAATGCAGACACAGCGACCAAAGCAGACAACAGTTTCATGCAAGCTCCACTTTAAATATAAACAGCCGCTAATTTAACGCAAAAAGCCGATGAGTCCAACAAATCACACCATCCATGCGCTCAGGGATTTCACCAGTGACCGCATTTACAAACAGCCATTTTGACGTCACCATTTTTCTTCATGACCCATCTGCTTGGCAAACTCAGGCACCTGGCAGCGCTCATTCAAATGAAGGTTGTTCCGGTTTGACCACCGGCATTCCACCGCCCTGCCAAGCGTCAAATCCCCCCGCGAGCGAACGGACATTCAGGTAACCCATCGCCTGCATGGTTTGTGCCGCCAATGCAGCTCGACCGCTCGTCTTGCAATACACAACAATGTTCAGATCACGTGATGCCAGTGCAGGTGAGGCGCTGAGCTTGAACTCCAGCAAACCGCGTGGCATCAACACAGCGCCTGCAATGTGGCCCGCAGCAAACTCATCCGCTTCTCGAACGTCGAGCAACACATCGGCCTCAAGAATCGCTTGCGCTGCATCTTCCAAGGCAATTTCCCGGGTGTGTGTTTTGGCTTGCGCCACCAAATCATGTGCTGTTTTCATAATTTTTTTCTTTCAATGCTGTGGAGTAGATGTGGCCTTGAGGTTGGCGTCCATGCCGCCTTTGGCTTTCCATTCGGCATAGCCACCTTGAAGAATGCGGACATTTTCCCAACCTGCGACCCGCAAGGAAAATCCTGCCTGCGCAGACAAACTGCCGGTATTGCAATAAACCAGTACCGGCTTGTTTTTGGGAATGAGCGCCGACTTGGCCAGCACTTGACGCCATTCGATGTTGATGGCGCCCGGAATGTGTTCTTTGCCAAATTGATTGGCATCGCGTGTATCGATGACGATCATCTTGGCGTACTCGGCCTTGGGAATTTGTTCTGAAAATATCGTGGCCCCGCCGTAATCAACGAACTCGAGATAGGCAGACATTTCGTCCACAGCAACAGCCTTGGCATCTGTGGCCCAAACCAAATGGCTGTTCAATGCCCCCAGACACAGCACCAAGAAGGGGAGGGTTCGAAGAGAATGAATCATGTTCATGCGGAAATCCATCAGTTTTAGCTAATATACCCAATTATCCGTTCCCCAGTAAACGACAACAGATCAACCCGCAACACCATGACAGCATTCAACAGTCCACTCAACACATGGAACCAACGATTCGCCACGGATCAGTACATTTTTGGCGAAACACCCAATGCGTACCTGCGCAGCCAAATGGCGCACCTGCAAGCTGGTTCTGCTCTGGCTGTAGCAGATGGCGAAGGCCGCAATGGTGTCTGGCTGGCGGAGCAAGGTCTCGCCGTTGATGCCTTTGATTTTTCAGAAAACGCCATTCAAAAAGCACGGGTGTTGGCGGCACGTCGCATGCAATCGGTTCAGTGGCATTGCAGCGACTGGCAATCGTTCAAATGGAAGGCATCACACTACAACAATGTGGTCGGCATCTTCTTCCAATTTGCCAACCCGCTGGAACGCAAGGCGCTTTTTACAAAGATGGACGCGAGCCTGAAGTCCGGCGGGACATTGATCATTCAGGGCTACACGGCAGCACAACTGAAGTTCAACACAGGTGGCCCGGGCAAACTGGCACACATGTACGACGAGTCCCTGATGCGTGAAGCTTTTGCAAATTACGACATCATCAACTTGCAAACCTACGAAGCGCAGATAGACGAAGGTACGGCCCACAAAGGCATGTCTGGTCTGCTGGGCTTGACCGCTCGAAAGCGCTGAAATTGAGCTGATGGCCGCTCAAACCATTAGCTTTTTTTCGTCCAAAATCTCGTAGCGCCTGCCCTGTTTGTCGCAAGATTTCAAGGTGCCATCACGAATCAGTCCCGAAATTTCACGACTCACAGTTTCCAACTTGAGGTCGAGCATGGCGCCCATGTCATCACGCGCAAAGAATGCCGTGAACTGTGACTGCTCTGGATCTCGCATTTTCAATGCCAAACTGGCCACGCGCTGACGCGCAGAGCCGAAATTCAATTCGGCCAACCAATCATCAGCGTCTTTCAAAGCTTGCTGCCATTTTTGCATCAACCTCAAGTGCAAACGAGGGGAGTTGGCAGACAGTTGATGGATCACCGACAAAGGGATCCTGCAAACGCTGACATCCACCATCGCAACGGCTTCACTGTCGTAACGCCCAGTGACCAAGGCCTCCAGACCGATCACATCCCCCGGGCGCAACACTCTGACAATGCGTTCACGGCCGTCAACCGTTGCACGGACCAACTTCACGGTGCCTTTTCGCAGCGTGAACAAGCCTTGCGCTGTCTGCCCCTCCGTGTACAAGACCGCATCCGCCTGAAAGCCCATGTCATCGATGGGCGTGTGCATGTCGCTGAAGTCTTGCTCGTTAAGGTCGGCAAACAAGACCATGTCACGTATGCCACAAGTGCGGCAGTCGGAAGTGCCCTTCCATGCGGAATCAATGCGGATTGGAATCATGACTGCTTGTCAAAAATTGAAATTTTTCGGGAAGGAAGACTGCATGGATTTCTAAGGTCAGCAGGATCGATTCAAAGCGCCTGTCGGCCCTTGATCAGGCGCTCATCCAGATAAGGGCCATAGAAATCCGGCAGATAACCGCCCTCCATGCGTTCTGCAACTTCTTTGCCCCCCGGGCCGAAGAACAGCAAAGTCGGCGCAATGGAAATGTGCCATTGTTTGATCAGTTGATCATGCGTGGTCGAGCGTCCTTGGAAATCCAACACCACTTGCGCACTGCGCATGTCGAGCTGCACGATGGGCGCGCCCGCTTTTTGCATGGGCACCAGATGGCTGCTGCGTGCAACTCGGCAAAACGGACAACCCTCCAGGCTCACCATCACGATCAAGGGTTGTTTTTGCTGCAAAGCCCGATCCAATTCGGCCTGCAAAGATTGAGGCGTAGGCAGCACAGCAGAGGCTATCGACTGCGCGCAAACACCTTGGGCAAACCCCAATGACGCCACCCCCAAGAAATGACGACGTTTCAAAGCGAGGTTCAAAGTAAACTCATTCATGAATATCGATCAAAAAAACCCGGAAAATACAGGCGTTGTCATCATGTGTAGACAACCCGAAATATAAGCGCATCTTAAATTACTGGAGAACCCTGTGAATCTTGCAAGCCTGTTGGAAACCTGGGGCGATGCCCATGTGTTGGCCACTGGGGGGGCGCTCATCGGCTTGGTATTTGGTTTTGCGGCACAACGCACACGATTTTGTGCGCGTGCAGCAGTGCTTGAATGCTGTGAAGGCAAGGCCGGCGAACGCTTGAGTGTCTGGCTTTTGGCCTTTGGCACTTGTCTTTTCACCGTGCAGGGGCTGGTTGCCATGGGATGGCTCAAACCATCCGTGACCCGGTTCATGGCCCAACCAGGAAGCATCTCGGGGGCCATTGTGGGTGGCTTGTGTTTTGGCGCCGGCATGATCCTGACGCGCGGCTGTGCGAGCCGCTTGCTGGTGTTGTCGGCCAATGGCAATTTGCGCGCTTTGCTGTCAGGGCTGATCTTTGCCGTGACAGTTCAGGCCACCATTGGCGGCTGGTTGGCCCCCCTGAAACTCAGTGTGACCCAACTGTGGCCTGTCGATGGTGGGCCATCGCGTGATTTGCTGCTGCTCGCGGGCATTGGCCACACCGGTGGGCTGATCATCTCAGCCGCTTTGCTGATCTTTGCTTGGGTATTTTTCATGCGCCACCATGCAGGTCGCTGGGCGCTGGGGCTGGGTGCCGCGTTGACGGGCACAAGCATCGCCATGGGCTGGGGCTTTACCCAAGCCATCGCATCTGCGTCTTTTGAGCCCGTGCCCGTGCAAAGCCTGAGCTTCAGCAGCCCGTCGGCCGAGTGGCTGATGCGCGTACTTTCCACAGCCAATGCAGGCAGCTGGGGATTTGACTCAGGGGTATTGCCCGGCACATTCCTGGGCTCCTTGATCGGTGCTTGGCTGGGCCGCGAGTTCAAATTCGAAGGTTTCAAAACTGAAAACAAATTAGGGCACTACCTCTCGGGTGCCATCCTGATGGGGTTTGGCGCGGTATTGGCCAGCGGCTGCACCGTGGGTGCCGGTATGACGGGCGGTGCCATCTTTGCGCTCACGGCTTGGCTCACACTCGTCAGCATCTGGCTCGGAGCGGGCTTGGCCTGGCGCCTGAGCAAAAGCATGGGCTGGGTCATCTGAGACCGTGCATTGACCTCGATCAAGCCTCTAACCATCACACGCCTTAGGATATACATCATTCAACAATGATGTAACTGGAGCGCGCCATGTCTATGGCTCAATGGCTGGAAGCCTATGGAAATGCTACTGTTCTGGCCACCGGTGGTGCCCTGATTGGTGGCTTGTTTGGGTTCTTTGCACAGCGTTCTCGCTTTTGTCTGCGAGCGGCCGTGATCGAGTTCTGGCATCGCCGCTTTGGCGACAAGCTCTCCGTGTGGTTATTGGCGTTTGCCTCTGCGGTGATCGCCGTGCAGCTCATGGTGCTGCTGGGTTGGCTGGACACCAACAGCGCCCGTCAGATTGCCGCCACCGGCAGCCTGTCTGGCGCACTCATTGGCGGCCTGACTTTTGGCGTGGGCATGGTCATGACGCGTGGCTGCGCCAGCCGTTTGCTGGTGCTGTCAGCCAACGGCAACTTGCGTGCACTCTTGTCGGGCTTGATCTTCGCGGTCGCCGCTCAATCGGCTTTGTCAGGGGCTTTGTCGCCCTTGCGCTTGGCCATCAGCAGCTGGTGGACGGTTGCAGGCGGTCCCTCTCGCGACCTGTTGGCCATGACAGGGCTGGGCCATGGCGCAGGTCTGGCCATGGGCGGCATCTGGCTGATCGCAGCGCTGTATTTTTCCTTGCGCAGCCCACAACGCGGTGTGTGGATGTGGGTCGGTGGGATTGGCTCCGGCCTCATGGTGGCTGCCGCTTGGGGCTTTAGCCAGTGGGTCGCACGCGAGTCGTTCGATCCGGTGCAAATCCAGGGTCTGACGTTCAGTGGCCCGTCTGCCGAGTGGTTAATGCGGGTGGTGCAATGGCCCACGCCCCCCATCGGCTTCGAGTTTGGACTGATGCCCGGCGTGTTCATCGGCTCGCTGATCGGTGCCCTGATCGGCAAGGACTGGAAACTCGAAGGCTTCAGCGACGGCTACAGCATGCGTCGCTACATTGGCGGTGCCATCTTGATGGGTTTTGGGGCCATGCTCGCAGGCGGCTGCGCGGTAGGTGCTGGCGTGACCGGCGGTGCCATCTTCGCGCTCACCTCGTGGCTCAGCCTGGTGGGCATGTGGCTGGGCGCAGGCCTGACAGACCGCTGGCTCGATGGCGGCACATCGGCCAGTGTCCAAGCCTCGCAGGCCATGCCCCTATCGGGATTGACCGCCCCCTGACCTGAGCCCGAGCGGGGATTTATTTCCCGCTCAGGTACTCCGCCACGGCAACCATTTCAAGCGGTGTCATCTTGCTGACGATGGCGTGCATCACGGCATTGTCATTGGTGCGCTCGCGCTTGTTGAACTGTTGCAACTGCGTGGCGATGTAGTCCGCATACTGGCCCGCCAGGCGCGGCAAGGCCGTGGTGCCTTTGGCTTCTGCGCCATGGCAGCTGGCACACGCGGCCAGACCACTGAATTTATTGCCGTTGTGATAAATGTATTTGCCCACAGCCGCCAGGCCGGGGTCTTTGGCAGATTCGACCGGCACGGTTTGTTTTTCAAAGTACTTGCCCAGCGCCACCATTTCATCGGGCGTCAACTTGGCCACCATGTCGGCCATGGCGGTGCTCTTGCGCTTGCCGGATTTGAAGTTTTCCAACTGCTTGGCCGTGTATTCCCAGTGCTGCCCCGCCAGACGAGGGAACACTTCGCTGGACGATTCACCTTCTGCACCATGGCAGACAAAGCAAACGCCACCAACAATTTTCTTGGCACGCGCCTCGTCAGCTTGCGCGTGCGCAGCCAAGCTGGCGGCCCCGCACAAGAGCATCAAGGCGATTTGGGCATGTGTTCGGATGTTCATGGCATTGAAAAATGAATGACAAAAAAAAGCCGCAGACTCTCGACTGCGGCCTGGATCAAGCGGCACATCAAGCCAAGGTGTCTGCCCAGATGTTGCGTGCCCAAGCCATTGCATAGCGGCCTTCGAGTTCGTTGGCGGCGCTGGAGACGCCACCCGAGCCAGGCACAGCCAGCATGGTTTTCTTGTCGGCGTCGTAGGCGTGCACGCTGGCCACGTGAACGACATCATCCGAACTGACAAAGCTGTAGCAGGTGTTGTTGTAGATCGGCATGGTGTTGACTTGCTGACCCGTCAGCAAAGCCACGACTGCGGCCGCACAGGTTTTGCCATGCTGGTTGGCCATGTGGCCCGACTTGGGCATGGCCGGTGCAATCTGGATCGCATCGCCCAACACGTGCACGTTCTTGCCCACTTTCGATTCGAAAGTCAGAAAGTCCACATCGCACCAGCGCTTGTTGGCCGTGGCCAAACCGGCATTGACGGCAATGTCGCCCGCACGCATGTTGGGGATCACGTTCAACACAGACGCCTTGAGGTCGTCGTTGAACTCGAACTTCAAAGTGTTGGTGGCCACGTCCACATCGGTCACGTTGTGCTTGTTGCGGTATTCGACGATGCCTTTGTAACGCTCTGTCCAGGCCTTCTTGAACAAAGGTCCTTTGGAGGTCACGTCGTCGTTGGCATCCAGAATCAGCACCTTGCTCTTGGGCTTGGCCTTGCTGAAGTAATCGGCCACCTGACATGCACGCTCATAGGGGCCGGGCGGGCAACGGTAAGGTGCCAGAGGAATCGACATGGCGAACACACCGCCATCGGGCATGGCTTCGAGCTGCTTGCGCAATGCCAAGGTTTGGGCACCCGCTTTCCAGGCGTGCAGCACTTTGTCTTGCGCACCAGGCTTGTTCATGCCGGGCAGGGTTTCCCACATGAAGTCCACGCCTGGCGAGACGATCAAGCGGTCATAGGTCAATTCGGCACCGCCAGCGAGCTTGACCACCCGCTTGTCGGCATCGATGCTGCTCACACGGTCCTGCACCATCTGCACGCCGTGGCGCTTGACCAGGTTGTCGTAGGGTGTCGTGATGTCGGCCATCGTCTTGCTGCCACCGATCACCAGGTTGGAGATGGGGCAAGAAATGAAGCTGGTGTTAGGCTCCACCAGCGTGACCTGGATACCGTAGTCCGACCACATGCGGATGTATTTGGCAGCTGTGGCACCTGCGTAGCCCCCGCCAATCACGACCACCTTGGGGCCTTTGCCACCCACGGTGGCGCAGCCAGACACCAGGCCCATGGCGCTCAACGCAGAGCCGGTTTGCAAAAAATGACGACGTTGCATGACGAGGCTCCTTATTTCTTTTGTGCGGCAAAGTAAGCGGCAATGGCCTGGATCTGGTCATCGCTGTAGCCCTTGGCCAGCTGATGCATGATCGTGGCGGGCTTGCGACCAGCCTTGAAATCCAGCATTTTCTTGACGATGTCGTCCTTGTTTACACCCGCCAAAGACTCCATGCCCGGCTGTGCTTGGCCATTGGTGCCGTGGCAATTGGCACAAGCTGCAGCCCAACTGCGCACCTGAGCGGCACTGGGGGACTGGGCATGCGCCCAGCCTGACAAGATCAACATACTGGCGGCGACAGTGGCCTTTGTAAATTTCATGAGAACTCCTCAGAAAAACGAGAACAAAACCCGATGCGATCAGGGACGCAGGTACACAAAACCTTCTTTAGCCTGCAGCTTGGCCACTTCGGCCACACCCGAAGGCACCACCTTGGCCTCCATCAACACCTTGTCGGCAGAAATTTGGCGTGACACCAGCGTGTTGTTACACACCCGGAACTCCACACCCTTGCTGACCAATTCACTGACACTGCCCGCAAAGGGCTGGCCCGTCTGATTGGTCGCACCGTCCAGCAAAAAATCAATGCCCAAGCCATGCGTCACCACCACGATCTTGACCGTCGGATCGGCCGTGAGGTGGTTGCGGATATTGCCAATGGCGCGAGACGCCTGAGGAAGGCCTTCGCTGAGGTGGTAAACGACCTTGATTTGAGCAAAGGTCAAGCTGCAAGCCAACAGGCCTGAAATCAAAAACAACAAGCGCTTCATCCGTATCTCCTGATGCATGGATATTAGCCGTTGATCGGTGTGCTCAACGCCCGTGAAAACCCGACTCACAAGCTGGCATCAGTTTTCAATTTCGGTCTGCTTGCAAACCGCCCGACAAATATTGACGATGTTGTTGTTCACGATGCGGTAGTAGATTTGAACGCCATCACGGCGCTTGTCGAGCACGCCTGCCAGATACAAAGTGTTCAAGTGCTGCGACATGTTGGGTTGCGTGGTGTCAATTTGCTCCAGCAACTCTCCTACATTTTTCTCGCCACTGCACAAGCAACTGATGATGCGCAAACGCATAGGGGCAGACATCACCCGAAAGACTTCTGCGGCTTTCTCGATTTGTTCGTCCGAAACCGCAATGGACTGCTCTTCTGTAGATTTTTTGGTCAACTTGACCATAGAAGTTCCCGCCTTATTTCAGAAATAAGTGTTGATTGTCACCCAAAACACTTTCAGAACGTCTGCTTGTTCCATTTGAGAAGACAGGGGAACGGCTTCCACAAAGGGTTAACCCCAGTCTAGCGATTGATCTACATCAAGACAAAACAACGCCCAGAAAGTGACCATTGAGCAATTCAAAACTTTTCTCATCATGACCATGAAACGCATCTCTGCTTGGCTCCTAGGACTCGGTTTTGCTGGCTTCGCCTTTGGCCAGGCCGCAGTCATTCCGGTTGGCACCGCCCTGAACATTTTTGACAACCAAAAGTCTGTCGTGGTGAAAACCGCCAAAGGCCCCATTGAGATCACGCGCGTGATGACGGCAGCCGCCAAAAATGGGGGCACCTTGCAACCCTTGGTGCCTGTGCCTGGCGTTCACCCTGTGGGTGAGATCGAAATTCTGGAAGCGCTGAGCGACCGCAATGCACTGGTGGTGGACATGCGCGACACCAACGACCGCGTCAAAGGGACCATCCCCGGATCGGTTGGCATTCCCTATACAGAAGTGGCATCCCGCCTGAACGAGTTGGGTTGCCAAAAAACAGGCTCCCAATGGAACTGCACCGCAGCCAAGAAAGTTTTTGCTTTTTGCAACGGTCCGGTGTGCCCACAAAGCCCTGCAGCCATCCGCGCCATGACACGCGATGGCTTTCCTACAGACAAGATTTATTACTACCGCGGCGGCATGCTCGACTGGGATGCTTTGGGTCTAACAATGGTCAAAGACGAGTTCTGAAGCCCTTTCCCACCCCCTGAAGTGCCCAAGGCATCAATCGATGCCTGCGCTCCAACGGTCGTCCCAGGTCTTTTCAATCTGGCGGCGATCGCGCTTGGTGGGGCGTCCCTGCTCGATGCTCAGCGCGGGCTCGCGAGACAGGCGGTTCATCTCGGCCTGTTTTTGCCGCTGCGCCAGGCTTTCGGCGGTTTCTTCGTAAAGCAGTTGGGCTACCGGCGCCGGGCCGCGCACGGCGCTGATGCCTTTGACCAGCACGGTGCGTTCCACCTGGCCTTGCCGCATGCGCACGGTGTCGCCTGGCTTGACCTCGCGTGAGGCCTTGGCATCCTGGCCATTGACCTGCACACGGTTCTTGCCGATTTCGTCACTGGCGATGCTGCGGGTCTTGAAGAACCGAGCCGCCCACAGCCACTTGTCAATGCGCAGCGAATCCATATCAGCTGCCGAACAAGGCCGTTTGCGGGCTCAAGCCATCGCGCACATGCGGGTAACGCAGCTTGAGCCGAAGCTCTTGCTTCATGCGGGTGTTGTCCAGCCTGCGCGATTCGTTCATGAAGCTCAGCAGCATCAAAGGCAAGGCGGTGTTGGCGTCGTGACGCGAAATGCGGGGTGGTTTGGGCAGGCCATACAAGCTGGCGGCCAAATCAAAGTAATCGCCCATCTTCAAGTCGGTGTCGTCGGTCACATTGACCACCCGCTGCGACTTGCCGCGCCACAGTGCCGCCGCGCAGGCGCGAGCCAGGTCGGTCGCGTGGATGTGGTTGGTGTACACGTCTTCTTTGGCCACCAGCACCGGTGTGCCTTTCAGCAAACGCTCTCGGGGCGTCCCACCCTGGCGGTCAGCTGCATAAATGCCGGGTATGCGCAACACGCTCACACGCACGCCACTGCGCCCCAAAAACCGCATGGCCGTCTCGGCATCCACACGGCGCTGGGCACGGGGGGTGTGGGGTTTCACGCCGCGCGTCTCGCGCACGCGCTCGCCTGCACAGTCGCCGTACACCCCTGTGGTCGAACCGTAAACCAGCGCTTGCGGGAGTGTGCGCAAACGCAGCACACGGCCCAAGGTTTGGGTGCGGGGGTCATGCTCCCAGTCGCCCAGGCGCTCACTGGGCGGCGGTGCCAGATGGATCACCCGGTGCGCAATGCCCGCCAAGCGACGGATGCTGGCGGCATCGTCCAGATCGCCCCGCAAAGGCGTGATGCCACAAGCGCGCAGCAAACGCACACGTTCGGGCGAAGAAGTCAGCGCCATCAGGCGCACGCGCTGGCTTTGCGGGGCACCCAACTGGCCCGCTGTGCGCAAGCCGACATCGCCGCAACCCACGATCAGGACACGCTGGCGACGAAAGCGGGCGGGCAAAGCGCCCAGAGGGGTCTGGTTTGAAGGCAAAATCAGGGGTTCCGGGTCAAAGACAACCCCTCAAGGATACCGAAAAGATGAGCTTCCAAATTTCCGTGCAGCCCAGCGGCCGCAGCTTCACCGCCGACGACAACGAAACCCTGCTGACGGCAGGCATCCGCCAGGGCATCGGCCTGCCCTATGGCTGCAAGGACGGCGCCTGCGGTTCCTGCAAGTGCAAAAAAATCTCGGGCACCGTGGTGCATGGCCCCCACCAGGCCAAAGCCCTGAGCGACGAGGAAGAAGCCCAAGGCCTGGTGCTGACCTGCTGTGCCACCGCCCAAAGCGACGTGGTGCTCGAATCCAAACAAGTGACGGCCGAAGGTGGCCTGCCCGTCAAGAAGATGCCGGTGCGTGTGGTGAGTCTCGAGAAAAAATCTCACGATGTGATCGTGCTGAAACTGCAACTGCCCGCCAACGACGTGATGAAGTTCCACGCCGGTCAGTACATCGAGTTCTTGCTGCGCGACGGCTCGCGCCGCAGCTACAGCATGGCCAATGCCCCCCACACCCTAGAGGTGGCGCCGCCCACGGTGGAGCTGCACATCCGCCACATGCCCGGCGGCAAGTTCACCGACCCGGTGTTCACCACCATGAAGGAAAAAGACATCCTGCGCGCCGAAGGCCCTTATGGCAGTTTTTACCTGCGCGAAGACAACGACAAGCCCATCGTGCTGCTGGCTTCGGGCACGGGCTTTGCACCCATCAAGGCGCTGATCGAGCACATGCAGCACCGCGGCATCACCCGCCCCGCCACGCTGTATTGGGGCGGTCGCCGTCCGGCCGACCTGTACATGGCCGACTGGGTCGAGGCCCGCCTGGCCGAGATGCCCAACCTGCGCTACGTGCCGGTGATCTCGAACGCCGAAGCCGAAGACCACTGGACCGGCCGCACCGGTTTTGTGCACCAGGCGGTGTTGCAAGACTTCCCGAATCTGTCGGGCCACCAAGTCTATGCCTGTGGCGCCCCCATCGTGGTGGACTCGGCCAAGCGCGACCATGTGAGCCAGGGCGGTCTGCCCGAAGAAGAGTTCTACGCGGACTCGTTCACGTCGGAAGCGGACAAAGCCAAAGCCTGATCGATTCGCAGGTCGGACTTTCAGGTCACACACTGTGGCCATGACCCACGCCAACGTTGGGGCTAAAGCCCACGACCTGCAAGCACCGCGATACAAAAGGACAGCTCATGCAACGCCGCCATTTTTGCCTGAGCGCCATCGCTTGCGGTGTCACAGTCCCAGCACTGGCGCAAGGCAAAACGATCCGTCTCATCGTGCCCTATGCGGCGAGTGGTCCGATCGATGTCACGGCGCGTGCGCTGGCCGAGCGGGTCAAAGACACGCTGGGCACGGTGATCATCGAAAACCGACCCGGCGCGGGCGGCAACTTGGGCGCTGATCTGGTGGCCAAGGCCGCACCCGATGGCCTGACCATCGGCATCGCCGCCACCGCCACACACGCGATCAACACTTGGCTGTTTGCCAAGATGCCTTACGACGCCAGCCGCGACTTTGCGCCCATCACGCAAATGGTGCGCGTGCCCAATGTGCTGGTGATGAACGCCGAGACGGCCCAGCGACTGAACATCCACAGCCTGGCCGATCTGGTGACTTATGCCAAGGCCAACCCTGGCAGGCTCAATTTTGGGTCTGGCGGCAACGGCAGCGCAGGTCACCTGGCAGGCGAAATGCTCAAACGCGCAGCGGGTATTTTTGCAGTGCACATTCCCTACAACGGCGGCAACCCGGCGCAACTGGCTTTGCTGTCGGGACAAGTCGATTTCAACTTCGACAACTTGGCCACCGCCGCCCCCAACATCAAGGCGGGCAAGCTCAAAGCCTTGGCCGTGACCACCGGCCAACGCAGCGGCGCTCTGCCCGAGATCGCCGCCATGAGCGAGACCCTCAAAGGCTTTGAGATCGACACCTGGTGGGGCCTGGTGGCCCCTGCGGCCACGCCCCGTGAGGTGGTGGAGCGTTTGAACAAAGCCTTCAGCGCCGCACTGCAAGCGCCAGAAACCAAATCACGCTTTGCGATGTTGATGGCCGAACCGGTGGGCAACTCGCCCGATCAGTTTGGTGCCTTCATGAAAAAAGAACTGGCGCGCTACGAAAGCGTGGTCAAGGCAAGCGGCGCTCGGGTGGATTGAAATATCGGGATATTGAAAATCCAGGACGGAGAAGATTCAATAAAAAACCCACTGCGTTTCCACAGTGGGTTGCTCGCTAAAGCTCATCAGGCGAGTTCTCGCCTGACACCATTAGAAGTTGTACCGAATACCAGCACCAATGGATTGCAAATCTTGGCCACTGCTGTTCGTTGTAGCAAAACCACCTGGGGTATAAACCGCAGCAGATTTGTTGGCAACCTTGGTCACCATAGCGTATACCTTGGTCTGCTTGTCGAGGTTGTAGTTGTATGCCAACGTGAATTGCGACGCAGCCGTATTGGCAACGCTTGCACGATTACCAGCTGAACCATAATTCACATGGAATTCGTTTTGACCCATGGTGTACATGGCCGACAGACGATACGCTGTACGGTCAAAGTTGGTGCCAGAAGACTTCTGAACATAACCGCCAAAGCCCAGTGGACCCATGCTGTAGTAAGCACGAGCAGTCACTTGGCTGGCAGACACTGCCGCTGGAGTTTTAGGGTTCTGTGCACTTTCATAACCCAGGGCCAATTGCAGTGGGCCCATGCCATAGTTGGCAGCCAGCGCAATGGGATTGACGGCAGTGGTGTCACTGGTACCTGTACCGGTGGCCTTCTTCAAACCGTACTGGGCTTCCAGTTTCAGATCGCCAATCTTGGGGCTGGCATAGCCAATGGCGTTTGACAAGCTGCCTGTGGCCAAGAAGTCGTACAAAGCATCCGACGATGTACCGGTGTCGTGGTTATGGTTGCTGACGTAGTCGGCGGTGGCGAAGTAAGCCACGGATGCGGGCATGCGGCCCAGCTTGACCTGACCAAAACCACCGTTCAAAGCCACAGAGGCTTCACGAGCAAACAATTTATCGGTTTTGGTCGAGCCACTGGTCAGGTTGGTGCCGGCTTCGAGCACAGCACCCACAGACATGCCATCGGCCAAATCACGGTTGGCGCGCACGCCTGCACGTGATGCGTTGTCAACCATCACCATGTCTGTTTGCGACCCCACTTTTTGCTGTTCCACGGACACGTTGGCACGGCCGTAGAAAGTAAAACCGGTTTCGGCCATGGCCGTACCCGACAGCAATGCAGTAGCCGCCATTGCACAAAGTGTTTTTTGATTGAGTTTCATTGATTTCTCCCTTGAATGAATGCGCCCCGATATGGAATTCGGGGTCGCTTGAAAACGGTGTGGCGATCGCCACACCTTCGTTGTGAATCGTCAGACCGGGCACGATGCCCCAGTCTTCAACGAACCACAGCGATTTGGTCGCGCTTGCCGGCCTTGTAGCTGTACAAGGTCAATGCGCCATTTTTGATGTCACCCTTTTCATCGAAGGTGATGTT
This sequence comes from Limnohabitans sp. Jir72, assembly GCF_003063575.1. Lineage (GTDB taxonomy): Bacteria > Pseudomonadota > Gammaproteobacteria > Burkholderiales > Burkholderiaceae_C > Limnohabitans_A. The sequence continues at coordinate 62,594 of NZ_NESC01000004.1, forward strand.
GCCAGTGACGCCCTTGTAGCCATTGGTCTTGGCCAAGGCGGGCAGGTATTTCGCTGGATCGGCCGAATTGGCACGCACCATGGCATCCACCATCACGTTGACGGCGTCGTACACATAGGGTGCATAGACCTGCACGTCGGCATTGAAGCGCTTTTTGAAGCGGGCGGTGAAGTCTTCCATGCCCTTTTTCTGCTGGCCTTCGACGCCACCTGCTTCGGCGCAAACAACTTGGCCATCGGCCATGGCGTCGCCCGCCAACTTGGCCAGCTCGGAGGTGCAAATGCCATCACCACCCATGAACTTGGCATTGATGCCCAGCGACTTCATCTGGCGCAGCATCGGGCCAGCCACAGCGTCCATGCCACCGAAGAACACCACATCGGGTTTCTTGGCTTTCAGCGTGGTCAAAATCGCCATGAAATCGGTGGCTTTGTCGGTGGTGAACTCGTGACCCACCAAGGTGCCGCCAGCGGCCTTGACGGCTTTTTCAAACTCTTCGGCCACACCTTGGCCATAGGCTGTGCGGTCATCGATCACTGCAATGGATTTACCCTTAACTGTCTTGACCGCATAGCGGCCCAAGGTGCCGCCCAAGTGAACGTCATCGGCCACCACGCGGAAAGTGGTCTTGTAACCGTTGCGCGTGAATTTGGGGTTGGTTGCCGATGGGGAGATCTGAGGGATACCCGCTTCGCTGTAAATCTTGGAAGCCGGAATCGATGTGCCGGAATTCAGGTGCCCCACCACGCCATTGACTTTGGAGTCCACGAGTTTTTGTGCGGCAGCAGTCCCTTGCTTGGGGTCGCCTGCATCGTCTTCGGTCACCAGCTCCAGCTTGACCGCTTGGCCAGCGATCTTGACGCCCTTGGCATTGAGCTCTTCAATGGCCAAACGTGCGCCGTTTTCGTTGTCCTTGCCCAAGTGGGCGATGGCACCGCTGACCGGGCCGACGTGACCGATCTTGACCACTTGCTGCGCCATGGCTTGTGACGCACCCAAAGCAACGATCGCCCAACAGACTTTTTTCATTTTGATTTTCATGTCATCTCCCTGAGAGTTTGAGGTGAGCATCCCCGCTTGGAAAAACCAAGCACAGTACCCGGGCCAGGCACCCACCTTGGAAGCCCATTCAAATCACTCGCCCAGATATGCGGCCCTCACCTTGGGGTCCTGGAGCATGTCCTTGCCCACACCGGTCATGGTGATGAGGCCAGAGTCCATCACATAACCCCGGTCGGCAATGGCCAAGGCGCGGCTGGCGTTCTGCTCCACCAGCAGCACCGTGACGCCTTGGGCGTACACATCACGCACCACCTCGAAAATCTTGTCGACCATGATGGGCGACAAGCCCATGGACGGCTCGTCCAGCAGCAAGACTTTGGGGCGGCTCATCAGGGCACGGCCCATGGCCAGCATTTGCTGTTCGCCACCGGACATGGTGCCCGCCAGCTGGTCTTTGCGCTCGCGCAGGCGCGGAAAGATGGTGAACATCTTCTCGATGTCATCGGCAATGCCTGCGGCGTCCGAGCGGATGTACGCGCCCATTTGCAGGTTTTCGGTGATGGTCATGCGGGTGAACACGCCGCGGCCTTCCGGCACCATCGCCAAGCCTTGCTTAACCAAATCCCAAGGGCCTTGGCCCTTGATGCTTTTGCCCAGGTACTCGATGTCACCCACTTGCAAAGGCAAGGTGCCCGTGATGGCTTTCATGGTGGTGGTTTTGCCTGCACCGTTGGAGCCGATCAAGGACACCAGCTCACCCTCGCGCACTTCGAGGCTCACGCCCTTGACCGCCTGAATGCCACCGTAGCCGACTTGCAGGTCTTTGACTTTCAAAAGGATGTCGGCCATATCAGTGTCCTCCCGTGCCCAGATAGGCTTCAATCACTTTTTCGTTCTTCTGCACATCGGCAGGCGTGCCTTCGGCAATCTGCTTGCCGTAGTCGAGCACCGTCACGCGGTCACACAGGCCCATGACCAACTTCACATCGTGCTCGATCAGCAAGATGGTGCGGTTGTCCTTGCGGATGCGGTCAATCAGTTCGCGCAGTTGCACTTTTTCGGTGGCGTTCATGCCTGCAGCAGGCTCGTCCAGCGCAATCAGCTGCGGGTCGGTGGCCAGTGCGCGGGCGATTTCCAGGCGGCGTTGGTCGCCATACGACAGCGTGCGTGCTTTGAAATCGGCGTACTTGCCGATGCCAACGTAGTTGAGCAACTCTTGGGCACGCTCAGCAATGGCGGCCTCTTCGGCCTTGAAGCCGGGCGTGCGGAAGATGGCGCCGAGCAAACCCGAATGGGTGCGCACATGGCGGCCCACCATCACGTTTTCGAGGGCCGTCATCTCGGCGAACAAACGGATGTTCTGGAAGGTGCGGGCAATGCCCGCCTTGGCCACTTCATGCACCGCCGTGGGCTGATAGGGCTTGCCTGCCAGCTCAAAAGTGCCGCTGTCAGGCGTGTACAAGCCTGTGATGACGTTGAAAAACGTGGTCTTGCCTGCGCCGTTGGGGCCGATCAGGCCATAGACCTGACCGCGCTGGATGGTCATGCCCACATCGGTGAGCGCTTGCAAGCCGCCAAAACTTTTGGAAATGCCTGCAACTTGGAGAACAGTATCTTGTGTCATGTGCGGGTCTTTCATTTCGTCTTGAGCGCTTTGCCATGCTCGGGCGATGGCCACAGGCCACGCGGACGCATCAACATGATCACGATCATGGCCAGCGCCACCAGCAACTGGCGCAAGATGGATGCGTCCAGACGCCCGTCGGTGAGTGACTGCAAAGGCCCGGCCACATAGCGCAAGACCTCTGGCAAGGCCGACAACAAGACAGCACCCAAGATGACGCCTGGCAAGTGGCCAAGGCCACCCAGCACCACCATGGCCACGATCATCACCGACTCCATCAGGCTGAACGATTCGGGCGAGATGAAGCCCTGAAAGCCCGCGAACATGGCACCGGACACGCCACCAAAAGTGGCTCCCATGCCAAACGCCAAGAGCTTCAAGTTGCGGGTATTCAGGCCCATGGCTTTGGCCGCGATTTCGTCTTCGCGGATGGCCATCCAAGCACGGCCAATGCGCGAGAACTCCAGACGATGGGAAATCAAAATGGCCACCAACACCAGGCAGAGGAACAGGTAGTAATACAGCGACACCGAAGAAATTTCAAAGTCACCCACCATGAGCTTTTTGCCCAGATTGATGCCAAAGATCGAAATCGGGTCGATCTGGTCCAGACCTTTGGGCCCGTTGGTGATGTTGACCGGGTGGTCCAGGTTGTTCATGAACACCCGGATGATTTCACCAAAACCCAGCGTCACGATGGCCAGGTAGTCGCCGCGCAACTTGAGCGTGGGTGCGCCCAGCAACATGCCAAACAGCCCCGCCAATGCGGCTCCCACCGGCACAATCAACCAGATCGGCATGTGCATGCCCGCAGGGAACACGGCGGCGATCCATTCGAAGGTGTTGGTCAGGTGCGGCGAAGACAGCAGGCCGTACATGTAGGCCCCCACCGCGAAGAACGCGACGTAACCCAAGTCCAGCAAACCGGCGTAGCCGACCACGATGTTCAAACCCAGCGCCAGCAGGATGTAGAGCAAGGCCATGTCGGCGATGCGCACCCAGGCGTTGCCAAAGCCCTGCAAGATCAGAGGCAACACGATGAGCGCTACACCCAACAGGATGAATTGCAATGTTTTGTTGTTTTTCATGACAGCGGTCCCTTCGATCAAGCGCGATCGGCCACGCGTTCACCCATCAGGCCCGAGGGGCGCAGGGTCAACACAATGATGAGCACAATGAAGGCAAAGATGTCGGTGTAGTGGCTGCCCAGTACACCGCCGGTGAGTTGGCCGATGTAGCCCGAGCCAATGGCCTCGATCAGGCCCAGCAAGATGCCGCCCACGACCGCACCCGAGAGGTTGCCAATGCCACCGAAGACAGCGGCGGTGAAGGCCTTCAGGCCCGGCAAGAAGCCCATGGCGTGTTGCGCCGTGCCGTAGTTGGAGGCGTACATCACGCCCGCAATGGCCGCCAGGATGGCGCCGATCACAAAGGTGGCCGAAATCACCATGTCGGGCTTGACGCCCATCAGCCCCGCCACGCGGGGGTTCTCGGCCGTGGCCCGCATGGCGCGCCCCAGGCGCGTGTAATTGACCAACCACATGAGCACCGCCAAAGACACCGCCGTCACGCCCAAAATCATGATTTGGGTGGGGGTGATCACCGCACCGCCCACATTGATGGGGGTGCTGGACAGCAAAGTGGGATACGCCTTGTAGTTGGGCTTCCAGATGATCATGGCCAGGGTCTGCAACAAGATGCTCATGCCAATCGCCGTGATCAGCGGGGCCAGCTTGGGGCTGTTGCGCAGGGGGCGGTAAGCGACTTTTTCAATCGTGAAGTTCAGGGCCACCGCCACCACACAGGCGATCAGTGTGGCCAAGATCAGGATCAGCCAACCCGGTGCCCAGGGCATGGCTTCTTGCATCATGCCGATGGCGGACCAACTGGTCAGGGCCCCCACCATCAGCACTTCACCGTGCGCAAAATTGATCAGGTTGATGATGCCGTACACCATGGTGTAGCCCAAGGCCACCAGGGCGTACATGCTGCCCATGACCAGGCCGTTGATGACCTGCTGCAAAAAGACGTCCATTTTTTCTCTCCGAATGTTGACCCGATCTTGCCGGGTGCGCCGCGAATGGCTTTTGAATACCCCGATACACCTTTTGAGTGACTCGTAGTACATAGCAAAAACCCCGCCAATGGTGCTTTTGCGCTGGCGGGGTGAATGAATTGTAGAGAAGGACGGAGGCTGTCCGCCTTTGACCTGATCAGGAATTACCCTGTGGCCTGATTACGTTTTCGCAGTTCTTCCAGTTTGTCGGCGATTTTGATCTCCAGGCCCCGACGCACCGGCCGGTAAAAGCCCGGATCGGGCATGCCTTCGGGCAGGTAACGCTCGCCCGCAGCAAAGCCGTCGGCTTCGTCGTGGGCGTAGCGGTAGCCCTTGCCGTAGTCCAGCTGCTTCATGAGTTGGGTGGGCGCGTTGCGCAAATGCATGGGCACGGGGCGTGTGCCATCTTTCTTGACGAAGGCTTTGGCCTCGTTGTAAGCCTTGTAGGCGGCGTTCGATTTGGGGGCCATGGCCAGGTAAATCACGCACTGGGCCAAGGTCAACTCGCCCTCGGGGCTGCCCAGCCGCTCATACACCTCGGCCGCATCCAGCGCCATGCGCAAAGCACGCGGATCGGCCAGACCCACATCTTCGCTGGCCATGCGGATCAGACGACGCGCCATGTAACGCGGATCGGCACCACCGTCGAGCATGCGCACAAACCAATAGAGGGCAGCGTCCGGGTCCGAGCCGCGCACCGACTTGTGCAGCGCGCTGATGGTGTCGTAGAACTGCTCGCCGCCTTTGTCATAGCGGCGCATGCGCTCGCCCAGCACGCGCAGCAACCAGGCATCGGTGACCGGGTCGACTTTTTCGCGGGAGGCCGCCATCGACAAAGTTTCCAGCGTGTTGAGCAAACGGCGGGCATCGCCATCGGCATAGGCCAACAAACGGGCCAAGGCATCGGGCTCAATGGCTGGCACCGCGTTGATGCCCTGAGCCCGCAGCACGATGTTTTTCAGATCGTCTTCGGTCAAGGACTGCAATACATAGACCGCGGCCCGAGAGAGCAAGGCCGAGTTGACCTCGAACGACGGGTTCTCGGTCGTCGCGCCGATGAAGGTGAACAGCCCGCTTTCCACATGCGGCAAGAAAGCATCTTGCTGGCTCTTGTTGAAGCGGTGCACCTCGTCCACAAACATGATGGTGCGCTGCGGATGCAGACCTGTGCGTGCGGCCTCGGCTTTTTCAACGGCTTCACGGATGTCCTTGACGCCACCGAGCACCGCGCTGATGCTCAGGAACTGGGCATCAAAGGCATCGGCCATCAAACGCGCGATGGTGGTTTTGCCCACGCCCGGCGGACCCCACAAAATGCAGCTGTGCGGCTGGCCCGATTCAAATGCCAAGCGCAGTGCCATGCCCCCGCCCAGCAAATGCTGCTGTCCAATCACTTCGCCCAAATGGCGCGGACGCAAGCGCTCGGCCAGCGGGGCTTGGGGTGACAGGGGCACGGCCGTCATGGAAGGCTCAGGGGCGAATCACATCGGCACCGGCTGGTGCCTTGAACACAAAGATCGATGCTGGCAATGCCGGGTTGAGCTCAAAAGCCGTGAAGTTCAAAACCGAGCGTTGACCCAAGGCATCTTGCACATCCAAAACCGCCAGCTCAATGCCCTTGTCGGAGGCGCGCAAGCCCACCAACACAGACTGGATTTGGGTATCGGATGTTTTCGGTGTGGCTCGCACCCACTGCAATCCGTCACGATCAGCCTCGGCCTTGAATTGGAAGTCGATCTTCAAAGACTCCAGGTCACTGGCCGCAGTCAACAAGGCCACTGGTGTGGAGCCCAGCACCTGTGCCTGGTTGCGGGCCGTCACCTGGTTCAAGTCCACATCGTGCATCCACAGGGTCTGCCCGTCGGCCACCAGGGTCTGCACAAAAGGCTTGCGGTAGTCGAAGCGAGATTTGCCAGGCCTGTGGAACTCAAAGCTGCCGCTTGACGTTTTACTGCGCGCCGCCTGCCCTGCCTTGGGTGGCGAGGTGACCACTTGGGTGAACTGCGCACGGCCACTGCGTGTTTGCTTGATGAACTGGTTCAGTGCATCCAGCCCATCGGCATGTGCTGCACCTGACAGGCTCAAGGCGATCCCAAACAAAGCGCTCAGCGCATGACGACGTGAAATGGGCATGGTTGTTATTCGGCCCTTGCGGGCACCAAAATTTCGCGCTGACCGCTGCCGCTCATGGCGCTGACAAGACCGGCTTTTTCCATGTCTTCCACCAATCGGGCGGCGCGGTTGTAGCCGATCTTCAGGTGGCGCTGCACCAAGGAGATGCTGGCCTTGCGGTTCTTGAGCACCACTTCGACCGCCTGGTCGTACATCGGGTCCTTTTCGGCGTTGTCGCCTTCGCCCAACATGCCGCCGTCGTCGTCCACGGTGCCGCCTTCGAGCACGCCTTCGATGTAGTCGGGATCACCCTGGCTTTTCAGATAGCTGACCACGCGGTGCACTTCTTCGTCGCTGACAAAGGCACCGTGCACGCGGATCGGAAAACCGGTGCCCGAAGGCATGTACAGCATGTCACCCATGCCCAGCAGGGCTTCGGCGCCCATTTGGTCGAGGATGGTGCGGCTGTCGATCTTGCTGGACACTTGGAAAGCAATGCGGGTCGGGATGTTGGCCTTGATCAGACCGGTGATCACGTCCACGCTGGGGCGCTGGGTGGCCAAGATCAAATGGATGCCGGCAGCGCGGGCTTTTTGGGCCAGTCGAGCAATCAGCTCTTCGATTTTCTTGCCCACCACCATCATCAAGTCGGCCAACTCGTCGATCACCACCACGATGTGCGGCAAACGCTTGAGCGGCTCTGGATCGTCCGGGGTCAGGCTGAAGGTGTTGTAGATGAACTCTTCACGTGCCGTGGCGTCGTCGATCTTCTGGTTGTAGCCCGCCAGGTTGCGCACACCCATCTTGCTCATGAGCTTGTAGCGCTTTTCCATCTCGGCCACACACCAGTTCAGGCCGTGCGCGGCCTGGCGCATGTCAGTGACCACCGGGGCCAGCAGGTGCGGAATGCCTTCGTAGACCGACATCTCCAGCATCTTGGGGTCGATCATCAAGAGGCGCACGTCGCGCGCCTCGGCTTTGTAGAGCAGCGACAAAATCATGGCGTTGATACCCACCGACTTGCCCGAACCGGTGGTACCGGCCACCAGCACGTGCGGCATCTTGGCCAGGTCGGCCACCACCGGGTTGCCAACAATGTCCTTGCCCAGACCCATGGTCAGCATGGACTTGGCCTCGTGGTAAATCTGCGAGCCCAGAATTTCACTGAGTTTGATCGACTGGCGCTTGGCGTTCGGCAACTCGAGCGCCATGAAATTTTTGCCGGGGATGGTTTCGATCACACGGATCGACACCAGACTCAGCGAACGTGCCAGATCCTTGGCCAAATTGACGATCTGCGAGCCTTTAACGCCGGTGTCTGGTTCGATCTCGTAACGCGTGATCACGGGCCCGGGAGCCGCTGCCACCACCCGCACCTTGACGCCAAAGTCCGAGAGCTTTTTCTCGATGAGTCGGCTGGTCATCTCCAAGGTCTCAGGCGACACCGTTTCCTGACGCGCCGTCAGGGCATCGAGCAAGTCCACCTGAGGCAGTTTGCTGTCGGGCAATTCGTTGAACAGCGGTTTTTGGCGTTCCTTGACCACTCGTTCGCTGCGTGGCACATCCATGACCGCAGGTTCAATCACCATGGACTTCGGTTGGGGATCCAGAACTGATCTCGGCCCCAAACCAAGCGAGACCTCTGGCAAACCCAGACCAGCGTGCTTTATATCCCATTGCGGCTCAATCGCTTGCAGCGAAGACCCCTGCTCACGCTCTCGCAAGGCTTGCTGACCCAACGCAATGTCTTCTTCGATTTCCCTCTTGGCGTGCCGCATCTGGATCAGGCGATCAATGCGCGCACCAATGTTTTCCGCCAATTGGCCCCATGAAAAACGAAACACCATGGCCACGCCCACAACACCCATCATCAAACCGACCAAGGCTGAGCCGGTAAAACCCAACCAATGAACACCTAAATGCCCTAACACATACCCCAGAATGCCGCCGCTGTGGTCTGGCAAATGGGATTCCCAACGGTAGAGTCTTGTCCACTCAAGACTGGTGCTGGCCACCAGCAGCAAGAATAAACCCAACCAAAACACCCAAGCGCCACGTTGCAGCAATGACTGCGGATTTCGATCTACGGGCTCTGTGCCTGCCAACCAGCGGGCCAAACCCGACAACCAGGCACGCAAGCCTGCAGCAAAGCACCACCAAGCTGAATAACCGAATACAAAAAAAGACAAGTCTGCAAATGAGGCACCTGCACGGCCTAACCAGTTTCGGGCAGCACCTGGTGTCCCTGAAGTTGACCAAGCCACATCTTCTGGGTGGTAACTGGCCAATGCCAAAAAACACAAAAGCAACAAGCCAATACCCAAGACGAGGCCGATCTCTTGGGCAAAACGCACCCAAAAATTTTGCGGTTTGCCATCAACTTCTGTAGAAGACGGCGAATGGGTCAGAGTGTGCAAGGAATAAGTCATAACTGAGGTCACAAGCTTACCCGATCAGGGCACGGATTCCCTTGCCAACCCTTGCCTTTGCAGGCTTCTTACAATAGTGCAGTACACGATGCACGGCATCCCCCCTTCCCATCACCGGATTTGCAGACCATGTCCACCCCCACCCAACACGCCCAAGTCCTGATCCTCGGCTCCGGCCCAGCCGGTTACACCGCAGCCGTATACGCCGCCCGCGCCAACCTCAAGCCCCTCCTGATCACCGGCATGGCCCAAGGTGGCCAACTGATGACCACCACCGAAGTGGACAACTGGCCAGCCGACGTGAACGGCGTGCAAGGCCCCGAGTTGATGCAGCGCTTTTTGGAACACGCCGAGCGCTTCAACACGCAAATCGTGTTTGACCACATCCACACGGTCAAGCTCGACCAACGCCCCTTCACACTGATTGGTGACAGCGCCACCTACACCTGCGACAGCCTGATCATCGCCACCGGCGCTTCGGCAAAATACCTGGGCCTGCCTTCTGAAACCGCCTTCATGGGCCGCGGCGTGAGCGGCTGCGCCACCTGCGATGGTTTCTTCTACCGCGAACAGCTGTGCTGCGTGGTGGGCGGTGGGAACACGGCCGTCGAGGAAGCCCTTTACCTGTCCAACATCGCCAGCAAGGTCTATCTGATCCACCGCCGCGACAAATTCAAGGCCGAGCCCATCTTGGTGGACAAGCTGATGGACAAAGTGGCTGCGGGCAAGATCGTGCTCAAAACATTTCAGACCCTGGAAGAAGTATTGGGCGACGGCACCGGCGTGACCGGCGTGCGATTGAAAAGCACTGTGGACGGCAGCCTGGAAGACGTCGAACTCAAAGGCTGCTTCATCGCCATTGGCCACTCACCCAACACCGACATCTTCCAGGGTCAGCTGGAACTGGAAAACGGCTACATCGTGACCCAAGGCGGCCTGAAGGGTTTTGCCACTCAGACATCGGTACCGGGCGTGTTCGCCGCAGGCGACGTGCAAGACCATGTGTACCGCCAGGCCATCACCAGCGCAGGCACAGGCTGCATGGCCGCCCTGGATGCCCAACGCTTTCTGGAACAAAACCAAGCTTGATTTCTGGTTATAATTCAAGGCTTTGCTGGATCTGCCCCGACTTTTCGCCGGGGATCACAGGGCCAGCGATCTGGGATACCGCCACCCATCTTGGCGAGGTGAGGCTGGAACGCCAGGCCCCATGCAAATCTGCATGAGACCCATCGGCACCGGCTGTTTTATAAGTATCGGAGTGTCCACATGGCACGCGTTTGCGACGTAACGGGCAAAGGCCCAATGACAGGGAACAACGTTTCCCACGCCAACAACAAAACCAAGCGCCGGTTCCTGCCGAACCTGCAATACCGTCGTTTCTGGGTTGAAACAGAAAACCGTTGGGTGCGTCTGCGCGTTTCCAGCGCTGCTCTGCGCCTGATCGACAAAAACGGCATCGATGCCGTGCTCGCAGACCTGCGCGCACGCGGTCAAGCCTAAACCCAGAACATTAGGAGTCATACACCATGGCAACCAAAGGCGGACGCGAAAAAATCAAGCTGGAATCCACAGCTGGCACTGGTCACTTCTACACGACCAGCAAAAACAAGAAAACCATGCCCGAGAAAATGTCGATCATGAAGTTCGACCCCAAAGCTCGCAAGCACGTTGAATACAAGGAAATCAAGCTGAAGTGATTCGGCCTGAGCCTTGCAACAAAAAACCCGCCTATGGCGGGTTTTTTGTTGCCTGATGCAGCCTTCGGGGCACCATGTCAATGCCACTGGACCCCGATTCAAGCCAAGGGTGACAGATCCGCCCCAGCAAAAAAGGACCCGAAGGTCCTTTGTCGTGGTGTTTTCAACGCCTCAAGCTGTTTGACGCACCGCACGCAGCTTCACCGAGAAATCGCGCAAAGCGGCGATGCCGCTTTCTTCGGCGCGGCGGCACCAAGCCTGCAAATCAGCGGCCAGTTGCTCGCGTGAATGCGAGGTATTGAGCCAAATCTGGCTGAGCTCTTCACGCATCTGAACCATCTTGTCGAGCACGGGACTGGCGGCGCGGGCCTGCTTGAGCTGGGCTTGCGCAGCGACAGGCACTTTGGCGGCATCGCGATGCAACCAGCGCTTGGCCGCTTGGAGCACATTGGCGTCGAGCTTCAATTTTTCGGCCTCTTGCTGCATCACCGTGCGCACATTGCGCGCATAACCCGCCATCACCTCGTAACGGTTGGCGATCAAGGCTTCCAGCGTCTTTTCGTCCGCCACGGGGCGAATGTCACCATACGCCAGGCGTGGCGGTGTCTTTTTGACGGTGGCCATGCCCAATGTTTCCAGAACACGGATGTACAACCAACCGATGTCAAACTCGTAAGGCTTGACCGACAACTTGGCCGATGTCGGGTAAGTGTGGTGGTTGTTGTGCAACTCTTCGCCACCAATCAAGATGCCCCAAGGCGAAATGTTGGTGCTGGCGTCGTGCGCCTCGAAATTGCGGTAACCCCAGTAATGCGCAGCGCCATTGATGATGCCGGCCGCCGTGATCGGGATCCAGGCCATTTGCACTGCCCAGATGGTCAAACCGATGAAGCCAAACAAGACCACATCGATGATCAGCATCAAAGCCACGCCCTGCCACGAGAAGCGGGTGTACAGGTTGCGCTCGATCCAGTCATCGGGGGTGCCGTGACCGTAGCGTTTCATGGTGTCCAGGTTCTTGGATTCCTTGCGGTACAGCTCCGCACCAGTGAACAGCACGGTCTTGATGCCGTACACATGGGGGCTGTGCGGGTCTTCAGCCTGCTCGCACTTGGCGTGGTGCTTGCGGTGGATCGCGGCCCACTCCTTGGTCACCTGGCCTGTGGTCAGCCACAGCCAAAAACGGAAGAAATGCGAAGGAATGGCATGAAGGTCAAGTGCACGGTGCGCCTGGTGGCGGTGCAGAAAAATCGTCACGCTGGCGATGGTGATGTGGGTCAGACCCAAAGTCACCAGGACGATTTGCCACCATGTGAAGTCAAACAAACCGTGACCCATCCACTGGATCAAAGCATCTAAAAAAGCCGAATCAGGCAACAACATGCAGGTATCTTTCTACGAACGCCTGTTTTCAGGCAATCTTTCGATTTTAAGTTTTTCAGGCCAAAAAGAACAGGTCTTTCGCACCTGACCACGCATCAAAGAACTCCAAATGATTACTTTCGAGTCCAGACGGCAGCAAAGAAACCATCCGTGCCATGGCGGTGTGGCCACAAGCGCAGGAAATCACCACCTGAACGCGTGCCGTCATCGGCCACGGTCATGGCCGGGGCACACAAACCCTCAGCGCCCGGCACCTTCAGGCGCTCCAGCTCTTGTGCGGCATTGAGCAGCACGAAATCCGGATTGGCCGCGCTGAAGGCTTGCGCAATCAGCTCGTTTTCTTCAGGCAAAACGCTGCAGGTGGCATACACCAAGCGACCGCCCGACTTGACCATGCGCGAGGCACTTTGCAAGATGGCCAACTGCTTTTCGGTCAGCTCCTGCACAGCTTGGGGCTTTTGACGCCACTTCAAGTCCGGGTTACGGCGCAAGGTGCCCAAGCCTGAGCATGGGGCGTCGACCAGCACGCGGTCGATCTTGCCCGCCAAACGCTTGACGCGCTCATCACGCTCGTGGGCAATCGCCGCAGGGTGGACATTGGACAAGCCGCTGCGCGCCATGCGCGGCTTGAGGGCATCCAGGCGGTGACCCGACACATCAAAGGCATACAAGCGGCCGGTGCTGCGCATGGCCGCGCCCAGCGCCAGCGTTTTGCCGCCCGCACCCGCACAAAAGTCCACCACCATCTCGCCGCGGTGGGCGTCCACCAACAAGGCCAGCAGCTGCGAGCCTTCGTCCTGCACCTCGATCGCACCACGTGTGAAGGCGTCGGTCTTTTGCAGCGCTGGCTTGCCTTGCAGACGCAGACCCCAAGGCGAATAAGGCGTGGGCTCCGAAGCAATGCCTGCTTGTGCCAGTTCTTTCTGGATATCGCTGCGCTTGGCCTGGAAGGTGTTCACGCGCAAGTCCAATGTGCCGGGCTGCTGCAAGTTCTCAGCCAAGACCCAGAAGTCATCGCCCAGCTGATCTTGCAGCGCTTTGGCCATCCACTCGGGCAAGTTGTGGCGGTGCGGGGCCATCAGGGCATCGGCGGGAATGGCGTCACAGGTGGCCAGCCATTGCTTTTCGGTGTCGTTCAAGGCTGCGGCCAAAAAGTCGCGGGGGCCAAAAAACCCCAAAATCGCCAACTTGCGCTCTTTGGGGCCGGAGCCCGAACGGGCCAACTGCTCGAACAACAGTTTTTTGCGCAGCACCGCAAAAGCGGTTTCGGCCAGAGTTGCACGCTCTCGCGGGCCCAGCGAGCGATGTTCACGGAAATAGCGCGACACGACAGCGTCGGCGGGATGTTCAAATTGGAGAACCAGCCTGACCAGATCGGCACAGGCGTCTAAAAGGGCTTTTGGATGCATGGGGCGTATTGTCCCATCCTTGCCCCTTTGGAATGCACCACCCCAGGAAACACATGTCCGAAGAAACCTTGCCTCCCCTGATCGAAACCCCCAAGGGCCTGTACAAGCACTACAAAGGCGGCATGTACCGCGTGCTGGGCACCGTGCGGCACAGCGAAGACCTGCAGCCCATGACGCTTTACCAGGCACTTTATGGCGAACAAGGCCTGTGGGTACGGCCAGCGGCCATGTTTGGCGATGTGGCCGAGTTCAACGGCAAGGTGCAGCCGCGCTTTGAGCGCGTGGGCGATTAAGCCAGGAATTTCGCCACAGCCCGCGGGTAAATCAGGTGCTCTTGGGTGAGCACCCGCGATGCCAGCAGCTCGGCCGTGTCCCCCGCCAGCACCGGCACCACCGCTTGGTCGAGGATTGGACCGTGGTCTAAATCAGCCGTCACTTGGTGCACCGTGGCGCCTGCAAACTTGCAGCCCGCATCGATCGCCCGTTGGTGTGTGTTCAAGCCAGGAAATGCGGGCAACAAGGACGGGTGGATGTTGAGCAAGCGCCCCGCGTAGTGCGCCACAAAACCTGGCGTCAGGATGCGCATGAAACCGGCCAGCACGACCAGGGTGGGCGAGAACAGGTCCATTTGCGCCATCAAGGCCGCATCGAATTCTTCACGGCTGGCAAATGCTTTGTGGTCCAGCACAGCGGTGGAAATGCCATGTTCTGTGGCCAGGGCCAAGCCGGCGGCATCGGCCTTGTTGCTGACCACAGCGGCCACCCGGGCATGCAGGCGATCCGCCCAACGCTCTTGCTCAGCCGCACGAACAATGGCCCCCATGTTGGAGCCAGAGCCGGAAATCAAAATGACAATGTTTTTCATGAGAGGGGGAATTATCCCAGCACACCCCCTGCAAACCCTTGTTTGTCGCTCCAAGGACATGGACGCCTGCCTGCAGCGTGATAAAAAGCACGGTCGTTTGATTTTGTTTGCACAGCGCCACAAATAACACTTACACCAACGGAGAATTTTCCTCATGGATTTGGCATTCACCCCCGATGAGCTCGCGTTCCGCGACGAGATTCGCACCTGGGTCAAGGACAACTTGCCCGCCGACATTTCACAAAAAGTGCACAGCGCCATGCGCCTGACGCGTGAAGACATGCAGCGCTGGGCCAAAATTTTGGGCAAAAAAGGCTGGCTGGGCTGGGGCTGGCCCACGCAGTTTGGCGGCCCGGGCTGGACCGCCGTGCAAAAGCATTTGTTCGAAGAAGAATGCGCCCTGGCCGGTGCCCCCCGCGTGGTGCCCTTCGGCCCGGTGATGGTGGCCCCGGTGATCATGGCGTTCGGCAATGCTGAGCAACAACAGCGCTTTTTGCCCGGCATCGCCAGCGGCGAAGTCTGGTGGAGCCAGGGCTACAGCGAACCGGGCTCTGGCTCGGACCTGGCGTCCCTCAAAACCCGCGCCGAGCGCGTGGGAGACAAATACATCGTCAACGGCCAAAAAACCTGGACCACCCTGGGCCAATACGGCGAATGGATCTTCTGCCTGGTGCGTACCAGCACCGAAGGCAAACCGCAAACCGGCATCTCGTTCTTGTTGATCGACATGAAGTCGCCCGGCATCACCGTGCGCCCCATCAAGCTGCTCGACGGCGAGTGCGAAGTCAACGAGGTCTGGTTTGACAATGTTGAAGTGCCCGCCGAGAACCTGATTGGCGAAGAAAACAAGGGCTGGAACTACGCCAAGCACCTGCTGGCGCACGAGCGCACCAACATCGCTGACGTGAACCGCGCCAAGCGCGAACTGGAGCGTTTGAAGCGCATCGCCAAAGCCGAAGGCGTGTACGACGACCTGCGCTTCCGCGACGAAATCGCCAAGCTCGAAGTCGACATCGTGGCCCTCGAAATGCTCGTGTTGCGCGTCCTGTCGGCCGAGAAATCTGGCAAGAACTCGCTCGACATCGCAGGTCTGCTCAAGATCAAGGGCAGTGAAATCCAGCAGCGCTACACCGAGCTGATGATGCAAGCGGCGGGTCCTTTTGCCCTGCCCTACATCTTCGAAGCCATGGACGCAGGCTGGCAAGGCAACTTCCCCGGCGGCACATTGGCCAACGCGCCACTGGCCGCCAACTACTTCAACATGCGCAAGACCACCATTTACGGCGGCAGCAACGAAGTACAACGCAACATCGTCGCCCAGACAGTTCTGGGTTAAGGGGACACACATGGATTTCGATTTTTCTGACGACCAGGAACAACTGCGCGACGCGGTGCGCAAATGGGTGGACAAGGGCTATGACTTTGACCGCCGCCGCGCCATCGTGGCTGCGGGTGGTTTTGACCGCGCCGCTTACGGCGAAATGGCCGAACTGGGCCTGACTGGCCTGTACGTGAGCGAAGAGCACGGCGGCATGGGCATGGGCCCGACCGAAGCCATGGTCACCATGGAAGAACTCGGGCGCGGCATCGTGCTCGAACCGCTGACCCAAACGCTGATCTGCAGCGCCACACTGCAAACCCACGCGCCTGCTGCCCTGCAAGCGGCTTGGTTGCCACGCATGGCGGCAGGTGAAGCCATCGTCGTGCTGGCACATCAAGAGCGCGCTGCACGTTACCAATTGGGCCGCTGCGCCGCCCAGGCCAGCGAATCGGGCGGCGCATGGACCGTGACGGGCACCAAGAGCGTGGTGGCTGTGGGCGACCAGGCAGACGCCTTTGTGGTGCCTGCTTCGGTGAACGGCCAGATCGCCCTGTTTTTGGTCGAGCGCAGCGCCAGCGGCGTGAGCACCCAGGCCTACATCACGCAAGACGGCTCACGCGCCGCCGAAGTGGTGCTGAACAATGCTTCCGCGCAGCTGATCACCCTGAACGGCCTGGCCGCGCTCGAAGAAGCTGTGGACATTGGCATCGCCTGCACCTGCGCCGAAGCTGTGGGCGTGATGGACAAAACCCTGGCCATCACCGTGGACTACATGAACACCCGCAAGCAGTTCGGCGTGGTGATCGCCAGCTTCCAGGCCCTGCGCCACCGCGTGGCCGACATGAAGATGCAGCTGGAGTTGGGCCGCTCGATGAGCTACTACGCCACCCTCAAGCTGCACGCTCCGACCGACGAGCGCCGCCGCGCCATGGCCCGTGCCAAGTACCAGCTGGGCGTGTCCATGCGTTTCATTGGCCAACAAGCGGTGCAGCTGCACGGCGGCATTGCCGTCACCGACGAGTACATCGTGAGCCACTACTTCAAGAAATTGACGCAGCTGGACATGACTTTTGGCGACACCCTGCACCAGTTGGGCGAAGTGTCGGCCCGCATGCAGGAGACGGCGGGCGTGTTTGCCTGATCTGGCATGACACCCACGACAAGGGCTCCGCAAGGAGCCCTTGTTCATTCTGGCGCCCGCACGCGCACAAAAGAAGCAAAACGTGGCAAGCCTGAGGGTGTGCGGTCCCGGTAGAGGTACGTCACCCAAGCCCCCACGGGCGGCGGATCGCGCCGCAGGGCATCACTCAGACCAGAGCCCAAGGCGAATCGCTGGCCTTGCGGCGTCTCCAGCAGCAACGCACCCGTCAAGCCTTCAAAACGCCCTTTACCCGCCTGGTAGCCCAGCACCCGCCCTTCTTCATCGGGTTGTGGCTTGAGCTTGAACAAGGCATCTGTTCTGCCCGATTGCCACACCGCATCGGCACGGTGCAAGACCAGGCCTTCTCCGCCTTGGCCCACCACGTCGTGCAAGCGCGCCTGCAATGCCGCCGCATGCTCCAAGGTGCTTTGCGGTACTGCCTGCAACCAAGGCAGATTGGCGGCCGCCACGGCTTGCGTGAGCACACCCACACGCTGGGCAAAAGTCTCCGTGCGCCCCATGGCGTCAAACACCAGGTATTTCAGGCTGCGCCATTCGGCATCGTCGGGCACGGTTTTGCGCACAGCCCCCGAGACACGGTCAAATTGCCCACGGCCCATCCACAGCTCGCCATCCAGCGGCAAGGGTGGCAGGGCGGCTAAAAACCAGGTGGGCGCTGCGATCAACCGGCCGCTGCGAAAACGCAAATGCTTGCCGTCCCACGCAGCGCGAACGCCATCGAACTTTTCGCTGACCAAAAATCCTTGCGGTGAACGACCGGAAGGCCAAGCCTGCGCGAGTTGAACCGATTCACCAGCGGCCAGTGCAGGCGGCGCCCACCATGCGCCCCCCAGCAAACTGCCGATGACGTGCCGCCGCGAGACGAGCGGCGTGCCCATTTTTTCATGGCTGTGCATGATGACGTCCTCCCTGATCGCACTGGGCCGTTCAGCCCGCGCTTTGTTTTTTCAGGAAGTGATGATGCGGCGCTTTGGCCGCGTCTGCAAGCGCCCGCAGCTCAAACCAGCAAGCGCGAGGTCTTGGGCACATGCGCCATCAAAAACGCCATCTGGTCACTCAGGATGCGACGGTTGCGCAAGATGAAGTCTTCCCACAAGCTGGGCACATAAGGCGCATAGAGCAAGGGCATATTGGCCTGCTCGGGCGTGCGGCTGCTTTTTCGGTGGTTGCAGGATCGGCAGGCGGTCACCACATTCATCCAGTGGTCCGGGCCTTTGTGGGCCAAAGGCACGATGTGTTCGCGGGTCAGCTCTGACTCATGAAAGTGCCCACCGCAATAGGCACACACATTGCGGTCCCGCACAAAGAGCTTGGGGTTGGTGAGGCCCGACCGCATGTCAAACGGGTTGATGCGCGGCACGCCTTGGGTGCCGATGATGCTGTTGACCGTGATGATGGATTGCTCGCCCGTGATGGCATTGTGGCCGCCGCGAAAGACCGCCACTTGTCGGCCCGCTTCCCAACGCACATCGTCGGCGGCGTAATGGGTGACCGCTTGCTCCAGCGTGATCCACGACTGGGGCAGCCCTTGGGCAGAGAGTTTCAAGACCTTCACACACGACTCCTGGCAACAGATGCAAGCACTGAAAAGGATGGGGACTGTCTCGGTCCAGACAAGCTCTGCGAAGGCAAAAGCTTGAGGGGATCGGGCTCAGTCACAATATACCCTCTCCATTTCTCAAAACCATGACAAAGGGCAAAAGCTCCAAGTCAAGCCCCAACGCAGCACCATCGCCATGAAGGTTTTCCGCGGTTTTCACCACCCCCAGCTCGCCCCCGCCTGCGCGCTGACCATCGGCAATTTCGATGGCGTGCACCGGGGCCACCAGGCCATGCTGGCACTTTTGCGCAGCGAAGCCGCTCACCGGGGCGTGCCCAGCTGCGTGATGACCTTCGAGCCCCACCCCCGCGACTACTTTGCCAAGGCCCTGAACAAGCCCGAGCTGGCCCCCGCCCGCATTGCCGCCTTGCGCGACAAGTTGCGCGAACTGGAGCGCTGCGGTGTGGACCAGGTCGTGGTGCTGCCCTTTGATGCCGAGCTGGCCAGCCAGTTGCCCGAGGACTTCATCCAGAAGGTGCTGATCCAAGGTTTGGGTGTGCGCTATGTGCTGGTGGGTGACGACTTCCGCTTTGGCGCCAAGCGGGCCGGTGACTACGCCATGCTCGATGCCTCCGGCCAGCGCCTGGGCTTTGATGTGGCCCGCATGAACAGCTACGAGGTCCACGGCCTGCGCGTGTCCAGCTCGGCCGTGCGCGAGGCCTTGGGCAGGGGCGACTTGCAAGCGGTGCAGGCCCTGCTCGGCCGACCCTACAGCATCAGCGGCCACGTTGTGCACGGGCGCAAGCTCGGGCGCGAGCTGGCCGCCACCGCCGAAGGCGCAGGCGATGGCTTTCGGACCCTGAATTTGCGTTTTTCGCACTGGAAACCCGCCGCCAGCGGCATCTTTGTGGTGCAGGTGCACGGCCTGGCCGACCAGCCCTTGCGTGGCGTCGCCAATCTGGGCATCCGCCCCTCGCTGGACCCCACCGATGTCAACGGCGGGCGCGTACTGCTGGAGACCCACGCCTTCGACTGGCCCGCCGAGCTGGGCGGCGAAGGGGGCTACGGTAAAATCATTCGCGTGGATCTGCTGCACAAACTACACGACGAGCTCAAATACGACGGTCTGGACGCCCTGACAAAAGGCATCGCCCAAGACTGCGACGATGCGCACGCCTGGTTTGCATTGCGCCACAGCGAGACACACCGCCAAACCACACGCGACCGAATTTGACGCTGACCAACGCGTCCTGTGCCGGCCACGGGCTGGCACCCTACCTTGCGGGCTGACTTTCACCGCCCACCTTTTTTGCTCCCAGCGGCCAGATGGCCGCGCCCTCGGATTCACCTCATGTCTGAACAAAACACCTCATCCAGCACAGACTACCGCACCACGCTGAATCTGCCGGACACCCCTTTCCCCATGCGCGGCGACCTGCCTAAGCGCGAGCCCGGCTGGGTGAAAGACTGGAACGAAGGCGGCCTGTACAAAAAGCTGCGCGCCGCCCGCCAGGGCGCCCCGCTGTTTGTGCTGCACGACGGCCCGCCCTATGCCAACGGCAAGCTGCATATCGGTCACGCACTGAACAAAGTGCTGAAAGACATGATCGTCAAGTCCAAACAATTGGCGGGCTTTGACGCGCAATACATCCCCGGCTGGGACTGCCACGGCCTGCCGATCGAAAACGCGATCGAAAAACTGCACGGCCGCAACCTGAGCCGTGACGACATGCAGGCCAAGAGCCGCGCCTTCGCCACCGAGCAGATCAACCAGCAGCGCGAAGACTTCAAGCGCTTGGGCGTGCTGGGCGACTGGGAGCGTCCTTACCGCACCATGGACTTTGCCAACGAGGCCGGTGAAATCCGCGCCTTCAAGCGCGTGATCGAGCGCGGCTTTGTCTACCGTGGCCTGAAACCCGTGTACTGGTGCTTTGACTGCGGCTCTTCGCTGGCCGAGTTCGAGATCGAATACGCTGACAAAAAGAGCGACACGCTGGACGTGGCCTTTGAAGCCGACGACAACGCGGCCCTTGCCGCCGCCTTTGGCCTGCCCAAGCTGCCTGGCGAGGGCAGTAAAAAGGCTTTTGCCGTCATCTGGACCACCACCGCCTGGACCATCCCGGCCAACCAGGCCCTGAACGCCCACCCTGAGCTGGAATACGCCTTGGTGGACACGCCCCGTGGCGTGCTGCTGCTGGCCGCCAGCCTGGTCGACAAATGCCTGGAGCGCTACAAGCTGCAAGGCACCGTGATCGCCACCGCTGTGGGCGAGAAGCTGCGCGGCCTGGTGTTCCGCCACCCACTGCACGACACCGCGACCGAAGGTGAAGGCGGCGAAGGGCAAGGTGGCGAATACAGCTACCGCCGCACATCGCCGCTGTACCTGGCCGACTACGTGACCGCCACCGACGGCACCGGCCTCGTGCATTCGGCCCCCGCCTATGGCGTGGACGACTTCAACTCCTGCATCGCCAACGGCCTGGCCTACGATGACATCCTGAACCCCGTGCAAGGCAATGGTGTGTATGCGCCCGAGTTGCCCTTCTTTGGAGGCCAGCACATCTGGAAAGCCTGCGCCCGCGTGATCGAGGTGTTGGGCCAAAGCGACCGCTTGATGGCCACGGTGGAAATCACCCACAGCTACCCGCATTGCTGGCGCCACAAAACCCCCGTCATCTACCGCGCCGCCGCCCAGTGGTTTGTGCGCATGGACGAGGGCGAAGGGGTCTTCACAAAAGACAAAGCCCCCAAGACCCTGCGCCAGCTGGCCTTGGACGCCATTGAGCAGACTCAGTTCTATCCGGAAAACGGTAAATCCCGCCTGCGCGACATGATCGCCAACCGCCCCGACTGGTGCATCTCGCGCCAGCGCTCATGGGGCGTGCCCGTGCCCTTCTTCTTGCACAAGGACAGCGGCGAGCTGCACCCGCGCACCATGGATATCCTCGACCAGGCCGCTGACATCGTGGAAAAAGGCGGCATCGAAGCCTGGAGCCGCGTGACGGTGCAAGACATCTTGGGTGCAGCCGATGCGCCCAGCTACACCAAAAGCACCGACATCCTGGAGGTCTGGTTCGATTCGGGTTCGACCTTCCGCCATGTGCTGCGCGGTAGCCACAAGGATGCCTATGGCGTGCCCCCCTTCCATGCCGAAGGGCCTGAGGCCGATTTGTACCTGGAAGGCCACGACCAGCACCGCGGCTGGTTCCACAGCTCGCTGCTGTTGGGCTGCGCCCTCGAAGGCCGTGCGCCCTACAAAGGCCTGTTGACCCACGGTTTTGCCACCGACGGCCAAGGCCGCAAGATGAGCAAATCGCTGGGCAACACCGTCGAGCCCCAAACCATCACCTCCAAAATGGGCGCTGAAATCGTTCGCCTGTGGGTCGCCAGCACCGACTATTCGGGCGACCTGAACATCGACGACAAAATCCTCGCCCGCGTGGTGGACGGCTACCGCCGCATCCGCAACACGCTGCGCTTTTTGATGGCCAACGTGAGCGACTTCGACCCGGCGCTGGATGCCGTGGCCGACGACCAATTGCTGGAAATCGACCGCTTTGCCTTGGCCCGTGCAGCCCAGCTGCAAGCGGACATCCGCGCCCACTTTGACGCTTATGAATTCCACCCCGTGGTCAGCAAGCTGCAGGTTTACTGCTCGGAAGACCTGGGCGCGTTCTACCTGGACGTGCTGAAAGACCGCCTGTACACCACCGCGCCCAAGAGCCTGGCGCGCCGCAGCGCACAAACGGCGCTGTACCGCATCACCCACGGCATGCTGCGCTGGATGGCGCCATTCCTGTCGTTCACCGCCGAGGAAGCCTGGAGCACCTTTGGCAGCTCTGAATCCATCTTCATGGAAACCTTCAGCGACTTCGGCGCAGCCGATGATCAGCTGCTGGCCAAATGGAGCCGCATCCGCGAGATCCGCGATCTGGTCAACAAAGACATCGAAGTGGTCCGCACCGCTGGCCAGGTTGGCGCCTCCTTGCAAGCCGAAATCACCGTGACCGCTCCTGCGGCTGACCACGCCTTGCTGGCCAGTCTGGGCGAGGACATCAAGTTCGTGTTCATCACCTCCAAGGTCACGCTGCAAGCGGGCGAACAACTGGCCGTGCAAGTGGCGGCCAGCCAGGCCGTCAAGTGCGAGCGCTGCTGGCATTACGCCGATGACGTGGGTCACGACGCCGCTCACCCTACCCTGTGCGGGCGTTGCGTGAGCAACCTGCATGGCGCTGGCGAAACCCGCCTGGTGGCCTGATCCGGCCTGACCTCGAAAGACACCCCATGGCCAGCTCCAAAAAATTCGCCAAAAGCGGCTCACGCCACGGTCTGCTGCTCTGGCTGGGCATTGCGCTGCTGGTGCTGCTGATCGACCAGTTCACCAAAGTGCTGATCCTGGGCGCTTTCCAGCTGGGCGACAGCACCCCGGTCACCTCGTTCTTCAACCTGGTGCGGGTGCACAACCACGGCGCGGCGTTTTCCTTCCTGGCCTCTGCGGGAGGCTGGCAGCGCTGGTTCTTCACCGGGATTGGCGTGGTGGCCACGCTGTTCATGCTGTGGATGCTGCGCTCACACGCCGGTCAAACCCTGTTTTGCTTGGCGATCTCGCTCGTTCTGGGTGGCGCGGTCGGCAACGTGGTGGACCGCCTGTTGCACGGCTATGTGATCGACTTCCTCGACTTCTTCTGGGGCCGCTGGCACTTCCCGGCCTTCAACATCGCCGACAGCGCCATCACCTTGGGCGCAGGCCTCTTGATCCTGGACGAGATCTTGCGGGTGCGGCGCGGGCGTTGACCTGGCACAACTTGCTCGGGAAAATGCCCACATGAATCTTCCACGCCTTGATTTGACACCTTTACGCCAAGCACTTGCGTCGCTGGAGGACGGCTTGGATGTCGTACGTGATTCAGCGTGGTTCAACCTGCAAAGCGACAAAGTTCGCCACACACTGATCGCTGGCGTGATTCAGAACTTCGAGTTCGTCTATGAAATCAGTACAAAGATGCTGCGCCGTCGCCTGGAAATGGACGCACTGAACCCCAGTGAAGTGGACTTTGCGAACTTTCGTGATGTGCTGCGCATCGCTGCAGAAAAAGGCCTGATCACGGATGTGCAAGCCTGGTTCGGCTATCGGCAGATGCGCAACATCACAGCACACACCTATGACCACCAAAAAGCCCAGCAAGTCTACGAAGGCACACAAGCATTCATGATGGATGCCCGCAGTTTGCTGGCCCGGCTGGAAGACGCCATTGACTGAGCCGCGACACGGCATGAGCGAGCAACAACTGGCGCTCATCCACAACATCCTCGCCACGTGGCTGCCCGCACATGAGGTACGTCTGTTTGGATCGCGTGCACGAGGCACATCCAAGCCCTACTCTGACCTTGACCTGGTCATCATGGGCGAGACCCCCACGACACTGACCACGATGGGTCAGTTGCATGAGGCCTTTGCCAACAGCGACCTGCCTTGGCGTGTTGACCTGGTGGACTGGGCCAGTACATCACCAGATTTCAGGGCGCACATCGCCAATCACAGTGTCCAACTGCCAACGCCCAAGACCCTGTAAAGCGCAGCACCAGCACTTGCGTTAAGCTTTCGGCCCTGATTGAAAAAAACGGAGACTCCCATGCCCGGCTTGCTGCCCCACATTGACCCCGATGGTCTGCTCGAATTCTCGGTGGTCTACACCGACCGCGCCCTGAACCACATGTCCAAGCGCTTTGGCGGCGTGATGACCGACATCTCGCGCATGCTCAAAAACGTCTATGGTGCCCACTCGGTGGCCCTGGTGCCTGGCAGCGGCACTTTTGGCATGGAGTCGGTGGCCCGCCAGTTCGCCACCCACCAGCATGTGATGGTGATCCGCAACGGCTGGTTCAGCTTCCGCTGGACGCAGATTTTTGACATGGGCCAAATCCCCAAGAGCCACAGCGTGCTCAAAGCACGCCGCGTCGCCGCTGGCTCACAAGCGGCCTGGGCACCTGCACCGATTGAAGAAGTCAAAGCCGCCATCGCCGCAGAAAGACCCGCTCTGGTGTTTGCCCCGCACGTGGAAACCTCGGCCGGCATGATCCTGCCCGACGACTACATGAAAGCCGTGGCCGATGCGGTGCACGCTGTGGGCGGTTTGTTTGTGCTCGACTGCATTGCGTCTGGCGCCATGTGGGTGGACATGAAAGCCACGGGCGTGGATGTGCTGATCAGCGCTCCACAAAAAGGCTGGAGCAGCTCGCCATGCTGCGCCATGGTCATGCTGAGCGAGCGTGCCCGCCAAGCGATCGACAGCACCACCAGCACCACTTTTGCGATGGACCTGAAAAAGTGGCTGCAGGTGATGGAAACATACGAAAGCGGTGCCCACATGTACCACACCACTTTGCCCACCGATGCTTTGCTGCGCCTGCAAGAAGCCATGTTGGAAACCGAAGCCTACGGCTTTGCCAAAGTGCGCGAAGAACAAATAGCGCTGGGTCGCCAGGTGCGTTCTTTGTTGCTGGAGCACGGCTTCCCCAGCGTGGCCGCGCCCGGTTTTGAAGCGCCTGGCGTGGTGGTGAGCTACACCACCGACCCCGAGATCCAGAGCAGCAAGAAGTTCTTGGCCCTGGGCCTGCAAACCGCTGCAGGCGTACCCTTACAGTGCGACGAACCGGCCGACTTCCGCACTTTCCGCATGGGTTTGTTCGGCTTGGACAAATGGCACCAAGTGCCCCGCACTCTGCAGATCTTGAGTGAAGCACTGGAAACCATCGCACCCAAGGCCAAGCTGGCGGCCTGAAGTCTGAAGTTTTTCATGTAGACGCCCAGCCTGTAGGCGATGGCGCAAAATCAAGAGGGTGTTTGTAGGAGCCCACCCCGTGGGCGATGGGCGTGGCACACGCCCTAGAAAACCATCGCCCACAGGGGTGGGCTCCTACGAAATCAGCCCAATCGACCGGCCTGTCACAAAGTGATGATCGTGCAACCCGTGGTTTTGCGCGCTTCCAGCGCGATGTGCGCATCCTGAACGTTGGCCAAGGGGAAGGTCTGGTCAATGTGGATCTTGACCTTGCCGCTGGTGACTGCTTCAAACAAATCATCGGCCATCTCTTGCGTGCTCTCGCGCGTGGTGATGTGGCTGAACAGGGTCTGGCGCGTCACATACACCGAACCCTTGGGGCCGAGGATGCCCGGCGCAAATGGGGCGACCGGGCCCGAGGCATTGCCAAAGCTGGCCATCAAACCAAAAGGTGCCAAGCAGTCGAGTGACTTGTCCCAGGTGTCCTTGCCCACCGAGTCGTAAACCACTTTCACGCCTTTGCCGCCCGTGATCTCTTTGACTTTGGCCTGGAAGTCTTCGGTCGAATAGTTGATGCAGAACTCGGCACCATTGGCCTTGGCCAATTCGCACTTGGCGTCGTTGCCGGCCGTGCCAATCATGCGCAAGCCCAAGGCCTTGGCCCACTGGCAAGCGATCAGGCCCACGCCACCGGCAGCGGCATGGAACAACACAAAATCACCCGCCTTCAAGCCGCCCTGGGGCAGTGTGCGCTTGAGCAGATATTGGGCCGTCAGGCCCTTGAGCATCATGGCTGCGCCCGTCTCGAACGAGATCGCATCGGGCAGCTTGCACACGCATTTGGCCGGCATCACGCGCACTTCGCAGTAGCTGCCGGGCGGCTGGCTGGCGTACGCCGCGCGGTCACCGACTTTGAGGTGCGTGACGCCTTCGCCCACGGCTTCGACCACGCCAGAGGCTTCCATGCCCATCTTGAGCGGCATGGGGAGCTGGTACAAACCGCTGCGCTGGTACACGTCGATGAAGTTCAGGCCAATGGCCTTGTGGCGGATGCGGATCTCGCCAGGGCCGGGTTCGCCAACGGTGACGTCGACGAGTTTCATGACTTCGGGACCACCGTGTTGGTCGATCTGGACTGCAAGGCTCATGGAGCTTCTCCTGTGGATGTGGAATCAAACGATATGTAACTTTGCCACGAAATCCATGACCGAGCGAACCTGAAGGACAGCTGCGCGACAGCGGGAAAACCCGAGGTCCGCTACAGTGCGGCATGTCTCAAAAACTTTCTCCGATCACCGCTTTGTTGCTGACGGTGCCGCCGCTCATGTGGGCTGGCAATGCGGTGGTTGGCCGCTTGGTCACCGACCTGGTCCCGCCGATCACACTCAACTTCTTGCGCTGGTTTGTGGCGCTGTTCATCTTGCTGCCCCTGGCCTGGAGGGTGCTGCGCCCGCGCAGCGGCTTGTGGTCCCACTGGCGGCGCTTTGGCCTGCTCAGCCTCTTGGGCGTGGGTTGCTACAACGCACTGCAATATTTGGCACTGCAAACTTCCACCCCGCTGAACGTGACGCTGGTCGCCGCCAGCGGACCGTTCTGGATGCTCATCATCGGTGCACTGTTTTTCAAAGCCCCAGTGCGGCGCATGCAGCAGCTGGGTGCCTTGCTGTCCATCAGCGGCGTGCTGGTGGTGCTCTCACGCGGCCAATGGGCTGAACTGATGGCCGTGCGGCTGGTGGCTGGCGACATGTACGTGCTGCTGGCCACGGCCTGCTGGTCTTTCTACAGCTGGCTGCTGAGCCGCCGTGACGAGCCCGAAGCCATCCGCAACGACTGGGCGGCCTTTTTGCTGGGACAGGTGGTGTTTGGCTTGGGCTGGTCGGGCCTGTTTGCCGGTCTGGAATGGACATTCACCGACGCCCACATCGTGTGGGGCTGGCCCTTGATCACCACCTTGGCCTTCGTGGCCGTGGGTCCGGCCGTGCTGGCCTACCGCTGCTGGGGCTTGGGCATACAGCAAGCAGGCCCGGCGGTGGCGGGTTTCTTTGCCAACCTCACGCCGCTGTTTGCGGCGGTGCTGTCAGCCGCCTTTTTGGGAGAACTGCCGCACCTGTACCACGTGGCGGCGTTTGCGCTGATTGTGGGCGGAATTGTGGTGTCAGCAAGGCATTGAGCCGCAAGGAGTTTGCTGAGCTGCATCCTGTGCAGCGCGCTTTGCGTCTGTGCGGTGGTCAGCGTGTTTGGCAAGGCAAGCCCATGATCAGGTTCGAAGCAATACGATGTTTCGATAGCCCAATCGAATCAGCCCCTTGTCTTGAAAACGCCTCAATTGTTGGTTGACCCTTTGCCGTGATGCCATGACCGCCTGCGCCAAATCGGCTTGGCTGACCCGCAGTTGTACGCCTCCGGGGACTTGTACGCTGTTGAATTTGGCGATGCGCTCCAAAGTGGCCCAAACCCTTTTTTCAAGCGTGGGCATCACCTGATCGGCCAAAGTGTCAAACAACTGATTGATGCGCAATCCCAAGATCCGCAACAGGTCCACCGCAACCGAGGCATCTTGACCGATGAGTTCTAACAGCTTGACGCGTTCGATCTGCAGGACTTCGCTCGGCACAGCCGCCACCAAATCGGCAGGGTAGGTGGTATCTGCAAAAACTGAACTTAAACCCGAAATTTCTCCGGGCAACATCCAACGCAAGAGTTGTTCCTCGCCATCGAGGGTCGTCACGCTGACACGCATTCGGCCCTTGACCAGCAACAGGGCCACCGAAATGGACTGCCCGCGACTGAGAACGACCTGACCTGTTTGCCATTGGCGCATCACGCCAACTTTCAGCAATGCCTCAGTAGTGCTTGGCGATAGGGCCGAATTTTCGGCCCAAGATTGGGACAAGGCCATGACATCGATGTTCTTGAGATGAGAACCGCGAAGAG
Source organism: Limnohabitans sp. Jir72 (assembly GCF_003063575.1). Classification (GTDB taxonomy): domain Bacteria; phylum Pseudomonadota; class Gammaproteobacteria; order Burkholderiales; family Burkholderiaceae_C; genus Limnohabitans_A. Next base: position 90,913 of record NZ_NESC01000004.1, read on the forward strand.
CGGGAGGTACTGAATTCATGAAAGGAGGGACATGGATGGCATCGATCGGCTGAGCTCCGATTTTGAGTGCTATCCCTTAAATTGTCACCCGGGTAACAATTCGCCGATTCGTTGCGTTTTCAAATGATGTGGACTTGAGTTTTCTCAAGGAATAGCCCTTCATTGGAAACGACATGACACTCTTTTTCTCTTCACTCGTCAGAATCGCTTTGAGCCTTGCCGCCCTGACATGGGGTGCCACAGTGATGGCGCAAGTTGAAACCTTGCGCATCCAGGACTACCCAGGTCTGGGCAACATTCTGGTGCGCGTCGCCGCAGCCAACGGGTACTGCGAAAAAAATGGCCTCAAGTGCGAACTCAAAACCATCCCAGCCGCACCTTTGGGAATACAGACGCTGATGGCAGGTGACATCGATGTCGCTTTTGGTCCGGCAGAGGTGGTGATTCAGGCTTTCAACAAAGGCGCAGATCTCAAGATCATCGGCAGCGGTTCACGCGGCAACATTTTCTATTTGATGGCTGGCGCTCACATCGAAACACCGAATGCGGCCAAGGGCTACCCGGCAGTGATGGCCGACTTGAAAGGGAAAAAAATCGGCGTGACCGCGCGTGGCTCTGGTGCTGAATTTCAGTTGCTCGACATGCTCAAAGGCGCAGGCCTGTCCGGCAGTGACGTGACCATCGTGCCAGTAGGCGCGCCAAACACCGCCTTGCCTGCCATTGCCAACAAACAAATAGACGCACTCATGCTGTTTTCACCCATGGACGGTTTTTGTGTGGCCATGAAAGTTTGCCGCGTGCTTGTGGACCCCCGCAAGGGAGAAGGTCCCAAAGAGATCACACAACTCAACGGCGCTGCGGGCCCCATGACTGTGCGAGGTGATTTTGCGCAAAGAAAAGGTGCCACCTTGGACGCATTTGCAAAAGCCATGCGCGAATCTGAAGCTTTTGTTCAAAACCCAGCCAACTTCAGTGCCTTGCTCAAAATAGTCAACGACACCTTCAAAATAGACGGGCCTGCAGGTGCCTTGGCCGTAGAGACTTCATTGCGCAATGCCATCAGCAGCTCGGGCTTTTCGCTTGACCCCAAAGCCTTGCAAGCCGCCGCTGACTATTTACACAAGACTGCACAAATCGATAAAACAGTCGACACCACAAAGCTATTGCAATTGCGTTGATCCATGCACAACGTCAACCCAAGCACCGTATCAAATCACACCCTGGGTGCCATCACGGTCGATGGCGTGAGTTTGAGTTTTGATGGGACCAACCCTGTCTTGTTTGACGTCTCATTGCACATCCAACAAGGTGAATTTGTGTCTTTGGTCGGCCCGAGTGGGTGCGGCAAAACAACGCTGCTCAACATGGCCGCGGGCTTGGTGGCGCAGACCGGCAAAGGCAGCATCCAAGTGGCTGGCACCGCGCCAGTGCAAGGCAATCCGCAAGTTGGCTACATGCTGGCCCGCGACAGTCTGTTGCCTTGGAAGACGGCATTGGGCAATGCCATGTTTGGCATGCAAGTGCGCGGCGTGCCGCGTGCACAAGCGCAAGAGCGTGCCCAAGCCATGTTGCAAGAGGTGGGTTTGGCAGGATTTGAAAATGCTTACCCCAAGGCCTTATCACACGGCATGCGCCAGCGGGTGGCGCTGGCCCGTACCTTCGCCTTGGGCTCTTCTGTGCTCTTGATGGACGAGCCGTTTGGTGCGCTGGATGCACAAACCAAACTGCAATTGGAAGACCTGCTGCTTCGCTTGTGCCAACAACACAAGCAGTCGGTGCTGTTTGTCACGCACGATTTGTCTGAGGCTGTCGCCGTGTCTGACCGCGTGGTGGTGATGACTTCGAGACCTGGGCGGATCGTCGCCGACATTGCGATCGATTTGCCACGTCCGCGGTCTATCCGCGAGTTGCAGAAAGATCCGCACTTTCACGAACTGTATGCGCAGATCTGGTCTCACCTTGAATCTGGCTGGAGCAAACATGAAGGTTGAAAAATTGAAGTGGGCCACAGCACACCTGGCCTTCATCGGCTTGCTGTTGGCATTGGGCGAATGGCTCACTGTCAACCGCTGGCTAGATCCTACGTTTGTGGGGCAACCCAGCGGGGTCCTCAAGTTCTTATGGAACAACATCACCTCGGGGCAGCTCTGGGTGGACATGGGCTGGACCATGGCCGGCACCTTGATTTCTTTCTCACTGGGCAGTGTGGCCGCCATATCCGTAGGACTGTTGTTTGTGGGGTTTCCAAAGTTTGAGAGGTTCCTTGATCCCTATTTGAACGCGATGAACGTGATGCCACGCATTGCGTTGGCACCGCTGTTCATTTTGTGGTTTGGCTTAGGGCTTGGGTCAAAGATTGCGCTGGGTTTCAGCTTGACTTTCTTCATTGTGTTGTCCAGCACAGTCGCAGGCATTCGTGGCGTCAGTCAAGACCATGTGACCCTTTGCAAGACCTTGGGCGCCAGCGCAGTGTCCACCTTCTTTCAGGTCACGCTGCCCGGTGCGGTGCCCGTGATTTTCTCGGGCCTGCGCCTGGGCTTGATCTATTCACTTTTGGGCGTGATCGGTGCAGAAATCATTGCCTCAGAAAAGGGCCTTGGCCAGTCACTGGCCTATTTGGGCTCAACGTTTGAGGTCAATGGCGTGATGGCCCTGCTCTTGGTCTTGGCCATGATCGGCGTCAGTGTGATGAAAACCATGACTTGGCTTGAAAAACGTTTGTTGCATTGGCAATGAACGCGGCACTTTGGAACGCGACCTGTCAAACACCACGGTTCAAAAAACCATCTCAGTAGATTCAACCGACTCTTCAAACACAAGGAAAGTGACCCCACATGGCGAATACAAAACCCCTGAAATTGATCAACATTGCCAAACGGTACAAGCACATCACGCCTGTTCCGCGCATGCCCAACTTCGCAGCTTGGATCGAAGGTGTGGACTTGACCAAGCCATTGAGCAAAGCGGTGCAAGCTGAATTGCGTCAAGCCTTGTTCGATTTCGAAGTGATTTTCTTTCGACCGCAAGTCATCACACCCGATCAGCACATTGCCTTGGCCAAAGTGTTTGGTCCTTTGTCCTCGGGTTCTTATTTTGATCGGCATCCGGATGCACCAGACTTGGAGGTCATCACCTCTGACCCTGAGCGTCCGCCCTCCATTGACAATTGGCACACCGACATCAGCTGGAAACCTCGTCCGCCTTTAGGTACGGCGATTCAGATCACCGTCACACCACCCGCCGGGGGCAATACCTGCTGGATCAGCACCAGCAAGGCCTACGATTGGTTGTCTCCTGGCATGAAGAAATACCTGGATGGGCTGACCGCCGTCCACAGTTGGGAGGTTTCCGGCTTTCGGGAAGCCCTGGGCAAACGCGGTGACGAGGCACTCATTGCGGCCATCAAAGCCTTCAAACCCGTGGTGCACCCGGTCGTGCGCGTGAACCCGGATTCCAAGCGCAAGTGCATTTTTGTCAACAGCGATTTCACCCGCAACATTCAAGGCGTCGATCGCCATGAAGCGGTGGGCATCCTCAGATTCCTGCTGGATTGGATGAAAAAGCCCGAATTCATGGTCCACCACCAATGGGAAGCGCACGGCATTGCCATTTGGGACAACCGTTCAACCCAGCACTATGCAGTGGCCGACTACTGGCCTCACAACCGCGTCAATCAGCGCGTCACCTTCGATGAGCCAGGCGTCAAAGCCGACAAAGTCAGTGTGAATCAAAAGGTGTTGGGCGGTAAGAAACTCACCTGATTTTTGGAACCGCTGTCATCTGATCCGCTCACAAAAAGTGGACTGAATGGATGACAGCCACTCCAAATTTTCAGCACCGACCTTTACCCTGCTTCAATACGTCCCCGGATAAGCCCCACCATCCGCCAACACGTTCTGGCCCGTCATGTAGGCCGCGTGCTGGCTGCACAAGAAGGCGCAGATCGCCCCAAACTCTTGCGGGTTGCCATAGCGCCCGGCCGGGATTTGCGCTTGCTGGATGGCGCGCATTTCTTCCACCGTTTTGCCTTGCTTTTGCGCCATCGCGGGCAGCGTGGAGCGGATGCGGTCGGTGTCGAACTTGCCGGGCAGCAGGTTGTTGATGGTGACGCCCTGGCCCGCGATCTTGCTGCGCGAGGTGCCGGCCACAAAACCGGTCAGGCCACTGCGGGCACCATTGGACAAGCCGAGCACATCAATGGGCGACTTCACTGAGCTGGAGGTGATGTTCACAATGCGTCCAAAGCCGCGCGCGGCCATGCCGTCCACCGTGGCTTTGATCAGCTCAATCGGTGTGAGCATGTTGGCGTCGATGGCCTTGATCCACGCGTCGCGGTCCCAGTCGCGGAAGTCGCCTGGGGGTGGGCCGCCAGCGTTGGTGACCACGATGTCGTAGTCTTTGCCGGGGCCGCCCGCCACGTTCCAGATGGCTTCGCGTCCGGCTTCGGTGGTGATGTCTTGAGCCACAGCGATCAATTTCACCTTACTGCCTGTTTCGGCACGTAAGTCGTCGACTGCCTTGTTCAGCACCTCAGCGCCCCGCGCCACCATGACCACGTTCACGCCTTCAAGGGCCAAGGCGCGTGCACATCCCCAGCCCAAGCCTTTGCTCGCGCCGCCCACCAAAGCCCATTTGCCTGCAATGCCCAAATCCATGTTGATCTCCTGAAAGTTAATTTGTGCGGCCCGCTGGCCGCGTCACCCAAAACACACCACTGACCACCAAACAGGTGCCCGCAATGACCCATGCATTGAAGGGCTCATCCAGAATCAGCACACCCATCAAAATCGTTGACATGGGGCCGATCATGCCTGTCTGCGCCGTCAGGCCCGGGCCAATCCTCTCAATGGCCATCATGACCAGCAGCACCGGCAAGGCGGTGCAGACCGTGGCATTGAGCAGCGACAGCCACAGCACCGGCTCGGCCACCTGCGCAGCGGCCCAAGGCCGCAAGAGTGCAAACTGCAACAGGCAAAAAAAGCAGGCCGCCGACGAAGCCAGCCCCGCCAGCCGCAAAGAGCCCAGGCGTTGCACCATTTGACCGCTGTAGGTCAGGTAAACGGCGTACGTGATCGCGCTGGAAAACACCAAAAAGGCTCCCAATGCTGCATGCGTACCGGCCAGACTGACTTCGTGCCCGAACACCAGCAAGACACCGGAGTAACTGATGGCCATGGCCATGCCTTGGCGGGTGCTGATGCGTTTTTTAAACAAGCACCAGCCCAGCACCAACACCAGCGTGGGGTTGAGGTACAAGATCAATCGCTCCAGCGAAGCGCTGACAAAAGCCAGCCCCCAGAAATCCAGAAAGCTCGACAGGTAATAACCGCAAAAACCCAGGCCCACCACGCCCAGCCAATCGCGGCGTGTGAGTGCGGCTTTGCCCCGCCCAGCCCACCAGGCCATGAGCAAAAACATGGGCAAGGCAAACAGCATGCGGTACATCAGCAACGTGACCGCATCCACCCCGTGGCGGTAAGCCAGTTTGACGATGATGGCCTTGCCGCTGAACGCGATGGAGCCTGCTGCGGCCAGCAACAGGCCTGAGGTCATCTTCGGTGAGTGCGTCGCCATCAAAAGCCCACCGCCTGCCCATCACGGCGCGGGTCGCTGGCGGCCATGTAACCCTCCACACCCGGATCGCCCATGCGCCAGATGAACTGGCCTGCGCCAAAGTCTTGGTACGAGTCGTTGATGATGTCCAGTTCGTGGCCACGGGCGATCAAGCCTTGGACGGTCTGGGCGTTCATGGCGGCTTCGACGTTGATGTTCATGCCGGTGTTGTAGCGCCAGCGCGGTGCGTCGCAAGCGGCTTGCGGGTTCTGGTTGTAGTCGAGCATGCGCACCAGCGTTTGCATGTGGCCCTGAGGCTGCATGTTGCCGCCCATCACGCCATAGCTCATGACCGGCTGGCCGTCTTGGGTCAGGAAGGCCGGGATGATGGTCTGGAAAGGCCGCTTGCCGGGCATGACCAGATTGGCGGTGTTGGGGCCTTGGGGGTTGGTGCTGAAACCATGGCCCCGGTTTTGCAGGCTGATGCCGTAGGTCGGCTCCACCACGCCCGAGCCAAAGCCCATGTAATTGCTCTGAATGAAGCTGACCATCATGCCGTTCTCGTCGGCCGCCGTCAGGTAAATCGTGCCGCCCTTGACCGGGTTGCCCGCCTGGAAGTTTTGCGCTTTTTTCAGGTCAATGAGCTTGGCACGGCTGGCCAGATAGGCCGGGTCGAGCATCTGCTCGGGTGTGACTTCCATGTAGCGCGGATCGGCCACATAGCGGTACACATCGGCAAAGGCAAGTTTCATGGCTTCGATTTGCAGATGCTGCGAATCCACGCCATCCACTTTGTGGCTGGCCAGGTCAAAGTTGGACAGGATGCCCAAGGCGATCAGCGCGGCGATGCCCTGCCCGTTGGGCGGGATCTCGTGCAGGGTGTAGCCCCGGTAGTCTTGTGCAATGGGCTTGACCCACTCGGGTTTGAAGTCGGCCAGGTCTTTGGCGGTGATGCTGCCGCCGTTTTCCTTGGCGAACTTTTCAATCGCTTGAGCAATCTCACCGCCATACAGGGCCTGGCCCTTGGTGGCCGCAATGGCTTTCAGGCCCCGCGCCGCGTTCTTGAACTGGAACAACTCACCCACTTCGGGCGCACGGCCCCAAGGCAAAAAGCTTTGCGCAAAACCGGGCTGCGACTGCAGCTCGGGCGTGGCGGCCGCCCATTTTTGCTGCACCACCACCGGCATCAAATAGCCGCGCTCGGCCACATCGATGGCAGGTTCCAGCAAGTCGGCAAAAGGCAGCTTGCCAAATCGCTCACTCAAAGCGACCCAGCCCGCCACGGCACCGGGCACGGTGACCGAGTCGAAGCCGCGCTTCGGCGGAGTGGCCGCGTCGGCACCGTATTTGCGGTGGAAGTATTCAGGCGTCCAGGTGGCCGGGGCGGGGCCGGACGAATTCAAACCGTGCAGTTCTTTGCCGTCCCACAAAATGGCAAACGCGTCCGAACCCAAGCCGCAACTCACGGGCTCGGTCAGGGTGATGACGGCTGCAGCGGCGATGGCGGCATCGACCGCGTTGCCGCCCTTGAGCATCATGCGCAGGCCCGCCTGCGCGGCCAATGGGTGCGAGGTGGACACGATGTTGCGCGCAAACAGCGGCAAACGGGTGCTGGTGTAGGGGTATTGGTTTTGAAAATGCATGTCAGTCCAGTGTGATCTTGCGTTCACTGATGATTTTTTTCCATTTGGCCGATTCTCTGGCCAGCATGGCGGTGAATTGGGCAGGCGTACCGCCCACAGACTCGATGCCCAGGCGTTGCAGTTTGTCGATGACTTCGGGGTCTTGCAGCACCTGGTTGGCAGCGGTGTTGACGCGGCTGACCACATCGGCGGGCAAGCCCTTGGGGCCAAACAAGCCAAACCAGGTGTTGGATTCGTAGCCGGGCAAGACATCGGCAATCGGCGGCACACCAGGTGCCAGCGGCGTGGCTTTGAGTGTGGTCACACCCAGCGCACGCAAGCGGCCATCGCGCACATGCGGCAAACCGGTGGGCAAGCTGTCAAACAGCACATCCAGCTTGCCACTGACCAAATCGGGAATGGCCAAGGCCGTTCCTTTGTAGGGGATGTGCACCACAAACAGATCGGCCTGCGCCTTGAACAACTCGGCCGTCAACTGCACGATGGTGCCGTTGCCGCTCGATGCGTAGTTCAAACGGCCTGGGTTCTTCTTGGCGTAGTCGATCCATTCCTTGACGGTTTTGGCAGGCGAGCTGTTGGGCACCAGCATGATGCTGGGCGCATTGCCCACCTGGCTGATGGGCGTGAAATCTTTCACCGCGTCATAGGGCATGCGCGGATTCAAATTGGGGCCAATCGAATGGGTGCTGGAGGTGGCCAACAACAAGGTGTAGCCATCGGCCACCGCTTTGGCGGCCAGGTCTGAGCCCAAAGTGCCTCCGGCCCCGGGCCGGTTTTCGACCACCAGCGATTGGCCGAGTTTTTCACCGAGTTTTTGCGACAAGGTCCGGGCGAACAAATCGGTGGCACCGCCAGCTGGGAAAGGCACGATCAAACGCAGGGGCTTGCTGGGGTACGTGGCCTGGGCCTGCACCTGTTGGGCTGCGCCCAAGGCACAGCCTGCGAGCCACAACATGGCCATCAGTCGTCGTCTTTGCATGGGATGTCCTGATTCAAACCGTCGATGTGGGCCATGTTGAAGGGGTCTTGATTTTGTCAGAGGCCGCAAGACCTGGTGCATCCACAGGTGACAGCCCGCATGCCCCATGAAAAACGGCCTCACAGGGAGGCCGCTTGTTCAGGTCAAACGTTCATCATTCTTCGACGAATGCTTCTTCTCGCTTGGACTTCACAGCAGGCAAGAGCACGATGATCAGCAAGACCAGTGCCGCCGCCAACAGGCTGGCCGACAGGGGACGTGTCACGAACACGCTCCAGTCGCCACGCGAGAGCAACATGGCGCGGCGCAGGTTTTCTTCCATCATTGGGCCGAGGATGAAACCCAACAGCAAAGGTGCAGGCTCCACACCGAGCTTGATGAAGGTGTAACCGATCACACCGAACATGGCCACCATCCAGATGTCGAAGGTGTTGTTGTTGGTCGAGTACACACCGATCGCGCAGAACAGCACGATGGCGGGGAACAACCAGCGGTAGGGCACCGTCAGCAACTTGATCCACATGCCGATCAAAGGCAGGTTCAAGATCACGAGCATGGCGTTACCAATCCACATGGAGGCGATCAAGCCCCAGAACAACTCGGGGTTGCTGGTCATCACTTGAGGACCGGGCTGGATGTTGTGGATCGTCATGGCACCCACCATCAAAGCCATCACGGCGTTGGGCGGAATGCCCAAGGTCAGCAATGGAATGAAGGAGGTTTGTGAACCGGCGTTGTTGGCCGACTCAGGCGCTGCCACACCACGGATGTTGCCCTGACCGAAAGGCACTTCGCCTTTGCGCAGCTTGGTTTTCTTCTCGATGGTGTAGGCCGCAAACGCCGCCAGCAAGGCACCGCCACCAGGCAAGATGCCCAAGATGGAGCCAATGGCTGTGCCACGCAAAACTGCAGGCACCATGTTCCTGAAATCTTCCGCTGTGGGCATGAGGCCCTGCACTTTGCCGGTGAAGACTTCGCGGTCTTCTTCTTTTTGCGACAAGTTGGAGATGATCTCGCCGTAGCCAAACACACCCATGGCGATCACGATGAAGCCAACCCCATCGGTCAACTCGGGGATGTCGAAGCTGAAACGGGCCACACCCGAGTTCACGTCGGTGCCCACCAAGCCCAGCAACAAGCCCAGCACGATCATGGCCACAGCCTTGAGCAAGGAGCCCGAAGCCAACACCACTGCGCCGATCAAGCCCAAGATCATGAGCGAGAAGTATTCAGCAGGGCCGAACTTGAAAGCCACTTCGGTCAAAGGTGCAGCGAATGCAGCCAAGATCAAAGTGCCGACGCAACCGGCAAAGAACGAGCCCAGACCGGCAGCGGCCAAGGCCGGACCTGCACGGCCCTTGCGGGCCATCTGGTAGCCGTCGATCACGGTCACCACCGACGAAGATTCGCCAGGCAGGTTGACCAAGATCGCGGTGGTGGAGCCGCCGTACTGGGCACCGTAGTAAATACCGGCCAGCATGATCAGCGCCGCCACAGGGGGCAGCGCGTAAGTGGCAGGCAGCAACATGGCAATCGTGGCCACAGGGCCGATGCCTGGCAACACGCCAATCAAGGTGCCCAGCAAGCAGCCGATGAACGCGTAAATCAGGTTCTGGAAGGTGAACGCCACCCCAAAACCGAGGGACAGGTTATTGATCAGATCGGTCATGAATAACTCCTCAGCCGACGATGAAGGTTGGCCACACGGGGAACTGCAGTTTCAGCAGCATGATGAACGCCAGGTAGCTGCCGATCGACAACACCACGGACAGGATCAGCACTTCTTTGAGGTTGAAGGTGTCACCCGCCAAGCTGGCCACAATGGTCACGCCAAAAATGGCAGCAATCAGGCCCATGGCCGGAATACCGACGCTGGGCAGACCGCCCAGCAAGATGCCGAACAACACGTTGGCGGCGATGATAAAGAACAAAGGTTTCCAGGCCCATGCGCCGATTTTTTCGCCGTCCTGGGTTTCAACCACCAAGGCTTTGAACATGATGGCACCGCCCAGGATGGCCAGGATCACACCCAACAGCACCGGGAAGTAACCTGGGCCCATTCGGCCGCCGGAACCAATGCTGTAACTGGTGGCACCGTAGGCAAATGATGCACCGACCACGGTGAACATGAGCCCGGAGAAAAAGTCTTTTTGACTCTTGATTTTCACGAGATATCTCCTCTGATTGAGTTGGCACGATTCTGCGTGAAGATGTCCCCCGGGTCGATGTGGGTTACACCTATGTCCCGCGAAGGACAAACACATGGTTAACCCTTACCCCATGCGGCTTGGCGCACCTCGAGGGTGCGATGCAGACTTCATTTGGTCAAAGGCTTGAAGACCCTGAGCCATTTGGGTGCAGGCAGGCCCCACTTGTCCTGGATGCGCTCGGCCGCAGCCAATAAATCTTCGCGCTTGGGTCGGCTGCTGGTGCGTTGGGCCAGGACGATCGCATTGCCTTCGCGGGTAGGCTTGAAAGCCCAGACCGCGTCTTCACCAAAGGCGGCGCAAATTTTCTCCACGCTGGCCGGGTAGCTGGACGAGCGGCCAAACAGGTTGACCGTCATCACGCCTTGCGGGCTGAGCAGATCGCGGCAGTGCCGGTAAAAGTCAGGCGTGTCCAGCACAGGCGCGGCAGCGTGCTCGTCGTACAAATCCACCTGCAGCGCATCGACGGTGCCACGCCATTCGTCGGACTGGATTTCCAGCGCCGCGTCGGCCAGCACCACACGCAAGCGTTCATCGTCTGGCGGCAAACGGAACCAGCCACGACACGCGTGGAGCACACCGGGGTTGAGCTCGATGGCGGTGGTGGTCATTTTGAGTTTTTTGTAGCAAAACTTGGTGATGGTGCCTGCGCCCAAACCCAGCTGCATGGCGTGCGCACCCTTGACTTCGCCGTGCGGAAAAAACAGCAGCCAGCCGAACATGCGCTGCACATACTCCAGCTCGATGTCAAAAGGCCTGTCGAGGAACATGGAGCCCTGGATCCACTCGGTGCCCAAGTGCAGGTAACGGATTTCGCCGTCTTCAGAGAAATTGACTTCGGGCAGTTCGATTGCTTTTTTTCGGCTCATGCCATCATTCCATGGGTGTTCATCACCGCCTGCCAGGCGCTGAGTTTTTGTTCAAAAGTCCACGACGCATTGGCTGGACTGGTCGATGGTAGGCGATGAACCGTCACGCGCTCGCCGCAAGCGGCGTCTTGGAGTGCTTTTTTGACCGCTTTGGCATGCCGAAAGCTCTCGCCGCCGTTGTGCAAGATGCCGCGCAACTGCGTGCAGCGTTGCAGCAGACCCGGAAAATCGTTCAGCTGGGCATGGCGGATCGCACTGTCGAGGCTGCCTTCGCGCTCGCAATGCGCATACACATCCCACACGCCCAGGCCTTGCGCCAGCAAACACTGGCAACGCTGCGCGTAATCACCATCTGCTGGCCAGGCGGCATCGGGCCACAGGGCTCGCATGATGCGCCAGAAATGGTTTTGCGGATGGGCGTAATACTGCTGCGACTGCAAGGACTTCACGCTGGGAAAACTGCCCAACACCAGCACCCTGATGTCGGGATGGACCAAAGGGGCCAGGCCCTGCAAACGGTCCGAATGAGACCCGCAAGCCAAGGCCGTCATGGCGTGGCCCCGCACAAAGACAAAAGCTTGGGCAGCACGCACTGAGCGTTGCGCCTGCTGGCCTGCGCCAGCGCGTCCAGCGACACGCCCCGCACATCGGCCAGCACCTGCGCGATGCGCGGCAACTCGGCCGGGCTGTTGCGGCCTTGCGCCTGGCCCAGTGCGCGCTGCTCGGCGGTCTGGTAGAGCCAGTGCGGCGGCATGTCGGGGGCATCGGTCTCCAGCACCAGCGCCTGCAAAGGCAGCTCGCGCGCCAGGCGGCGCAATTGCAAAGCCCGCTCATAGCTGAGCGCACCGCCAAAGCCCAGCGCGAAACCCATTTCCACAAAATGCCCGGCCTGCTGCGCACTGCCATTGAAGGCGTGTGCAATGCCCGACAGCACCGGGCATTGACGCAGGCCCTTGAGCAACAAGTCTGCCGATCGGCGCACATGCAAGATCACCGGCAAATGGTGTTTTTGCGCCAGCTTCAACTGGGCGGTGTAAAACAGCCACTGCCGCTCCCGCATGGCGGGCTCGCACAAGGCAGGCACGAAAAAATCCAGCCCGATTTCGCCCACCGCCACCAAGCGCGGGTCGCCCAGGCGCTCGCTCAAGGCCGCATCCAGCGCCAGCAAATCTTCTTCATGGGCCTGGGGTACGTACAAAGGATGAATGCCCAGTGCATAAGCATCGCCATGGCGCTCTGCCAATTGCGCCACACCGGCCCAATGCGCGCGTTCCACCGCCGGGATCACGCACAGCGACACCCCTTGTGCACGGGCATGGGCTCTGACCACGTCACGGTCGGCGTCAAACTCCGCCGCATCCAGATGGCAATGGGTGTCGATCCACATTGCCGCTCAAACAGCAGGCTGCAAAACGCCTTTGACCAGGTGCAATTGCCGATCGCAGCGGGCCGCCAAGGCCTGGTCGTGCGTGACCACCACAAAAGCGGTGCCGCGCTCGCGTGCCAATTGCAGCATCAGCGCGAACACGCCATCGGCCGTCTCGCGGTCCAGGTTGCCGGTGGGTTCATCGGCCAGCACGCAGGCCGGATCGTTGACCAGCGCCCGGGCCAAGGCCACACGCTGGCGCTCGCCGCCAGACAGCTCTGAAGGCCGGTGGTGCACGCGATCGGCCAAGCCCACACGCGCCAGCCACTGCGCCGCGACAGCGGCCGCTTCGCCGCGGTCCTGCCTGCGGATCCACAGCGGCATGGCCACGTTGTCCTGCGCGCTGAACTCGGGCAAGAGGTGGTGAAACTGGTACACAAAGCCGAGGTAGCGGTTGCGCCACTGGCCTTGCTCGGCCGCGTTGAGCGCCGAGAGCAATTGGCCCTGCAGTTGCACGCTGCCTTGCGTGGGCGCATCCAGCCCGCCGAGCAAATGCAAGAGGGTGCTCTTGCCAGAGCCCGAAGCGCCCACAATCGCCAGCGTTTGCCCGGCATGGACTTCCAGGTCCACGCCCTGCAACACCGTCACATCCAGGCGGCCTTCGGTGAAGCGCTTGGTCAGGCCCTGGGCTTTTAAAACCGTCTTATTCATAACGCAGCGCCTCGGCAGGATTCACCTGGCTGGCGCGCCAGCTCGGGTAGAGCGTGGCCACAAAAGCCAACACCAAAGAGATCACCGCAATCGGCAGGATGTCGCTGGCCAGCGGCTCGCTGGGCATGCGGCTGATGAGGTAAATATCGCGCGGCAAGAAGCTGGCGTTGAACAGCTTTTCCAAAGCGGGCACGATCACGTCGATGTTGAAGGCCACCAACAAGCCCAAGAGCAAACCGCTCATGGTGCCGATCACCCCCACCGTGGCGCCCTGCACCACAAAAATACCCATGATGCTGCGGGGGCTGGCGCCCAGCGTGCGCAAGATGGCGATGTCGGCACGCTTGTCGGTCACCGTCATCACCAGTGTGCTGACCAGGTTGAACGCGGCCACCGCCACGATCAGCGTGAGGATGATGAACATCATGCGTTTTTCAACCTGCACCGCGGCAAACCAGGTCTTGTTTTGCTGCGTCCAGTCGCGCACCCAAAAGCTGGCACCCAGTTGCAACTGCAAATCACGCGCCACCGCGCGGGCCTCGTGCAAATCCTGGAGCTTGAGGCGAATGCCCGTGGGCCCCTCCAAGCGGAACATGCGGGCCGCATCGGCCACATGCATCATGGCCAGCGTGGAGTCGTATTCGTAATGCCCCGAATGGAAGGTCCCGACCACCTGCATTTGCTTCATGCGGGGCACCACTCCGGCCGGCGTGACCTGACCCGAGGGCGAGACCAAGGTGACCGGATCGCCCAACTGCACCCCCAGGCTTTGCGCCAAGTCCGCGCCCAACACCATGCCAAACTGCCCGGGCAGCAAGCGCATCAGGCTGGCGCGTTGGGCCTCCGATGCCATGTCGGTCACTTCGGGCTCCAAAGCCGGATCGATGCCACGCACCAGCACCCCTTTCATGTCTTCACCACGGGCCAACAAAGCCTGCGCCGTGATGAAAGGCGCCGCACCCACCACCTGAGGATGCGCTTTGAGCTTGGCCAGCACCGCAGCCAGGTCCTGCACCGCACCGCCGTCAGCCGCATACACCTCGATGTGTGAGACCACGCCCAGCATGCGGTCGCGGACCTCTTTCTGAAAACCGTTCATCACGCTCAGCACGATGATCAGGGCGGCCACCCCCAGCGCAATGCCCAGCATGGACACGCCCGAGATGAAGGAAATGAAACCGTTGCGCCGCGTCGCGCGGCCGGCCCGCGTGTAACGCCAGCCCAGTACGAGTTCGTAGGGAATGTTTTTGAAAAAAGCCATAGACCGCTATTGTGACCAATCGCAGTTGGGGCTTTCAGCGGCTGGCCTTGTCCAGCGCCTGGTCGATGTCCCACAAGATGTCGTCCAGATTCTCCAGGCCGACAGATATGCGCACCATGTCGGGCGGCACGCCAGCGGCCAGTTGCTGGGCGTCGTCGAGCTGGCGGTGGGTGGTGCTGGCCGGGTGGCTGATCAGGGTGCGGGTGTCGCCGATGTTGACCAGGTGGCTCATGAACTGGGCCGACTCGATGAACTTGACGCCCTGCGCCAGCCCGCCTTTCACGCCAAACGACAGCAGTCCTGAAGCGCCGCGCATCTGGCGCTGCATCAGGGCATGCTGCGGGTGGTCGGGCAGGCCGGGGTAGTTGACCCAAGCCACACGCGGGTCGGCCTGCAAAAATTTGGCCACGCCCAGTGCGTTGTCGCAGTGCTTTTGCATGCGCAGCGGCAGGGTTTCGACGCCTTGCAGAATTTGCCAGGCGCTCATGGGGCTGAGCGATGCGCCGAACACGCGCAGGCTTTCCATGCGGCAGCGCATGGAAAAGCCAAAGTCGCCAAAGGTCTCGTAAAACTTCACGCCGTGGTAGCCCTGCGAGGGCTCGGTCATGCCGGGGAACTTGCCGTTGTCCCACGGGAATTTGCCGCCTTCGACCACCACACCGCCCAGCGTGGTGCCGTGCCCAGCCAGGTATTTGGTGGCCGAATGCACCACGATGTCGGCCCCCAGCGCCAGCGGATTGCACAGCAGCGGGCTGGGCACGGTGTTGTCGATGATGAGCGGCACGCCGTGCGCATGGGCCACCTCGGCCACGGCGGCGATGTCCAGCACCACCATGCTCGGGTTGCCCAAGCTCTCGGCGTACACCGCTCGGGTGTTGGGGCGCATGGCGGCGGCAAAGGCCTCGGGTTTTGTGGCGTCCACAAAGGTGGTCTCGATGCCGAACTTGGCCAGGCTCACGGCCAGCAGCGTGACCGAGCCGCCGTACAAAGCCCCGGCCGCCACCACATGGTCGCCCGATTGCAAGATGGTCATCAGCGCCATGGTTTCGGCCGCCATGCCCGAGGCACTGGCCACCGCAGCACGCCCGCCTTCGAGCGCGGCCACACGCTCTTCGAGCACCGCCACCGTGGGGTTGCTCAGGCGCGAATACACATTGCCAAAGGTCTGCAGGTTGAACAGCGACGCCGCGTGCTCGGCGCTGTCAAACACAAAGCTGCTGGTCTGGTAAATCGGCAAGGCGCGTGCGCCCGTGGCCGCATCGGGGATTTGCCCGGCGTGGATGGCCAGGGTCTCGGGGTGAAATTGGCGGTCGGTCATGGTGTTCGGGTGAAAAAAGTCGGTTCAAAAATGGCAAGTGCAGAGCGATTGATCCGGCCCTGTCAAGAGTTCAATGGTCAATGATTTTGTAGGTCGGCGGCTTTAGCCCCGACAAGTGGCCGCGACCAACCAGCACTGTCGGAGCTAAAGCTGCCGACCTACGGGGGCGCGGTGCAGAAGATGCAAACATCTGGCCTGATCCATAAGAAGCCTTCACACCAACCGCCGCGCCGAGATGACGCCGGTGTTCACACCCACCCAGTTCAGCCCCCCGAACAGCCGGGCGTGTTCGATCTTCACGCAGCGGTTGCTCACCGAATCCAGCCCGGCTTGCCGGGCCAGCGCATCGGCCTCGGGGTTGGCCACGCCCAGCTGCTGCCAAAAACACCGCGCCCCGATTTGCACCGCTTGTTCGGCAATCGGCAACACGTCTTCGGCGCGGCGAAACACGTCAACCATGTCCACCTTAAAAGGGATGTCGCCCAGGCTGGCATAACAAGTCTCGCCCAGCACGGGCGTGCCCGCATAGCGCGGGTTCACGGGCACGATCTTGAAGCCATGCGACTGCATGTACTTGGCAGCGAAATAGCTGGGCCGGTGCCACTCAGCCGACAAGCCCACCACGGCGATGGTGGGGCACGTTTTGAAGATGCGCCGCAGCGCGTGCAAATCGTTGTGCATGAAAGTCCTTTTGTCTTTTCGGCGTCGTTGCGTTGAAACCTCAAGCTTAAGCGGTGCAAGGATATTTGTAGGAGCCTACAGACGATGGTTCTTATCTTTGCAGGAGCCCACAGACGATGGTTTTTGTCTGTGTAGGAGCCCACAGGCGTTGTTTTTGTCTGTGTAGGAGCCCACCCCTGTGGGCGATTTCACGCACACCGCCAAGGCAAGCCATCGCCCACAGGGTGGGCTCCTACAAAAGCCATTGAGCTGAATGTCAACGCGATCAGCGGCGAAGGGGTCGCAGGTTCAATACGTCACATGTCCACTGCGCAGGAGCCCACAGGCGATGGTTCTTATCTTTGCAGGAGCCCACAGACGATGGTTTTTGTCTTTGTAGGAGCCCACCCCTGTGGGCGATTTCACGCACACCGCCAAGGCAAGCCATCGCCCACAGGGTGGGCTCCTACAAAAGCCATTGAGCTGAATGTCAACGCGATCAGCGACGAAGGGGTCGCAGGTTCAATACGTCACATGTCCACTGCGCAGGAGCCCACAGGCGATGGTTCTTATCTTTGCAGGAGCCCACAGACGATGGTTTTTGTCTGTGTAGGAGCCCACCCCTGTGGGCGATTTCACGCACACCGCCAAGGCAAGCCATCGCCCACAGGGTGGGCTCCTACAAAAGCCATTGAGCTGAATGTCAACGCGATCAGCTGCGAAGGGGTCGCAGGTTCAATACGTCACATGTCCACTGCGCTTCATTTGCCGCGAGGCCCAGGTGGCGCTCAGCGACAGCACCCCGCACACCGCCATCACGCCCAGGTAGTGGCCGCTGTGGTCAAACACCGCGCCCGCCAACACAGGCCCCAGCAAGTTCCCCAGAGCCGCGCCGCTGTAGAGCGTGCCCACCACGCTGGCCACCGATTTTCCGCCAAAGTAATCCATGCAAATGGCGGGCAAGAGCGACACGATGGAGCCATAGCTCAGGCCAAACCACAGCGCAAACAGCACCAGCATGGCCTGCCCGCCTGCCGCGCCCCACAGCACATACGACGCGCCCATGGACAGCTGCATCAGCACCAGCGTTTGCGCCCGGCCAAGTCGGTCGGCCAGCAGGCCAATGGCAAATCGCCCCACCAGACTGCCCACGCCAATCAAGCCCACCAAACCGACGGCAAAGGCCTCGCCCAGACCCAGGTCACGCGCCGAGGCGGACACATGGGCAAAGGGAATGAACATGACGGGTGAGGCCAGCACGGTGGCCAGGTACAGCCAGCGGAAGGTGGGGCTGCGCAAGGTCTCGCGCAAAGTCAGCCCAGAGGCCGAGCCGCCCGCACCTGGCACGTCAGCGGCAACGCCGGACGCCGCAGGGGCCCGTCGCAGCAAACCCGCCGCCAACAAGCCCAGCACCAAGACCCCCAAGGCCAGCAGCTGCATGGCGTCGCGCCAGGGCATGGGGCCAATCGCCATGGCCACCAACACCGGCACCAGCAAAGTGCCCGCGCCCACGCCCGAGCTGGCAATGCCCCCGGCCAGCCCCCGCCGGGTGGTGAACCAAGGCTGCACGCTGGCAATGGACGGGGTGTAGACCAGTGCGATCCCCAGGCCCACCAGCAAACCGTAGCTCACGTACACCGCCAACAAGGAAGACGCCCAGCTGGTGGCCAGCAGGCCCAGCGCAATCAAGGCCATGCCCGCCGAGCACACGAGTCGCGGACCGAAGCGGTCAGCCAGCATGCCGCCACCCGCGCCCAGCACAAAGTAAACAAAGCCCGACAGCCCAAAAATCCAGGACACATCGGCCCGCTGCGCCGAGAATTCGGCCGCGAACGATTCAAAAAACGCCGCGAACGAATACGACACCCCAAAGATCAGCGCCAGGCACACAAAGGTGGCCCACACCACCACCCAGGCGTAGGGGGTTTCTTTCATGCGGTCTCCGTATTTTTTGAAGGTGTTGGACATTGTGCCCTCAAGGCATTGGCTCGCCTGTCCATAATGGTTCACCCCAACGCTTGAGCGCGCACCGATGACACAGGACCCTCGCCCCCCGCACGAATCCAAAAGCCTGGAAGACGTGGTGCTCAAATTCATCGAAAAAAACAACCGCGCCATCTGGGCGGTGATTTTTGCCACCGCCTTGGCGGTGATCTACGGCATGAACGCCACCTGAAGCCCTCCAAGTTCAATGGTTCAAGGTCATTGGGTGGCCTGCGACAATCACGACCCATGCACCTGATCATTCCCTTCGCAGCCAGCCACACCCTGACCGGCCCCGAGGTTTGGGCCGGTTTGCAGCTGCCAAATTTACAAGCCCTGCTGACCCTGCTGCAGCGCCAGCAGGTGCTGCAAGACCCTGAAGCCACACCGCTGCACCTGCCCCACGAACGCTTGCAAGCCCAAGCCTTGGGCTGGGCACCTGACGCCCCCACCCTGCCCTGGGCCGCTTGGCACCAAGCGCAACAAGGTCTACCCAGCACTGAACCCCAAGCCTGGATGACGCCCTGCCACTGGCAAATCGGCATGGACCAGGTGGTGATGGCCGACCCGGCTCATTTGCACCTGTCCGACGAGGAATCGCAGCACCTTTTGCAAGCCATGCAGCCATTTTTGCAAGAAGACGGCTTGCAAGTGACTTGGCACAGCGCCTTGCGCTGGCATGCCCAAGGACCGCTGCTAGCAGAACTGAGCACCGCATCGCTCGACCGGGTGATCGACCAGAACGTGAAGGACTGGATGCCCGTTGGCTCTGCCGCCCGTCCCCTGCAACGCCTGCAAAGCGAGATGCAGATGCTGCTCTACAACCACCCGGTGAACGACGCCCGTGATGCCCGCAGGCAGCACACCGTCAACGCCTTTTGGCTGCACGGCGCAGGCACGCTGCCTGAAGGCACCACGGTCCCGGCGCAGCCCGCCACCGTGTCAACCGCCTTGCGATCGGGTGCCTTGCACGGCAACGCGCAGGCTTGGCGGCAAGCCTGGCAGCAACTCGACACCAGCGCCGTGGCCGACTTGCTGCAACACGTCAAAGCCACGGGCCAAGGCACGCTCAGTCTGTGCAGCGAGCACACGGCCCACACCTACACCGCAGCGCCTGCCGCCTGGCACCAGCGCCTGTTCAAGCAACTGTTCAACAAAACCACCCCTGCTGCGGCACTTCAAGCCCTCATCACAACCTGATCACCCCATGAATTTGCTCACCCGAGATGTGCCCCCCCGCAGCGCCTGGGCGCTGGAACAAGCGGGTATCCACCCCCTGCTGGCCCGCCTGTATGCCGCCCGTGGCGTGCAGTCCAAAGACGAACTCGACGACGCCCTGAACCTGCTGCTGCCCCCGGCCGGCATGCTGGGCACCACCGAAGCCGCCAAACTGCTGGCCGACGCCATGGCGCAAAACAAGCGCCTGTGCATCGTGGCCGATTACGACTGCGACGGCGCGACCGCCTGCGCCGTGGGCGTGCGCGGCCTGCGCATGCTGGGTGCCCAAAACGTGAGCTATCTGGTACCCGACCGCGTGATCGACGGCTACGGCCTGACCCCGCCGATTGCTCAGCGGGTGCACGCGCAAGGTGCCGATGTGTTGATCACCGTGGACAACGGCATTGCCAGCGTGGCGGGCGTGCAAGCGGCGCAAGCGCTGGGCCTGCAGGTGCTGGTGACGGACCACCACCTGCCCGGCAGCGAATTGCCCACGGCTGAGGTCATCGTCAACCCCAACCAGCCCGGCTGCAGCTTTGTCAGCAAATCCATGGCCGGTGTGGGCGTCATGTTTTATGTGCTGCTGGCCCTTCGGGCTGAGTTGCGCCAGCGCGGCGTGTTTGACGCGAGCAACCAGCCGCGCCTGGACGCGCTGCTGCCGCTGGTGGCTTTGGGCACCGTGGCCGATGTGGTCAAGCTCGACGCGAACAACCGCCGTTTGGTGGCACAGGGCCTGCGCCGCGTGCGGGCCGGAGCCTTGCCGCCCGGCATGGCAGCGCTCATGCGCGCAGCGGGCCGCGAAACCGCCAAGGCCACCACCTTTGATTTTGGCTTTGCCTTAGGCCCGCGCATCAACGCCGCTGGACGCCTGGCTGACATGACGCTGGGCATCGAATGCCTGCTGACCGACGACGCAGGCCGCGCCGACGAACTGGCCAAACAACTGGATGCGATCAACCGGGAACGCCGCGTGATCGAGGGCGATATGCGAGAGATGGCCATGGAGATGGCCGAATCACTGTTTGACGAAGGCGACGAGCCGCCGCCTGCCATTTGTGTGTTCGACCCGGACTTTCACGAAGGCGTGGTCGGCATCGTGGCCTCGCGCATCAAGGACAAGCTGCACCGCCCCACCTTTGTATTCGCGGCCAGCAGCGCACCCGGAAAAGAACACGAACTCAAAGGCTCGGGCCGCTCGATTGCGGGCTTCCATTTGCGCGACGCGCTCGACCTGGTGGCCAAACGCGCCCCGGGCGTGCTGCTGCGCTTTGGCGGCCACGCCATGGCGGCGGGTTGCACGATTGCAGAAGAACACCTCGATGTGTTCGAGGAAACGCTCAACCAGGTGGCGATGGAGTGGCTGGACGCTGCCACCCTGCAACGCCGCCTGGAAACCGATGGGCCGCTGCCCGCCGAATACCGCCGGGTGGATCTGGTGGACATGCTGCACCACGAGGTCTGGGGCCAAGGCTTTGCACCGCCTGTGTTTTGCGAAGAGATCGAGGTGGTCTCGCAGCGGCTGGTGGGTGAGAAACACCTGTCGCTCAAGATGAAACACCAGGGCCAGCCGGTCGACGGCATCTGGTTTGGCCGCACCGAGCCTTTGCCCTCACGCGTCAAACTGGCCTATAGGCTCGATGCCGACGAATGGCAAGGCCAAAAACGCGTGCGTTTTCTGGTGGAAGGCGCCGAGGATTGATGTGATCCACCTCAAATCGGCGCACTGATGCCTTCGCGCGCCATGCGCCGGTAAATGGTGGAGCGGCTGACGCCCAGTTGGCGGGCCACTTCCGAGACATTCCAGCGCTCTTGGCGCAAATGCGCCAGGAGTTGGGCGCTCTTTTCGTGCAGGGCTGACTCTGGCATGGACGACGGTGGCTGGCTGGACAGGGCCGTGCATGACGCCAGCGGCTCCCCCGAGGCCAAGCGGGGCGGCAACAAAGGCACGCCCGCACCGCACTGCAACTCGCGAGGCAAATGCCTGGGCTCGATCAGATTGCGTTCACACAAGGCCACCGCCGTTCGCAACACGTTTTTCAACTCGCGGATATTGCCAGGCCATGCATAGTGCTTCAACAAATCGCAGGCCTCTGGCGTGATGGTGGGAATGAACACCCTGGACTGTGCGCGTGTTTGCGCGTGCAAGACCTGTTCAATCAGTGCGCCCAAATCCTGGCGTTCGCGCAAAGCAGGCAACTCGATCACGATGCCACTCAAACGAAAATACAAGTCCTGCCGGAAGTGCCCCTCTTCCACCATGGACAGCAGCTTGCGGTGCGAGGCGCAAATGACCTGCACATCCACTTTGGCCGACACCTCTGCGCCCAAGGGCATGACTTCCCCTTCCGCCAGAACGCGCAACAAGCGGGTCTGCAAAGCCAGTGGCATGTCGCCAATTTCATCCAGAAACAAGGTGCCGCCATCGGCTTGCTGGATCTTGCCCTTGACCCCTTTGGCGCGTGCCCCGGTGAAGGCGCCATCCGCATAGCCAAACAACTCACTCTCAATCAGGCTTTCGGGAATGGCTGCGCAATTGAGGGCGATAAAGGATTGGGCTTTGCGGGCGCTGCACTGGTGCATGGCTTGCGCAAACATTTCCTTGCCGGTGCCGGTCTCCCCATGCAACAAGACCGAAATGCCCTTGTTCATCACCCGACTGGCCTTGAGCACGTTGGACATCATCAAGGGGTCCGTACCGGCCAGCACATGCAAAGCTTGCAGGTCCGTGCCCACCGAAGCGGCCTGGGCATGGTCTGCCAAGACCCGGGTCACACGCGGCTGCGTCGGATGCGTGAGTTTGGCAAAGTAGCGACGTGCACTGGCCACATGGCGCACTTCGAAGGCGTCACCTTTGGCCCGGTGCGCCTGCGTGACCAGTGCGGGCATGTCCAGGCCCAACACATGGCTGATGTCTGCCCCCATGCACGTCAGCGCATGCGCCAGTGGATGGTCCGGATGGGCCCCCAAGCACTGACGCGCCCGGCTGTTGGCGGCCATGACCCGCCCGCTCTCGTCCAAGGCCATCAAGAGGCTGACCTGCACATCCAGCAAGGCCCGGCTTTCGCTCAGGTGCAAGACGCAGTGGTGGCGATGCTGGCGCAAAAAATAAGCGTCCTCGACCATTCGGGCCGTTTGCGACACCATCTGCAACACCAGGTGTTGACTGCGCTTGTCATGCGGTGAATACAGGGCCGATGCATCCAGAACGGCCAGCAAATCACCCGCAGGTCCGAACACCGGGGCAGAGCTGCAGGTCAAGGTGGTGTTGGGCGAGCGAAAGTGCTCATCGTGGTGCACGGTGATGGGTGCGCGTTCAATCGAACACACGCCCACTGCGCAAGTGCCTTCCACCTCCTCTGACCAGCAAGCCCCCACGTAAAGACCCGCATGTCGCAGCTCTTTGTCGTGGGCCTCGTTGTTCACAAAGTCCACCGTCACGCCCTGTGGATCGGTCAGCAACACCACATAACCGGCATCCCGCACTTGGCGCGAGAGTTGATTCATGCCCTCGCGCGCGGTGTGCATCAAGTCTTCCAGTGGCGTTTGGTAATCCTTGAGCTGCCCCCTCGAATACACCCTGGGTGGCGTGCTCAGACCTGGGTCTATCTGGTAGCGCTCCAGAGACCGTTTCCAGGACTTGGCCAGGGCCGAGTCGCCCTGCATGGCCTGACGAATGCGCTGGTCGATGACGGAAGCAGAAAAGGACATGGTGAAAGGGGTGAACACGCCCTACAAGCGGCGCAAGAAGGATTCCCCCAAACGCCGTAAGCACACGTGAAGTCGTTGACAAGACGACTCCATCATAGTCATTTATGCCTCTGTTTTCATTGGCGCTTACCCGACTGAAACGTGTCATTTGTTGCATGTGAATGCAACACCTGTCGCACCCCGAAAGGCGGCCATTGCATCACCTGTCTGCCTTTTGCAACAGGCCAGCGGCCATGCAGTCAGGGCAATCCCTTGCTGGAACTGGCTTTTGCCCACTGGCACGGCGATTGCAAAAGTTCATCGTCCGATGCCCGTCATTCGACGGTGCACGGCACCAGAACTTGAGGAGATATGCATGCAAGCAAGTACCGAGCAATTGCGGTGGATGTACGAAACGATGGTCGAAATTCGTGAGTACGAAGAAACCATGGTCAAGGTGTATATGGAAGGCAAACTGCCGCCCGCCATTCAAAAAGGCCTGGCCTTTGACATCGGCTCAGGCCCCGTTCCCGGAGAGATGCACCTGGCCGCAGGCCAGGAGCCGGTGGCCGTCGGGGTGTGCGCGCATCTGCGCCAAGACGACACCGTGGTGGGCGCACACCGCCCGCACCACTTTGCCATTGCCAAGGGCGTGCCCCTCAAACCCATGACGGCCGAGATGTTTGGCAAGGCCACGGGCCTGGGCCGTGGCAAGGGCGGTCACATGCATTTGTTTGACCCGGAGCACAAGTTCAGCTGCAGCGGCATCGTGGGCGCCAGCATGCCCCCGGCTTGCGGCGCAGCGCTGGCCGCCAAAAAGCGCGGCACCGATGCGGTGGCCGTCGCCTTTTTTGGAGAAGGCGCCACCAACCAGGGTGCCTTCCATGAATCCATGAACCTGGCTGCCCTGTGGCGCTTGCCGGTGATTTTTGTGTGCGAAGACAACGCGTATGCCATCTCGGTCGAAAAGTCCGAATCGACCTCTGTGGCCTGGAATTCAGACCGTGCAGCGGCATACGGCATGCCCGGCATTTTGGTGAAAGACAACGACGCCGTCGAAGTGTTCAAAGCCGCAGGCCAAGCCGTGGCGCGGGCACGCGCAGGCCTTGGGCCGACCCTGATCGAGGTCAAGACCGACCGCTACCTGGGTCACTTTCAAGGTGACCCGGAAACCTACCGCCCCAAAGGCGAAACAGAGGAATTGCGCAAAAACGATCCGATCCCGCACCTGGCTCAGCAACTGCGTTCCCTGGGCGCCCTGGACGATGGCCAAGACGCGGCATTGCGCCAGGCCGTGCACCAGCGCGTTCAAGAGGCTTACGACTTCGCGCGCAACAGCCCCTACCCCGAAGCCGAAGACGCCTTGCTGCATGTCTTTGCCTGAATTTTTCAGCCTCGGAAAACCCCACACCCCCTCACATTTCAGGAGTCCTTCATGACCCAACCCACCCGCAAACTCACCATGGCCCAAGCCATCTCCGAAGCCATTGGCCAGGAGATGGAACGCGACGCAGAAGTCTTTGTGCTCGGCGAAGACGTCGGCAAGTACGGCGGCATCTTCGGTGCCACCGGCGGCCTGCTCGACAAGTTTGGCAAAGACCGCATCATGGACACGCCCATCTCTGAAACCGGCTTCATTGGCGCGGCCATCGGCGCAGCGGCAGAAGGCATGCGCCCGATTGCCGAATTGATGTTTGTCGACTTCTTTGGCGTGTGCATGGACATGATCTACAACCACATGGCCAAGAACACCTACATGGCCGGTGGCAACATCCAGCTGCCCATGGTGCTGATGACGGCCATTGGCGGCGGCTACAACGATGCGGCGCAGCACTCGCAATGCCTGTACGCCACATTTGCCCACATGCCGGGCCTCAAGGTGGTGGTGCCCTCCAACGCCTATGACGCCAAGGGTTTGATGACGCAGGCCATCCGGGACAACAACCCCGTGGTCTTCATGTTCCACAAAGGCATCATGGGCCTGCCCTGGATGTCCTACCTGGAGGGCAGCACCAACGAGGTGCCGCAAGAGGCTTACACCATCCCATTCGGCAAGGCCAAGGTCGTGCGCGAAGGCCGCGATGTGACGATCGTCACGCTCAGCCAGATGGTGCAAAAAGCGGTGCTGGCCGCCGAAACCCTGGCCGCACAGGGCATCGACGCAGAGATTGTGGATTTGCGCACCGTGGTGCCCCTGGACCGCGAAACCATCTTGGCCTCGGTCAGCAAGACGGGGCGTCTGCTGGTGGCCGATGAAGACTATTTGAGCTTTGGTCTGTCGGGCGAGATCGCCGCACTGGTGGCCGAAAACCTGGACATCCTGACCCTCAAAACGCCTGTGCGACGCTTGGCCGTGCCCGATGTGCCGATTCCCTACAGCCGTCCGCTGGAACAATTCGTCATCCCGCAAGTGGCCAACATCGTGCAGCAGGCACAAGCCTTGATGGTGGCGCCGAAAGTGAAGGTGGCCGCATGAACGCCGTGACCTTGCCCGCCGAATTGTGGGCCGACGTGGATGAGGGCACCGAAGCCCTGGTGGAAGAATGGCGGGTCAAAGAACATGACACGGTGACGGCAGGTCAGGTGCTGGGCAGCGTGGTTCTGGTCAAGTCCAGCCATGAAATCACGGCCCCCGTGGCCGGCACCGTGCAACGCATTTGCGTGCAGGTCGAGGAGACTTTCGCGCGCGGCACCACACTGATCGAGCTGTCATGAGCGTCATTCCCCTCAAAGGCATGCGAGGTGCGATTGCGCGCAACATGACCTTGGGCTGGCAAGCCCCTCGCGTGGCCATGACCGTGGAAGTCGACATGACGGCCTGCCTGGGCCAACAAGTCGGCGTCACGCCCCAGGTGCTCAGCGCGGTCGCAGGCGCTTTGCGGGATCACCCCGCGCTCAATGCGTGGCTGACCCCCGAGGGCATCGCCCCGCAGAGCGTGGTGAATCTGGGGATGGCCGTCGCGCTGTCAGAAGGCTTGGCTGTGCCTGTGATCCGCAACGCGGCGGCCAGGTCACTGGCCGACATGGCGCAGCAGGTTCGGGAATTGGCCGCAGCAGCACGCCAGCAAAGCTTGCCGCCCAAGGCCTATCAGGGCGGCAGCTTCACGGTGACGAATCTGGGCGCCACGGGCATTGACTGGTTCACGCCGATTCTCAATCCACCCCAAGTGGGTATTTTGGGCATCGGCCGCACGCTGGACACCCCCGTGGTGCGTGACGGCCAGATCGTGATTGCGCCCATGATGTCCATGACATTGGTGTTCGATCACCGCGCTGTGGATGGTCACCCTGCTGCCCTGTTCTTGGCCGACTTGCGCAAGCGACTTGAAGCAGGAGTTTGCCATGAAGCGTGACTGGCTTGTTGATTGCCTGACAGCGTCAGCTGCACAAGAGCAACGCTGGAACGAAGAGCAGCTGGACACGCTGGTCACAGAGCCCCGGTTGCGCTTTTGGCGCTACACGGAGCCTGCGTTGGTTCTGGGTTGCGGGCAGCGTGCCAATTTGGCACAACTGCCTGACAGCGCCATACAAGCGTTGGTGCGTCACGCCGGTGGCGGGGCGGTTCTAACAGGCCCCTGGATGCTGAGCCTGTCGGTCATATTGCCGCCTGACCACCCTGCAGTTGGCCAGGGCATTTTGAGCAGCTACCGCTGGTTGGGCGAGGGCCTGGCCACGGCATTGCACAAATGCTGGGACGTGCCCGCCAAAGCCCTGGCCTCGCACCCGATCCGCCCCGCGCATTGGGCTTGCTTTGCAGGCTTGTCCCCCTGGGAAGTGGTGGCCGATGGACGAAAGCTCGTCGGTCTGGCCCAAGTACGCCGGCGCACAGGCGTGTTGCTGACCGCGGGTATTTTGGTCAATCCACCCGACTGGGCACTGCTGTGCGAGGCCATGGGCAAACCCCAGACAGACGCCACGGTGCTAGAGCGCGCAACCACTTCGGTCAGCGCCTATCTGGACCACATGGTCACAGACCTCGATGTGTTTCCTGCACTGTCTTTTGCAGTGCATGAAACGCTTCATTCATTTTCAACACAGGAGACTTTATGAACACACAAAAACCTTCCATGCGCATCCTCGAAAAATTGCCTCAAGTTCAGCGCCGAGGATTTCTCGCGGGTGCTGCCGGCATGAGTGTCGTCCCGATTGCGGCTCTGAGCGTGACACCCTCGGTGCTCCACGCAGCATCCTTCAAGGTGCTTGGCAGCCAAACGGGTGTGACCTTGCTTCGCATGGCGCGCGATATTTACCCGCATGACAAATTGACCGATCGTTATTACCTGCAAGCGCTCATGCCACATGAAAAAGCTGCAGCCAAAAATGCGGCCCTGAAAAAACTGATCACCGATGGTGTCTCTGAATTGAACGCACAAGCCAGAGCCCGTTTTGGCACCAGCTATGTGGCCATTCCCAAAGAAGCCGATCGCGTCAGCTTGCTCAAAGGCATGGAACAAACGCCCTTTTTCCAAAAAATCCGCGGTGACATGGTCACCGGTCTTTACGACAACAAGCAGGTCTGGCCCATGTTGGGCTACGAAGGCTCATCTTGGCAAAAGGGCGGTTACGTCAACCGTGGCTTCAACGACATCAACTGGCTTTGAGCCCATTTTCAGGAGATAAACACATGGCAACACCTACACAATTTAGCCTCAACGACGACAGCGTCGTGGTCATCGTCGGCTCCGGCGCGGGCGGCGGAACCCTGGCCAATGAGTTGGCCCAAAAAGGCATCAACTGCGTGATTCTGGAGGCGGGCAAACACTACACCCAGGCCGATATCGACAACGATGAATGGGGCATGTTCAACAAAATTTCCTGGCTGGACAAGCGCATCTCGGCCGGTGGCTGGCACCACACCAAGACCTACCCCGGCCTGCCCGCCTGGATCGTCAAGGGCGTCGGTGGTTCATCTGTCCACTGGGCTGGCCTTGCCTTGCGCTTTCAGCCGCACGAATTCAAAACCCGCAGCACCTATGGCGAACAAGCGGGCACGCAAGTGATGGATTGGCCTGTGGATTACGCCGAAATGGCGCCCTTCTACGATCTGGCCGAAAAGAAGTTGGGCGTCACGGGCACTGCAGCCAGCGGATTGCCCATGCTGCCTGAGAACAACCACTACAAGGTCATCGCTGCCGGGGCGCGCAAGATTGGCTACAAAAACATCGTGCGCCCCATGGCCATCAACTCGCAGGCCTACCAGCACCGCCCCGGTTGCCAGCAAATCGGTTTTTGCATGCAAGGCTGCAAGATCGGCGCGAAATGGTCCACCCTGTATGCAGACATCCCGGATGCCCTGGGCACCGGCAAGGTCGAGCTGCGCCCGCAGTCCATGGCCCTGCGCATTGAACATGACGCACAGGGCAAAGCCACGGGCGTGCTGTATGCCGACAAAAACGGCAAGCAGCATTTCCAGAAAGCGCGCATCGTTTGTGTCGCAGGCAACTCGATTGAGTCGCCACGCCTCTTGCTGAACTCGGCCTCCAGCATGTTCCGTGACGGTTTGGCCAACTCGTCCGGCCAGGTGGGGCGCAATTACATGAACCACTCCACAGCGGCAGCGGCGTCGATTTATGACAAACCTGTCTACATGTACCGTGGCACCTCTATTGGTGCGGTGGTGGCCGATGAAGCACGACATGACGCATCACGCGGCTTCAATGGTGGTTACTACCTGGAAGGTTTGTCTCTGGGCCTGCCCTTCATGGCGGCCTTCATGCAACCGGGCGGCTGGGGGCGCGATTTCACATCGGCCATCGATTTGTACGACCACATGACCTGCGTCTGGGTGTGCGGCGAAGACCAGGCCATGGCGGACAACCGCATCACCCTGCACGCCACGGAAAAAGACCAATATGGTCTGCCCGTCCCCGTCGTCACCAAGACCTACACCGCCAACGATGATCGGCTCGCCAGCCACGGCCTCAAGCAATGGCGTGCTTTGTCCGAAGCCGTGGGGGCCAAGCGTGTGATCGACATGCCGCCTTACCCGGCCAGCCACAACATGGGCACCAACCGCATGAGTGAAAAAGCGCGCGACGGGGTGGTCAACCGCCACGGTCAGGCGCACGACATCAAAAACCTCTTTGTCTCGGACGGCAGCCAATTCACGTCCAGCGGCGCCTGCAACCCGACCCTCACCATCGTGGCCCTGGCCATTCGGCAAGCCGGTTTCATTGAAAACGCGATGAAACGTCGGGACCTCTAAGAGCCTGCGCGACAAATCGTTGTGGTTCACACCGTGCCTGGCCGTTCAAGGCCAGACAAGGTGTGATCCAGCGATTGGCCGCACATCAACAGCGTACTTTGCATGCAACACCATCGCCACGCAGTCAAGCTGTGCTGGACAGCTTGAACTCCAACGCGTTGAGCACGGGCGCTGAAACCAGGCCCGACACATCACCGCCGAGCTTGGCGATTTCGCGCACCAAGGTGCTGCTGATGTGTTGCACATTCGCGCTGGTGTGCAAAAACACGGTGTCCACATCGGGCGCCAAGTGCCGGTTCATGCCCGACATCTGGGTTTCATAGTCATAGTCGGTCACCGAACGCAGGCCGCGCACGATGACTTGCGCCTTTTGGGCGCGCACAAAATCCACAATCAGCCCATCAAAAGGCACCGCCTTCACATTGGCGCAATCGTGCAAGGCCGACTGCGCCAGGTGCAGGCGCTCGTCCAGGCTGAACAGGGTTTTCTTGTGGTGCGCAGTGGCCACCGCGATGATGACCTGATCGAACATGCGGGCCGCACGGCGCACCACGTCCTCATGGCCCAGCGTCAGCGGGTCAAAGGTGCCGGAGTAAACAGCGATCACGGGGTGGTTCATGGTGGAGTCCTCGGTTCAGTCTGCACAAATTATGCAGTGCGTTTATGCAGTGCGCTGCAGCAAATGGGCGTGCACGGCACCGGCCTTCAGGTGGCGCTCGACCTTCAGGCCCCAAACACCCAGCGCCTCGTCGGTCCAGGCCACGGGCGCCTCCAGGTACACCCAGCCGCCCAGCGGCACCGCCGCTGCAGCCGCCTTGAGCGCCGATTCAAACCAAGGGCCATCAAACGGCGGGTC
The DNA here is from genome assembly GCF_003063575.1 of Limnohabitans sp. Jir72. Classification (GTDB taxonomy): domain Bacteria; phylum Pseudomonadota; class Gammaproteobacteria; order Burkholderiales; family Burkholderiaceae_C; genus Limnohabitans_A. Next base: position 121,429 of record NZ_NESC01000004.1, read on the forward strand.
GATGAACACCAGGTCCACACTGCCTGCAGGCAGGCGTTGCAATGCCGTGATGGCATCACCGCGCTGCACCTGGACCATGCCCGCCTGCAAACGCAGCACATGGGCTTGCAAAGCGCTCACCAGCACAGGGTCTTGCTCCAGCATCAGAACATGCGACGCACCGCGTGAAGCCGCCTCCAGCCCCAGTGCGCCGGTGCCTGCAAACGCGTCCACACAGCGCCACCCGGCCAGGTCTTGGCCCAACCAGTTGAAGAGAGTTTCACGCACGCGATCAGGCGTGGGGCGCAGGCCCGGTTTGTCGATGACTTTGAGGCGTGTGCGGCGCCACTGGCCGCCGATAATGCGCACCTCGTGCGAGGGCGGGCCTTTAGGCACCGGCTTGTGAGGCTTTTTGGAGGCGGCATGGCGAACGGCACTTTCGCTCATTGCGCGTTTGGAATTGGATGAGGGCATGGTCTGCAAGTGTAAAGGCCAGCATGTGGCCCCTGCACCTGGGTGGCATGCTCCAACGGCACCCACAAACAAGAAAGCCAGCACGGGTGCTGGCTTCTTGTGGGTGAACCGCAGGCCGGACAAACGGTCCGGCCGCCGGGCATCACTTGCCTTGAGGCATCTTGGCATCCACTTTGGCAGCGGCTTTGTCGGCCGTTTTTTCTGCGGCAGGTGCCACTTTGGTTTCAGCGGACGCTTGTGCCGCTTTCGCTTCGGCTTTGTGAGCCGCTTTCTTTTCGGCTTTCACGGCTTTGGCTTGTGCCTTGGCATCTTTCACTTCCGCTTTGGCAGCTGGTGCTACGGCGGCTGCAGGAGCAGCGGCTGTCGCGGGCGCAGCGGGAGCTTGGGCGAATGCACCGGCAGCAAAGAAACCGGCGATCAGGGTGGCGAGCAGCTTGTTCATGAGAAGAGTCCTTCTTTCAGTTTTCAGTCCAACACCTTGCTGGACTTGCAACTACAACGCGCCCCGTCTGCGGTCTGATGACGAAAGCGCCGGGCCAGTTGTAAGCGCATGTGTTTTGCAAGCCTTCCACTGATCGGGCACCGCTGAATATCAGGGCTGCGCGCCCAGCACCACCGTGACCATGCGATCGGGCTGCAACACCCGGGCCATGGCGCGGCGCACATCGTCCACACGCACACGTTCGACCTGCGCGGTCCAGCTGTCCAGGTAATTCAGGGGCAGTCGGTTCCAAGCGATGTTGGACACGTTGTCGAGCAGCTTGCGGTTGCTGTCGATGCGCAAGGCAAAGCCGCCGATCAGGTTGGACTTGGCCGCTTGCAACTCGGCTTCGGTGGGGCCGTCCTTGACGAAAGTGCGCACCACCTCTTGTGCCACCGCCGTGGCCTGCGCGGCTTGGTCTGGGCGGGTTTGCAAACCCACGGTGAAGGCGCCCGCGTGCAGTGCTGGCGCGAAATAGCTGTACACGCTGTAGCTCAGGCCCCGCTTTTCGCGCACCTGCTCGGTCAAGCGCGACACAAAGCCGCCGCCACCCAAAATGTGGTTGCCCACCAGCAAAGCGAAAAAGTCCGGATCATTGCGCTTGTAGCCCGGCTGCCCCATCAGCACATGGGCCTGTGCCGAATCAAAAGGCACGTTCACAATTTGTGCTGCTTGCAGAGGCTGGACCTCGGCCACCGGCGGCAAAGGCTGGCAAGTGGCCATGGCTGGCCACAGGGCCAACAGACGTTTGACCAGCGCATCGGCCTGGGCTCGCGACAGATCGCCCACCACGCTGACTGCGGCATTGCAGGGACGCAAAGCCTGGGCATGCAAGGCTTTCAGTTCAGCGGCGCCAATGCGCGACAAGGATTCGGGCGTGGTTTTGTAGCCGTAAGGATGGGCACCATAGACGGCCGAGGCGTAGCTGTTTTGCACCAACGTGCCCGGTTGCGTCAAAGACTCGCGGATGGCGGCCGACATGCGCTCACGGTCACGCACCCAGACGGGCTCGGGAAACGTCGGATGCGCCATTTGACGTGCGGCCAAGGCCACCGCCTTGTCCAGCAAGTCCGGATAGCTCAGGCTGCGCAGCGAAAAGCTCAAGCGGTCTGCGCTGGCACCGGCACCAAAGCTGGCCCCCAGATCGGCCCACGCTTCACCCAGCTGGTTTTCATCCATGGCCTTGGCATACGGGCCTGAACCTTTGGGGTCGGCGCGCAGGCCGCTGGAGATTTGTCCAGCCATGACCGAGGCCAAGCCGGCCTGCGCGGCCGGATCGCGCCGACTGCCAGCGTCCAGATCGATCTGGACATCGACCATCGGGATGGCGTGGCTTTCGACCAAGTAGACGCGGGCACCGCTGGGCAGGGTCCAGTGCTGAATCGGCAAGGCCGCCTGTGCCCAAGTGGCCGCCAGCAAAGCAGCACACAGGCCCATTTGACGAAACATGTTGTTGACTTTCATGACCACCCCTTCAGTGCCGCGCACCGGCAGCGGGTTTGCGTTTGACTTGTCCCGACAGGGGCTGCGGGCGCAACACCGCCACGGTGAGGCTGTCATCCCCGAAATACTTTTGCGCCACCGTCTGCACTTGCGCGGCCGTGACCTGGCGCAGCCGGGCCATCAGTTGCGCGCCATGGTCGGGTGGCAAACCCAGCGTCCAGGCCACACCCAGTTCGCGGGCCTGGTTAAAAACCGAGTCGAGTTTGTAGATTTCGCTGGCGACCCACTGGGTCTTGACGCGTTGCAGCTCGCTTTCGGTCACGCCCTGTGATGCCACTTTTTGCACTTGGGCGCGCAAGGCGGCTTCCAGCGCCTCGGTGGTCTGGCCTTTGGCAGGTACGCCTTCGAGATAGAAAAATTGCGGACCTCGCCCCATCAGGCCGTTGTGCGCGCCCACGCTGTCGGCCAGGCGCTGCTCACCTTGGGTCAGGGCGCGCTCCAGACGGGCGCCGCTGTAACCGTCCAGCACCGCAGCCAGCACGGTCAGGGCCAGCGCATCGTCGTGCTCTGGCGAGGGCTGCAAACTGGCCAGGCGAGGCACCTTGAAGGCCAGCGCCACATAAGACTGCTCGGCAGGGGCCTTGAATTCAAAGCGGCGCAGCCCTTGCTGGGCGGGCTCTTGCTGGGGCTTGCGATCGGCCACGCTGCGCGAGGGGATCGCGCCGTAATACTGCTCAGCCAGGGCTTTGACCTGCACCGGGTCCACATCGCCCGCCACCACCACCACCGCGTTGCCCGGCACGTACCAGTGGCGGTAAAAATCGCGCGCGTCTTGTGCCGTCATGGCGTCCAGATCGCTCATCCAGCCCACGATGGGGCGGCGATAGGGGGAAGCGGTCAAAGAGGTGGCCGCGAGCATTTCGTGCAGCAAGGCCCGGGGGTTGTCCTCGGTGCGCAAGCGGCGCTCTTCCTTGACGACCTCCAGCTCTTTGGCAAATTCCGCATCGGGCCACTGGTTGTTGGCAAAGCGGTCCGACTCCAGCCGCATCACGGCTTCCAGCTGGTGAGAGGGGATCTGCTGGTAGTAGCCCGTGTAGTCCTTGGAGGTGAACGCGTTTTCGCGCCCGCCCAGTGCCGCCACGCGGCGCGAAAACTCTCCGGCGGGCAAAGTGGGCGTGCCTTTGAAGAGCATGTGTTCCAGCACATGGGCCACACCGCTGGTGCCGTCCACCTCGTCCATGGAGCCCACACGCACCCAGACCATGTGCACGGCTGTGGGCGCTCGGCGGTCTGGCTTGACCCACAAAGTCATGCCGTTGGCCAGTGTGTAGGTGTGCACTTGCGCAGCAGGCGTGGCCGCAGCAGCCGCAGGGGCCTGTGCAAAGGTGGTCAAAGACGCGCCCAAAAGAACGGCCAGCCAGGAAATTCCCAAGAGAAAGTTCGGTTTCATAGAATGCATGATCCTTCAAATCCACACCATGTTCAGTTTCTTCAGCAAAAAGTCCCCGCCAGAGCAGGCGAAAATACCCCCGCCAGCCGCCGCTGCAGCCGTCAACACAGCGCCCGCTGCAGAGCCCGTGGCCGAGCCAGCGCCTGCCGCACCCGCGCGCCAGGGCTGGCTGGACCGCCTGAAAAACGGCCTGCGCAAGACCGGCTCCAACATCGCCACGGTGTTCACCGGCACACGCATCGACGACGAACTCTACGAAGAGCTCGAAACCGCCTTGCTCATGGCCGACACCGGCGTCAAAGCGACCGAGCACCTGCTGCAAGACCTGAAGCGTCGCGTCAAAGAAGCCAAGGCCACCGAGCCCGCCCAAGTCAAAGGTCTGCTGGCCGAGGCCATTGCCGATTTGCTGAAAGTCTTGCAAAAACCGCTGGAGATCGGCGCACACCACCCCACGGTGATCATGGTCGCTGGGGTCAACGGGGCGGGCAAAACCACATCCATCGGCAAACTCACCAAACACCTGGCCGATGACGGCCTGAGCGTCTTGCTGGCCGCAGCCGACACATTTCGGGCAGCGGCGCGCGAGCAGCTGGCCGTTTGGGCGGACCGCAACACGGTAGAGATCGTCAGCCAAGAAGGCGGCGACCCAGCCGCCGTGAGCTTTGACGCCGTGACCGCAGGCCGCGCCCGTGGCCGCGATGTGGTCTTGGTGGACACCGCAGGCCGCCTGCCGACCCAGCTGCACCTGATGCAAGAGCTGGGCAAGATCAAGCGCGTGGTGCAAAAGGCCGAGGCCAGCGCACCGCACGAGGTCTTGCTGGTGATTGACGGCAACACGGGCCAAAACGCGCTGGCCCAAGTGAAGGCTTTTGACGACACCCTGGGCCTGACGGGCCTGATCGTGACCAAGCTGGACGGCACGGCCAAGGGCGGCGTGCTGTGCGCCATTGCCCGCGAAAAACCCATCCCGGTGTATTTCATCGGCGTGGGCGAAAAACTGGAAGACCTCGAAACTTTTGACGCCCGCGAATTCGCGCAGGCCCTGCTGAGCTGAACCCATGACCACCACCGAAACCCGATCCGAACCGCGTTTGACCTCCCTCTCGCACGGGGGCGGTTGCGGCTGCAAGATTGCACCCGGCGTGCTGTCTGACATCCTCAAAAGCACCCATGCGATGCCCTTGCCCAAGGAACTGCTGGTGGGCATCGAGACGGCCGACGACGCGGCGGTTTACAAGCTCAACGACGAGCAGGCCCTGATCGCGACCACCGACTTTTTCATGCCCATCGTGGACGACCCCTTCGACTTTGGCCGCATTGCCGCGACCAATGCCATCAGCGATGTCTACGCCATGGGGGGCACGCCCATCATGGCGCTGGCCTTGGTGGGCATGCCCATCAACGTGCTGTCCACCCACACCATTGGCCGCATCCTCGAAGGCGGTGCCAGCGTCTGCCAAGCCGCAGGCATCCCGATCGCGGGCGGGCACACCATCGACTCGGTGGAGCCCATTTATGGCTTGGTGGCCTTGGGTCTGGTCCACCCCAGCCGCATCAAGCGCAATGCAGATGCTCGGCCAGGCGATGTTCTGGTGCTGGGCAAACCGCTGGGCGTCGGCGTGCTGTCGGCGGCCCTGAAAAAGAACGCCCTGCCTGCCGAGGGCTATGCCCAAATGATCGCCACCACCACCCGCTTGAACACTCCAGGCCCCGATTTAGCTGCCCTGCCAGGTGTGCATGCGCTCACCGACGTGACAGGCTTTGGTTTGGCGGGCCATGCACTTGAAATGGCCCGTGGCAGCGGCTGCACGGTCCAGATCGACTGGTCCAAGGTGCCCTTGCTGACGGGCGTGCGCGAGCTGGCCGCCCAAGGGATGGTGACCGGTGCTTCTGGCCGCAACTGGGCCGGCTATGGCCAAGATGTCCAGCTGCCTGCTGGCTTTGCGGCCCCTGACCAAGCCCTGCTGACCGACCCCCAAACCAGCGGTGGCCTGCTGGTGGCCTGCAGCCCGGACAGCTTAGACGAGGTGCTGGCCACCTTCGCCCGCTACGGCTTTGACCAGGCGGCGGTGCTGGGCCGGGTGGTCGAAGGCCACGCTGGCTTGGTGATCCAAGACTGAACGACCTACCTGTTACACCTGCACACGGCTTCCGTGTTCAGGGTATTAGCACTCACACCCAGGGAGTGCTAATATGGGTGGATTAAAAGGAGTTCTGGTATGACCACTCAAACCATTTCCCCGGCCACCGCGATGACACTGGGCAACCCATGGGCCGTGGTGCCCTCGCTGGGTCACCTGGACGCGTACATCTCAGCGGTCAACCGCATGCCCATGCTCACGCTTGAGGAAGAGCAAGAAGCCGCCCGCCAACTCAATGCCAACGACGATTTGGAAGCCGCCCGCAAACTGGTGCTCTCGCACCTGCGCTTGGTCGTGTCCGTGTCACGCCAATACCTGGGCTATGGCCTGCCCCACGGCGACCTGATCCAGGAAGGCAATGTGGGCCTGATGAAGGCCGTCAAGCGTTTCGACCCCGACCAAGGCGTGCGCCTGGTCAGCTACGCGCTGCACTGGATCAAGGCCGAAATCCACGAGTACATCCTGAAAAACTGGCGCATGGTCAAGGTCGCCACGACCAAGGCCCAGCGCAAGCTGTTTTTCAACCTGCGCTCGATGAAGCAAGGCTTCAAGGCCGAGGCCGAAAGCGGCACGCACCGCGATACGCTGACGCCCGAGCAGATTGACGTGATGGCACATGACCTCAACGTCAAGCGCGAAGAAGTCATGGAGATGGAAATGCGCATGTCCGGTGGTGACGTGCTGCTGGACCCAGCCCCCTCGGACGATGGCGAACAGGCCTTTGGCCCGATTGCTTACTTGGCCGATGCCAGCCACGAGCCCACTGCCATGATCGAAGCGCACCAGCGCGATGTGATGGCCAGCGATGGACTGGCGGCCGCGCTGAACGCCTTGGACGAACGCAGTCGCCGCATCGTGGAAGAGCGCTGGCTCAAGGTCAACGACAACGGCTCGGGCGGCATGACGCTGCACGACCTGGCGGCCGAATACGGCGTGAGCGCTGAACGCATCCGCCAGATCGAAGTCGCGGCCATGAAAAAGATGAAAAAGGCGCTTGTCGAGTTCGCCTAAACGCACTGGCAAACACCCCCCTTACCCGGCCATGGCCGGGTATTTTTTTGGCAGACCCTGCACGCACAACGTACCGTCACAAGGCATATTGGCGCTGCGCTAAAGTGGCAGCTGTTGAGATGTTCTGGAGATCCCTTGATGCGCTTGCAAACTTTGTCCCCTCTTTCCCGCCGATCCTTGTTGAGCGCTGCTGCCCTGGCCTTGTGCCTGACCAGTCATTTGGCGCAAGCCGCTGCCGACTGGCCCAGCCAGACCATCAAGCTGGTGGTCGGCTTTCCGGCCGGTTCCAGCCCTGACTTGACGGCACGTGCGCTGGCGGAACCTTTGGGCAAAGCCCTGGGGCAGACCGTGATCGTCGAAAACAAGGTGGGCGCAGGTGGCAACATTGCGGCCGACCATGTGGCCAAGTCCACCGATGGCCACACCTTGGGTCTGATGATCAACGGCAACATGACGATCGCCCGCATCCTCAACCCCAAGGTGACGTACGACCCCTTGAAAGACTTGGCCCCGGTGAGCCTGATTGGGACCGCGCCATTGCTGCTGGCAGCGCCCGCCGATGCGCCAGGCACCTCACCCGCGCAATGGCTGGCCCACGCCCGGCAAAGCGGCAACAAACTGAGCTATGGCTCCCCCGGCGTGGGCACCGTGGCACATCTGGGCATGGAGTTGCTCAAAACGCAAGCGGGCATCGACCCGGTGCATGTGCCCTACCCCGGCAACCCGCAAATCATGAACGCCATGATGGGCGGGCAAATCCAGTTGGCGCTGCTGCCACCTGCCATGGCCTTGACCCAGGTGCGTGCAGGCAAGCTGCGTGCAATAGGCACCACCAGCGCAGGCCGCAGCACGCTCGCGCCCGATGTGGCCAGCCTGGCCGAGGTCGGTGTGAAAAACTACCAGCAGGAAATCTGGAATGCCGTGGCGGCCCCCGCCTCAATGCCGCCTGCCGTGCTGAACAAACTGTCGGCCATCGTCAGCGAAATCGTGCGCTCGCCCGACATGCGCTCGCACATGTTCCAGCAAGGCTGGCAGGTGGTGGGCTCATCGCCCGAGGGTTTGCGCAACCGCATTCAAGCCGACACCAAGGCGCTGGGCGACATCATCGTGCGCCAAAAAATCCAGATCAATTGATCCGGCCGGGGCACCTGCGCCCCGACACTCAGCTGGCGTCACTTGAGCAAGATCTTGACGTCTTCGGCGAGCGCCGCTGCGCCGCTGCCATAGCGGTTGTACAGGCGCACCCGGCCTTGCGGGTCGAAGGTGTAACTCCCCGCCGAGTGGTCCATGGTGTAGCTGGTGGACGTTTTGCCATCGACCTTCTTGTAGTAAATCTTGAAGTCTTTGGTGACCTTGGCCAGCTGCTCGGGCGTGCTGGCCCGCAAAGCCACAAAGCTCGGATCAAAGTTGGCCATGTAGGACTTGAGCAGCTCAGGCGTATCGCGGTCCGGGTCCACCGTGATGAACACGCCTTGCAGACGTTCACCGCCCTTGCCCAGCAGGCGTTTGACCTCGGCCAGCTCCTGCATGGAGGTCGGGCACACATCGGGGCATTGGGTGTAGCCAAAAAACACAATCACGACCTTGCTGGCAAAGTCCTTAAGCGTGCGCAACTGCCCGTTTTGGTCTGCCAGCTCCCAGCCCTGAGCATATTCAGCGCCCGAGATGTCCACACCGCGAAAAGCGGGCTTATCCTGCCCACAAGCGCCTAGCGCCAGCAAGGCCACTGAGCTCAGTCCAGCGAGCCATTGACGTTTGTTCATAGGATGCTCAAAAAAGGTAATGATCCACCAGCAGCGCGGCAAACAAAGCGCTCAGATGAATCAGGGAAAAACGGAACGTCTTGCGCGCCAATTCGTCGGAATAGACACGAAACAAGGCGACGGCGTAAGCGATGAAGCCGATACTCAAGACTGCGGCCACACCCAAGTAAAGCCAAGAGCTCATACCGTACACAAAGGGCATCAGGCAAGCGGCCATCAAAACCACCGTGTACAGCAGGATCTGCAAGCGGGTGAAGGCATTGCCATGCGTCACGGGCAGCATGGGCAGGCCCGACTTGCGATAGTCCTCCACGCGGTAGAGCGCCAACGCCCAGAAATGCGGCGGCGTCCACAAGAAGATGATGAGGAAAAGGATGAGCGCCTCGGGGCCCACTTCGCCCGTCATGGCAGCCCAGCCCAGCACCGGTGGCATGGCTCCGCTGGCACCGCCAATCACGATGTTTTGTGGCGTGAGCGGTTTGAGGATCACGGTGTAAACGATGGCGTAGCCCACAAAAGTGGCAAAGGTCAGCCACATGGTGAGTGGGTTGACCATCACGTACAAAATGGCAGAACCCAGCGTGCACAAAGCGGCTGAGAACAGCAAGGCCTGTCGATCGCTCAGCTCGCCTTTGGCGGTGGGACGCCAAGCGGTTCGCTTCATTTTCGAATCGATGGTTTTTTCCACCAAACAGTTGAAAGCTGCCGCCGCGCCGGCCACCAGCCAGATGCCAACACAAGCCCACAAGCCCAAGAGCAACTCGGGCGCTCTGGGTGCACCGGGTACGGCCAGCACCATGCCAATCAGTGCGCAGAACACGATCAGTTGAACCACACGGGGTTTGGTCAGCGCGTAATACTGGCGCCAAGCAGAAGAAGTCGCAGCAGTCATGCAGCAGGCCTTGAATCAAGAGAAGAACGTTCACCTGCGCCATGGCGCGGTGAATCCACAGAATTAGCCGGGCGACTGATGCACAGCGCCCAAGTCAACACCAACACCAGCGCCGATGCGCCACCGGTGTGCAACACCGCAGCCACCAAAGGCCAGTCCAACACCACATTGCTCAGACCTGTGGCCAATTGCAAAGCGGCCAAAGTCAACAAGGCATGCGCCAATCGCTGCATGCCTGGGACCTGACGCAAACGCCAGCCCACAAAGACCAGCACCGTCAACACCCCCCATGCCGCACTGCGGTGAACGAAGTGGATGGTGGTCAATGCAGAAAAAGGCAAGATCTGACCCTCCACGGTATGACCCAGATCGCGCCACAGCGCAAAGCCCTGCCAGTTGAGCTCGGGCAACCAAGTGCCGTTGCAAGACGGAAAACCTGTGCACGCGAGCACCGCATAGTTGGTGCTCACCCAGCCGCCCAAAGCTATTTGCAGGCAAAGCAAGCCAAAGGCCAGCCATAGTCCACGGCGCAATGCAGGTGACACCGCAAAGCTTTGCCAACCGTCATACCGCACCGCCTGAGCGGCCAGCAAAGCCAGCAAGCCGATGCCAAACAGCAAATGTAAAGTCACGATGGCGGGAAACAGTTTCATGGTGACCGTCAAGGCACCGAAAGCGCCTTGCAGGCAGACCCATAACAAAGTGAACGTCGGCCAGGCAGGGTTCACAGCTTGCGCAGGGTCTCTTCGTCGCTGGTTCCAGGTCATCATCCCCAGACTCATGATCAAAACCCCCACACCAGTGGCCAGATAGCGGTGCACCATCTCGACCCAGGCTTTGCCATGCGTGACCGGGCCTGTGGGCATGGCCGATTGCGCGGCCTCGATGTGCACCTGAGCGCCCACCGGCGTGGCACTGCCGTAACAACCCGGCCAATCGGGACAGCCCAGACCCGAATCGGTCAACCGGGTGAATGCACCAAACAAAATCAGATCAAAGGTCAGAAACAAGGTCAGGATGGTCAAGGCCTGCAAACGGCGACCAGCAGGCGCATGGCGATGACGCCAGACCCACCAGCTCAGGGGGAGCAAGGCCAATGCCAGACCCGTAGCCATCACTTGGAGGATGGGGTTGAGGTTGTACAGATCTAACGTGCTCATGGGCATCAACGACCGGCCTGGTCCCAAGAGGCCGAGGCGCGCATCAAACGGTCCAAATCCTTCTTGGCTTTGGAGGCTCCGGCCACATCCATGTGCGCAGGAAAGCGCATCATGAAATGGCCCATGGGGTCGATCACGTACAAGTGGTCTTGCACAGCCTGTCCGGCGGCAGGACTCAGCCAAGCCTGGAGCACTGGTGCGTCCACACGCAGAACATGCGCTTGGCTCAAGGCGGGCAACAGTGTTGCATCCACAGGGGCCTCATCGGTCAGCACCCACACGCGGTCTACGCGGTCTTTCTCCTTGCCCATGATTTCGCGCAATTGGCGCTGAAAGTACAGGTTTTCCTTGCAAGCATTTTTGCAATCGCCAGAGCCCACTGCCACCAGCAGCCACTGCCCCTTGAGGCTCTTCAAGTCCACGGACTGCCCTTGCAAATTGAGTGCCGAGGCATCGGGCAAATCCACCTGAGGGGTGATCAACTCCCCGTAATGCCGGCGCGCTTCGGGGCGCACCACGTAATAAGTGAAATACGAAGCGATGACCGGTGCCGCACACACCAACAGGAGGGCCAGCATTTTCCAGCGACCTGAGTTTGTGCGCTGCGCGTCAGCTTGTGCAACCTCGCCGGGCCGCGGCAAGTCGTGCACCGTCATGCCCAAAGGTGCATCTGTCAGTTCATTTTTTTCGGCTTGCTTGGACAATTTGAAACCAGACATAAAGTAGTGCGATCAGGGCGCAGAGCCCGAACCATTGAAATGCATAGCCTTGGTGTTTTTCGACACCCGAGGCCACCACAGGCCAATCACGCAGCAAACCTTCAGATGCTGCACCTGTTTGGACCAAGCTGAAATTCTTCAAATCCAGACCGGTTTGCTGGCGGAAACTGATCAAGTCGAGATTTTGCCGTATGGCTGCAACTTCTACCCCGCCAAAATCGTACAGCCGTGAGGGCCAAGGGGCTAATGTCCCCGTGACTTCCACCGTTTCATCGCTTGTCTCGATCAAAGGCAGTGCTTGTCGGTCCTTGAAGGAGCGCGGTGCCCAACCACGCTGCACCAAAACGACAGTGTCTGTTGAATCCAGGCGCATCGGCGTCATCACGTAAAAACCAGCCCGCCCATTCATTTGACGGTTTTCAAGGTACACGGTATGCGCTGGGAGCCACCGCCCCTTGAGCACCATTTGTCGGTACATCAGCACATTCATTTCTGCGGACGTCATCGATCCAGTCAGACCGCGCCAATCGAGCACGGCCATACCGCTGCGCTCGTCTTTGGCAGCCTGCAACGCCAACTTTTCATCCCCACGGCCCACTTGCCACATGCCCAAGGAAAAGGTCAAAGCCATCCCCAATACGGCAGACGCAAAAATCAAAATGCGGTGAAAAGACGGTCGGGACAGACTCATTGGATAATGCTGTTCATGAAAATACTGGTTGCACTCGCTTTTTTGGCCATCTTGGCCAGCCTCGTCTCTGCTTTGATTTACATGATGCGCAGCGGCACACCACCCCAAGAGGGCCAAGCACCGCGCAAAGGCAGCATGGCCACCGCATTGGCATTGCGAGTGGGCTTGTCGATTGTGCTCTTTATCTGCGTGTTGATTTCGTGGAAGATGGGCTGGATTCAGCCCACGGGCATTCCTGCTGGGGCCTGATCCCTTGATGACTTAGCAACAAAAAAGCGCCCTGGGGCGCTTTTTTGCTGAGCATGACAGGCCTTACATCCAGTAAACCAGGATGTACAAACCCAGCCAGACCACGTCCACGAAGTGCCAGTACCATGCAGCGCCTTCGAAACCGAAGTGACGCTCCGGCGTGAAGTGACCTTTTTGCAAACGCAGTGTGATGAACAAGAGCATCAACATGCCAACGAACACGTGGAAACCGTGGAAGCCGGTCAGCATGTAGAAGGTCGAGCCGTAGACGCCCGAAGACAGCTTGAGGTTCATTTCGCTCCAGGCGTGGGCATATTCATAGCCCTGGACGAACAAGAAAATCACACCCAAGAGCACCGTCATCCACATGAACTTGATCGTCTTGCTGCGGTCGCCATGCTGCATGGCGTGGTGAGCAATCGTCAAAGTCACGCCCGATGTCAACAACAAAGCAGTGTTGATGGTAGGCAACCAAAACGGTGTCATGGTCTGGAAGGGCTCGATGATGCCAGCAGGCGATGCGGTCACGCCTGCAGCCAAAGACGGCCACACCGACTTGAACTCAGGCCACAACAAAGCGTTGTCAAGGCTGCCCAAGGCTGGCACCGAGTGGGAACGTGCCCACCACAAAGCCGAGAAAAAAGCACCAAAGAACATGACTTCAGAGAAGATGAACCAAGTCATGCTCCAGCGGTAAGACAAATCAATCTTTCGACCATATTGACCGCCTTCGCTCTCTGAAATGGATTGCTTGAACCATTGGTACAAAACAGTCAGCCACCAAATCAGACCGAAGAACAATGAATACATGCCCCAGCCTTCGCCGTTGATCCATTGACCAGCGCCAAGGATCACGAAAAACAACCCGATCGCGGCCATCACCGGATGGCGCGACTCGTGGGGGACAAAATAATAAGGCGTTGTGCCGTGTGCGGTGGAACTCATACTGACTCCTGCTCTCTTTTCTTTCAAACTCGAATCTTGGGATTAAAGACCCGTGGGCTGAACCACGACCCAATTAACCAGGGCAATGAGCCCCAGCACAAACAATAAAGCCGCTGCAATACCGACTGCCATGATATGGAAGGGATTGAGCTTATCAACGTCTTTTTGGTAGTCCGCATTTTTGCGGATACCAACGAATGCCCAAAGCACGGCCTGCACTGTGCGAAACAGGGAGCCTTTGCGCGGTTCAGTCATGAACCCGCTCCCGGCTTTTGGTCGAGCACAGCCGCGACAGGCGCAGCCGGTGTCTTACCACCGACTTCAAAGAAGGTGTATGACAAGGTGATGGTGGTCACATCTTTGGACAACTTGGGATCGATCACGAAAACCACTGGCCAACGTTTCTTTTCCCCTGGCTCCAAGGTGTACTGATTGAAACAGAAACACTCGAGCTTGTTGAAGTGATTGGCGGCCTGGTGCGGTGCATAGCTGGGAATGGCCTGAGCCGCCATGCGGCGGTTCTGGACATTCTGAAACTCGTACATCACAGTGTTGAGCTCACCTGGATGGACCTGAATCGAACGTTTTTCAGGTTTGAAATCCCAAGGACCCCGTGCATTCGCATCAAACTCCACCGTGATGGTGCGGCTCAAATCCACTTGCGTGTTGGCAGGCAATTTGACCTGCGAACCCGCTGTGCCATTGCCCGGCACCATGCGCTCGGAAATCGACAAAATGTTGATCCCGGTCACTTCACAGATGTGTTTGTAGATCGGGATCAGCGCATACCCAAAGCTGAACATGCCAGCGGTCACAACCGCCAGCTTGCCCACCATCTTCAGGTTTTCACTGCGCAAGTTCATCAGATCAACTCAGTGCTGCAACAACATCAGCTTGGCCACAAAACCGACCAGGATGGCCAGTGCCACCGTAGCCAGAATCAGGCCCAAGCGCACATTGCTTTTCTTTTGTTCAGGTGTCATGGCCATGGTCGAATCAACCGATCACGCGGGTCGCTGTGGCGTCCAGCTTGGGTGGATTTTCGAAAGTGTGGAAAGGCGCTGGCGATGGGACTTCCCACTCCAGACCTTCGGCAGCTTCCCAAGGCTTTTGCGATGCTTTGGTACCTTGGCCACGCATGGTAGGGACCACAACGAACAAGAAGAAGTAAACCTGGGCAAAACCGAAGAAGAAGGCACCCACGGATGCAATCATGTTGAAGTCGGTGAACTGCATGGGGTAATCGGCATAGCGACGTGGCATACCGGCCAGACCCAAAAAGTGCATGGGGAAGAAAGTGACGTTGAAGGAAATCAGCGACCACCAGAAGTGCAACTTGCCGCGACCTTCGTTGTACATCACACCGGTCCACTTGGGCGACCAGTAGTAGAAACCTGCAAACAAGGCAAACAAGGAACCGGCCACCAACACGTAGTGGAAGTGCGCCACCACATAGTAGGTGTCCTGCATCTGGATGTCGATGGGTGCCATCGACAAGATCAGACCGGTGAAACCACCCATGGTGAACACGAAGATGAAGCCCACTGCAAACAGCATGGGGGTTTCAAACGTCATGGAACCGCGCCACATGGTGGCGATCCAGTTGAAGATCTTCACGGCGGTCGGCACAGCGATCAACATCGTAGCGTACATGAAGAACAACTGACCCGTCACAGGCATACCGGTCGTGAACATGTGGTGAGCCCACACGATGAACGACAAGATGGCGATGGAAGAAGTGGCATACACCATGGAGGCGTAACCGAACAATTTCTTGCGCGAGAAAGCAGGCACGATCTGGCTGATGATGCCGAAAGCGGGCAAGATCATGATGTACACCTCGGGGTGACCGAAGAACCAGAAGATGTGCTGGTACATGACCGGGTCACCGCCGCCAGCGGGGTTGAAGAAGCTGGTGCCGAAGTGACGGTCAGTCAGCGTCATGGTGATCGCGCCAGCCAACACGGGCATCACGGCGATCAGCAGGTAAGCGGTGATCAACCACGTCCATGCGAACATGGGCATCTTCATCAAGGTCATGCCAGGCGCGCGCATGTTCAGGATGGTCACGATGATGTTGATCGAGCCCATGATGGACGAAGCACCTAGGATGTGCATGGCGAAAATACCAGCGTCCATGGAAGGACCCATTTGCAGGGTCAAAGGTGCATACAGCGTCCAGCCGGCAGCGGGTGCGCCGCCAGGCATGAAGAACGACCCCACCAGCATCAATGCGGCAGGGATCATCAGCCAGAAACTGAAGTTGTTCATGCGGGCAAAGGCCATGTCGGAAGCGCCCACTTGCAAAGGCAGCATCCAGTTCGCAAAGCCCACGAAGGCTGGCATGATCGCGCCGAACACCATGATGATGCCGTGCATGGTGGTGAATTGATTGAACAACTCGGGGTTGACAATTTGCAGGCCAGGCTGGAACAGCTCGGCGCGGATCAACAAGGCCAACACACCGCCCACCATGAGCATGGCGAAGCTGAACAAGAGGTACAAGGTACCGATGTCTTTGTGGTTGGTCGCATAGACCCAACGACGCCAGCCCGCAGGTGCGTGCCCGTGGTCGTCGTGGGCATGATCGTGATGGTCGAGAACGGCACTCATCTTGATTTCCTCTTATTTAATGCGGTACTGACTTACTTGCGTGCGGCCAGCACTTCAGCTGGTTGCACGATCTGCCCGGTCTTGTTGGACCAGTTGTTCTTGGTGTAGGTGATCACAGCAGCGATTTCGGTGTCAGACAAAGCCTTCCACGATGGCATTGCACCATTGTTTTGACCGTTGAGCAAAACGGCAATTTGCTTGCTCTTGTCAGCGTCTTGCACCACTGCGGCACCATCCAGCGGCTTGATCGGGCCAGCGCCCTTGCCGTTGGCCTGGTGGCAGGCTGCGCAGTTGGCCGCATAGACCTTCTCTCCACGCTTGGCCAAATCATCCAAGGCCCAGACTTTGGCTGGGTCATCGGCTTTGGCCGCTTGTTTTTTCTTCTCGGCGTCGACCCAAGCGGTGTAGTCCGCAGCCGACAGCACCTTCACGTGGATGGGCATGTAAGCGTGCTCTTTGCCGCACAGCTCTTGGCACTGGCCATAAAAATCACCGGTTTTTTCGGCCCGGAACCAAGTGTCGCGCACAAAACCTGGGATGGCGTCTTGCTTGATGCCGAAAGCTGGCACAGCAAACGCGTGAATCACATCGTTCGCCGTGGTGATCACGCGGATCTTCTGACCAACAGGCACCACCAGAGGGTTATCCACTTTGAGCAGGTAGTTGTCACCTTCAGGCTTACCGGCATCCGACATCGCACGCTGGGTGGAATCGAGCGTAGAGATGTAGCTCAGACCTTCACCTTGGCCCTTGATGTAATCGTAGCCCCACTTCCACTGATAGCCTGTTGCCTTGACAGTCAAATCGGCGTTGGTGGTGTCTTTCTGGGCGACCAGCACTTTGGTAGCCGGCAGGGCCATCAAAATCACGATCAGGAATGGCACGGCAGTCCAAACCACCTCAACCGTAATGGACTCAGTGAAAGTCGCAGGTTTGTGACCCACCGACTTGCGGTGTTTCCAAATGGAATAGAACATGACCGCAAAAACGGCAATGAAGATCACGGTACAAATGATCAACATGAACCAGTGCAGCCAGTGCTGCTCTTCGGCGATTTTGGTCGCTGGCGGTGCAAAGTTGAGCTGATTGACAGCAGGACCCCCCGGCAAATCTTTGACCGCGTAAGCAGAAGTGGCCAGCCATGCGCCTGCAAAAATGCCTGCGCGGGATAGCAACGAAGCTAATTGGTTGGAAATATTCTTCATGGTTCTCACTAACTTCCAAGACTCTGTTGAACTCACACCTTTGGCAAATCGGGCAAAGCCCCATTTACCGCCATGGCATCACGCTGAACGCAAGGCCCTTCTGATTTCTCGCGCCAGCACTTGCCGGAGCTCCGGACGTACAAAACGCCCCACCTGCACCGAACGACCCTGGCCTGACAACTCGATCAGACTGTGGTCACCCGATTCAGGCTCGACCCTCACCCATTGACGCGCAAACTCTGCCCGCTCCAGTCGGCCTGCGGTTTCCAGCTCAACGACCAGATTTGGCCCTTGCAATGAAATCCACTCACCGTCGGTCGCATGGCGGGCATAGGCCAAAAAAGCCAGTCCCACCAAAACAAGTTCTAAACCCGCAAACGTCAACACCAGCGCGGCCCCCTGAAACCAGAAGAATAAGCCAATAGCCAATGAGACTGCGCACAGCGAACCGTAAAACCACCCCAACTGGGATGGTGTTACCGAGCAATTGCGCCGGAGCCGCCAATCAATGGAAGGCCCAGACACCTGTGCGAACTGGTAAGCCGGATTTGACACGCGTCAACTTTCAATAACCTAACGCGTCCGAAGGCGCGCAATTTGGCTAAATAACCTCGCATTTTAACCGAGTTACGAGGGGGTTTTGACAAAAATCAAAGCTTATCGGACAAGTCAGAAGACCGACGCAGCATGATGCGCATTTGATCCAGCCCAATTTCTGTTTGCGCAGCCACCGCAGCCCGCGGCTTGGGCTTGAGGGCATGGCCATAGACAATTTCAAAGCTCAAAGACAGGCACCCGCCCTCTTCGGTCTTGGCCAAGCCCATCAAGGCATCGACCAATTGCTGGCGCCAACGTCGCCCCCGCAAGCCCGCAAAGCGCTGAGTATGGAGATTGCGCCCCAACTCGCGCAGCTCGGTCAGCAAACGGCCTGGGGTTTCATAAGTCAGTGTGATGCGCTCCATGTCCATGACAGGCTCGGCAAAACCGGCCTGCACCAGCATGTCACCCCAATCGTGCATGTCGGTGAACTCGTGCGCAGGCGCGGGCCAGCCTTGGCGGGCATAGAGTGCTCGCAATTCGATCAAGGTGTCCGGGCCGAAACAAGAAAACATCAAAAAACCATCGACCGCCAAGGCCCGATGCCAGCTTTTGAGCAAATCCTGCGGTGCAGCCGAGGCATGCAACTGCATATTGGCCCAGACCATCTGGACCGAGCCCTCTGGCGGCAAGCCGGTTTGGACGCGCGGCCCCATCCAGCGGGCGGGCTGCCACCAAGCGGCTTTCAGGGCTTTTTGCGCTGCATCGGCCTGCGCTGATCGGGCACTGCTTAGCCAGACATCGGCTTGGCTGTAACGCTGCTGCAAGGCCTTGTGCGCCTGCAGCCCCCCGCGCAAAGGCTCCCAGTGGGCCCACTGCCGGGGTTGCAGCTTGATGAAATCCAGGCGCTCTTGCATGCGCGCAGCCACCTCCTCGTGCAACCAAGGCGATGCGGCCACCGCCACGGGATAAGCCGCCCAACGCAGGGCGGCAACAGGATCCAGAGAGGGGGGACGTTCGGGTGCAGACATGGCCAAGACAAACAAAAGGGCAAACCTGGATGCACAGCGCTGGCTCAGCCAACGCGCTTGTGGTCAGGACGGTGGCGGCAGTATATTGACTAAATGGGGTTCAAGCTGTTCAGGGGGATGGCCAAGCCGCCCGTCTTTCAACAGCCGGGGGGTGTCTGGCGCTGGCTGCCCAGCCGCTGCGCCGTCTGCCGCAACTGGCCTCAAGCCCCTTTGTGCGAAGACTGCATCAGCCACTTTGCACAGCCTCTGGCGCGTTGCAGCACCTGCGCACTGCCCTTGCACGCAACAACATCGGCACCTGCATCGACCACCGGCAGGCGTTGCGGGGCTTGCCTCAAATCACCGCCACCGCTGGATTTGTGCCTGAGCGCCACGGCCTATGCTTGGCCTTGGGTCGATTTGATCGCTCAACTGAAATTCCACGGGCAACCGGGCTGGGCACGCAGCTTGGGAAGCTTGATGCTGAACGCGCCATGGGTGGAAGACACCTTGGCCCAAGCCGACTGTGTGCTGCCCATTCCTCTTTCGGCCGAAAGGCTGGCCGAGCGGGGCTACAACCAGTCCTTGCTGCTGGCACGCCAACTCTCTGCCGCCAAGACCCAGGCCGAACTGCTGCTGCGCACCCGCCACACCCCAGCCCAACGCACCCTGCCCAGAGCAGAGCGCTTGGCCAATCTGACAGGGGCGTTCGCGGTCGACCCCCTGCGCATGGCGCAAGTGCGTGGCCAACGGGTGGTCCTGGTGGACGATGTGATGACCAGCGGTGCCTCACTGCACACCGCAGCACTGGCCTTGCGTGAAGCAGGTGCGCGCCACATCAGCGCTGTGGTGCTGGCCCGCACCGAGGCGGACACAGAATGAACGGGCCTGACCGCAAGGCACAATACCCCCATGTTTCATATCGTCCTGGTCGAACCCGAAATCCCGCCCAACACGGGCAACGTCATCCGCTTGGCCGCCAACACCGGCTGTACCTTGCATTTGGTCGAGCCGCTGGGTTTTTCGATGGACGACAAGCACATGCGCCGCGCGGGCTTGGACTACCACGAGTACGCCGCCTTGCGCCGCCATGAAAACTGGGATGCTTTTCTGGCGCAAGAAAAACCGGCACCAGACCGCATGTTCGCACTGACCACCAAGGGCAGCCGCGTCGCGCACACGGTGGCGTTTCAGCCCGGTGACTGGCTGGTGTTTGGCGCCGAAACACGGGGCCTGGCCCCTGAACTGCGCGAGACTTTTGCGCCGGCGCAGCGCATCAAGCTGCCCATGCGCGAAGGCCAGCGCAGCCTGAACCTGTCCAACGCTGTGGCAGTGACGGTGTTCGAGGCCTGGCGCCAAAACGGCTTTGGCGGGGCCAACCCCACCGACCTTCAGGTGTAAAGGCGCGCCAGCGACTCGGCCACGCACACGGGCTTGTCGCTGCCCTCGCGCTCGATGGTCACATTCCACTGCACCTGCAAGCCCCCCTCGATGGGCGTGGCCGAGTGCAGATGCAAATGACCGCGCAAACGGCTGCCCACTGGCACCGGTGCCATGAAACGGACCTTGTTCAAACCGTAGTTCACGCCCATGCGTGTCTCGCTCACTTCAACGGTTTTGTCAAAAAATTGGGGCAACAAAGACAGTGTCAAAAAGCCATGCGCAATCGGCGCGCCAAACGGGCCTTGCTTGGCCCGCTCCACATCGACGTGGATCCACTGGTGGTCCCCCGTGGCTTCGGCGAATTGGTTGACTTGTTGCTGGGTGATCTCCACCCATTCGGTGGTGGCCACATCCTGGCCGACGCAAGCGGCCAGCTCGGCCAGAGTTTGAAATGTTTTCATGGCACCCACTTTAGTCAGCCCAACGCTTGGCAGCTGTCCAGGCTGTGACAGCACCGCATTGGGCTTGATCTGCTGCAGCTGCTGGCGCAACTGCTCGAGTTGATCGCGGTAATTTTGCGCATCGCCATAGTCCACAAAACCGCTGTAATGAGGGTGCGCCTGCATCACGCGCCGAGCATGCTTGATGGGGCACCAAAACTTTTCGGTCAAGCCCACAACCTCTCGCGCATAAGCGATCAAACCGTTGCCGTACGAGCAATAAGCGCAGTTGATCTTTTCCAGCACATTCAGATAGGCCAGGTGCGTCCGGTCAAACACAAAGTAGTCCGAGCGCTTGACGCGGGGCATGCGGTACAGCGGAAAGCACACCCACTGGTACAAGGTCACAAAAACATCGAGCAACACCATCGGCAAGAGGACTGGATAAATGAAGGGCACGCTCAGAACATGCCGCCAGTCGGCCGTCAACACATACTTGAGCACGCCTTCCTTGAAGCGCCTTTGCTGCGCCAAGACTTCGGCTTCAAAGCGCACCTTGCGGTGCTCGAAATCCGCTTGCAACTGCTGGCGCCGCTGCTGAAACTCTTGCTCAATCTGCATCTCCAGCGCCTGGATGCGTTTGACAAATTCGCCAATGTGGTCGTCCATGTTCGTCCTTTGGATCTCAATCTACAAGCACAGAGGGTTTCCATGACTTGGGTCAAGCCGAGGCTGGACGCGCTGCGGCCCAATGGTCAAGGGAATCCACCATGACACAGCGCCACCTTAACACCCTTAACACCCTCAAGGGTCTGACCACAGAGCAAGCGGCGACACGCCTGGAACAAGACGGCCCGAATGAAATCAAGCAAACGCCCAGCCGCTCCCTGTTCGGGCGCTTGTTGGACACGCTGCGACAACCCATGTTCGCACTGCTGGTGACCGCTGCCGCGCTCTACACGGCACTGGGTAACCTGACAGAAGGCTTGACCCTGGGCGTGTTTGTCCTGGCCGTGCTGGTCTTGACCTTCTACCAAGAAGGCAAATCCGAAGCCTCTGTCCAGGCCTTGCGGGATTTGACGCAAGCGCTGGCCCAAGTGATCCGATCCGGCCAGAAACAGGCCATCCCCGCGCGCGATGTGGTGGTGGGCGATGTTCTGCTGCTGTCCGAAGGCGACCGCGTCTCTGCCGATGGCCAATTGCTCAGCGCCAACAACCTGCAAATCGACGAATCGCTGCTGACGGGCGAATCGGTGCCAGTGAACAAAGCCACCACCGAGCCAGATGCGGCAATCCACGCCGGCAGCTATGTGGTGCGCGGCCAGGGCCTGGCCCAAGTCACGGCCACCGGCAGCCGCAGCCAGATCGGGCGCATCGGCCAATCACTGGGCCAGCTGAGCCCAAGCAACACACCGCTGCAAACCCAAACCGCGCGGCTGGTGCAGCTGCTGGCCTTGATCGTGTTGGTCTTGTGCGTGGTGATGGTGCTGACCCTGGGCCTGCGCTCCGGTCAATGGATACCGGCCTTGCTCTCGGGCATTGCCCTGGCCATGGCCATCTTGCCCGAGGAATACCCGGTGGTGCTGACCATCTTCCCGGCGCTGGGCGCTCACCGCCTGACGCGCGAAGGCGTGCTGACCCGGCGCATCAACGCCATCGAAACATTGGGCGCCACCACCGTGCTGTGCACGGACAAGACCGGCACCCTGACCGAAAACCGCATGACCGTGACGGCCTTGACGGTCGGCCCACCGGATGCACCGCAGATCGCCTCATTGGCCGCCCCCTTGTCAGTGCTGCCCGAAGCATTTCACCCGCTTTTGGAGCACGCCATCCTGGCCAGTGCGCCCGAGCCTTTTGACCCCATGGAGACGGCCTTTCACACCTCGGGCCAAATGCATCTGGCGCACACAAACCAACTGCATGGCGATTGGCATCTGGTGCACAGCTACGCGCTCAGTCCCGAGCTCAAGGCCATGTCCCACGTCTGGCAATTCGACGACAGCCTGGACCGCATGGTGTCCGCCAAAGGCGCACCCGAAGCCATGATGGACCTGTGCCACCTGAGCGAGCACGACCGCCAAGACTGGTCACGCACCGTGGAAAGCATGGCGGCACAAGGCCTGCGCGTCTTGGCCGTGGCACGAAGCCGTTTCACGGGTGATGACTGGCCCGAGACCCCCCATGCGTTTGCGTTTGAATGGCTTGGCCTGATTGGCCTGACCGATCCGCTGCGCGCAGAAATTCCGCAAGCCATGGCCGAATGCCGATCGGCCGGCATCCGCGTGATCATGATCACCGGCGATTACCCCGCCACCGCCCAGGTGATCGCCGCGCAAGCCGGGTTGCCGCCCGGCCAGACCCTCACCGGCGATGCACTTGACCAGCTGGACGATGCGGCCTTGCAAGCCATGCTGCCGCATGTGAGCGTGTGCGCGCGCATCTCGCCACACCAAAAGCTGCGCATCGTGCAGGCCCTGCAAACCCAAGGCGAGGTGGTGACCATGACGGGTGACGGCGTGAACGATGCCCCGGCATTGCAAGCAGCGCATGTGGGCGTGGCCATGGGCCTGCGCGGCACCGATGTGGCCCGCGAAGCCGCCGACTTGGTGCTGGTGGACGACAACTTCGCCTCGATCGTGCGCGGCATCCGCGTGGGGCGGCGCATCTTTGGCAACCTGCAAAAGTCGATGCGCTACATCTTTGCCATCCACATCCCCATCGCCGGGATCGCCCTTGCCCCCATGGTGATGAACTGGCCCGCCTTGATGCTGCCACTGCATGTGGCCTTGCTGGAATTGGTCATCGACCCGGCTTGCTCAATTGCTTTTGAAAATGAACCCGCCGATGCCGACGTGATGCAACGCCCGCCCCGCGACACCCGCACGGCGCTGTTTGGCGCGAGGGACATCACCTTGGCGCTGGTGCAAGGTTTGCTGGTGTTGGCATGTGTCGGCCTGAGCTACGCCTGGGCCAAAGGATGGGTGAACGGAGAGGCCACACCCGCTTTGAGCCAAGAGCAGACCCGTTCCATGGTTTTTGTCACTTTGGTTCTGGGCTATGCCGCGCTGATTGTGGTCAACCGCGCGCCGCCTGGGCAATTTTTAGCCAGCCTTCGCGTGCCCAATCGATCGGCTTGGGGGGTGATCTTGCTGGCCTGCAGCAGTGTGCTGGTGGGCATGCACTGGCCATGGTTGGCCTTGGCCCTTAAATTCGCGCCGCTGCCAAATGGGCCATGGACCGTGGCGATCGCCAGTGGCTTGCTCAGCCTCTTGGCGATCGTGAGCCTGCACTGGATGCTGGCCAAACACAGTGCGCCATGCCCTGCAACGAAAACGCCCTGATCTGGCGTCAGATCAGGGCGCAATCCCGAGGGATCTTTCAGTGGCTTGGGGCCGCTTCATCGGGGTCGGCGTAGATGGTGCCGCCAAACTTCAAGGCCGAATGTTCACGGCGCGACTGCAGCAGCGGATAGAACATCTGGTGGTACCAACGCTCCTGGCCAAACAGCTTGTCATCGATCAGACCCACCTTGGCCGGGTATTGGCGCGTGATATGGGCGCTGCCAAACAGGATGTCCCAAAAAAACAGCAGGTTGCCAAAATTGCCTTTGTAGTGACCGATGCCATCGTTGTTGGTGATGGCATGGTGCGCCCAATGGGTGGCCGGTGTCGAGATGGTGCGCTCAAGCACCCACATGAGCGGATGCAAAGCACGGATGCGGTACAGAGGCTCGTCCCAACGCCAAGCACAATGCGCGCCCAAAATCACGAACAGCTTGACCGCGATGTACAGCGCATAGACCATGCCGCCAAAGCCCAGGTACAACAAGGCACCGGCAAACCACAGGCCAGGCATCATCAGGTAATAGAAAAAGTTGTTGCGAAAAGTGACACGGATGCTCATGTACTCGGCCGAATGGTGCGCGCGGTGCAGCGGCCACAGGAAGGGCGAGTGCGACAGGCGGTGCCACCAGTACTGCGTCATGTCATCGAACACCAGCAACACCGCCACCATGCCCCACCAAGGCATGTCGGCCAAGACATCTTTGTATTGCGGGAAAAACGCCGTGCCCAACTTGGACGTCAGCAAAATGGCCAGCGGCTGCGTGACCGCCAGAACGCTCAGGAACATCAACACCTCGAGCTTGGTGTCATTGGCCGTGGCATTGACGTTGTGCTTGTAACGTCGACTCACGAACTCCATCATGGCAAAGCCCAAAATGGTGCACACCACCAAGGCATTTTGAATTTGTACAGCGGTCATCAACAGTTTCCTTTTGTATTTTCTCGTTGCCTATAGTTTGGACAAACGGATTTGAAAAAGATAACCAATTCATGCCTACAAGACCATACGGGTAATCCCCGCGTCTTCCAAGTGCCATTTTTGTGCACACGCCTCCAGCAATGATCTGGATGAAAACCCTTTATGTGCTCAGATAACGCTTGCGCCAAAAAACCCAGGCCAAGCCCACGGCCACCGCCAGCATGAACAGTTCTGTCAAGAAAAGACCCTCCTCGGAATGCAAGAGCGGAAAGTTTTCAAAGTTCATGCCAAAAAATCCCGTGATCAAATTCAAGGGCAAAAAAATCGCTGTCAGTACCGTCAGGGTTCGCATGATTTCATTGGTGCGATTGCTTTGCGCATTGAAATGCATTTGCACGGCCGTCTCGGCACTTTGCTCCAAGCGTCCCACATGGTGAACCACTCGCTCAATGTGCTCCAAAACATCTCGACTGCGGACTCGCAGCATTTCCAGGTTTTCCTGCGTCGATGTGTCACTGACTTGCCATGTGTCCAACGCCTCAATCCAGTCCTTGATAGCAGCACGTTGGTCTTCACAAACCTCGTCCAGATAGTGCAAAGTCAGTCGGGCGTTGAGCAAATCACTCCAATTGTTGAAGCTCGCTTGCGGATTGATCAACTCGCTTTGCCAATGGTCCAATTGACGGGTCAACTCCCGGCGCAAATCCAGATAGCCATCCACCACGCTGCTGACCATGCGCAGCATCAAGTCGGCAGGACTGCCTGGCAATCGGTGCGCCGCTTGGGCAGGAGCCATCTGCGCGGCATTGAGCAAGCGGCTGGCAAACACCGTGCGCACCGCGCAATCGGTCGGATGCACCGAAATCACCACCCGGTCAAACACCAAGAAAGCCACTGGACTGGTGTCGATCTTGCGCAAGATGCTCGGGCCTGCTTTGCGGTTCTCTTGGTGCAAGACCTCGCCTGGCTTGGACAAATCGGTTTCAGATCGCCCCCGAGCCAAACGCCTGAACACCAACAAATCGTAGTCCGAGGTGTAGTCATAGTGCGATGGCAATTGGTTGTTCAGCACATCCTGCAGATGCAGCTCATAGACCTCCACCCCGCAGGCGTCTTGCAACCACGTTTGAATCTGCGCTTGCAGCAACTCGAATTCACGCCTGGCAAACGCCATCCAGACAAAGCCTTGTTCAGGCAAGCCGCCTGGCAAGCGGTCTTCTTCGCTGACTTGGTGGGTTTGGATGTTGAAAACACGCATCTTTGGCTTTGTGTTGGGCAACAACATGTTGCCCTGATCGCCTGATGTTGCAGCACGGTCATGAAAGTGTCATGACAATTTCGCAACGATCATTTTCAAATGTCATCAAATTGACACCTTGCCATGACAGAGTGAATTTCAATATTTTTGAACCACTGCGTATGACCCACACTACAAGCATCACCGAAGCGCAAATGCGCCAATTGCGCGAAGACCTGCTCGACAGCCTGGATGAAGAACTCGAAATGGAGTTGGATGATCGACTGACCCATACGAGCTCTGAACTGGCGAGCGAACGCGTGCAGTATTTCCGTGAGCTGCTGCGTCTGCAATCCGAACTGGTCATGCTGCAAGACTGGGTGGTCAAGACGGGGCACCGCATGGTGATCTTGTTTGAAGGCCGCGATGCGGCGGGCAAAGGCGGCGTGATCAAGCGCATCACCCAACGTCTGAACCCCCGCGTGTGCCGCGTGGCCGCATTGCCCGCACCCAACGACCGTGAAAAAACCCAGTGGTACTTCCAGCGCTACATCTCACACTTGCCCGCCGCCGGTGAAATCGTGCTGTTTGACCGCAGCTGGTACAACCGCGCGGGTGTTGAACGCGTCATGGGCTTTTGCAACGACGAAGAATACGAAGAATTTTTCCGATCCGTGCCTGAGTTCGAAAAAATGCTGGTGCGCAGTGGGATTCAGCTGGTGAAGTACTGGTTCTCCATCACCGACGACGAACAACATGCCCGCTTTTTGGGCCGCATCCACGATCCGCTCAAACAGTGGAAATTGAGCCCCATGGACTTGGAAAGCCGCCGCCGCTGGGAAGACTACACCCGCGCCAAGGAAACCATGATCGAGCGCACCCACATTGCCGAGGCGCCTTGGTGGGTGGTGCAAGCGGTGGACAAGAAAAAGGCCCGTCTCAACTGCATCGACCACCTGCTGGGCCAAGTGCCTTATCACGAGATCGAACACACCCAAGTCAATCTGCCAGGGCGCGTGCGCAACCCGGACTACATTCGACACCCCGTCCCACAGGACATGATCGTTCCAGAAAAATACTGAAACGACCGGCCTGCTGCGGTCATACCCTCTTCAACAAGGCCTGCCCCATGCGGATGGGGTGACCGGTGCCCACACCGTCCACCCACTCAAAACCCGGCGGCACAAACAGCAAAATGGTCGAGCCGTGCTCGAACCAGCCCATCTCTTGTCCCTTGCTGTAATGCGCATCACAAGGGATTTCGTTGGGGCCTTTGTAGCGCAAGTTGAGCAAGACATCGAGCGCATGAAAACGCATGCTGGCCACCAGCACAGCCGCCACAGGCACCAGCAAGATCGGTGTTGCATCGGCCAACTTCATGTGCAAAAGAGCCCGCTCGTTTTTGCAAAACAAGGCCTGGACGCGCTTCAAAGCAATCGGGTTGACGTTCCAGGTATCCCCAGAGATGTACGTCACATGCGCCAGCTGCGCGTCCATCGGCGCATGAAAGCGGTGGTACATGCTGCTGGTCAGGCGCATGGTGACGAACTTGCCGCCCTCTAGCGCAGCGGGCCAAGCTTTGGCCATCTCGGATTCGCCCAGCAAGGCCTGCAAGCTGTAGGGAAAGCCTTTGGCTTGGTAGACCTGACCCTGACGAATCTCGCCACAGGCGCCAATGATGGCGTCGCAAGGCGAAGTCAGCACCGACATATCCGGGTCCACGGGGCGCACTCCGGGCTTTAACTCGCGCGTGAAGCATTCGTGAACGCTTGCAAATTGGGTTTTCCGCGCCTCACTCAAGTCCAGATCGGTGAACAAGCGCCACACCGCGATGGACGCTTTGGCCACCCAGGGGTTTCTAATTTGGCTCCACCACCCCATGAACCGCGTCAAGGTGATGCGCGGAATGCGGTTGGTCAACAAAAAGTTCAGGTCTTCTTGCAAGAGCCATTTTTGGAAATGTTTTTGTATCTTCATACGTTTGTCACTCAAATTGAATAAAAAGAAATTTCATTGACACAAGGACATCTACCGTGAACTCCACATGGATCAGTTTGGGCGCTTTGGCAGCTTTGGCACCCGCAATTCGGCAGCGCATCCAGTTGTCGCGTGCCAAGCACCGCTCTTTGGCTGGGCACTCGCGCATGGCCAAACGCCTGGCACGCTGGTTGCCGGGCTACAGCTTTGGCGAAAGCCAATTTTTTGGCTGTGACGGTGCGCCCGCATCGGTTCAAGCCACGCGCCGTGCTGCATTTTTTGAGCTCGCTCAAACCCTGCAAACACGCCACCGCTTGAGCATCGAGGCCACCGCGCAAGCCCGTGACAACATCTCGGACATGCAATTCATCGCGGCATACCGGGTGCCGTTCCAGTTCAGCCCCCTGGTGCGCGAACATCTGAAAGTCGGCTCTTTTTTGCAATCGGCCCAAGGCGTTCAAGTCACCGATCTGGACGGCGAGGTCTTCTACGACCTCACCGGCTCTTACGGCGTGAACGTGTTCGGTGCCGACTTCTACAAAAAAACCATGGCCGAAGGCCTGGCCAGAACACAAGCACTTGGCCCTGTGCTGGGCGCGTACCACCCTTGCGTGGCCAGCAATGCCGAGCGGCTCAAAGCCATCTCGGGCATGGACGAAGTGTCGTTCCACATGTCGGGCACCGAAGCCGTCATGCAAGCGGTGCGCCTGGCGCGCTACCACACACGGCGCAAAAACATCGTGCGCTTTTGTGGCGCTTACCACGGCTGGTGGGAGGATGTTCAACCCGGCCCCGGCAACCCCATGCCACCGCGCGAGACCTACACCCTGAGCGATATGAACGAACGCAGCCTCGATGTCTTGCGCACCCGCAAAGACATCGCCTGTGTGCTGGTCAACCCCTTGCAGGCTCTGCACCCCAATGCCAATGCCCCTGGCGATTCGACCCTGGTCGACAGCAGCCGACGCGCCGCCTACGACCGCCAGGCTTACACCGCATGGCTGCACCAACTGCGCAAAGTCTGCACAGAGCGTGGCATCGTGTTGATCTTTGACGAAGTCTTTCTGGGCTTTCGCCTGGCAGCAGGGGGCGCACAAGCCTACTTTGGCGTGCAAGCCGACATGGTCACCTATGGCAAAACATTGGGCGGCGGCTTCCCTGTGGGCGTGGTCTGCGGCAAACAGCGTTGGATGCACCGCTTTGATGCCAAGCGCCCTGCGGACATCTGCTTTGCACGCGGCACCTTCAACGCCCACCCGGCCGTGATGGGCGCGATGTCGGCATTTCTGGACCAACTGGAAACCCCCGAGGTCACCCAGCTTTATGAAGGCTTGGATGACCGCTGGAATGCCCGCGCCAAGCGCTTCAACGACACCATGCAAGCGAACGCCATCCCCTTGCAGGCGGCCAACATGTCGAGTGTTTGGACACTGTTTTACACGCAGCCCAGCCGCTACAACTGGATGCTGCAGTACTACCTGAGGCTGCATGGTTTGGCTCTGAGTTGGGTGGGCACGGGGCGTTTGATTTTCAGTCTCAACTATGACGATGCTGCGTTTGATGCTGTGCTGCAAAAGTTTGTGCAGGCCTGTCAGCAGATGCAGCAAGATGGCTGGTGGTGGCACAGCCCCGAATTGACCAACAAAGCCATTCGCCGCCGCATCCTGAAAGAAACCCTGTTCCGTTGAGTTAAAAAAACGTCAGGGCTTTCGCCCTGACGTTTCTTGTCGTGCCGGGATCAATTCAGGGCACCGTCAAAGCGAAGTGCGCATTTCGACATGTTCAAACCGCTGACCTTTGAGCAACTGAAAAGGGGCTTTGTGGTACAGGTAAATGTCATGAAAGGGATCGGTCAAAATTTTGGTCATCCAAACCAGCCCCGTCTGAACATCCTTGAGAAAGAACAAATGCGTCGTGCGGAACAACAAAGCCGCCACGCCCAAGTACAGCCAGGCATAACCCACCGCGTGCAAGAAGCCAGCGAAGTCTTCGTGCACAGGCAACAAGCCCAACAAACCAGGCTTCAAATAAATGGCCAAGGGCAGCAAAGCCCAGGCGCTGAGCAACA
Source organism: Limnohabitans sp. Jir72 (assembly GCF_003063575.1). GTDB lineage: Bacteria > Pseudomonadota > Gammaproteobacteria > Burkholderiales > Burkholderiaceae_C > Limnohabitans_A. The sequence goes on from NZ_NESC01000004.1 coordinate 151,563, forward strand.
CCACCTTGCGGCGCAAGTTGTAGCCCACTTTGATCTCTTCCTTGTGATCTTGGGTCGCTTGGTTCACATGGTCATAACCCAAGGGCTCAAAGAAAAAGTGACCCGATTGGCGTGAAGTCATCGAGACCAGCCAAGCGATCAAAGCGGCCACCGCAGGATCGATGAACAACATGCCATAAGCCACCACAAAACTCATGGCGCTGAGCAAGTGCAGCGACTGGTTGATGCGGCAGTGGTGGTAGTAGCGGTGGTCATCCCAGCGCTGAGTGCGCAAAGCTTCCAGAAAATCTTTCACAAAAGTCACCTCTCATTGAATGTGTGTGTCAATCATGATGAAAGGGTGTGAAAAAACGATGACAGGCTTTCAAAAACTCTTTTTTGTCATCAAGTTGTTAAATGTCCGCTTCACGATCAGTGCCATGGAACATTCACAAAATGATCAGATCGTGGTCGAGAATTTTGAACCCGAGAACAAATCACTGCGTATCGCTGTGGTGACTGAAACTTGGCCACCCGAAGTGAACGGGGTGGCACTGACACTGTCGAAATTGGTCCATCAATTGAATCAACGCCGTCACACGATCCAACTCATCCGCCCCAGACAGGACAAGCATGAGCGGCAATCAGACAGTTTGGGTTGGTCCGAACTGCTGTTGCGCGGTCTCCCCATCCCGAGGTACCCACAACTCAAGCTGGGCCTGCCCAGCAAAAAAGCCCTCATCAAGGCCTGGAGCCATCAGCGACCGGACTTGATCCACATCGCCACAGAGGGGCCCCTCGGCTGGTCTGCCGTGCAGGCTGCGCACACCTTGCGCATTCCAGTGACCTCTGATTTCAGAACCAATTTTCACAGTTACAGCAAACACTATGGCATCGGCTGGCTGAGCAAGCCCATCGTGGCTTACCTGCGGAAATTTCACAACCGCACAGCTTGCACGATGGTGCCCACCCACGCCTTGAAAGCTGAACTGGAGGCGTCGGGCTTTCAAAATTTACGCGTCGTGTCACGCGGTGTAGACACCAAGATTTTCCATCCCGCGCGCAGAAGCCAAGCATTTCGCGATACATGGCATGCCGATGACTCGACCATGGTCTTGCTGTCTGTAGGCCGCTTGGCACCGGAAAAGAACCTTGACTTGATCATCAGCACCTACAAGGCCTTGCAACAGGCAAAACGCAAGGTCAAATTGGTGTTTGCAGGCGATGGTCCTTACCGTGCGACATTGGAAAACAACTGCCCTGATGCGATTTTCATGGGCATGTGCACCCACGATGAACTGGCGTCGCTCTATGCCAATTCTGACCTGTTTCTTTTCCCCAGCCTGACGGAAACTTTCGGCAATGTGACCTTGGAAGCGCTCGCCTGCGGCACACCGGTTTTAGCCTTTGATTGTGCCGCCGCATCAGAGCTGGTAGAAGACACACTCAACGGCTGGCTGGTTCGAAGCGAGAGTCCCCAAGAGTTCATTCAAACGGCACTGGCCATCACCACGACGCCAGACGTTTTGCATCAAGCTCGGCAGTTCAACTGCGCGCGAAGCCTTCAATGGGATTGGCAAGAAATTGCGCATCAAGTCGAAAAAATATTCCGCATGACCCTTCATGAAGCTGGAAAATCCTGAACTCCAGAGGCCTTGAAGGGTCGGCTCAAGCAGATTTTCTCCAAAACTTCATGCCCAACGGCAAGACAGCCGCCAAAAGTGGGACAGTCAACAAAAGCATGATGCTCCATAAACGCATGCCTGCAGCCAGCAAAGCACTGTAGATTCCAAGCATCACCAACACGCTCAAATTTTCGTTGAATCCTTGAACCGCAATCGAGCGCCCTGAAGTGAGTATTTTTTGACCTCGGTGCTGAAGCAACGCATTCATCGGCACCAGCAGCATGCCCCCCGAAAAACCCGCTGCAAGCAAAACGGGAATGGCCAGTGCCACCCCGCTGATCAGCGTCATCAAGGGCAAGATGGCGGCAAGCAACAAACCCCAAACCATCGCCTTGCGTGCATTGAAAAGCTGAAATTGCTTGGATGCACGCCAAGCGCCCGCCATCACACCGATCGCGACAAGGGCTTGCAAATACGCCCCTTGCTGCAACGTCAAACCCGCCATGCTCTGGGCCCAGGCGAGCACAGCAAACTGCAAAACGGCCCCCACCCCCCAACTGAGGGTGGTCACATACAAAGAGACGCCGCCCAAAGGGTCTTTCCACAGTTGACGGTTACTTTGCCAAAAAACTGACCAACGCAAGTCGCGCCAGAGCAGCGGCAGCTGAACATTGCCCGCGCCCATGGTGCCCAAGCCTGCATTGAGAAATGCAGAAACAACATAGATCAGCGACACGAGCGCAAACGCGTCCAAAGCACTCGAATTCAAACCGCTGATGGCCAGCGAAGCACTGTGACCATGCCAGCCGATCAGCCACCCTCCCAAGGCCACCCCCAACAAGACCGACATCACCACTGAGACTTCCAGCCAAGCATTGGCCTTGACCAAATGTGAAGCCGCAACCGTCTCGGTCACCAGCCCATACTTGGCTGGCGCATACACGGCCGCAGCGATCCCAATCAGGGCGAACGCCACCAAAGGATTCACACCCAAGACCAACAGCACCACGCCGCTGAGCTTGACCAAGTTCATGCTGGCCATCAAACGCCCTTTAGGAAATGCGTCTGAAACAGGACCCACCACGCTGGCCAACAACACATACGACAAAGTGAAGGAAAACTTGAGCAAGGGCGCCCACCAAACGGGATAGCCCTGCTCTTGTAAAAAGAAAACGCCCAAAATCATCAAGGCGTTGTCGGCCAGACCGCTGGCGAATTGCGCCAGAATCAAGGCATAAAAACCTTTAGGCATGTGCCATGCCGTGCGCAAGCGCAGGCAACTTGGCTTCATCAGCCAGCTCGATCACGGAATCGAAGCTCAACAAGGGCACCAAGTGGTTGCGTCGGCCAATACCTTGGTAGGCCATGCCCAATTCACTGAGCGCCTCCGGGTTGTACAAATTGCGACCATCCAGAATGAACGGCTTTCGCATGACTGATTTCATCCCGTCAAAGTCGGGGTTGTGAAAATTTTTCCACTCCGTCAGCACCATCAGTGCATCGGCCCCTTCCAAGGCTTGCATATCGGAATCGGTCAGCGCAAACTGCGCCAGCAAATGCTCACGGCCTGCCAGGTCTTGGCGCAAAGCCTTCATGGCTTCATGTCCTGCAATCGGGTCATACGCCGTCACACGTGCGCCACGCAAGAGCAAATGCTCAATCACCACACGGCTGGGGGCTTCGCGCATGTCATCGGTGTTGGGTTTGAAGGCCAAGCCCCAAATGGCGATGCGGCGACCCGACAAATCCGGCCCCATGGCCTTGACCAGGCGATCCACCAGCAACAATTTCTGGCGTTGATTGACTTGTTCAGTCGCTTGCACAACCGACATGGATTGACCATGCGCCTGCGCGGTGCTGACCAAGGCCTGCGTGTCCTTGGGAAAGCAACTGCCGCCATACCCGCATCCAGCATACAAAAAGCTGTGCCCAATTCTGCTGTCTGCACCGATACCACGTCGAATATGATCAATGTCAGCGCCCAAAGCATCCGACAAATTGGCCATCTCATTCATGAAGGAGATGCGTGCAGCCAGCATGGCATTGGCAGCGTATTTGGTCAGCTCGGCACTGCGCACATCCATCCACACAGTGCGTGAATGGTGGCGGTTGAAACTGGCATACAAATCGCCCATCATGCGCTGGCTTTTGGCCTGATGAATGCCCTCGTCGATGCCCACCACAATTCGGTCGGGCCGCATGAAATCATCGATCGCAGCCCCCTCTTTGAGAAATTCCGGATTAGAGATGACGTCAAACACATGTGTGGGCATGCCGCGATGTGACAACTCGTGCTCTATCGCTGCACGCACTCTGTCTGCCGTACCCACAGGCACGGTCGATTTGTTCACGATCAGCTTAAAACCCTTGAGTTGACGCCCGATCATTGAGGCCACCGACAGCACATGGCTCAAATCAGCAGACCCATCTTCGGTCGCCGGCGTGCCCACGGCAATGAACAGGACATCTCCGTGTTCAATCGCTTCGTTGCTGTCTGTGGTGAAACGAATTCGGCCGTCGGCTCTGTTCTTGGCCAACAGCTCTTTCAAACCTGGTTCATAAATAGGCACATCACCTTCTTGCAAGGCTCGAATTTTGGTCTCGTCCTTGTCAAGGCAAACCACTTTGAATCCGAGATCAGACAGGCAAGCTCCCGTGACCAATCCAACATAACCTGAGCCAATAACTGTGATGCGCATAGATCAACCTCCATTTGAGGTTGATGATTCACACTGACGGTGAAACTATGAAGTCAAAAAAAAGAAACTCCGATGACAAGATGGCATCCGAATTGCTCAAAATTCCCAAGGCTCCACACGGCTGATCGGCAAAGACAGCATGAAGTTGGACCCTTTGCCCAACTGGCTTTCAATGCGCAATTCGCCGCCATGACGTTGCGCCACATGCTTGGCAATGGCCAAGCCCAGGCCGGTGCCGCCCGTCTCGCGTGAACGACTTCGGTCAACCCGGTAAAAACGCTCAGACAATCGTGGCAAGTGCTCGGGTGCAATGCCCGGCCCTGTGTCCTTAACAGACAAGACCACCTGCTCAGCATCACGTGACCATGACACATGGATCTTGCCGCCTGTAGGCGTGTAACGAACAGCGTTGCTGACCAGATTAGAGACCGCACTGAGCAACTCAGAACGCACACCCAACAGCGCCCATGCGGGTGCAGGCTCAAATACAAAATCATGTGCAGCCTGTCGCTGCTCGATGTCATGCCCCCCTAAAACTGCCGACAAAGCATGGGCATCAGAGGCGACCTGCGCCATCAGTTCTTTGAGTGAAACTTTTTCAGCCATACCGGGCGGCAGACTTCCTTCCAACTGGGACAAAGTCAACAAATCGGCGACGAGACTTTGCATGCGTGATGCTTGCACAGCCATCAAATCCAAATACTCTTGGCGTTCGGATTCCTCAAGTGGAATCATTTGCAAAGTCTCGACAAAACCGCTGAGCACCGTCAAAGGGGTTCGGATTTCATGCGACACATTGGCTACAAAATCACGGCGCATGGCATCGGCCATGGCCATCAAGGTGATGTCGCGACTGAGCAACAACTGCCGTCCGTCGCCATAGGCGTGCAACTGAACAGACAACTTGACCGTTTGTGCAACTGTCAACGATCGCCCATCAATGATCACATCCGAATCGTGCGGGGCCTGCGCAAAATACTTGGAAAAAACCGGGTCACGGACAAGGTGGACCACATGCTGCATGCGATCGCGACTGCTGTCCAAGCCCCAATGCGCACTAGCGGTGTCGTTGAACCATTCGATGCGTCCTTGCTCATCGAGCAAGATCACACCATTGGGGGAAGCTTGAATCGCTGACAGAAAATCGTGAAGCCTTTTCTCATGCATGCTGGCATGCTTGTCGCGCAGCTTGAGCAAGCGTTGCACGCGCTGTGCTATCTCAAGCCACACACCGGACCATGGCACATCGCTCATCAGATCGGCACCAGATAGCCAACGCTCAAGTCGGTGAATTCTCCAAAGGAGCAAACTTGCCGTGAACAAGGCACTTGCGAGCACCAAGAATACCGCCAAGATGAATCCTGAAAACCACCAACCGATCAAGGCCAGCAACGAAGCGGCAACACTGAAAAGCCAAATAGAAGAAAACATACCGTCGCCCTGCCATCAAGCCACAGGAGACCCCGTCAGTCGATAGCCCGCGCCTCGGACCGTCTCGATCATGGTGCCTGCTTCTCCCAAAGACTCGCGCAGGCGCTTGACGTGCACATCCACAGTGCGCTCTTCAATGTACACATGGTCACCCCAGATTTTGTCCAGCAACATGCCACGGGTGTGAACGCGTTCGGGGTGGCGCATCAGGTACTGCAAGAGCTTGAATTCGGTAGGCCCCACCTTCAGCGGCTTGTCCTGCCAGCTGACGCGGTAGGTGTCGGCATCGAGTTGCAGTTCGGCAATTTTTACCAAACCGCCTGCAGATTCAGGCACACGGCGGCGCAAGACAGCGCGAATTCGCGCCAACAGTTCACGTGGCGAAAAAGGCTTGACGATGTAATCATCCGCACCCGCATCAAGCCCCGCCACACGGTCGGCTTCATCGCCGCGCGCGGTCAGCATCAAGATGGGCACCGCCTTTGTTCGTGCCGCAGAGCGCCAGCGGCGTGCCAGCGCCAAGCCACTCTCTCCCGGCAGCATCCAGTCGAGCAAAATCACATCCGGCAAGATTTCGTCAAGTTCACGTTGCGCAGACTCGGCGTCCATCGCCCACACCGGCTGAAAGCCGTTGTGGCGCAAGTTCACCGAAATGAGTTCGGCAATCGCCGACTCGTCTTCGACAATCAGAATTCTGGGCAGGCTTCTCATTTGACGGCTTGTTCAATGTCCGATAAAGCGGTGTGGCGGACATCGGCACCCTTGACCACATAAATCACGAATTCGGCGATGTTTTTGGCGTGGTCACCGATGCGCTCGATGGCTTTGGCGACAAACAACAAATCCAGGCTGGCTGAAATCGTGCGGGGGTCTTCCATCATGTAGGTGACCAGTTTGCGCACAAAGCCATTGAACTCCGCATCGATCAAATCATCCTCTTTGAGGATCACCAAGGCAGTGTTGACATCCAGACGCGCAAAGGCATCGAGCGACTTGCGCAGCAAGCCGGATGCCAAGTCAGAGGCAATGCGCAACTCGGACGAAGGCAAGTTGCGTGGGCTGCCTTGATGCAAGATTTGCTTGACCATGCGAGCGATGCGGTCGGCCTCGTCCCCCACGCGCTCGAGGTTACCCGTGATCTTGGAGATGGCCATCAGCAATCGCAAATCGCGCGCTGTAGGTTGGCGGCGGGCAATGATCGAGGCCAACTCGGCATCGATCTCCACTTCCATGGTGTTGACTTGTTTTTCTGTCGCAATCACCTGATCGGCCACCTCGGCGCTGAACTGAGCCAGGGCATAGACCGCGTGGCGGGTTTGCGACTCAACCAACCCCCCCAACTCCAATACGCGCGAAGACACGTTGGTCAGATCTGCATCGAATTGACTTGAAATGTGTTTGTCCATGGGGTGCTCCTGATCAGCCGAAACGGCCGGTGATGTAGTCTTCGGTTTCCTGGCGGGCGGGCTTCATAAAAATTTGTTCGGTCTGACCGAATTCCATCAACTCACCCAGATACATGTAGGCCGTGAAGTCAGACACGCGTGCGGCTTGCTGCATGTTATGCGTCACGATGGCCACTGTGTGGTCTTTCTTCAACTCGCTGACCAACTCTTCGACCTTGGCGGTCGAGATCGGATCGAGCGCCGAGGTGGGTTCGTCAAGCAATATGACCGACGGCTTGACCGCCACGGTGCGTGCAATGCACAGGCGCTGCTGCTGACCACCCGACAAAGACAGACCGCTTTGCCCGAGTTTGTCTTTGACCTCGGTCCAGATCGCCGCCTTGGTCAGCGCCCATTCCACCCGCTCGTCCATATCGGCGCGGCCGAGGTTTTCATACAAACGGATGCCAAAAGCGATGTTGTCGTAAATCGACATCGGGAACGGCGTGGGCTTTTGGAACACCATGCCCACACGGGCACGCAACAAGTTCAGGTCTTGCTTGGCATCGAGGATGTTCTGGCCGTAAAAGTTGATCTCGCCTTCGGCACGCTGACCAGGGTACAGGCTGTACATGCGGTTGAGCGTGCGCAGCAAGGTGGACTTACCGCAGCCTGATGGGCCGATGAAAGCGGTGACCTTGTTCTCTGCAATGTCCAGATTGACATTTTTCAGGCCCTTGAAGGCGCCATAAAAGAAGTTCAGATTGCGAATTTCAATCGCGTTCTTCAATGGGAGGTTTTGCGTTGCAGGCATTGGAAATTCCATCCATTCAAAAAATTAGCCTTGGGCTTTTTCGCGGAAAAACACGCGGGCCAAGATGTTCAGGATCAACACCGTCAAGGTGATCAGCAAAGCGCCGCCCCAGGCCAGGCGGACCCAGTTGTCGTATGGGCTCATCGCGAACTGGAAAATCACCACAGGCAAGTTGGCCATGGGTGCGTTCATGTTGGTCGAGAAGAACTGGTTGTTCAAAGCCGTGAACAGCAAGGGTGCCGTCTCACCGCTGATGCGGGCCAGGGCCAGCAGCAAACCGGTCATCACGCCCGACTTGGCTGCGCGCAAGGTGATGAAGGTGGCCACTTTCCAGCGCGGTGCACCCAGGGCAAAAGCCGCTTCACGCAAGCTGCCAGGCACCAAGCGCAACATGTTTTCGGTGGTGCGCACCACCACAGGCACGGCGATCAAGGACAAGGCCAAAGACCCGGCCCAACCCGAAAAGTGCTGCACCTGCGCCACCAAGACCGCATACACAAACAGCCCCAGCACGATGGAAGGCGCAGACAACATGATGTCGGTCACAAATCGGGTCAGCTCAGCGGTTTTGCTTTGGTCACCATATTCAGCCAGGTACACCCCGGCAAAGATGCCAATGGGCGTGCTGACAAAGGCCGTCACCAACACCATCATCAGGCTGCCGACGATGGCATTGGCCAAGCCGCCGCCCTCGGAGCCGGGGGCCGGTGTGGATTGCGTGAACATGGCCCAGTCCAATGCAGCCAAGCCGTTGGACAGCAGCACAGACAAGATCCACAGCAAGACGAACAGGCCCAAGCCCATCGCCGACATGGACAAAGTCAAGCCAATGCGGTTGACCACTTGTCTGCGTTTGTAAATTTTCAGATCCATCGTATTTCTCCAGTGCGGGGCATCAGGTCTTGGTGCCCTTGGCTTTTTCTGCGCGAATCAACATGATCTTGGCGATGCTCAAGACGATGAAGGTGATCACGAACAGCAAGAAGCCCAATGCGAACAAGGTGGACAAATGAAAGTCAGCCGCTTCGCCAAATTCATTGGCCAAAGTCGAGGCGATGGTGGTCCCTGGCGAGAACAGTGATGCGCTCAAGCGTTGCGAATTGCCAATCACAAAAGTGACCGCCATGGTCTCGCCCAGTGCGCGCCCCAGACCCAGCATGACGCCACCGATGACGCCCTTTTGGGTGTAGGGCAAAACGATGCTGCGCACCACTTCCCATGTCGTACAACCGAGGCCATAGGCCGACTCGCGCAAGATGGGCGGCACGATCTCGAACACATCGCGCATAACGGCGGCGATGAAAGGGACGATCATGAACGCCAGCACAATGCCCGCCGCCAAAATGCCCACGCCGTTCATGGCGCCGCCAAACAGCTTGCCAATCAGGGGCATCTGGCCCAAGGTCGATTGCAGGGCGGGCTGGCCATATTCGGCAAACAGGGGCGCGAAGATGAACAGACCGAACATGCCATAAATGATGGAAGGCACTGCGGCCAACAACTCAATGGCCGTGCCCAGCGGGCGGCGCAAAGCGGTCGGGCAGGTTTCGGTCAAAAACAGGGCAATGCCAAACGACAGAGGCACTGCGATCAGCAAAGCAATCAGCGCACTGACCAGGGTGCCAAAAATGGCGATGGCCGCACCGAACTCGTCGTTGACGATGTCCCACTCGACACGCCAGATGAACTGGAAACCAAACTTGGCCAAGGCCGGCCAAGCATTGATCAGCAAGGAAATGATGATGCCCATGAGGGCAAACAAGACCAGCAGCGAAAAGCTCAGGGTGATCTTGTGAAAAAAGAAGTCCTGAATGCGTTGACGCTTCACCACGGACAGCATGTTTTGATCGGGCGCGTGGCGGGCCTCTTCGATCGATCCCATATTCATTCCTTGTGACAACTGCACAGTGTGCAACGCGGTACTTTTAAAAAGGCCCCTCGCCCTTGCGGGTGAGAGGCCTGGAAGCCCTCAAGGGCTTCGCTTCACAATCACTTGATCTCAGACCAGACTTTGCTGCGAATCTGGTTGGTCAGGCTGTCAGGCAGTGGCACATAGTCCAAGTCAGAAGCCATCTTTTTGCCGTTCTTGAAAGCCCAGTCAAAGAACTTCAGGACTTCATCGGAAGAAGCTTTATCGGTGGGTTTTTTGTACATCAAGATGAAAGAAGCGGTGCTGATGGGCCAGCTCTCGTTGCCTTTGGCATTGACCATCGACACGCCCATGCCAGGCACGCTGAACCAGTCGGCACCCGCTGCTGCTGCAGCAAAGGTCAGGTCATCTGGGCTCACGTACTTGCCAGACGCGTTGAGCAGCTGCAAATAGTTCATGTTGTTTTTCTTGACGTAGGCGTATTCCACGTAACCCACGGCACCTTTGACGCGGTTCACGTTGGCTGCAACGCCTTCGTTGCCCTTGCCGCCCACGGACGAATCTGCCGGCCACTTGACCGCAGCGCCTTTGCCCACTTTGTCGGCCCAGGCTTTGCTGACGGACGTCAGGTAATCGGTGAAGTTGAAGGTGGTGCCCGAGCCGTCGGCGCGGTGCACCACAGTGATGGACTGGTCAGGCAAGTTTTTGCCAGGATTCAAAGCGGCCAGTTTGGCATCGTTCCACTTGGTGATGGTGCCCATGTAAATGTCGGCCAGTACGGGGCCACTGATGCGCAGCTCACCGGGCTTGAAACCTTCCAGGTTCACCACGGGCACAGTACCGCCGATGATCGCCGGGAATTGGACCATACCGTCTTTGTCCAGGTCGTCGCCCGACACGGGCGCGTCAGAAGCACCAAAGGTCACGGTCTTGGCGCGGATTTGCTTCAAACCACCCGAAGAACCGATGGACTGGTAGTTCAGGCCAGTGCCGGTGGCAGCCTTGTAGGCTTCGGCCCACTTGGCATACATGGGGTAGGGAAAAGTGGCGCCAGCGCCAGTGATGTCGGCAGCCCAGCTGGTGGCGGCCAGAACGCTCAGGCCCACGGCGGCGATCACGGATTTCATTTTCAACATATCCACTCCTGTTTCAGGGTCATCACAAGACAGAGGGCCAAGAATTGACCGCTCTTTATTCATGTCATTGAATTTAACGACAGATTGTGACAAGAATGTGTCAAATAAAAAACCAAGGTGTTTCAGCGCACAGAAGCACCTGGCCACCGCCGCCATGATGCACCGTGAGCTCAAGCATCCCAAGCCAAGCGAAGATTGCTTTTTGACTCATTTTTTCTAATTCAGATTGGCTGCATGTTGACACTCTCAGATCCCACCGCGCTTATCCCGCTGTCTGTGGCTTTGGGCATCGGCCTGCTGGTCGGCACGGAAAGGGAGCGCCACAAGGGCAACGGCCCCCAGCGCCGATCGGCAGGCATCCGCACCTTCACGGGCGCGGCGATGCTGGGCTTTGCAGCGCAAAGTCTGAGCACGCCCTGGTTGGTGAGTACCGCCTTGCTGGCCTTGGGCGCACTCAGCATGAGCGCATACCAACAATCGCGGCGAAACGATCCGGGTCTGACCTCTGAAGTGGCCATTTTGCTGACCTGCTTGCTGGGCGCACTGTCGCGCCCATCGCCCGAATTGGCGGCCACCATGGGCATCGCCCTGGCGGCCATCCTGGCCGCTCGAGAAGAAATGCACCGCTTTGTGCACCAAGTCATCACCGAGCAAGAACTCAAAGACGTGATCGTTTTCCTGGCTGCAGCACTGATTTTGCTGCCGCTGAGCCCTGACCTTTACACCGGGCCGTTCTTGGCCATCAACCCGCATGACCTGGCACGCTTTGTGGTCGCGGTCATGAGCATCAGCGCCTTGGGTTACATGGCCAAACGCACATTGGGTGTGCAGGCGGGCATGGCACTGACCGGTTTTGCCGGTGGTTTCATCTCCAGCACAGCCACCATTTTGGCGATGGGCCAAGCCTCCAAACGCGAGCCTCAGGTGCTGCATGCCGCCGCCATGGGTGCGGTGCTGTCCACGATTTCCACCATGGTTCAACTGGGCTTTTTGATTTCTATCCTGATTCCCGGCATCTTGGCGGGCATGCTTTTGCCGATTGGCTCAGGCTGCTGCACTGCAGGTCTTTATGCCGTGTGGTTGCACAAGGCACACCCCGCACAACTGAGTCCACCGAATTGGGACCTGAAAGGCCACGCATTTGAGCACAAGACCACGCTGATGCTCAGCTTGGCTGTGCTCAGCATCACCATCATGACCGCCGCATTGAACCACTGGATGGGCAAGCTCGGTGTGCTGATCGCCAGCATGCTCGCAGGCTTGGTGGACGCTCATTCGAGCGTAGCTTCCATGAGCAGTTTACTCAACAAAGGACAATCATCACCTGCACAAGCCCAACTGGCCATCTTGTTGGCCGTCAGCACCAACACCTTGAGCAAGGCGGCTGTCGCCATCGGTGCTGGCGGCAAAGCGTTTGCGCTGCTGATCCTGCCCGGACTGCTGCTGGTGATCACCGCGGTCTGGCTGGGCGCATGGGCCAGCCCGTGGACAATAGGGTTCACCGGAACACCATGACAAGGACAAGACCCGTGAACACCATCAACTGGTCTGACTGGCGCGTGTCGCCACAGCACCCCCTGGATTTGTCCGATATACCAACCCTGCCTGGCGCGCACACCGAGGCCGAAAAGCAGCAATGGCCTGCACGCATGGCCGAACTGGCAGAGCAGCTCAACCGCTTGCAAGCCATGCTGTATGCCAGCAAAACACGCGCCTTGCTCTTGGTCCTGCAAGGCATGGACACCTCTGGCAAAGACGGTTGCATCCGCAGTGTCTTTGCCCACATCAGCCCCTTGGGCGTGCGGGCTGAGGCTTTTGGTGTGCCGCAGGAACTGGAATACCGGCACGACTTCTTGTGGCGCATCCATGCCAAAACACCGGCCTTGGGCGAGATGGTGATCTTCAACCGCAGCCACTACGAGGACGTGCTCGTGCCGATCGTGCAGAACACGCTAGAGCATTCCATGTGCGAGGAAAGACACCAACATATTCGGCACTTTGAATCCTTGCTGCACGACAGCGGCGTTGCGGTCGTCAAGTGCTATTTGCACATCTCCAAACAGGAACAAAAAAAACGCTTGCAAGCTCGACTGGACGACCCCTTGAAACACTGGAAAGTGCAGGCCTCCGACTTTGAAGACCGCAGACACTGGCGTGCCTACATGCATGCCTACGAAAACGCCATGCAAGCGACCAGCACCGATGCAGCGCCTTGGTATGTGGTGCCCGCCGACTCCAAGCCTTACCGAGACCTGTTGGTCGCCGAGCTGTTGGTGCACACCTTGCAGAGCATGTCGCTGGTCATGCCCAGCCCAAAACTGGATTTGACGCATTTCAAAATGAAGTGAGCCATGCCCCGCATTCAAAAAGCCAGACGCTCAGCCGCTCAGGATCTGCCCGGCAAGAGCGCTGGCCTGGCCTGGTGGCATTTGAAACATCTTTTGCGTGTCTCGCTGCAAGACACCTGCAACTTTCTCCAAGCCTGGACGCACACCCGACAAACAGAGAGCTTGCACCAGGCCAGAGTGGCATGGCGCCGTCAAAAATGCCTGTTGAAGTTTTACAAACCCTTGCTGCCTGAGCTGCCTGAGCGCGGCAAGGCCGCTCTTCGGTATTTGTGGCAACTCACTGGACAGCTGCGCAATCTGGATGTGGCTCTGGAAAACACCTTGCCCACATGGCACCAAAGTCACCCCAATGTGGGTGCCAACGAGTGGCCTGCTTTGCTGCAACTGCTGCAGCAAGACCGTCTGCGGGCACGCCACGCACTGGCGCAAGAAATCGCCAAGCCGCATGTCGGCGCAGCATTGCAACAACTCAGGAATTGGAACAAGCGTCTGAAGACTGCACACCTGAAACTCCAGGACAGGCCCTTTCGGCAATGGGCCAAACAAAGGCTTCAACGTTTGCAGAAAAATATCAAAAACCACCGTCACGCCCGCAGTCCAGAGCGGCGACACCAAGGCCGCATCCTGCTCAAACAAGAGCGATATGCCCTGGAAAGTCTGCTGACGAACCGGCCCGACAAAAAACTGCGGGCTCAACTGCGGCGCGTGAGAAAAAAACAAATCGCTTGGGGCCATGATCAGGACATGCAGATGGTGTTGAATCTGATCGAAGGGCATGAGCACTGTCCCAAGTTGGCTCAAGCTTGGCGCGCATCGATGGGCCACTTGGATTCTTCACAGTGAAAACTGATTGTCATCAAATTTTCAAATAACCGTCACATAATCAAGCCCACTGTTGCCACCGATTCCACCATGCAAACCCAGTCCCTTTTCGCCGCCATTGACCTTGGCTCCAACAGTTTTCGTCTGGAAATCGGACAACTGGAAGCGGGGCACCTCAGGCGCGTGGAGTACCTCAAGGAAACCGTGCGCCAAGGCAATGGCTTGGATGCTGATCGCAACCTGAGCGAAGACGCCATGCAGCGCGGCTGGGACTGCCTGGCCCGATTTGCAGAACGCATCGCCGGCTTTCAGCCCCACCAAGTGCGTGCGGTGGCCACTCAGACCATGCGCGAAGCTCGCAACCGCGAAATTTTTTTAGCCAAGGCCAAAGACATACTGGGTTTTCCGATCGAGGTCATTGCAGGGCGTGAAGAAGCACGCTTGATTTACTTGGGTGTGTCACACCTTTTGCCCCAATCACCAGAGCGCCGCCTGGTGGTGGACATTGGCGGGCGATCGACCGAATTGATCTTGGGCCAAAACGCCCAAGCCCAAACGCTGGAGTCTTACCGCGTTGGCAGCGTGGCCTGGTCGATGAAGTACTTCCCGGATGGGCAATGGACCAATTCAGCGTTCAAGGCTGCCGAGATTGCGGCCAAAGCCATTTTGGACGAGGCGCAAATGCTCTACCCACGTTCAAGCTGGGACACGTGCTACGGCTCGTCAGGCACCGTGGGCGCGGTGGCCGATGTGCTGGCTCTGGCGGGTTGGCCTGAAGGCTTGATCACCCGCGACGGGCTCGATTGGCTCAAAGACAAGCTGCTCAAAGCACAAAAACCCGAGTACCTCAAGATCGAAGGCATCAAAGAGGACCGCCGTCCGGTCATCGGCGGTGGCTTGGCCGTCTTGCGCGCCGTTTTTGATTTGCTGCAAATTGACGAAATGCTGGCCGCACAAGGCGCCCTGCGCCATGGTGCCTTGTATGACCTGCTGGACCGTGAAAGTCCACAAGACGATGTGCGCGCGCACATGATTGCTTGGCTGACACAGCGATTTGGCGCTGACTTACTGCAGGCCGAACGTGTCTCAAGCACCGCGCAAACCCTGTTGACCCACATGCTGGGCAAGGGCGCGCATGACACCGACACCGAAACCGCACGCCATTTGCGCAAAGTGCATTGGGCTGCACAACTGCACGAAGTCGGCATGCGCATCTCGCACAGCGACTACCACAAGCACGGTGCCTACATTCTGGACAATACCGACTTACCGGGTTTCACGATCGACGAATTGCACCGACTGAGCCAGCTGGTGTTAGGACACCGCGGCAAACTTCGCAAACTCGATGCGCCCTTGCAAGACCCCCTGTTTGTCCAGCAACTCATGGCCTTGCGCATGAGCGTGATCCTTTGCCATGCTCGCCGCGATCCGGACACCTCCTCGATCGAGTTGAGTGTGGATGCCACCAGGAGAACCGCCAGACTCAAACTCAGCGCGCAGTGGGCCGAGCAATGGCCGCAATCGGCGCATTTGCTGAGCGAAGAAAGTGTCGCCTGGTTCAAAACCGGCTGGGAACTGAAAGTACAAGTCCTTTAAGGGGCGACGCAAACAGGCTCGGACAACACGGCCATTGATTTTCTTGCACCAACGGTATAAACTGTATGCACCGTTTTTTTAAAAGGAGATCATATGAACGCAACATCCACCACCAACCAAACCGCTGCACCCAGCACAAGTGCCAGCAAGGCTGTGAGCCCTGCCCCCGAGGCTGCGGCCAAAGCCCCTGCCAAAAAAGCACGGACGACATCACCCAAAGCCAAGCCGTCAACAACTCAGCGCGCACCCCAAGCAGCTTCCAAGGCAGCACCTGCCAAAGCGCCAGCCAAAGCACCGCGCAAAGCCGCACTCAAGCCAACACCTGTCAAGCCGCCTGTGACCAAGCCTGAAGCGGCCAAAGCCAAACCGGTCAAAGAGAAAAAAGTCAAAGTCGTGCGCGACAGCTTCACCATCCCAAAAACCGAATTCACCCAACTTGCAGATATGAAAAAACGCGCCATGACACTGGGCGTTGAAATCAAAAAAAGCGAATTGATCCGTGCCGGCCTGCAAGTCATCTCGGGTTTGCCAGATGCCAGCTTCAAGAAAGCACTGGCGGCCATCCCCACCGTGAAAACAGGACGCCCCAGCAAGTCCTGAAGGCTTAAAGCCGATCCGCGACGGTGACCGACATGATCACCGTCTGATCGATGCCGTCACGTTGGCGGCTGCGCAACCACCAGACGGACCCCTTGCGAACAGGGCAGGGCGTGTCCCCCATCTGCAGCAAGCGGGAAGCCACCGCGCCCAGCGATGGCTGATGCCCCACCAGAACCACAGGGTATTTGGCATGGGGCCAGCCCGCCGCTTCCAGCAAGTCATCCACGGATGCACCTGGCGACAGGGCATCACGCACTTTGTACCGACGCCCCAAAGCACGCACGGTCTGTTCGGCCCGGACCGCTGGGCTGCTGAACACCCTCACCCCTTCGGGTAACTGACGATCAAGCCAAACCGCCATTCGAGTGGCGTGCTTTTCACCCCGCGCTGTCAAAGCCCGCTGCATATCGTCCTGGCCCGCCTCGGCATCGTGGGCTTCGGCGTGTCGCCACAAGATCAAGTCCATGAACAACCCTCACTTCACTGCGCTGTAACGC
Source organism: Limnohabitans sp. Jir72 (assembly GCF_003063575.1). GTDB lineage: Bacteria > Pseudomonadota > Gammaproteobacteria > Burkholderiales > Burkholderiaceae_C > Limnohabitans_A. The sequence continues at coordinate 168,365 of NZ_NESC01000004.1, forward strand.
GCCATCAGCGCGCTTTGTGCCCCATGCCCCGGGGCGTTCAAGCCCACACGGTGATAACGGCCATCGGTCGCCAGATCCCAGGCATCCTTGCTGTCGTGCAGATAGGCCAGCAAGCATTCATCAATGATGCGTTGGCGCAAGATGGGGTCATCGACTGGCCAGGCCAGTTCAACGCGCCGCATCATGTTGCGGCTCATCCAGTCGGCACTCGACAGGTACAAAGACTCCGTCTCGCCCGCACGGAAATAAAACACCCGTGAATGCTCCAGAAACCGGCCAATCACCGAGCGTACCCGGATGTTTTCACTCACCCCTGGTACGCCTGCGGGCAGCATGCAAGCGCCGCGCACAATCAAATCGATCCTGGCGCCTTGTTGGCCCGCCGCCAGCAGGGCTTCGATCAGCGGCACATCGGTCAAGGAATTCATCTTCAAGACAATGCGACCGCCCCGCCCGGCTTGTGCAGCCGCACCCGCTGCACGGATGCGCGAGAGCATGTCCGCGTGCAAGGTGAACGGCGCAACCAACAAACGTTTCATCTTTGGCAAACGGCTCTGGCTGGCCAGGTGTCCGAACAGCTGGTCCATGTCGGCCGTGATGGCCGCATCGGCCGTGAGGTAACTGATGTCGGTGTACAGCCTGGCCGTTCGCGGGTTGTAGTTGCCCGTGGACAAATGCCCGTAGCGCCGCAATGTGCGGCCTTCTCTGCGGGTGATCAAGAGCATCTTGGCATGGGTCTTCAGGCCCACCACACCATAGACCACCTGTGCGCCGATGGACTCCAGCTGCTCGGCCCAGTTGATGTTGGCTTCTTCGTCAAAACGGGCTTTGAGCTCTACCACCGCCGTGACCTCTTTGCCCTGACGCACCGCTTCACACAGCAGATCCATCATGGCCGGGTCACTGCCCGTGCGGTAGATGGTCTGTTTGATCGCCAGCACATTCGGGTCCGACACCGCCTCGCGCAAGAACGCCAGCACACCATCAAAACTTTCAAAGGGTTGGTGAAAAAGCACATCACCTTGGCGCAGTCGGGCGAGGATGGAGCCGTGGCTGGGCAACTGCACCGGAAAACTGGCCTTGTAGGGGGGGAACAACAGATGTGGTGCTTGTGCCAGATCGATCAACTGCATCAAGCGCACCAGGTTCACCGGGCCATTGACACGAAACACCGACAACTCTGGCAACTGAAATTCCTTGCGCAAGAATTCGGCCAGTCGCAGCGAGCAATCGGACGAGACCTCCAGCCGGACCGATTGACCGTAATTGCGGTGCTGCAAGCCTTCGCGCAGTGCCGTGCGCAAGTTGCCAATGTCGTCTTCATCGACGGCCAGATCCGAGTGACGGGTGACCCTGAACTGCGAGAACTGGCCCACCACACGGCCAGGAAAAAGCTCACTCAAATGCGCCCGGATCACACTCGACAAGAGCACAAAAGAAGTGGTGCCATTGCAAAGCTTGGCGGGCAGTGGAATCAATCGGGGCAAGACCCGTGGCACCTTGACGATGGCGATCTCGTTGGACCTTCCAAATGCATCCTTGCCGGACAACTGGACAATGAAGTTCAGCGATTTGTTGGCCACTTGCGGAAAAGGGTGTGCGGGATCGAGGCCCACGGGCACCAGCAAGGGCTGCACCTCGCGGCGGAAGTAGCTGCTTACCCAACGGCGTTGCTCGGCATTGCGCTCGCCATGCGAGAGGACTCGAAAGCCCTGACGCTCCAGTGCGGGCAACAAGTCATCGTTGTACAGCGCATATTGGCGGGCCACCATGGCATTGGCTTGCTCGGTGATGGCCGCCAGACTTTCAGCCGTGTAGGGTCCAGAACGCAGACCTTGCAAGGCCCCCATCACATGCGGCTCGGCACGCACTTCGAAAAACTCGTCCAGGTTAGAAGAGACGATACACAAATAGCGCAAACGCTCCAGCAAGGGCACATCGGGGCGATGTGCCCAATCGAGCACCCGCTCGTTGAAAGCCAGAATGCTCAAGTCTCGGTCCAGCAAGGACGATGGTGCTTTGTCGCTGTGACTGTTGGAGGATTCAGAACTCATGATCTTTTATTTTCATCTCAATGCGGTCTGATCCTAAGAACTATTCAAGTCACTTTGATGACAATTATGTGAACACCTCGCGCCCATCCTCCGTGCGTTGGCGCACATTGACCAAGTGCGAAGCAAAGCTTTTGGCCGTCTGAGGCCAATCAAAGTGCATGGCGCGTCTGCGGGCTTCATGTCGCGGCACCTGCAGGGCGTGCGCTACCGCATGGCCGAGGTCTTCGTGCAACACGCCACCCACAACGTCCGCATGGTCTGCCCCCAAGACCTGCAAGGGGCCATCCACCGGGTAGGCGGCCACCGGCGTGCCGCAAGCCATGGCTTCGAGCATGACCAAACCGAAGGTCTCATTTTTGGAAGGAAACACGAAGACATCGCTGGCGGCGTAGATTTGGGCCAATTCGGTGCGGGGCAAAACGCCCATCCACACCACACCGGGAAAACGCTGACGCAAACTGTCCTCCAAAGGCCCTACCCCACAGACGATGCGGGTGCCCGGCAGCTTCATCGACAAAAAGGCTTCGATGTTTTTTTCGTAAGACACACGGCCAACAAACAAAGACAAAGGTCTTGGCAAATGGGCCAAAGCGGGCAAGTCCAGCGGCTTGTCATGGTATTGGAACAAGCCCAGGTCCACCCCGTGGGTCCAGGACTTGAGCTGGGCGAATCCTCTGGCCTTGAGCATCTCAAGCACGCCCTGCGTGGGCACCATCACCCCCGAAGAAGGCCGGTGAAAGTGGCGAAACAAAGCGTAACCCCATGACAGTGGAACCCGCAAAGCGGCATGCAATATTTCCGGGAATTTGGTGTGAAAGGCCGTGGTGAAGGCCAGCTTTTTTTTCAGGCAATAGCGACGCGCCGCCCAGCCGATTGGGCCTTCCGTGGCCAGATGGATCGCATCGGGCTGCAATTTGTCGAGCATTTTGGCCAAAGGCTTGGCAGGGCGAACGGCCAGATCGATGCCCTTGTAACCCGGGCAAGGCTTGTTGCGAAACAAACCAGGATGGATCACTTCCACCTGCACGCCCAAGGGGGCCAAAGCCACCACCAACTCCTGCAAGGTCGTGACCACGCCGTTGATTTGTGGATGCCATGCATCGGTGATCAAGGCCAGTTTCATGCGAGGGCCTCCGCGGCATGCATTTCACGCACCGTGACCGCCTCACCTGCACCCCAATGCACGATCTCCAGGCGACCGTCCATGTGCTCAACCAGTGCGGTGCGGCTTTCCACCCAATCACCGTCGTTGCAATACAAAATGCCGTTGACGTCACGGATCTCGGCGTGGTGGATGTGCCCACACACGACACCGTCATACCCTCGGCGCTTGGCCTCTTGGGCCACTGCCACTTCAAAGTCGCTGATGAAGTTCACGGCTTTCTTGACCTTGAGTTTCAAATAGGCCGACAAAGACCAATACCCCAAACCCATGCGGGCACGCCAACTGTTAAGGTAGCGGTTGAGCTTCAAGGTCAATTCATACAACCAGTCACCCACATAAGCCAGCCACTTGGCGCACTGGATCACGCCGTCAAAATGGTCGCCATGGATCACCCACAACTTGAGGCCTGTGGCCGTGGTGTGCACCGTGTCATGAAGCACCTCCACACCGCCAAAGGCATGCCCCACGAAGTGCCGCGCAAACTCATCGTGGTTGCCAGGCACATAAATGACGCGGCAGCCCTTGCGCGCACGGCGAAGCAACTTCTGCACCACATCGTTGTGACTTTGAGGCCAGAACCAGCGGCGGCGCAGCTGCCAGCCATCCACAATGTCGCCCACCAAATACAGCGTGTCACAGCGGTGCTGCTTCAAAAAATCCAACAAGGCATCGGCCTGAAATCCGGGCGTTCCGATGTGCAAGTCTGAAATGAAAATCGCCCGCAACCGTGGGCGGTCTGCGGGCGAATCATCCTCTTCTGGTGGTGCTGCAGCATCGACAGGCACATCGACCGCAGCACCGGCCAGCGGTCTTGTGGCCATGGGCGATGCCTCAAACAGCAAGGCCGTTTGCAGGTCTGCGGTCGGCACGCGCATCAGACACTCCCCGAGAAGTGACGGCGATAGCGTGCAGGGATATCGGCCGTCTGCATCATCATGGGCAAATCGGCCGTGTTGAAATCCGGGTCCCAGGCAGGAGCGCCCAAAATCTTGGCGCCCAAACGCAAGTAGCCTTTGATCAGCGCTGGCGGCTCGATCGACAGGTCATGCTCAAGTGCATCCACTGGCAAGGGCAGACGCGGGCGCACATGGTATTGGATCGACGCCAAATGCGTTTCACGCAACTGGTGCCAGATGCTGGCCGCGGCATGGCCTGTGACCACCCCGTTGTGCAACATCGGGATGCTGGCGCAACCGATCATCACATCCAGGTGGTTGCGCTCCATGAATTCGAACAAGGCTCCCCACAGCGCCATGATCACGCCACCTTGGCGGTGGTCGGCATGCACGCAGCTGCGACCGAGCTCCACCATGCGGCTGCGCATGTCGCGCAAACGGGTCAAATCAAACTCGGTGTCGCTGTAAGTGCTGCCCGCGCGCTTGGCCTGCTCGGGCGTCAACACGCGGTAGGTGCCGATCACCTGGCCTGTTTCGGATTCACGCACCAGCAAATGCTCGCAATAGTCATCGAACAAATCGATGTCATGACCAGGCACCTTGGTGGACAAGCGGGCGCCCATCTCGGTGCCGAAAATGTCAAACCTCAGTCGCTGTGCTTCGCGGACTTCGTCCTGATGTTTTGCCCAACTGACCTCAATAGCGCTTTTGGCACGGCGAGGCAGGAAATCCACAGCGGAGTTGGACTGCGCCGGATGAAGTGACCCCCTGGGCAAATTCAACGGGGACAATGCGAAAGTGGGGTTGGGCAACTCTTTCATGAGGACACTCCTTTTGATCTGTCCCTCCATGATCAAAGGGGCTCATGACACCCAAAAGTCGAACTCATGAAATTTTCATGACGCCGCAGCTTGCATCAATTTTTCAAGATGCATCAACGCATCATCCCGACTGTCTTCAAACCAGGCCTTCTTCTTGCCAAGGTCATCCCACACACGCAACTTCAACGCATCCTTGAAGTAAGGCTGCGCTTCAAACGAAGCGCACTCCTGAGAGGACATGACACCGCCTTGCAGGCCCAGACTCCGGGTCGAATCCTGCGAAAGTTTGGCCGCGTAGGCTCGGTTGGTCGTGACCAAATAACGCTTGGCCTGCACATGCAGACGGACCGGCTCCGCCACGGCTGAGCCAAACAAAGGGGCAAGGATGTCGGCCGCCACGGCTTCATGACGGTCGTCTTCACCACGCAAAGTGGGTGTACCCGGACTGTTGACCCACAGATGCCCCAAGTCATGCAACCAGCTGGCCAATTGCAACGCGGTGTTTGCGCCCGATTTTTCGGCCAATCTGCCGCATTGCCATGCGTGCTCGAGCTGTGTGACGGGCTCTCCAGCATAAAGACGATCACCCCCATAGCGGTAAAGGTCCAAAATCGTCTTGTGTCGTTCGTGCATGCGCGCATGTTGAATGAAGTTCATGACATCCATGCGACAAGTCAGCAGCGCAAGATCACCTCAATGAAAACCATCCCACAACAGTTTGCTGCCCGTGAGGAACATGCCCAGATACACCAGCCGATAAAACATCACCGGCTCGATGCGCTTGGCAATGCGCACCCCCATCCACACGCCCAAAGGCGCAAAAGGCAGCAAGACCAGCGAGGTCGCAAAATTTTGCAAGTCCAGCAAACCCAACCAGGCGTAAGGCACCCACTTGGCCATATTGATGAAGAAAAACAAAAAAGCCATGGTGCCGGTGAACACCACCGGCTTGAGCTTGAGCGGAATCACATACGCATTGACCGGCGGCCCGCCTGCATGCGCGATGAAACTGGTAAAGCCCGAGATCGTCAACAAGATCGCCCCCAGCCAAGCGGGTGGCGGCGCTCTGCCTGGCTGCGGCGGGAACAGCAAACGCTGCGCCAGAAACAACAAGGTGAATCCACCCACCAGGCCTGCGACCAGATGCGGGTTCATCACCTTGAACAACAAAGTGCCAATCAAGATGCCCAGCAAGCTGAAGGGCACCATGAAAGCCAGCAAGCGGCGGTCCAGCGTCTTCTTGTAAGCCGCCATGCCCAGCACATCCATGACGAACAACACCGGCATCAAGATGGCCGCCGCCTGAGGCACCGAGATGGCCAAGGCCATGACAGGCACAGCCAATGAGCCCAAGCCCGCGCCAAAGCCGCTTTTGCTGATGCCCAGCAGCAGCACAGCGGGAACGGAGACGAAGTAGAAAAAGGGGTCGGTGATGAAGGGCAGGTCCACGGCAGATCTTTCAGGTCAGCCATCTTAGCCCGGGCCTGCCCACAGCCGCCCCTGCAAGCACCTCAGGACGTCAACAAACGGTGCAAAGCCGCCAGCCCCACCGGTGGCTCGGGCTGAAACGGGATGACAAACAGCCTTTCCGCCAGGGCGGGTCGAATCCGCTGGATCTGCCGCACCTCACCCGCCAGACGCGCCACCAGCAAAGGGTCACGGGGCTTGGCCGCCATCACAGACCGGTTGAGCACCCAGGCGTAAGGCTCAATGCGCGCGCGGCGCAAATCGTCTTGCAGGGCCACCGCCTGCGAGACCGGCGTGGTCTCGGGCAAAGTCACCAAAATGATCCGGGTGTAACTCGGGTCCTGCATGCGCATGAGCGGCGTGACCACCTTGGCCGCCGTGCCCGTGTGCTTTTCAAAACTGCTGAGCATCTGCCGGTGGTAAGCCCCGGCGGCATCCACCAACAGCAGCGAATGGCCTGTGGGTGCGGTGTCCAACACCACAAAACCCATGCGGGCCTGCGCCACGATGTGCGAAAACGCGTGGAACACCGCCACCTCTTCGGTGCAGGGCGATTGCAGGTCTTCGAGCAGCAAGGCCTTCTCGTGTTCGTCCAGCGAAGCGCCTTTGGCGGCCATGATCTTGTCGATGTATTTCTGCGTTTCAACCTTCGGGTCAATGCGGCTGACCTGCAGGCCCGGCACCTGCGCCTGCAGTGTCTGGGCCAAGTGCGCCGCCGGATCGGTGGTGCTCAGGTGAACGGTTTTGCCTTTTTGCTGCAAGCCCAGGGCTAAGGCCGCAGCCACCGTGGTTTTGCCTACACCGCCCTTGCCCATCACCATGATCAGGCCGTGCGATTGCTGTGCCAGCTCGTCCACCAGCTGCTGCAGGCTCTGCCCTTGCAGCGGGTCCACCACGACCGCAGAGCCACTGGGTGAAGGGGGCGCATCCGAGAGCAAGGCCCGAAGTGCAGGCAGACCGACGTTGTCCATCGCCCGCAGAGGCACTTCGTCCTGCGGCAAAGCGCGCAAGGCTTCGGGCATGTGCGCCAGTGCCTGCTGCCCTTGCGTGTCGATGGCCTGCGCGACCGCATCATCGGGCACGCTGGCATGGAACACGCCATTGACGATCAGCCGTTGTTGCGTCAAACCCAGAGCCTTCAGCTCCACGCTGGTGCGGGCGGCTTCGGCCAGTGCACTGACCTCGGGGCGCGCCACCAGAACCACCGAAGTCAAAGCCGGATTGCTGAGGGCGGCCAACGCCTGGTTGAAGCGCGCCTCCTGCATCTTCAGGCCCGAATGGGGCCCCAGACACGAAGCCCCCTGGTCATTGCCCGCCAAAAATCCGCTCCAGGCCTTGGGCAAACTCAGCAAGCGCAAAGTGTGGCCACTGGGCGCGGTGTCAAACACGATGTGCGCATACGGCGCGTCTTGCGCCAGCAGGCTGGAGAACTCGTCAAACGAAGCGATCTCGGTGGTGCAAGCACCCGACAGCTGTTCACGCACCACCGCCTTGTCAGCCTCGGGCACGGCAGGGTCCATCTGATCGATCACACGCTGCCGGTAGGCCCTGGCAGCCTCATCGGGGTCGATGTTGATCAGGCTCAGGCCCGGCACGCCGGGCACGGCCACCGGCTGGTTGCTCAAGGGCACGCCCAGCATTTCGTCCAGGTTGGAGGCCGCATCGGTGCTGACCAGCAAAACTTTTTGCCCGGCATCCGCCAGCGCGATGGCCGTGGCGGTGGACAGCGAGGTTTTACCCACGCCCCCCTTGCCCGTGAAAAACAAAAAGCGGGTCGGCGCTTGCAGCCATTGCAGTCGGGTCATTGTGTTGGGCACCATCGTGGATCTTTCGTTCAATTTACGCGAATTTCACATCTGAGGGTCTGCGCCAGATCAAGGTGCATTGCTCGACATCAAATCGTCACATATTTCCATTAAAGTCGAAGCATGGAAGAGAAACAAGTCATCAAAGCCCTGGCCGCGCTGGCCCAGCCCCACCGCCTGCAGATATTCCGCGCCCTGGTGGTCACCGGCACACAGGGCCTGACCCCCGCCGTCATGGCCGAAGGCCTGGGCGTGCCAGCGGCCACCTTGTCTTTTCACCTGAAAGAGTTGCTCCACGCCGATCTGATCTCGCAAGAGCGCAGCGGCCGCAACCTGATTTACCGTGCGCAATACGCGCACATGAGCGGCGTGCTCGCCTACCTGACGCAAAACTGCTGCCAGGGCGAAGCCTGCCTTGTCGAAGAAGCCACCGCCTGCCCCTGCTGAAGAGAACCACCATGAAAAGATTCCATGTCCACATCCGTGTCGATGACCTGAACGCGAGCATCGCGTTTTACGAGCGCCTGTTCTCGGCCCCGCCCACCCGGCTTGAATCCGATTACGCCAAATGGATGCTGGACGATCCGCGTGTGAACTTTGCCATCTCCACGCGCGGCGGCCAAGCTGGCCTGGACCACCTGGGGTTCCAGACCGATAGCGCCGAAGAACTGCTGCAACTGAAGGACCGGGCCCAAAACGCCGACATGGCCCTGATCGATGAAGGCGAGACCTCCTGTTGCTACGCCCAAAGCGACAAGCACTGGATCACCGATCCGCAAGGCATCGCCTGGGAACACTTTCACACCTTGGGCAACATCCCGGTTTTCCACGAAAACCAGGCCGCCCAGGCGTCCGGCGCTGTCTGCTGCGCACCACCCACGGCCCAAGCTGCTGCAACCGCCTCGGCATGCTGTGGCCCCACCTCTTCGTCTTCCTCATCCTCTTGCTGCTGAACCCCCATGACACACCCTGTTTACAACGTTCTTTTTGTCTGCACCGGCAACTCGGTCCGCTCGGTGATGGCCGAATGCCTGATGAACCATCTGGGCGCAGGCCGCTTCCAGGCGTTTTCTGCAGGCAGCATGCCCAATGGCACCGTCAACCCCCAGGCCCTGGCCACACTGGCCAGCCTGGATGTGCCCGCACAAGGCGTGCGCAGCAAAAGCTGGGCCGAGTTCAGCCAAGCCGGTGCACCTGTGCTGGATTTCATCTTCACCGTGTGTGACCGCGCTGCAGGCGAAGTCTGCCCTGTGTGGCCCGGACAACCCGTCAGTGCGCACTGGGGTGTTGCCGATCCGGGTGACATGCCCGCACAGTCCACAGCCGAAGTCGAGAAAAACTTCCGCGATACGGCCTATGCACTCAAACGAAGGATCGAATTGTTCATGGCCTTGCCCTTTGACAGCCTGGACCGACTCTCCTTGCAAGCCCACGCCCACCGCATTGGCCAAGAATAACGAGCACCACCATGACCACCAACGTCCTCATCCTGTGCACCCACAACTCCGCCCGCAGCGTCCTGAGCGAGGGCATGCTCAACCACTGGGCCCGGCAACTGGGCCGCGATGTCCGCGCGTTCAGTGCAGGCAGTGCCCCCAGCGGCAGGCTCAACCCCTTTGCGCTGGAAGCCTTGAACCATGCGGGCATCGACACCAGCGGCTACCGCAGCAAGAGCTGGGATGAATTCACAGCACCCGGCGCACCCGAGATGCACATCGTGATCACCGTGTGCGACAGCGCCGCCGCCGAGACTTGTCCCTACTGGCCAGGCAGCCCGGTCAAGGTCCACTGGGGTTACCCCGATCCGTCCAACGCCTTGGGTGGCGATGAAGGCAAGCGCCAGGCTTTTGAATTGACACGCCAAGCGATTGGCTACCGCATGTTGCAGCTCTTGCAATTGCCACTGGACCAGCTGAGCCCTGCCCAGCTGCAAAACGAACTGAACCGCATCTGCGCCAACTGAAGCCACACCATGAACATTTTTGAACGTTACCTCACCGTCTGGGTTTTCCTGTGCATCGTGGTCGGCATCGCGCTGGGCCAATTCATGCCCGAGGTGTTCCAGGCCATTGGCCAGATGGAGATCGCCAAGGTCAATCTGCCGGTGGGCTTGCTGATCTGGGTGATGGTCATCCCCATGTTGGTCAAGGTGGACTTTGGCGCCCTGGGCCAGGTGCGCCAGCATGTGCGCGGCATCGGCGTGACCTTGTTCGTCAACTGGCTGGTCAAACCGTTTTCGATGGCGCTGCTGGGCTGGATTTTCATCCGCCACCTGTTTGCGCCCTACTTGCCTGCCGACCAGCTGGACAGCTACATCGCCGGGCTCATCTTGCTGGCTGCAGCGCCCTGCACCGCCATGGTGTTCGTATGGAGCCGCCTGACGAATGGCAACCCGCTGTTCACCCTGTCGCAAGTGGCGCTGAACGACAGCATCATGGTGGTCGCATTTGCGCCGCTGGTGGGCTTCTTGCTCGGCATCTCGGCCATCACCGTGCCTTGGGACACCTTGCTCACCTCGGTGGTGCTGTACATCGTGATCCCGGTGCTGCTGGCGCAGCTGTGGCGCCGCCAATTGCTGCGCCAGGGCCAGGCGGCTTTTGATGCCGCCATGCAGCGCATCGGCCCCTGGTCCATCACGGCCTTGCTGGCCACGCTGGTCTTGCTGTTCGCCTTTCAGGGCGAAGCCATCTTGCAGCAGCCGCTGGTGATCGCCTTGCTGGCGGTGCCCATCCTGATCCAGGTCTTGTTCAACTCGGCCCTGGCTTATGGCCTGAACCGCGCCCTGGGCGAAAAGCACGAGATCGCCTGCCCCTCGGCGCTGATCGGTGCGTCCAACTTTTTCGAGCTGGCCGTGGCCGCCGCCATCAGCCTGTTTGGCTTCCACTCGGGCGCGGCGTTGGCCACCGTGGTGGGCGTGCTGATCGAGGTGCCCGTCATGCTGCTGGTGGTGCGCGTGGTCAACCAGAGCAAGGGCTGGTACGAACGGAGCTGAGTCCTGCACCGATTTGAAATCTCTCTATTCCGACGGCACTGCCCACCACAAAGTTTCATTCATGTTCGGTTAAAGAAATCTCATTGGCTGAAATTTATTAGAAAGGCTATACGGTGAAATCAATTCTTCTTCATCTAGCCAAACGCCACCTATCCAGCAATACGCCCACCGTAACACCTATGGTGTAGGCAGCCATGTCTGTCCACGAAAAGCTGCTACCCAGCACCAGCCGTCCCCACACTGTGAGCCTGATCGCGTTCAGCAAAGGGGTTTCGAGTAGTTGCGAGAACTCCACTAAGAAACACGTCAATAAGCTGACTTTCGCCAAAAAAACAGTCGTGGCTGCGGGTTTTATAAATGACCAAACATAGAAAATCATCAGTGCCCACAGCACATCACCGGGATGGTTGTTTAAGCCATACGACCAATGCTGCCCATAGTGACGGGATGCCAAGCCCAACGTAATCACCAGCAATATCAGTACGCCCGACATCCATTGGCTGCGCTGTTTTTCCTGACTCGGTGCGGCTTCACGCAGGCACATGTATCGTGGCCTTGATGTGCTTCAGATTGGTAACGATGGTAAAGCTCATGAGCACCAACAATGACCACGCACTCCATTTGCTCACATGCACGGCGGCCCATGCACCCATTTGATGAGGGTAAGCCCAGAGCCCCAGAAACGTGCCGATGTTTTCTGCCAACCAAATGAAAAATGCTACCAGTACCAAGCCCAAAGCCAAAGGCATGCGGCGGTCTGTTTGATTGGGACGGAACACGATGCGCGAGCGTGCGTAAAGCCCAAGGGCCAGTGCACCCAAGTACCAGCGGTAATCGCCAATGTAATGGTGAGTGAAAAAATTCAGATAAATCGCACCGGCCACCAGACCAGCCATCCAATATGGCGGATGGTGTTCTACCCGCATATGCAGCAAGCGCCACGCCTGAATGATGTAGCTGCCCACGGCGGCATACATGAAACCCGAAAACAGAGGCACACCCCAAAGCTTGGTGTGCGCAGGATCAGGGTATGACCAAGATTTGATGCCGCTGGAGGTCTTGAACACTTCCAACAGAAAGCCAAGCACATGGAAGGCGCAGATCGCCTTGAGTTCGTCCCAAGTTTCCACGCCAGAAAGCAGCATGCCCAGCTGGATGACCAAGGCGATCAAAAGGAGCAGATCGTATCGAGCGATGCCCCATTGACCAGCACGAGGGACCAACCACACCGACAAGAAGAACAGGCCTGCAAACAAGCAGGCCTGAGCTTCTTTGCGTGTGAAGTGGTAAAGCTCCAAAGTCCAGCGTGGCCAAGTTAGTCGAATAAATATCATGATGCAGAATTTTTTTGTGAATCTCTCTTATGGACCCACGGAAGCTGCAGAAGCAGGAGACGCAGCCGTGGCTGCAGCGCGGGCGTGCCAGTAAGCTTGGTTGTCTCGTGACGCCTGTTCTTCTTTGACCCGTTGGGGTGCTATTCGGTCCTCCCACTGCGCCTGGGCTTTATCCACAACTTGCAAGCTGGCTGAACCGCAATGACTCAAGCCGGGAATTCCGCCCGGCAGTCGAGCCTCCAACCAATCCACCCACGTGGGTGGCATGTTGAGGACGCAGTCTGCTGGTGGATTGATCCGGTCCATGGGACTATCGCTGTAGCGGATCATGCTGTCGTCAATCGCCAGGTAGTTGAGACGACTCTCTGGGTCGAAAGTGGAGCTTCTCCAAGCAAGCAGTTTGCCTTCTGTTGAATACACGCCGAATCCGAGTCCAAGGATACGCTGGCCAACGTCGTAGCACAGTTCAACATCAAAGGTTTGCCCTTCAAATGTATGCCGCTCAATTGGGCAGCTTGGTGTAGCGGTAGAAAACAGGCTATCCATCGTCAGAAGAATGTAAAGCACCAGAAAAGTGATCACCCCCCGTTTGCTCCACTTCTTGAGTAATTGCCAAGTTGCAGCCGTGTTCATTTGCACACCTCCGGCATATCCAAAACGATAGGCTGATCGAGTCTGACCAGCTTGGGCTCGGTCATGAGCAAAAAGTCACCCCCGCGGTTGTTTTTAGCACGCCAGTCACGGTAATTGCGGTTGCGCACGGGGTAGTACACATCTTTCTCCAGCAAAGAGCCGCCGATATCGACAGGGAAGCGAGCCACCTCATCGTTCCACAGTTCAACGTTTTGGTCATTGATGCGCTCAAGAAGCTTTAGCACCACAGAGTCCAGTGGTTTTGCTCGAACTGTATGGGTCGTATCAGCCACCTTTTTCATCCCCACGCTGGCCGCCACCGCCGCAGGCAAAACGATCACGCCATGGTTGTTCCAATGGCCCAAGTATTGCGATGATGCCCCGCTGTCGTGAAAGGAATAACTGTCTTTGGCATAAACCCACACATGGGTGATTTCCACCATGGATTTGCGACAGTGCCGTGTGCCCGTGGGGGTGTTATAGACGTTGTAAACCTCGGTCTTGACATTGGCGCGCGCCACCGCTGCATAGAAGTTGAAGTTGGCCAATGCCGCTGTCACGTCCGTCATGCCCAACGAATCGGTCAACGTGTCGAGCATTCCCACAGACTCCAGCTGAAACTGAAACAACTCGTGCACCGTTTGCCAATCGCCTTGGCAATGCTCGCGGGTATTCAGTTCGTGGCTCAGGCCGGGGTAGTTGGAGAGGTACTTGACGAAGTTCTTGCTAAGTTCACGCAAAGCGTTCGGCGATGCCAAGTGGGTCAGCAAAGCCTGATACCGCTTTTCAAGCTTGGGTTGGTCCCGCAGCCAGCTCAGGCTGATGGTGCTCAGGTCCACTTTGTCTTCGGGATAGCGTCCATCTTGAGCGTTACCGGGCTCGTCAGTCCCATAGGCGGTGTAGGCGGCACTGTCGAGCCATTTTTGCGCCAGTTTGGCGGCAACAGAGAAACCTGCTGCTCTCAGTGCCGCGGGGATGTCGTACAGATCAAACGGTTTGGGCAGCTTGGGTTCAGGTTTGACTTGGGCATTGGCTTGTTTTTTCTCGCCACGCGCAATCATCCATTCCAAAAAAACGACAGCAGCATCTTTTTTAGGAGGTACAGCGTGCCGTGCGACTGACGCTACCGCAGCAACAGCTGGCTTGCTGACCACCTCTTTTGCAGCGTGCGGCAAAGGGGGTGGCTGTTTGTCCATTTGCAGACAAAGGTCACCTTGAACAAACACACACCCTTGGTCTTTTTCGAACAAAAGCCAGTCGCGCCGAAGTGGCCCCTTGTAATCGAACCTGAGGAACGGCTGTTTTTTCATTTAAGTTATCTATTTTTTACAAAAATAAAGAATAGCACTCAAAATATTTAAAACCAGATCAGGCTTGAAATTTCACTCGTCGAAGTCCCAGATCCTGTGCAGGTCCAGATTCATCAGGGCCCAACTCTCCACCAGTTCCAGCTGCAGCCTTTGACGCTCGCGCAGGCTTTCTTGCGCCAGCCTGCGGTTCTGGATCAGCTCGGTCATGCTGTGCTCGCCCATGGCAAAGGCCTTGAGCGATTGGGTCACCGCCGTCGCCTGTGTTTGCGCGGCCAACTGCAAGCTCGTCAGTGCCTGCCTCTGCAGGTGCAAGTTCAACCAACGCGCCTCAAAAGCTGCGCCTAAATCCAGCGTCATTTGCTGCACTTGTTCTTCCAGCTGGTTCGCCTCGGCCAAGGCGGCGGCCGCATGGGCCTGCCGCGCCGAGCCAGGCAAAGCAAAACCCAGCGACACCCCCACAATGCTTTCGGCGCCCGCGCGCTCGCGCGCGGCGTACACCCCCAGCACCGGATCGGGCAGGCGGTCGCGGTCCATGCGCTCGGCCTGCAAACGCAGGCGCTGCAATTCAGCACGGCGCAAATTCAGCTCATGGTGGTTTTGCAAAAACTCTTGCAGCAAGGTTGGCAAAGCGGGCAGCTCGGGCACATCGCTGGGCACGGCAGGCCAGGCAGGCTCGGGCAAACCGGGGTAGCGCTTTTGCAGCTGCGCCCACGCCGCTGTCCACTGCGCTTGCGACACGGCCACCGCCGCCTGTGCGCGTTGCAGCTCGGCTTGCGCCAGGCTCGCGTCCAGTTGCGAGATGTCGCCCTGCTTCAAACGCAGCTGCGCTTGGCGGTGCAGTTCTTGCGACAGCTGCGCTTGCGCACTGGCCGCCTCGCGGGCCAGCGCCAGCTGGTGCAGCACAAACCATTGGCGCATCAGCTCACGGCTGGCCTCGTGCAGGGCGTCGGCGTAGCCGATGCTGGCCACCTTGCGGCTTTGCTCGGCCAGCTTGGCATCCAGCCCCGCCTTGCCCCACCAGCGCACAGAGCGCTCCAGACTGACCAGCTGCTCATTGAAGCGGCCACCCGGGTCGATGGTTTTGCGGTTTTGCTGGCTCATGCGCAGGTTGAATTCGCCCGCGCCCGCCTCGGTCGCACGGGCCCTTTGCAGTTGCGCCGCCTGCTGCGATTGCGCAGCCAAAATGCCGTGGCTGTTTTTCACGAGGGTCTGCACCCGATCGGCAGGCGGCAACCACACACCCAAGGTGTCTTGCGCCTGCACACGCAGACCCAGGCACATGCCGCCCACGATCAGGGCCGTGCACAGTTTTTTCATGAGACGCTCCTGTCTTGGCGTTGGGGCTGACGGAAATGGGCCCAGAGCTCGGCCAAACTGCCCAAAGCCCCCCAGCGCTCAAAAATCAGCGGCAACAACAACAAGGTCAACAAAGTCGAGCTGACCAAGCCCCCCGTGACCACGATGGCCAAAGGCTTTTGAATTTCGGAGCCAGGCCCCGTGGCAAACAGCAAGGGGATCATGCCCAGCGCCGTGATCAAGGCCGTCATCAGCACCGGCCGCAAACGGCGCTCGGCACCCAAGCGCACCACTTGCGCCAGGGCCTCACCGTTTTGCAGCCGCTCGTTGAAATGCGTGACCATCACCACCCCGTTGAGCACCGCAATGCCCAGCAAGGCGATGAAACCCACCGAGGCTGGGACCGACAGGTATTGCCCCGAGATGGCCAACGCCACCACACCGCCCACCAAGGCAAACGGGATGTTCAAAAAGATGATGCCCGCCTGCACCACCGAGCCGAAGGTGAAAGTCAGGATCAAAAAGATCAGGCCCATCGCCGCCGGGATCACCACGCTCAAACGCGCTGCGGCCCGTTGCTGGTTTTCAAACTGGCCACCCCACACCACCTGGATGTCCTTGGGCAGTCCGAGCGCGGCCACCGCTTGCTGGGCATCGGCCACAAAGCCGGTCAAATCGCGCCCTTCCACCGAGACCTGAATCGTCGTCAGGCGCTGGCTCAGTTCATGGTCGATGCGGATCGGGCCGTCCACCACGCGGATGTCGGCCAAGGCGCTGGCCGGCCAGGCGCGGCCATCGGGCGCGGTGATCGGCAGGTTGCGAAAGGCCTCGGGGCTGCTGCGCACCGTGTCGTTGCCCCGCAAAGTCAGGGCCGTGCGGATGCCCCGGTCCAACACATGGCCCACGGTTTCGCCTTCGAGCTGCTGGCGCAAGGCCTGCTGCACCGAGGCCACGCTCATGCCCGACTGGCCCACCGTGTGGCGGTTCACGGCCACGCTCAGGTACTGCATGCCTTCGGCTTTGGGCGCGATCACCTCGGCAGCGCCGTCGGTCTTGCGCACGGCCTCGGCCACTTGCTGCGCTGTTCTGATCAGTTGCTGCAAATCAGCACCGAACAACTTGATCGCCACATCGCCCCGGGTGCCGGTCAACATTTCGGAAATCCGCATCTCGATCGGCTGCGTAAAACCATAGACCAGACCTGGAAAGCCCTCCAGTACCTCACGCAAGGCCACGATGATGTCCTCCTTGCTGCCGCGCCATTCGCTTTTGGGTTTGAGCACGAGAAAGGTATCGGTCTCGTCCAGCCCCATTGGGTCCAGGCCCAACTCATCCGAGCCCACACGGGCAATGACCGATTTCACCTCCGGCACATGGGCCAAAATAGCCTGTTGAACACGGGTGTCAATGTCCATGGACGCTGCCAGCGAAATCGATGAGGTTTTTTGCAGCTGCACGAGAATGTCGCCTTCGTCCAAGGTCGGCATGAAGGTCTTGCCAATCTGCGTGTACAGACCGCCTGCCAAAACCAGCGAACCCAACACCACGCCCACCAGCCAGCGCGGATGCCGCCAGCTGGCATCGCGCCACTTCACATAAGTGCGCAGGAGCTTGACCATCACCCAAGGCTCGTGCGCGGTTTGCGGCTTGAGCACCAAAGACGCCAGCGCAGGCACCACCGTGAAGGCCAGCACCAGCGAAGCCGACAAGGCCATGATGATGGTCACGGCAACGGGTGAAAACAGCTTGCCCTCCAGCCCCTGCAAGGTCAGCAGCGGCAAGAACACCACACAAATGATGAGCACGCCCGCCCCCACCGGCTTGAGCACTTCGCGCACCGCGTGCAGCACGCGTTCGGTGATGGTCATGTCGTGGCCCGCAGGCGCATGGGCCAGCTGGGTTTCCACGTTTTCCACCACCACCACCGAGGCATCGACCAGCATGCCCAGCGCAATCGCCAAGCCCCCCAAGCTCATCAGGTTGGCGGTGATACCGGTGTAGCGCATGAGCAAAAAGGTGGCCAGCAAGGACAGCGGCAGCGACACCGCCACCACCAGCGCAGGCCGCAAGCCGCCTAAGAAAACATAGAGCACCACGCAGACCAGCACCGCCGCTTCGGCCAGGGCCTTGATGACGGTGTTGGCCGCGCGCGTGACCAGCTCGCCTCGGTTGTAGAAGGTCTTGATCGTCATGCCCTCGGGCAGGCGTTTTTGCAAGTCGCGGATCTTCAGGTCAATCGCATCGACCAGCTCACGGGCATTGACGCCGCGCAGGCCCAGCACCAGACCCTCCACCGCTTCGCCGCGCCCGTCTTGCGTCACCGCGCCATAGCGGGTGAGCGCGCCGTGGCGCACCACCGCCACATCGTCGAGCAAAATCTTCTGGCCCGAGTGCGGCTGCTCGATGCGGATGGCGCGCAGATCGTCCAGAGTCTTGACCGCGCCTTCCACACGCACCACCAGCGACTCTTCGCCAGCCGACATGCGGCCTGCGCCGTCGTTGCTGTTGTTGTTGGCCAGGGCCTCGCGCAGGCTGGCCATGCTCACACCCAATGCGGCCATGCGTTCGGTTTTGGGCAGCACCTCAAAAGTCTGCACCTCGCCGCCCATGGCATTGACCTCGGCCACGCCAGCAATCGTGCGCAGTTCAGGCCGAATGGTCCAATCGAGCACACGGCGTTTCTCGGCCAGAGTGAAGTCTTCTCCTTCGACAGTGAACATGTACAGATCGGACAGGGGCGTGGTGATCGGCGCCAGGCCGCCACTCACGCCAGCAGGCAAATCGCCCATCACGCCGTTCAGCCGTTCGGACACTTGCTGGCGCGCCCAATAAATGTCCACGCCTTCGTCAAAGTCCAGCGTGATGTCGGCGATGCCGTATTTGGAGACCGAACGCACCATGCGCTTTTTGGGGATGCTCAAAAGCTCTTGCTCGATCGGCTTGACCACACGCTGCTCGACCTCTTCGGGCGTCATGCCCGGGATCTTCAGGATGATCTTGGCCTGGGTCGGCGAGATATCGGGGAAAGCGTCAATCGGCAGTTGTTGCCAAGCCTGCAAACCGGCCAGCATCAAGAGGGCTGCCAACAGCAGGGTCAGGTGGCGGTAACGCAGCGCCCAGCGGATCATGGCGTCCATGCTCATTCATCCTTTTGCAGCAGGGCGCGCAGCGAAGCCAAGCCCGTGACGGCCACCTGCTGCTTGGCGCTCAGCGCGCCGCTCACCACCGTTTGCTCGTCGTTGCTGGACAAGACTTTGACCAGTGTGGGCACAAAGCCCTGGGCACTGGCCACGAACACCCAGCTTTGCATCTGGTGCGCGATCACGGCGCGCGCAGGCACTTGCCAAGCCGCTTGCGCGGGCGTGACGCCGGGGTGCAGCTGCACCGGCAAGACTTCACCTGCGCTCAAGCTGCCGGGTGTCGTCACCCGCGCACGCGCTTGGGCTTGCTGCGCGGCATCCACCGCACGGCTGATGCCCATCAGCACCGCTTTGGCTTGCCGCGAAGGCACGCTGACCGCGTCGCCCACTTTGAGCTGCGCCGCCTTCTCGGGCGAGAGCACCAGATCGAGTTGCAGCTGCCGCGTATCGGCCACCTTGAACAAAGGCATACCGGCCTCCACCCGCTGGCCCACGCTGACCCAAGACTGCACCAGCGTGCCATTCAAGGGCGACGTCAAGCTGGCACCGGCGTAATCTGCGCCGCCCGGGCTGGCCCCGGAAGAGCGCAGCTCGGCTTGCTTGGCTTGCAGCGCGGCTTGCGCTGCATGGAATTTGTTCTGGCTGATCTGCAGCCGAGCCGCCGGGATGATGCCGTCGGCCAGCATGGCCTGGTCACGCGACAAAGCGGCCTGGGCGTTTTGCACATCCAGCTGCGCCTCGCGCATCTGGCGGCGGGCATCGGCCAGTTGCGGGCTGCTCCACTGGGCCAAAGGTGCACCGGCCTTGAGCACATCGCCCAAGCCCGCGTCGATGCGGGTGATGACACCGGCATAAGGTGCAGCCACTGTGACCTCGCGGCCCGGCGGCACCGTCACTGTGGCCGAAGCCAGCAATGCACCCGCTTGCGCCGCCTGCACAGGCGCCACGCGCACCCCCAGCGCTGCCTTTTGCTGCGCATCGAGCCGCAGCTCGGCGGGCGCAGCGCCTTGCGCCCAGGCCGCAGCCGAGCCCCACACACCCACAAAAACGATGGTTTTGAGCAGTCCTGTCATGACCGACTCTCCTGAAAAAATGCAATAAGGAAAAATCACCGGCCAGCGGTGAGCCGCACCGGCGCAAAGGCCGACGGTTCAAACAAGGATCAAAGCGGGGGAGCCAAAGCGGGCGGTGGCCAGCCGGGCGGGTAAGTGCTTGGCGCAGCTTGGACCTGCGGGGGCGTGCGACGCACACGCCGACTGGGGACTTTGGGGGTCAACCAGACCCACAACAAGAAAGGGACGATGCCCGTGGCCAAATGCAAATCTTCGCCCGTTTGAGGCAAGGACACCGACACCCCCAGCGCAGGGGACTCTTCTTCGGAAGCGGTATGGCCCGACACATGAACAGACACCGTGGCCAGTGTTTCGGCAGCTTGTGCGCTGTGGCTCAAGTCCAGGCCATCGACATGAAAACCACTGACATGCGATGGCCCAAGATGACCGTGCAAGAAAGGTGCCAATGCGAGCAAGGCCATGAGGACGATCACGACCCCTTGACGGATGCTTGCGATGAAAGAATGGTTGGCCACGTGAGCATTGTAATTTGGCCGGAACAAACCGCCCCGCCCTCAGCGCCAACGCAAGGCCTGGCTCAGCTGCTCTGCTTGTTGCGCCCAATCGGCATCCAACATGACAGACTCCCTCAAAAAAGCAGCTTGGGCGGGGGTCCAAAACGGTGCCTCAGACAAGGCGACGTCACCCGTGAGCGCACGGTGCGCCTTCAGGAACACCTCGATGCCCTGACGATCACAGGCCAGCCCCAGCTGGGCGAACAGTTCGTGAAAAGCGTGTGAGCCTTGTTCCATCGTGCGCCTTTGAATCGATGAGGAACCTGCGCAACAGTTGAAGCGCGAAGTCGGGGTATCTCAGCACATGTTACGAAGTGCAGCAACTCTGCGCCATTGACCACTTGGCCAATTCCACCAGACCGAAAGGTCTGCACAAGGCCCGCCACGGATAATCTAGCGCATGGACGAAATCCAATCTGGCCATCTGGCGACTGCCGGCTTGGCGAACCTGTCTGTCATTGCCCCATGAACAAGCATTCGCCGATCATGCTGGGTGGTATCTTTTTTTCTCTGGCCGCCGGTCTGATGTGGGGCCTGGTGTTCGTCGGGCCGCTGATGCTGCCCGAGTACCCAGCCGCATTGCACACCTTCGGGCGCTACCTGGCGTTTGGGGTGATCGCGCTGCCACTGGCTTGCATGGACCGTGCTGAACTGCGACGCCTGAGCCGCGCAGACTGGCTGGCCGCCTTGCGTCTGGCGGCCATTGGCAACGTGCTGTATTACCTGTTTCTGGCCAGCGCCATCCAGCGTGCGGGTGGTGCCTTACCCAGCATGGTCATCGGCACGCTGCCGGTGGTGATTGCGGTGTCGGCCAATGTGCTGAATCACCAACGTGACGGGCGTTTTCCGTGGCACCAACTCTTGCCTGCGCTGGTGCTCATCTTGCTGGGCATTGCCTGCGTCCACCGCGTGGAATGGACCGCCTTGCTGCAAAACCCGAAGGCCAGCACCACACGCTACATCACCGGGGCCATGCTGGCCGTGGGTGCTTTGGTCTGCTGGACCTGGTACCCCTTGAAAAACGCAGACTGGCTGCGCGCTCATCCAGATCGCAACCCGCGCGTGTGGGCCACCGCGCAAGGCCTGGCCACCTTGCCTCTGGCACTCCTGGGTTATGCGCTGTTCTGGCTGTGGTTGTCGCTCACGGACGATGCTCTGCCCATGCCCTGGGGGCCACGCCCGCTGGCCTTTGTCGGCCTGATGATGGCCATCGGTTTGTTCGCCTCATGGCTGGGCACGCTGTGCTGGAACGCCGCCAGCCAGCGCCTGCCCACGGCACTGGCAGGCCAACTCATCGTGTTTGAAAGTCTGGCGGCTTTGGCCTACACCTTTATGCTGCGCAGGCAATGGCCTGAACCCCTCACTCTCGCGGGCGTGGCGCTGCTGGTGATGGGGGTGATCGCAGGGCTGCGAGTCAAACCCGTCAAGCTGGGCGGCGCTTGATGCACTGCGTCCAAGTCATTGCCAAAATCCCAGGGCCAATGTGCGGCATGACTGCATGAAACGCCTTCACGCCTTTAGAAATATCTCCACCCAATTCCATTGACTTTTATCGCCCCAAAAGGCACTTTCACAAGATGGTTCAACACACTTTTCTAACACCCCACCCTCAAACGGTGCTTCAGATCACCGCCCTGACAGGTGGCCCAAGCCTGTCACCACTTTTCCATGCGCTGAGCCTGAATGTTCCGGCGGGCGTCACTTGCGTGACCGGTGATGAAGGCGCTGGCAAAACCAGCCTGTTGCGCTTGCTGGCCACCGACCTGCGCCCCAGCAGCGGCCGACTTGCAACCGGCCATGCCACATGGCCCGATCAAGCCAACGCTTACCGTCAACAGGTGTTCTGGTGCGACTTGAAATCCCCCGAACACGACGAGACCACCGTGCAAGAAATCTGGGACGCCTTGCGCCTGCATTATCCCAGTTGGAACGACGCACTGCTGCAAGAGCTGGCCCAAGCGCTGGACATGGACGACCACCGCCACAAGCGGCTGAACATGCTGTCTGCGGGCAGCCGTCGCAAAGTGATGATCACCGCCGCTTTGGCATCGGGCGCCACTGTGACCTTGCTCGATCAGCCTTTTGTTGCACTGGATCTGTCGTCCATTCGAGCCATCAAAAGCTTCCTGAATGAAGCGGCTCACCACGCCGACCGCGCCTGGATCGTGGCCGACTACGAAGTGCCCAGCCAGCTCACGCTGGCCAGCATCCTGACACTTTGAACCGACAGCTCAGTGGTCGAGGGCTCCATGGTCAGAGCCCTCGCCCGCTGCACGGTGTTGCTTTTAAAAGCGGTCAGCGTTCATGACCTTGGTCCAGGCGGCCACAAAGTCACGCGCCAATTTTTCACGGTTGTCGTCTTGCGCATACACCTCGGCATAGGCCCGCAAAATGGCGTTGGAGCCGAATACCAAGTCAACGCGTGTGGCCGTCCACTGGGTCTGACCCGTTTTTCGGTCGTCCATGTTGTAGCTGTTTTTGCCGACAGGTTTCCACTGGCAGGCCATGTCCGTCAGGTTCACAAAGAAGTCGTTGCTCAGAACGCCTATGCGGTCAGTGAATTGACCTTGTCTGATGTTGCCGTGGTTGGTGCCCAGAACACGCATGCCACCCACCAGGACCGTCATTTCAGGCGCCGTCAGGCCCATGAGTTGTGCACGGTCGAGCAACAACTCTTCCGGGCTGGTGGTCTGGTCGGGCTTAACCCAGTTGCGAAACCCGTCGTGAACGGGCTCGAGCACCGCGAACGACTCGGCATCGGTCATGGCGTCGGTGGCATCGCCCCGGCCAGGCAAGAAAGGCACAGGGATGTCAAAGCCCGCCGCCTTGACCGCTTGCGCCACGCCCACATTGCCCGCCAGCACGATGACATCGGCCAAGCTGGCGCCTGAAATTTTGGCTATGGGCTCAAGGACGGCCAGCACTTTGGCCAAACGTGCGGGCTCATTGCCCACCCAGTCCTTTTGCGGCGCCAAACGGATGCGGGCGCCGTTGGCACCGCCTCGTTTGTCGGAGTGGCGGAAGGTGCGGGCACTGTCCCAAGCGGTGCTCACCATTTCGCTGAGGCTCAAACCACATGACAAGAGGCGCGCCTCGACAGCGGCCACATCGTAGTCGGCCCTGCCCATCGGCACAGGGTCTTGCCAGATGAATTCTTCCTGGGGTACGTCGGGGCCGATGTAACGGGCCCGAGGCCCCATGTCCCGATGGGTGAGCTTGAACCAGGCGCGGGCAAACACCTTGGTGAAATGCGCAGGGTCTTGGTGAAAGCGCTGCGCAATCACGCTGTAAGCAGGATCCATCTTGATGGCCATGTCAGCGTCGGTCATCATGGGCTGGACGCGGATGCCTGGGTCTTGCACATCTGCGGGCATGTCTTCGGGTGCGATGTGCACGGCCTTCCATTGCCATGCACCCGCGGGGCTTTGAGTGAGTTCCCAATCGTGCTGCAGCAGCATTTTGAAATACCCGTTGTCCCATTGGGTGGGGTGCGTGGTCCATGCGCCTTCAAGGCCACTGGAGACCGTGTGCCGCCCTGTGCTGGCACTGGTGTGGTTCATCCAGCCCAGACCTTGCTCCGCGATGTCGGCGGCCTCAGGCACGGGCCCGAGGCTTTGAGCCTGGCCATTGCCGTGGGCTTTGCCCACGGTGTGACCACCGGCGGTCAATGCCACGGTTTCTTCGTCGTTCATGGCCATGCGTTGAAAGGTCAACCGCACATCCTGAGCCGTCTTCAATGGATCAGGTTGGCCATTGACGCCTTCGGGGTTCACGTAAACCAAACCCATTTGAACGGCCGCCAAAGGATTGGTCAGCGATTCGCGCTGCTCCGTGGCATACCGGGTCGATGCCAGCCATTCTTTTTCGGAACCCCAATCGATGTCTTGCTCGGGCTGCCAGATGTCTTCGCGGCCAAAGGCAAAACCAAGGGTCTGCAGCCCCATGGACTCATAGGCCACGGTGCCCGCCAACACGATCAGATCGGCCCAGCTGAGCCGGTTGCCGTATTTCTTTTTGATGGGCCACAGCAAGCGGCGGGCCTTGTCCAAGTTGACGTTGTCCGGCCATGAATTGAGTGGCGCAAAACGCTGATTGCCTGTGCCCGCCCCGCCCCGTCCATCGGCAATGCGGTAAGTGCCTGCAGCATGCCACGCCATGCGGACCATCAAGCCGCCGTAGTGCCCCCAGTCGGCTGGCCACCAGTCCTGGCTGTCGGTCATGAAGGCATTCAAATCTTTTTTGAGCGCGGGGACATCGAGCTTTTGGACCTCATCGCGGTAGCTGAAGCCTGGCACCATGGGGTTGGCCTTGCTGTCGTGCTGGTGCAAGATGTCCAGCTTGAGCGCCTTGGGCCACCAAACCATGTTGTTTTGACCACTGAGGGTGTTGGCCCCATGCATGACGGGGCAGTGCGCTGCGGTAACGGGATGGCTTGTGTTCATTTTTACTTCACTTGGCGGATGTGGAATGGAAGGCCTGGTGCGCACCCGACCCAAGGCACCCGCATCGGTTCAGTTTAAAGAGGCTGGCGCCTGCGTGGGGAGGTATTTCATGACGACGGCCACACCCACGTGCCGCCACGGTTAACAAGCGAACACAACAAGAAAAACAAGCAATGAACCCATCCCTGATCAGTGCACTGACACGCCAATCGCACCGATCAAGAAGCGATAAAACAATGACGGCGACAAGAAAATCAACACTTTTCCAATCTATGCCCCATAATGCATGCGTGCTGTTCATAAAAAACAGCACAAGTCAGGTGATCGGTCAGTTTCGCGCGCTACGGCGACACTTTTCAAGTTTGTTCTGCTTTCGGGACCCCATCGCTTTGTTTTTTGTATTTTTGAGGAGTCCCCATGGGCAATAAACTTTACGTCGGCAACTTGCCGTACACCGTTCGTGACGAAGACCTGCAGCAGGCTTTCGGCGAATTCGGCGCCATCACCAGCGCAAAAGTCATGATGGAACGCGACACTGGTCGCTCCAAAGGTTTCGGCTTTGTCGAAATGGGCAGCGATGCCGAAGCGCAAGCCGCCATTGAAGGCATGAATGGCCAGTCTTTGGGTGGCCGCAGCATCACCGTGAACGAAGCCCGTCCGATGGAAGCTCGTCCTCCACGCACTGGTGGTTTCGGTGGTGGTGGCGGTTACGGCGGTGGCGGCCGTTCCGGTGGCGGCGGCTACGGCGGTGGCGGCGACCGTTCCGGCGGTGGCGGCTACGGCGGTGGCGGCGGCGGTCGCGGCGGCTACTGAGCCCTGCGCATCCCGTCAGCGGCAGAGATGCCGTGACAACATTTCTGACTCGGCATGACGCCGAGTTCAGACACATCAAAGGCTTCATGACTTCGGTTTTGAAGCCTTTTTTGTGGGTGATCGTCTGACCGGTTCAGCATTCAAAAAGCACAAAAGCCAACGCCACCCGAAGGTGGCGTTGGCTTTGCAAGCGTCAGGGCTGTTTAGGCTTTGACGGCATCCAGATTGCGCAAGCGGATGTGCAATTCACGCAACTGCTTTTCGTCCACTGGACTTGGCGCTTGGGTGAGCAAACACTGAGCGCGTTGTGTCTTGGGGAAAGCAATCACGTCACGGATGGATTCGGCACCGGTCATCAGCGTGACGATGCGGTCCAAGCCGAACGCCAAGCCGCCGTGTGGCGGCGCACCGTATTGCAAGGCGTCGAGCAAAAAGCCGAACTTGAGCTGGGCTTCTTCGGGCGTGATCTTCAAAGCGTCAAACACTTTTTGCTGCACGTCAGCGCGGTGGATACGCACCGAGCCGCCGCCCATTTCCCAACCGTTCAACACCATGTCGTAGCCCTTGGAGATGCATTTCTCAGGGGCGGTGACCATCCAGTCTTCGTGGCCGTCTTTGGGCGCGGTGAAGGGGTGGTGCACAGCGGTGTAACGCTGGTTTTCGTCGTCGAACTCGAACATGGGAAAGTCCACCACCCACATCGGGGCCCAACGGTCTTCAAACAGGCCGTTGGCTTTGCCAAAGGCGCTGTGACCGATCTTGATGCGCAGCGCGCCGATGGCGTCGTTGACGATTTTTTCTTTGTCAGCGCCAAAGAAAATCAGGTCGCCGTTTTGAGCACCCGAGCGCTCCAGCACGGCATTGAGTGCTGTGTCGTGGATGTTCTTGACGATGGGCGACTGCAAACCGTCACGGCCTTTGGACAGGTCGTTGACGCGGATGTAAGCCAGGCCTTTGGCGCCATAGATCTTGACGAACTCGGTGTAAGCGTCGATCTCGCCACGGCTGATGCCGCCGCCTTCGACCGAACCACCCGGCACGCGCAGGGCCACCACACGGCCGCCCTTCATGTTGGCAGCGCCCGAGAAGACCTTGAAGTCCACGTCGCCCATGACGTCGGTGACTTCGGTGAACTGCAGTTTCACGCGCAGGTCAGGCTTATCCGAGCCGTACAGGTGCATCGCGTCCTGGTAGGTCATGACCGGGAACTCGCCCAAGTCCACGCCGATGGTTTTGAGGAAAACGCGCTTGATCATGCCTTGGAACATGTCGCGGATTTCTTCCTCGGTCAGGAACGATGTTTCGATATCGATCTGGGTGAATTCGGGCTGGCGGTCAGCACGCAAGTCTTCGTCGCGGAAGCACTTGGTGATCTGGTAATAACGGTCGTAGCCCGCCACCATCAAGAGCTGCTTGAACAGCTGGGGCGACTGAGGCAGCGCAAAAAACTGGCCATCGTGCACGCGGCTGGGCACCAGGTAATCACGGGCGCCTTCGGGTGTGCTCTTGGTGAGCATGGGGGTCTCGATGTCCACAAAACCATTTTCGTCGAGGTATTTGCGCACTTCCATGGCCACTTTGTAGCGCAGCATCAGGTTGTTTTGCATGTACGGACGGCGCAGGTCCAGCACGCGGTGCGTGAGGCGCGTTGTCTCGGACAGGTTGTCTTCGTCGATCTGGAAAGGTGGCGTGACGGAGGCGTTGAGCACAATCAGTTCGTGGCACAGCACTTCGATCTTGCCGCTTTTGAGGTGGTCGTTGGTGGTGCCTTCGGGGCGGGCACGGACCACACCTTTGATCTGCACACAAAACTCATTGCGCACGTCTTCGGCCACTTTGAACATGTCAGGGCGGTCAGGGTCGCACACGACTTGCACATAGCCTTCGCGGTCACGCAGGTCGATGAAGATCACGCCACCGTGGTCACGGCGACGGTTGACCCAGCCGCACAGGCTCACGGTTTGGCCGCTCAGGGCTTCGGTCACCAGACCGCAATAGTGGGAACGCATGGACATGTTGTTTTACTTTCTAAATTCAAAGAGGTCATCTGCCGTTGGCCATGACCTCACTCACAAGGATGGTTTGGCGGCTGAGGACTCAACCGAAGGGATTTGATCGGGGCCACCGGGCACCACCACCCCCATGGAGATGATGTACTTGAGGGCATCGTCCACACTCATGTCGAGTTCGATCACGTCGGCCGTGGGCATCATCAAAAAGAAGCCCGAGGTGGGATTGGGTGTGGTCGGCACATACACGCTGACCATGGGCTGATCCAGGTGCTTGGCCACTTCGCCGCCAGGCGTGCCGGTCAGAAAGGCAATGGTCCAAGAGCCCTCGCGGGGGTACTGCACCAACAGGGCTTTGGAGAACGCGTTGCCCGTACCGGAGAACAAGGTATCGGCCACTTGCTTGACGCTGGTGTAAATGCTGCGCACCACAGGGATGCGGTTCATCAGGTTGTCCCACTGGCGCAGCATCCATTGGCCAAAAATATTGGCCACGAAAACGCCTGTAGAGAAAATCACGATCGCCACCAGCATCACGCCCAGACCCGGCACACCGCGCAAAGCTTCGGCCAATTTGTGCATGCCGGGGATCAGCGAATCGGCCGCGTAAAGCACGGCCAGGAAAATGCTGTCAAGCAAACCCACCAGCCAAGTCAGGACCCAGACGGTGATGCCCATGGGCAGCCACACCAGCAGACCGGTGATGAAATACTGTTTGAAGCTGCGTGTTTTCATGAAGTGGCGATCGGTGGTGGGTCAGTGGCAGGCGCACGATGCGGCGCAGCCGCCAGCCGCAGCCGAGGTGGAAGATTCCGCAGGTGCCGCAGGTGCCGCAGGTGCCGCAGTAGGCTCGGTGGCTGCAGCGGGACTGGCCGCTGCTGCTGCACCGGTGACACCGCTGCCGCCTTTGAAATCGGTGGCGTACCAGCCAGAGCCCTTGAGCTGAAAGCCGGGTGCGCTGAGCTGCTTGCTGAACTTGGGCGCACCGCAGGCTGGGCAGTCGGTCAGGGGGTCATCGGAGATTTTTTGCAGCACATCCTTGGCATGTCCGCAGGACTCACACTTGTAGGCGTAAATGGGCATGAAGAGGGCTCTTTTCAGGTTGAAAATTCAAAACCCTCAATTATAGGCGGGGGCGGCTGTTCAAGCCCCGCCGGTGCATCGCGCCCGGTTTCTGGCGAGGATTACTCCAAACCGATCACGGGGCGGTGCCCCGCGTGCTGGCTGGCCAGCCATTGCGGTGCCACCGAACCCAGCCACATGCCCGCCAAGCTGGCCAACACACCCGCCAATTGGGCGGGGAATGCCTCACCCCAAGGTGTGAACGTGAAACCCAGCCAGGTCAACAAGCCCAAGGCAATGGCGAACAAGGCGCCTTGGGTGCTTGCTTTGTTCCAGTAGAGGCCAAAAGCCAGGGGCACAAAAGCCCCCACCAAGGTGACCTGGTAGGCCCCCGAAACCATTTCGTAGATCGATGTGCCTTGCATGGCAACGGCATAAGTCAGCACCAACACACTGAACACCAGTACCGTGATGCGCATGGCTTTGAGCTCCTGCGCGTCGGTTTGGTCAGGAAAAAACTGGCGCCAGATGTTTTCGGTGAAGGTCACGCTGGGGGCCAGCAAGGTGGCCGAGGCGCAGGACTTGATGGCCGAAAGCAAAGCGCCAAAAAACAGCACCTGCATGACGAATGGCATCTGGGTCATGACCAGCGTAGGCAGGACTTTTTGCGGGTCTTCGGCGATCAGTCTGGCGGCCTCTTCAGGCATGATGATCATGGCACTGACCACCAAAAACATGGGCACAAATGCAAACAGGATGTAGAAAATCCCGCCGATCACGGGGCCTCGGGTGGCCGCAAACTCGCTGTTGGCCGACATCACCCGCTGAAACACATCTTGCTGTGGGATGGAGCCGAGCATGATGGTGATGGACGCGGCGAAAAAGAAAATGATGTCCTTGAAATTGGGCTCCGGCCAGAACTTGAACATGTCCTGACTCACAGCCAGGGCCAGCACCTTGTCGGCACCACCGGCCTGCTGGCCTGCTGGCCTGCAAACACGGCCAATATGGCCAAACCCACCACCAAAATGATCATCTGCATGAAATCGGTGATGGCCACCGACCACATGCCGCCAAACAAGGTGTAAGCCAGGATGGACACCACCCCGATCACCATGCCCAAAGGCATGCTGATGGCCCCGTCCGACAAGACGTTGAAGACCAAACCCAAAGCCGTCACCTGCGCCGAGACCCAGCCCAAGTAACTGACCATGATGATGACGGAGCAAATGACCTCCACACTGCGGCCATAGCGCTCGCGGAAATAGTCGCTGATGGTCAGCAAGGTCATGCGGTAGAGCTTGGACGCAAAGAACAGCCCTACCAAAATCAGGCAACTGCCAGCGCCAAAGGGGTCCTCGACCACGCCGTGCAGACCGCTGTTGACGAACTTGGCCGGGATACCCAACACCGTCTCAGAACCAAACCAGGTGGCGAAAGTGGTGGTGATGATCATGGCCAGCGGCAAGTGCCGGCCCGCGATGGCGAAGTCGGCAGAGCTTTTCACGCGCTTGGCGGCCACCAGGCCAATCGCGATGGTCACCAGCAGGTAGGCGATCACGAGGGTCAGCAACAAGGCAATGTCTCCTGTTTGGAAAGCGAAAAATCAGTACAGCTGCCAGTGCGACCAGACCTGCATGCCCAGCAAACTGAGCAAAAAGCCCATGCCGATGTACAGCAGGGTTTGCAGCAATTTGTTGGTGCGGCGCTGCTCGACCAGCAGTTGTTCGAGGTGCTTGGCATCGTGCTGACGCGGCTGCTTCAGGTAATCGTGCAAGAGGCGCGGCAGCTGCGGCAGCAGCTTGGCGTAATGCGGCGCCTGGGCCTTGAGCTCGTCCCACAATTTTTTGGGGCCAATCTGGTCCAGCATCCATTTTTCGAGGAAAGGTTTGGCGGTGCTCCAAAGGTCCAACTCGGGATCGAGCTGACGGCCCAAGCCTTCGATGTTGAGCAAGGTTTTTTGCAAGAGCACCAGCTGCGGCTGGATCTCCACATGAAAACGCCGAGAAGTCTGGAACAGACGCATGAGCACCATGCCGAGCGAGATTTCTTTCAACGGACGGTCAAAGTAAGGTTCGCACACCGCACGAATGGCGGCTTCGAGTTCGTCTACACGCGTGTCAGCAGGCACCCAGCCGGACTCGATGTGGAGTTCTGCCACGCGCTTGTAATCACGGCGGAAAAAGGCCGTGAAGTTCTGCGCCAAATACTCTTTGTCGTATTCGGTCAGTGTGCCCACGATGCCAAAGTCCAGCGAGATGTAGCGACCAAAGGTCTCGGGCGCCAAGCTGACCTGGATGTTGCCCGGGTGCATGTCGGCATGGAAAAAACCGTCGCGAAAAACCTGCGTGAAAAACAAGGTCACGCCGTCGCGGGCCAGCTTGGGGATGTCCACACCCGCTTCGCGCAGGCGGTCCACATGGCTGATGGGCACACCGTGCATGCGCTCCATCACCAGCACCTCGGGCTGGCAATAGTCCCAGACCATCTCGGGGATCAGCACCAAATCGAGGCCTTCCATGTTGCGGCGCAGTTGCGCAGCGTTCGAGGCCTCGCGCACCAGGTCCAACTCGTCGTTCAGGTATTTGTCGAACTCGGCCACCACTTCGCGGGGCTTGAGGCGTTTGCCATCGGCACTCAGGTTCTCCACCCAGCCGGCCATCATGCGCATGAGGCTCAGGTCTTTTTGAATGACGGGCAGCATTCCGGGGCGCAAGACCTTGACCGCCACTTCGCGCAGGTCGCCGGACTTGCTGCGCAAGGTGGCAAAGTGCACCTGTGCGATCGAGGCACTGGCCACGGGCTCGCGCTCAAAGCTTTCAAAGATGGTATCCACCGGCTTGCGAAAGGCACGCTCGATGGTGGCCACAGCGATGTCGGAGCTGAAGGGCGGTACGCGGTCTTGCAGCTTGGCCAGCTCTTCGGCAATGTCCAGCGGCAGCAGGTCGCGCCGGGTGGACAACACCTGACCGAACTTCACAAAGATCGGGCCCAAGCGCTCCAGCGCTTCGCGCAGACGCACGGCACGCGGCGAGCGCAGGTCGCGCCCCACTGAGAGTACACGGGCCAGCAGGCGAATCCAGGGCTTTTGGAAGCTGGAGAGCACCAACTCGTCCAGTCCATAGCGCAGGACGATGAAGACGATGAACGCTCCGCGGCCGAGGCGGCTCATGCGGCGCTACCGGAAACGATGTCGCTGCCAGGACGCTTGGCCACAAAGCCACGCAGGGCCTCCATGGCTTTGCGTGCGGCTTGGGCCAGCGTGTGGGCCAGGGCATCGCCCACCAGGCGGGCCAGGTCTTCCTCGGCATCCCAGCGCACGTGGTCGATCAGCCAATTGATCTCGGCGGCCAGTTGCACATCGCCTTCGATGCGCACTTTCGGCTTGTCACCTTTGGCCAGAGCAGAGGCCAGTGACACGGGAGATTCTTCCGTCACCGTCAGCCGCAGGTCAAAGCCTTCAAAGCGGCCGCGCTCAAGCAAACCTGCTGGCGTAGGGGTCAGCTGCAACTGGATGCGGTCCCAGACCAGCTCAATGCGCTGGCCTTTTTGGCGCGCCAGGCGGGCCATGGCTTCGGGCTCACTTTGCAGCACGTGGTTAAGGAACAGGACAAGACGGTTGACCGACTCGTCGACCACCCAGGCGGGTGGCTGGAAATTGGATGCGAATTGGGGCAGCGCCTGAGCGGCCCAAGAAAAAGGGGACTGTGTTGCCATAGTCCCCGATTATTCACGAAAGACAAGGCCCTGCATGAGGGCCTGTGCTTTATTGCAGCGCTTGCACACCAGCGACCAGCCAGCCGCTACCACCCTGCTTGGGCTTGGTCATGTTCCAGACTTCGCGGAAAGGGCTCGGACCTGCCGAGGCGTCCTCGCGGATCATGCCGTTGAACTCCACGCTCGCCAGATAGGCATCGGCCTGCTCTTCGATGCCCAGCAACTGGGCTTCGAGCATGACCACTTCGGTCTTGTTGGGCTGACCCGGGAACTGACTTTCGCGTTCTGCCAATTGGCTGCGGATTTCGGCGACCATGGTGTCGGTCATCATGGAGCGCAAGGTGGTGATGTCTGAACGGTCCCACGCGTCTTGCAGGGTCACAAAATTCTGTTTGGCCGCAGCCACAAAACCGGCCACATCAAAGCCCGCAGGCACGCCCCAGTTTTGCGAACCGCTCAAAGCCGAACCGATCATGGACCCTCCGGTTTGGGCCGCCGCGGAGCCATCAAAGCGGGTGCCTTGGGCTTCCCAAGGGCGGGCCGACGCATCATTGCCGACGGTCTCTGGTTTGTATTGTTTGAAAGATGCAGGTTGCTCGGCCGTGGCACCAGCACCTTGGTAAGCGAAACCGCCTTGCTGTGCAGTCCCCCCCCTGCGACGCATGAACATGCCGATCAAGGCCATGACCGCCATAGCCACCAGCATGAACATCAAGACGTTGCCAAAGGCCTCGCCCATGCCCAAAGAGTGGGCCAACCAAGCCAGACCCAAGCCTGCAGCCAAGCCACCCAACATGGCACCCCAGGGCCTCTTGGCAGCAGGTGCTGCCATGGCAGGTTTACCTGCAGCGGGCGCAGCTTGTTGCGCGGGAGCAGCAGCTTGCTGTGGACGCACCGCTTCGCGCTGGGTCACTTGATTCGATTGCTGACCGATGGACTTGCCACCGCCAAAACGTCGGGCGGCTTCGGCATTCAAACTGCCCAAGGCCAAAACGGCAGCGAGCAAAAGGGTCAAGAACTTGTTCACGGTGTCTCCAATGGATAACAGTCTCACAAAACAGGCATCAGCACTTGATGCCTGCATGCAAGGCTACCACCCCGGCTGACAAATTGTGAAAATCCACATGGCCAAATCCGCTTCTTTTCATAAGGGTTTTCAGCTCTTCCTGGCCCGGATGCATGCGAATGGATTCAGCCAAATAGCGATAACTGTCGGCGTCCCCGGCCACCAACTTGCCCATGTGCGGCAAGATTTTGAAGCTGTACCAGTCGTAGATTTTCTCCAGCGGCTTGGCCACTTTGGAGAACTCGAGCACCAACAATTTGCCACCAGGCTTGAGCACGCGACACATTTCTTTGAGCGCCACATCCTTGTGTGTCATGTTGCGCAGACCAAAGGCCACGCTGACCACGTTGAAATGGTTGTCCGGAAAAGGCAACTTCTCGGCATCGCACACCAAGGTGGGCAGGGCCAGGCCGTGGTCGACCAAGCGGTCCCGGCCGGTGCTGAGCATGGCTTCGTTGATGTCGGTGTGCACCACACGGCCTGTGGTGCCGACCTTCTTGGCAAACGCCATGGACAAATCGCCCGTGCCGCCCGCGATGTCCAGCACCTGGTCGCCTTCCTTGAGGTTGGCCACCTGCACGGTGTAGGCCTTCCAGACGCGGTGCAGCCCCATGGACATCAGGTCGTTCATCACGTCGTATTTGGACGCGACCGAGTCAAACACGCCACGCACATGCTTGGCTTTTTCTTTTTCGTCGACGGTCTTGAAACCGAAATGGGTGGTGCTCATGGGCAACTCTTTCAACCGGATATTCAATGGCTATGACCGCAGCTGCTGCCCGCTTTTCCGAGCATGGGCGCGTCACGGTCGGTGCCTGCGGCTTGCAGGCGCTCTTGGTATTGTTGCCACAAAGCGGCTTGCTGGTCGCCCAAGAAGTAAAGGTACTCCCAAGTGAACAGGCCCGAGTCGTGACCGTCCGAGAAAGTGGGTTTGACCGCGTAATTGCCCACAGGCTCGATCTCGATCACCGTGACCTGGCGCTTGCCGGTCTGCAGCACTTCCTGGCCGGGGCCATGGCCCTGCACCTCGGCCGAGGGGGAGTAGATGCGCATCAGCTCGAACGGGATGCGAAATTGCGCACCATCGGAAAAGCCGATTTCCAGCACCTTGGTCTGGCCATGCACGGTCAGGGACTCGGGCGTGGGGGTTTCTTTTTTCAATCCGGCCATAGTGACTTTCGCGTGTTGCTTTGCAACGTTAAACCAACACGCGCTCAATGCCACCGGCATTGGCGGCGCTGACGTACTCGGGCATCCAGTTCTCGCCCAAGATGTGCTTGGCCATCTCGACCACGATGTAGTCGGCCTCCAGCAAACCGTTTTGCAGGTCGTCGCCAAAGCGCGACAGGCCTTGCAAGCAGCTGGGGCAGCTGGTGAGGATCTTGACGTTGTCTTTGGGGCCCACTGCACCGCTGGCGCGCAATGCGGCTTCGCCTTTGAGGATTTCTTCCTCTTTGCGGAAACGCACTTGCGTGGAGATGTCAGGACGCGTGACGCCCAGCGTGCCCGACTCGCCACAGCAGCGGTCTGATTTGAGCACCTGATCACCCAGCAAGCCTTTGACGGTCTTCATGGGGTCTTGCAACTTCATGGGCGAGTGGCAAGGGTCGTGGTACAGGTAAGCGCCCTGTGCCTCAAGCTTGATGCCTTTTTCGAGCAAAAACTCATGGATGTCCACGATGCGGCAGCCCGGGAAGATCTTGTCGAACTCGTAGCCCTGCAACTGGTCGTAGCAGGTGCCGCAGCTGACCACCACGGTCTTGATGTCGAGGTAGTTGAGCGTGTTGGCCACGCGGTGGAACAACACCCGGTTGTCGGTGATGATCTTCTCGGCCTTGTCGAACTGGCCTGAGCCCTTTTGCGGGTAACCGCAGCACAGGTAGCCCGGTGGCAGCACGGTCTGCACA
The DNA here is from genome assembly GCF_003063575.1 of Limnohabitans sp. Jir72. GTDB lineage: Bacteria > Pseudomonadota > Gammaproteobacteria > Burkholderiales > Burkholderiaceae_C > Limnohabitans_A. The sequence continues at coordinate 203,921 of NZ_NESC01000004.1, forward strand.
CCTGCGTGCCAGAGCATGGCCTGCGTGGCCAAGCCCACTTGGCTGAACAAGCGTTCAGACCCGCAGCCAGGGAAGTAAAACACCGCTTCGGTTTCCGACGTGGTGGTTTGCGGATCGCGGATGATCGGCACGTAATCATTGTCTTCAATGTCAAGCAAGGCACGCGCCGTCTTCTTGGGCAAATTGCCCGGCATCTTCTTGTTGATGAAGTGGATCACCTGCTCTTTGATGGGCGCAGTGCCCACCGAGGCGGGCGGTGCACTGGTTTGTTTGCGGGCTATACCCTTGAGCAGACCGGCCACAAAGCGCTGAGCCTTCATGCCCACGCCCACCATGGCCATGCGGGCCACCTTGATGGTCTCAGGGTTGGTCGCGTTGAGCATGAACATGGCTGCGGCATTGCCGGGCCGGAAGCTTTTTTGCCCCATCTTGCGCAAAAGGTTGCGCATGTTCATGGACACATCGCCAAAGTCGATGTTCACCGGGCAAGGCGTCAGGCACTTGTGGCAAACGGTGCAATGGTCGGCCACGTCTTCAAACTCTTGCCAGTGCTTGATGGACACGCCACGGCGGGTCTGCTCTTCGTACAAGAAGGCCTCGACCAGCAGGGAAGTGGCCAGGATTTTGTTGCGTGGGCTGTAGAGCAAATTGGCACGTGGCACGTGCGTCGCGCACACGGGCTTGCACTTGCCGCAGCGCAGGCAGTCCTTCACGCTGGCCGCGATCGCGCCAATGTCAGACTGCTGCATGATCAGCGACTCGTGGCCCATCAAGCCAAAGCTGGGGGTGTAAGCGTGCGTCAAATCGGCCGCATGCACATCGTCGCCCAAGCCGGTCAAGGCAGCACCGCGCAGCAGCTTGCCTTTGTTGAAGCGCCCTTGCGGGTCCACCTTGGCTTTGTAGGCGGTGAAATTGGCCAACTCGGCGTCGGTCAAAAATTCGAGCTTGGTGATGCCAATGCCGTGCTCGCCCGAGATCACACCGTCCAGGCTGCGCGCCAGCACCATGATGCGGGCCACCGCTTCGTGCGCGGTCTGCAGCATCTCGTAATTGTCGGAGTTGACGGGGATGTTGGTGTGCACATTGCCGTCACCGGCGTGCATGTGCAGCGCCACCCACACACGGCCCTTGAGCACGCGCTGATGGATGGCCGTGACTTCGGTCAAGATCGGCTGGAAGGCTGAGCCCGAGAAGATGTTTTGCAAAGCCGGACGAATCTGCGTCTTCCAGCTGGCGCGCAACGTGTGGTCTTGCAACTGGGGGAAGAGCTCGTCGACTTGCGTGAGCCAGCCTTGCCACTGGGTCTGCACCTCCCGCACCACGGCCAAGGCCTGCGCCACCCGGTCTTCCAGCAGTTCGGCCGAGGCGATTTCGTTGGCGTCTTCTTGCTTGCCCAAGGGCAGGTTGCCGCGCTCCAGGAAACTCTCCAGCTCGGCACAAAATTTGAGCTTGTTGCGCAGGGAGAGTTCGATGTTGATGCGCTCGATGCCGTCGGTGTACTCGGCCATGCGCGGCAGCGGAATCACCACATCTTCGTTGACCTTGAAGGCGTTGGTGTGGCGTGAAATGGCCGCTGTTTTCTTGCGGTCGAGCCAGAATTTTTTGCGCGCCTCGGGGCTGATGGCGATGAAGCCTTCGCCACTGCGCGAGTTGGCAATGCGCACGATCTCAGACGTCGCCTTGGCCACGTCGTCGGCGTTGTCACCGGCGATGTCACCGATCAACACCATCTTGGGAAAGCCCCCGCGCTTGGACTTGGTGGAATAACCCACCGCCCGCAAATAGCGGTCATCCAAGTGCTCCAGACCTGCCATCACGGTGCCGGTGCGCTTTTGCTCGGCGAACATGAAGTCTTTGATCTCGACGATGCTGGGCACGGCCTCGCGGGCGTGGCCAAAGAACTCCATGCACACGGTGCGGGTGTGGGTGGGCATGCGGTGCACCACCCAACGGGCGCTGGTGATCAGGCCATCGCAGCCCTCTTTTTGCACGCCTGGCAGGCCCGAGAGGAACTTGTCGGTCACGTCCTTGCCAAGGCCTTCTTTGCGGAAAGTCTTGCCCGGGATCACCAGGGTTTCGGTGCGGATCGGCGTCTTGCCGTCGGCCTTGAAATAGCGCAGCTCGAAGGTGGCCACTTCGGCATCATGGATCTTGCCCATGTTGTGGTCCATGCGCACCACATCCAGCCATTCGGCGTCGGGCGTGACCATGCGCCAGCTGGCCAGGTTGTCGAGCGCTGTGCCCCACAAGACGGCCTTTTTGCCGCCCGCGTTCATGGCGATGTTGCCGCCGATGCAAGAGGCCTCGGCCGAAGTCGGGTCCACCGCAAAGACAAAACCACCGCGCTCGGCCGCATCGGCCACGCGCTGGGTCACCACACCGGCTTCGGTGTAGATGGTGGGGATCTTGTGGGCGATGCCCGGCAGGTCGACCATCTCGACCTCGGTCATGGCTTCGAGCTTTTCGGTGTTGATGACCGCGCTCTTCCAGGTCAGCGGGATCGCGCCACCCGTGTAGCCCGTGCCGCCGCCGCGCGGGACGATGGTCAGGCCCAGATCGATACAGCCTTTGACCAGACCCGCCATTTCGGCTTCGCTGTCGGGGGTCAGCACCACAAAGGGGTATTCCACGCGCCAGTCGGTGGCGTCGGTCACGTGGCTCACACGCGAGAGGCCATCAAATTTGATGTTGTCCTTGGCCGTGAGGCGCCCCAGGGTCTTTTGCACCTGGCTGCGCAGCTTGGCGCGGTTGGCAAAGCGCTCGTTGAATTGGGTGACGGCCTGACCGGCCAAGACCAGCAAAGCCCCCACCAGGGCGTCGCGGGCGGCATCCACATTGGGGGTGCGGCGTTTTTGCACTTCGCCCAGGCGGTGCTGCAAGGCGTCTACCAGCATCTTGCGGCGGCCGGGGTTGTCCAGCAGGTCGTCCTGCAAATAGGGGTTGCGCTCGACCACCCAAATGTCGCCCAGCACTTCGTAGAGCATGCGGGCCGAGCGGCCTGTGCGGCGCTCATCGCGCAACTGGTTCAGCAGATCCCAAGCCTTCTCGCCCAGCAGGCGGACCACGATTTCGCGGTCAGAAAAGCTGGTGTAGTTGTAAGGGATCTCGCGCAGGCGCGGCGCATCGGCGTCGGCTTGCATCAAATGTTGGAGCGTGGTGGGTGCATTCATAGGAGTAGGCGCGGTCAGCAGCGTGTCAATACGCATTCAGCCAGACACGGAAACTGGCTTGAACCCGGCTGAGGGTGAATGTTACCGCAGTGCAACAAACACACGCCGTGCGCAGGGGAACCTGTCGCCCAAAGGTCTCTCGTCATGGAAAGCCCGGGTTGTCGCCTGAATTTCACATGGGTTTAATCCTTTTGACATTTTTAAGCGCCAAACTGGTCTGAAATTCCTGCTCAAATAATAGGCACCTTTGTTCGCCGCCCCACCTTTCCCGGAAAACGCCATGAAACTCAAGCTCTCCCTCAGCGCTCTGGCCTTGGGCCTGGCCAGCCTGTCTGCCCAAGCCCAAACCGAAATCCAGTGGTGGCACTCCATGACCGCCGTCAACGGCGAATGGGTCAATGACCTGGCCAAGAACTTCAACGCCAGCCAGAAGGATTACAAGATCAACCCGGTCTTCAAGGGCAGTTACGACGAGTCCATGACCGCGGCCGTGGCGGCCTTCCGCGCTGGCAACGCCCCGCACATCCTGCAGGTGTTTGAAGTGGGCACCGCCACCATGATGGCCAGTAAAGGCGTGGTCGTGCCCGTGGGCAAAGTGATGCAGGACGCTGGCTACAAATTCGACCCCACCGCCTATGTACCCGCCGTGGCCGGTTACTACACAGCCCCGAGCGGTCAGATGCTGTCTTTCCCCTTCAACAGCTCCACCACGGTGTTTTATTTCAACAAGGACGCCTTCAAGGCCGCTGGCATCGACACCAGCAAGCCCCCAGCCACTTGGCCTGAAGTGGCCCTCGCCGCCGCCAAGCTCAAGGCCAATGGCCACAAATGCCCCTTCACCACCGCTTGGCAAGGCTGGACCCAGCTGGAGAGCTTCTCCACCTGGCACAACACCGAACTGGCCACCCTAGGCAACGGCATGCGCGGCACCAACGCCCGCCTGGTGGCCAATTCGCCCCTGCATGTGCGCCACATCGAGAACCTGGGCAACATGGCCAAACAAGGCCTGTTCGTCTACAAGGGCCGCGCCAACGTGCCAGAGGCGTCTTTCGTCTCCGGCGAGTGCGCCATGATCACCACCTCGTCGGGCTTTTACGGCAACGTGGCCAAAAACGCCAAGTTCGGCTACGGCCTGTCCACCCTGCCCTATTACCCCGATGTGGCCGGTGCCCCGCAAAACACCGTCATCGGCGGTGCCAGCCTGTGGGTCATGTCAGGCAAAAAAGCCGAAGAATACAAAGGCGTGGCCACTTTCTTCAATTACCTGTCCAATGCCGAAGTGCAGTCGGCCAGCCACAAGCGCACCGGCTACCTGCCGATCACCATGGCGGCTTTCAAGCTGACCGAGCAGTCGGGCTTTTACAAACAAAACCCCGGCACCGACACGGCTGTGAACCAGATGATCCGCAAGACCACCGACAAGTCGCGCGGCATCCGTCTGGGCAACTACGTACAGATCCGGACCATCGAGGACGAAGAGTTCGAGCAGGTCTGGGCTGGCAAAAAGACCGCCAAAGAAGCCCTGGACAGCATCATCAAGCGCGGCAACGACTTGCTCGAACGCTTTGAAAAAGCCAACAAAGGCTGATGACCCGTTTTGGCTGCCGAAAAACGCATCGTCTTTCGCTCGACCTGGCTGCCTTGGGTGCTGATCGCACCCCAGGTGCTCATCATCAGCGTCTTCTTTTTCTGGCCTGCGGGCCAGGCTTTGCTGCAATCGTTCCAGCAGTCGGACCCCTTTGGCACCTCGGTCGAATGGGTGGGTCTGGAGAACTTCGTCAACCTCTGGAACGATGAAACCTATTTGGCTTCTTTTGGCACCACCGCGATTTTCTCGGGGCTGGTGGCCAGTCTGGGCATGACCATCTCTTTGGTGCTGGCTTATTTTGCCGACCGCGTGGTACGGGGCTCCACCTTCTACCGCACCTTGCTGATCTGGCCCTATGCCGTGGCCCCGGCCGTGGCGGGCGTGGTCTGGTTGTTTTTGTTTTCGCCCAGCATTGGGGTCGTCTCATACGCACTGAACCAATGGGGTTTTGAGTGGAACGCGCTGCTCAACAGCCGCCACGCGATGGCATTGGTGGTCATGGCCGCCGTCTGGAAACAACTGTCCTACAACTTTCTGTTTTTCCTGGCCGGACTGCAAAGCATTCCCAAATCGCTGATCGAAGCCGCCGCCATCGACGGCGCGGGGCCATGGAAGCGGTTCTGGACCATCCAGTTCCCGCTCTTGTCACCCACCAGCTTCTTCCTGCTGGTGATCAACGTGGTCTATGCCTTTTTTGACACCTTTGGCATCGTTGACGCGGCTACCAAAGGCGGCCCCGGCAAGGACACAGCCATTTTGGTCTACAAGGTCTACTTCGATGGCTTCAAAGCAATGGACTTGGGCGGCTCGGCTGCACAGTCGGTGGTGCTGATGGTCATCGTGGTGGCGCTCACGGTGGTGCAGTTCCGCTTTGTCGAGAAAAAAGTGAACTACTGATGATTGAGCGCAACCGATTCCTCGACATCGTCTCGCACGCGGTGCTGATCGTAGGCGTGATGGTGGTGGCTTTTCCGGTCTATGTGACCTTTGTGGCCTCCACCCACACCATGGAAGAAGTGGTCAAGGCGCCCATGTCGCTGTGGCCCGGATCGCACCTGATCGAGAACTACAAGGCCGCTTTGCTGGGTGACCGCATCGGCATGGGCTCAACGGCCGCCGTGGGACCGATGATGTTCGTCAGCCTGGTCTGCGCCCTGACCATTGCCCTTGGCAAGATCGCCATGTCGCTGCTGTCGGCCTTTGCCATCGTGTACTTCCGCTTTCCGTTCCGCATGGCCGTCTTCTGGGGCATCTTCATCACCCTGATGCTGCCGGTCGAAGTGCGCATTGGCCCCACCTACAAGGTCGTGTCAGACCTGGGCATGCTCAACAGCTATGCGGGCCTGACGGTGCCTTTGATCGCCTCGGCCACGGCCACGTTTTTATTCCGTCAGTTCTTTTTGACCGTGCCCGATGAACTGGTCGAAGCCGCCCGCATGGACGGCGCGGGGCCGATGCGCTTTTTCAAGGACGTGCTGGTGCCGCTGTCGGCCACCAGCATGGCAGCGCTGTTCGTGATCCAGTTCATCTATGGCTGGAACCAGTACCTCTGGCCGCTTTTGGTCACCACCGAAGAAAACATGTACCCGGTGGTGATTGGCATCAAACGCATGATCTCGGGCGGCGACGCCCAGACCGAGTGGCACATCGTCATGGCCACGGCCATGCTGGCCATGATCCCGCCTGCGGCGGTGGTCATGCTGATGCAAAAATGGTTCGTCAAGGGCCTGGTTGATACGGAGAAATAAATACACCGGGGACAGACCACTGCGAAGCGGTGCTCTGTCCCCGTCAAATTAGTAACCCGGAGACAGACCCATGCGAAGCGTTGCTCTGTCCCCGTCTGATTAAAAAATCCATGGCCTCCATCACCCTTTCCCACATCCTCAAAACCTATGGCGCGGGCGCCAAGGCCAACACCGTCATCCACGACCTGAGCGCCAGCATCGCCGATGGCGAATTCGTGGTCATCGTCGGGCCGTCCGGCTGCGGCAAGTCCACCCTGCTCCGCATGGTGGCGGGCCTGGAAGACATCTCGGGCGGCACCATTTCAATTGGTGAGCGTGTGGTCAACGAGCTGGAACCCGCCGAGCGTGACATCGCCATGGTGTTTCAGAACTACGCGCTGTACCCGCACATGAGCGTGTTCGACAACATGGCCTATGGCCTGAAGATCGCCAAGCGCCCCATCGAAGAGATCAAGGCCCGCGTGGACAAGGCGGCGAGCATCCTCGAATTGAGCCACTTGCTGCAACGCAAACCCCGCGAGTTGTCCGGTGGCCAGCGCCAGCGCGTGGCCATGGGCCGCGCCATTGTGCGCCAGCCGCAGGTGTTTTTGTTTGACGAGCCGCTGTCGAATCTGGACGCCAAGCTGCGCGCCCAGACCCGGCTGGAGATTCAAAAACTGCACCGCGAATTGGGCATCACCAGCCTGTTTGTCACGCACGACCAGGTCGAAGCCATGACGCTGGCCCAGCGCATGATCGTGATGAACGGTGGCCACATGGAGCAATTTGGCACGCCCGAAGAGGTCTACAACCGCCCGGCCAGCACCTTTGTGGCCAGTTTCATCGGATCGCCGCCCATGAACCTGCTCAAGCACGCGCCGGGCACGCCCGCAGGGCAAATCATGGGCATCCGCCCCGAGCACCTGGACATCACGCCATCTGGTGGTTGGATGCTGTCTGTGGACACGGTGGAACTGCTGGGCGCCGAGCGTCTGGTGCACGCCCGCTTAGGAGATGAAACACTCACCTTGCGGCTGGACGAGTCGCTGCCCGCGCCGCAACCGGGCACCACCTTCTGCGCCACGCCCCGCGCCGACCGCGTGCACTGGTTTGACGCGCAGACCCAAAAACGCATCGCCTGAACGGGTCCCATGAAACCCTGGCCCTACCCGCGCTGGATCGCCCACCGGGGCGCTGGCAAACTCGCCCCCGAAAACACGCTGGCCGCCTTTCGGCTTGGGTCTGAGCACGGCTACCGCATGTTCGAGTGCGATGCCAAACTCAGCGCCGACGGTGTGGTGTTTCTGATGCACGACGCCACACTGGAACGCACCACCAACGGCCAAGGCATCGGCGGCGAACAAGCCTGGCAGACGCTCTCGCAGCTGGATGCAGGCCGCTGGCATTCCCGTGCCTTTGCGGGCGAGCCCCTGGCCACTCTGGAAGGTCTGGCCCGTTTTTGCCTGGCCAACCGTTGCCTGCTCAACATCGAGATCAAACCCACCCCGGGCACCGAAGCCGCCACCGGCGAAGCTGTGGCCCGCCTCGCAGCCCAGCTGTGGCAAGGGGCCGAGGTGCCGCCACTCTTGACCTCGTTCAAGCCCGACGCGCTGGCGGCAGCCCAAGCGGTCGCGCCCGAACTGCCCCGCGGCCTGCTGGTCGATACCTTGTGGGACGGCTGGTTGGAAAAAGCCCTGGCACTCCATTGTGTGGCCGTGGTCGCCCACTACGCCCTGTGGGACGCCACCACCGTGGCCCAAGTCAAGGGCGCAGGCCTGCGTTGCCTGAGCTATACCGTCAACGACGAATGGGCGGCTCAGCACCTGCTGGCCTTGGGCACCGACGGCATCATCACGGACAGGGTGGACCTGTTCAGCCCAGCCTGAGCCTTATTTGCGGCTCCAGCCCCGGTGCATGGCCCACTCGGCTGTCGCGGCGACCAGCACCAGCGCCATGTAGGTGCTCATTTTTCCGTCATGGCCTTGCAAGACCAAACCTGCCACCAGCACCAGCACGCCCGCCAAGGCATGCACAGCCCTGCGCCGTCGCACAGGCCAGCCGCCTGAGCCCATCACCCAGCGCCCGGCCCAGGGCATCAGCACGGCCATGGCCAGCGCGGGCAGTACAAAGTTCAGCAGATGCAAGATGAGTAACCAGACAGTCATGGGCGCTTGAAACAGGTCTAAGTTCGCGTCACGCCGTGTGACGCAAGCGACTCGATTGTGCCCTGAAAGCCCCCCAGGTCGGGCCGCGCAAAGGGGGTTTCTATAATCAGCACATGGCTGTCTGGACCCTCGGTTTGAACCACACGACTGCGCCGCTCGATTTGCGCGGCCGGTTTGCGTTCGCCGTGGACCAGCTGGCCCCCACTTTGCAGGGTTTGCGCAGCGATCTGGCCCAGCGCACCGACCAGACGCCCGAAGCGGCGATCTTGTCCACTTGCAACCGCACCGAGATTTATTGCGCCGCCGATCAAGCCGCCACCGCCGACACCTTGCGTTGGCTGGCCCAAGCCGGTGGCGTATCGGCACAAGAACTCCAATCGCACACCTATCTGCTCGAAGGCAACGAGGCTGCGCGGCACGCCTTCCGGGTGGCCAGCGGACTCGACTCGATGGTCTTGGGCGAAGCCCAGATCCTGGGGCAACTGAAAGACGCGGTGCGTGCCGCAGAACAAGCGGGGGCTTTGGGCAGCACCCTCAACCAGCTGTTTCAACGCACCTTTGCCGTGGCCAAGGAAGTGCGCACCGCCACCGAAATCGGAGCCCACTCGATCAGCATGGCCGCTGCCTCGGTGCGCCTGGCCAGCCAGCTGTTTGAAAACCTTAGGGACATCAAGGTGCTGTTTGTCGGTGCGGGCGAGATGATCGAGTTGGTGGTGACCCACTTTGCCGCCAAACAACCGCACAGCATGACCATTGCCAACCGCAGCCTGGAACGCGGCGAAAAGCTGGCCAACCGTTTTGGCGCGCAAGTGATGCAACTGTCCCAGCTGCCCGATCGCCTGCACGAGTTCGACGCCGTGATCAGCTGCACCGCCAGCACCTTGCCCCTGATCGGTCTGGGCGCGGTAGAGCGGGCATTGAAGAAGCGCAAGCACCGCCCCATGTTCATGGTCGACCTGGCCGTGCCGCGTGACATCGAGCCCGAAGTCAAAGCGCTCCAAGACGTTTACCTCTACACCGTGGACGACTTGGCCAGTGTGGTGCAAGCGGGCCAGGCCCAACGCCAGGCGGCAGTGGCCGAGGCCGAAGTGATCATCGACGCCGGCGTGCAAAGCTTCAGCCACTGGCTGGGCCAGCGCGACAGCGTGCCGCTGATCCAGCAACTGCACCAACAAGCCGACAACTGGCGCGAAGCCGAATTGGCCCGTGCCCGCAAGCTGCTGGCCAAAGGCGAGTCACCTGAAGCCGTGCTGGAAGCCCTGGCCAAAGGCCTGACCCAAAAAATGCTGCACGGCACCCTGGCTGACCTGCGCAGCGCCGACGCTGCCCACCGCGAGCAGACCATGCAAGCGGTGCAGCGCCTGTTTTTGCGGCAAGAGCGTTAGCGTTGCCGGTCGGCGCTTGAACACCGACAAGATCCCACTATCCTCGCAGGTCGGAGCTTCAGCTCCGACACCTGGCGCAAGTCGGAGCTGAAGCTCCGAGCTACAACACTTTGGTCGCATGAAACCCTTCCTCATCCAACAACTCGAACGCTACGCCCTGCGGCTGACCGAGCTGGACTTTTTGCTGTCCCGCGAGGACATCATGGGCGACATGACCCAGTTCCTGAAGCTCTCGCGCGAGCATGCCGAGGTCAGCGCCGTGGCCTCGCGCTTTGCCCGCTTTCAGCAGCGCACAGCCGATCTGAGCGCCGCCCAAGCCATGCTCGATGACGCCGACCTGCGCGAGATGGCCGAAGAAGAAATCGCCAGCGCCAGCGCCGAGTTGCAAACGCTGGAGGCCGAATTGCAGCGCATGCTGCTGCCCAAAGATCCAGACGACGCCCGCCCGGCTTTTGTGGAAATCCGCGCAGGCACCGGTGGTGACGAGTCGGCGCTGTTTGCGGGCGACTTGCTGCGCATGTACACCCGCTATGCCGAAAGCCAAGGCTGGAAGTGCGAGATCGTGTCTGAATCGGTGAGCGAGCTGGGCGGCTACAAAGAAGTGGTGGTGCGCATCGAAGGCGACACCGTTTACGGCGCACTCAAGTTCGAGTCCGGCGGCCACCGGGTGCAGCGCGTGCCCGCCACCGAGACACAAGGTCGCATCCACACCAGCGCCTGCACCGTGGCGGTGCTGGCCGAGCCGGACGAAGCCGAGGCGATCAAGATCAACCCCTCGGACTTGCGCATCGACACCTACCGCGCCAGCGGTGCGGGCGGACAGCACATCAACAAAACCGACTCGGCCGTGCGCATCACCCACTTGCCCACGGGCATCGTGGCCGAATGCCAGGACGGCCGCAGCCAGCACAGCAACAAGGCCCAGGCCCTGAAGGTGCTGACGGCCCGCATCCAGGAAAAAGACCGGGCCGAACGCGCTGCCAAAGACGCGGCCGAACGCAAAAGCCTGATCGGCAGCGGCGACCGCTCGGACCGCATCCGCACTTACAACTTTCCGCAAGGCCGCTTGACCGACCACCGCATCAACCTCACGCTGTACAAACTGCTCACCATCATGGAAGGCGATTTGAAAGACGTGGTCGATGCGCTGCAGGCTTACGAAGCCGCAGAACAACTGGCCGCGCTGGAGATCGGGGCCACCACCTGATGAACACCCCCACACTGACCGAATGCCTGAACCAGGCACACACACAGGGCATGGCCCGGGTCGATGCGCAGATGCTGCTGCTGCACAGCTTGGGCCGCCCCCTGCATGACCGCGCCTGGCTGCTGAGCCACGACAACGACGCCTTAACGCCCACGCAACATGCCACTTGGCAAGCTGCGCTGCACCGCCGCCTGAGCGGCGAGCCTGTGGCCTACATCACCGGTCGCAAAGATTTTTTTGGTTTAACGCTGTCGGTGGATGCCCGCGTGCTGGACCCGCGCCCCGACACCGAAACCCTGGTGGAATGGGCACTGGCGGTGCTGCCCGCCACGCCCGCCCCACAGGGCTTGCGCGTGCTGGACCTGGGCACCGGCAGCGGTGCGGTGGCCTTGGCGCTGCAACACGCCCGCCCCGATGCACAGGTGTGGGCCGTAGACGCCAGCGAAGACGCTCTGGCCGTGGCCCGAGCCAACGCCCAGCGCTTGAACTTGCCGGTGCAGTTTGTGCTGAGTGACTGGCTGGCCGCTGTGCCCGGGGTGTTCGATCTGATTGCCTCCAACCCGCCTTATGTGGCCGCTGGCGACCCGCACCTGGCCGCACTGACGCACGAGCCCCTGCAAGCCCTGACCAGCGGGGCCGATGGCCTGGCGGACATCCGCCAGATCATCGCGCAAGCCTCCAGCCACCTGGCCCCAGGCAGTTGGCTGCTGCTGGAACACGGCTGGGACCAGGCCACCGCCGTGCAGGGCCTGCTGAGACAAGCCGGATTCACCGATGTGCAGTCACGCCAAGATCTGGCCGGGGTGGACCGCTGCACAGGCGGGCGGTTGACTTTGTGAACAGCCAAACAGGCCCGGCCGCAACGGGGATAATCAGGGCTTCTTGCTTGATAACCACAAGCCACGACCATGATCCGAATTTCTGAACTCAAACTCCCCCTCTCGGCCCTGCCAGTGCAAGCGCGCCGCGCTGCAGACGCCCCGTCTGAAACCGACGAGGACCGCATTCCACCGCCCCACCCCGAAGCGGCTTTGCGCCAACTGGCCGCCAAAGCCTTGGGACTCGGCGAGTCCGACATCGCCACGCTGCACGTTTTCAAACGCAGCTTCGATGCCCGCAAGGCCGAGCTGCTGGCGGTGTTCATCGTGGACATCACATTGAGCGATGCGTCTGCGCAAACCGCGCTGCTGCAACAGTTCGAGAAGAACCCGCACATCCAGCCCACACCCGACATGACTTGGCACCCGCCTCGCCATGCCCGCGCAGACTTTGGCACGCACGACGGCGAGCGCCCCGTGGTGGTGGGCTTTGGCCCTTGCGGCATGTTCGCGGCGCTGAGCTTGGCGCAAATGGGCTTCAAGCCCATCGTGCTGGAACGCGGCAAACCCGTGCGCGAACGCACCAAGGACACCTGGGGCCTGTGGCGCAAGAAAACGCTCAACCCCGAGAGCAATGTGCAGTTTGGCGAAGGCGGCGCTGGCACCTTCAGTGACGGCAAGCTCTACAGCCAAATCAAAGACCCGCGCCACCTGGGCCGCAAGGTGATGGATGAGTTCGTCAAGGCCGGGGCCCCTGCCGACATCTTGTTTGCCGCGCACCCGCACATCGGCACCTTCAAGCTGGTCAAGGTGGTGGAAAACATCCGCGAGCAAATCAAGGCACTGGGTGGCGAAATCCGATTTGAGCAACGCGTGAACGATGTGCTGCTCACGCCCGCACCAGAGGGTCAACAGGTCAACGGCCTGCAGGTGCTGGACCTGCGCACCGGCCAAAGCCACATCCTGGCCACGCGCCATGTGGTGCTGGCCTTGGGCCACAGCTCGCGCGACACCGTTGTGATGCTGCACCAACGTGGCGTGGCCTTGCAGGCCAAAGCGTTTTCGATTGGTGTGCGCATCGAGCACCCGCAAAGCGTGATCGACCAGGCCCGCTGGGGCCGCCACGCAGGCCACCCCCTGCTGGGCGCTGCCGATTACAAGCTGGTGCACCACGCGCAAAACGGCCGCGCGGTTTACAGCTTTTGCATGTGCCCCGGCGGCACGGTGGTGGCCGCCACCAGCGAGCCCGGCCGCGTGGTCACCAACGGCATGAGCCAGTACTCGCGCAACGAACGCAATGCCAACGCGGGCATGGTGGTGGGCATCGACCCGCCGGACTATCCGCTGGACACCGCCGCCTGGCAAGCGGCCTTTGGCGATGTCGACGGCGCACAGCTGGCGCAAGAAGCCTTGGCCTTGGCACAGCAAAAACCGCCTGCGCCTCACCCGTTGGCGGGCATCGTGCTGCAACGCCAGCTGGAAACGCGTGCCTTTGAAGTGGGCGGTGCCAACTACGAAGCCCCCGGTCAATTGGTGGGCGACTTTCTGGCGCAACGCGCATCGCACAGCTGGGGCAGCGTGGTGCCGTCCTACAAACCCGGCGTCAAGCTGGGGGATCTGGCCGATGTGCTGCCCGACTACGCTGTGGCGGCCATGCGCGAAGCGCTGCCGGTGTTCGGCCGCAAGATCAAAGGCTACGACATGGCCGATGCGGTCATGACTGGCGTAGAAACACGCACCTCTTCACCGCTCAAAATTCCACGAGGCGAAGACTTTCAAAGCCTCAACACGCGTGGTCTGTACCCGGCCGGTGAGGGGGCCAGCTATGCGGGCGGCATTTTGTCTGCCGGTGTGGACGGCATCAAAGTGGCCGAGGCTGTCGCTCAGCAATGTCGTGGATGACCATGGTGTGACACAGGCACGCCACACGCGCCAAGCGCTTGGCATCCAGCACATGGACGCCCGCATCGGACAGGCCAAGCGCCTGGGTGGTTTCTAGCTGGTTCAACGCGATTTGCAGAGCCGACTCTTGTTGGCGCAAGGATGCTGGCAACAAGTCCTGGGGCACCGTCAAGGATGCGCCACCATGCTGCGCCAAACAGACCAAAAGCCAACTGGCCAAACGCTGTGTGGCGTTGTGGTGCTGGGCACAATAAGCCGTTTGTGCCATCTGCTCAATCAGGCCATGGATCACCGAGGTGAGGTACCACACCCATGTGCCATACAGCTTTGTCCCCTGCTTCAGGCTTGACCAATCCAGGCGATAAGCATGGCCAGGCACCATGACCATGGCTTTGATCTTGACGCCCCACAACTCCGAGGGGCCAATGCAGGCATGGTGCCCCACCACGGCCACATCCACTGCATCGTGCACATGGCAGCTTTGCGAAATGGCCAACAAAGCATCCCGAGGAAAGTAAACATACGGATGCTCGGGTGCCAGCGAGAGCGGCCCTTGCGGCAGGAAAACGCTTTCAAGCGATGCACCCTGATCCGATGTCGCTTCCTTGAGCATCAAATTCAGCAGAGAGTTACGAACAAGCCAGGTCAATGCGTTGTCGCCAAGGAAAGACTCGCTCCCTTGACTTTAGTGGTTCTGATATTGTCAGTATTCTATGTTCTGTAACGAACATAAACCAATAAAACTATGACTATGTTGCGAATCATTGCGTCATACAATCTTTGTTGATTCAATACGCGTGATTTTTGCTGGCATCCACGAGCAGCAAGATGCCGCGCCACCAACAGTGTCGCCGGATGATTTTGTGAATTTTTCAACCAACGGCCTCATCTTTCAGCTCTCCGAGAAAGATATCGGCCAACTTCATCAAATCTGTCAGCTTGTTGAGTTGGCCCAAGGTCAACGCCTGAATATGCCGGTGAGTGAAAGCCGTCCGAAGGTCTATTTTTTGCTCGATGCCTGCGTGACGCTTTGGGTCAACAAGGCCATGCAATCGAGTTTGGCCGTGGGGCTCATTGGTTCGGAAGGTGCCGTAGGGCTTGGCTCGGCCTTAGGGCAAAGTACCCAACATTTGCATTTTGAAGTTCAAAAATCAGGTCAGGCCTGGTGCGTAGACGGCCGAGCGCTGCAAGGCCTGTTGCAGACAAACCCGTCTATTTTGCGCGTCATTGCACGCTACCTTTGGCAGATGGCCAACGACATCGCCAGGATGGCCGCTGCCATCCAAAGTGAGGATATCCCCACACGACTGGCCGCCTGGCTGGTGTTGTGCGCCGAGCGCACGCACTCACAACAGCTGAGCCTGACCCATGACCAACTCGCCCACATGCTGGGGGTGCGGCGCGTGAGCATCACCTTGGCCGCCGCCAAACTCAAAGAGCAGGGTATCTTGGACTACAAAAGAGGCACCATCGACATCCTCGACATGGACCGTCTGCTCAAGCTGGCAGACTCCAGCGCACATGTTGGCAAATGAGCCCTGGCAGCGCGCACTGAGGCATCACACCGACACCATCTGGTTGCGGATCGCATAACGCGTCAAATCGGCCACTTTGTGCAGGCCCACCTTGCGCATGATGTTGCGGCGATGAACTTCAACCGTGCTGGGGGCAATCTGCAAATTGCGCGCAATTTCTTTGGAAGAAAAACCATCGGCAATCAAACGCAGCACCTGCTCTTCTCGACCACCCAGATGCGACCGAACGGTGGCTGCACCGTCTCTGGATTGGCGAATCCCCGCCATCATCTCGGTTGCGGCAGACTGGCACAAATAGTCGCGACCTGCAGCAGCAGCTCGGATGGCCGACATCAACTCATCAATGCCACTGGTGGTCGAGACATAACCCTTGGCACCCGCATCCAAAATTTCCATGATCGTGTTGCGATCGGATTCACCAGAATAAACCACAATATTTTGCGGAGAGTCCCGATGTGTCATGCGCTGTATGAGGTCCAGCTCTTGTGTGCCATGGGCATGTATGCCTACCAGCAAGACATGCGGACTGAGCTCTTCACACAAAGCCTGTGTGCCCTGTGTATTTTCCGAAATGCCCACCAGCTGCATATCTGCATGGGTTCTCAAGACTGCAGCGATTCCCTCGGAAACCACTTTGTGCTTGGACGACAATAAAACGCGTATCGACATGCTCAATCCTTCAGCGATCATTTATCAGAATAGGTAGCGATCATCACAACGAGGTAGACAGTCCTTTTATACGTTGCCTTAGGCCATGGCTCAGTCTAGTTCCGCCGAGGTTGAATGAATGTGCGATCCAGTACATAGAGAACAGAAAATGATTCATTCTCTGGATCGGGCCTTGAGGCCAGCCTTCGCCAAACACTCACTGAACCGATGCGCCGCCAATCGAACCATCCCGCATGTCCATGCGTGCATCCATTTGTCCAATTTTTTCACTGATCAGCAAGGCATCTTTCAGATGCTCGTGCGCGTTGAATGCATGGTGCTTGGACAGCTTCACGTGGTGCAAAGCCGCCTTGAATGCACCTGCTTCATGATGGCGATTGGCTTCCTTGTTGCGCTGATAAGCATGCAACAACTCTTCTGACGCACGCCGAAAATGTTCGCTCACGTGCAAGGCATAAGCCGACTCCAAGAACTTGCTGTCATCTGACATGGGACTTCCTTTCAAAGACGGGTTGGCCTGCATCAGCAACACCTTTCACACCAGACCGTGGTCTTGCATCAAACGTTGGAGAGACATGCGACCAGGACAATTGAGCTTTTGGTAAACATGGTGCAGATGCAGCTTGGCGGTGCCTTCGCTGATGAAGAGTTTGGTGGCGATTTTTTTGTTCGGCCAGCCCTCGGTCACCATGCGTGCCACCATCAATTCCCGAGGGGTCAACAAATGCGAGGTTTGCGCATGCTGCTTTTTTTGCGCCAATAAAAGTGACATGGTCTTCAGGGACAAGTCGCGGTCCAGCCACTGACCGCCTTCGTACACCGACTTGATGCAACGCGCCAGAATCTGCTTGGACTTTTCTTTGGACACCAAACCCTGCACCCCCAAATCAATCGCTTGCATGACCTCGCCAATCGAGGCACCGGTGAACACCACGGCACGGGTCTGACTCTCGCAAGCTTGCATGGCCTGCAACAAAGCCAAACCGCTTCTTTGTGTCAGTGACAGGTCCATGACCAAAATATGCGGCTGGTATTGCTGCACAGCTTGCAAAGCCGCATCACCGTTGTCCACGCATGACTTGACCGAGAAATCCGAAGACTCGTGGAACACATGCGTCAAACCATCAAGCATGACGGGATACGGGTCTGCAAGTACCAAATCAATACACATCAGCGTCATCCTTCACAAGCAAATTTCAGGGGATCACTGCGCACAAAACACCATGAACGCCAGCGCTAATATGCAATAAGGATAGGCAAGATATGTGTCCAAAGAAATGCCTTGAATTGGTGACTGGGCTTACTTTCAAACCAGTAGTGCCCGTGCATGCCGCACAGCCAAGATCACATGTGCCAACTCAAACCAGTTGTGGCTCCCTTGGGCCATCTCCATGCCAAGGCACGCGGCTCGCGCGGCCAGGGCCCGACCAATCCAGGGCAAAGACAAGAACAAATATTGCAACTCGCAAGTATGGGTAAAACCCAGCGACTGCGGCCAGATGCCCAGGCAAAAAATAGCCAGCGCTCAGCGCCAAAGTCGGCATGGGTCAAAGCGCCTGGCCGGCACGCCACACACGGCCTGTGCCAGGGGTCGCAAGCGCTCAGGGGCGAATCGCGATTTCGTTCTTGACCGAGGTCACGCCCTTGACGCCACGGGCAATGCTTTCTGCTTTGTTGCGTTCCAGTGAACTTTTGGCAAAGCCCGACAACATCACGGTGCCCTTCAGCGTTTCGACGCCGATGGACGAACCCGCGACATCTTTGTCTTCGTAAAAACGTGCTTTGACCAAGCTGGTGATGCCGGTGTCATCAACGTAAGCGCCTACGCTTTCCTGACCACGCGAGACCGCGCAGCCCGTGGCGGCCAAAATGACCAATGAAGTTGCCGTAGCGGCCCAGAAAGTTTTGTGAGTCATGGTGCAATCCTGTCGTGCAGAGTGTCTAAACAGGCCAAGTCAAGGCTTGGCCGCCCGCCTGGATTGACAACAACAAGTTTCCAATCCAGACAAGCCCACGATAACGGGATATGGCGTCTGAGTCAGTGCGCCAAGCCACACAAGGACGTCAAGAAATCGATGGCAAATCCACCCAGGCCACCAACACACCAGGGGCCATCGGATTGGCTTGCGCGGCTGCGCATACAGACCGCATGGTCTGGTCCGCTGCGTGCAACTGCAAGCACAAAGAAACGGGTTGATCGCTTTTCTGCGCAACTGCAAGCCAAGCTTGCACGCCAGGCACATCGCCCGCTGCAAGCCAAGTCTCCAGGCGTTTGCCCAGCACATGCTGAATGTCCTGGTTCAGGCTTTTCAAGGCGCCCGCGTTGCACTCCAACAAGCACCCGGCTTCATCCAACACCAATTGGGCACTGGGCGAAGCATCGTGCCATTGGAGCTGATAGGCCCAGGCCGACTCCAACTCGGCACGCGAGCGCTGCAGCTCTTCGTTTTGTAAATCCAACTCAACCTGGTGCACCTGCAACTCGTGCAACAAGGCCAGCGCATCGTGCGCCGTGTCGGGCGATGAGGCCAGGTCGAACAAGACGCGCAAGGCCGTACTCGGATCTTTGGCCGCAGTGAGACTGGCACCCTTGGCTTGCAGCAGCGCTTGTGCGCGTTCGCGCAAAACAGACGGGGAGTGGATGGAAATGGGGACGGATGTCATGACTTGGCTCCTGCAGGTGGCGCGGCCGCATGGGCCTCGCGCAAACGGAACTCCAGCGCTTTGGCAGCGCTGATGTCCACAAAGGTGAGTACGGCACCTTGGATCATGTTGGCCAAGGTGCGGTAAGGCATGATGCGCACCGAAAACCAACGTCCGTCGCTGGCGACAACCGATTTGGCGCACGATGCCAGGGTGCGCAAGGTTTCTTTCACATCGGTCTGCAGCTGTGGATAGTCCAAGGTGCTGGCCAGATCGCTCAGAGGTCGGCCCACATCGGCTTCACGCAAATGGAAGATGCCCACCGCTTGCTCGGTGTAACGCCGCACATTCAAATCGTTGTCCAGAAACAGCGTCGCAATGTCGGTGCTGTTGAGCAGGTTTTGCATGTCGCTTTGGGCCAATGCCAAATCATCCAGACGTGTTTGCAACTCGCCATTGATGGTTTGCAGCTCTTCGTTCATGGACTGCGCTTCCTCCTTGGAGGTGGTCAACTCTTCATTGGACGACTGCAACTCTTCGTTGGCCGTTTGCATGGATTCGTTGAGCGCATGCATCTCTTCTTTGGACGCCTGCATCTCATGGCGCAGGGCCTGAATTTCTTCGCGGGCACTTTGGAGCTCGTCTACCAGCGCGGCGTTTGGCAGGGCCGATGCGGAACCTGCTGTGCCGGGTGCAGCCACCTCCTTGAACACCAGCATGGCCATGCCTGCCAGCGCCTGAGGCTCCTGCAAGGGCTGCACCGTCACTTGCAGCTGGCGTTGGCCATCGCCTTCCAGCGGCAGGCCATGCAGGACCACCGGCTGTCGTTCCTGCAAAGCCTGGCGCAAGGCCATGGCCACCTGAGCGCGCAGCGCATGGCGCAGCATGACGTGGACATTCCAGTTGGCTTTGCCTGCAGCAGGCTCCAAGTAGCGACCTGTGCGCCCACTGATGTAGAGGATGTCCCCCGTCGCGTTGACCAGCACCGCAGCCGGTGAAAAGGTCTGCAGCAACACTTGATCGGCCAGGGATTGCAAGTTGGAAGAAGCATTGGAAGCTGACATGGGCACAGACAACTCCTGCACGGCAGCGCGTGCTTTCAGTGAGCGTTGGATAGGAAAGTCTACCGAACCGGGCAACAGAGTTTGCTCGTTCCGGCGGTAAATGCGGGACTTGGGATGGAGCACGGCAAACAGGCTTTGCGAGCGCCCCACGGTTTCGGCACTGCCCAGAACCAGCACACCAGCCGGGCGCAAGCTGAAGTGAAACAAGGGCATCAAACGCCTCTGCAGTGCGGCATTGAAATAAATCAACACATTGCGGCACAGCAACAGATCCAGCTGGGTAAACGGCGGGTCCTGGATCACATCGTGCTGCGCGAACAGCACCATGGAGCGGATCTCGGGCTGGATGAGGTAGCCACCATCGTAGGGCACAAAAAAGCGGTCCCGACGCACAGGGTCCATCTCGGCGAGTGACTGTGCGCTGTAGCAGCCTTTACGCGCCACCGCGATGCCTGCGGCATTCAGGTCGGTCGCGAAAATCTGCACCGGCCATGGCTTATGGGCAGGGCTGGCTTTGGCCAAGTCATCTTGCACCTCTTGCAAGGCCATGGCCAGACTGTAAGCCTCTTCACCCGTAGAGCAACCCAGCACCCATGCCCGCACAGGGCCTGTGCGCGGCTGTTGCAACAAGCCGGGTAAAACTTTTTCCGCCAAATCGGACCACACCAGCGGGTCCCTGAAAAAGGCAGTGACACCGATCAGTATTTCGGAAAACAACAAAGCCAACTCTTGCGGATGTGTTTGCAGGTGCTCCAAATAAGCCGCCATGGAAGGCAACTGGTGCACATGCATGCGCCGCTCGACGCGTCGGCGCAAAGTGCTTGGCTTGTAAAGCGACAAATCGTGTTTGTGCTGCTGGTGCAGCAAGCGCACGATGGCCTGCAAAGCATCTATGGGCTCAGCGTCAGCGGATGGCTGTACCAACGCGGCCTTGACTTTGGGCATTTTCAGGCCCTGCACCATGCGCGCTGGCATGTCTTGCGGAGGTGCCACCACATCAACGCACTGGGCATCGATCGCACTTTGTGGCATGGACACAAAAGCGGCGGTGTCCGGTTGCTGCGCCAGTGTTAAACCGCCTGTGTTGTAAATGGCCTGCAGCCCCTGCACGCCGTCTCGCCCCATGCCGGACAAAACCACACCCACGGCTCGCTCGCCTTGGTCTTGTGCCAATGAGGTCAACAAGCCGTCAATCGGCAAATGGGGGCCACGCAAACCTGGCACCTTGTGGGCGGCACGAAAGTGCAAACAACCCCGCACCACCGTCAAAGCGCCATCACAAGCCATCACATGCACGGTGTTGGGCAGCAAAACAACGCCATCTTGCGCATCAGAAACAGGCAAAGCCGTCACCCGCTGAAGCAAAGTCCCGAGCAAACTGGGGTGATCGGGCGCCATGTGCTGCACCACCACATAGGCGCAGTCGGTGTCCAGTGGCACATGCGCAAAGAACGCTTCCATCGCCGACAGACCGCCGGCCGATGCACCGATGCCCACAATGCGGGGGCCATCGCGCGCAGGGACAGAAACGGATAAATCAGACAAAACGGACATTCACGACAAGACTCCAAGAACCATGGGGCTCACACCGCCAAACGCATCGGCAGCAAGCGATCGTATTCTGTTTTGATCACGCCATAGCATTCGCAAGTGCCTTGCTCCAACCCCTGGCGGTCCAGCACTTCGATGCGTCCACGTGAGTAACGAATGAGGCCTTGCCGCTGCAGACGTGAAGCGGCTTCGCTCACGCCTTCACGCCGCACGCCCAGCAAATTGGCCATTTGTTCATGGGTCAAACGCAATTCATTGCCGGGTGCCCGGTCCAGACACAGCAGCAAGCAACGACTGAAAGCTTTTTCGAGCGTATGGTGGCGGTTGCAAACGGAGGTCTGCGCCATTTGCGTGATCAGCGCTTGCGTGTAGCGCAGCAACAAGTGCAACAAGGGCGTCGAATTCTCAAACTCACTCAACAAATCGGTTGAACGAACGCGCAAAAAATCTCCGCCTGCCAGCACCGTGGCATTGCTGGTCGTGGACAAGCCGCCCATAAAACTGGAGACGCCCACGACGCCCTCACGCCCCACCAATGCCAAAACGGACGAATCACCGCTTTCGGTCAAGCCGTGCAGCGCGACCGTGGAATTCAAAGGAAAATAAACATAAAAAAAGTTTGCGCCCGATTCGTACATCGATTGTCCGGCTGGCAACTTCACAAGCGCCAAAAATGGCAACAAGCGCGCCCACGCCTCATCTGGCAAACATGCCAGCAATTGGTTAAGAAGGCGACTGGCTTGCGCGCTCATGTGCACACCGCCATCGTCATTTCATATCGTTTCATAAGTACCGTGTCATCTGCGCTGGTGCGGGCTCAAACCTAAAATACGCAGCCACACAGCGCAACTCATGATGCAACAGATTCATGATGCGCCCTTGATGCAGCACAAATAAACCGTCTAAATCCTCGTCCTTTACGCCAACGATCAGCCCATGAACACCTCCAAGCCACCTGTACAGCCCCGAAATCCCCTGCACGGCCTGACGCTGGAGAGGGTCGTCACGCAATTGGCAGACCATTACGGCTGGCATGAGTTGGGCACGCTGGTCCCGATTCGCTGCTTCACGCACGAGCCCAGCGTGGGCTCAAGTTTGAAATTTTTGCGCCGCACGCCATGGGCGCGCGACAAGGTCGAAAGCCTGTACCTGTTCATGTTGCGCGAACAAAAAAGAAGCGCCCACGGACCGTCCTGATCTGACAAGGGTGCGCCACACCACAGACAAATGCATCTGTGGTTTTTACAGTGAATGCCTCACTTGGTTTCATTCACTGTAAAGGCCTTCATGTCCGATCAAAAAACCCCCCATCAAAAAATTCAGGCGCTTGGCGCTGACCTCTCCAACACGGTCAACGAGGTACTGGCCGAAACAAAACCCGTGCTCAATCGCATGGCCAACCGCATCCACGAAAGCGTGCAAGACCTGAGCAATCAAGGTCAAGACGCCGCGCTCGAAGTGGAACATCAACTGAAAAATGGCACTCGGCATGTGCGCATCACAGCCGAGCATTACATCCAACATTCGCCCCTCAAGTCTGTTCTGGTTGCGGCCGGTACAGGTGCAGCAGTGGCTTTGGTGATGTCCTGGTTCATTCAGTCGCGCAAAAACTGATGTTCAAGCTGTTGCTCAAGCTGTTGGTGTTGCCCCCTGAATTGCTCAAAGCGCATGCACAAGGCTATGCAGATTTGGCGGGTCAGGCTTGGGCACAGCACCTGTGCACATTGAAAAACCGCTTTGTGCTGTATTCACTCGGGCTGTTGGGTCTTTTGTTGTCGCTGATTCTGGGCGGTGTGGCCTTGTTGTTGTGGTGCGCTTTGCCCCAGATTGACAACCACCACGCCTGGGTCTTGTTGGCATTGCCCCTGATTTTGTTGGCCCTGAGTGGCTTGTGCTGGGCATGGGCCCGAAGTCTGCGCACACGCCCGATGTTGGACGAGATCAGGGAACAAATCCAACTCGACATTCTGGCCATCCAAGAAGTGCAGACCTCATGAATGCCGATCTGACGCCGGTACAACGTTTGGCGATTTCACGCGCCAGACTGGCGGACAGCGTTCACGACCCCATTTGGTTGATTTTGTTGCAGCGATGGCTTCAGGCCAAAGCGAAGACCACCGCTCAACCCACTCAACGTGAACGCAACACACGACGTTGAACCATCGGCAACGCAAGGACCTGCTCAGCACTGGCGCACCGTGTGAGCCAACACACTGACCCGTCGAGCGTGACGCTCCAAACTGGCGGCGTGAGGCAGTGGTTTAACCCATTGCCTCACGCCCTACCAGCGATCAGCGGCCGAAAACCGCTTGGTCATTTTCAATCCTCTGAACTTCCAGAACACCGAGTCAGGAGCCCCTTCATGCACCCATCGATCTCTCGCATCAGCACCATGACGTGGTTGCTGACTTTGGCGTCCACGCTGCTCATCGCGGGTTGCGGCGGCGGCAAAGACCCGATTTTGGGCTCCAGCAATGGATCAACCCTGGCCCCCAGCGTCAGCGCTACCGCCCCTTTGGCCAGCAACCCCGTTGTTTCGGGTGTGGCCATCAACACCCAAGTCACCGCCACTTTCAACAAGGCCATGAACCCCGTCACCCTGACCACGAGCACGTTCACGCTGGCTTGCCCCTTGGGTACGGCCGTGCCCGGCACGGTGGCCTATGACATCAACAGCCGTGTGGCCACTTTTTCGCCCACAAACAACTTGCCCTTGAGTACCCGTTGCGTTGCCACGATCACCACCGATGCGCAAGACACCAATGGCACGCCCTTGAGCAGTGCATTTGCGTGGTCTTTTGATACAGGCTCCAGCACAGATGGCCTTGCGCCAACCGTCATCAGTCAAACGCCAGCACAAGATGCAGTGGCCGCTGTCAACACTTTGATGACCGCCACTTTCAGCGAAGACATGGCCCCTGCCACGATCAACGCCACCAGCTTCACCCTCAAAACCACGGTGGGCGATACCCCGGTGGTGGGCAGCGTGAGCTATGCCGTTGGCGCGCGTACAGCCACCTTCACACCCACTGCACCGGCACCATTGCCCAGCAACACCGCCTTCACGGCCACCATCAGCACGGTCGCCACCGATCTGGCGGGAAACCCCTTGACTGTGGACAAAGTCTGGACTTTCACGACAGCCGATGTGATCGACACCACGGCACCCACTGTCACACTGACCAACCCGGTTGATGCAGGCATTGCTGTGTGTCTGAACAAAACCGTGAACACGACCTTCAGCGAACCCATGGACCCGCTGACCCTGACCACCACCACGCTGACACTGGCACCGTCCGCCAGTTTGAATTTGCCTGTTGTGGCGGTGATCACCTATGACGCAGGGACACAGGTTGCATCGATCAACCCCAGTGCCAACCTGTCGCCTTCGACCGCCTACACGGCCACAGTGCTGAGCGGCTCCGGTGGTGTGAAAGACCTGGCCAGCAACGCCTTGGTCGCGAACAAAGTGTGGCAATTCACCACGGGCACCAGCGAATGTCAGACCCCGGTCGTTTTGGCTTCATCGTCCAACTTCGCCATCTTGGGCTCGGCAGCCATCAACAACATCCCGACCTCGCTCATCACGGGCGATGTGGGCCTGACACCCGATACAGGTGCCAGCATCACGGGCTTCAGCACACCTGCAACTTGCCCCGAAGTGGTGGGCCATGTCTACGCTGTTGACGGTACAGGTCCCGCTTGCGCGTTGATCAATCCGACGCTGCTGAGCAATGCCAAAACCGATGTGCTGAGCGCTTACACCAATGCCATCGGTGCAGGCCGCGGCACCCCCACACCCATCACCACCAATCTGGCAGGTCTGACCTTCTACCCCGGCCTGTACGAGTCACTGACGAGCATCGATTTATCGGCAGGCAGCCATCTGACACTGGATGCGCAAGGCGACACCAATGCGGTCTTTGTGATCCGCAGCGCGACCAGCATCACCACCTTGTCCACCAGCCAAATCGTGCTCAGCGGTGGTGCCAAAGCCAGCAATGTGTTCTGGACTGCCGGCAGCGCCATCACCTTGGGCACGAGTTCTGTCATGAAAGGCACCATGCTGGCGGGCACCGCCATCACGCTGCAAACCGGTGCCAACCTGGAGGGCCGAGCCCTGAACCAGGGTGCGGCAGCCGAGGCCATTTCATGCGACGCCTGCACGATCACCGTGCCCAGCCCTTGACCCTTTTTTGACACAGGCATTTCGCCTATTTTTGGAGAACGAGAGATGAAAAAATTGACATTCCACCCCCGCCCAACGCTGCTGGTCCTGGCCCTTTTGGCCAGCCCTCTGCTGCAGGCACAAGAAGCCCTGATCAACTCGGGCATGTACATGGGCATCAGTGCGGGCGAATCCAAGGCGCACATTGACAATGCCCGCATCACACAAGACTTGCTCGGATCTGGTTTGACGACCGACAGCATCAGCGAGGACCGCAAAGGCACCGGCTACAAGGCTTTTGTGGGATTCCCGATCAACCCGAACTGGGCTGTGGAGACCGGCTACTTTGACTTGGGTCGGTTTGGTTTTACCGCCAACACCACGCCAGCTGGCAGCCTGTCAGGCACCGCGCGGATCAAAGGCCTCAACCTCGATTTGGTGGGCACCTTGCCCATCACCGAGCAATGGTCACTGATTGGCCGCGTGGGGGCCGCCTATGCACAGACCAAAGACGAATTCAGCGGTACTGGCGCGGTCAGCGTGACAAACCCATCACCCCACAAGCGAGAGACCAATTACAAGTACGGCTTTGGCACACAGTATGCGTTCACCCCAGCGTTGACCTTGCGCCTTGAAGGTGAACGCTACCGAGTCAACGATGCCGTGGGCAATCGCGGCGATGTGGACTTGATTTCACTGGGCTTGGTGTACCGTTTTGGCGGATCAACGCCCACCAAAACCAGCACGGCTTATACGCCTTATGTGGCACCAGCCCCCGAACCTGTGGTGGTTGCCGCAGCTGCGCCAGCAGAGCCACAGGTTGTTCCTGCACCTGCACCAGCACCAGCACCTGCACCTGCACCTGCGCCTGCACCCAAGCCTTGGGTGAAGGTCAAGTTGGAGGCCGACTCGCTGTTTGGATTTGACCAAGACAAGCTCCAGTCCGATGGCAAGCAAGCGCTGGACAAACTGCTCATGGAGCTGCAAGCCGTCAACATCGACGCGATTCAAGTGACGGGTCATACCGACCGCTTGGGCAGCAAGGCCTACAACGCCAAGCTGTCGACACGTCGCGCCGAGGCGGTGCAAAACTACCTGGTACAAGTCGGCGGCATCCCTGCCAACAAAGTCACCGCCATGGGTGTGGGCTCGGACCAACCTGAAACACAGCCCAATGAGTGCAAAGGCAGCAAAGCCACCCAAGCCCTGATCACTTGTCTGCGCGTTGACAGGCGCGTGGAAGTGAACGTCGCAGGCACACAGCAACAACGCTGAAGTACCCTGCAAAAAAGCCTGCACCTTTGACAAGGTGCAGGCTTTTTAATGAAGGCAACCCCAACCCAGCGGCTGCCCTTTTGGCTACAGTCGCCGACCCTGAATCACACGGATCAGCACCACCACCAAGGCGATGACCAGCAAGATGTGGATGAAGCCGCCCATGGTGTAGGACGACACCAGGCCGAGCACCCACAGCACAAGCAAGATGACAACAAGGCTTTCAAGCATGGCCGTGGCTCACTTTTTGTTGACTTCGTGACCAATCACGCCGCCCACAGCTGCGCCACCGACTGTGCCTGCCGTGCTGCCGCCGGTCAGTATCGCGCCACCGATGGCACCGACACCCGCGCCGATGGCGGTGCTCTTTTCTTGCTTCGTCATGCCTGAGCATGCTGCCAGTCCCACCAGAGCCATCGTGAGCAAGGCAATGCCCGCAATTCGGACAGTGGTCATGTTTGTTTGCATAGTGAAACTCCTTTTGAGGTTAGATGAACGCCTGATCGTTGCATGCTTCAAACAGCATGCACCAAGCAAGTCAATTCAGCATAGAAGTTCGCGCCGCAAAGGTCTGTGAACACGAGCACACAGCGATCTTGATGTCGATCAAGAACGCGATGGACTCAAATGATCTCGCCGTGCCAAACCGGGGAACAGCCGCCACCACAGGCAGGCCACCAACACCGTGCCCACACCCCCGCTGATGGCCGAGAACTCAGGACTTGTCCACGCAGCCACCGAGCCCGACTCGAACTCGCCCAACTGGTTGGACGCGCCAATGAAAATCGAGTTGACCGCCGCCACCCGACCGCGCATCTCGTCGGGGGTTTCCAGCTGCATCACGGTGATGCGCACCACCACGCTGATGTTGTCTGCCGCCCCCGTGACGGCCAGCGCCAGCACCGACAGCCAGAAATGTGAAGACATGCCAAACACCACGGTGGCCAGACCGAACACGGCCACCGCCATCAACAAGCGCGGGCCCACACGCCGCTCCAGCGGCCAACGCGTCAAGGCCAAAGACATGAGCAAGGCCCCTGCCGCTGGCGCGGCCCGCAAAAGCCCCAAGCCCTCGGGCCCCACATGCAAGATGTCACGGGCATAAATCGGCAGCAAAGCCACCGCGCCGCCAAGCAAGACCGCAAACATGTCCAGCGTGGTGGCGCCCAGCAAAACCTTGTGCCGCCACACAAACACCAGCCCGGCCACAAAACTCTGAAAACTGGGGGCCTGGGTGGGCGGGCGATGGCTGTAATGCACAAACAAAGTCATCACACCCGCGAGCAACAGCAAAGCGGTGCAAACCGCATAAACCGTGAGCGCGCCATAGGCGAACAACAAACCACCCAAGGCTGGCCCTGCGATCACGCCCACTTGCACGCTGCTGGAGCTCAAGGCCACCGCCCGCGAGAGCAAGCGCTGGGGCACCAGCAAAGGCGTCAAGGCCTGCTGCGCAGGCATCTGGAACGCACGCGCCGTGCCCAACACGACAGACACCACAAACAGCAACTCACGCGAGGCAAACTGCCCCTGTGTGGCCCCCATCAGCAAGGCGGCCACCAGCGCCTGCACCAGCATGCACACGGCATAAATGCGCCCCCGGTGAAAGCGGTCCACCACATGGCCTGCAGGCAACGTGACCAAGAGCGCCGGAATGAACTGGAACAAGCCCACCAGGCCCAAGTCCCATGCACTCGAGGTCAGCTCGTACATGTGCCAGGCCACGGCCACCATCAGCATCTGGTTGGCCGTGAGGCCACTCAGGCGCGCCAACAAAAAGCGGACGTAAGACCGCTGCGCCAACAATTCGGAAAGAGGGTTCATGCTTTGGAAGGTTTCTGCGTGGCCAACATCGTGCCACGGCACTTGCGGGCGCCGCACCGGCAAGCATAGCGCGCCTTGAGGGCTTCGGTCATGGGCTCGTCACTCTCCAGACCATAGTCAAAAGTCAACTCTTCGCCGCGAAACACCGGCCTGCGCGTCTTGATGAAGATGCGCCCCTTGACCTCATCAGGCACGCAATTGGGGCGGCATGAGTGATTGATCCAGCGCGAATCGTTGCCCCCGTGCAAACCGTCAATCACACGTCCATCGGCCAATTGGAAATAAAACGTGTGGTTCGGATCTTGGGCATCGTGCGGATGCCGGGCAATGGCTTCAGCCATGGAGATGACTTCCCCCACATATTCCATGAGGGTCTCGCCTGCGGCCATGTGGCACAAGGCAAACACACCCTTGCCATGAACGCGTGAAGACTGAACTTCAAAACGCGATGCAGCCATCACAAGCTTTCTAGGCTGTTTGACCAAGCTGCGATGTCGGCCATAAAAAAACGGCCCAACTGGGCCGCTTTTTGACAACGGGTGTTGATCACTTCTTTTTGTTCACGGCGGCTTTGAAAGCAGCACCAGCAGTGAACTTAGGCACTGTCGCAGCGGCGATCTTCAATGGCTCGCCAGTGCGTGGGTTCTTGCCCTTGCGAGCGGCGCGCTTGGCAGCCTTGAAAGTGCCGAAGCCGATCAATTGAACGTCCTGCTTCTTGGCAACGGTCTTGGTGATGATGTCCACCAAAGCGGCCACGGCGCGACCGGCAGCGGCTTTGGACATTTCTGTTTCATTGGCCAGCGCTTCAATCAGTTCTGCTTTGTTCATCGCTTTTCTCCTTATCGGTTGAACGGCCGCAATTTTGACACGTTTTTGCGTCTTTATGCATGACTTATTGATCCAGCCTCTTGAAGTCTTGAGCAAGGGGCAAGAGATCGATTTTTGTGGAGCCCACAGGGGTGGGTTTCTACAGCCACAAAAAAAGCGCATGGCTGACAAACAAATGGAATTCAAACTTCATGGGTCAAGCGCTTCGAGAAGTAGTCTGCCGCTTTGACGGACGCGGTGCGCCCCATCTCCAGCTTAGTGACCGGTGTCAGCAGTCGAGCGTGCGACAGCGCAGTGCCAAGCCGCCTTGTACGCTGTCACTGTCACCGTCTGTACGCCGATACCCACCTACTGACGTTCAACAAAACCGATGACCACTCCAATGTATGAGCAAAGGGGCTGTATGCAATTGCTGTATTCGAAAATGCCGACTTCTGCATTGCGGCCATGAACATTGAATCCATCTTGCTCGCCGAGCCCCGGGGATTTTGCGCAGGGGTAGACCGCGCCATTGAAATCGTGGAACGCGCGCTCGCCAAATTCGGTCCACCGATTTATGTGCGGCATGAGATTGTTCACAACACCTTGGTGGTCGAGTCCTTGAAAAAAAAGGGCGCTATTTTCATCGAAGACCTGAGTGAGGTTCCGCCCGGTGCCACGCTGATTTTCAGCGCACACGGGGTCAGCCGAGCCGTTCAGCAAGAGGCGCAGGACCGGGGGTTTTCCATCTTCGATGCGACCTGTCCGCTGGTCTCCAAAGTCCATGTCGAAGTCGCAAAGCTGCACAAAGAGGGCTACGAATTCATCATGATTGGCCACAAAGGGCACCCCGAAGTCGAAGGCACCCTGGGACAAATTGACAGCGGCATCCACTTGGTCGAAGACTTGGCCGATGTGGCCTGCTTGAACCCTGGCCAGACTGAACGGCTGGCCGTCGTCACCCAAACCACTTTGAGTCTGGACGATACGGCAGAGATATTGACGGTTCTGAAAAATAAATTCCCCCAACTGCGGCAAGCCAAACAGCAAGACATTTGCTACGCCACACAAAACCGCCAAGACGCCGTCAAACTCATGAGCAGCCAAGTGGATGTGATGATCGTCGTCGGCAGCCCCGCCAGCTCCAACAGCAACCGCCTGCGCGAATTGGCGCAGCGCATGGGTGTTGACAGCCACATGGTCGACAGTGCGATGGAACTGCAAGTGAAATGGTTTGAAGGCAAACCCCGCGTAGGTTTGACCGCTGGCGCTTCAGCCCCCGAAGTGTTGGTACAGGAGGTGATTGCACGTTTGCGGGAGATGGGCGCACTCAGTGTGCGAAAGATGAATGGCCTGCAGGAAAACACCAAATACCCACTCCCTAAAGGACTGAGAATTCGCCCCTGATTCACCCGCGTGAGTCGCGAGTCGGCAGCCCGCTTTTCAAGCGCTGCGATCGGCGGTTGGCTCGGCCTGAGCATCACCGTACACCCCCGGGTCGCGGGGGGCAGCTTCATCTCGGACTTTGACTTCTCACCGCTCAGTCGTTTAAAAAGAATTGCTTGACCGCCACCAGCGATCTTTCTCGTTGCTCACTGCTGGGGTGGTTCAACTCGCGCAAGGGGCCGTTCAGCACTTTTTTCATCAAGCCCATGGACAATGACTCCAACACGCTGTCCACGGAATCGCCCTTTTCCAAGCGTTTGCGCGCGCGACTCAGCTCGGTCTGGCGCCAAGCGTCAGCCTGGAGGTTCAATTCCTGAATCAGCGGCACATGACTGCGCTGCTCCAACCAGGCCATGAATTTATGGACACCTTGGTCAATGATGATTTCCGCTTCAGCCACCGCTTCTTGGCGATGGTTTTGGCCACTTTGAATGACCTGCTTCAGATCGTCAACGGTGTACAAATACACCCCTGACAGGTTTTTCACTTCAGGCTCAATGTCTCGCGGCACCGCCAGATCCACCATGAACATGGGCCGGTTTTTGCGGGCACGCAGTGCCCGTTGCACAGCGCCCAGACCGATCAAGGGCAAAGTGCTGGCGGTGCAACTGATGACCACATCAAATTCCTGCAAGCGCTTGGGCAAGTCGGCCAAAGCGATGCTGCGTCCGCCATGCATGGCCGCCAACAAGTCGGCCCTGTCTGCTGAACGGTTGGCGATCGTGATCGATCGGGGCGATTTGGCCGCAAAGTGCGCCACGCACAATTCAATCATCTCACCAGCCCCGACGAACAGGACATGGGCGTCTTTGATGTTTTCAAAAATCTGACTGGCCAAGCGAACAGTTGCCGCAGCCATGCTGATGGAGTGTGCGCCAATGTCCGTGGCTGTTCGCACTTCTTTGGCCACCGCAAAGGAGCGCTGGAACAACTGATTCAAAGTGCTGCCCAAGACGCCAGAGTCAGCCGCCAAGCGGACTGCATCCTTGAATTGACCCAGTATTTGCGACTCACCCAAGACCATGGAGTCCAGACCACTGGCCACCCTGAAGGCATGCCTTGCCGAGGCATCGCCTTCCAGTCGATAGATGTGCGACTGCAAACTGTCGACCTGTGCCTTGCCAGTGTCAGCCAACCATTTGAGCGTTTGGCGCCATTGCACTTGTTCTCCCGCACAATAAATTTCTGTGCGGTTGCAGGTCGACAAAATAGCCACTTCTTTGTGTGTGTCAAAACTGCGGCGCAGTCCTTGCAGTGACAACACCAGTTGGTCG
Organism: Limnohabitans sp. Jir72; assembly: GCF_003063575.1. Lineage (GTDB taxonomy): Bacteria > Pseudomonadota > Gammaproteobacteria > Burkholderiales > Burkholderiaceae_C > Limnohabitans_A. Next base: position 236,139 of record NZ_NESC01000004.1, read on the forward strand.
GAGGCAAAGGCGAAGCGCTCGCGCAAGTCGATGGGCGCGGTTCGGTGATTCAGGCCCAGAGTCCAGACTGCCATTCAGACCACCTTTCTGAGCATGGGCGTGGCATACAGCTCGGGCCAAACCTGGGCCATGCGCTGATGAATGCCAGCGGCGGTCAGTCCGTAGTGCTGCATCAATTCCTGGGGATCGCCATGTTCTGTGAAAGCATCCTCATACCCCATGACCAACACAGCTTGATGGATGCCCATATCCTGCAAGGCTTCCAGCACAGCGGCGCCGGCGCCTCCCATGCGCGCGCCATCTTCCAGCGTGATGAACCGCTCATGCTGCTGTGCCACCTGCCTCAGCAGGTCCAGATCCAGTGGTTTCGCCCAACGCATGTTCACGACCGTAGCGTCTAGAGATTCGGCCGCTTTCAGTGCCTCATGCAGCAAAGGGCCAAAGGCGAGGATGGCCACGCCCTGCCCATGCCGACAAACTTCTGCCCGTCCAAAAGGCAATGCTTGCAAATCGGTTGACAAGCTCGCACCGATGCCCGCGCCCCTGGGGTAGCGCACCGTGACCGGATGATCCTGGGCATAAGCCGTGCTCAGCAATTGTCGGCATTCGTTTTCATCGGCCGGACAAGCCACACTCATGTTCGGAATGCAGCGCGTGAAGGCGATGTCAAACATACCGGCGTGCGTTGGCCCATCGGCGCCAACCAGTCCAGCGCGGTCCAGCGCGAAGACCACAGGCAACTTTTGCAAAGCCACGTCATGGATCAATTGGTCGTAGGCCCGTTGCAAGAAAGTCGAGTAAATCGCCACCACCGGCTTGAGGCCCTCACAAGCCAAGCCCGCAGCGAAGGTCACGGCATGCTGTTCGGCGATGCCCACATCGTGATACCGCTCAGGAAAGCGTTGGCTGAAAGCCACCATGCCCGAGCCTTCGCGCATCGCCGGGGTGATGCCCACCAAGCGTGCATCATGGGTGGCCATGTCACACAGCCATTGACCGAACACTTGCGTGAAGGTCAGCGGACTGGCTGTCGTCGGCTTCAACCCAACCGCCGGATCGAACTTGCCCGGTCCGTGGTAACTCACAGGATCTGCCTCGGCTCTGGCATAGCCCTGGCCTTTGCGGGTGACCACATGCAAAAACTGGGGGCCTTTTTCTTGTGAAACTTTCTGCAGGGCCTGCACCAATCCCACAACATCGTGGCCGTCGATCGGACCGGTGTAGGTGAAGCCGAGTTTTTCGAAAATCGTCGCGGGCTGGATGAATTGCTGCGTTTGCTGTTCCAGATGCTTGGCCAATGCAAACAAGGGCGGCGCGTTGCGCAAAAGTTGCTGGCTCAGTTTTTTGGCCTGCGCATAAAAACGGCCAGACATCAGCTCTGACAGGTATTGGTTCAAGGCCCCCACCGGCGGGCTGATGGACATGTCGTTGTCGTTGAGCACCACCAACACATCGCAATCACTGGTCCCCGCATTGTTCATGGCCTCATAAGCCATGCCTGCTGTGAGGGCGCCGTCGCCGATGATGGCCACCGATTTTCGTGCACTGCCCGTGAGCTTGGCGGCCATGGCCATGCCCAAGGCAGCCGAGATGCTGGTGGATGAATGCGCCGTGCCAAAGGCATCGTATTCACTCTCTTGGCGGTGCGGAAATCCGCTCAAACCGCCCCGCTGGCGCAGCGTAGACATCCGATCCATCCGACCTGTGAGCATTTTGTGAGCGTAGGTTTGATGACCCACATCCCAAACCAATCGATCTTGCGGCGTGTTGTACACGTAGTGCAAGGCGATGGTCAATTCAACTGTGCCCAAATTGGAGCTGAAATGGCCGCCGGTTTGTGACACCGACTGGATCAGGCGTTGTCGCAACTCTTTGGACAAGTCCGGCAAGCGCTCAAGCGGCAGCGCTCTGAGCTGTGTCGGAGATTGAATCCATTCCCGCAAGGCGTCCATGGCTGGCCTTCTTATTGACTTGTCTGGCCTTGAATCTACAGGCATTTGACAAAATGTCAAGTTAGATTGACACTTTGCAAAATACAAAAAGTTGACATACCCCAACGACACGTCCAATCCCAACCCAGCTGACGCTGAAATAAAGCCCTCTCCATGACCCTCCAAAACGACAGCTTCCTGCGTGCCTGCTTGCGTCAGGCCACCGACCACACGCCCGTGTGGCTGATGCGCCAAGCCGGCCGCTACTTGCCCGAGTACTGCGCCACCCGCGCCAAGGCTGGCAGCTTCATGGGCTTGGCCACCAACGTCGACTACGCCACCGAGGTGACCCTGCAGCCGCTGGAGCGCTACCCACTGGATGCCGCCATTTTGTTCAGCGACATCCTGACTGTGCCCGATGCCATGGGCCTGGGTCTGTCTTTTGCCCAAGGCGAAGGCCCACGTTTTGCCAAGAACGTGCGCGACGAAGCTGCCGTGGCAGAGCTCGCTGTGCCCGACATGGCCAAGCTGCGCTACGTGTTCGACGCGGTCACTTCAATCCGCAAGGCATTGAATGGCCGCGTGCCGCTGATCGGTTTTTCGGGCAGCCCCTGGACGCTGGCGTGCTACATGGTCGAAGGTGCGGGGTCTGACGACTACCGGCATGTGAAGACCCTGATGTACAGCCGCCCTGACCTGATGCACCGCATTTTGGAGATCAACGCCGATGCCGTGGCCCTGTACCTGAATACCCAGATCGAAGCGGGCGCGCAAGCGGCCATGATTTTCGACAGCTGGGGCGGCGTGCTGGCCGATGCCGCCTTCCAGGAATTCAGCCTGGCCTACACCGCCCGCGTGCTGAGCCAGCTCAAGACCGAGCACAACGGACAGCGTATCCCCAGCATCGTCTTCACCAAAGGCGGCGGCCTGTGGCTGCCCGAGATGGCGGGCCTGAACTGCGACGTGCTGGGCTTGGACTGGACCATGAACCTGGGCCGCGCCCGCGCTTTGGTGGGCGGCGAAGTCGGCGGCCCGGGTAAAGCGCTGCAAGGCAACATCGACCCGAACATCTTGTTTGCGCCACCCGCGCAAATTGCGACTGAGGTGCACCGGGTGCTGGACAGCTTTGGCACGCCGCACACCGACCGCAGCACCACCGGCCCCACCCACATCTTCAACCTGGGGCACGGCATCAGCCAGTTCACACCGCCCGAGCATGTGACGGCGCTGGTGGAGGCGGTGCACAGCCACTCGCGTCAACAGCGCCAAAGCTGAACCCGACAGCACTTCGCCCCCTTGTAGGAGCCCACCCCGTGGGCGATGGGCGTGGCACACGCACCCAAAAAACAATCGCGCACAGGGTGCGCTCCTACAAAACCCGCCACCTTGTGGAAGGGTCTCCGATCGCGATCAAAAGCCGAGGGCCTGTCCACAAACACCTGGCCGGAAACGCACTCGGTACGAGTCAGCGCCTGCAACAGCGCCCCAATTCACACCCCACACAAGCTGAGCGATCCTCTGCCTGCGACAAGGGCGGTCTTGTCTGTGATGTTCAGCGCCCGGTGATGTCGAGCACCACGCCCTGAACACCCGTCTTCACGCCGGGCAACTCGACCTGAAGATCACCCGCTTGCTTTTGCGCGGAACCGGTTTGGGATATCCGCGCCACCAAGCGCACTTGCGCCAGTGAGGACAACACGGGCGGTGCGCCCATGCCCATGCTGTCGCTCAAGGCAAAGCGAACCGGCCACGATGTGGGCGTGCTGCGCCAGATGGCCACCGGGCGGCGCGAGCCTTCTTCAGCCAGGGCGTAGACGAACAAGGTCGCGCCGGTGACGATGTGCTTTTGCAATTCGGGCGAAAGACGAACCTCGCCTTGAATGACAGGACGGGCGTCCCCCGCCAAAGCGGTGCCCGGTGCCGCAGCGCTGGGGGGTGCCGCGACGCCCTGCGCCAGCTCCGCCGCTGGCGACGCGGCCTGTGCCTGCGCCAGCGCTTGCTGCAGACCCTGTGCGGCTTCACTGTCGGCAGGCACCAGGCCCAGGGCGCGCTGCCAATAACTTTGCGCGGCCGCATGGCGTTTTTCCGACCAGGCCGCGCTGCCCGCCAGCACCAGTGCGTTCAGATGCCGGGGCTGCTCTCGCAACACGTTTTCAATCCATTGCCAAGGCTCGCCGGTGTAAACCCCGCCAGCGCTCAAGGCCTTCATTTGCGCCCGCTCAATCCACAGATCGGGCTCGGGGGACAAGGCCAGCACCCGGGCCAGGGCTTGTTCGGCCTGGGCGTGCGCGTTCTGGGCGGCCTGCAAACGCGCCAGCGTCAGCCAGGCCTCGGCATCGTCGGGGCGGTTTTGCGTGGCCTGCTGCCACACACGCGTTTGCTCGGCCAGTTGCTCGGGCGAGGTGGCGCTGATCTGCACCCGCTGGCTGAGTGGCACGGGCCACCAGGTCTGCTGTGCGCCCAGTTGCAGATAACTCAAACCGCTGAGCGCACCCAGCAAGAGCACGATCCAGCCCCAGCGCACCGGGCCCGTCACCCCATCGCCACCTCGCTGCAAAGCCGTCCCAGCTTGGGCCTGATCCAACAGGACCTGGCGCATCAGCTCGTCGCGGGCCGCTGCGTGTTGGTTGGCGTTCAGTCGGCCTTCGGTCAAGGCCCTGTCCAGATCGGCCAGGTGCTGCTGCTGAATGCGCCGATGGGCCTGGGCCTGCACATCTTCACCTGTCACCACCTGCGCCAAGTTTGCCGCTTGACGGGCGAGGCCCCGCCGCAACACCCAGGCGGCCAGCGCACCGAACAGCAGCAGCGCCAAAAGCAAACCGACCCAGGGCGGCAAAAACGACATCAGGACTCCAGCAGTTGGCGAACGCGTTCGCGCTCGTGATCGGTCAATGGGGCAGGCGCGGCCGGTGTGCGGCGCATCACGCGCATCGCCACACCCAGCGCCAGCAGCAGCAAGACAAAGGGGCCAAACCACAGCAACCAGGTCACGGGCTTGACCTCGGGCTTGTACAGCACGAAGTCTCCATAGCGGCTGACCAGAAAAGTTCGGATGTCGGCGTCGCTCTGGCCCTGCTCGATCAGGTGCCTCACTTCGCGCCGCAGATCCACCGCCAGCTCGGCGTTCGACGAGGCCAGCGACTCGTTCTGGCACACCAGACAGCGCAATTCGGTCGCGATGTGGTCCCAGCGGGCCTGGGGCGACATGGGGGCTTCGGTCCGGGCCGACTCGCCCACCGAAACAGCAGGCAACACCAAGGGCAGCACAGGCGCTGCAACGGCGCGAACTTCGCTGGCGGCTTGCAGGCTTGGCTGGACCCCTGACGCACAGAAGGCCTGCGGCTGGAACCCGGTCAAGGCCACCGCAAGAAAGATCATGCGTGCGGCGCTCATGGCTGCAAACGCCGCATCAGCGGCAGCAACTTGTGCTGCACGACTTCGGGCGTCAAGGCCCCGGCGTGCTTGAACCGGACCACGCCCTCGCGGTCCACCAGATAGGTTTCGGGCAAGCCGTACACGCCAAAGTCCATGCCCACCCGGCCATCCATGTCGAGCAGGTTCACGCCAAAGGCCTGACCGTGTTTTTGCAGCCAGGCCTGGTGGCGGGCCGTGGCTTTTTGCAGCGCTTGCGCGCTTTGCGGGTCCTGGCCCGACAGCTCCGAGGCCTGCAATTCTTTGTAGTTGAAGCCCACCATCTGCAGCCCCGGCTGGCGCGACAGCGCCATCAGGATCGGGTGCTCCTCTTTGCAACCCGCGCACCAGGTGGCCCAAAAATTCACCAGCGTGAGCTGGCCCTTGAATTGCGCAGCGCTGAATGCTTCAGCGCCCCCCACCACCGGCAACTGAAAAGCCGGTGCGGGCCGACCGATGAGCGGCGAAGGAATTTCCTGCGGGTTGCGGTTCAGCCCCACCGCCAAAAACACCACCATGCCCAAAAACAAAGCCAGCGGCACGAACACCCAGCGCGGCATGCGCTGCGGTTTGACGGGAGACAGCGGCCCACTCATGCTGGCCCCCCCAGCCCGGCCACAGAGGCCGTGCCTGGCATGGCCCCAGCGGCCGACCGCTGGGCAGCCGACTGCCGGTAGCGCCGGTCCCAAGCCGCCAGACCCCCGCCCAGCACCATGCAAAGCGCGCCCAGCCAGATCCACGACACAAAGGGCTTGTGGTACACGCGAAAGCTCCACTGCGGCGGCTCGCCCGCCAGAGGTTCGCCCAAAGACACATAGCGATCGCGCCACAGCGTGCGGTCAATCGCCGCCTCGGTCATGGGCATGGCGCTGGACACGTAGCGGCGCTTTTCGGGCTGCAGGGTGCCCACCTGGCGCTCGTCGCCAGGCGCACCTTCGAACATCTTGAGTTGAGCACGCAAGGCCAAATAGTTCGGCCCCAAATGGTTGTCCACGCTGATCAGCTGGTAGCGCACACCGGCCACCGTGACCGCATCGCCCAGGCCCAGGCGCACATCGCGCTCCACCTGAAAGGACTTGACGCCGGTGATGCCCAGCACCAGCACCGCCACACCCAGATGCGCCGCGTGCATGCCCCACCAGGCCAGGCCCGGTGCACCCGGCAAACGCAGGCGCAGCGCGACTTGCCAAGCGCCCGACAGCGCGATCCAGCCGCCCAGCGTCCCGCCCATCACCGCGAGCCAACCGCCCAGGCTGGTGGTGCTGCTGGTGCTGATGCCCTCGGCCATCGGCGTGCCCCCCCAGCTGGCCCAAGCGCTGGCCGCCAGCAGCGCCAAGGCCCCGGGCACCCCCACCGACCGCACAGCCGCCCAACGCGCCACATGCCAGGGCACCACCGTGCCCGGCACCATGGCCAAGAGCAGCGGCACCATCAGGGGCACGAACACACTGTCAAAGTACGGCGGCCCCACCGACAGCTTGCCCAGGTTCAGCGCGTCGATGATCAGCGGGTACAAGGTGCCCAGCAGCACCGCCGCCGTGGCCACCACCAAGAGCACGCTGTTGAGCAGCAAAAACGATTCGCGTGAACCGGCCACCGGCTGCGAAGCGTTGGCCCATTGCGGCGCACGCCAGGCAAACAAGGCCAGCGACACCCCCACCACCACGGCCAGAAACAGCAAGATGAAGATGCCCCGGCCCGGGTCGGTGGTGAAGGCGTGCACCGACGTCAGCACGCCCGAGCGCACGAGGAAGGTGCCCAGCAGGCTGAGCGAAAACGCGCCAATGGCCAAGAGCACCGTCCAAGCCTTGAACTGGCCGCGCTTGTCGGTGACCATGAGCGAATGGATCAGCGCCGTGGCCACCAGCCAGGGCATGAGCGAGGCGTTTTCCACCGGGTCCCAAAACCACCAGCCGCCCCAGCCCAGCTCGTAATAAGCCCACCAAGAACCCAGCGCGATGCCCAGCGTCAAAAAGCCCCACGCCGCCAGCGTCCAGGGCCGCGCCCAACGCGCCCAAGCGGCATCGAGCCGCCCCGACAGCAGCGCCGCCATGGCAAAGGCAAAGGCCACCGACATGCCCACATAGCCCATGTAGAGCATGGGCGGGTGGATCACCAGTCCCGGGTCTTGCAACAAAGGCGTCAAATCGCGGCCCTCAGACGGAGCCGGAAACTGCCGCGCGAACGGGTTGGACAAGGTGAGGATGAAGGCCAAAAACCCCACCGACACCGCGCCCATCACGCCCAGCACCTGCGCCACCAGGGCCTGTGGCAAACGCTTGGAAAACAGGGCCACCGCCACCGACCAGACCGCGAGCATGAAGACCCACAACAGCAGCGAGCCTTCGTGCCCGGCCCAAATGGCCGACAGGCGGTAGGGCGCAGGCAGCAAAGTGTTGGAGTGCTGCGCGACATAGCGCACGCTGAAGTCGTGCATGTGAAAGGCGTGCCACAAAGCCCCAAAGGCCAGCACGATCAGGGCCAGCTGCACCACCGCCAAAGGCCGCGCCAGCGCCTGCCAACCCGAGCGCCCCGCAGACAGGCTGCCCCACAGCGGCAGCACCGCTTGAGCCAAGGCCACCCAGGCCGCCATGATCAAGGCCAGATGGCCGACTTCAGGCCACATGCTGGGCTCCTGTCGATCCGGTGCCACGAGCATGCCATTTGGTCGTGCACACACCAGGGATGCGTCCGCGCTGGTCCTTGTAGGAGCCCACCCCGTGGGCGATGGTTTGCACAGCCTGTGACAGGCCCCATCGCCCACAGGGGTGTGCTCCTACATGAAGATGCGCTCCGTGCCTTGCGCCCAAAACTTGCTTAGGCCAAGTCCATGAGGCCACAGCGCGCTTCATCGCTGCACCGCCGCGCCCATGCGGGCCTTGGCCGCCTCGTCCAGCGCGTGCTGGGCTTCGGGCGGCATGTAGTTTTCGTCGTGTTTGGCCAGCACCTCGCTGGCCACAAACAGGCGGCCCGCATCCAGTCGGCCTTGGGCCACCACGCCTTTGCCCTCTTTGAACAAATCGGGCAGCAGGCCCACATAGCGCACCGGCATCTCTTGGTGGGTGTCGGTCACCACAAATTCGACCGCCATGTCCTGGCGCTTGACGCTGCCCGCCTTGACCAGACCACCGACCCGAAAGTGCCCATCTTTGGGCGCTTCACCGGCGGCCACTTGCGTGGGCGTGAAGAAAAATACCAGATTGCTCTGGAAAGCGTTGAGCACGAAATAAGCCGCGCCGCACAGCAGCAGCACGCCCAGCCCAATGCCCAGGCCTCGTTTGTGGCGGCTTTTCATGAAGGCGCTCCGGGCGTGATGCGGGGTGAATGGCCTGCGGGATGGCTGGAAGGGTATTGCGCGCATTGGGGGGTGTTGGACACCCATGCCCGGTCGGCATCGCTCTGGACATCCTGCTCGGCATCCATGGCTTCGCACACCGCATCCAGCGCCTGCTGACGCCCCATGCGGACCAGCCAGACCTCGAGAGCCAGCAAAGCCGCGCTCAAGCCCACGCTGCCCCACACATAAGCGCCATAGCCGCCCATGGCCCAGAACTCCGAAGTGCTTTGCCAGATCATGCGACGCCCTTCAAAAGCCGGTGCGCCTGCACTTCAGGCAGTTGCTGCACCCAGCCCGCGTGGCTGTCGCGCACCAGCATCAAGCTGCGCACGCGCCACAGGGCGATGGCTGCGGCGTACAACCAAATCGCCAGGCTCATGAGCAGCATGCCGGTCATCATCACACTGGCCATGCGCGGCGATTGCCTGAGCGAGACCGACGCGCCCTGGTGCAAGGTGTTCCACCACTTGACCGAAAAATAGATGATGGGCACGTTCACCGCCCCCACCAGCGCCACCAAGGCACCGGCCCGGTCCGAGCGGCGAGGGTCTTCAATCGCCGAGGTCAGTGCGATGTAGCCCACATACAAAAACAGCAGGATCAGCATCGAGGTCAACCGCGCGTCCCACACCCAATAGGTGCCCCACATCGGCTTGCCCCACAAGGCCCCGGTCCACAGCGACAAAAACGCCAGCAAGGCCCCGGTGGGCGCGAGTGCCCGCGTCATCAGGCCCGACAAGCGCGTGTTGAACACCAGACCCAGCACGCTCCACAAAGCCATGGCCAAATAAATCACCATGGCCATCCAGGACACCGGCACATGGATGTAAATGATGCGGTAGGCCTGGCCCTGCTGCGCATCGGCCGGCGCCACCATAAAGCCCACCCACAAACCCGCCAGCGCGAGCACCGTGGCCAGCAGCGCCAGCCAGGGCCACAGCCGCCCGGCCAGAGGGTAAAAGTTTTGCGGCGCAGCGTAGTGAAAAAGCTTCATGGACGGGTCCTGTTCATTCCAGCGCCAAGCGCAATGCCGCAGCACAGGCCCAGGGGCTGAAAGCCGCCGCGCCCAGCAAAAGCGCCAGCAAAACCGAGACGTGCGCCTCGCCCCCCAGACCGCGCATCTGCGCATCGACCGCGCCCGTGCCGAACACCAGCACCGGCACATACAAGGGCAAGAGCAAGAGCGACTGCAGCACCCCGCCACCGCGCACACCCAAAGTCAGCGCCGCACCAATCGCGCCCAGCAAGGACAACACCGGTGTGCCGATCAAGAGCGTGAGCGCCAGCATGCCCAAAGCCTCTGGCCCCAAAGCAAACTGCAAGCCCAAGAGCGGCGACAACAGCACCAAAGGCAAGCCCGAGATCAGCCAATGCGCCAGCAGCTTGGCGCTGACCAGCCAGGACAGGGGCGCGGCCGACAGTCCCAGCTGCTCCAGGCTGCCGTCTTGGTGGTCAGCCTCGAACAAGCGGCCCAGGCTCAGCATGCTGGCCAGCAAGGCCGCCACCCACAGCACGCCCGGCCCGATCAGGCGCAGCGTGGCGGGCTCGGGGCCAATGGCCAGCGGAAACAAAGCGGCCACCAGCACAAAGAAAAACACCGCGCCCAGCCACTCGGACTTGCGCCGAAACGCCAGGCGCAGGTCGCGCCTGAGCAAACCGGCCATGGCCTGCCAGGGGCTGGGCAGCACCTGCGACAGGGCAGGGGCCTTGAGGGACTGGGCGTTCATGCGGCGACCGCCCCACCGCCCAGATGGAAACGTGCACCGGGGCCTTGCAGCTGCACATCGTGGTGGCTGGTCATGACCAGCGCGCCACCCGCGTCCACATGCGACTGCAACAAGGCGCGGGCCGTGGCAGTGGCCTGGGCATCGAGCCCGACCAAGGGTTCGTCCAGCACCCACAGCCGTGCCGGGCTGGTGCGCAAACGCGCCAGCGCGACACCCTGGCGTTGGCCTTGCGACAAAACACGCACAGGCAAATGCGCCCGGCTTTGCAGGCCCTGCGCCGCCAGCGCTTGCAAGGCCTGATCGCGGCTGAGCGGCAAGCCACTGACCTGGGCATCCAGGCACAGGTTGTCGCAAGCGCTCAGATCGTGCTTGAGGCCCAAGGCGTGGCCGATGTAGTGAAGCACCGAACGGTCCGGGCGTGAAATTGACCTTGGCGTTGGGTTTTGTGCGGATTCAGGCCAGAGCACCTGACCACTGGCCGCAGGGGACAGGCCGCACAGGATGCGCAGCAAACTGCTCTTGCCGCAACCGTTGGCGCCTTCGATGTGCAACCAGCTGCCTTCGGGCACTGAAAAGCTGACGCCCTCGAACAGTGTCCGCTGGGCCTTTTGGCAGGCCAGGTCCATCGCTTTGAGCACCCAAGACGCCATTGAAGGGCTTTCTGGTCGGTTGAAGACAGATCAAAGTGTAATGATAGATTGACACTTTGTGCATTCAAGGATCTGCAAATCAGCCAAAAACAAGGGTAAGCACCAACATCAAGGCCTGCAAAGATCGGTAAATCAACCGAATATCCGAAAAAAAACCGCCCGAGGGCGGTTTCCGTTCCGAGCCAGCAGGCGGCTCGGGAGGCTGTGCGCCTCAGGCCTTTTTGGCGTAAGCCGAGCACCAGCCCTTGGCGGAGACTTGCTTGCCTGCAAACAAGGGGCAACCGCCGGAAGCTGCGCCGGCCTTGCCCTGGAACAGGGCGCAGTTGCCGCAATTGGAACCCGCAGCGAACTTGGGGTTTTTGGCCTTGTCGACCTTGGTGGCATCGGCTTTGTAACCCAGACCTGCGGCCTGAGCATCTTTTTCGTCCACCATGGCTTGGGCGGAGGCCTCGCTCACAGCCATCACAGCGGTGGCGACGGTGGCAGCCTGCATCATGAATACGCGGCGATTCGAGGGACGGGATGAGAAAAGGGACATGGATTGCTCCTGAAAGGGAAGGTCAGAAAATACTGAGCGATTTATTGTGCGTCAGATCGTTCAACTTGTCGTGAAAGATGAGATACCTGAGCAATTCACAAAGGAACTGCCGAGACTGCAGTTGTCAACCGCAATGGACATGCCCGTGTCAGAATGCGGCTCAACACCATCCCTGTTTCACAAAGGTTTTACATGCTGCAATTGCTCATCGGCCTGGTTCTCTTCTTAGGCATCCACTCGTTGCAGAGCTTGGCGCCGCAGCTGCGCCAAAACGCCATCGCCCGCTGGGGTGCGTTGGGTTTCAAGGGCGTTTATGCGGGCATTTCGCTGCTGGGTCTGACCCTGCTGGTGCAAGGCTACGGGCAAGCGCGTCTGGACCCGGTGGTGCTGTGGACACCTCCTCGCGGCATGCAGCACACCACCATCTTGCTGATGTGGCTGGCCATGGTCTTGCTGGTGGCCGCTTATGTGCCCGGCAACCAAATCAAAGCCAAACTTCGCCACCCCATGACCTTGTCGGTCAAGGTCTGGGCACTGGCCCATTTGCTGTCGAACGGGAACCTGGCCGATGTGCTCTTGTTCGGCGGTTTTCTGATCTGGTCAGTACTGGTGTTCCGCGCGGCACGCCAGCGCGAGCGCCTGAGCATGCACACCGCCCCCGAAGGCACGCTGATCGGCAGCTTGTTGGCGGTAGCGCTGGGCACGGGCGTCTGGGCCGCATTCCTGATGGGCGGCCTGCACCTGTGGCTGATCGGTGTGATGCCTTTCACCCGCGCGGTCTGATTGGGCTCGGACCAGAGGCTGCCGCCATGAGCATCTCGCCAGACCACTTTGCTCAAAGCACGCCTTTGGCCAACCCCATCACCGCCCCCGCCCGCAAGCTGTGCACCGATTGCGGACTCTCGCGCACCGATGACCCCAAGCGCTGTGGCCAGGCCTGCCAGTTCATCCAGCCCGATTACCCGGGCTTGGAGCAGCGGGTGCATGGCCGTGTGCGCCAACAGGGCAACGCTGCGAACAAGGCCCAGCCCGACGAGTTGTTTTTCGGGCCTTACCAACAGATCCTGAGTGCCCGCCTGGACCCACCCACGCACGGCGCGCAGTGGACCGGCATCACCACACGCCTGGCCGAGGTGCTGCTCGAAAAAGGCCTGGTGGACGCCGTGATCGCCATGGCCGCCGACCCGCATGACCGCTGGCGGCCGCGCCCGGTGCTGGTCACCCGCGCCGAAGACATGGCGCAGTGCCGGGGCATGCGCATGGGCTATGCGCCACTGCTCAGCCTGGTGGAGCCCGCGTTGGCGCAAGGCCACAAACGGCTGGCCGTGATCGGCATCCCCTGCCAGATTTACGCCCTGCGGGCCATCCAGCCGCAGCTCGAGCGCGAGCAAGGTCTGGAGCAGCTCTACGTGATCGGCACGCCCTGCTCGGACAACACCACGACCGAAAACTTTCACCAGTTTCTGGGCCTGATCTCGGACCGGCCACAGGACATCAGCTATGTGGAGTTCCGCGCCGACTACAAGGTGGAGGTGCGCACCGACCAAGGCGACAAGCGCCTGATCCCGTTTTTGAACCTGCCGCTCTCCACCCTGCCACCCGACTTTTTCCCGCTGACTTGCCGCACCTGCGTGGACTACACCAATGTGCTGGCCGACATCACGGTGGGTTACATGGGCGGTCACGGCCAACAGTGGTTGTTGGTGCGCAACGCACGCGGACAAGCGGTGCTCGACGGCATTCAGGCGCAATTGGTCACCAGCGCCCCCATCAGCAAAGGCAAAAGGGATGGCCCGGTGCGCGGCTTCATGACCAACACCGAGCGCGCCGCCGGGGGCCTGCCGCTGCGGCGCATGCCCGCCTGGATCAAGCCGCTGGTCAACTGGCTCATGCCCCGGGTGGGGCCGCGTGGTCTGGAGTTTGCACGCGCCCGGGTCGAGATGAAGGCCATCGAGTCCATCCTGCACCTGCGCCGCGAGGCGCCAGCGCGCATCAAAAACATGTTGCCGCAGCACGTTTGGGATCTGGCGGCCCGCTATGGGCTGAAACCCGAATCCCAACCCGTTGACACCTCCACGCCCAAAATCTAACTCCAGAGTCCATTTGGAGTGTAAATTTAACTTGACACTTTGCCGTGTCTTTTGGATGATGGGCCGAGAACAGTTTTTCGGGACGCCCCATGGCACTGACCTTCCCTTTCGCGGCCATCGTTGGTCAAGATGAAATGACCCTCGCCATCCAGGTGGTGGCGGTCGACCCCTCGATCGGCGGCGTGCTGGTTCTGGGTGACCGGGGCACCGGCAAATCCACCGCCGTGCGCGCCTTGGCCGACCTGTTGCCCCCGATTTCGGTCGTCAAAGGCTGCCCTTACCGATGCGACCCGGCCAAACCGGCAAGCGCCTGCCCGGTCTGCCAAGCCCGCGATCCCAAAGCCAAAGTGGTGACCGAACGCCAAAGCGTGGCCGTGGTCGACCTGCCCTTAGGCGCGACCGAAGACCGTGTGGTCGGCGCGCTGGATCTGGAAAAAGCCTTGTCGCAAGGCGTCAAATCTTTCGCCCCCGGCCTGCTGGCACAAGCACACCGGGGCTTTTTGTACATCGACGAGGTCAACCTGCTGGACGACCACTTGGTGGACCTGCTGATCGACGTGGCCGCCTCGGGCGAGAACCTGGTCGAGCGCGAAGGCCTGAGCGTGCGCCACCCCGCCCGCTTTGTGCTGGTGGGCAGCGGCAACCCCGAAGAAGGCGAGCTGCGCCCGCAGTTGCTCGACCGTTTTGGCCTGTCGGTGCAGGTGCGCACGCCGCAAGACCTGAAGCTGCGCGTGGACATCATCAAGCGCCGCGACGCATTTGAAAAAGACCCCACCGCCTTCAAAGCCCTGTGGCACAAAGACAACCAGAAGCTGCAAAAACGCATCCTCAAAGCGCGTGAGCGGCTGGCTGATGTGACAGTCAGCGACGACATGCTGATGCTGTGCGCACGGCTGTGCCAGCAGTTGGGCACCGACGGTCTGCGCGCCGAACTCACGTTGTTGCGCGCCACCCGTGCCTTTGCTGCTTTGCAAGGGCATCTTTCGGTGCAGGCCGAACACCTGCAAAGCATGGCCCCGCTGGCCCTGCGCCACCGCCTGCGCCGCAACCCGCTGGACGACACCGACTCGGGCGCACGCGTGCAACGCAGCCTGCAAGAAGTGCTGGCCGCTTAAAGCGCTGCACCGCCCTGCAGCCCATGACCCAAGACAAGGCCTCAAGCCAGCAAAGCCTGGACGCTTGGCACGATGCGCTGAGCAGCTTGCAAATTTTGCAGCTGGACCCGCATGGCCTGGGCGGCGTGTGCCTGCGCGCCCCGCACGGCCCGGTGCGCGAACGCTGGCTGAGCACACTGGCCAGTCTGGGCCTGCCGCTGGTCAAGGTGCCCGGCTCGGCCGATGCCGAGCGCCTCTTGGGCGGCATCGATTTGGCCCACACCCTGCAAACCGGACAGCTGCGCATGCAAGCGGGCTTGCTGCAACAAGCCGACCAAGGCTTGGTCTGCCTGCCCATGGCCGAGCGCCTGGCACCGGCTCTGCTGGCCCCGCTGATGCAGGCGCTGGATTCGGGCCAAGTGGCGGCCACCCACCACGCCAGCGCCCCTACCGCCACCCGCTTTGGTGTGGTGGCGCTGGACGAATCTTTGCCCGACGAGTCGGGCGTGAACGCCGCGCTGCAAGAGCGACTGGGCCTGTGGCTCGATTTGCAGGCGCTGTCGCCTTCGGACATCGACGCCAGTCTGAACGACAGCGAAGACGATGCCCTGCACATAGGTCTGAGCCCTGGCGCCCTGGCGCGTGCACGCGAGCAGCTGCAACAGGTCCAAGCCAGCGATGCGCAACTGCATGCGCTGTGCGCGTCGGCGCTGGGCTTGGGCATAGGCTCCTTGCGCGCGCCCATCCTGGCGCTGCGCGTGGCCAGCGCCCATGCGGCCCTCAACGGGCGCAGTGTGCTGGACGACGAAGACCTGGGCTTTGCCGCGCGCTGCGTGCTGGCACCCCGCGCCACGCAGTGGCCAGCCGAGCCGTCAGAAGAACAGTCGGCTGAACCGCCGCCGCCCGAAAACGACGAAACGCCTGAGCCGCCGCCCAAGCCGGAGACACCCGATCAAGCGCCGAGCGATCCGCCACCCGGTGATGCGCCCGAAGATGCGCCTCCAGACACGCCCCCCCAAGAGCCCAGCGCCGAAGACCTGCAAGAGATGATGGTGGCCGCCGCCCTGGCCAGCTTGCCACCGCACATGCTGGATGCGCTGGCCACACAAAAAGGCGCACGCAGTGGCAACACGTCTGGCCGCAGCGGCCAGACCCGCGCTGGGCAGCAACGCGGCCGCCCCCTGCCCCCGCGCCCGGGTCGTCCGGGCGGCCATGCGCGGCTGCATGTGTTGGCCACCTTGCGCGCTGCTGCGCCGCGCCAGCGCCTGCGCCAGGCCACACCGCTGGCCAGCTCAAACGACACCACGGCCAGCCGAGGCCGCATCGCCATCCGCGCCGAAGACTTCCACATCCAGCGCTACCAGCAGCGCTCTTCGAGCTGCCTGATCCTGGCACTCGACGCTTCGGGTTCGGCCGCCTTGCAGCGCTTGGCCGAAGCCAAAGGTGCGGTCGAGTTGCTGCTGCAGCAGTCGTATGCGCGGCGCGACAGCGTGTGCATCGTGGCCTTTCGGGGCGCACAGGCGCAGCTGCTGCTGCCCGCCACGCGCTCGCTGGTGCGGGCCAAACGCGCCATGACCGGCTTGCCCGGCGGTGGGGGCACACCGCTGGCGCTCGCCCTCAAAATGGCGCACGAACAAGCCGCCTTGCTGCAGCGTCAGGGCGTCACCCCGATCCTGGTGGTGCTGAGCGATGGGCGCGCCAACGTGACGCTGCAAGGCGTGGGTGGCCGCGCCCAGGCGCAGGCCGATGCCCAGAACTGGGGCCAGCAATGGCGCAGCACCGGCCACCGTGCGCTGTGGATCGACACCAGCGTACAGCCCGATGCGCAAGCCAAACAACTGGCCGCGACCATGGGTGCCAGCTACCTGCCCATGCCGCAGGTGCAAGCCCAGCGCATGGCCCACGCCATGGACAGCCTGCGCACCGGTCCGGCCTGAGCCCGTCGCCTTTGCCTTTGTTGAACCCCCTCCGAATTGCCCATGTTCGAAAGCTTTTACCCCGGCATGTCTTGGCCCGAACACCGGGCCAGCTGGCCACATGCGCCGCACAGCCGCTTTGTGCAGGCTGGGGGCATCCACTGGCATGTGCAAATGCAAGGCCAAGGCCCCTGCATGCTGCTCTTGCACGGCACGGGCTCGGGCAACTTCAGCTGGCGTGGCCTCTTGCCAACGCTGGCACAGCACTTCACCGTGGTCGCACCCGATTTGCCGGGCCACGCGTTCACCAGCCGGGGACCCGAGGGAGCCTTGTCGCTGCCCGGGATGGCCGAAGGCCTGCGCGCCCTGATGCTGCAATTGAAGCTCACGCCCCAAGTCATCGTGGGCCATTCTGCCGGTGCGGCGATTGCCGCGCACATGGCGCTGAACTTTGGCAGCCTGGCGCGCAGCACCTTGATTGGCCTGAACCCGGCTTGGCTGCCCCTGCCCGGCGTGGCCTCGTGGTTGTTTGGTCCGGCGGCCAAGCTGGCGGCGCTTAACCCGCTGTCGGCCTGGGCCACTGCCAAGCTGGCGGCCAAGCCCGGTTCGGTGGCCGAGTGGATCGCACGCACGGGCTCCACGCTCGACGCGCAAGGGATGGATCTGTACACCCGCGTGCTCAGCAACTCGGGGCATGTGCACGGCGTGCTGTCGATGATGGCCGCTTGGCGCCTCAAGCCCTTGGCCGCGCGCCTGCACGAGATCCGCAACCCGGTGTTCATGCACATCGGCGCGCAAGACCAGACCGTGCCGCCCGCCTTGGCCGACGAGGCCTGCAAGCGCCTGCCGCAAGCGCATCAAACCGTGCAAGCCGGTTTGGGGCACCTGGCCCACGAACAAGACCCGATGGACACGGTGCAACACATCCTGCGCTGGTGCCGCTCAGCGTGAGCGGGCTTTATCAGGGTCAGCCGCCTGTGGGTGGCAGGCTTGAGCTGGACCGCACCAGCTGCTTGACAGCACCCACGGCCTCACGCGCATCCGTGAAGATGGCGTCTGCGCCCAGATCCTGCGGCGAGCATTCCTGCATCAGAAAAATCGGTCCGCCCAAAACCACACGAACTTTCGGATTGCCCGAGTTGGCCCGCAAATGCTGGATCAGCTCAGGCAGGGTCTTCAGTTGCGCCTCCAAGGCCACCGAAATACCGACCACGTCAAACCACTCGTTGGCCACGGCCCGCAGCAGCTCAGACTCTGAGGAGGAAATTTCTAGCACCACCTCTGCACCGGCTTGGCGGAAAAAGTCAGCCACGATCGTGAGTCCCAGAAAATGCTGGGAACCCGGCGCACAGGCCAACATGACACGCTCGCTGTCGCCCTCATCACGGGGACCTGCTGGCGACTCATAACCCAGTCGATAAATCATCTGGTGCATCATCGCCAAACCACAGGTGACTTGCGCGAAATCGCACAAATCCTGCTCCCACAAGACGCCCAAATGGCGTGCTGCCGGGGTGATCAACTCCAGAAAAATCCGGTCATGCGCCAAGCCCCTGGCCATGAGGGCATCGACGATCTCGTTGGCTTGGCGGACATCCCCACTCAGGCAGTGCTGCGTGAAAGCCAGAAACTCCGGCTGCTCAGCCACAGAGTCCTGCTCATGCAAGGCCTGGACCTTGCCAGGAAATAACTGATGCACATTAAGCAGTCGGGGAATGATCTGCTGCTCGATCACTGCCAGCAGGGCGTCCTTGCAGTCGTCCTGCTGACTGGCCAATGGCTGGTAAGCATGTGACTGACCACCCGAGTTGTTGAACCCAGACATGAGCGTTCCTTGCAGCATGAGCGTGTCACCCTCTTCGAAGGTGAAAACCGGGGCGTTGATCCGCCAGCGACATAGCATGCCGATTCGCAGCTGCAAATTGGTTTATAAATTCATTGATCTGGATCAACAAGCATGAGAAACCCTAGGCTTGACAAGCCAGAAAAACGTTTTAAAACCCCTGAATCCGCACTGGCAGGCGGAAAATCCACTCAAAAAGACCATTTTCCAAATCATGGGCAAAAACGGGTTTCAGACCCTGCGGTCACCCAAGACCGCCAAAAGGCCCATTGAGCTGAACCGTTTGCAGGTTCAACACCGCCGCGATGCCGACCCAGACCCCATAACTGATCAGCAGCAAACTGGCCCAGCGTGACAGCCGCCACAGGCCCACGATCAGGGCCACGATGGAAAGCCACAGAAAAACCACCTCCAGCAGCGCCCAATCCGGGCGCTGCAACTTGAAGTACAGCGCACTCCAGACGATGTTGAGCACGGCATTCACGCCAAACAGCCCCGCCACGCGGCGGCGCAGTGCGGGCGAGTTGGCCGCTTGCCAGGCCAGAAAGCCGCTGATGGCGCACAGGGTGAAGATGGTGCTCCAGATCACGCCAAAGGCGGCGTCCGGCGGCTTCCAGGTCGGGTGCTTCAGGGCAAAGTACCACGGTCCCAGTTCGGTCAGGGCGCCACCGATGCCCGCCGTGGCATAGCTCAGCGCAAAGGCCAGCGCCAATCGAGTCCAGGTTGGTTTGTTCATAGGCCGCATTGTCGCCGGGCTCGGCCTCGCGGCCCCCGCAATCCCATCAACGCAAGAAATCCACCACGGCCTGAAGCGAAACCTCTGCGGCTTCTTCTTGTGGCAAATGCCCCACCCCGGGCCAAGACAGCAGACGGCTGCCGGGAATGGCCTGCAGGTAATCACGGGCGTTGATCACCGGGATCATGGCATCGGCCTCTCCCCAAAGCAACAAAGTCGGTGCCTTGATCTGGCGCAGCATGGGCTCAGGTTCTTGCAACACGGTTTGCTTCAATCGCTCCAGCATGGCCTGACGAGCACCGGGCGCGCGCAACAGGTCGTGGTAGCGGGTGGTCAGCGCATCGCTCAGGTGATCTGGCTGCGCGTAGGCTGATTTGAGGCTCATGCGCAGCAGGGGTTTGGGCAGCACATGGCGCATCAAGCTCAAGCTGGCAGGCACATCCATGGGCTTGCCGTATTCAAAGCCTGCGCTGGCAAAGCCATCGGGCGCAATCAACACCAGCCGGTCGGTGCGCTCGGGGTGTTTGGCCGCAAAAGTCCAGGCGATTCGCCCCCCCATCGAATGGCCCACGATACTGGCACGAGACACGTCCAATGCGTCCAGCAAACTGAGCAGCAGCTGCAGGCTGCGCGCATCTGTGTAGTCGTTCGCGGGATCGGGCGGGCTCAGGCCGCTACCGGGCAGGTCCAGACGGATCACGCGGTGGGTTTGGCTCAGGCCCCGGGCCCACGCATCCCAGGTTTGCAAGCTGGCTCCAAAGCCATGCACCAAAACCACCACTGGAGCCTGCCGGGGACCG
The DNA here is from genome assembly GCF_003063575.1 of Limnohabitans sp. Jir72. Classification (GTDB taxonomy): domain Bacteria; phylum Pseudomonadota; class Gammaproteobacteria; order Burkholderiales; family Burkholderiaceae_C; genus Limnohabitans_A. Next base: position 256,212 of record NZ_NESC01000004.1, read on the forward strand.
CTGTCACGCACATGCAAACGCCATGGGCCCACCGAGCGCAAATCAGCAGGTGCCTGCAGGTACCTGAACTCCAAATCGGCAAGCGGCAGGTCGGGTGTCCACAAACCAAAGGACAAGGCCGCAAAAACAGTCAAGGCGAGCATGAGCCAAAGCCTTTTCACGTCAGGCTGCGTGCGCGTGGACCAAGCCACGGTTAAATGGCAAACATCAGCAGCAACACCATTTGCAAACCGTAGATGATCATCAGGCCCAGTTTGTAGGTGTCGCGCAAGGTGTCGGACAGTCGCTGCATTTTTCTGTCCAGCCACCAATAAGCGGCACCGCACAAGCCCGTCATCAACAAGAAAATCGTGGCCATCAAAGAAGGCTGCATGTCCGCACTCCTGCTTAAAAAATCGGTTTTGACATCAATGCAGGTGCATGCCTGGGGCTTGCCGCTTCAGTGCTTGGCTGCTCTTGTGCAGCAAGATCACCAGCAACAGCCCTCGAGCCGCACAGCGGCGTCGTATTGCTTTAGGCCAGTGCATCAAGTTCGCGCCATGCCCAGCAGGTGCGCCATGTCCTTGAGAAAGATGCGCACATGCGCCATCGGGTCCTTGCGGGCCAGTTCCTTGTTCATGTACGACTCAAAGGTCAGGCGCTGCACGTCGCGGTCTTCGCAGATCTTGACGAACTTTTCGCGGCGACGGTCGTTTTGGTACCAGAAGTACTGCATCACGCCCAGAATCCAGAACACGCGGCCGTGCTGCTTCATGAAGCTCTTGCGGCCTTGTTTCAGGCAAGCACTGTTGCCGGTTTTAAGGGCCAGGTGCGCGGCCTGGGCCACACGCCGGGCGCAGTCCATCGCGTAATAAATGCCTTCGCCCGACGAGGGTGCGACCACACCCGCAGCATCGCCCACCACCACCACATCGCGCCCGTTGTCCCATTGGGGCAGTGGCTTGAGCGGAATCGGCGCGCCTTCGCGGCGCAAGGTGGGTGCATTCACCAAGCCTGCAATCTCTCGCAGACGGGCTGTGGCGCTGCGCAGCGAATAGCCTTTGTCGGCGCTGCCCATGCCCACGCTCATGGTCTTGCCGTGCGGGAAGACCCAGCCATAAAAGTCGGGCGAAACCTGACCTTGGTAGTACACGTCGCAGCGCGCCGCGTCGTAACCCGGCTGGCCCACAGGCGACTCGATGATCTCGTGGTAAGCAAACACGTATTTGGTTTTGTGCGCATTGGGAATGGCCTGACGCGCCACTTCAGAGCGTGCGCCATCGGCACCCACCACCATGCGGGCGCTGACCTTCACAGAGCGGGCATGCTCGGCAGCAGCGTGCTCTTTGGACGTGACCGGGGTGTAGTGGACCCACAACTGACCGCTGTCGTCGTGCTGCAGCTTGTCAAAAATCGCCTGGCAGCGCACCACCCCCGACTGTGCGGCGCGTTCGCGCAAATACTCGTCAAACTCGTCGCGATCGACCATGCCGACAAAACCATTGTCGATGGGGATGTCGACTTTGTTGTCGGCGGGCGAGATCATGCGGGCGCAGCGCACCTTGGCCACCAGCAGGTGGTCAGGGATGTCAAAGTCCTTGATCAAGCGCGGTGGGATCGCGCCACCGCAAGGCTTGGTGCGGCCCTGGCGGTCGAGCAGCAATACGCGCCATCCCTGGCGCACCAGGTCATACGCAGCGGTGGCACCCGAAGGCCCCCCCCCCACCACCACGAAATCAAAATCGGTCTGGTTCATGAGCTTGACCCACCTTTCAGCAATGCAGAAGTGTCAAAACGCAAAGGTCTCTGCTGTTGCGGGCCAGAGCGCAGGCGCAAAGCCACCGCCGCGGACACCGCAAACATGAGCGCTTGCATGCCAAACACGGCCGCATAGGCCGTGCGTTGTTCACCCAACAAGGCGTGGGCCAGGTCGCTGGCAGCAGTGCCCAGCAAACCACCCAGACCAAAAGCCGCCGCTTGCGCCGCGCCCCACAAACCCATGCGGGTGCCTTCGCGGCCTGCACCGCCCGCGCCAGCCAGACGCATCATGGTGGCAATCGCTGCGATTGAAAACGCGCCATTGGCCACGCCCAAAAACACCACATTGGCCTTGAGCGGCCAAACCTCGGCCATGGCCGAACTGCACAAACCCAATGTAGCCAGAGCCGACAGCAAGCAGCCACCCACCATCCAGGCTTGCACCGAACCCAGCCGTCCTGCCACCCAGCGAGACCCTGCGCCCGCCACAGCCAGCATGCCGATCAAAACCCCCATGTGGTGCCAGCCCGACAGCTGCGTGGTTTGCCCCGGCGTGAAGCCGTGTACCGCGCCCGCAAAGGGCTCCAAAATCAAATCCTGCGCGCTGTAAGCCAGCATGGACATGAACACAAACACGGTGAAGGTGCGCGCTGCCGGGTCGGCCCACACCTCTTTGAAGGCTTCTTTGAAATCTTGCTTTTGTTGGCGCTCGGCGGCCTCGCTTCGCACGGGCAACATCTGCGGATCGGCGTCTTTTTCCAGGCCCCACAAACACAGGGCCGTGATCAAGGCGGTCAGCACACTCAAACCCGCCGAGACCTGCAGCAGCACCTGCGGGCTGTAGGGGTCAATCAGCTTGCCCACCACACCGGCAGTGACGGCAAAGCCCACAATCATCATCAGCCACACCGTGGTGGCCGCAGGGGCGCGGCGCTCGTCAGGCACACGTTTGGCCATCAGCGCCAGCAGCGATGTGCCGCAAGCGCTCACGCCCAAGCCAATCAGGCTGAACGACAAGCAGGCCAACAGCGCGCCATAAAACGGCTCGGCGGCCATCCAGACCGTGGCGGCTGCGGCCATCACACCGCCTGTGCCCAGCACCAGCATGCCGCCCATCATCCAGGGCGTGCTGCGGCGGCCCTTGTCAGCCCCAAAACCCATGCGCGGGCGCACCATCTGCACGGCGTAATGCCAGGCCACCAAAAAGCCGGGCAGCAAGGCGGGCAGCGCCAGCTCAACGACCATGATGCGGTTGAGCGTGGAGGTGGTCACCACCACCACCGCGCCCAGGCAGGCCTGGATCAGGCCCAAGCGGATGATCTGAAACCAGCCAAACACTGGCATGCTCAACGCTGTGTTCATAAAGCCCCCACGGTGTGTTGCAACTGATTCAACTGGCGCAGGCCCCATGCGCTGACCATCATGCCGCTGACAAACAACGGCACACCAAAGGCCGACACATGCAAGGCCCGCTCCACCGGTTGGCGCAAAAATTTGGCCATCAAGGGCCCTTGCAAAACTGCCAAAGCCAAGACAGCTGCGGCGTGCCATGGCAGTTGCCAGCTCAAAAGCAATGCCGACACCACCACCTGCGGCACCAGCATGAACACGCAGGCCATGCGCGCCGCGCCGTGCGCGCCCAGCTGCACCGGCAGCGAGGCCACGCCCATGCGGCGGTCGCCTTCGATGGCCTTGAAATCGTTGAGCGTCATGATGCCGTGCGCCCCCACGCTGTAGAGCAGCGCCAGCGCCACCGAATGCGGGCCGGGCCAGGCCCCACCCAGCATGACGGCCGTGCCCGTGAGCCAAGCCAGCCCCTCATAACTCAGGGCGCAAGCCGCGTTGCCCCACCAGCCGTTGTTTTTCAGGCGCACAGGTGGTGCGCTGTAGGCCCACGACAACGCAATGGCCAAGGCGCAGGCGGCAAAGCCCCAAGGCCCCATGAGCGTGGCCCAGACCAGCGACAGCGCGGTCCAGGCAATCGCAATGCCCAGTCCCCAGCGCCTAGGCATCCGGCCCGAGGGGATGGGGCGGTTCGGTTCGTTGATGGCATCGACATGCCGGTCAAACCAGTCGTTGACGGCCTGGCTGCTGGCACACACCAGCGGGCCAGTGAGCACCAGGCCCAAGAGCAGCAAACCCCAATGCGCGCTCAGGGCTTGACCCGAGGCCACCACCCCACAGGCAAAAGCCCACATGGGCGGGAACCAAGTAATAGGTTTGAGGAGCTCGGCCACCGTGCGCAAAGCGGGCCGGTTGAGCACGGCCGATGCAAGGTGCGAAGCCTGAAGTGGTGGCGCAGGGGCCAGAGGCGGGGTGTCCATGCCCCCATTGTGAAGATCGATCTTGAAATGTCAACTAGGATTGACACTTACCGTCCATTTAAATTGACATTCTTCAGGGATTGTCTGCCTCAGCCTCGGCCACCATGCCAAAGCGACGCAGTTTGACGTACAGACTTTGGCGTGACAAACCCAACATTTCCGCTGCCGAAGCGCGGTTGTTGTGGGTCAATTCCAATGCGGCTTCGATGCACATGCGCTCAATGGTGTCCACCGTCTCACCCACAATGTCCTTGATGGGTCGACGGCCCACCAACTGTGACAATTCGGCAAAGGGATTGACTTGGCTTTGTGACACCGAGGCCCCGCCTTGCAGGCGACGGTCCATGTCGCGCACAAAAAAGGCGTACATGGGCTCGGGACGAGCCAGGCACACAGCAGAAACCTCGACCGGCAAGGTCATGCCTGACAAAGTACGCACTTCGGTGGCGAAATTGCGCACTGGCAGCTGCTGGCGCAAACTGGTATTGAGCACACCCCAATCGACCGATCCGCGCAGCAACCAGCGCTCCAGACTTTGCCCAACCACTTGAGAAGAAGCAGTCAAGCCCAGCAGGGCCATGCCTTCTTCGTTGACGCTTTTGATCACACCCGAGGTGTCGGTCAACAACCAACCGTCGGGGAAACGCTCCATGGCTTCGCTCAGTGCAGCCGACGAACCACTGTCCTGACGCGGCACCACCGTGCTTTCCCGGGTCACCAAGCGCACCAAAAACTGCGCCCCGCCCTCTTGGCGAAACACCGTGGCAGACACCGTCCAAGCCGAGGGCAAACCCGCCACACGGGCAGAACACATCTCAATGCGGCCGGTCGCCAGTGCCATTCGCAGCAAAGACTGCACTTCGCCTTGGCTGTCGCCTTCAAAACACTCCCGCACATCACGTCCGACCAGGCGTTTGCCGGCGTCTTTGAGCAAGGCTTGTGCACCCACATTGGCTTCGAGCACACGCTGCGTGGCGGCATCCACCATCAAAACAGCCTCAGATGAGGTGTCAAACAAGACACGGTAGCGCGCTTCGATGTGACGCAGACGTAAATAATCGCGCTCCATCGATTGCTGGGTTTCAACCAAGCGTCGTTGCAACTCGGCCAGGCTTTCGAGATCACGGCCCATGGCCAACAACTTGCCTGCACCCAAGGGCAACACGACATATTGAATGGCCACCTCATTGCCAACGGGCGAGAGGTGGTTCACATGCCGCCAGCGCAGAACGTCGGGTGCACCTTGAGAGTGCAGCATGTCCTGGATTTTGGTGCGGCTTTCGCTGGTAACGGTGTCGATCCAACGACGACCGACCCAGGACTGGCAACCCAAAGCCGCCAAGGTGTCGCGCCCCGTGGACACATCCTCAATCAGCCCCATGGGGTCCATGACCAAAGTGACGTCCGACACCACACCCAGCAACTGGGTGAATGTGGCGGCGTCTAGAGAGGGAAGCTTCATGTTGTAAACCAAACGGGTTTGAGCATCAGGAAGTTGACACTTGAATTTGTCATACAAGTATAGGCCCCTGAGGGTATAAAACCGCCATAACAGCGAAATTTAAAGGTAATAAAAATAACTTAACTGACACTTTAAACTCCTTTTGCCAGTGGCAAAGCCATCTGAAGAGCGAGCCATGCCACCGTGCCCGGTGCATCTTGCGCCACCACTTGTGCGGCAAGTCCTGTCAAAAGATCCGGGGCCGCATGGGCCATGGGGCCGCCGACAAACAGTCTTACACCGAGGTTGTCTACGCCTGCCAAGAGTTGTGGCAACACACTGCTCATGGCGTCCAAATGCCGGTCTGTGCTGACCGAGATGCCCACCGCGTCAAACCATTCGGATTGAAACAAGCGCTTGAACTCCGCCACATCCTGGGGAACACCGAGCGTGACCAACCAACCCTCCCGTTTAAAAAACTCACTCAACATGAGCAAACCCATGCTGTGCTGAGCGCCAGGCTCGGTCATCAGCAACAAACTCAGTCCATGGCTTTGGGCGGGCGTTTCATGCAAAAACTCGGCACTGAAATCATGCAGCAGCTGCTGCAGGTGAGCCGAAGCAATGGTGGTCATGGCGAAGTCGAGACGGTCAGAACACCACCAATCCCCCAGCAAACGCGCACAAGGCGTGATGCCTTGCAAATAGATGTCCTCCAGGGACTGCCCTTGACGTTGCCAGCCAAAAACCACTTGACGCGCCGCGTCCAGGCCTTGCAAACAAGCTTGCGCCAGGATCTGGATCTGGGCCAGGTCGAGTGCTGACTTGCCCGTGAAAGACGTCCCGCCCACCAAGCGCGGCCCCACCGGCGAGCCCTGCCGGATAGATTCTGGCAAAAGCTGCGCACAGGCCTGCGGCGATGGAGGCGATGGAGAGTTTTCGACATTGAATTGCGCCATGACAAGCACCGATCAGCAGAGGAAGACATCAGCGGCAGGCTCCAACACTTTGGCGTGCTCGACGCAAGAAATGATGGGAATGAAGCCCGTCAGGCCCATTTCACCAACACAGCTTCAAGTGTGAATTCAATGGCCATTCCTGTATTGAGTGTAAACCCTATGACTCGAAATATATGTCAATTCATGTTGACACACTGTATGCCCAGACTTACATTCAACCCAAGACATCCAGCCACAAGGTTCCTCATGCCCACCTCCAGCCCCCAGGTTTTGTACACGCCAGCGCAACGCGCCCGGCGTGACGCGACCGTCTGGACGCTGGTGCAAGGTGTGCTGGCCCCGGTGCAGTTCCTGATTTTTGGCATCAGTTTGTATCTGGTCATCAACAGCCTCCACACCGGCGAGCACACCGACTGGGCCTTGGCCTCGGTGGTGCTGAAAACCGTGGTGCTCTACGCCATCATGGTCACCGGCGCCATTTGGGAAAAGGTCGTGTTTGGACGCTATTTGTTTGCCCCCGCCTTCTTCTGGGAAGACGTGGTCAGCATGGGGGTCATGGCGCTGCACACGGCTTATGTCTGGGTCTGGTGGCAAGGCCACTGGAGCGCCACCGACCAGCTGCTGCTGGCCCTGGCCGCTTACGGCAGCTACGCGATCAACGCGGCGCAATACATCCGCAAGCTGCGCATGGCGCGGCTGCAAAAACAACCCTCCTCCACATCTTTGCCCGCATCGGGTGCACAGGCCAGCACATGAGCACCATCATCCCGATCCGCGCCGAAACTTCCGCTCAAACCTCCGGCTGTACCGACGTCGTCCCTTTGGTCGAACGCGGCCAGCGCGAGGTGTTTTGTGGCCTGACCGGCATCATCTGGCTGCACCGCAAAATTCAAGACGCTTTCTTTCTGGTGGTGGGCTCACGCACCTGCGCCCACCTGATCCAGTCGGCCGCGGGCGTGATGATTTTTGCCGAACCACGCTTTGGCACCGCCATCATCGACGAGCGCGACTTGGCCGGTTTGGCCGATGTGCATGAAGAACTCGACCGTGTGGTCGGCCAGCTGCTGGCACGTCGCCCCGACATCCGCTTGTTGTTTTTGGTGGGCTCTTGCCCGTCCGAGGTCATCAAGCTCGACCTGTCGCGCGCCGCCGAGCGCCAAAACCAAATCCACCACCCTGCGGTGCGCGTGCTCAACTACTCGGGCAGCGGCATCGAAACCACCTTCACCCAAGGTGAAGACGCTTGCCTGGCGGCCCTTGTTCCTAGCCTGCCCGGCTTGCCCGCCAGCACCGACACGGCCCCCGCCCTGATGGTGGTGGGCACCCTGGCCGATGTGGTCGAAGACCAGATGCGCAGCTTGTTGGAACGCATGGGTTTGCAGGTCAGCTTCTTCCCGCCGCGCAACAGCCAGGCCATGCCGGTGGTTGGCCCCAACACCCGTTATTTGTTGGCCCAGCCCTTTTTGGCCGACACCGCACGGGCGCTGCAGTCGCGCGGCGCGCAGCATTTGCCAGCACCCTTTCCACTGGGCGTGGAAGGCACGACCGCTTGGCTGCAAGCGGCCGCGACCGAATTTGGCGTGACCCCCGAGGTGTTTGAACAAGCCACCGCCGCACCCCGCCAACGCGCCGAAAAAGCCCTGGCCGTGCAGCGCCAAATGTTGCAAGGCCAACGGATCTTCTTCTTCCCCGACTCGCAGCTCGAAATCCCGCTGGCGCGCTTTGTGCACCGTGAACTGGGCATGGATTTGGTGGAAGTGGGCACACCCTATTTGCACCGCCAGCACATGGCCGCCGAACTCGCCTTGTTGCCCGCAGGCACCCGCATCAGCGAAGGCCAAGACGTGGACCTGCAGCTCGACCGCTGCATCGCCGATGCGCCCGATTTGGTGGTGTGTGGCCTCGGTTTGGCCAACCCCTTGGAGGCGCAAGGCATCACCACCAAGTGGGCCATCGAGTTGGTCTTCACCCCCATTCAGGGCTACGAACAAGCGGCCGATTTGGCCGGTCTGTTCAGCCGCCCCCTCAAACGCCGCCTGAAGCTGGCGGCATAAAGCGCAGGAACACACCATGCAACTGACGCTCTGGACTTACGAAGGACCGCCCCATGTGGGAGCCATGCGCGTGGCCACCGCCATGACGGACGTGCACTACGTGCTGCACGCTCCCCAAGGCGACACCTACGCTGACCTGCTGTTCACCATGATCGAGCGCCTGCCGCGCCGCCCGCCCGTCACCTACACCACCTTCCAGGCGCGTGATCTGGGCGGCGACACGGCCGAACTCTTCAAAGACGCTGCCCGCCAAGCCATGGCGCGCTTCCAACCCGCCGCCATGCTGGTGGGTTCGTCGTGCACGGCCGAGCTGATCCAGGACGACCCGGGTGGTTTGGCCCAAGCCCTGCAGCTGACCATCCCCGTGGTGGCCTTGGAGTTACCCTCTTACCAGCGCAAGGAAAACTGGGGCGCGAGCGAGACCTTCTACCAACTGTGCCGCCACCTGGTGCACAAGCCCGCGGCTGAAAAGCCCGCAAAAGTACGCCCCACTTGCAACATCTTGGGCCCCAGCGCCCTGGGTTTTCGCCATCGCGACGACGTCAAGGAAATCACGCAGCTCTTGAACCAACTCGGTGTCGATGTCGCCGTGGTCGCCCCCTTGAGTGCCAGCGTGGCCGACGTGCAAAAGTTGGCCGAGGCCGACTTCAACGTGGTGCTCTACCCCGAAATTGGCCTGGCCGCCGCGCAGTGGTTGCAGCGACAGTTTGACCAGCCCTACACCAAGACCGTGCCCTTGGGCAGCCACGCCACGCGCGACTTCATCGCCGAAGTCTGCGCCCTGACCAGTCTGCCCCAGCCCGCACAAGACCCCGCCAACGCGCATGCCCACTGGTACGCCAAGTCGGTCGACTCGACCTACCTGACCGGCAAGCGTGTTTATATTTTTGGCGACGCCACACACGTGGTGGCCGCCGCCCGCATCGCCAGCCAGGAGATGGGTTTTGAGGTGGTGGGCATGGGCACTTACAGCCGCGAATTTGCCCGCGAAGTGCGCGATTGCGCCAAACGCTACGGCGTCGAAGCGCTGATCACCGACGACTATCTGGAAGTCGAAACCCAGATCAACGCGCTGCAGCCCGAGCTGATTTTGGGCACGCAGATGGAACGCCACATCGCCAAGCGCCAAGGCATTCCCTGCGCGGTGATTTCGGCCCCGGTGCACGTGCAGGACTTCCCGGCCCGCTACGCACCACAAATGGGTTTTGAAGGCGCGAACGTGCTGTTCGACACCTGGGTCCACCCGCTGATGATGGGCCTGGAAGAACACCTGATCGGCATGTTCCGCGAAGACTTCGAGTTCCACGCCGGGGCTGCACCCTCGCATTTGGGCAGCACGCGGCCTGCGGCAGAGAACGTGGCTCCGGTTGTGGCAGCACCCGTTGCCACAGCGGTTAGCGCAACGGCTGCCGCGTCTTCCGCAACACCCGCTCACCCCGACACCCTGACCACCGACAGCGTTCAAAAGGTCGCCGCCCCCGCCCAAGCCGCTTCGAACCAGGCCACCTGGAGCCCCGAAGCCGAAAAGGAGCTGGGCAAGATCCCGTTCTTTGTGCGGGGCAAAGCGCGCCGCAACACCGAGCGATTTGCCCAAGACCTGGGCGTGGCGACCATCACCGTGGAGACGCTCTACGATGCCAAAGCCCATTACAGCCGATAAAAAACCCAACAGCAGCCCCCCCCGCATGAGCGTGGTGCTGCTGACCATGGACAGCCACCTGGCCAGCGCGGCCGACAGTGCCGCCGAGCGCCTGGCGCGCGACCTCCCCGGCCTGCACCTGCAAACCCACAGCGCCTCGGCGTGGCGCGACAGCGACAAGGCACTGGCCGCGGTTCTCGCCGCCGTGGCGCAAGCCGATCTGGTCATCGTCACCATGCTCTTCATGGAAGACCATTTCCTGCCCGTGCTCGACGCCCTGCAGGCGCGCCGCGATCACTGCGACGCCATGGTCTGCATCATGTCCGCCCCGCAAGTGACCCAGCTCACCCGCATGGGCAAGCTGGTCATGGGCCGCGAATCGAGTGGCCTGATGGCCCTGCTCAAAAAGCTGCGCCCCAGCGCCAAAAACAAAGACACCGGTGCCGATAGCGGCGCACCCTCAAGCGCCGGGGCCAAGCAAATGGCCATGCTGCGCCGCCTGCCCAAGCTGCTGCGTTTCATTCCCGGCACCGCGCAAGACCTGCGCCTGTTCTTCTTGACCATGCGCTACTGGTTGGCTGGTTCAGAGCACAACATCGAGCACCTGGTCAAAACCTTGGTGCACCGCTACGCCCAAGGCCCGCGCGAGCCGCTGCGCGCCTTGGCCCAGCCGGAAGACCCGATCGAATACCCCGAGGTGGGCCTGTACCACCCGCAGATGAAACAGCGCATCAGCGAACAGCTGAGCGACCTGCCCGGCCATAACCGTAAAGACCAGCCCGCTGTGGGCCTGTTGCTCTTGCGCTCGTATTTGCTGGCCGGCAACACCGCGCATTACGACGCGGTCATCGCCTCGCTGCAAGCGCGCGGCCTGCGTGTCATCCCCGCTTTTGCCAGCGGCCTCGATGCTCGCCCGGCCATGGACCGATTTTTCAAGCAAGGTACGGGCGCGAAGATCCAATCCCTGGTGTCGCTCACCGGTTTCTCGCTCGTCGGTGGCCCCGCCTACAACGACGCCAGCGCCGCAGAAGTGGCCCTGAGCGAACTCGATGTGCCCTACATCGCCGCGCACCCGCTGGAGTTCCAATCGATCGAGCAATGGGGCGATTCGACCCGTGGCCTGCTGCCGGTGGAAAACACCATCATGGTGGCCATCCCTGAACTCGACGGCTCGATCTTGCCCATGGTCTACGGTGGCCGCCCCGGCCCCGCTGGTGAAACCTGCCATGGCTGCGACAAGCGCTGCACCTTTCCGAGCGGCCCGCGCAGCCAGGACATGTTCACCTGCAGCGAGCGCACCGAGATGCTCACCGCACGCGTCGAGCGCCTGGTGCGCCTGCGCGACAAACCGCGTGCCGAGCGCAAGCTGGCCATCGTGCTGTTCAACTTCCCACCCAACGCAGGCAGCGTGGGCACGGCCGCTTACCTGTCGGTGTTCCAGTCGCTGTTCAACACCTTGCAGCGCTTGTCGCTCGAGGGCTACCAAGTCACATTGCCCGCCAGCGTGGACGACCTGCGCAACCGTCTGCTGCAGGGCAACGCCAGCCAGTACGGCACGCAGGCCAATGTGCTGCACGCCATCGACACGGGCCACCATGTGCAACATGAGCGCTGGCTGAACGAGATCGAAGCGCAGTGGGGCCCCGCCCCCGGCAAGCACCTGACCAACGGCCAGTCCATCTTTGTGCTGGGCGCAGACTTTGGCCAGGTGGTGGTCACGGTGCAACCGGGCTTTGGCTACGAAGGCGACCCGATGCGCCTGCTGTTTGAAACCGGCTGCGCCCCCACCCACGCATTCAGCGCCTTCTACCGCTACCTGCGCGACGACTACGCCGCCGATGCGGTGCTGCACTTTGGCACGCACGGCGCGCTCGAATTCATGCCCGGCAAACAAACGGGTCTGTCGGCCCAGTGCTGGCCCGACCGCCTGATCGGCGCGCTGCCCAATGTTTACCTCTACGCCGCCAACAACCCGTCCGAAGGTGCATTGGCCAAGCGCCGTGGCGCGGCCACACTGGTGAGCTACCTCACGCCCTCGCTCACGCACTCCGGCCTGTACAAAGAATTGGTCAGCTTGCAGCAATCCATCGAGCGTTGGCAGCAAATGGGCCCCGACCAAGCCCAAGACCGCGAGAGCCTCACGGCGCTGATCCGCGAGCAAGCGCAGAGCATCGACTTGTCCGTTCCCGCATCGCCAACAGGTGACGCCACCGCCTGGATCGAGCAGCTGCAAAACCAGCTGCTCGAACTCGAATACGCGCTGATTCCCGAAGGCCTGCACGTCATGGGCCAAGCCCCCACCCGCGAGCAACGTTTGGGCACCCTCAAAGTCATGGCCGACGCCATGGGCTTGAGCGCAGCACAAAACGCCAGCTTGATGGAAGCCCTGGTCGACGGTGCGAGCGAAACACAACTGAACGCACAGTTCAGCACCGACCTAGCTGCTGGCGACAAAGCCCAAGCCGAGACTCTGCGCCAGCTGGTGCGCAGCAACCGCCTGCTGGGCGAAGACCACGAAATGCAAGGCCTGATGCGCGCCCTCGACGGCCGCTATTTGCAACCCGCCCCCGGCGGCGACCTGATCCGCAACGCCAACGTGCTGCCCACCGGACGCAACCTGCACGGCCTCGACCCTTTCCGCATGCCCTCGGCTTTTGCTGTGCGCGATGGCATGCGCCAGGCCGACAAACTCTTGGCCCGCTACCAACAAGACCACCAAGCCCTGCCCGAGACCGTGGCCATGGTGCTGTGGGGCACCGACAACCTCAAGACCGAAGGCAGCCCCATGGCGCAAGCCCTGGCCTTGATGGGCGCCGCCCCGCGCTTTGACAGCTACGGCCGCTTGGCTGGCGCGCAGCTGATTCCTTTGGCTGAGTTGGGCCGCCCCCGCATCGACGTGGTCATCACCTTGTCGGGCATCTTCCGCGACCTGCTGCCCATGCAAATCCGCTTGCTGGCCGAGGCCGCGTTTTTGGCGGCCAGTGCCGATGAACCACTTGAGCAAAACTTTGTGCGCCAACATGCCTTGGCCTACTTGGCCGAGCACGAAGGCAGCAATATGGAATGCGCCGCGCTGCGCGTGTTTGGCAACACCGAAGGCGCCTACGGCGCGAACGTGAACAACCTGATCGACAGCAGCTGCTGGGAAAACGAAAACGAACTGGGCGACGCCTTCACCCAACGCAAAGGCTTTGCCTACGGCCGCGAAGGCCGCCCGGTGCGCAACACCGCCGTGCTGCAAAGCGCGCTGGCCAGTGTCTCGCTCACCTACCAAAACCTCGACTCGGTGGAGCTGGGCGTGACCAGCATCGACACCTACTTTGACACTCTGGGCGGCATCAGCCGCGCCGTGCTGCAGGCCAAACACCAGCGCGACGGCAACGCCGCCGAAGCCCCGCCCGTCTTCATCGGCGACCAGACCCAAGGCGACGGCGTGGTGCGCAGCCTGACCGAACAAGTCGCCCTAGAAACCCGCAGCCGCATGCTCAACCCCAAGTGGCACGAAAGCATGTTGCAACACGGCTACGAAGGTGTTCGACAAATCGAAGTCCACCTCACCAACACCATGGGTTGGTCGGCCACGACAGGGCAAGTTCAGCCCTGGGTCTACCAGCAGCTGGCCCAGACCTTTGTGCTGGACCCCGCCATGCGCGAGCGCATGGCCCAGCTCAACCCCACCGCATCGGCCAAAGTGGCCAACCGCCTGCTGGAGGCCACGCGCCGCCAGTACTGGCAACCCGACGCCGAGACCATGACAGCCCTGCTGCGTGCCGGTGAAGAACTTGAAGACCGCCTTGAAGGCATACACGAAGGACTCCCAGCATGATCGAAACCACCAGCATCCCCGTGAACAGCATTCAAAGGGTACGCGGCGCAGACGGCGAAGGCAGTGTGCAGTTCCAGATGGACCCCACCGTCAAAATCGGCACCGCCAAGGTGTTTGCGGTCTACGGCAAGGGCGGCATCGGCAAAAGCACCACGTCTTCGAACCTGTCGGTGGCTTTCAGCAAGTTGGGCAAACGCGTGCTGCAAATCGGCTGCGACCCCAAACACGACTCCACCTTCACTCTGACCAAAAAACTCATGCCCACCGTGATCGACGCGCTCGAAACGGTGGACTTCCATGCCGAAGAACTGCGCCTTGATGACTTCGTCTTCAAAGGCTACAACGGCGTGATGTGCGTGGAAGCCGGTGGCCCGCCTGCAGGGACCGGCTGCGGCGGCTATGTGGTCGGCCAGACTGTGAAACTGCTCAAAGAGCACCACCTGCTCGAAGACACCGATGTGGTGATTTTTGACGTGCTGGGCGACGTGGTGTGTGGTGGCTTTGCTGCCCCGCTGCAACACGCCGACCGGGCGCTCATCGTCACGGCCAACGACTTTGACTCCATCTTTGCGATGAACCGCATCGTCCAAGCGATTGGTGCCAAGGCCAAAAACTACAACGTGCGTTTGGGCGGCGTGATCGCCAACCGCAGCGATGCGACTGACCAGATCGACAAGTACAACGCGGTCACGGGTCTGAAGACCATGGCGCACTTCCCCATGCTCGACGAAATCCGCAAGAGCCGTTTGCAAAAGTGCACCCTGTTCGAGTTGGAACCCACACCGGCTGTGAAAGCCGTGCAAGACGAATACATGCGCTTGGCTGCGGCCCTTTGGCTGGGGGCCGACCCGCTGCCATCGATCCCGATGAAAGACCGCGATATTTTTGACCTGCTGGGTTTCGACTGAAGCCAGCTCAAAAACAAGCCAAGAAAGTCACACGATGAACACCACCGCCTACGAACAACGCCGCAGCCAGATCGAGCACTACTTTGACCGCACGGCGGCCGATGCCTGGGCGCGCCTGACCTCGAACGAGCCGGTGGGTCGCATCCGCGCCACCGTGCGCGCCGGGCGCGACACCATGCGCGAAACCCTGCTGTCGTGGTTGCCACAAGACCTGCGCGGCCTGCGCGTGCTGGATGCCGGTTGTGGCACCGGCGCGCTGGCCTTGCAAGCGGCGCTGCGGGGAGCCGATGTGATGGCTATTGACCTCTCACCGACGCTGGTGAAATTGGCCGCCGAACGCATGGCGGCCGAACACCCAAGGCTGCCGGGTTCGGTGGAATTTTTATCGGGCGACATGCTCAGCCCCGACCTGGGTCACTTTGACCATGTGGTGTGCATGGACTCACTGATCCATTACGACAGCGACCAGATCGCCGAAGCGCTGGCCGGTCTGGCGCAACGCACACGCGTCTCCATGGCCTTCACATTTGCGCCACGCACACCGCTCTTGGCACTCATGCACAGCGCGGGCCGCTTGTTTCCGCGCAGCGACCGCTCGCCTTCGCTCTCACCCGTGGCGCACGCCGACTTACTGCAGCGCATGCACAACCACCCCGATTTACAGGACTGGCAAGGCGCGCGCATGCAGCGTGTGGCCAGCGGCTTTTACACCTCGCAAGCGTGGGAGTGGACCCGCTCATGAAACTGCGCATCCCGGTCCCCCGCTGGTTCACGGCTTACGGCACGCGCTTCATGCCGTTTGCCGATGCGGCCTCGCCCGAGCTGCCGATGGCGCGATTGCTGCGCCTGTCGCTGTTTCAGGTGGTGATCGGCATGGTCACGGCGCTGCTCGTGGGCACGCTCAACCGGGTGATGATTGTCGAGCTGCAAGTGCCAGCGTGGTGGGTGGCCTTGGCGGTGGCCATCCCCATGGTGTTTGCGCCGCTGCGCACCCTGATCGGCTACCGCAGCGACACGCACCCCTCGGCGCTGGGCCTGCGCCGCATTCCCTACATGTGGACCGGTACTTTGCTGCTGTTTGGTGGCTTGTCCATCATGCCGTTTGCCTTGTTGCTCTTATCCGAGCCCGACCACACCAACGTCTGGGTCGGGCAAGTGGGCGCATGCCTAGCCTTTGTGCTGGTGGGCGCGGGCATCCAGGTCACGCAAACCGCGGGCATGGCGCTGGCGCACGACCTGGCCACCGACGACAAACGCCCGCGCGTCGTGGCCTTGCTCTACAGCATGCTGCTGGTGGGCATGATCGCCAGCAGCACGGTGTTTGGCCTGATGCTCAGCGAGT
Source organism: Limnohabitans sp. Jir72 (assembly GCF_003063575.1). Lineage (GTDB taxonomy): Bacteria > Pseudomonadota > Gammaproteobacteria > Burkholderiales > Burkholderiaceae_C > Limnohabitans_A. Next base: position 272,442 of record NZ_NESC01000004.1, read on the forward strand.
TCAGTCCGCAAAAACTGATCCAGATGGTGCAAGGCTGTGCGGTCATGGTGGCGGTACTCAACCTGGCCTCGCTGTGGAAACAAGAGGCCCGTCAAGCCAAGCGCGGACAACGCGAAGCCGGTGGCTTTGCCAGCAGCTGGCGGGAACTGTTGGCCCAGCCGCAGATGCGCCGCTTTTTGTGGACGTTGGGCATCGGCACCTTTGCCTTCAACATGCAGGACATTGTGCTGGAGCCCTATGCCGCCGAAATTCTGAAGCTCGACGTGGGCATGACCAGTGCGCTCACAGCTTTGAGTTCGGGTGGTGCCTTGCTGGCCTTTTTGATGTCGGCCCGCTGGCTCACGGGCGGGCTGCATGCCTGCCGCCTGGCCAGCCTGGGTGTGTTGCTGGGCTTGCCCGCTTTTGCGATGGTCATTTTTTCCGGACCGCTGGAAGCGGCCTGGCTGTTCCGCGTGGGTGTTGGCCTGATCGGCTTCAGTGGCGGCTTGTTCTCGGTGGGCATGTTGGTCACCGCCATGGGCATGGGCCAGGAAGAGGGTCGACTGGACGATCTGGGCGGCTTGGTGATCGGCACTTGGGGCGCGGTGCAAGCCACCAGCGCGGGCGCAGCCATGGCGCTGGGCGGGGCTGTGCGCGACGGTGTGTCGGTGCTGGCCATGTCAGGCGCCTTGGGCGAGGCCTTGGTCACACCCATCACGGCCTACAGCTTTGTCTACCACCTGGAAATTTATTTGCTCTTTGTGGTGCTGGTGGCCATGGGCCCCATGTTGCGTGCGAGCCACTTGGCAGCACGGGCAGCCAGCACCCCCTCCACCCCCCAACCCTTTGGCCTGGCGCAACTGCCGGGCTGATGCACCGATTTTTTGAAGGAGACAGCCATGGAAACAGGCGCAATCACACAGTACATCGATGTGGCCCAAATCGTGTTGTACATGTTCTGGGCGTTCTTCGCGGGACTGATTTACTACCTCTTGCGCGAAAACCACCGCGAGGGCTACCCCATGGATTCGGGTCGCGACAACGGCCCCAAGATCGAAGGTTGGCCCCCCGTTCCCGAGCCCAAGACCTTTAAAACACAAGACGGCCACACCTACCTGGCCCCCGATTTGGCACGTCCTGACGGCGAATACAGCGCCCAGCCCATGCACGGCTGGAACGGCGCACCGCTGGAGCCACTGGGTGACCCCCTGCTGGCGGGTGTGGGCCCGGGTGCCTGGGCCATGCGCGCCGACATCCCTGACATGGACCCACATGGTCACCCGAAGATCGTGCCTCTGCGTGTGGCCGCTGATCACTCGGTCGCCAAACAGGACGTGGACCCCCGTGGCCTGCCGGTCTGGGGTGCTGACAAGGTCGTCGCAGGGACTGTGGTCGAACTCTGGGTGGACCGCATGGAAATGCTGTTCCGCTACGCCGAAGTGCAGCTGGCAGGCTCGGACAAACGCGTCTTGTTGCCCATGACCTTTGCGCGCATCAAGAAAGACGGCACCCATGTGCAGGCCATTTTGGGTCACCAGTTTGTGAACGTGCCGCAGACCAAATCACCCGAGCAAATCACCTTGCTCGAAGAAGAAAAAATCACCGCCTATTACGGTGCGGGCACCTTGTACGCCACGCCTGAGCGTCAGGAACCCCTGCTGTGAAAGCCACCCACGAACACGAGTGGGAAGCCGCCCCCGGCTTGCCCAGCGCGCTGCCCAAGGGTGAGCGCGTGGTCTGGCAAGGTGCGCCCGACTGGAAACGTTTGGCGATCCACGCGTTTCATGTGCGCAAGGTCGCGCTGTACTTTGCGCTGATGCTGGCCGTGCAGGTGATCAACCTGACGGCACCCGAGGGACAGGTGGACTGGAAACCTTTGGTGATCGCCGCAAGCCTTTACGCGATGGCGCTGGCCCTGCTCTTGGGCACAGCCTGGATGTCGGCGCGCAGCACGCTCTACACCCTCACCAACAAGCGCGTGGTCATGCGCATCGGCATCGTGCTCACGCTGACCTTCAACCTGCCTTTCAAACGCATCGCGGGCGCTTCGCTGAAACCCCAAGGCGCAGGCACGGGCGACATCGCGCTGGCCTTGAACTCTGAAGACCGCATCGGCTGGGCCCACCTGTGGCCGCACCAGCGCGCTTGGTACGTCACCCAGCCCCAACCCACCCTGCGCTGCGTTCCCAACAGCACACAAGTGGGCGAGCAACTGCTGACGTTGTGGCGTGCCGAACGTGCAGGCCAAAGTCTGAACCTAGGTGACGCGCAAGTCCCCGTGACCACACACACCAACACACCCACCCGCAACCCTGCGCAAGGCATGCTGGCATGAACACCCTGCCCAAGCACGACTGGCGGCCAAGTCGCCAAGCCCCTCAGAACCATGGCCTGAACCTGCCCATGGCTTGGATCGGCGTGGTGCTGCTGGCTGTGCTGGTGGCCGTGGGCCTGGCCCGCTGGTCCGGACTGGACCCGCGCACCCCTGACGCCCCTGTGCAATGGCAGCGCGATCTGCATTTTCGCGACCTGCCCGGGGGTGACATCGCCGTGCTGGACAGCCAAAGTGGTCAGCCAGTGGCCCGGTTCACTGGCGAGCAAGGTTTTTTGCGCAGCACCTTGCGAGCACTCGCCCGCGAACGCCACCGCGAAAAAATGGGTGGCGATGCCCCCTTTGTGCTGGTCGGCCGCACCGATGGCCGCCTGACCTTGCAAGACCCCAGCACCGGTCAACGCATTGACCTGGAGTCGTTCGGTCCCAGCAACGCCGCCGTGTTTGCGGGTCTGAGACTGGCAGGGCAAGACACTGCGCCCCTGAAAACCGCCCGCTGAAGCCACCCGCTGAACCTGATTGAACCCGCACCGGAGAACCCCATGAACGCCACCGCTGTCCACACCATTGAAACCGCTGAAGACGCCAACAAAAAGGCCGTGCACAGCGACATGATCAGCCCGCGTTTTTACACCACCGATTTTGCCGCCATGGACCGCATCGACATCGAGCCCGTGCGCGCCGAGTGGGACAAGATGATGGCCGAGTACGAGGGCGACAACAACCACGACCACTTCCAGCGCGACGAAGCCTTTGCAGGTGAAGTGGCTGCAGGCATGGCCAGCCTCTCGCCCGAGATGCGCCAGGAATTCATGGACTTTCTGGTCAGCTCGCTGACCTCGGAATTTTCCGGTTGTGTGCTCTACAACGAGATTCGCAAGAACGTCACCAACCCCGACATCAAGCAGCTGATGACCTACTTGGCACGCGACGAGTCGCGCCACGCGGGCTTCATCAACTTGTCTTTGCGTGACTTCAATTTGGGCATTGATCTGGGCAACTTGAAGCGCACCAAGAAGTACACCTTCTTCAAGCCCAAATACATTTACTACGCGACCTACCTGTCCGAAAAAATCGGCTACGCACGCTACATCACCATCTTTCGCCAGCTTGAAAAGCACCCCGAAAAACGCTTTCACCCCATCTTTCGCTGGTTCGAGCTGTGGTGCAACGACGAGTTCCGCCATGGCGAGTCTTTTGCCCTGATCATGCGGGCCAACCCTAAACTTCTCAGCGGCGTCAACAAGCTTTGGGTTCGCTTCTTTTTACTGGCCGTGTACGCCACGATGTACGTGCGCGACCACACCCGCCCCATGCTGCACGAGGCCATGGGCCTCGATTCGAGCGAATACGACTACCAAGTCTTCCGCATCACCACTGCCATCACGCAGCAAGTCTTCCCGTTGGCGCTCGACACCGACCACCCCGACTTCCGCCGTGGCCTGGAGCGCCTGTTTGCCATTTCGCAAGCCATGGAAAAAGCCAAGGTGGGCGGCGGCGTGGTGGGCAAGCTGCAACAAGGCATTTGTGCTGTCAAAGCCGCCGCTACCTTTGCGCGCCTGTACTTCATGCCGGTCATTCAACAAGATCTGTCGCCTCAGGTGCGCATGGAACCCGCATGGTGAATGAAGTCGTCATGGCTTGCGTGTTCACGGCCCTGTGCTGGTGGGTTGGCACGGGCGTGATCTTGTGGCTCGACCGGCTGCCTGCGCGCAGCTTTCGCTTCAGCCTGGCAGGCTGGACGGTGCTGTTGGCTTTGAGTTTTTGGGGCGTGGCACACAGCATGCAAGAGGTCAGCGTGTTCAACGCTTACCTGGCCTTTGGCAGCGTGATCGTGATGTGGGGCTGGCATGAGCTGGCCTTTTTGACCGGCTGGATCACCGGCCCGCGCAAAACGCCACTGGATGCGGGCACCACGGGTTGGCCGCGCTTTGTGCAATCGGTGCAAGTCATGCTTCACCACGAGCTGGCCTTGTTGGCCAACTTTGCCGTGCTGTGGTGGATGCAAGAGGGCCAACACAACCATGTGGCGATTTGCACCTATGCGCTGCTGTGGTTCATGCGACTGTCAGCCAAACTGAATTTGTTTTTTGGCGTACCTCAAAACGGCGCGCAATACCTGCCCGAACACCTCAAGTATTTGGCCAGTTATTTCCGCACGCGCAATATGACGCTGTGGTTCGTGCTGTCCATGGGCGTGTCCATGGGGACCTGGTTTTGGTTGGTGTGGTTGGCACAACAAGGCGCGGTGGCCATCACCACGGGTTGGGTCATGTTGGCCACGCTGCTGGGGCTGGCGATTGTTGAGCACATCATCATGATTTTTCCTTGGCCACTGGAGCGGCTGTGGGGTTGGGCCATGGGCCAGACCAACAAACCGGCTTTGACCTCACCCCCTTGAAGGCCCCCCATGAACACCTTGACCCTCACCCCCGCCCTGCGTGCCGATGGCTTTGACACACCGAACATCCCACAACGCCCCAGTACCGGTGAGGTGAGTCGCACGCCACAGCGCCCGGTGGCCGTGGTCATTGGCAGCGGCTTTGGCGGACTGGCTGCGGCCATTCGCCTGAGCGTCAAGGGCTACGAGGTCAAGGTCTTTGAAAAACTCGACGCTCCTGGGGGCCGCGCCTATGTGCACCACCAAGACGGCTTCACTTTCGATGCTGGCCCCACCATCATCACCGCACCGTTTTTGCTCGAAGAGCTGTGGGCGCTCTGCGGCAAAAGCTTTGCAGACGATGTGAAGCTGGTGGCCATGGACCCGTTTTACCGCGTGCGGTTTTCCGACGGCACCTGGTTCGACTACAACGGCGACGCCGAGCACATGCGGGCCGAGGTGGCCCGTTTCGAGCCCTCTGACCTGCCCGGCTACGAACGCTTTTTGGAAGAAGCCGAGCGCTGCAAGACCCTGGGTTTTGAGGGCATGGGCGACATGGCCTTTGACAAGGTCAGCGACCTGATGGCCGCCATCCCCGACTTTTTGCGCATGGGCGCCTGGCGCAGCCTCTACAGCCTGGTGGCCAAACACATGCGCAACGACAAGCTGCGCACCGTGATGAGCTTTCACCCGCTGCTGATCGGCGGCAACCCGTTTGCGGTCACCTGCGCCTACGCCCTCATCAATTCGCTAGAGCGCACCTGGGGTGTGCACTCGGCCATGGGCGGCACCGGGGCGATTGTCAAAGGCTTGGTCGGCTTGTTGGAAGAGCGCGGCGTACCGCTGCGCTGCAATGCGCCCGTCACACAAATTCGCATTGAAAAAGGCCGCGCCTGTGGCGTCGAATTGCAAAACGGCGAGTTCGTGCCCGCCGACATCGTGGTCAGCAACGGCGACACCGCCTGGACTTACAAGAATCTGGTGGCACCCGAGCACCGCCGCGTCTGGACCGACCGCAAAATCGCCAACGGTAAATACTCCATGGGCCTGTTTGTCTGGTACTTCGGCACCTCCAAGCAATACAAAGACGTGCCGCACCACATGATGGTGCTGGGCCCGCGCTACCAAGGCCTGCTGCAAGACATTTTCAAAAAGCACAAACTGGCCGACGACTTCAGCCTGTATTTGCACCGCCCCACCGCCACCGACCCATCGCTGGCACCCGAAGGCTGCGACACCTTTTATGTGCTCTCGCCCGTGCCGCACCTGGACAGCGGCACCGACTGGCCCGCCTTTGCCGAGACCTACCGCGCAGCGATTGCAGAGAGTCTGGAGGCCAGCGTGCTGCCTGGCCTGCGCGACTGCATCGTGACCAGCAAGGTCACCACGCCGCAGGATTTTCACGACAACTTGTGGTCTTACAAAGGCGCGGGCTTTGGCCTGGAGCCCTTGTTGCTGCAAAGCGCGTGGTTCCGTCCGCACAACCGCAGTGAAGATGTGCCGGGTTTGTTTGTGGTGGGTGCCAGCACGCATCCGGGTGCGGGTGTGCCCGGTGTACTGATGTCGGCCAAAGCTTTGGAAACGGTGGTGCCCCATGTCCCAGCCTGAACGCATGGCCAGCGCGGCAGACACGCGTCACCTGCGCGCAGTGACCACGCCCACAGCCTCTGCAAACCAAGCCACAGAACCCACTGCGCCTGTGGCCTTGAAAGAACTCGACTTCGACTCGCTCGACCTGCAGGCCTGTGTGGCCATGATGCAAGGCGGCTCCAAAACCTTTTTTGCAGCCAGCCGCTTGCTGCCACCGCGTGTGCGCACTGCCGCCATCGCGCTGTACGCCTTTTGCCGCGTGGCCGATGACCTGGTGGACGAAGCCCAGCCCGGCGACACACCTTTGCGGGTGTTGCAAGCGCGCCTGGATGCCATCTATGCCGGCACCCCACACGACCACGTCGAAGACCACGCCCTGAGCCTCTTGGTGCAGCAGTACAAATTGCCGCGCCATTTGCTGGACGCGCTGATCGAAGGCTTTGCCTGGGACGCGGCCGGGCGCACTTACGACAGCATCGAAGACCTGCATGCCTACGGTGCCCGGGTGGCCGGCAGTGTGGGTGCCATGATGAGCTGGATCATGGGGCCTCAAAGCATGGACACCCTGGCGCGCGCATGCGAACTGGGCGTGGCCATGCAGCTGACCAACATCGCCCGCGACGTGGGCCATGACGCCCGCATTGGCCGCCTGTACCTGCCGCGCCGCTGGCTGATCGAGGCCGGTGTCCAACCCGATGCCTGGCTGGCCCAGCCCACCTTCACGCCCGGTATCGCGCACGTGGTGACGCGCTTGCTGGACGAAGCCGACCGACTCTACAAACAAGCGCACTCGGGCATTGCCGCCCTGCCGCCGGACTGCCGCGCGGCCATTTGTGCGGCCAGCGTGATCTACGCCGAGATCGGCCACCAGCTGCGCCGTGAAGGCCTGGACTCGGTCAACAAGCGCACGGTGGTCAGCACCACGCGCAAGCTCATGCTGCTGGCCAGCGCTTGGACACAGGTGCACTGGATTCGAGTGAGCGAACACACCCCCGAACCCTTGGCCGCCATCGTCGGCATGGTGCAAGGCTGCCGCGATGCCACCCCCGTGACAGGGCACAAAGCCTATTTCCCCAACCGCGCCATGCCCCAGCGTGTGGCCTGGATGCTCGAGCTGCTGGAGCGACGCGAAAGCGAACGACTCAACCGCAACGCAGCAAGCCCCACGGCATGACAAGAGTGACGGGGCTGTCCTGCCCCATGAGGGCCCATTAGCACAGCATCTGGCCGCGTTGGCTTTACGTCAGCCACCCCCATCGGTCAGCAAATCAACACGCAGGACCTGACCAAGTCTCAAAGTACCTGTATTTCCTGCACGACCACGAGCATCAGCGCCGTGGCCGGTCCTTGCTGGTCAGCTGTTGCTTGAAACCAACTGGGCGATCACGGCAATCACCACAAAAAACGAAGAAAACACCGCGATGCCAATGGCGTAATAACGCCCAGATTTTTGGCGGATTTGAGAAATGGTTAATTTGTTCATGATGACAAAAACAGTTCAAGAAAAATGGCCTGCATCGCCGCTGAAGACAGCATCGAGCACAGGTGCGTTCAAGCCCAATTGACCCAAGCCATCGACGCGATCCGTCAATCAACGTGAGTCACGACCACCATGGCCATTACTCCATGGGTTTGTCCATCGGTTTGTGGCTGGGGCGTTTGGGGCGGTTGAACCAGTTGGCCAGCATGAACAGGCAGAAAACCACGAACATGATGATGAGGATGTGTTTGATTTCCATGGTTTTTCCTTGAGTTGATGAAAGATGAAAGGCATCACAAAAATGCACTCTGGTGGCTGCGCATTATGGGGAAGGGACGGGTGCCGAGGCAAGTGCACGCCATGGCCGCATCATCGGGGCGATGGCCCACAGGGTCAGCACCAGCAAAAGGATTTCGAGCGCATACACAGCCGAGTAGCCCATGACCGAACTGCTGAGCAGCGCCACGCCGTCGCGCACCAAGCCACCCGCGGCCATGCCCACACCGGCGGCCGTAGCCTGCACCGCGCCCCAGGCCCCCATGGCCAGGCCAATGTGTTCTGGCGGAGCCAGTCGCATGGCGGCCGTGAGGGTGCCATGGGCAAACAAGCCGCCACCCAGGCCGATCAGGAAAATGCCCGATGCAAACAAAACCGGCGAATCCAGCGGGGCCGATGCGATCACGGCCACAAAGGCAGGCACCCCCACCCAAGCGCCCCAACTGGCCATGCGGTAAGCATCTTCGCCCCGGCTGAGCACACGCGAAGCCCAGGCAAAACCGATCAAGCCACCAAAAGCCAAGGTGGCGGTGAGCATGGTGGTGGTGGAGACGCTCAGGCCCAGGATCTCGCCGCCATAAGGCTCCAACAACACATCTTCCATGGTGAAGGCCATGGTGCCCAAACCCACGGCCAGCAAACGGCGCACGGTGTTGGGGCCTTGGCAAAACAATTGCCAGGCCTCGCCAAAGCTGTGTTCGAGGGGTGTACCAGGTTTGCGCAGTCGGCTGCGAGGCTCTTGCTTCCACAGGGCGACCACATTGAGCAGCAGCGTCATCACCGCCACCGATTGCACCACGCGGATCAGCTGACCGGGACTGTAGTCGCGCAGCAAATGGCCGAGCATCAAGGCGCTGCCGATCATGCCCACCAGTTGCATCACATACATGAGGCCAACCACTTTGGGCTGGCGCTCGGGCGGGGCCAGGTCAGTGGCCAGCGCCAGGCCTGCGGTTTGGACCGTGTGCATGCCCAAGCCCACCAGCACAAAAGCGCCAGCCGCACCGACCAAGCCCACCCAGGCCGGGGCCTGACTGGCCTGTCCAGCACCGCTGAGCACCAGCAGGGCAAAGGGCATGATGGAAAAACCACCGAATTGCAGCAAGCTGCCCATCCAGATGTAGGGCACGCGCCGCCAGCCCAGTTGCGAGCGGTGGTTGTCCGAGCGAAAGCCGATCAGCGCCCGCAGCGGCGCTACAAGCAAGGGCAAAGCCACCATGAAGGACACCAGCGTGGCGGGCACTTGCAGCTCCACGATCATCACGCGGTTGAGGGTGCCCACCAGCATGACCATGGCCATGCCGACAGAAATTTGAAACAACGACAAACGCAGCAGACGGGACAGCGGCAAGTCATCGCTGGCGGCATCTGCAAAGGGCAAAAAGCGCGGGCCCAGGTTGGCCAGCACATGTGCAAGAGATGATCGTGTTTTAGTTTTGGTCATAAGGGAAAGACCAGACGCTTTCGCGTCTGGCCGTTCGGGCTTGCACCCTTACTTCTTCACCGTGGCATCCGCCGCAGCAGGCGCCATAGCGACCACTTTGGAGCCGCCATTGAGGAAGCTTTTCACCCAGGTGGTGTTCATGGTCAGGGCCAAGTGCACGCTGAAGGACGAAATCGCCACAGCCGCAATGAACACCGGGATACCGACCGAAGGTTTCACCACACACCACATTTTCGAGTAGATCATGATGTGTCTCCTTTACTTGAGCCAGGGTGAATAGATGTAGGCCAGCAGATGGGCAAATGCGGCAATCATGCCGAAAATCTGCGTACCCTGGATGAGATTGCGGTGAATCTCTTCCGATTCGGCCTCGGTCAGTCCCGTTGGCCAGACTTTGTCTGAGTTAGACATAGTTTTCTCCTTGCAGAAGACGTGCACGGCCCGCACGAGGGCTATTCATGGCCACCATGGCCAGGAATGGGGTTGCCTTGAAAAGAAGTTCAAGGGTGTTCATCTCAAGCCCGCCGTGGCATGCGCCAAGGCAGCATGGCTTGAACCACCGGTGACACCAAACGGGGCACCGACAGGGTTTCGTGGAAGGCAAGCAATGGCTCACCGGCGTAGTCAAATTGCAGCAAGGCACGCTGGTAAAACGGCGTGTCTTCAAGTTGTTCGTGCACCCGCACGGCTTGCGTGCTGCGCATGCGGCGATCGATGCGCCAAGCTGTCTTGGGTAGGCGCTGCACCGGTGGCGCGGCGATGGGCTCCACCGTGCCTTTGGGTGTGAAGCGCAGCGACAGCACGCGGTCATCGGCGGCGGGCGCTTGCATGTCGTAAAACACCACGGTGCTGCCGTCGCGCGTGCGGGCACGCGACCAGTCCCAGGTGTGAAAGCCCTGGTCCACCGGCTCGTCACCCTCGTTGGAATCCAGATAGGCGTGGCCTTGCCACCGCAAGTCCGGTGATTTCAGATCAACCTCAATGCGCGAAGATGGGGCCAAAGGTCCCCAGCGATGACGGCCTGCCTCATCCAAAGGCTTGGAATAAGCAAAAAGCTGCTGCGGCCACAGCTTGATGCGGCCCTGGATACGCTGTGGAAACGGCACACAGACCTCGTTGATGTCGATGGTCAGACAGTCCCCGTCCCAGTTCAATTGGCTCGGTCCGATGGTCAATTGCTGGGCGCTGCGGGCGCAGTGGCGCTGCCCACGCTCGGTCATGGCCCATCGGCCTTGGCCTTTGCTGTAAATGGCCACGTTCAGCGCGCAGTGGTTATCCGGGTTGGCACGGCCACGTCTGCGCGCCCAGGCGTAATAAGGCGAGAACACACTGCCGACAAAAGCAATGAGGGTGATGCCGTGTTGACCGCAATCACTCATGGCGTCGACATACCACCAAAGGTAGCCCCCGTCTGGAACCGTCTGGTCGAAGCGAGGCTCGCCATCAGCGCCTCGGCCGCCCGCTGCCCGGACAGCGCCGCCATCGGCACGCCCGGCCCCGGGTGCACGCTGCCCCCCGCCAGATACAGGCCCTGCAGGGGTGTGGTGGAGCCAGGTCTTTGGAAGATGCTCGTCCAGCCGTGCGTCGCCTGCCCGTACAGCGCTCCGCCGCTGGCCGGAAAGCGCCGATGAAAATCCTGGGGTGTCGTGCGCAGGCTGTTGGCCGTTGTGGCTTGCAGATTCAGGCCCAACTGGCGCAGATGCTGAAAGGTGTGCGTTTGGCATTGTTCTAAAGCCTCCTCGGTGACCGCGTTGCCATCACCGCAGGCAGGGGCGTTGACCAAACAAAAAATGCGCTCGTCCTGACCCGTTGCAAGGTCAGCAGGCCGGTCTTGTGCGCAGACATAGACCGTGGGGTGCTCGGGCAGGCGCTGGCGCTCGAAAATGTCTTCGAACTCACTGGCGTACGTGCTCTGAAAAAACACGTTGTGCCGATCCAGCGCAACCCCCTCGGCGGGTGTGTGCATGGACCAAGTCAAAGCCGACAAAGAGCGCGGCGGCGCGGCCTGCGGCACGGCGCGGCGCACACCGTCGCCCAACAAGCCTTGGCGCAAAGCTGCAACGTCGCCATTGAAAATCACGCGGTCGGCCGGCAAGAACTCACCTGACTGCAAGTGCACCCCGCACACGCGCCCCTGGCGCTGCTCGATGCGCTGGCAAGTGCTGTGGTATCGGAACACCGCACCACGGCGCCGGGCCACACGGGCCAGTGCCTGGGCCATGCCGACCATGCCGCCTTCGACCGACCAGACCCCGTCCATCTCGACTTGGGCGATCAGCATGAGCGTGGCTGGAGACTGCCAAGGCGATGAGCCGCAGTAGGTGGCATAGCGGGCAAAGAGCTGGCGCAGTCGCGGGTCGGTGAATTGGTGACCCAGTTGCTGCCACAGGCTGCGCATGGGGCCGAGTTGGGCCAGCACGCCCAAACCTTTGAAACCCAAGTCACCCATGAAGCCGCCCATGCTCGGGCGCTGGGCGCGGATCATCGGGCCTTCGAGCGTGGCATAGAGCTGGCGGGTGGTCTTGCAAAAATTCCGGAAACGCTTGGCTTCGTCGCCCCCCGACCAAGCCGCAATGGCGGCTTCACTCTCTTGTGCATTGGCCGACAAATCGAGTTGGCTGCCATCGGGCCAGAAGTGCCGCGCCAACACCTGCAGCGGTGTGATGCGCATCTCGGCATCCACACTGGTGCCCACGCTGCGCAGCAAGGCATCGAATACCCAGCGCATGGTGAACACGGTGGGGCCGCTGTCGATGTGTGCACCGTTCACCTCGCGGCTGTGCACCTTGCCACCGGGTGCCCCCGAGGCTTCGACCACGGTCACATCCAGGCCTTGGTGTGCCAGCATGATGGCGCTGCACAAACCGCCCATGCCTGCACCCACGATGACGACCTGGTGCTCAGACATGGCTGAGCTCCAGGCCTGGCACATCCTGTGCGGACGCCCCTTGCAAGACAGGTTGTAAGCCCTGCTCCTCACCCGACCTTGGGGCAGCGAGCAGGTTGAAGGTCTTGCCTTGCCAGACACCAGCCATCTGCAGCACCTGCATGCGCACAAAAAGCGATTCTGAAAAAAATTGGTGCTTGTACGCTGCGGCGCTGGCCGCCTGGTGCGCGCCCTGGTGTGCGTACTGCAGCATGGCCTGTGTGTCATGCCACAAGCTGAAGGTGCATTGCCGCACCAAAGGTGCTTCACCCAGGCCCATGGCCAGCAGGCAGCCGGGGGCCTGGCTCAGGTCGGCTTGCGCCGCCGGGGCATAACGCCAAAACGCCATGGCCTTGGTCGGCACAATGCTGGCGCGGGTCAGCACGGCAAAAGGCCCTTTGGCATTCAACTCGCCCTGCTCGCCCAGCGCCTGAACGCTGCTGGCTTGCCAGGCTTGTTTGTCCCATTGGCCTCTGGCTGACTGCACCGACAGCACACCTGTCCAGCACTCGCGGGCGCGACTGCGGTAAGCCTGCACGACAGGACTGTCAAAAAATTGGAGGGCCAGATCGAGGTGGCTGAAAGTGCAGATCAGCCCCTGGTGCGTGGCGCTAGGCCGCAAACTGAAGCCACCGCCGTGACCACTGCCCATGACCTTGACCATGGTCAGGCCCGGAACATCCTTGTATGGCGTGGCACCCGCCACCAGCCGCAGCCAACCCCAGCCCTGGTGCTGGCGCATAAAGTCAGCCAGCAACACCACCACCACACCGGCGAGCGGATCATGAGGTGTTGAGATGGCTTGCATGACAGGATGTCCGGTAGCTTGTGGACTACTTGGCCGCGACTTTGGCAGCTGCCAAAGCGGGTTTCAACAACTCGGGATAGTCCTTGGCCATGGGCGCGCCATTGAGCGGCTTGTAAGCACCCTGGTGGCAAGTCGCACAATTGAGCTTGGCCACGTCGCCAGTCGGCCCCTTGCGGTGCGCCGGGAAGACTTCGGTCAAAGACTCCATGTAGGTCAGATTCAGGTCACGCGCCATGCGGATGCCGTGCCATGCGGTCGTGCGCTGCGGCGGGCTGTTTTCCCAGTTCTGGAAGGACTGTGTGTTGTGGCAATAAGTGCAGTTGACGCCCAAGGAGTTGGACATGTGCGTCATCAGCCCATAGGTCCACTCGGCCTGCTTGATCGACTGCTTATTGCCGGAAGGCAGTGCCGTGGGGCCGTTCACACGGATCTTCTGGTCGCCCAACAAAAAGGGCGTGAATGGGTCGTTGGGCAGCGATGACAGGTTGACCACCGGAGACGGTTCGTTTTGTCCGGCTTTGTCGCCCATGAAGTTCGAGCCGTAGGGTTGCGGGTTGGACTTGAACCAGATCGCATTGGGCACCGGCTCGCCCCGGTGGCAGGTGTAGCAGGTCACGCCGGTTTGGGCGACGTGCGGCTGCCAGTCCGAGTTGATGTGCCGCGTCATCTCGATCATGCGGCGCGCCACCACCTTGGTGTACTTGCTGTCGTCTTCAAAATTGGGCAAGGCGTGGCAATACGCGCAACCTTCTTGCGGGGCCACCCAGTTGGCCATTGAGACCATCAGGCGGTTGAACTCGCCCACGCTCAAGTTGCCAAGCACCTTGACATTTTTGTAGGCCTGCGCGGCTTTGGGGCCATCAGAGCCAGGCGAAGGAATGGCCACAGGCGGCTGGTTCTTCTCGGTTTTGACTTCGAGCAAACGGGCGTTGTACACCTGAACCATGCCCGTGCCGCGGTAGCCACTTTGCACGGTCTCGGGACTGGGTCGCTCGCAGCCTGTCAGCACCAAACCGAGCAAACCGATGCAAGCCAAGCCTAAGCCATTGGCTATGCGGCTCATCCATGGCGATGTGTTGAGAATGTGCGTGCTCATGGCTTGGCTCCAATGCTCAGTGCGGGGTCCGTCATGGCTGGGAAAATTTCCGGGTAAGGCGGCGCCACGCCATGCTTGATGGCCCAGAGGTACCAGTTGTCCACCACCGTGCCGGTCAGCAAGATGCCGATACCGCCCGTGATGGGACAGAGGACGGCAAACCACCAAGCCCAACGGTGAATCGACTCCATGGTCGCGTTGAAACCCATGGTCCAGCGCCAGAACAAAGCAGCGCGTTCAGAGGCCGTGCCCCGGTCGGTGATCTGCTCGATCTCGCGTTCGCCACCAAAGCGGGTCACCGCCAGAATGGTCGCGCCGTGCATGGCAAACAGCAGCGCTGAACCATAGAGGAACACGATGGACAGCGCGTGGAAGGGGTTGTAAAACAGGTTGCCGTAACGCAGCGAGAAAGCGGCCGTCCAGTCCAGGTGAGGGAAGATGCCATAAGGCACTGCCTCGCCCCAAGAGCCCATCAGGATGGGGCGAAACAAGCCCAGCACCAGAAACAGCCAGATGGCCGCAGCGAATGCCCAGGCGATGTGCGTGCCCATGCCCAGCTCCACTGCACGGCGGTAAGTGCGGGCCCACCAGAGCATCACCGAAGCGGTGAAGAACAAGCCCACGATGAGGAACCAGCCCCCCTGGTTGAGCGGCGGGATGCTCAGGCCATAACTCGGTGGTGGCGGCTCCAGCGACAGCCAAAACAGCTGACGCACAAATTGGATCGGGTCGTAGTTGACCGAGGCCAGCATGTTCATGCCGATCAGGGTGAAGGCGATCAAACCGCAAATGAGCGACGCCAGACCGAGGCCGCCCAGGTAAATGGGCCCCAGCTGCGCATTGCCCAGCTTGCCCACCCAGTAGTTGATCAGGGGCTGCCCGGTGCGCGGGCTGTTGCCGTGCCCGAGGGGCACCCCGTGGTGCACCGGACCCACGGCTTGCACCGTGGTGAACAGGTTTTGATAGTCGGCCATTGTGGTACTCCTCAATTCTTCAGATTCGGACGGTGCGGGCAGTCCGACTCAAACGGGCCACTGGGACCAGATCGGCATGTTCAGCCACCAGCTCCACCACTCGGGCCAGCCACGGCTCCAGAAGGGGCCGCTGAGCACAATGCACAGGGCGCTGAACAACACGGCGGCCAGCGCCAGGAACAAGCCCAGTCGGTGGATGCCCAGAGTGCCGATCGAGTAGCCGATGATGTCGCGGAAGAACGTGTCTTCGTGCTCGGGTGTCTTGACCACGGTGCCCGGTGCGGGGTTGGTGGACGAGAGAATCAGACCGCCGTGCAGCGACAAAGCAAACACACTGGCGAAAAAGAAACTCACAGCGATCATGTGCGCCGGGTTGTAATGAAAGTGCAGGTACTGGTAGCCCACGTTGGACACCCAGTCCAGGTGGCTGTAGATGCCGTAGGGAAAGCCATGACCCCAAGCGCCCATGAGCACCGGCCGCACGACCACCAAGGTGACATAAGCCGAGATGGCCACACCGAAGGCCACGGGCACATGAAAGCCCATGCCCAACTTGCGGCAGATTTCGACCTCGCGCATCATCCAGGAGACAAAGGCACCGATGGCGCACACCGTGATGAGCTGCCACAGGCCGCCTTCCATCAGGGGCGCAAAGCGCAGACCGTAAGACAAATCAGGCGGTGCAATGCTGATTTGCCAAATGTTCCAGGTCGGGCCTTGTGAGGCTCCCCACAAAATGAGCGCCGTGCCCAGGAACGAGAAGAACAAGGTGGTGACACCAAAAAACCCGACGTAAAAGGGTCCAACCCAGAAGTCGAACAAGTCGCCACCCAGCAGGGTACCACCGCGAACACGGTACTTTTTTTCAAAACTCAGCATGGCCATGGTTGGGTCCTCCTGCCTGAAAGGGTGAACAGACGCTGCATCAAACCGGGGTTCGATGACAGCATCTGGGTGGCAAGTCCTGGATCAGGACTTGGTTGCGGGCAGCGATGCCACCGCAGTGGGCAAAGGCGAGTTTTGCGCCGATGCCGCCACGGGTTTTTTCGCCCCGTCGAGCCAATTGAATTTGTTCGTGCTGAGCAAGATGAGGTGAATCATCGCGGCCAGACCAAACAAGAAAATACCCTGCAGCACCATGGCACGCAGCGGATCGAAAAGACGCCAAATTCTCCACATGGTGAATCTCCTAAATGATGTGGGACATGAAGGTGTACACCGCAGCTTTCACGCCCTGGCTCATGCTCTTGGCGTCTTCTGCACCGGGCAGCAGATCCCGCCAGTGCACGCCGACCAGCTTGGCCAGTACGACGAGCACGAAGAGGCATCCAAAACCGATGAGGAAAATGGACCAATATGCCGGGGATTCATTCGCGGGCGAATGGTCCCCGTTGAGGTGGCTTGTGTTTGGCATGACAGTGACTCCGTCAATCTATGGTTGAAAAAACAGGCTCTGAATCAGAACCAGGGACGCCACGCCCAGACCAAGATGTGGGCCAATACAGCAACTGCTGTAAAACCCACGGCGCCTTGCATCCAGTAGTGGTGAAATTCCTGGGCTTCCTCATCGGTGAGTCCGGAAATGGATGTCTTTGTGGACATTTTTTTCTCCTGTTAACGAGGCCTTGCGACCCGGGGTGCGCACAGCCCGCGCAGATGGGCATCCGCAGCCAAAGGCCACGACATCGGTTCAGCGGCAGCGCACGCGGCGGCACCAGCTGTTGTGTTGATCAAGGCGTGATTCATGCCGCCACCCCCAGACCCAGTTCGCGGCTGGCCGCGTTCACATGGGCTTCGGTCACCTCGCTTTGGCCCTGGGCCTGCGAGAGTTGTTCGGCCTGGTCGCGCAAGCGCTTGGCCGCTGAAATCTGGACCAGCACCGGCTGGCTCTGCACCACATCCCGCAGGCGCTGCTGGGCCTGGTCTTGCCAGCTGGCGTTGGGAGCGACCACACCACGCGCCTGAGTGGCTGGAGCCTTGTCCATCTCAGAGCCCAAAGGCAGGATGTGGAACAGTGCATCAAACAACGCGTTGCACACCTCTTGGATCACGTAGCTCGCACCGCTGTAACCCATGAAGGGCGTGCCGGTGTGACGGCGGATGATGGCGCCGGGAAACGACGCGGGAATAAAGGCTGCACGCATCGGGCTGCCACCCGAGATCTCACTGAGGTACATGCGCTCGTTGTAGCTGCCAAACATGATGAGTGGCGTTTGCGTTTTGACCAGCTCGCGCACCGTGGCGTTGTCGGTCTTGCTGCCCGCCGTGCGTGAGATGCTGAAGCGGCAAGGCAAGCCCATTTCGTTTTCAAGGAAATTTTTGAGGCCGCGCGAGTAGGTCTCGCCCGCCACCACGGCAAAGCTGGCTGTGGCAAAAAAATCTTGCGTGACCGAACGCCACAGGTCCCACATGGGCTTGAGCGTCGTGTGCTTTTCACGCTCAATGAAAGGTTCTGGGTCCAGGTGCAGCAATTGACCCAGCTTGCGCAAAAAGTAGGTGGTGCTGTGCAGCCCGATGGGCGCTTGCAAATAGGGGCGCTCTAAAGCTTCGCAGAGCATGCGGCCAAACTCGCGGTACATGCAAATGTTCACATCGGCTTCGACCAAACGTGAAACATCGGCCAGGTGGCTGCCCAGCGGGAAGACCATGTTGACCTCGGCGCCAATGCCTTGCACCAGTCGACGGATTTCGGCCAAGTCGCTTGCACTGTTGAATGTGCCGTAGCTGGGGCCAATGATGTTGACACGGGGCTTTTCTCCCTCGGGGCGGTCTTCAAAGGGCTTGCGCGCGGGCACTTTGCGCAGGCCGTATTCGCTCCAGAGCC
This sequence comes from Limnohabitans sp. Jir72, assembly GCF_003063575.1. GTDB lineage: Bacteria > Pseudomonadota > Gammaproteobacteria > Burkholderiales > Burkholderiaceae_C > Limnohabitans_A. Next base: position 290,551 of record NZ_NESC01000004.1, read on the forward strand.
AGTACATGGCACGGTTGGCACATTGCCACTGGTCTTCGTCGATGGTGCGTGGCAAAAAGCGTGCGATGTTGGTGCCTTCGGGCGTGACACCGCCACCGATCATCTCGGCAATCGAGCCGGTCACCACCACGGCGGGCAGTTCGGGGTCGAGCGTGGCGTGGGCGCGTTTCATGGCGCCTTCGGTGCCTTCGCGGCCCAGCTGCTCTTCGGCCAAGCCCGTCACCACAATCGGCAACTCGTGCGGGGGCAAGGCATCGGTGTAATGCAGCACCGAAGTGACGGGCAAGTTTTCGCAGCCGACTGGGCCGTCAATCACCACCTGCAAACCCTTGATGGCGGTGAACACATACACCGCGCCCCAGTAACCGCCTGCGCGGTCGTGGTCGAGGATGAGTGGCGACTTGGGCTTGGCCACGGTGCTGGGTGGAGGATTGACTTGGTTCATGAACCCATCTCCTCGGCCTTGCGCTTTTTCAAGAGCTTTTCAATCTGACGGCGGGTTTCGGCCTTGAACTCCGGCCTGTCTTTGGGCACCGACTCCCAGACACCTGCGGCGTGGCCCGCACCCACATCGCCAAAGAAATCTTTCATCGCATCAAAACGGACCTGGTTGCCCATGGCCGCTTGCACCACTTGCACCAAGGACCCGGCACCGGCCACACCCATCAGGGGTCTGGCCGAGATCAAGTTGGTGAAGTAGAGCGATGGCACGCTGTTTTGCTTGGCGATCTGCACCACCGGGGTGGTGCCAATGGCCAGCTGTGGCCGGTATTCGTACATGGCGTTCAGGTCTTGCTCGAGCGAGGCACGCATTTGCACCTGCACGCCCTTGGCCTGCAGCCAGGCGATGTCTTGTGCGTTCCATTCGGTGGCGGGACAAGCCGAGCCGACATAACGCAGATCGGCACCGCACTCGATGAGCAAACGGCCGACCAACAATTCGGAGCCTTCGTAGCCACTCAAGGTGATGCGGCCGGAAATGGGCTTTTGCATCAGCAAGCCACGCATTTGCGTGAGCGCCTGATTGCGGGCCACGTCGATTTGCGCCTGCGCAATGCCCGCGGCCTGACCGATGTTTTGCAACCAGTCTTGAGTGCCCTCCAAGCCGACGGGGGCGGAACCCACCACAGGGCGACCGGCCGCTTTGAATTCGCGCACGCTGGCGGTGTAAAACGGGTGGATGGCGGCGGCCACCGAGCAGTCGAGCGCGGCATACAACTCGCGCCATTCACGGGTGGGCACCACAGGGCCCGCGGCCAAGCCCATGGGGGCGAGCATCTGGCCAATGATGACCGGGTCGGCCGGAAACATCTCGCCCAGCAAGGCCACGGTGGGCAGATCGCCACGACCGGCGCGGGGCGCTGCCACGGGACCGCTCATGATTTCTTCGCGGGCGTATTTCAGCATCGCTCCGGCCAGCACGTCTTTGGCCTCGGCATGGGTGGGGACGCCAAAACCAGGCACGTCAATGCCAATGATGCGCACGCCGTTGATCTCTTTGGGCAACAACTGCAGCGGCACGCCGCTGGCGGTGGGCACACACAGGTTGATGATGATGACGGTATCGAATTTTTCGGGATCGGCCTCGGCATGCACCGCTTCGCGGATGTCTTCAAACAGTTTGCCCGTGACCAGCGACTCCGAGTTGAAGGGCACGTAGCCCACGCTGCGGCGGGCGCCGTAAAAATGCGAGGTGAACGTCAAGCCGTACACGCAACATGCCGAGCCCGACAAAATGGTGGACGTGCGCTTCATGCGCAAACCCACGCGCAACGAACCAAATGCGGGACACATGCTTTGCGGCTGGTCGTGCGGACCGGCATCGGGCTGGCGCGGGTAGTCGCGGGCGTACTGGTCGAGCACCTCGGACTTGCCCGCCTCTTTGGCGGCGGCCACCATGGCCTCTGTACCGGCGTGACAGCCCATGCCGTCGCCCTGCAAGCCTGCGGGGTTGGGTGCGTCGGTACTGGGATGAATCGGGATGGTGCGTGTCATGGCCTGTTCCTGTGGGTGTGGTCTGCAGCGGTTCAGGCCGCGTCGTAGACGACTTCCAGCGAGGGCTTGATGTCTTCGTGCTTGCCGACCATGTCGAACACGGTGGCAGGCTCGAGCACCACATTGCGGCCGACCACGTCGGCACTGAACAGGCCCAGCAACTGGTCCTGAGTCTGGGGTTTTGGACGCTGGGGCGGCGCTTCGGCCACGTTCTTGGCCAGCTCGGCAAACAGCGGGCCCCACTCGCCGTCAGGCCGGCCAATGATTTCGTAGCTCGCACTCTTGCGGCGGATGTCTTCGTTGGCCGGAATGGCGGCCAGCACCGGGATGCCCGCGTTGGCCGCAAAGGTCTGGGCTTCGCCCGTGCCGTCGTCTTTGTTGATGACCATGCCGGCCACGCCGACGTTGCCGCCGAGCTTGCGGAAATACTCCACCGCCGAGCAGACGTTGTTGGCCACATACAGCGACTGCAAGTCGTTGCTGGCGACTACGATCACTTTTTGGCACATGTCGCGGGCAATGGGCAGACCAAAGCCGCCGCAGACCACGTCGCCCAAAAAGTCGAGCAAGACGTAGTCAAAACCCCAGTCGTGGAAACCGAGTTTTTCGAGCGTTTCAAAGCCGTGGATGATGCCGCGCCCGCCGCAACCGCGACCGACTTCGGGGCCGCCCAATTCCATGGCGAACACGCCATCGCGCTTGAAGCACACGTCGCCAATGCTCACGGCCTGGCCGGAGAGTTTGAGGCGCGATGAGGTTTCGATGATGGTGGGGCAGGCTTTTCCACCAAACAACAAACTGGTGGTGTCGCTCTTGGGGTCGCAGCCGATCAGCAGCACTTTTTTGCCCTGCTGGGCCATCATGTAAGACAGGTTGGCCAGCGTGAAGCTTTTGCCAATGCCGCCTTTGCCATAGATGGCAATGATTTGTGTCTCTTTGGTCACCTCGGAGGTGCTCACGGCGTCGGGTTCGACGTCGGCTTCGCGGCGCAGCACTTCAACAAATTTGATGGGCTGGGTGGTGGCGTCTGTGGTGGTGGGGGTGTTCATGCGGAGGCACTCCAATCAAGGATCATCTTGAGACAGCTCGCATCTCCGAAGGCGGTCTCGTAGGCAGAACCAGCTTGCGTCGATGGCTGGGTGTGGGTGATCAAACCGTCGAGCGACAAACGACCGGTGTTCACCAGTTCGTTGACGGCCAACAGATCGGGGCGCTTCCACTCGGCAGCGATGCGCATGCGCGCTTCGCGCATGAAGGCCGGGGCGTAGGCAAAGGAGAGGTCTTGTTTGTAAAAGCCGGCCAACACCAACTCGCCACCGGGGCGCAGGCGCTGAATCAGGCTGTTGAGCAGGCTGCCGTCGCCGCTCACGTCGTAAATGGTGCGGTAGTCGCGGCGTGGGTCGTCTTGCGGCTGAACCACGGTGTAGCCCTCGGCCCCAGCAGAGCGCTGGGCCTGGGTTTCCCACACGGTGGGTGCTGGCAGGCCTGCGGCCACCGTCAGGCGCGCCAGCAAGCGACCCATGACACCATGGCCAATGATGAGTTCAGGCGGGTCAAACGGCTCCTGCTGACCCCCACCCGACACCGCGTGGTAAGCCGTGGCGGCCAACGCCAGCAAGACCGATTGCGCGCCCAGGTGCTCGGCCACGGGCACCACTTTTTGCGAGGTGACCACCAAGCGGGATGCCGCACCGCCAAACAGGCTTTTGACGCCGGTGAAGCAATTGGCGCCGGGCACAAACACGCGCTGACCGGCTTGCACACCGGTGTCCGAGGCGGCGCGGACCACGCGGCCCACCGTCTCGTAACCGGGCACCAGCGGGTAACCCATGCCAGGGAAGGGCGGCATGCTGCCGTCCCAGAGCATGCGCTCGGTGCCGGTGCTGATGCCGCTGTATTCAACAGCAACTTCCAGTTGACCGGCCTGCAATTCAGGCAAGTCCAGCGCCTGCAAGGACAGGTGCCTGGGGCTGTTGAAGACGACGGCTTGAGATTTCATGACTGTATTTTTCGCCTTACATTGTTCAATGTCAAAGTTAATTGACACTATTTTGCAAAACCGAGGGTAAACACTGAGATTTGCGTCCCAAAAGGATGCGCGCGTGGATGGGCATGGCGTTGGACACTTGCTCGACATGCGTGAAACCGGCCTCTTGCATCATGGTTTGCAGCTCTTGCGGGGTACGCAGGCGGCCCGCTCCCATGGCCAACAGGTAAAAGTGGAAATATGCATCGACTGAGGCCTCGGGCTGCCCCGCTTCCTCATGCGGTTGGGCCATGGGCTCGGCCAGCAACAAGACGCCCCCGAGCGGCAAGGCAGCATGGGCTTTTTGCAAAATCTGCCGCACCACAGCATCGGGATGGTCGTGCGCTACCCGCACCAAGGTGATCAGGTCGGCACCTTCTGGCAACGGGTCATCCAGAAAGCTGCCGGGGTGCAAGCTCACGCGCTGCGTCAAACCCTTGGCTTGCAAGCCCTCGCGGGCCAGTTCGAGCACAGGAGGCAGGTCAAACATCTTGAACCGCAGGTGCGGCGCATGCGCGGCCAGCTCGCTGACAAAGCGACCCTTGCCCGCCCCCACATCGAGCACGCAACGGTGCTCATCAAAAAAGTAGGACGACAAGATTTCTTGCACCACAAAGCCTTGCGAAGCGGCCATGAGCTGCGAATAGCGCGTGAACTTGTCCACCTCCGCCTTAACCTTGGCATCAGGCACAGTGGTTTTTTCATGGGCATAAGGCCAGTACTCGGCCATGCCGCCGCTCCAAGCGCTGCCCAGAAACTGCAGAGGGTCCTGCATGTCCTGGTAGAGCAAATGGTTGTGCTCGATCATCTGGGCAATGCCCTCGTGCTGGGCCAAAGGAACGCCCAGCGGCCCCAGGCCAAAGCGGCCCTGGCTGCGGTGCTCCAGCAAGCCCAGAGCCACGGCCGACAGCAGCAAGCGCTGCAACACCGCCGGTGCCAGACCGGTGCTGTGCGACAGATCGGTCAGGTTGGCAGGGGCTTGGTGCAATGCGCGAAAGAGATCCAGCCTCACACACCCCAGCAACACCTGGCTGTGCACAAACCCGGCCATCAGATCAAACAGCTTGCGGGTGCGGCGGCGCGTGAGCCAGCGCGTCAGCGGATTGCGCAACGACCAGCGGTACAGGCCAGGGTGTGCGTACCAGCGCTCCAGGCGTTCTTGCCAAGCATCCTTGATGGTGGCGGGAACGGTATGTGCCTGCATGGCGGCCAGATCCAGGGGGTGGGACATCGTGCTTCCTTCGCGTCTTGGGGTCTGGGCGTTCAATGTGGCGTACTGATGCGGTCCGAGGCCACTTCGGGGTGGGTCTTGAAATAGCCCTCGCACAGGGCTTTAGGCACCAAGCGATCGGCCTCCACCTGCACCAATTGGCAAAGCATGTCGCGGCAAGAACAGGCCGGAATCGAGGCTGCAGCTTGGTTGATCAGCTGGTCAAAATGGGCAATCGCACCGGTCAGACCCAGCGCCTGCGCAGAGCTGGGGCGGGCGTGCAACACATCTTGCCCCGCAGGCTTACCCAAGGTGGCCGCATCGGCGATCACGTCACGGATATCGTCCGCCACTTGGTAGGCTTCTCCCAAATACTGCCCCAGATATGCCCATGGTTCAGGTGACACGCCGCAACTGAGGGCCCCGGCGCAGGTCGCCGAGACGAACAGCGCCCCGGTCTTGGCGCGTTGGTATTGGCCCAGGTCTGCACTGGTCTCGCACTCCCAGGCTTGCCCAGACACGATGCCATGGGGCAGGCCCACGCCCGAGGTCAGGTTGTCCATCAGCGCGATCAAGCGCTCGGGACGCTGCACACCTGCTTGCAACAAAACGCGGTAAGCCATGACGATCAGACCATCACCGGCCAGCAAGGCCAGTGGCTCGCTGAAGGCTTTGTGCACCGTGGGCAAACCGCGCCGGGTGTCGGCGTTGTCAAAAGCAGGCATGTCGTCGTGCACCAAGGACGCGCAATGCATCAATTCGAGCGCCACGGCGGCGGCATTGGTCAACTCGGGTGTGTCATCGCCACAAGCGGTGGCCACGGCCATGCACAGCTGCGGGCGTATGCGCGCCCCGCCTGAGAATACGGCGTGCCGCATGGCGCTGACCAGGCGTGGCGGCGCGCCAGTGCCTGCGGCTTGCTCAAAATGTGTGCTCAGGGCTTGCTCGGCGCGTGTCAACAGACTCATGGGACCTCCGAAGGAGAAGGCCTGTCAACCCCAGCTGACAAGCATGGCTGTAAATGTAACCTGATTACATCGAGTGTCAACATTTACTGACATCAAGCACCCCACACTGCCCACCGAGGTCAGTGGCTGCGGCATCTCGGATAGGATGGCAACACGTTCAAACCAACAGGAGCAACATCATGGGCATCTGGTTGGAGCTGGGCATTTTTGGTCTGGTCTTCGTGTTTGCCTTTTGGCAAATGCACGATGTCCGCAAGGCGCAAGAACAAACACGCCAGCAACGCGCGCGCGAGAAAGCGAGCCATGAGGCTACCGGTCAAGCTACCGATCAAGCGGACGACGCACCGAGTAAGAAGACGTGAAACACACGCCTGTGTGCGATGGTTTTAAGGGCGTGTGCCACGCCCATCGCCCACGGGGTGGGCTCCTACAAAAACACGACGCTTTGTGGGAGCGCACCCTGTGCGCGATGGTTTTGGGGGCGTGTGCCACGCCCATCGCCCGCGGGGTGGGCTCCTACAAAAACACGACGCTGCTTTGTGGGAGCGCACCCTGTGCGCGATGGTTTTGGGGGCGTGTGCCACGCCCATCGCCCATGGGGCGGGCTCCTACAAAAACACGACGCTGCTTTGTGGGAGCGCACCCTGTGCGCGATGGTTTTGGGGGCGTGTGCCACGCCCATCGCCCGCGGGGTGGGCTCCTACAAAAACACGACGCTGCTTTGTGGGAGCGCACCCTGTGCGCGATGGTTTTGGGGGCGTGTGCCACGCCCATCGCCCATGGGGCGGGCTCCTACAAAAACACGACGCTGCTTTGTGGGAGCGCACCCTGTGCGCGATGGTTTTGGGGGCGTGTGCCACGCCCATCGCCCATGGGGCGGGCTCCTACAAAAACACGACGCTGCTTTGTGGGAGCGCACCCTGTGCGCGATGGTTTTGGGGGCGTGTGCCACGCCCATCGCCCATGGGGCGGGCTCCTACAAAAACACGACGCTGCTTTGTGGGAGCGCACCCTGTGCGCGATGGTTTTGGGGGCGTGTGCCACGCCCATCGCCCATGGGGCGGGCTCCTACAAAAACACGACGCTGCTTTGTGGGAGCGCACCCTGTGCGCGATGGTTTTGGGGGCGTGTGCCACGCCCATCGCCCACGGGGTGGGCTCCTACAAAAACACGACGCTGCTTTGTGGGAGCGCACCCTGTGCGCGATGGTTTTACCAAGAATGGCTCAGACGCCTGATGCGGTATTGAACTGCAGCGCCGCCAAACTCGCATAGAGCCCGCCTTTGGCTTGCAGCTCGGCGTGGGTGCCTTGCTCCATCAGGCGGCCGCGCTCCAGCACCCAGATCACATCGGCGCGTTGCACCGTGGCCAGGCGATGCGCAATGACCAGCGTGGTGCGCCCGACCATGGCTTTGTCGAGAGCAGCTTGCACCATCTTTTCGCTTTGCGCATCCAGCGCGCTGGTGGCTTCGTCCAGCAGCAAGAGCGGTGGGTTCTTCAAAATGGCCCGCGCAATCGCAATGCGCTGGCGCTGCCCGCCCGACAAACGCACGCCCCTGTCGCCCAGGTAGGTGTCAAAGCCCTCGGGCAGTTCATGGATGAATTCTTGGGCATAAGCGGCCTCGGCGGCCGCGTACACGTCTTCCAAGCTGGCCTCGGGTCTGCCGTAGCGGATGTTCTCGATCACCGTGCCCGAAAAAATAACCGGCTCCTGCGGCACGATGGCCATGCGGTGGCGCAAGTCGTGCAGGTCCATTTGCTCGATGGGCACACCGTCCAGCACAATGCGGCCCGACTGCGGGTCATGAAAGCGCATGAGCAAATCGAACAAGGTGGTCTTGCCCGCGCCACTCGGGCCGACCACAGCCACGGTCTGGCCGGGGTGGATCTGGCCACTGAGCTGGTCCAACGCCCAAGTGTCAGGGCGTGAAGGGTAATGAAAGCGCACGGTCTCCAATTGCAACGATGAGCCGCCTTGCGGCCAAGGCGCTTGTTGCGGCAGGGGTGCAATCTTGAGGTTGGATTCGGTGTGCAGCAACTCCATCAGGCGCTCGGTGGCCCCGGCTGCGCGCAGCAAATCACCATACACCTCGCCCAGCACCGCAAAAGCACTGGCCAGCAAGATCACGTAAAACACGGTTTCGCCCAGCTGGCCGGCTGTGCTGGTGCCCGCCCGCACGGCCAGCGTGCCCATGTACAAACCCCAGAGCAACACAGCACTAGAAGCCATGATGATGAAACCCACCAGCACTGCGCGTGCACGGATGCGGCCCAAGGCGGTGCCCAAGGCGCGGGCGGTCGATTCGATGAAGCGACGCGTTTCACGGCCTTCGGCGGTGTAACTTTGAACCACACTGATGGCGTTGAGCACCTCGGAGGCGATGGCGCTCGAATCGGCCACCCGATCTTGGTTGGCTCGGGACAAGCGGCGCACGCGACGGCCCAGGTAAACGCTGGGGAAAATCACCGCTGCCAGCACCGCCACCACCTGAAGCATCAGCACCGGATTGGTCCAGACCAGCATGATCAAAGCCCCTGCGCCCATCACCAGGTTGCGCAGACCCATGGAGAAAGAAGAACCCACCACGGTTTGCACCAACGTCGTGTCGTTGGTCAGGCGCGAGAGCACCTCACCCGATTGCGTGGTTTCAAAAAAAGCGGGGCTTTGTTGGAGCACATGGCCATACACCGCATTGCGCAAGTCGCCGGTGATGCGCTCGCCCAACCAGCTCACGGTGTAATAACGCCCAGAAGAAAACACCGCCAAAGCTGCCGCAACACCAAACAACTGCAAAAAGTTGCCCGACAGCTGATCGGCCGATGCCCCGGCGGACAGCCCTTGGTCAATCAGCTGGCGCAAGACCCAAGGAAACGCCAAGGTCGTGCCCGCAGCCAGTAACAAAAACAGCGCAGCAAAAACCAAAGCCACACGGTAGGGCTTAAAAAAAGGAGCGAGACCCGTGAGCGATTGAGGTGAGGCGGCCATAAACAATAAGGTATGAGGGCAATCCAAAAAAGAAAGATGCCTGACGGGCATCACTGCGCCCATCTTACAACTGCCCATCGTGCTCGATAGAAGGCCAACACAGCTCAGGCCGTCAGGCTTGGCACACGGCCCCAATGCGGGTCAACCCAGTTGCCTCCTGAACAACACATGTGATATTGTCAATCCAAGTTGACACTCAATCGTTGGCGTTTTCTTGGGAAATCTGCATGAACCAGACAATCACCAGGTGCTCAGACGCTGGCGAATGGTGCCAAACATCCACCGCCAGCGACAAGCCGTCGAAAGCAGCTTGAGCGCCTCCCATTCAACAAACAAGGCGATTCATGGACACTGGTGCTGTCAAAAACTACCTCATCGGCTTGCAAGACCGCATCACAACGGCCGCAGCGCAGATGGATGGGCGCAGCTTTCTGTCTGACGCCTGGGAAAAACCAAAGGGCGAGCCACTGCAAGGCCAAGGCATCACCCAAATTCTAGAAAACGGGGCCGTGTTTGAACGTGCGGGATGCGGGTTTTCACATGTCACGGGGCCTCAGCTGCCGCCATCGGCCACCCACGCCAGGCCCGAGCTGTCGGGCGCACCGTTCGAGGCCATGGGCGTTTCCTTGGTTTTTCATCCGCGCAACCCTTACGCACCGACCGTGCACATGAATGTGCGCATGCTGTCTGCCCAAACGCGAGATGGCCAGACGGTGGCCTGGTTTGGGGGCGGCATGGACTTGACGCCCTATTACGGGTTTGAAGAAGACGCCATCCATTTCCACCAAACCTGCCGGGATGCGCTCGCGCCCCATGGCGCGGATTTGTATCCCCGGTTCAAAACCTGGTGCGATGACTATTTCTGCTTGAAGCATCGCAACGAGCAACGCGGCATTGGCGGTATTTTTTTCGATGACTTTTCAGAATTCGGCAGCGAAAAAAGCTTTGCGGTTTTGAAAAGTGTGGGCGATGCGTTCCTCACCGCTTACATGCCCCTGGTTGAAGAAAGAAGGCACACCCCTTACGGCGAGCGCGAGCGGGCCCATCAGTTGTACCGACGCGGCCGGTATGTGGAGTTCAATTTGGTGTGGGACCGTGGCACCCACTTTGGCTTGCAGTCCGGCGGGCGCACCGAATCCATCTTGTTGTCCATGCCCCCTTTGGCGAGCTGGTCCTACCAACACGAAGCCGCACCCGGAACGCCCGAGCACGACTTGATGCAGCGCTTCATTGTTCGCCGCGATTGGCTTTAAACAACCCTCCACCGATACACCCCATATGGCCACACCTTTCCCCCTCAACCGCCCTCGCCGTCTGCGCCGTGATGACTTCACCCGAAGGCTGGTGCGTGAACACGCCTTGAGCGTGAACGATTTGATTTACCCCGTCTTTGTGCTGGAAGGCCACAACAGGCTCGAACCTGTGGCTTCCATGCCCGGCGTCAGCAGAATGAGCCTGGATCTGCTGTTGAAGGTGGCCGAAGAGTGCGTGGCGCTGGGCATTCCCGTCATGGCGCTGTTTCCCGTCATCAGCGGCCACCTCAAGACGCCCGACGGCATCGAAGCCACCAACCCCCAAGGGCTGATCCCACAGGTCGTGGCGACCCTGAAACAACACTTCCCCTCGCTGGGCATCATGACCGATGTGGCACTGGACCCGTACACCAGCCATGGCCAAGATGGCCTGCTGGACGAAAACGGTTACATCATCAACGACAAGACGGTTGAAATCCTCCAGCGACAAGCGATCACGCATGCTGCAGCCGGTGTCGACATCATTGCCCCCAGCGACATGATGGATGGCCGCATTGGTGCCATTCGCCAAGCCCTGGAAGACCAAGGGCACATCCACACCCGCATCATGGCCTACAGCGCCAAATACGCCAGCGCGTTTTACGGCCCCTTCCGCGATGCCGTGGGCTCCGCCACCAATCTGGGCAAGAGCGATAAAAAAACCTACCAAATGGACCCCGGCAATTCAGACGAAGCCCTGCGCGAAGTGGCCTCGGACATTGCCGAAGGTGCCGACATGGTGATGGTCAAGCCCGGCATGCCCTACCTGGACATTGTTCGCCGGGTCAAAGACCAGTTTGGCGTGCCCACATTTGCCTACCAAGTGTCGGGCGAATACGCCATGCTCAAGGCCGCAGCGCACAACGGTTGGCTGGACCACGACGCGGTCATGATGGAAAGTCTGCTGGCCTTCAAACGGGCGGGCGCTGATGGCATCTTGACTTACTTTGCGATCGATGCGGCCAAACAATTGAAGACACCCAACTAACCCTCTTGGAACCCAGATGACCTCTCAACTCATCATTGCCACTCGCGAGAGTCGGCTGGCCTTGTGGCAGGCCAACCACGTCAAACAGCTGCTTGAATTGCAAGGCCATCAGGTCGGACTGCTGGGCATGACGACCCAGGGTGATCAAATTTTGGACCAACCCTTGAGCCAAGTGGGCGGCAAAGGCTTGTTCATCAAAGAACTTGAAGTCGCCTTGGCAGATGGATCCGCCCACATCGCGGTGCACTCGCTCAAAGATGTCCCGATGGATTTGCCTGAAGGCTTTGAACTGGCGTGCATTCTCGAAAGAGAAGATCCACGCGATGCCTGGGTGTCCCCCCACTTTGAGAGCCTGGACAGTTTGCCACCCGGTGCGGTGGTCGGCACGTCCAGCTTGAGAAGAACGGTGCTGCTTCAGGCCCTGCGGCCCGATCTGAAAATTGAACCGTTGAGAGGCAACTTGGACACGCGATTGCGCAAGCTCGACGAAGGCCACTATGCGGGCATAGTGCTGGCCAGTGCCGGCCTCAAAAGACTGGGTTTGAAAGATCGCATTCGCCACGCTTTTGCGTTGGACCGCATGACGCCTGCGGCGGGTCAGGGCGCCATCGGCATCGAAATTTGCGCCAACCGCCCGGACCTCGCGCACCTTCTTTCCAGCTTGAACCACCTGCCGACAGCCGTGCAGGTCTACGCCGAAAGAGGCGTCAGCAGAACCATGGGCGGCAGCTGCTCGATGCCCTTGGCTGCGCATGCCACGCTGGAAATGGATGTGCTTTCGATTCATGCAGCCTGGGGAGACCCGCTGTTGAAAACCGCCGCACTGATTCATGCGCATGAACAATGCCACCTGGACATGTCTGCGCCAGATGTGTTGCCTCAAGCGACTGACTTGGGACGACGGGTTGCACAACAGTTGATCGCCAATGGTGCGATAGCGCTTTAGTCAGTGTGTTGGGTTTGAGCACCGTTTTGCTCCGGGCTGTCAGGCGTGATGAACTCCTGCTGCAGCCCAGCCTCGGCCGTTTTGGAGCGCCCGCTGCGGCTCAGTTGACAGCCCATGCGCTGAAACACCCGCTGTACATTGTTCTTGTGGAAGTCCTACAGGTGTACCACCGTGCGGTAACCAACCATTAATATATTAAATTATTTTGAAATGAATTTTGCCGATGAAATTCCAAGCACGAAAGATTTAATCCATTGATTTGTCAAATCCTCATTAATTAATTTTGTTGAACCAGAAATTTTTTGCCTGACGTTGTGCGCAAGATTTATTGATTCCCCCATACAAATTGCCGCTATCTTTTTATTCATATTGGATATATATTCATCCAGTGCCAATATATTTTCTATTTGGTCTTTTAGCGGGATTCTCATATTGAAAATAATTATATCCGGGGCCTTACTCGAAAAAGATAAATATGCCTCTGGCAATGATGACCAAAATTCAATATCAAATACGTCAATCAGATCTTTTAAATCTTCAGTAATTGGTATATTTTCATCCGAAATAATTTTAATGCAAATTTTCTCGTTTATTATATTTTTGTCTTGTAAATTTTTCTTGTAGTTTAGCAAAGAGTTTTTTTCATACCTCCGATGGCCCCCTGGGGTATTCCAAGAAATTATAATTCCTTTATTTGCCAAAATTCGTATGGATGATACTGATAAGTTTAATATTTTTGCTGCGTCTTTTGTAGTAACAACTTCATTGGTTTTGGTGTATTTTATGTTCAGCATTTTTATACTTCATACCATTTTTAATTTGAATCTTATCTAAATTACCCAATTGAAAATAACTCACATTATTCAATTGTCTATATTCGCCGAATTCATCCAACTTGACAATCAAAAGAGTACGCACTTTGTATATGTTATTTAAGTAGTCATATTTTCTATATGCGAATACGATCTTCGCATTGAAGCGCACCATGACAAATATAGAAAGTATTCAAAAGTTAATTCCAATCACCGAAAATGCATTAAAAGTTCGTGATTGGGAAAGAAGCAATCTGCCGATTGAGCAAAGTGCTTTGGCGTTAGACCTGTTTTTGGTGATTGCTTACAACACGATCAAGAGCAAACCTTTGACCTTAAAGTTGCTCTTTCACACCATTGACTTCAGTGAGGCAGGTATCCGAAAGCACTTAAAGCGTCTACTTGCTGATGGCTGGTGCTCATTGGAAGGTGCGGAACACGACAAGCGACTTCGCCTTGTTGTTGCCCAACCCAAAATGCTCAATGCATTGACTAACTACAGCGAAATCTTAAAAGACGCTTTTGGAAATAAAGCACAGACTGTTTGATGTATCCGCCAGTTCACTCGACAGTTCGTGCAATGACAAATAGACACATGAATATACAAGAGATTCAAGTCAAGTCACTCGCTTGATCAAGTACACGCCTTCCTTTTGCACAAAATTCAGTGCGCTCTTTGTGCTTAAGTCAAACTGTTTGAAGATCCGCTGCTTGAACGACACAGGTAGTTCACCCGCACTTCGCCAGACGAACCGGGTCGAACAGGCATAAATCTCAGCTCACCGAGAGGGCGTTCGTCCTCTTGGTGAACGGGCTCACTGGACGACGCCACATCTTGAAAATAGGTGTTGCCAGTGAAAGCGATAGACCTATTTTTGCAATCGACATAATTGAGATACGTGGTGGACTGGTAACCAATGTCGCTGGGGCCATATTGCAAGGTGGACCACACGGTGCGCAGCCGGGCTTGCACCAAATTCGATTGGATCACGATGCTGGCGGGATCAACGTACCAATAGGTTTTTTTTGCCAAATCCGAGCTGGTAGAAATGAGATGCCATTCACCGGCCTGTGCCCAAGCGCTGGCAAAAGTCAAGATCGCAAAAAAGGTTCTTATCAGCACGGCCTGCTCCTTTTTAAATCATTTTTTGCGTGAATGCACTGCGCAAAAAAATCAGCAAGTTGAATGACACACCCTAAAGCCGACACCATTCAATCTCGTTCACGCCTACTCTACCGTCACTGATTTTGCGAGGTTACGTGGTTTGTCCACATCCGTCCCCCGCGCACAAGCCGTGTGATAGCTGAGCAGCTGCAAGGGCACCACATGCAAGATCGGTGACAACACACCGTAGTGCTCAGGCATGCGGATCACGTTCACGCCTTCGCTGCTTTCGATTTTCGTGTCGCCATCGGCCAGCACATAGAGCACACCGCCCCGAGCACGCACTTCTTGCATATTGCTTTTCAACTTTTCGAGCAGCTGGTCGTTGGGGGCAACGGTCACCACGGGCATGGCGCTGGTGACGAGCGCCAGCGGGCCGTGTTTGAGTTCGCCTGCGGCATAGGCTTCGGCGTGGATGTAGGTGATTTCTTTGAGCTTGAGCGCCCCCTCAAGGGCAATCGGGTAGTGCGTGCCACGGCCCAGGAACAGTGCGTTTTCTTTGCTGGCAAATTCTTGTGACCAGGCAATGATTTGCGGCTCCAGCGCCAGCACGGCTTGCAGTGCGGCAGGCAGGTGGCGCATGGCTTTGATGTGCCCGGCTTCTTCTTCGTCGCTCAAACGACCTTTGGTCTGCGCCAGCGCCAGGGTCAGCAAAAACAGTCCGGCCAGTTGGGTGGTGAAGGCCTTGGTCGATGCCACGCCGATCTCGGCCCCGGCGCGGGTCACGTAGGCGTGTTTGCACTCTCGCACCATGGCGCTGGTGGACACGTTGCAAATGGTGAGCGTGTGTGTCATGCCCAGGCTTTGCGCGTGGCGCAGTGCGGCCAGGGTGTCGGCGGTCTCACCGCTTTGGGTGATGGTGACGATCAGCGTGTTGGGGTTGGGTACCGATTCGCGGTAGCGGTATTCGCTGGCGATCTCGACCTGACAGGGCACTTTGGCAATCGCTTCGATCCAGTACTTGGCCACGCAGCCGCTGTAGTAGCTGGTGCCGCAGGCCAGGATCAGCACGTTGTCAATCGCCTTGAATGTGGAATACGCGCCATCGCCAAACAGCTCGGGCGTGATGCCTTCCACGCCTTCGAGCGTGTCGGCAATCGCACGCGGCTGCTCGAAGATTTCCTTTTGCATGTAATGGCGGTAGGGACCAAGTTCTGCCGCGCCGCTGTGCGCGTGCACGGTCTTCACGGCGCGGCTCACGGCCTTGTGGTCGCGGTCCACCACCCAGTATTTGCCCAGCTGGATGTCGACCACGTCGCCCTCTTCGAGGTAGACGATCTGGTCGGTCACGCCCGCCAGCGCCATCGCGTCGCTGGCAAGGAATGTTTCGCCCTGGCCCACGCCCAGAATCAGTGGCGAACCTGCGCGCGCACCGATCACGCGCTGCGGCTCGTCTTTGTGGAACACCGCAATCGCGTAGGCGCCGTGCAGCTGGCGGATGGCGGTTTTGACGGCTTCAAAAATATCGCCGTCGTACACGCTGTCTACCAGATGGGCAATGACTTCGGTGTCGGTCTGGCTGCTGAAGACATAGCCCTTGGCCTGCAAGGCGGCGCGCAGTTCTTCGTGGTTTTCGATGATGCCGTTGTGCACCAGCGCGACCTTGCCCGGCTTGGCGTCTGCCGCGCCCGTGCCGTGGCTGAAGTGGGGGTGCGCGTTGTGCACCGCAGGCGCGCCGTGCGTGGCCCAGCGGGTGTGGGCAATGCCGGTACCGCCTTCGATGTGGTCGGCGCTCACTTGGTCCATCAACTCGGCCACGCGCGAGGTGCTGCGGGCGCGCTGCAAGCCGCCTGTGCCGCCGTTCAGGCTGGCCGCGTGCACGGCCACGCCGCAGGAGTCATAGCCCCGGTATTCCAGGCGCTGTAAGCCTTGCACGAGGATGGGAACGATGTTGCGGGAAGAGACTGCGCCGACGATGCCACACATAAAGATGCTCCAGAAGCAGGAAGTTGCCTGAATCTTAGACCGCAGACCACGAAATATCCAATCAATATCAACAGTAATTTATTTAAAAATTTCTTTGTATGATTAATATGAAATTTTATTTCATTAAAATACAAATAATGGAACACAACGAACTTGACTTGATCGACCTTCTTTTGCTCGACAGCCTTCAGCACGATGCCAGCCTGAGCAATGTGGCCTTGGCTGAAAAAGTCAACGTCTCGCCCCCCACCTGCCTGCGACGCGTCAAGCGTTTGATCGACGGCGGCTGGATCGAGCGCCAAATAGCCGTGCTCAACCACGACAAGCTGGGCGTCGCGTTAGGACACGGACTGACCGCCATGGTTGAAATTTCGCTCGACAAACAAGGCAGTGAACACCTCAATGCATTTGAACAACGGGCCGTTGCAAACGAGGCTGTACAACAGTGCTGGCGCGTCTCACCTGGCCCCGACTTCATGCTGGTCGTGCAGGCCGCCGACATGCCGCACTACCTGAGCATCAGCCAAACCTTGTTCACACAAGACGCCAACGTGCGGAATGTCAAAGCCTTCTTTGCCACCCACCGGGCCAAATTCACCACCACATGGCCGGTGCTCGCAGGCCAAAACAAACCCTGAACCTGACCACCGGGGCAGATGGTGCAAACCCAGGCTGTCAAACAACCGCCATAAAAAAAGGCACTTTTCAATCAGCTTGAAAAGTGCCTTGATGAAATGACGCAGACTAGGGCTGTTCTTGACTTATTTAGAAGTTCCTGAAATCGTCAAAGTCTGTTTGGAGTTGGCCACGCCGTTGTGATTGTCCGTGATGGTCAATGTACCGCTGTATGCCGTCTTGGCAGCTTTTGGAGCAAATTGCACGGTCACCGTACAACTTTGACCCACAGCCAAACCATTGACCGCTGAACAAGTCGTTGAGCCAGCCACGACAGTGAACGCTCCAGCAGCGGGTGCGGTTGCAATACTGGCAATGGTCAGCTTGGCCGTGCCGCTGTTGGTCAATGTGGCCGCCAGCGTAGATGTAGCACCCGAAGCCACCACGCCTGCCCCGAAGTTCAATGTACCCGTCAGAGCGGCCACAGGCAAAGGCGCAGCAGAGGTGCCTGTGTAAGCCACCGTTTGCGCTGTGTTAGCAACACCCCCCATGTCGTCTGTCACCGTCAGGGTGGCTTTGTCTGTAGAAGACCCCACCGTTGGCTTGTAGGTCACCGTGATCACACACGAAGCACCGGCAGCCAAGGGCGAAACGCAGCTGTTGGCCTGTGTCAGCACACCAGGCGTACCCGACACATCGATCACAGCAATCGAGCTGAATGCCAGCGGCACAACACCGGTGTTGGTCAGTGTGGCTGTGGTCGCACTGGTCGATCCGATGGCGGCATTGACAAACGTTGCAGAAGCTGTTGTCAACGCCGCTTGCGGCACTGCAGCAACTGCGCTCAGCGCCACTTGCTGAACTGCACCGGCAGTACCGCCGCTGTTGCTTGTGAAGGCCACGTTCTGCGTGAACGTCCCGGCAGCGGTTGCGGCATACGCCACAGTGAAAGTGCACGATGCATTTTGCAGCAAAGCACATGCGCTACCCGTCACTGAGAATGGTGCGGTTGCCGCTGGCACAGCCACATTCAATGTCGAGCCCGCACCCCCCGTGTTGGTCACCGTCACCAATTGCGTGGCTGGATTGACACCCACTTTGTTGGTGCCGAAATTCAAGGCAGCGCTCGAGAAGGTGGCCACCGGCGGTGCCACACCCACACCGGTCAAACTGACCGTGTTGGTGCCAGCCATGCTGGTGATCGTCACGCTACCCGCTCTCGTGCCAGTAGCCGTGGGCTTGAATGTCACAGACAAGTTACACGACAAACCAGCCGCTAAGGTGTTGGGCGCGACGGGACATGTGCCCGCAACCACGGTGTAGTCAGCAGCATTAGAGGTCGCCACGATATTGCCCAAAGGACCCGCTCCAGTGTTCGTCAATGTGACCAACTGTGCAGACGATGTCACGCTGGTATAGACCGACGCAAAATCAAGCGCATTCACCGACACCGAGACCATCGGCAAATAAGTGGACGTACCTGTGAACTGCAGGGTTTGGGTTGCATTCACCACACCACCACTGTCATCGGTTACGACCAAATTGGCTTTATCTGTCGATGTCCCCACTGTTGGTTTGTAAGTCACCGTGATCACGCAGGAAGCACCCGCTGCCAAAGGCGAAACGCAACTGTTGGTCTGTTTCAGCACGCCAGGCGTGCCCGACACATCGCTCATGGCAATCGAGGTGAACGCCAGAGGAACCGTACCCGTGTTTGTCAACGTGGCCGTCGTCGTGCTGGTCGATGAAACCGTTGCAGGCGCAAATGTAGCCAAGGCGGTCGTCAACTGTGCCTGAGGCACTGCAGCCACAGCGCTCAAAGCCACTTGCTGCACCACACCCGGATTACCGCCGCTGTTGGTCGTTATCTGCAAGTTTTGGGTATTTGTCCCCGCTGCAGTTGCCGCAAATCCAACAGTGAAGCTGCACGATGCATTTTGTGACAAGGTACAGGCAGAACCCGTCACCGAAAATGGTGCCGTCGCCGTTGGCAAAGCCACATTCAAGGTCGAACCCGATCCACCTGTGTTGGTCACCGTCACCAATTGCGTGGCTGGATTCACGCCCACTTTGTTGGTGCCGAAATTCAAGGAAACAGCAGAGAAGCTTGCCGTCGGTGGTGCCACACCCACACCGGTCAAACTGACCGTGTTCGTGCCAGCCATGCTCGCAATCGACAAGCTGCCAGTTTTGGTACCGACCGTCAAAGGCTTGAATGTCACAGAGAAGCTACACGACAGGCCAATGCCCAGCGAATTGGGCGCAGCAGGGCATGTACTCGAACCTGGAACCACCGTGTAATCAGCCGTATTGGAGGTCACCACAATATTGCCCAGAGGACCTGCGCCCGTGTTGGTCAAAGTCACCACCTGTGCCGACGAGGTCAGTCCGGTATAGCCCGTTCCAAAATCAAGCGCACTCACCGAGACCGATGCTGTGGGCAGATAGGTGGATGTTCCTGTGAACTGAATCGTCTGGGTCGTATTCAACACACCACCACTGTCATCGGTCACCACCAGATTGGCCACGTCCGTTGACGACCCTGCCGTTGGTTTGTACGTTACCGTGATCACACACGAAGCACCCGCTGCCAAGGGAGAGACGCAGCTGTTGGTCTGTGTCAGCACACTGCTGGTCCCGGACACGTAATTCATGGCGATCGAAGTGAATGCAAGAGGAACGACACCAGTGTTGCTCAAGTTTGCGGTCAATGTATTGGTCGACGACACCGTTGCAGGAGCGAACGTCGCAGACGCCGCCGTCAACTGTGCCTGCGGCACTGCCGCCACAGCGCTCAAAGCCACTTGCTGCAAGGTCGCCGCAACACCACCGCTATTTGTGGATAGCTGCAAGTTTTGGGTGTAAGTGCCTGCCGCAGTTGCCGCAAACCCCACCGTGAAAGTACACGATGCATTTTTAGCCAAGTTACAAACACCACCCGTGACACTGAATGGCAGTGTTGTTGTCGGCACAGCCACATTCAAGGTCGAGCCAGGATCACCCGTGTTGGTCACCGTCACCAATTGCGTGGCCGGATTCACACCCACTTTGCTGGTTCCGAAATTCATAGCAGCCACCGAGAAAGTCGCCATGGGCAAAGTCACACCCAAACCCGTCATGCTCACGACTGATGGCCCAGCGGATGTGGCGATGGTCAAATTGGCTGTGCGGGTTCCGTTGGCCAAAGGCTTGAATGTCACATACACATTACAAGAAGCGCCAGGTGCCAGCGTGTTGGGCGCTGCAGGGCATGTCCCGGCACCCGGAACCACGGTGTAGTCAGCTGCACTGGACGTCACCGCTATGCTGCCCAAGGGACCACTTCCAGAATTGGTCAATGTGATTACTTGCGCAGGCGATGTGGCGGCAGTACTGACCGTTCCAAAGTCCAAAGCGGTGGTCGACAAGGTAGCCATGGGCGCTTGGCCTGCACCTTTCAAGATCACGCTCTGTTGTGCACCCGCGCGTCCCATGCTGTTGTCAGTCACGATCAAAGCGCCGGTGATGGCACCCGATGTGGACGGCTTGAACACAACAGTGATTGTGCAACTTGCGCCAGAAACCAAGCTACTGGGGACCACGCAAGTGCCACCCAGGCGCTGGAAGTCGAGTTGCGCACCCGTTGCACCCGTGTCGGACGTGAAGCTGATGGCGCTGATGGCCAATGGCATCACACCCGAGTTGGTCAGCGTGACCGTCTGCGCCGCGCTGGTCGAACCCACTGCCGCTGCCGCAAAGGTCAGCGACTGAGGATTCAGACCCCCTGTTGGCATCTCCGGATAGAACACGATGGGGCGCATCATGTCGTTCTCTTCGTGACCCAGCAAGTGGCAGTGCCACACGTATTCCCAGCCGAAGCTGTTGACCACGTTGGTCGTTTGCGCCACTGCGGCCACACCCGGTGGCGGTGCCACGGGGCTGAAGATACCCGTCGAGCCCGCTGGCACTGTCGGATCCAGCAAACGCAAGCTGTTAGGAATCGTGAATGGCAATGCCATGTCCGTTGCCGAGGGCTTGAGCGCCACAATGATGTCTTCAAACGGATTGGTACGGACTGTTTCTTTCCAACCAAATTCGTCTGCAAATGGCGGCTTGATCACGCCTGTCCAGTCCACACGGTTGATCAGCTGCACATCGAACAAGTGGAAGTGGATCGCGTGCGAGTCCACACCAATGTGCATGATGCGCCACAGGTACGTCGTGTTGCCCGTCAACACTTCTGTCGGTGGGTCCACGTAGTACGCCACACCCACCACAGGGCCTGCGCCCATGACAGGGGTCAGCGGGTTGGGCGTAGAGCCCAGCATTGCGTCCATGCGGCCGTATTCACGGTCAAAACCTTCAATCAGGTTCTTGCCGTCCAGCACCAAGTCACCGGTCAGCGTGGTCACAGCAGTCGCACCCGTTCCAGGGTTGCCTTTGCCAGCCACCAAAGTCACCAAAGGCGAGCTCAGGCATTTGATGGTGCCAGCATTAGCGCCCAGTGTGATCGAGCCGACCGAGCCGGTGATCACGTTGGAGGTGGCTGTGGCACCCGTGCCGCCGCCGCCCGTGATGGTCACGGTCGGTGCCAACAAGTAGCCCGAACCCGGGTTGGTCACATACACGCCGGTGACGATGCCGCCGGTCACTGTGGCCACGGCTGTGGCACCCGCACCGCCACCGCCCACTGCGGGGGTGATGGTGACTGTGGGGATCGTTGTGTAGCCTGTACCGCCGGTCACCAAGTTCACGCCCGTCAGGCCGTCCAGCGATGCGGTGGCTGTGGGGAACGCAGGTTTGTTGAGGGTATCCACGCAAGCGCCGCCAGACAATTTGACTGTCGGTGCTTTGTTGTAGCTTTGGCCTGGCGCGGTCACAACCACGCGATTGACTGTCTGTTTTGTGCCCGAGATGTTCAGCGACTCGTCCATCACGTTGGCATAAACGTTGGTCACTGCAGTGTTGGGCACAACGCCTGTCGCATCAGGGTAGAAGGTCTGCGGCACATGCGGTGGCTTTTGGGCCAGCAGGAATGCCTTGGGCAATTCAGACGTCAGTTTGGCCAAAGTGAATGCCGAGGGGCTCGATGGCGCGCCCGTGATGCGGAACTGCATCACTGTGCGTGTGTTCGGACCGTAGCCTGGCTCTGTGTTGGGTGCCCCGCCGCCGTCGGTTTGATCGCCGTCGTTGGTGTAGTAGTCGTTGCGGTTGTCCCACAAAGGCATGGGCGCTGGCGCATCGTTGTACATGATCAGCGCCGAGCCAGCAGGCACGCTGGAGAAGTCCACCACCACGTCTGCACGAACGGCAGAAGGCAGCATCAATGAGCGGCTGGTGATGCCGTTCAAGGTCACGCTGCGCGTGTTGTGGTCAAAGTCCACGGGCTGCGAAGGCCACGGAGCGACTTGCGCGAGGAAACCCGCTTCGTTGCCAATTTGCAAGATGTCGGGACCGCTGTGCGCCCAGTAAGGCACACCACCGGCGCGACCATCTGTTGGCCAAGACGCAGGCATTGAGGCCGTATCGATCTTCATGTTGCCGACATCCACCTTCAAACCAGCGTAAGCTTTGTAATCGATGGCCGGAATCATGGAGACTTCTGTACACAATGACAGGTCAGTCACTGCATTTCCACGGCAAAGCACGCCATCCTTGGTCGATGCGTAGTACAACTGCAAGTTCAAGAAACGGTCGTTGCTCGCGTTCAGCACGCGAAAGCGCGCCGCTGTCGATGGCAATTCCATGTACGGGAAAGCCGTGCCGTTGACCAGCATGGTGTCACCATAGGTCTCGGGAATCGCCGTGGGCGATGGCAACACATCGTTCATGGGCACTGCGGGCGGGTTCATCCACGGCGCGTAGTCCCAGCGGCCCTTCGGGTTGGCACCGT
The DNA here is from genome assembly GCF_003063575.1 of Limnohabitans sp. Jir72. Taxonomy (GTDB): domain Bacteria; phylum Pseudomonadota; class Gammaproteobacteria; order Burkholderiales; family Burkholderiaceae_C; genus Limnohabitans_A. Next base: position 313,352 of record NZ_NESC01000004.1, read on the forward strand.
AGCTGTTGGTAGCCGGGTCATACCAAGTGTTGAAGGGGTCTTCGTTGGGCAAATACTCGTGCGGCAACCACAGGTCGCCGTGCTGAGAGTTGTTGACGTGCTTGAACCACAAAGGATCAGAGTCCTTGGTGGCGGGCATGCCTGCTGTCGCGCCGTTGGTGGGCAGCCCATTGACCAAAGGTCCGTTGGCACCGGTGCCATACATGTCACCGTTGACGAACGATTTGTCCTGGATCACCAGCGGAATACCGTATTTGTATTCGGCGACGCTGCCGGTTGTACCCACGCCCAGCAGGTTCGATTGGTCAGGCAAAACGCCAGCCGGGATCGTGAACGATCCCGATGTGCCGCCTGTCATCAACAGGTCCTCCACCGGGTCCACAATCAGGTACGGTGCGGCCATGCCGGCGTAGACGTTCAAACGCGTCAAGCCCAAGGAGTGGTCGTGGTAGAACAGCAAACGACCGCTTTGGTTGTTGGTGTAATAGTACGTGCCAATGCCGTCTTTGGGTGCAGGCGTGAATTGGCCACGACCTGTACCGATCATGTCCGGGACGTTCTGGAAACTGTCACCCTTCTTGTACACAGCGGGTTCGCCTGCAGGCGTGATCCACTGGTGCGGGGTGCCATCACTGATCCAAGGCGTCAAGCCGCCGTGCAGGTGAATGACCGCACGGTTGTCAGAATAATTGGCACAGGTGTTGGTGACCATCGGGTCACAAGGCGTGACCCCATCGGCGGCCAAAGGCCCCATGCCCGCACCCATCAGGTTGCGGTCCATCGGCAACGGCAGGTAACCGTTGGGCTGATTGGACAGCAGCAGCTCATTGAAGAATTTGAGCCGCACTGCCTTGCCACGCTTGGCCATGATCATGGGGCCAAGGTAATGGTTGGTGCTGTCGCTGCCGTTCTTTTGGTAAAAGCCCCGCAGCTTGGTGGTCGCCATGCCAGAAGGCAGGTCCGAGTGCATGCGCTCGGTGTACTGCTTCAGGCCGATCTCGTAGTAATCGTTGCCTGGGAATGTGCTCGTATCGGGCTGAGCCAGAGGAATGTACTGCCCCAAGCCGTTCTTGTTGGAAGAGCCCACACCAGGCATCGCGTCCACAAACTTCTTGAGCGGTGGGCTGACCGAGAAGTTGGGTACGCAGTAGTTGACACCTGGGTTGTAACCGGCAGCACCCAGCGGGGGCGTCCAGGTTCCGTTGTAGGGTGTTGGCGTTTGGCCGGAGGGGTAGGTACACCCCGCCTGCTGCGCGCTGACGCTGGTCGATAGCACGCCCAGCATCAGTCCAAGGGCCGCCATTTGCGGCCACCTGGACTTCATGGAAAACAGGTACTTCATGGTTTGGTACTCAACAGTTTTGATTTTTGACGGCATCGCACTTCACCAAAGTGCCAGTTGCCCAGTCCGTTGCATGCGACCTGAGGGCCGAACGCACACAAAACCTGATCACCAGCACGCGGAGGCGCACCCCAACTTGACGAATGTCAATGCCATCAAATAATAGTTTTCTATAATTTTACTGTTTTTAACAAATAATGATGCCGAGTACCATTTTTAGTGATTAAGCCGGTCAAAGACAATGCCGATATGGCTCATCCGCTGGCAAAATCTTGGCTGGGCTGTTTTTTCAATTCCTTCTTACAATAAGCAATCATTTGAGGAGACTTGGCCATGCACAACCGATTGACCCGAAACCGCATCCGTCTTGCCGCCGCACACTGCTTGCTGGCAGGCATTTTGAGCATCAGCGCCATGGCCATGGCCGAATCCAACGCGCGCAACGCCAGCGAGCCTGTGCATGACGCGGACGGCAACACCCAGCAAAAAATCAAGCACCAGCTGTCGCCAGAGATTTATCTGCAAAACCCCTTTTCGAACCACAGCACGGCCTTGCTGGCCAAGGCACCCACCGCCGGATCGACAGCTGCAGCCAGCAGCCCCATCACTTACCAAGGTGGACCGGTCATGGGCAATCTCTCCAAAGTCGTTCTCATCTGGTACGGCAACTGGAAACAGACCAACGGGACCGACAACGCCGCAGGCCAGCAAATCATCCGAGATGCCATCTGGGGCATGTCGCAGCAAAACCTGGTCAACAACTACTCAGGCATCACCACCGGCTTCTCCTCCAACTTGGGCCTTTACACCCAAACTGGCAACACCTTCGTGACCCAAGCGTCATCCCCGGTCATCACAGAATTCACGCAAGCGGCCTCAGCGGCCTACGGCAATAAAAGCATGAGCGATGCGAACGTTTTCGCGCTCGTCAAAGCCTATGCCGGTGCGGGCGATGCCAATGCCATTTACCTGGTGCTGTCGTCCTCGGACATTGCCGAGCGCTCAGGCTTCCTTACCCAGTATTGCGGCTGGCACTCCTACGGCAGCATCGGGGCCAACACGGTCAAATACGGCTTCATCGGCAATCCCAACAAGAGCCTGGCCTCCTGCGCTGTGCAAACCATCTCGCCCAACGGCAATGCCGCCGTTGACGGCATGGTCTCGGTCATCGCCCACGAGTTGATCGAAACCGTGACCGATCCGCTGCTCAACGCCTGGTACAACGCTGCGGGCTCGGAAAACTCCGACATGTGCAGCTGGACCTTTGGCAGCAAAGTCCAAAAGGCCAGCAACGGCGCCTACTGGAACGTTACCTTGCCCACCTCCACCGGTGGCTCACGCAACTACCTGCTGCAACGCCAGCTCAGCGCCAAAGACTCCAAGTGCTACATCAACGCCACAGGGCCGGTGCAGTGATCGCGTCACATCACGGCCTGAGCTGATCAATGGGCAAAACATCACCCACAGCTGCCGCAGGCGCAAGCCTGCTGTTGTCGATTGGTTTGTGTTTCCCCAGCTTGGGCCAGCCGCAGACCGCTCAGGCGCGGCCCAGCCCAGCGCGTCAAATGCCCAAGCAAGACACAGCGCTGACCTACAACGCACACCAATACCTGCAAGCCGAGCAAGCGCTTGAAGAAGCCCTCAGCCGCAACGACGCGCCAACCATTGCGCAGCTATTGGCCCCAAACTTCACCGCCCGCACGGCAAGCATGGCCAGCCTGGACAAAAGCGATTGGCTCCGGCAGCAAGCGCCCCGCACTCGCCAGCCATGGATCATTCGTGAGCTGACCGTACAAGTGCAAGACGACCTGCGCATCGTCAGCTTCCTGCGCGTCAATCCACAGCAAGCAAGTCAACAACAACTCATCGTCGACATCTGGCGCGAGGCCACCCGCCAATTGCTCAATCGCTACGAAAGCACCATCGGACTGGGCGCACCAAAGCCCACGCCCATCAGGCCAGATGGCAAAGGCTGAGTAGCGCGAATTGGAATGATCTGGTCAATTCAGTGCGCCAGTCTTAGGAAGCGGACGGCAAGCTGAGATCAAGACGAAGCCAATCACCAGCGACAGCATCGTCGGGTAATAGTTATGGGCGAAGTTGACGTTGGTCAATTCAGCCGTGCTGTGAATAAACAAGACCCCGCCCATCGCCCAAGCCTGGGGACGCAAGTTCGAATGCCACAGGCGAATGCAGATCCAGAGCATGCCCAATGCATAAAACAGCAAGCTGGCCAGTCCCCACAAGCCATGGTCCATCAAGGTGTGTAAATATTCATTGTGCACATGCCCCAATGACAAGACCTCAGTTGAGTTCGCCTCGCGTGCCCAACTTGTGATGGCCATTTTTCTGGCTGCTTGTCCATGGCCAAGCCAAAGCGACTCGGCAATGAATGGAACACTGCGATTCCACATCAGGAGCCTAGCCCCCACCGAGGTATTAGAGCCAGCTTCAAGAGATTTCTGACTCAGCTGAATTTCTTGCACCGCCATTTGCAAACGTTGCAATGGTCGTTGCAACACTGCGCTTTGGGTCAGTAATCCCAGGCACAGCATAGCCCCCAAGGCAAGGCCAATGATTTGATAGCGCGTCAACCTCTGCGCCCCGTTGTGCCTCAAGAAAACACCAACTGCCCAATCCTTGGCATGCACAAAAACAAGTACAAGCCAAAGCAATGCCAAGCCATAAGCGCCCCGACTCTCGCTGACCAGAACCGCCCCCAAACCCAGCAAAGCACCTGCCAGCGAACCTGAGCGATTCATGCGTGTCAAATCAGGCGACAAAGACCAAGCCAACAAACAGGCACCAAACAAAGCCATGCCCACTGCCCACGGAATGGCATTGGTTGGAGCGGCATCTCTGCCCACTGTCAGCATCAGACAAAAGGCCAAAGCGCAACTGATGCCCATCGCCCAAACCACTCCCATTTGTTGGGTATTGCTGACAGGTGATCGCCACCGGCACAAGGCATAAGTACCAACCGCGCCCATTAGCAAGCGAAATTCAGCGTGCCTTTCTTCCCAGCGGTCATGCCAATAAAACATGGGGATCGCCTTCACAACCAAGGCCACCGCAGCACAACCCAGCCAGACCAGAGCCAAATCACTGCCCACAGTGTCCGCCCCACGGTGCCCGCCCCTTGCACCCCACGCAGCCATGACGCCTGCACAAACAACCATCAACCAAGCAAGCCCTGCCAACTTGGAGCTCACGCTGCTGAAAGACAATGCCAGCACGAAGAATAAAAATAAAAATGATTTTTTAGTTATTTTTTTATTCATACATCCATTGTCCCATACCGAAGCGCCAACAGACCCCTATCGTGAGCTCACGGCTTCAGCCAAAACGTGAAGACTCGCAACCTCAATAAACATCAAAACGGCACCGCCATCATCAAGCCCACGCGCAAATTGCTGCGCTTGTTGACCCCTTGGTCCTGACCCTCGGCCAAGTGGGTGTAGGCCAACTCAGGCGTCAGCGTCATGCCCATCCAGCGCATCGTCTGGCTGGCACTGACACCCCACAGGCGGCCATGGGGTGCACTCACCAAGCTCGGGTTGTAAGCCCCGATGCTTGACGCCACCGTGCCAGCATGCAGCTTGAACTGTCTTTGGCGCTCGGCATCCATCCAGCCCAGCGTCAACACGCGTGAGCCCGATCCCTGTGCCGGCCCCACCCAACGAGCGCCTTGTGTATAGCCCTGGTTGTAAACACCATTCACAAAGCCCGGAAAACTCAGCTTGGCGTCCCAAGGCAAGCTGTAGGCGTTCGCGTCCGCCCACTCGGCGAACAGCCGGTACCGGCCGTTGCCATAAGTTTTATCCATACCCCACAAGCTCATGAACTTGTAAGGCAAAGGAATGGTGCTGCCCGCCGCGTCCTCGCCCATCCACTGGGTGTAAACAGCGCAGTTGCCCAGCACAGCCGGGCAACTGGCCCGCACATCGTAGCCCGCAATCTGGCCACTGCTGTCCGGTGGATCGCCAGGATCTTGGTTCACCTGCTGCCCGAAAAACGCCTTGACAAAGTTGCCAGCGCCACTTGGCCGACCCGCACCGGCTGTCTGCAAGGCACGGCTCAGGCCCACCTCTAGCCAAGGCTTGGGCTTCATCGTCAAGCGCATGCCCGAAAACAAAAAACCACTCGGCTGGTTCTGCACCACGCGCGGATCCTGCGCCTTGGCCACAAACACATCCAAATTCCACGGCCCCATCCAGCTGAGCCAAACACTGTCTGACGGTGCCGCGCTGCCACGCTGAACGCCAGCCCCCAACCAAGCAGGGCTGTTGTGTCCGTTGACCATGCTGCTCTGCCAACCAGGGCCCCACCAGTTTTGACGAGAAAAGGCCTGGAAATTCCAGCCCTCCCACCCCAACACAGCCGAAGAACCATCGGCGCGCATCTGGTTTCGCCCTTCGGTACCCATGCCACGGAATTGCGTTTGCAGCGAGTTGGGGCTGACCTCGAGCCGCCCACCCAAACGCCCCGCCACAGTCACCTCACCCCATTGACTGCGACCCTCTGACGTCAACAACTGCGCACTGCTGCCCGGTGTGTAGTTCTCGCCATAACCGTTCAAACCCTCAGACTCGCTGCGCAGATGCACCTGAATGCGCCCCAGAGACCGTGCCGCAGCCAGCTCTTGGAGCACAAAATCACGCGATGCATTGAGCCCCTGTACATCGCCTTGTGCATCGCCTTGTGCCGCCCCCGTCAACTTGTCCAAAGCCTCTTGCACCGCAGCAGCCGGCAAAGGCCAATGAGAGACCGTCAGCATCAAACCCGCATGGTCAGCTAACCACTGCAAATGATGACGCGCTTGCCAAGTTGGGGTGTAAGGAACACTGGCGGTCGTTTGAGCCTGCACAGACAAAGCCAGGCCAAAAACCACTCCAAAAATTTTATGAATTTTCACAAATCGACACTATAAATTTAACAACAGATGTCGTTATTCTAATTTATAGGTACTTTTTTGTACTCAATTCACAATGGCTGCTCATACGGCGCAAAAACAAGCCAAAAGCTGATCCCCCGATCTTGCGGACACACCCCGTGCGCGATCGCTTGCAGACGCCCATGTAAAACATCGCCCACAGGGGTGGGCTCCTACAACAAAGCCATCTCTGCGTAGGAGCGCACCCCGTGCGCGATCGCTTGCAGACGCCCATGCAAAACATCGCCCACAGGGGTGGGCTCCTACAACAAAGGCATCTCTCCGTAGGAGCGCACCCCGTGCGCGATCGCTTGCAGACGCCCATGCAAAACATCGCCCACAGGGTGGGCTCCTACAACAAAGGCATCTCTCCGTAGGAGCGCAGTAAGCAATGGGATGGACGCTCCCACCTACACGGCATCGAAATGTGCCAAAGTGGAGATGCAAATCAACCACTTGAACAGACAGGAGCGTCCGACATGAAGGTTACAACAGTAGGCATCGATCTGGC